>JAHHGX010000077.1 GCA_019359675.1 Calothrix sp. FI2-JRJ7
GAGATGAATTTGATATTGTGCTGTTATTAGGCTGTTAAATTATTAATTGATTATTATGTTTAGAAGTAAATTTGAATTTATCGGTGATATAAGTAGTTTGTTTTTGACAAAGTATTACAGTATTCAAGGTTGTATAGATTTTGAACAATAGCTTAATCCCCCCTAACCCCCGCGTGGAAGGGGGGAACAAGAGGTGAATCTCAGCCTCCTTTAATAACGGGGAAACAAGAGTAATTCTTAGCCCCCCCTTATTAAGGGGGGGTTGGGGGGGATCAAATTTCAAACATTAAACAGCCATAGGGGAAATGGGAAGAAACGATTATGAAAAGCGATACGGCAGTTGAATTGTTACGCCGCTACAAAGAATATGGTGAGTCGATACTTCAGTGTTTGAACCTGGTTGCAGAAAATCCTCCTCCTACACAAGCTTGGGTGCAAACGACGATAAGTGAATCAATTCAAACCTTTCAGCACTACGCTCAAAAAACGATTGAAATTTCTTCCTCTCCTGTCAAAATTGGCATTATGGGAGAGTTTAGCAGTGGTAAAACTCTGTTACTGGGTAGTTTAATTGGATATGCGGATGCTTTACCTGTAAGTGAAACTCCCACTACTGGTAACGTGACGGCAATTCACTTAATACAGCAGCAGGGTTTGCAAACTACTAAAATTGGTCACTTTACTGTGCAGTATTTATCGCACGAAGGTGTGCGTGAGTGCTTGCGGTTTATGCTCAAAGAAGTTGAAATACGCGCGCAAGCAGCAAAGTTACCTCCGGCGCCAATTGCTACATTACGTTCTTTGCAACCCACTACTTTTATTGATGCTAAAAGTATCCTGACATGGTGTGAGTTAGCTTGGAATCAAACCCAAAGTTTAGAGTTGCGGTGTTTACTGCGTGAATTAGTTATCTTTGTACGAACTTACACTTTATATGGAACAGATATTTGTGGCAGAGTTTATCAAGTTGAGCAGTTAATTGCGAAAAAGGGGTTACGACTTGTCGAACCACCGATGAATATTTTGGAACTTGAGTTTGAGCGCATACCTACTCCTTATAAACGTTGGAATAATTTACAGGCGCCTAATTCAGAAGATTTACAACACACGTTTTCCCTGATTAGTCGAATTGATGTAACTGTCGAGTTATCGCGCGAAATTTGGGATTTATCGGGTTTACAAGGTACAAACGAGTTTATCTTGCTCGATTTTCCTGGATTAGGCGCCGCTGATTCTAGTGTTCGCGATACTTTTTTGTCTTTACGCGAACTAGCTGAAGTACAAACGATATTGCTGTTACTCAATGGTAGATATCCAGGAGGCGCCACTGCGGCTAAGATTCGCAGTATGTTGGAACGTAATAAGGGTGAAGACCTCAAAGACCGCATTATTGTAGGTGTGGGACGGTTTAATCAGTTGCCGATGAGTCCTAGCGATGAGCGCGCGTTAGATATATTAGTGCAGCAAGTATCTGAACCTGGAGATAATGACGCAATATTTTCGGTGTTTAACGAACCGCTAAATGAAGAAGTTGTATTAGAACAATTACCGATTTTGCAATTGATTGTTGCGAGTGCGAGTAATTTAACGACAGAAAAGAAAAATATTGTTTTGTTGTCACAGCTACACGGTTTGAATAAGTTGGCTGAAATTTCACGGTTGGTACAAGTTTGTTCACCTGAGTTTTTGCCAGATTTAGAGATACCCAATAAATTAGAGGAATTGCGCGCACGCGATAAGTGGCAGCAGTTGAGCGAGTTATTACCAGCTTCTAGCACACTTTCTAAACAACTTAGTCATTATATTGATGATGGTGGAATTAGTCGCTTACGTTCTTTACTTAAAGAACATGTGTCAGTTCACGGAATGAAGCAGTTACTCGAAGATGTGCAGCGAACTGCTCAAGTGTTGCGGAGTGAACAGGTGAAGTTAGAAAATACATTACAGGAAGTTGCTGCATACATGCCTGTTGTAGAGAATCCGGCATTTTTGACGTTAAGACAAGCGGTGGAAACTTTGGTAGGTGTTTATAGGCAATTTCAAGACGATTTAGACAGACAACCTATTTTAACCAACCGTAGCGGTGTTTCAGTTAGCGATATTGTTAAAGATGAACTGACGAACAAGATATTTTTTGACTGGAGCGAGTGGACTTTGTTATTAGACCGTACCAAAGACGGTATTATCTCGCTTGATAAGGGTGAAAGGTTTTTTGAGGAAGATGAGTTTGATGACTCGATACCCACGACATCAGAAGATTTTTATCCAGCGTTTGTTCAGACTCTTCGCGAAATGCAAGCTTTTGCTCACGACCGCATTACAGAAGCTGTTATTGATTTGTTTGGTAAAATTTCTCGCAATGTCGAACTTGAACGCAGTAAAATCAACTCGATTATTCTTCCAGAAATGGAACAGTATATTCTGCATAATTATGGTAATAAACAAGCTCGTCTTTACCGTAATTTACTTAGAGCGATTGAGCCTGTAAGTAAGTGGCAAAAGTTAATTATTGAACGCAGTGCTTTATCTGGAAGCATTACACCAATTCAAGCGGATGCTTTATTTCCTCTAGCACAAAGAGATAACAAGCACAATAAATGTCAAATTTTTGACTGGAGTCCGCAAAAATCATATCCAGTTACACCACGACCCTTTAATCATCAAATTGCTGTTTTAAGGTTGCGCGATGAAATTACTACAAGTTCTGGTTTACATTTAATTCAGTATGTTAGTCAGTTAACTAAACAGGTTAAAGCTTCATTCACAGTTGCCACTAAAGAAATTGTTGATAGCTTACAAGATTTACTCAAGTCTAAAAATGAGCCGTTACTCAGGTATATTGCATCTGCTGAAGAACGAAGTAACCGTGAAGGTAGGGCGCCACAACCACCTTGGTTAGAAGCTCTTTCGCAGATTGTTGCCATAAGTTATCCAGAAGAATAATCGATGAGTATCAAAATTGAACTTTTAAACCGCTATCAATTACGTGCAAAGACGCAGGACTTACTTGTTTTACCTGTTATCGAAATCAAACCTGCTGACGGCGCCAATATTCCCTTTGTATCTCGAATTAATATCACAGTTGGCGGAGTTCCAGAAGATTTAGCTATTGCAATTCAATCGGCGTATAAAAGTGTCGCTTTTAGCACCAATAAATTACTGAAATTAACTACTCCACAGCGATTGAAACAAGGTAATTGTACTTGGTATCAACCTTTACCAGCTGGGGTAAATTGTACAATGCTTGTGACAGTTGAATATTTTGAATCGGATGCTGCGGGCACTCCGGTTTTAACGGTAATGAAAAAAACAACCGCTGAGTGTAATATTTGGACTTTCGCTGCTGAATCCTCACGTTTTGTGCAAATGACTGCAAAATTAATTCCACCCGAACCAATGCCTATTAAGTCACATCTTACCTACCCTGGTTGGTTTGCAATTGACTTTGGTACTTCAAACTCAACTGTGACGCTATATGACCCTAAAGTTATCGTCACTCCCGATACTTTACCTATTGAGCAAGAGACAAAACTGCGTGAACGTATTGCATCTTGGTTAAATAAGCGTCCTGTCGAAGAAGCTACTACCTCTAGTCGCGGCGCCTGGGATGTAGAATGGCAGAAGTTTCTTTCAGAATTAGGTAAAGATTATCCCTGTACTAATGCTGCAAATCGCTACAACTTTGGTGAGTTATTAATTCAAGGTGTAAATAGCATACAGCTACTAGAAGTAATTCGCCAAATCGAAATCTGTTTAGGTAAACGGATGGATTGGTTTCGTCGTGCAGCTAGTAAACATCTTAATTTGATATATCATGAGGTATTTCGAGTACCTGCATTAGAGTGGCAAAGTTTAATACCAGTAGAACTCGATAAAAATCGCCGTTCTACAGAAATACCAAGCGAATTAGAAGTTATTAGCTTGCATAAAGTCGCGACATCAGAAAAAGATGTTGAAGTCAAAGTTATTCTAGGTGAACAAGCCAAACAGCATCGGTTAGATGCGATAAAAAGAGGTGAGGAAGATATTGAAGGAAGATTTTTACATTCACCTAAACGCTACTTCGGTCAAGATAGACCATGTAAAATTTCGCTCGATGGTGAAGTAGAGACAATACCTATCAATACTTTGTTGCAGTCAGCATATGCACACCTAATTGATTTAATTGAAAAATATCGCACGTCGAACGTAGGTAAATGTTCAGAAGGTAAATTTTACCGTGCGGTTGTGACGTATCCAACGATTGCATCACCGTTTGTAAGACGTGAAATTGAAAGTTTGGTACAAAAGCTTGATATTGCTGATGTCCAAATGGCTTATGATGAAGCCGTATCTGTCGCTATTTTCTTTTTATGGAGAGAGTTTAGCGGTGATTTGAATGTAGGAATTGAATCATTTAAAAGTCGTTGCCGTTATGACAACGAGAAGTGGTGGCAAAATGTATTAGTGTTAGATATTGGTGGGGGAACGACCGATTTAGCGCTAATTAGATTAACTTTGGAAGAAATTAATCCGTTTGAACCAGGAGAAGATAGAGGTGACGGTGGTCGATATTATAAGTTGACGCCAAAGTTATTGGGGTCATCGGGACATTTACAGTTAGGTGGGGAATTAATAACGCTACGGTTATTTTTGCTGTTAAAAGCTGCGGTTGCGGATTGTTTATTAACTGCTGTCGCTGATGACCGTATGGGCAAAGACATTTTGAAGATACAACCAGAAGAGTTGAGCGATAGATTTTTAGAAAGCGGTAAATTTCATCCAGGTTCACTGCTTGCCTGTGTAGATAAAGAAATTCGCGAAGATGAAGCTTACAAAGAAGCACTTAATGCTGCTGAGAGAGTTATTCCGACAAGGTGGAAAAATTCACCTTCACGTGCTCAAAGCTTTTACAGTTTGTGGGAACATGCAGAAGATGCGAAATTAACGCTAGGGCAAAAGCGTCACAAAGATGCACCTGAACCAATGTATATTCTTGACGGACAGAAAATTGCTGAACTGCTCGCGCAAAATGATATTAAGCTACCAAGTGCGCTGATAGATAGTTTGAGCGTAACTCTTACAGTAGAACAATTTGAGAAAGCAACGGCGCCTGTAGTCAAAGAAGCTGTAGCTATTGCTCAGGGTTTGGTAGAAAATGCGCTCTCCCATAAATCCGGAACATCGCATCAATATCACGAGAAACCAAACTACAATCACTACAACGAGCAAGTCGATTGGTTGATTCTTTCTGGTAAAACATGCAATTTAGATTTAGTCACCCGCGAACTATATAGAGTATTCAGCCAGTCTGACTATTTTATTTGGAACGAAGAACGAGTTACCTTTGAACCTGAGTATACTAAACTTGCCACATCCGCAGGCGCCTGTTTTGCCGAAAAGCTCCGTCAACTTGGGTTTGCACCGAAAGAATCTAAAGAACTATTGCGAAAAGGCGCCAATCAGTTATATGTAGATGTCAAAAATCTATTTTACTTTTTACCTTGTTCGTTTACACGCGAAGTAATAGGCGCCAGTCCAGAACCGATATTCAACGCAGGACAAGAACTCTACCAACTTCAACCCAAAGAAGGTATAGCTAAATTTCGTAGTGGTTGGCAGGGAATGCAGTTAACGAATAATATTATTCGTCAAGACTTTGAAAATATCAAACCCCAACTTTGGGGTAGTTATAACGGTGATGCATTGCGTAGACAGCTTGATATCAGTGAAGATGATTTTAAGAATCACATCAAAATCCAGTTTGAAATTAATCAGAAACTAGAGATTGATTTATTACTATGTCGCGGTACACCACATTACTTTATCTCAAGCAATATCCCATATATCGACGCAGCTAAAGCCATTAATATTCCAATCATGGTGACAGATGACGGTAAAGTAGCAGGTGATATAGCAGTAAACATCATCGAATCAGCAAATGCCTTAAAAACTGACGCTCACACATTATTATTCTCAGGAGAAAAAGATTATAGTAATCTAATTGAAATCTTCCGCGACGAAGAAAACACAACATCAGAATTTACTGGACTGATAGCAGAACTACCACCCTTCCCAATTAGCGGTAAACATACATTTTACTTTCAATATCACAACCCAAAATCGAAACAATGGGAACTAATTGGTGAACTACCCCAACCGCAAGTCAGTAGTGAATTTCCATGCAGGTATTATGTATCACTAACATCCAAAGGAATATTAAGAGTTCACGCCTTTGAAATTCCTTACTGGACATCAAATAGCTCTGAATGCCTACTCCAAGAAGGATGTGTATTTCGCGACGCGCTCCAACCTCAACCTAACGACATAGAAGCAAAACGCGACCCCTTCTCAGGAGAACATTAAGAAAGTTATAAGGTAGGGTGCGTGACGCTATAACAATTGTGGAAAAAAATGAATCATCTAATAGCGTCACGCACCTTACGAGTTATGAATTAGGAATCTAAAAAACCCGGTTTCTGGGCTAAAACTAAAAACTCAAAAAGCTCTTTCTTAGATGTACGTTTACGAATTATTTTAACACTACATCCTCAGATAAAGTTTGTGGCAGAGGCGGAGGAGGAACTGTAACTGTTTCACCATCTTCTAGTATTTCAGGTATTTCAGACTCGTCATCAATCATATTTTCAATGTCTATCCATTAGTAGTTAGATACTATCACCACAATACTTTAAAACGATTAAATTCATATAAATAATAATTTTTCAATAATCTTAACTATAATTTTGAACTTAATGTAATTTTTTGGCGCCTACACGGTTTATTATGGAACATCTTACTAAATTATTAGCAATTGAAGAATCACAGCTTGCTTGGGTACTGCGTTTGGGACTACATGGTTTGCGAAGTCAGTTGCAGCAAGCACTTGAATCTGTGGATTCTGATTTGGGTAGTAATGCTTGTCAAGCACTTGTTGAAGAACTTGATGTGCTTTTAGGGTCAGAAGAAATTTTAAAACCAGAAGATGTGTTTGAGCAAAACGTAAATGAACTGAAGCTACAGCATATAGCTGATAAATTACTAGCTGATCGAGAGTTATCGCAGTATATCGGGGAGTATGAGTTTTGTAGTACAAATGATGCTGATTTGTGGAATGAAATTCAAAGGTTGTTATTGCGAGTTCCTGAAAAACTTGCTGATAGCTGGCGCCATCTTTCGTTTACACTTGCCGAAGAAGTTGGCGCCGTTTTAGACCATCGTGTGTATAGACAGCTACCATTTAATCGCTGTGAAATTATGTTTCCAGGTTTGACGGGAAGTATTAAATCAACGGGTTTATGCTTGTCTGACCGGGCGCCGATATCACAACAACTAGTCAGAGAAAATACAAGTGAGGAGTTAGTATTTCTGGCTGGAGTTGTTTCGACTTGTATAAAGTTTATTAATATTGATGCGTCACTGCATCATGCGCTTAAAAGTGTAGACCGCTTTGGAGTCAGGTCATTAAGCAGCGAAGACGAACGTTCTAAATATGTGACTGTTTTGATTGAAAGGTTTCGTCGCGTTCAAAGTACTATTGATAATTCTGACCCTATTGTTGTACTACGCACGCGACTAGATTTAGATGAAGCTATTCACTCATTAGTATATTTACCACCATGTGACCGTTACTCATGGTGGGGCAAATTGCAACAAGAAACACGTCGTACTCTTGATACTGTTGTTGAACGCGCACGTAACGCTGGTCATCAAGTGCTACTTCGTCCACTATGGGGTACTTATGCCGATGTATACACGTGGTCAAAAGACGACTTGCAACTTGATATTGGTGGAGTACCAGGAGAAGTTTCGGCGTGCTTGCGTGTTTATGCCAAAATTAACGACGAAGTATTACCGGGACGAGTATTATTTCGTTCATCTTAATAGTTTTTGGGTAAACTATTTTGGTTTTTATATTTTCTTTCGCTGAATATCTCCTTTAATTTCTTCTAAATCGGTGTAGCAATCAGCAACATTGATTAAGCTATCGCTGGTCATTGATGCCAAGCTAACTACTTCGACTTGCACACCTTTGTAAGCAATTGAATTTACTGCATAGGCAAGGTCGCCATCACCACTTAGAAGTACAATAGTATCACAGTGTTTTGATAAGGTAATCATATCAACAGCTATTTCAACGTCAAGATTGGCTTTTTTAGAACCATCGGGAAATTGAATTAACTCTTTTGTAACTACACGATAACCATTACGACTCATCCACAGTAAGAAACCTTGCTGTTTATCGTTGGTGCTATCGCAAGCAGTATAAAAATAAGCTCGAACTAATTGACGGTCTTTAGCTAGGCAACGCAACAATTTGGCGTAATCAATTTCGAGGTTGAGTTGCATTGCTGCATAGAATAAATTTGCACCATCGATGAAAATAGCAACGCGACCTGCTTCAAGCTGAAAACGTTCTCGCCTATCACAATCTGGCTGCGATGGTTTCACAACCTCAAGATTTGGTGCTTCATTTGACTGCTCAGATTCTAGTTTTAATCGCAATCGATTATTCATCTGAGGTCGTGGAAGTAGCTGCATTCGGATACGGCTCCTCAGTACGTGAGAAATATTAAAATGAACTGTTGTAAGTAGATGGGTATCAATAAACTAAAGTTTGCTGTCAGTGGTTCACACTTTGAAGCAAGAAGCACGGACTTACGAACTTATAGAATTTTTGATATTTAAGAAAGCCCACGTACTTAAAAATGATTCGTGATTATTAAGGAATTATTGCTCATATATTGGCTAAGTCAAATGGTAGATGAATAAAAGTAAAAATCCTGCTTTTAAAGAAAAATTCAGTCAAGGGATGAAAATACCTTTAAAAACAGCTATCATCAGGCTTCTGCTAGTTTTCCCAATTGGGACTAGGGCGCGAGTACCTATCTAAGTTAACATTCAAGTTCAATTACAACTACATCTAACAAATATGTCAGAATCAGCAGAATTCTGCTATGAATTGAGCTTTAGAAACCAAAAGTAGATATACACGTATGCCTGTAGAGGCTAGATTTTATATTTTCTTTATTTTTTACAGTTTTTCAACTCGGAAAACCAGATTTTTTAAAAGACTTTACAATAATTTATATTTCTTAATATTTTGTGGTTTTAATTATTTAAATTTGCAACCGGATTATACGCTATCTCGTTATCCTGACTCAAAAAAGATATTTAATATTTTTTTAAGATTTAAATAGACATCTTTTAATCCCCCCAAGCCCCCTTAGCAAGGGGGGCTAAATTTCCTTCTTGTCCCCCCCGAATTCGCGGGGGGTTAGGGGGATCAAATCTATATAGTATTAACTAACTCCGGCAGGTTCCAATGCTAAATCTTGGAACATAGGGGTGCTAAGGTAACGTTCACCAAAGGAAGGTTGAATTACCACAATTAGCTTTCCAGCATTTTCGGGACGTTTGGCAATCTGTATTGCTGCACACAAGTTTGCTCCAGAAGAGACACCTGATAGTAAACCTTCTTCGCGCGCTAGTCTTCGTCCGTAAGCCATTGAGTCTTCATCACTAACACGAATTACTTCGTCAATTATGTCTGTACGAAGAACATCGGGTACAAAACCGGCGCCTATACCTTGAATTTTATGTGGACCTGGATTCCCACCTGAAAGTACGGGACTATTGGCTGGTTCGACTGCGATGGCACGAAAACTTGGTTTGCGTTGTTTGATTACTTCTGCCACACCAGTTATTGTGCCACCAGTTCCAACACCTGCCACTATAAAATCTGCTTTTCCTTCGGTGTCGTGCCAAATTTCTTCTGCGGTGGTTTTACGATGTACTTCGGGGTTTGCGGGGTTACGAAATTGTTGCAACATATACGCATCAGGAGTTTTTGAAACTATTTCTTCTGCGCGCGCTATTGCTCCTCGCATTCCTTCGCTGCCCGGAGTTAACTCTAATGAGGCGCCATATGCACGCAGCATTGACCGACGCTCATTGCTCATTGTTTCGGGCATCGTCAAAATCAATTTGTAGCCGCGCGCTGCTGCCACCATTGCTAGAGCAATTCCTGTATTCCCAGATGTTGGTTCTACCAAAATAGTTTTGCCTGGTTGAATAAATCCCTGTTCTTCAGCAGCTTTTATCATACTGGCGCCAATACGGTCTTTGACGGAAGCTGCGGGGTTCATCCCTTCGAGTTTAAGGACTATTGTGGCAACACATCCTTCGGAATAGGGAATTTTGTTGAGTTGAACTAGGGGAGTGCGTCCAATTAATTCTGTTACGTCACGAGCAATCCGCATTTATATAACTCCTAAAATAATGAATTTACTACAACACGTACTTAAATCTTCTTTCTTATACTTTTATCAAAATTTGAACAATTGTTCTGTTTATCTTAAGCATGACTTGCTTGGCGCCACACTTTGTATATCTTAAGTCTGAATTAATAAGGCCAATCTTATAGGTGAGTACCGAAGAATGCTAGTACCCTAGATCGTAAAGTCTAGTCCCCTGTCCCGAAAATACTAGCACCCCTACCCTTATAAATTATTATATTGCTTATTGTACACAGGTTTGCACGCTGTCGGCGCCTGCGTAATAAATCTAATAAACTCAATTCGACTCGGTTTTTGAGTGGTGTTTTAGGGCAACTGATATAAACAGTATAGGATTTACGCAGAGATTCCCCTCTACCCCCCCAAGCAATTGGGGGGGACTTCTTATCTAAATAAATTCAAATGAAAATGAAAGCCAAATTACTAAATGCTTTTACAGTTTGTTTGGTGACTTTAGCAATACTTTCTCCTGAGATAGCTGTATTTGGCATTGTTTGGCACCAGCATTTACACTTAGAAAAAACTAATTTATCTGTTAATAATACTAATTTTCACCTCAAAGATGTTCATATACTAGAAAAAGACTCTTTTTTACAGCCAAAAGAGCAATATAATGAATTTTTGTTTGTAATTAACAAATATAAAATAATTTTTATCCTAGAATCGTTATTAATATGTGTTCCTGTGAGTATCGGCGTAAGCATTTTCGCTTATGAGAAATATCTTATCTACCGTGCTGAAGTTTACAGGAAACAGGTGGAAATATTAGAAAAAATGTGGCAAAAAAGTAACTACTGGTAAATTTATGAACCCAACTCCACAACAAGAATCTCAGCAAGAGTCACCAGAAGAGCTAAATAAGTACTTTGAGTTAATTGATAAGTTACTTAATTGTCCAAGCGGTCAAGAGCCAGAAGTATTAGAAGATAACTTAGAGTTACTTGACGCCGGATTGATAAAAACTATGTTAAAGGTTGCGGCAATTTTTGTTCACGAAGATAATTCTGAAGGCGCCGAATTTTTAGTTCATATTGCCCGTGAGTTATCAAAGCAACTAGGTTTATACCCAGAAATTCCAGCAAAGGAGTAATAATGCTATTGTCTGCGAAACAAGCTGGCGATATAGCGTATTCGTTTTTGATGGAAGAATGGAATATATCAGAGTTAGAATCAGACTGGTTTGTTGTTTTTAGCGCCCGGTTGTTAGGTCAGCATTGGTATGTAGTCGAAATAGGTGTTGAAGGATTGCCTGATAGGTGGTTTATTCAAGTCTATGATACTGGGGAGTGTGACCCAAATTATACTTTTACTTCTCCTATTAACGGCTCTGATAAATACACCGACTTAGGACAAATTCCTCCTCTCATTGCTGAGATATTAGTATCTGAAAGAAATTGTCGTTAATAATAAACCGAAGAAACCCGGTTTCTATGTAAAATATTGTTTTTATTACAATATATCAACGAAGAAACCGGGTTTCTATTATTTTTTAAGGGATAATATAATTATAAATAATTCAATAAATCTTTAGATATAAAATAATAGCGTTAAAGATGAACTAATTGAATAAGTAGGAATCTAACTTTCGTGTCATATTTCGATAACATATTCATGTTATATTATATTGGTTAATGTGATGAGCGCTACGGAAATCGGTACTAACAACAATGAATACTGAAGACCTTCTCGCAAAAGAATTCACTCGCATTTTAAAACAATACTATCCCACAGTCGGCGAGTTATTAGACGGCTGCTATATTAAAGTTATTGTCTCTTATTGGGGGCGCCCTCCAAAACGCATTCGGTATGTAGGAATTTATTGTACAGACGATATAATGCCCTACTTACAAGCGAAAAAAGAGGTTTTTAGAGAAATAGCAGATAACATGGGATTAATGCAAGTTGTGTTTTTAAACGCAACACGATTATTGCGTGACCCCAAATCTAGCTTAAAAAATGCAGACCCACGTTTGTGGTTAGAATTGCACTTGATAGCAGCATAAAAAACTTACAATAATCACAACTTATATAGCTGTCATAAAATAGACAAGCAGGTGGCATTGGTGAAAAATTCGGAAAAATTAAGCTATCAACATTGAAGAGGAGTTAAGAGGAACGGATTATAGAATTTATTTATTTATCAGGAGTGCTCATCACCTATAATTCATGACTCATAACTCCTCACTTGCAAACGCTAATAAAGGGTTTGAAACTATGAATAATTACTCACAGTCTCCCGATGATAAACCACCTGAAAATATTTCGCAGCTTGATAAAATGATGCAGGTTGAACTTGAGCGTTCGATTGCTAGGTGTGTCTATGAAGAATGCGACCGAATTACACAAGCATTATTATCAAACTGTCAGTGGTATGTCACAAACCAAGCTTCGGTGTTAAAGTTAATTATTGATTGCCCTGATGTTGTAAGTTATTGGCATATCGTCAGCAACATTCCTCAAATAGGTAGCCGACTTGAGCGCTTTTCTAAAAATGCCAAAATTCGAGTTTACCCTCCTACTGGTAAAGGAATGCCTTTTGAAATTAGTATTTCTGAAATTACAGCATACCGCGATTGGATTTAATTTAGTATTTTAGTACTATTATGGTACTATTTAGAGGCGCCGTTGGTTACTGCGTCTCTAAGGGTTTGGTTTTGCAAAAGGGGAGTTATTTCATTTTGAAATTTTTGAATAAATATGGCATGAGAATACCAGTTAATAAGCTAGATATAACAACTGTTATTCCTAATGGTATTTGGACTTGTGCTAATGACAGAAATAGTAATAAACCAATTACTGTACCAAATACTACCTGTTTGATAAAGTTTACTGGGTCACGTAGTAATTTACCTTTGAGAAATAACCGCGTTGCGAACCATGCTATCTCTAACATTTTTCCTCCTTTAAAATTTTAGTTTAAGTGTGTCAGTATATTCAATACCGAAAGCCCTATCAGCATTGTTGGTATGACTCCTGCTGGGCCAAAAAATCCTCCTAATATTGCTGATAGTTCGTAGCCTAAGTCTTTTCTGGCTAGTAATAAACCACCTATGGCGCCTCCTACCATTGAGACTATAATGGCTACAATTAACCAGACTAGTCCTGTAAAAAGGTTGATGTCGCCCACTGCTAAACTGATAAGCAGTTTATTTATAAGCGGGTCGTTGATAATTTCTTCCATTGTTTTTATCCTATGAAATTTCTAAAAGTGCTTGAGTAACTATTTCTGCTTGTTCGGTTTGTTTGTGTTGGATGAAAATTGAGAGTGCTTGCTGATAGTTTTCGCGCGCTTGTGTCAAGTTTTTGGGGTTTCCTAGTTCTGGGTGTTCTAGGTTATCTGGAATGTTTGATAGAACGTTAGCTTTGTTGGCGATGGTGTTCGCATATTCAAGCGGTGTGTCGTATGAGTTGCGGACTTTTAATGCTTCGTTATACGCTTCGAGCGCGCGTAGGTTATTCTCGACTGGATGCGAACTAGGTAGATACTGAAGTGCGTTGCCTAAGTTATTTTGGAGCATTGCATATTCGCGCTTGTGGTCTATCAAGTTGATGTGCTTGAGTGCTGTTTCAAATGATTGAACTGCTAAACCATGCTGTAGATACTCTTTCTCTGATGATAAAGGCATTGAAAGATATGCAATCGCTATATTATTGTGTAATATCGCGTACTCTTGTGGAAATTCCTGCCAAGTAAAGACTTTTAATGCTTCTTGATATGCTTTAATGCTGTCGGTAATGCGCGCTAAGTTATGGTTTGCTAACGACTGCAATACTAGCCCTAAATTCATTTGAACTTCTGCGACTTCTTGCGGGATGTTTTCCGCTAACATTACTGACAAAGCTTCTTCGTAAGACTCTTTGGCTTGTAAAAGTATATCTGTTCCTGCTGTTGGTATCGCTTGTAAGGCGCCTGCCATTCCTACTTTTGCTCTTGCTTTGAGCAAAGGATAATCGTTATTACATAACTCATATGCTTGATAGTACAGTGATACAGCCGAACGTAAATCTTTTGGTGTTTTAGGCGCCCTTTGACAACCCTGTGCCAATTCGATAAGCATTACTATCTTTTCTTCGGTTGTTGCATCGGATGCTATCGCTTCCATTGCTGCTTTGACTGTGAAATCTGTAATACTAGAGGACATGACGGCTACTTATGCGTGATTGTGTGAGGTAAGTATATAAGGTTTAATAAACAGTTATCCTTGCCGTGAAACCTAGTTTATCACCTCAATCAATATATAGATTTGGTTAACAATTAATAGTTAACAGCTAACGTTTATGACGATTTTAATTATCAAAACTTTGCCGCAAAATAAATCTATTCTCAATATAAAACAATTTTTCTATAAACTTCTATAGGTCTTTTACAAATATTTTTTAGTTCATTAGTGTCATTATTATTACTAAAAAAAGTTTTTAATGAACACTTTATATAATTTTGTTTTTTTCAATCAAGATACACTAAAAAAAGTATTTAATCCAATACAATACAATTATCACTAGCAAAGTCACGAAACCGGGTTTTTACCCAAAATTGTTGTTTTTATCACAAGATATCGATAAAAAACCCGGTTTTTGATAAACAATCGGAAAGTAGATAACAGATGACTAACGTATTATGGCTGCAAGGTGGCGCCTGCTCCGGAAATACCATGTCTTTTTTAAACGCAAGTGACCCTACAGCTTGCGATTTAATCGCTGACTTTGGTATAAATTTACTTTGGCATCCGTCGCTAGGGCTGGAATTAGGTGAGAACCTTCAAACGTTGTTATGGAATTGTGTGTTGGGTAACACTCCTGTGGACATTTTGGTGTTTGAGGGTTCAGTAGTCAATGCACCAAATGGTACTGGTGAGTGGAATAGATTCGCTGACCGTCCAATGAAAGACTGGTTAGCTGATTTATCTAAAGTTGCTAACTATGTTGTGGCTGTGGGTGACTGTGCAACTTGGGGCGGTATACCAGCTATGGCGCCTAACCCAAGCGAATCTAAAGGTTTACAATTTCTTAAACGTTCGGAAGGTGGATTTTTAGGTAAAGAATTTAAGACTAAATCGGGATTACCTGTAATTAATATTCCCGGTTGCCCTGCTCACCCAGATTGGATAACTCAAATTTTAGTGGCAATAGCTACTGGACGTATTGGTGATATTGCCTTCGATGAACTTAATCGTCCCTTGACTTTCTTCAAGACTTATACTCAAACTGGCTGTACTCGTAATATCCACTTTGCTTACAAAGCTTCTACAGGTGAATTTGGTCAACGTAAAGGTTGTCTATTTTATGACCTTGGCTGTCGTGGACCCATGACTCATTCTTCTTGTAACCGCATTCTCTGGAATCGTGTATCTTCAAAAACGCGCGCGGGAATGCCTTGTATTGGTTGCACTGAACCTGAGTTTCCTTTCTATGACCTTAAACCAGGGACGGTGTTTAAGACGCAAACGCTTATGGGTGTACCAAAAGATTTACCACCAGGTGTTAATAAAACTGGCTACGCAATTTTAACAATGGTGTCAAAAGACACGATGCCTGAGTGGGCTGAAGAAGACTTTTTTACTGTTTAAAGCAACTAGAGAAGAAAACAATGGGGACTCAAATATTAGATATTTCACCTGTTGGTAGAGTGGAAGGTGATTTAGATGTTCGGGTGGAAATAGAGGATGGGCAAGTTGTTAATGCTTGGACACATGCTGAACTTTTTCGCGGTTTTGAAGTAATTCTACGCGGTAAAGACCCTCAAGCTGGCTTGATTGTAACACCTCGCGTTTGTGGTATTTGCGGCGCCTCTCACTTAACGAGTGCAGCATGGGCGCTGGATACTGCTTGGGGGACAGAGGTTCCACGTAATGCTATTTTGGCGCGCAATCTAGGACAATTAGCTGAGACGTTGCAAAGTATACCACGCTATTTCTATGGACTGTTTGCAATTGACTTGACGCACGAAAAATATCGTCATAGTCCTTATTACCCAGAAGCAGTTAAGCGTTTTTCTGCTTTTACAGGAAAATCTTACGAAAAGGGTATAACGCTTTCTGCCAAACCTGTAGAAATTTATGCGCTTTTTGGTGGACAGTGGCCACACTCAAGTTACATGGTACCAGGTGGTGTGATGTGCGCCCCAACTTTAACTGATGTAACACGCGCTTGGTCGATTTTAGAGTTTTTCCGACGTAATTGGATTGAGGAGGTGTGGTTAGGGTGTTCGTTGGAACGGTATGAAGAGATTCGTACCTACGATGATTTTATGGCTTGGTTGAATGAAAAGCCCGAACACTGGAATTCTGATTTGGGATTATATTGGCGAATGGGTTTAGATATTGGACTCGACAAATTTGGCGCCGGTGTTGGACGGTATATTAGTTGGGGATATTTACCACACGAAACTAAATATCAAAAACCCACTATTGAAGGTCGAAATTCGGCGATGATTATGAAGGGTGGTGTGTACGACAGCTTTAGTGATACTCACACTGCCATGAACCAAGAGTTTGTACGTGAAAACATGACTCATTCTTGGTACGAAGAAAGCGAAACTGATATTCACCCTCTCGACCGCACTACCAAACCAAGTCCTAATAACAAGAAAGACTTTAATAACGCTTACTCTTGGTCAACTGCCGTACTGCATCAAAACCAAGGTAGACTTGAAGCTGGACCTCTAGCTCGTCAACTTGTTGCAGGTGGTAAACACGGTGAGTCTTGGCAGCATCGCGATGAATTTATTCTTGATGTTTTTAAGAAAATGCGTGGCGCCAATGTTCACTTACGACAACTCGCACGAATGCACGAAATCGTTAAACTTTATCGTCAAGCTGAACATTGCCTGCGCGAATTTAGGCTCAACGATGACTGGTACGTAAAGCCCACAGAGCAAGATGGACGTGGTTGGGGCGCCACTGAAGCAGCACGCGGCGCCTTATGTCATTGGATTGATGTTCAAGGTGGCAAAATTAAAAACTACCAAATTATCACACCTGGTAACTGGAACATTGGACCACGCGATAGTCAAGGAATGCGCGGTCCCATTGAAGAAGCTTTAATTGGTACCCCAGTTCAAAACCCTACTGACCCAATAGAAGTTGGACATGTTGCACGTTCTTTCGACTCATGTCTTGTTTGTACAGTTCATGCTCATGATGCAAAAACAGGTGAGGAACTAGCGCGCTTTAGAACCGCATAATTTAAGCGTTGAGTTACTTAGGGATTTCAAAAAATTTAATTCTCCTGTATTGTGGAATGGGCATCCCTGCCCGTTCTATTCCAAGGGTGTACTCGTACTGGCGCCACTTCTAAAATTAAGATTAACCGTAACCAGTAGTACTATTCAATTAGGATTGTATTTGTTTAAATATATACTTATTTTCAAAATAAAAATCCGACTTTAGCTCAATATAAGTACTGAATTTCAAGGGTTAAATAATTAAATTATACTAATTTCAGCGTTAAGTTACTTAAAGTCAGGCAATTTGGTACTACTGGTTTGCGTTAACCAGTAGTACTCGTGCAGGTACTAATTTTTTTTATTATTTTTTTACTGTTTAATTTAGGTAATATTCCAAAAGTTAGAATTATAATTTTCCTCTTGACAAATTAATGAATTTATACAGGTTTGCAGAAAATACAGAAAATCAAATTTGAATGATTAAAAATAGTATTTGATATTAGGGATTAAGCATCGGTAAGACAAATATTAACATCAAAAGCAAATTATAATCCAAAAGGAAAACTTGTGTCTAAATTAGAATTACATCCTTATCTTCCTCGTCTGTCGAATGAAGCACTCAAAGAATTTACCGAGTGGTGCGTGCTAGAACAAGCAGCAGAAGCAGGGTTTGAATTGATAACTGATAATAGTAAGTTAGTTGGTCTTGAAGCGCCGTATTATATAGAAGAACTTGTAGACCAGTTTATTCAAGCAACAAGAAATACTATTGAAGGGGGTATGGCAGCTCTTGCAGCAGGTACACAAGCAGATAGTCACGGACTACAAGGAATACCAATAGTTGTTGATTTTATTTCGCTTTATATTAAATATTTAGTACCCAAAGGTCCAAAAAATCTTCTTACAGCCGATGAAAAATTAGCCCAAGCTGAACAACAACAGTTTGATAAGTTAAGTGAAATCGCCAAAAAGTACAATATTTCCCTGTAAAATACCTGTCGCCAGCGCCTGGAAACTCATCGACAGGCGCCGTGCATACAATAAAACAGTGTAGTATAATAACTTCTTATCTGGTGTCTACCTAGCATACAAAACACACGACATCGTGATAGCATTCCCTGACATATTATTGGGGAATGGGATGCAATGGCTACAGTATGGTTAATTAGACACGGAGAAAGCGAAGCAAATTCTGGATTGCCTACCGACGACCAGGTTAATATCAAGCTAACCGAAAAGGGACACCAGCAAGCGAGACAAATTGCTGTATACATAGAGCAGCAACCTTCATTAATCGTGACTTCGCCATTTCTGCGAACTAAACAAACCGCTCAACCGAGTATCGAACGCTTTGCCTCAACTCCACATACTGAGTGGCAAGTGCAGGAATTTAATTATTTAGCGACCGCACGACGCAAAAATACCACTCTCGCTCAACGAATTCCAATGGCTGACGAATACTGGCAACGATGTGACCCTTTTTACGTTGACGGTGATGGCGCCGAGTCATTTGCCGAAATGGTGAGTCGTGTAAATAACTTAAAGAAGCAAATTCAAAATCTTGATGAAGGGTTTGTAGTTGTATTTACTCACGGGATGTTTATGCGAGCTTTTTTATGGTCGCTGTTATTCAATGATATTGAAGCTAGTGTCGAGGGTATGCAACAAGTTAGAATTTTACTCGATTTATTCAAAATTCCTAATGGTGCGATTTTAAAATTATTTAACCGTAATCAGGAAATTTGGATGAGTGGCGTACAAACTTCGCATCTGGTAGATTTAACAGCTTTAAGTAATGTAGATTAAGTTGGTGCGTTTTGATGTTAGCAATAATTGGTTGCGGAAACCTAAACCGCTGTGATGACGGTGTTGGTGTAATAGTTGCCCAACGCTTGCAACAGTATTTAATTCAAAACCCTAATTCTAACGTGCGTGCTTACGATTGTGGTACTGGTGGAATTGAGGTCATGTTTCTTGCCCGTGGTTGTACTAAATTGATAATTATTGATGCTAGTTCAATTAAAGACCAACCAGGCGCCGTATATAAAGTTCCTGGAGAAGAATTAGCAGCAGTACCAAATCGTGGCTACAGTTTGCATGATTTTCGTTGGGATAACGCTATTGCATCTGGGCGCCAAATTTTTCAAGATAGCTTCCCACAAGATATAACTGTATACTTAATCGAAGCAGCATCGCTTAATTTTGGGTGGGAGTTAAGTCCAGCAGTACAAGGAGCAGCAGATTTTGTGTTTGAGGAGATAATTAAAAGTTTATAGCCCCACCCGTTCTTTGCGTTTATGCACCTTCTTTATATTCTCTATAAACTCCTAATTCATCTACACGCATTTCAAAAGGTAGTCCTTGACCTTCAGGTGGACAGACGCGGATTTTTGCACTAGTTACCACTTGTTTGAGTAATTTGGCCATTGGTACCATTTTTCGTAAAACCTGCCAATTAGTAATTTGGTCAGGACACTCAACAACTAAAGTTAAGACACCCGAAATTGTAGTTACATACCATCTACATGCTGATAACAAATCTATGATGGTTCGGTCGCAACCATTATAGAAATATTTACCTATAGAATGCTCTAATTGCTGACGTAAAATAATATCTGCTGACGTGAGTTGAACTGGATGCGAATCGTCGTGGTTAAAAAAGTTTCTTGCCATTGTACTTACTCTTAAGATTTGATATTCGTATAAATACACCCTTTGATTTATTTTTAAATGAAAATATTTAGTTTTAATTTCAGCCAAAAATGCTTCAACTGCTTTACACATGAAATAAGATTCTATTCATTTATAGCAGCGCTCACTCAATATATTTTGTTCAAAATAATCAAATAAACTAACAAATTATTTACAAAATATCTATTCGTTTTGCGTAGGTAGATTACCTTATTTCAGAAATAGCTGTTAAATATTCATGCACTTACTATTTCAATACAGCTAGACAATATAATAAAGGCAACTAATCAAAAAAAAGAATCCAATGATACTATTACATAGTTAAAAAAGATTCTTTTTGATTTGAGACATAGATATATGTTTTACTACTAGAGAATTATTTGCAGGTATATAGATAATCATTGCTTGCAAATACATTTCCTACATGTTCAATCTTCATATAAGCTTTATATTTGTTTAGATATTTAATCTCTGTCTATCGATAGATTTAGAGACGTCCAAAGAAAGATATTGTGGTTAGTAGTAGTAAAAGCTTTAAACAAGTTGCCCCTCTAGTCAAAGTGTAGGGGTAAAAATTAATTGAGAATATTTTTCATGTATTTTCCAAATAAAAACTCCTATTGAGTAAATCGCAAAGCATTATAAGCATTATTACTGTCTTGGTTTCGAGCATTTACATCTGCACCTGTATTAATTAATTCTTTGTAATCCAATATCACTATTTTGACCTAGCTAGTTTAAGTCAAGGTTATCGAATTCTTTAGTTATCAACCAATATTTTGTTGTTTCGCTTAATTTGTACAAAATGCATGTAGCTCCATGCATTTTTACCTAGCTGTTTATGTACTTCTAGTTACCAATGCGAAATATGTAGAGGGCAAGGCGCCTCTACATAACTCGATACACAGTGTTTTAGGTTTTAGATTTTAGAATTAGTTGTCAGTAGCGACTAATTCAAACATTAGACAGTTTGTGCAACTGCGGATGTAGCAACTGTGGTACCCGCTTGGTCTGCAAATAGTTCGCGTGCGGTTTTTTCTGGTTTTGGCGCCTATCACGCACCAAAACAGATTTTCTTAGATTTCTCGTTTTTAAGCACGCTTCCCACCGCACAAGTTCGTAATGGAATGGCGGAGCTAGTCAAAATAGCAGTTGTCTCTAACTTAGAAGTATTCGAGTTGTTGGAAAAACACGGCGAAGCTTTACTATCAACACACTTCGGATATGTAAACGGTTCCAAAGAATTGCTAGAAGTTGCTCGTAAGGTTAATTACGAGTCGATTAAAACAATGTTGGAATTAGAAGCGCCTAATCTCCACGAAATTATGCTCGACCGTATAATTGCATATGGGCACACATGGAGTCCAACATTAGAACTGGCGCCACCAGTTCCCTTACTGCACGGTCATGCAGTCAATATAGATATGGCACTTTCTGCCACCATTGCCGAACGTCGTGGATATATTACTACCGACGAACGCGACCGTATTCTTGGATTAATGAGTCGAATAGGGCTTGCACTCGACCACCCTCTACTCGATGTTGAATTGCTTTGGCGTGCAACCCAGTCTATAACTTTAACTCGTGATGGTTTATTGCGCGCTGCGATGCCAAGACCAATTGGTAGCTGTTATTTTATGAATGACCTTGGTCGTGATGAACTAGAACAAGCACTTGCAGAACACAGACGTTTATGTGCAGACTATCCGCGTGCAGGTGCAGGTGTAGACCAATATATTGACTGTGCCGAAAATAGTAACCTCACAACCGAACCCGCATTAGTTGGCAACAGATGATGAACGGATGTAACGGATGAGTTATTTGTTCTATAAAACAACCTATCCGTTACATCTGTTGTATGCGTTGCAAGATTTGATGTGTAATCGAGAGACTATCCACTACCATAGATAGACACAGCAGTACCATGTAATAAATCGAATAAGTAAAAAGATTATGCGTTATTTTTTGATTATTGGGGTTTTCTAATACAGCCCAAGCTTTCTGGAGAAAAATTGCTCCCAAGATAAAAGCAGCACACATATAAAAGGCGCCTGTCATTTGTAATGGGTCATACATCAAAAATGTACTGAGAATTAATAAGACTGTGTATGTGAATATTTGGCGCCCGGTTTCAATGTTTCCAGAGACAGCAGGAAGCATCGGTATACCAACTTTGGCGTAGTCGTCGCGCAGTGTTAATGCGAGTGCCCAAAAATGTGGTGGTGTCCACAAAAACAAAATTAAAAATATCCACCAGGCTGTTGAGCTTATTGTTCCTGTTACTGCTGCCCAACCAACTAAAGCACTCATTCCACCTGCGGCGCCGCCAATTACAATGTTTAATGAAGTATGACGCTTGAGAAAATGCGTGTAAACCACCACATAAAATACAATACCCAGCATTGCAAGCAGCGCACTAAATAAATTTACAAATGCTGCAAGTAAATAAAAAGAAGCGGCAGCAAGTACAATTCCAAAAATTAACGCATGAATTGGTTGTATTTTCCCAGATGGTATTGGTCGATGGCGTGTGCGTTCCATCGAATAATCAATATCGCGGTCATAAATACAATTTAGCGTTTGTGCGCTAGCAGATGCCAATGTACTGCCAGTTAGCGTCCACAGTAATAACATGGGGTCAACTTTACCATTACTTGCAATCCACATACTCGCCGCCGTTACCACTAATAACAATGGAATGATACGTGGTTGTGTTAGCTCGTAATAGTAAGCGATGACTGGCAGGATATTTCCATGCTCGCGCGCAATGCTTATGCGTACCATTTACTGATTCCTCATATACAAACAGTCATTTCTCATAATTCTTATATTTATTAATACTTCCTTTTTCTTGTAGTTCTATTAAATTTACCTAACAATTTAATAAAGTTGAATCTATGCTTGTGTATAAATACCTAAATGCTTAAGAATAGCTTTGTTTCTAATGCATTCTAAATTTTTCATATCCAGTAAGGCTTTGAGGCATTACCTGTACATTAAATAAACACAGTGGATACAGTTTTTTTATATATTCTATAACCAAGCTAAATAGTTATTTATGACTTTACTCATTTATCTTAAGCACGCTTACCAAAATTATTATGCTGAACGCTGCACTCAGAATGAAACATAGCTTAATATAGGCTTAACTTGTAACAATGTTAATATAATTAATTTTTTCAAAAGTCAAATTCGCTACAAAATTAAAATTTTATAAAAAGTTTATCGGTTAATTAAATAAAACTTATGTTATTATAGATATTAGTTATAGATAAATAAGAAGAAACCCGGTTTCTTGTTGATAAATTGTAATAGAAATGTAGATTTTGGGTAAAAACCTGGTTTCTAGAGCTAAAAAAAAGCCATAGCTTGATTAAGCTATGACTCTTAAAAATAAGCCAACGTAAGAACACAATCAAAAACACAAAATAAAAATATCAGTGATTACACTAATAACTTAAACAAGGTAAGGTTCTTGATGGGTTTTGATAGTGCAGTTAGAACGAGGATAGGTAACACAAAGAAGTGCAAAACCTTTAGACATTTGCTCGTCATCTAAGAAAATTTGGTCAGACTGGTCTACTTCACCTTCAACAATTTTGCCTACGCAGCTAGAGCAAGAACCAGAGTGACATGAAAAAGGTAATTCTATACCAGCTTCTTCGGCGCCATCGAGGATGGTAGTATCTTCATCAACTTCGATAACTGTGTCGAGTTCTTCTTTTTTGTTGATTAATCTAACTTGATAGGTAGCCATTTCACGTTTTCCTTAGAGTAAAAAAATTGACAAGTTATATCCGCGCGTTGATTGGCTAATAGCTATTTTTAATCAGCTACTAGCAATCGATGCGGGATGGTTTATGTACAAGGTGTTCCCTTGGGAGTGCAATCACCTGCGCTGAATGATTTACCGCAGCTGCAAGTATTGGTGGCATTGGGATTGGTAAATTTGAAACCGCTTTCCATCACGCCTTCAACAAAATCGATTACCATCCCTTCTAATAACGGTGCGCTTTTGGCATCAAGGTAAATAAGCACATTACCTTGCAATAGAACGACATCATCGGGTTTGGGTGACGAAGTGACTTCCATTCCGTATTCGTAACCATTACAACCACCATCCTTAGCTGAGACGCGGATACCTTTATTTGTTGGCGCCGATATATCAGGTGTCGAACCAAGCAAAAACGTGCGTAAACGTGATTCTGCTTTTTCTGTTAAGGTAACTGCCATTAATCCTCCGTGGGTTTAGATAAGATAGTTCTTTTTTGTGAGATGCGCGTGAAAAGAAAAGGGAATATAACTAGACTTATTTACAATTGCTGGTAGTTTCTACTTGTTTAGAACAAGAGTAGCGCCACGGTGCATTATTTCCGCATACTGGGCATTCACGGTCGCGATACGAACGTCGTTTAGCAAACTCCATTCGGTGTAGGTCTATTGTCAACAATTGGGATAGCAAAGGTTGACTAAACCCTGTAATTAATTTCACCGCTTCCAGTGCAGTTAAACATGCTAGTGTTCCCGAAACGGCGCCGAGAACTGAAAACGCGCGCTTATCCCAAACAGGTTTTTCAGGGAACAAACACGATAAACAAGGGGTCACACCAGGAATAATCGTAGTTAAGTAAGCCTCCATTCCATCCATTGCCGCTTCAACCATAGGCTTACGCCAGCGCACGCACGCTTCGTTGAGCAAATCGCGTTCTGCAAAGTTGTGCGCGCAGTCGAGTGCCATATCAGCAGATTGCACCAAAGAATCCACGTTGTCTGAGGTGATGTAATCGAAGACCGCTTCTATTTGCACATCAGGGTTGATAGCTTGAAGCGTTTCTTTCGCTTTGAACACTCTTGGCTTGTTGACCCAATCATCCGTCATTAAAACTTGACGGTTCATATCATCAAGCCGTAAGTCACCACCCCGAACTAAAATCAGCTTTCCAACGCCTGCAACAGCCAGATATAATGCTGCTGTACCGCCTAGTCCTCCCACACCCGTAACTAGTACTGTGGCTGACTTGAGGCGCTTCTGTGCCATTTCGCCAAAGTTAGGAAGCATCATTTGGCGCCGATAACGTTCCAATTCGGTAGGCGTTAGGTCAATCACTTTGTACCTCCTAATCAGACGTGATTTCTGTCAGCGTGACTACATTTTTAGGCTTCTGATTAAACACTTTGAACAGCTTTTGTTCTTGAGGTGTTGAGTCAAGGAAAACCTCATAAGCTTTATTTAATGCAGCGCTATATAAATCGAGTTTTTCAGCGAAGCTCAAACTCGGATTTTGTTCGTCTATTTCTTTAATGTATAAAGAAAACTTTTTCAAAATATGTAAACGGTTAACATTTACAATTTTTGCGTCGTAGGGAAGCTCAAAAAACTTAAAATATTCTTCCGCGTCAACGATTTGTTTAAAGGTTTCAAAATCTTTACTCATTTTACCTTCTCCATCTGTTTTAATTGTTGCTTCATTTCATCTAATTTCCGAAAAATCTCATATGTTTCTGCTGCAACATCCATAAGTTGCTGGTAATTTGTCGGCAAACCCTCAGCTAAGTCATGTAAATCCATTTTCATTTGACCTGCTTTACTGTTAAGGCGCCGAATTTGTGTCTTTAATTCTTCTACATCATTCGTAACTTGAGTCATTAACACCTCCAATTATGAGACGCGATTCATCGCGTCTCTACAGTTTTGCGACTTCTGCGAATTGCTTTGCTATGTCTACGGCTTTTGTAACTAGTTTGTCGCCTTCTTCGGCGGTTTTTTCTAGAGAATCAAAACCAAAGCGATGAGCGTCGCGCATTGTTTTGCGAATTAGAATGAGATGACCTGCAAAAACTAATATCCAGCCAAAACCTTCATGATTTATATCAACGACGACTTGCGATAAAAATCCTGTTTCTTTTTCAATACAGGCAGCAGCGGCGCGGTAGAATGCATTAATCCGACTAATGGTCATCGGGTCAACATCACCATCGACAGGTATTTCGCGCTTTTTAGGTTTACTAACTATATAAGGTTTTAGCAGTAATTCATCTGACCAACTACGGTAAACACCATAGGTATCTTGACCGCGAATTTGTTGGGCAATAGCTTGTAGAAATGGTGAGTTTTTAACTTCAAAGGTACTATCTGGTTTAACGCTATTTGTATCGCTCATACTACTGTTTCCTCTTCTAAGTCATCCTCAAAGCTAGTTGGTTTTTGCTGTAATGCTTTGCGTAACCAAGGTGGTGGACTGCCTTTTAGAGTTAGTACTAATTTATCTAATACGTCACGGATTTTATCGTCATCTGATTTGGCTTTAACTGGTGTTACACCGTTTTTAATCAATTTTGCTGCGGCTGTTCCACCAATGGCAGAAACGTATACAATGGTGCAATCGTATAGTGCTTCGAGTTTTGGTGTAACTTTATCTTCGTTACCGTCTTGTTTAAGGTCTCCTTCAAATTTCAGTGTTTCGATAAATTCATATCCATTATCTGAAATTTCGTAGACATCTATTTGTTTTGCCCACCCAAAGTGAGCGTTAATATGTACGTTGTCACTTGTTGTAAAAGCAATCTTCACTGGCAACCTCATCATAACAATTACATTTCGTAACTTAATTCTCTGGCTTTTCTTTCTTCTGTTTCTAGCAAGATGTTGCCAATGTCGAATAAAATGTCCATTGTGCCTTTGTAACCAATTTTTGTAACTTGACCGTTGCCTAGGCGGTCATAAATTGGAATACCTTGACGATATAATGGAATTCCTAAACGTCTAGCAACATTTCCGGCATGAGAGTTACCAATTAATAAATCGGAACCTGCTGCTAGTTGTTCAAAGTCTTCATAGTCTCCAATAACTACTTTTTCAATTGGTAGGTTCTCTAAAAGTGGAGAACGTGTTGTAGTTACTGCTGCTTGAATTTCTGCCCCCATTGATTGTAAGAACAGAACTGTTGACCACAACAAATCTGGCTCTAATGCTAAAGATATACGTTTGCGTCCAAAATAAAAGTGCGTGTCTAACATCGCATCTTGTAATTGGCGCCGTTGCCATCTAAATTTATCTGGTACACTAAGTCCACTTAAGTCAGATAGTGCCTGCATAAATTCATCGACAGGTTGCAAACCAGTTAATTCGGTAAAGACTTCATAGGGAATTTGAAAACGTTCTTCTAATATAGATGCTGCGGTGCGTACACTTTCACCTAATGCCAAAGTAAAAGCAGAACTTCCAATTTTTCGCAGTTCTTCTACAGTTGTACCACCAACGGTAATTGGACTCCAAGAATCAGCCAAATGTCCATCCATCGAAGCTGATAAGTCGGGTACAACAATAGGTATTAAGCCAAACTCAGTAACAATATCTTTAACTTGTTGAATATCACCAGGTGTAAACGCCGAACTCGCTAATATATTAACTTGTTGTGGTATTGTTCTTCCTGGTTGTGGTAATTCGCGAACAATCGCTTCTACTGCTGCGGCAAAACCATCTTGTAAGGCGCCTTTAAAATCTGGCGAAGACACTAATACAATAGGTAAATCATTCAATTCAGGATGACGCTTACGAAAATCTTTGAGGATACCTTGCATATCATCCCCGCGCGTTTCTGTAAGTGCAGTAGTACACAACCCAATAATTTCGGGTTGAGACTTTTGCATCAACGTCAAAATTGCCTGGGTAATATTTTCTTCACCACCAAGAATAGTAGTAACTTCGGTCATTGCAGTAGTAGCAAGGGGTATTGCCTCGCGAAAGTGTCGCACCATAATTACTTTCGCAAACGCAGTACAGCCTTGGGAACCATGTAAAAGTGGTATCATCCCCTTGAGTCCTAAAAAAGCCATCGCTGCACCTAACGTCTGACTTTGCTTAAGAGGATTAACAACAACGGGTTTATTTGGATTTGATACTATCGCCATAAGTGGAGTTATGAGTTATCAATGTAGAGACGTGATATTAGGACGGGAGCAATTGGCACATAATAACCGTAGGGTGTGTGACGCTATGAAAAATTTCACTCCCTGTGATAAGACTTGTAGCGTCACGCACCAAATTCTAATTGTGACAATATCGTAAGTTGGGTGGTGCGTGAAAGCACTTTAATTTTCCGTTACGTTGATTGATTGTAATAGCTTTCACGCACCCTACACTAAAACTTCTTCTGACAAATCAAATACATCGAAATCAATCGAATCAGAAAGAATTTCATTTTCCATGTCCCAAGGCGCCGGTTTGCGTATTTGTTCCCATACAGGACTATGCAACGCTTCATCTAATTCGCGCGCCATTTCTACCATTCCACTGTAGCCAGCATAGGTATGATGGCGTTCTTGGTTGATATCTAAGAAAGGAATTCGAGCTTTGAGCGCGGTATATTGGTTGCGACCTCCCGCAATCAACATTTCGGCATTTGTATCTCTAATAACTCGCAGAATTTCTTGGGGATTACCTTTTTCTAGAGTAATACCATCTGTTCCTAATAACTGTTTAATACGAGCTTTGTCTTCTTCTGTACTCTTCTTAGTACTAGTTGCTACAACGTCCATTCCTAAGTCTTGAGCGGCTGAGATAATAGACCAACTTTTTACGCCCCCAGTATATATAACAACACGTCTACCTTTGAGGCGAGCGCGATATGGCGCCAGTTCAACATTAAGTCTTGCAGTTTCTTCGGCAATTAATTGTTCTGCACGTTCTTGTAATTTGGGGTCTCCGAGTTTAGCTGCGATATTCCGTAAACAACGGTTCATATCCTCAACACCGTAGAATGACTCTTCGATGTAAGGAATACCATAGCGTTCTTCCATCTTGCGTGCCATGTTGATTAATGCTTTCGAGCAAATCATTAGATTTAACTTGGCACGGTGAGCGTAACAAATTTCTTGATAGCGTGCGTCACCTGTAATTTTTGATAAAACGCGAACACCTAATTTTTTAAGCAGTGGTAAAATGTTCCACATCTCACCAGCGATATTATATTCACCAATGATGTTAATATCATATGGTGTGGTATATTCAGGTTCCGCAGTACCGATAACATATTCGAGTAAAGCTTCACCACCAATACGATTACCTAGGTTTTTACTACCTACGAAGCCAGCAGCATTAACTGGAATAATGGGTATGTTAATTTTCTTTGCTGCCGCTTGGCACACCGCGTCCATATCTTCGCCGATGAGCGCGGTGACACAGGTCGAATATACGAATATTGCTGCGGGGTTGTAGCGACTATGAATATCCAAGATAGCTTTATAGAGCTTTTTTTCGGCGCCGAATATGACATCATTTTCACTTAAATCGGTTGTAAAGCCCATTTTATAAAGTGTTGGGCCAGATGATAAACTGCCACGGCTGCCCCAAGAATTACCAGCACAAGCAATGGGTCCATGAACTAAATGAGCAGCATCGGTAATAGGTACAAGAGCAATCATGGCGCCATCAAAAGCACAACCACCTTGCGCGGCGCCGGGTTGAGCTTGTTGACTACAAGCCTTTTTCTTCTCTCCAATTTTTTGATTATGCTCGCAACCTGGTTCACTCAAAAGTTCGTTAATTTTTGCTTGAGTAATTTTCATAGATTTGATGAGATAGAGTAATGTGTAATGCTTAATTGAATATCTTCTTTATAAACATCTAGATAGTACCTGTAAGGTGGGCAATGCCCACCCTACTTGAAAGATAGTACCTGTAAGGTGGGCAATGCCCACCCTACTTAAAAGAAAAAAGGTAAAGGAAAGTAATTGGTTAACAGTAATTGGTAAGTGGTAATAGGTAAGAGAGTGAATATTCTGTGATTACCTATTACCGATTACCGATTACGTTCCTACCTCAAACCTTTTCCTTTGCCTTATTCGGCACGCTGCATTTGAACTAATTCTTAACGAATTAAGTCGAAGGAGATATCTGTTACACCAGTAATATTGCTATTACGATCCATTTCATCGAGCAATGTATTAACAACCCAGTTGAGGAGGTTTAAGCCACCTTGGTAGCCAAGGGTTGCATAACGGTGTAAGTGGTGACGGTCAAACAAAGGATAACCAATGCGAACCATAGGAATTTTGGTGTCACGCCACAAGTACTTACCGTAGGAGTTACCAATGAAGAAGTCAACAGGCTCGGTGAACAACAGTGAACCAATGCGCCGACAATCAGATAATATTGGTTAATATTAAAATATTCCTCTCCAAAATTGATATATGGATGTTTGGGCTTACGCGCGCGTATCGACAGACGAACAAGCCGAAGATGAAGGCGCCCTAATTAAGCAGATGCGTCGATTGCGTACTGCTGGCGCCACCAAGATATATTACGATGTTGAAAGTCGTACCAGCGATAAACGCAAAGGACTTACCCAGTTAATCGAAGACATTAATGCATTAGTACCAGGCAAAGTCTCAAAATTATTATTTATTAGAATAGACCGTTTAACATCCTCATCAATGACCTTTTATCGTTTGATGGATGCCTTAAAAAAGAAAAGCATACAGCCAACAGCGATAGATGAACCATTTGATATATCAAGTATAGGCGGAGAATTAACAATAGATGTACGACTAGCAGCGAGTAAATATGAGGTAAAAATGTTAGGTATGCGAGTAAAAAAAGAACGAGATACCCGCAAAGCAAATAAAAAACCTCACTGGAACACTCCACTAGGATATGCAATAGAAAACGACAAATATATAATAGATAATCAACTTTGTGTTTGTTTAATCGAGGCAAAGCAAGAATTAACAAGAGCGCAACTAATGCGATTAGTATTCGACACATTCTTAGAAGTAGGCACAATATCACAAACCGTTAGAAAATTGCACGATACATTTGGCATTCAAGCCAACGCCACACCAAAAGACAGCAACAGTCAAATTAATTTATTAAACGAAGAAGACGAAATAATATTTGAAAATATCAACAAAACCCGTAGTACTAGCTTACGTTATCCCCACACAGGATTAAAATGGTCAGTTTCTGGTTTACGTTCCATATTAGTAAACCCCATTTACGCAGGAGGAACACTCTACGACACAGTAGTTCGTCCCAAAGGACATCGTAAACCCTTCGACGAATGGGAAATAGCATGGGGAACTCACACCGATGAATCCATTATTACCCGTGAAGAACACGAACAAATCAAAGCCATAATTCGCGGCAACCGCAATAACCGCTGGGCAAACGAGCAAAAATACACAAACCCATTCGCCAACTTAGTAAAATGCGCTCATTGTGGCGCCGCATATAGTCGTCAGTGTAAAAAACTAGTCAAGAAAAAGAACTTCGTCAGACATCACTACCAATGCAGCTTTTACCGAACAGGCGCCTGTACTAACGGACGCATGATATCCTCAGACGAACTAGAAAAACAAGTTATAAATTACATCATTGGTGAAGCCGAACGACTCGCCACCATAGTCGAACAAGAAGTAACAATAACAGGAGAATCTCCACAAGTAAAAACACTTAGAGCATCATTAACCACCCTCGAAGCATTACCATCCAACCCCGCAATAGAAACAGCCAAACAAGACATTAGAATGCAGATAGCAGAAGCAATTGCAACCACAAACAACAATTCTAAACAATATCTAATAGCCAAAGAACGAGTAACACGCGCATTTGCCAACCCAAAATACTGGGAAGGACTAGAAACCGAAGACAAAAGAACCCTACTACAAGGCTGTGTAAAAAAAATAATCGTAGATGGTAGCCTAGTCACAACAGTAGAACTACTACACCTAAATTAAGTAGAACATCTTGTGGAACAGGCATCCCTGCCTGTCACATATTTAAGAGGGCGGGCAAGGATGCCCACCCCACAAAAAAATTTTAGGTCATCAACAAAAATCATCTAGCATATATATAGTCAAAACTGTCATTCTGAACGTAGTGAAGAATCTCTACAACTTTGATACTAAAGCAGTCACCAACTAACAGAGTAATACCAGATTCTGAACGTAGTGAAGAATCTCTACAACTTTGATACTGATGTAATCGAGTTTAACGACTTCATTGCAGCAGCATTTGTAAGTGAAGAATCTCTACAACTTTGATACTGATGTAATCGGTGAGTTGTTAGGTCAAAACTGTCATTCTGAGAATCTCTACTGGTCTTGCTGCGTGAAAATGGCGCCAAATACCCATAGACACTGCATAGCTTTTCCAACAATACCGCGAACCACAGGGTGTTTTTGAAAGGGGACATTAATTTTCGCCTAAAACGCTTACCCCGTCCAGCTTTGAAATATTTTATCCACAAATTAGGTTCGCGGTAACTCCAAAACACTTATCAGGTAATGATTTCAGCAATTTTGACACATACCCATCTTGACATCCCAAGCTCTAGAAAGCTATTCTTACTCTAGGTTCGCAGAACAGCACCTTGAAAACCAAATACAGCAACACTCCTACATTAAGCAGTTTAAACTTTAAATAATCCCTTCAAGGGATTGAAACATGAAAATAAATATAATGACTAATATTTCAACCGCGTTTAAACTTTAAATAATCCCTTCAAGGGATTGAAACTTGAGCAAGACATTACGTTTTATATTGAAGCAAGTTTAAACTTTAAATAATCCCTTCAAGGGATTGAAACTAAACAGTTAGCGACAGAAGAGAATTTAAGAAAGGTTTAAACTTTAAATAATCCCTTCAAGGGATTGAAACTTAGTTTGCAACTCTCGTACTTTTGGAGTATCGGTTTAAACTTTAAATAATCCCTTCAAGGGATTGAAACAGTATGGCAACAACTATTCCCAAACTTCGCAGCAGGTTTAAACTTTAAATAATCCCTTCAAGGGATTGAAACGACCTATTACTAATGGTTTGCCTTGGAAAAGCCCATTACGTTTAAACTTTAAATAATCCCTTCAAGGGATTGAAACCCACTTACCATTACGAGAATCAAACACTTTCTTACGTTTAAACTTTAAATAATCCCTTCAAGGGATTGAAACTTGATTTATATTTCTAGGTTCCCATTCCTGATGTTTAAACTTTAAATAATCCCTTCAAGGGATTGAAATACGAGCATCGTTGTTAAATAATCTTCTCAAACATGTTTAAACTTTAAATAATCCCTTCAAGGGATTGAAACTCAGGAGATATTTGTACTACAGTTTTCTGGATGTTTGAAGTTTAAACTTTAAATAATCCCTTCAAGGGATTGAAACGATTCATAAAGAAGAAGCCTGCTATTGGCACTACGTTTAAACTTTAAATAATCCCTTCAAGGGATTGAAACTTGATGGTTGATTGCCGATAAAAAACAAGCATCATTAAGTTTAAACTTTAAATAATCCCTTCAAGGGATTGAAACTAATAATTGCTTGCACTTGTGCTTTCACTTCTGTTTAAACTTTAAATAATCCCTTCAAGGGATTGAAACTTGGAGTAATCAAAACTCTATACAATCCATCATCGTAGTTTAAACTTTAAATAATCCCTTCAAGGGATTGAAACTTTCTTCACTAATCCTTAAGCCCGCAAAATCGCCCCTAGTTTAAACTTTAAATAATCCCTTCAAGGGATTGAAACAAGCCTAAAGAAGCTGGAGGAAAAGCAACAGATGTTTAAACTTTAAATAATCCCTTCAAGGGATTGGAACGGAACTTAGCGAGCTTTTTCTTGGCTTTAAAATTTATTTGCTAACTTATCATTAAAACGGTTTATAACTTGACTCTTAAATAAGTATAAATAAGTATAAAAAATCTTTAAGATGCTACCCTACGGGGAAAGCTCCGCTTTACGTTCCTCAGCATGACATTAGTCTAGATTTGATTCGTTTACAGTATAAATTTGGAACGGGCAAGATGCCCATTCCACTTTTATAGAAAATTTAAGCTTTGAACTTCTTGGACTGTTAATGAAAGAATTTGTGCAATTTGTTCGATGCTCATTCCTGTTTGTAGTAGCTGAGATGCTGCGTTTAATCTTGCTTGCCGCTCAGTATCCGCACGTTGCTGTTCGGCATCTGCGCGTTGTTGTTTGGCATTAGCACGTTGCTGTTCAGCGTCAGCACGTTGTTGTTCAGCGTCAGCACGTTGTTGTTCGGCATCTGCGCGTTGTTGTTCACGTTGGTATAATTCGTCGAGTTCTACGGGAGTTACGAACTTGCGACCGTCTGGACGGTAAATTTCTAGTGTTGTTGGCGCCAACACAAATTTGATTTGCAAACGTGGACTCACCCAATTGTTTATATTCTTAATGGGTTTGAGAGTTTTGTTTGAGCGTAGCCAGCCTTTTAAAATATTTTTATCTGGGTCATATATATAGTATTCTTCGGCGCCGTATTTTTGGTAAAAGTCGAACTTGTCGTCCATTTCTTGTTTTCTGTTGCCAGGTGACAATACTTCAAATATTACCTGTGGTGCTATATTACCTTCGCGCGCTTGAACATATGAACCTCGATGACCTTTTGGTCTGCCGAATACTACCATTGCATCAGGGGCATATTTTGTATCAATATCACCTGCTATTGGATACCAAAATAAATCTCCAGCAACAAATACATCTGGGTTTGAAGCAAATAGTATCTCTAAACCTTCTTTGATAAGTACAATCCAAATAAACTGTAACGTGTTTTGTGCCATCGGTTCACCGTCGGTTTCTGGGTAAATAACCAAGTCGTCGGCGGCATCAAATTCTGTAACTTGTCGTACCATGTTGCAGCACCTCTAAGTTTATTGAGGTTATTACCCCTCAGTTTAAATCGTAGATGGGTAGATTTCCACCGTTGTTATCAGTAATAAATTACTATACAAAGATTCAGTACTAGTTTGCAGCTTGTGACACATTTTCAACTGTACAGGTTTTAAATATCGTAGTGCTGACAAAGTGATTTGAGTTTTTCCTTGAAACGCGACCTTACGCTCTCAGGCGCCACAATTTCGCAGTCTTCAGCATATTTCATTACATCGCGAATTAACCAAAACGGATGCGGTGCCTTTTTGACGACATGACGCACACCGTCTATAACTTCGTTGCTTATATCTTTATTTATAGATGCGGCTTTTGCTTCGTATGCTTTGACCATTCCTTTGTAAAAGTGTAAGTACACTTCTAAATAATCTAAGCCCTGATGGCGCCAGTGCCCACTCATTGGCAAGATAGTCTTGATTCTATCGAGACGTAAACAACGATTGTGTATAAGTTCTGGGTACTCAGGATTTGGAATATCGTCAGTCTCATCGCACCATATATACAGATAAAAGCCCCTGTTATCTTCAAAGGCTACTTCAGCATAACGAACCGTATACGCTAAATCTTCACCCTGAGCATTTGTATAAAGCAATTGGAACGGTTGCTGGTTTTGAAGATGTTGTTCAACAATAACTCGCCATGCTTCGGTTGGTTGGCTAATTGTTTGTAGTACTTGCTGACGCATCGGCGCCTCTAGTTCGCCACGTTCAAGCAATAATCTTGAAAGCGTTTGTGCTTCACCTGTGTTACCAGAGTCATTGAGAAAGCGAATACCTTGGAGTAAGGCGCCGATTTGAGTCGAGTTAAACGTAAAGGGCTTACCAACTTCGTATGTTTTCTCAGCAATAGCGACGAGTAAACCTGAAATACTGGGAGACTTTCCCCAGAAAATGTTTAAGCGACGGGCTATTTCCTCTAATTGTTCTTTAGTCCCATCAGGTATTGACAGTGTGATTGTGTCCTTTTTTCTGGGCATTTCTAAATTTGTAATTATACTATTGACATAAAAGGGGATATACAGTTATTGTATCTGTAATAGAGTTTGTGAACAGCTAATTACATAAAAAATATTTACATTTGTTGAGTAGATGCTCAACAGGCACATTAGAAGCAGAAGAGAGATATATAAAGACATTGACTACAAAGGGTAAAAGCCATGTCCCAAGATGACTTACTATCAAGAATATCCATCGACCCAAACATCTGCTTTGGTACACCCTGCATTCGCGGGCATCGCATCTGGGTATCGATGATTTTAGATTACTTGGCAGGAGGTGAAACCATAGAAGCAATTTTAGAAGAATATCCCGGTATAGAACGAGAGGATATTTTAGCTTGTATCGCTTATGGTGCCGAAATGGCGCGCGGCGCTTTTGTTGAACTCCCTCTTAATAAAAAAAAGGAACCAGCGTGAACATTAAAGTAGATGAACATCTTGGTAACTTGAGGGTTGTTACGTGGTTGCGTGCTGCGGGACATAATGTAGCAACAGTAAGGGAACAAAGTTTAACTTCAGCACCAGACGAAGAGTTAATAGCTGTTTGTAGCTCGGAGGGTCGATGCTTAATTACTTGCAATAGAGGTTTTAGTAATCGCTTAAAGTATAATCCTTCCAACTATGCAGGAATCGTAGTAATTCGTTTACCTTCCCGTCATGACTTTAATGATTTGCAAGAAGCTATTGATACTTTAATTGCCGCATTAGAAACTACTGAAGTAACAGGAAAGCTATGGATTATTAGAAACGGTAGCACTCAAGAATACGAACCTATCGATTCAGATACATGATTACTGATTCACATTACATGCTAGAGCGCCAGTCGAGTAATATATATTGAAGAAAGCTTGGATTTATGAAGTGGTAAAAACGCTGATTATTAGATTAAATCCTCGGCGCTCTTGCATCGATAAGAACGGCACCTTAATACTCGATTATAGCGACACACATAATTCGACCTTTATGTCAACCACTTCTACTCGATCGGCGCTCTAGAAACCTTGAAGATATAAAATAAAGTTTACTCCAAATTGGGGGCAAAATTTCCAGCAAAATGCAGTTAGGTTTTGAATATGATAAATACTCATCAAGTCTCTTTACAAACAAAACTAGAAACAATAGTCCAGTGTATGGATATACTCAAGCGATATGAGAACGTATCACTTCAAGAATATCTAAGTGATTACGAGACTCGATCCGTTGTAGAGAGGGCTATACAGTCAATAATTCTAATAGCAATACGCATAAGCTGTTCCATATTGTCACACCTTAATCTCGAAAAATCGGCTATTAGTTCCGATGAGGCATTTATTGAACTTGGTAAATGTGGTGTAATCGCTTCAGAACTTGCAAAACAACTGGCGCCAACAGTTGGTTTAGCAAACCATCTTACTTATGAATATGACTGTATACACCATAACAGAGTGTTTGGAGCAATTAAATCAACTCTCCGACAATATTCACTGTATGTGCAGCAAATAAACACTTACCTCACTTCTACGTTAGCATAAGCGTAAAGCACGACTACTGAAATCAAAAGTTATCCATTATGGAAACACTTACAATCGAAAAATTGAGAGAATTATCACAGCAGCTTCCTGATAAAATCCCATATTTAAAAATGTTGGTTTTATTTGGCTCTAGAGCTACTGGCAATATTCATGAAAAAAGTGACTGGGATTTTGCTGCTCTTTATGATAAAGATAAATATAATAATTCTACAAGTAACACATTAATTGAGTTTTAATTAGCTATGGTGCTGAGTAATATATTTGGTATCAACTCAGTCAACATAGATATTGTATAACTCAATTATTGCTCATGGTTACTTGCTCATTTTATTGCTCGCGATGGCGTTTTAATTTTTGAGAAATATCAAATATTTTTGAATCTTTTCGTTCAATATAATTAAAAACTGATTCAGAATTAAAACAATACCGTAGAGAACGCTATAAGTCTATTGCAAGCAATTTAAAAAGGTGGAATATATGAGCCAAATTAACGTTGATGCTGTTACAAAGAGATTTGATTCAATTTCATTATGCTGCGTTCATTTAGAAAATTTTTACCACAGTATGAAAAGAGAAGAGAATTCTCGTCATATCCCTAACAGGGATTTTTACGCCTTGCAATATATGCAAGTGGGAGAAAGTTAAACTGATATTGAGTAACTCGTATTTCAATCCCTAATAGGGATTAAGCCTCAATTGAGGGAATAATTCTTTCTCCTAGTTTATAAACTTACTACAAATTGTTATCTTTTATCAACTAATGTTTATATTAATTTTTGCTTAGTCTAAACTCTAGCATGTACACCATAAATAATCTAGTATGTCAACACATAACCAGGCAAATGTAATATATCTTAATTTTTTCTTCAAACTTCAAGATAGTCATAAAATAGTTACGAGGTACTCAATAAATGCTTAGTCGTCCAAAGATTATCTCCATAACCAACAAAAGGAGTGTTTATGTCTGGTCAGAACAACGACCCCCGCCTAACCAACTTGATATTACACGCCGATATCGAGCAGGTAAACCATCTGTTGATGCTTCGCCTATTAGCTGAACAGTGTAAGCAGAGCCATTGTATATCTGATTTGGAAGCAAGACATTCTGATTCGGAAGCAAGGCATAAAGAAATATTGCAGAGGGTTGAAAAATTGGAGGAATTTTATGGTTTGATAAGTTATTTTAGACATCTTGCTGCCCGAAATGAGGAATTGCAAGACGTTGTAGATTCTTTCTGCCCACCTGATTAAGACAAAGTAACTCAAAAAAAAGTAGTCACTTAGGCAGTACAAGTGATACATGTACTAGTCAAATTTGCTACATAAATCAATATTGAATTTAGGTATTTGCATATGGTATTGCGTACCAGCCTTTTGAACCGTGCCCCGAAAAGTTTAGAAGAGCGCTATTTTAGTCAGGTTCGTCCCAAGCTGTATGAACTTCACGGATGCCATGAGCAGTATGGTGTTAGGAAAGGGACGACTCTGGCAGAGCATCTCGACTCAGCTTGTCAGTTTATCTTGACAGTTAGTCGGATAGGAGGAGTGCCTGAAGATAAAAGACCTCCTCTGTTAGCCACGGCTGCGGTTCATGATTTGAATAAGCTAGATGAGCGAGAGCGCAACGTTAAAACTCTTGCTAGAAATCGAGATTTTTTACGTGAACAGCTTGAAAAAGCTTGTGTAGATGGCTTTGTAATTACAGACGAAGATTATGAATTGGTCAGAAAGCTTATTGAGCGTCATTCTGGTCATCATGTTAGCGATGGAGCAATATTTTTACCCGAAGACCCAAATATTAAAAGATGGGCAGCAATGCTGACAGCAGCAGATTTATTTGATTTGGGTATTCCAGATGCCAAGCGTTTTCGGAAGTTGGAAACTGAGTTGACTGTTGCGTTTAATAGACCATGCAATCTCTTTCGTATCCGTTTAGCAGAAGATAGGGGTTACATGACTGCGCTGTTACTCGGCGCCTGTGAAGAGGTGTTACAAAGCTATAAAATGCATCCTATTGCGATATTTCCAGATGGTGAACTTTTTGAGGGAGATATACCGCAGGATGATTTAGTGCAGCAAATAGCAGCAACATGGCAAAGTAAAATTGACCAAGTTTTTGGCAACAATATTCAACAACTTGTTAGACCAACTAAAGATGGTATTAAAGTTGCTCAACAAGCTATTCAACAAAATCTGGATGAGGTGTTAATCAATGTTAACGCTCTTTTAGAGAAGAAAAAAGCCGGATATAAACAAGATAAGATTAGTAAAGATATTACTAAATGGAGTGAAGATGCAGGCGCCGATGCGTTAAAAAATGCAACTCAACTTGGCTTGATACCTGTGAGTAGTGCTGAAGAGTTTGCTATTGCGGAAGCATTAAAAGCTGCATATTTGAGTTATCGTGAAGCTAAATTAAGCCCTAAAGACGCATGGGATAAAATTGCTGCTCATACAGGTATATCTCCAGAGCAACTTACTGCACTTGAACAATTTAACGGCCAATATGGGCGCCCATTATTTGCGGCAAAAGCTGTAAGTACGGGAATGGAAGGTATACAAGCAGCGTTGCGCGAGTCTTTGGAGTTAAGGAAAGGTAATACACAACAGTCAGACCTGAGTGAAGCTTCTGAAGAAATGGTTGCTGCTGTTAGTCGTATGTTGAATTTACCATCTGCAAGTAAAGTTGACGGTCACTCATATTTAGAAGCTTACATTGAGGCGCCTAATCAAAGATGCTCTTTAGGTTCAAATTCTAATGATATTAACGAACTAATTTCTGCTAACATGCCTCCAGGCACAAAAGTACAAGCCTTTTCAAATCGCTTACCTGGTGGAACTAGTTCAGAACCAAAACGACAAGCTGACTCAATTGCAGCTTTAGCATATCATTTAATGACAGTCGGCGCCAACTTTCCTGCCGTTAAAAAGCAAGAGCTACTATATTTACACTTCTCATTACCTAAAGGTTCATCACCGGAATTACTGAGAATATGGCGTGGTTTTCTAGAACGTGCCGCTGAAACTAATGCCGAAGGTGGTACAGTCACAGTTGATGAACTACAGCTTTATCGAGATAATATTATAGAATTTAAATCTAATAAAGTTGTTGGTTTCGCATTTCCCAAGCGTCCAGACTTTGTACATAATAATGTAATTATTCCTTTAGTTTGGGGAGATGCAAATGCTTCGGTAGCTTTGCTCAAATCGCTACGTTTAGGTTTAGAATTGTCTTTATCTTTAGAGTTTGGTTTTCCCTTTAGCATCGGAGGAAACTTAGAAATAGAGTTATCTGATAATATCTATGGTCGAGTTGAAGGAATACCAGCAGCACTGCAACCTTTATTAAAGACAGGACAATACAACCGTCAAGAAGCAGAGAAAATTCTCGAACGACTGAGAAATATAGGTAAACTTGCTACATCTGTTGCCAGTATTCAAAAAGTAGATGATTGTTCATACGACTTAGCACGTGCGTGTGCAAGACCATTAGATTTATATTACGTCATACTACGCTGGGTATTACGCGAACAAGATGAGCCAAATTTAAATTTAACCTGGAGTCGAATTCGTGAACCATTAAATAATTTACTGGAGAGTCTTATGCCGAATGATAATTCACTTTTGACCAAATATTTAAAAGAAGCAGCCAAAATAGCTGCTGAAGCAAACTTAAGGGGAAGTTCCTTCAAGCGCACATCTTTATCCGAACCGTTTACAGCATTTACCTCAGCAGTGCGTTCGCAGAAAACCTATATGGACTTAGAGTTTATGTTTGCCGTACTCGCGCAGCAATACCATACACGTTTAGACCGTATTCGTGAACATGGTGTAGGTAATACAAAATTTGAACAAATTAAGTCTTTTTACAAGGTATTACAAAATCTCTATGAACAAGTATATCAATCCCGTCCAGAAAAACTGCTTTCCGACCAAGACAAATTAGAGGCAGCATATTTATTTTTCTATCAAGAAGCTTATCAACAGCTTCCCAAGAAAAAGAATGAAGAAGAGACAGTTGAAACAAATATATAGCAACCCGCGTGTAAAGACGCGATATATTCCCTGCGGGACACTGCGTGAACGCGTCTCTACATTTTTCTTCCTTTGTGTACGAGCGTGGTTTATCACATTAAATAATCTAAGGAGTCTACAATGTCCATTCAAAAACTATCTTCCGTACTTGCCCAAAAATACGAAAACTTCCCCAAAGGTAAATTTATCACCTTAGTCATCTTAAGAACCACCCAATCCGAAACAATATTCCGCACTGAAGGTTCAGGTGAAAGAATTTGTAGCGAAGCAGTTCAAGCAGGCGCCCCCCAAAATGGTTACGATGAAAGCACCATCCAACGTTTAGTTATGACCAAACGTAAACAAGTGGCGCCAGAAAGACGTTTTGGACGCGAACACCTGCGCGCGCACGAACTTTTACATACTAATAAAGATGGTTCACTTTGTTCTTTAAACACAAACGCACCTTGCGAAATGTGTGTAGACTGTTTCCTTTATGGTTTTGCCGCAGGTGGAGGTGGCGCCCAAAAAAGCCGCATCTGGACAGAAGATGCTTTTAGTGTTTTGCCTTCTACAGATACATTGGCAGATAGAACCATTAACGCTATCTATGAAAATGGCACTATGCGTTTGAAACGAGAAGAAGACACCAAAGCATCTACTTCTTTAAATACAAGCGAATATATTAAACCTGGAGTTCACTTTCTCGATGTCGTTACTCTCAAAGATGTAACCTCTGATGAAATGCGCTACATTATCGGTAATATATTATTTACATCCCGGTACGGCGCCGTTTCTAGTCGTGTCGGACGAATGGAAAATCAAATATTGGGTGTTTTTGGCAGCATTTGCGAACTTCCTAGTTCATTAGAACTTGTACAAGCAACTTATGATGCATTACCCAAACCCTTAGAACATCCTTTAAATACCAAGCGTTTAATTCAAGCCAGCAAAGAAGTTATTTCAACATGGAAAAATAAAAGAGGTGTATCAGTGCAGCTATCTGAAGATGAGATTACAGCATTAATAGCTGATGTTGAACAACATTGGTCAGAAGAAGAACGCGATAACTTCTTAAAACGTCTCAATCAATCTTACGAACCCTGGCGCCAAGTTGCAACCGAGTCGAAAAAAGGTAAGGGTAAAGCTAAAAAAGAAGATGCTAGTGTTGTAGGTAACGTAGGTAATTAGATCATGTCAACAATTCCTTTTCAACAGGCAAAGCTAGTAGAGTTACATTGTCTCGAACCAGTATTTTTTGCCTCTAGGGAGTTGTCTGACACCTACTATACTGAAGGGTTGATAGGGAATTACGCTTTAGCTTATGCGTTGGGTTGGGTAAACTCTCCCTATCGTCTTCAAGGTCAGGCAACAGGAAGACCTAGTTACAAAGAAGATTTTATAGCACTCAAAGATAGCTGTTATATATTACCAGCTTCACCCAAAGGTAGAGTTACCTTTCGGTTTGAACGTTTTAATGCGCTTTCTGATGCTTATTGGTATGCAATGACTAATAACCGAGTAGCAACTGCAAGAGAAGATGTACCATTACATCGTCAAGGTAAAAAGCCAAATTCTTTTAGACCTAGTAACTTTCCTCAAACTGGGCGCCTGCGAATGATTGAACGCGGTAATATATTTGAAACCCTGGTATTTGGAGATTGTGAGTTACCTCCTTATATCCGTGTCGGTAAATTCATGAGCAAAGTTAAGGTCAACGTTATCAATACCTTCAACATTACTTTACTAAAAGAAGGGGAATATCAAACTCACTTTTATCTCAATTCTGCTGATTTACCATCCAGCTTACAACCATTCTCTTTTGACTTAATCTCAATGGCTCCTGCACCTATCATTAAAAATCTACGCTTTCGAGGCGCCGCTTGGCAAGTGGGAGAAGCTATTGTTCCAGCAGGATTATCTTTTTGTGGTCAATGAGTAAACAAAATATGCTAATTAACCTCGAACCCCGCAGCATTTCTGCAAGTACTAATTTACCACATGAGTTAGAATTCATGGGTGATGCACTACAGCACCAGGTAGATGTATTTGAGCAATCTCGCGATGCTAATATTATCCTTGATTTGGCGCCGACTGGTACAGGTAAAACGAAAGCTGGATTTACGGTATTATTACATCAACCAAATTCAAGCGCTATATACATAGCACCGACTAATGCTTTGGTTCACCAACAAACTGAAGCAGCATCCAAGTTTGTTAAAGAAGCAGGTTTACCCCATGTCGTAAAATCTGCTTCTGCAAAAGATATAAAAGGTTGGTCTAACGATAAAGTTGGTAGACGCTCTGGAGAAAAGCTTTATAATGTGTTGCGTAACCCCAGTACAATTTTCCCAGAAGTCGGCGCCAATAAACCGATTTTACTCGTTACAAATCCGGATATCTTCTACTATGCTACGTTTTTTACGTATAACAGGTTAGATAGAGACAACATTGCAAGTAGTTTTTATACACAATTCGCTACGGTAATTATTGATGAATTTCACCTATATGATGCGAAAAAGCTTGTAGGATTATTATTTTACATTGCTTATTTCCATATATTTGGATTCTTCAAACATCAGAGACGTGTTGTATTATTAACAGCAACACCTGAACCAGCTTGTGAAGCTGCGTTAGAAAGTCTTGGGAAACAAGGAGTAAGAATAGCTAGAGTTGATGGTGAATATCAAAACTCATCGAACTTACTACCTTCGCAAACAGCAGTAAATTTAGAACTGCGACCGATACCTGAGAAGAAAGACGATTTTTTATCAAGTATAACTTCACAGGTAGTTCAACTTATTCAGGAAAAACCTAATCATAACGGCGCCGTAATTTTGGATTCCAAAGACCATATCAATCGATTAGCTGATATACTCAAAGCCAGAGGACTAGATGGAAAATTTGGACGCATCACAGGTTCTACACCACAACTCGAACGTCAGTCAGCAGCACAGAAACAAATTATTTTGGCAACGAGTACAGTTGATGTTGGGTTTAACTTTGAGAAAACTCCCGCACCTACACGTCAAAATTTAGATTGGTTGATATTTTCTGCACGTGAACGCGCTTCATTTTGGCAGAGACTAGGACGAGTTGGACGGGTACTAGGAAAAACTCAGACAGATATAGCTTCCTTGGCAATAGCGTACTTACCAAATGAAGCTTGGCAGCAAGGTTTAGAAAATCTTGATATAACAGGAGGACGAAATGCATTAAAAACAACACTTGAGAGTTTACGTTGTTTAGATAAACCGTTTTTGCGCGTTTACTGGTGTTCAGAAGCATTTTTAGAAATCGCGCGTCCACTGCTAGAATTAGAAGTCAAGTTAGAAGGTTTAGACGGTAGCGAGTACATACCTCTATTATTTAACACGATGCGTGAAACTTTAGGAGGAAAGCGTACCTGGGATGATTACCGCTGGCGTATGAAAATTTTACAAGGCGCCGAAAATATTGCCAATGCTTCTGTAAAGAATATTAAGAAAGACTGGAAGTATATCAAAGGTGGTCAAGCTTTACTTAGTACTTTCATCAAAGTACATTCTCCTGATGATTGGGAAGACATCCAAACCAAAAGAACTACTTTAACTGAGTATGAAAAAGTTCTGTTAGAAGATGAGGATTTTGCAGAAGAACTTTGTGAATTTGCAGAAATTTGGAGAGCTAGTTATTCTCCTTTATTTCAATTCCGTGATAGCTTATTCGAGAGCTTGAATATTTATGACCCACACGGCTTATTATTGGATGAGTTAGATGAAACTATTTTAGACCCCATCCATTTACTGAGATATTACGAATTTGGGCAAAAAGACGAACTAATTCAAGTAACCGCGCGTGCAGCAGAAATATACGAAATTAGCTTTAGGTTACGTTATCACGGTGAGCTTCAAGATTTCGTCAACACACAACTTAACAAATTAACAGCTTTTAGAAACTGTCACATTATACGACGACTAGAAGGCGCCGTTTCTCCAACACCCCTTCTTAAAGAGCTTGAAAAAAGTCTATTGCCAGGAGTCATTATTTGTCCTACAGCAAATGCAGCAGTAGTTTTTCAACTACGTAAACTCGGTGTAATATCATACCCAATTAAACTTGAGTGTAACGACTTTAGCAGGGATTACATTATATTACCTGGTTTATCAGGAATACTAACACTAGCAATGAAATACAAACAATTAAAGCTTCCAGATAATGAATGTTTCATAGCATGTTTATAGCATATGACAGAATATATACCAATTGCGGCATTAAACCAATATGCCTACTGTTCGCATCGTTGCTGGAGAATGTTTTGCCTTGGTGAATTTACTGATAACCAGTACACAATTGAAGGTACAAGTTTACACGAAAATGTTCACACAACAAGCGAAATATACCGGGAAGAAACATTTCAAGTCAGAGCAATATGGCTAAAATCTGAGCAGTATAAATTAATTGGCAAATCAGATTTGATTGAACTTGAAAGTGGAGAAATTTATCCCGTTGAATACAAACGTGGACATAAAGGTGAATGGGATAACGATGAATTACAAGTTTGCGCGCAAGCTTTATGTTTAGAGGAGATGACAGGAAAAACAATCTCAACTGGATACGTTTATTATGCTCTAACCCATCAACGTCAAACGGTAGAACTTTCTCAGGACTTACGACAATATACAATTGCCACAATTGGTGATGTAAATAGATTAATCGAAACAGGCGCCATGCCGCAAGCAATTTACAGCAAGCGTTGTAAAGGATGCAGTTTACACGACCAATGTTTGCCGAAAGCGATAGAAAAAGTCTCACGCTATCAAGAAGAATAAACCTCTCCCCAACCCTCTCCTACAAGAAGAGGGAGCAAGAGTAGGGTGAGTGACGGCATGAAAAAATTATAAATTAAAACGATAAATAAAATGCCGTCACGCACCATTGCCATAAATTAAACGGGCAAGATGCCCATTCCACAAAACAATCATTTACAACTAAAAATATGGGAACAGTCTACGTTATTCAAGAAGACGCTTTTATTGCGAAAGTAGATGAAAGACTCTGCGTTAAGTTTGAAAAGCAAACACTCATCGATTTACCATTAATCAAAATCAAGGGTGTTGTCATAATGGGACGTGCGAGTATTTCTCCTGCTGCAATATCCGAACTCATCAATCAAAAAATTCCCCTAACTTTTTTAACACTCAACGGTAAATATATCGCACGTTTGGAACCAGAAATGACTAAAAACATCTTTTTACGTTCTGCACAGTGGAAAGCAGCAGGAGAAACTTCGCAAGCAATACATTTAACGAAAGCTTTTGTGCGAGGTAAACTCAAAAATTACCGCTATGCACTTCTCAAAACTCAGCGCAGCTACCAAGATATAGATATGAGTGCAGGTTTATCGCAGCTAGCAACCTCTATAGCATCCCTTGAAACTGCCACTAATATTAACTCAATTCGCGGTTGCGAAGGCGCCGGAAGTGCGGCATACTTTAGCTGTTTCGACAAATTTATTCGCGTCGAAGGTTTTAGCTTCCATAACCGTAACCGTCGTCCACCCGTAGATGAAGTTAATTCCTTACTAGTTTAGGTTACTCTTTATTACGCGCGGATGTACAAAGTGCATTAAATATAGTAGGTTTCGACCCATATTTAGGATATCTCCACACCGAACGTTACGGTAGACCATCATTAGCACTCGACTTAATGGAAGAATTCCGTCCACTAGTAGTTGACGCAGTAGTTCTCAATGCAATTAACCGTCGTATCCTCAAACCATCTGATTTTATCAAAGAACCGATAAGCGGCGCCGTTTCTTTAACAAAAGAAGGACTACAAACCTTCTTACGCTTGTACCAAGAGAAAAAACTCACCAAATTTAAACACCCAGTCATGCAAAAGCAAGAAAACTACCAAGAAGCATTTGAAACACAAGCAAGACTTTTAGGTAAATATCTTATGGGAGAAACCGAAAAATATCCACCACTCGTATTTAACAAATAACCATGTTTGTAGTCGTATCTTACGATATACCCGAAGACAGGCGCCGGACTAAGATTCACAAAACCCTCAAATCATACGGACAATGGATGCAGTACTCTGTATTTGAGTGTGACCTAACAGAAACACAATACGCCAAATTACGCTCACGCTTGTCAAAACTAATCAAACCAAAAGAAGACAGCATCCGCTTCTACTTTCTTTGTAAATGCTGCCAAGGTAAAGTAGAACGTATAGGTGGCGAAATGCCCATAGACACAACCGTCTTTTTCGCATAACTCCAACCTATACCTTCGATTCGATTTAAGCGTGCATCGATACCAGCGACACAACCATCTTTTTCGCATAACTCCAACATATACTGCAAACTGTGTCATGCTGAGTCAAACTCTAGAATGTAGAAAATTAGTAAATCTAATCTTTTTCGCATAACTCCAACATATACTGCAAACTGTGTCATGCTGAGGTACGAAGCATCTCTCTTGTGCCATGCCGAAAAACGAAGCATCTCTCTTGCGTCATGCTGAGGTACGAAGCATCTCTAAGAGTGTCATGCTTAGAAAGAAAGTAAAGTAATAATCCATTTACCGCGAACCACAGGGTGTTTTTGAAATGCCAGATAAATTTACGACTAAAACGCTTACCCCGTCTAAATTTGAAGCATTTCAACCACTAAATAGGTTCGCGGTAACTGCAAAACCCTTATCAATCAACCATTCCAGCGATTTTGATACATACCCATCTTGACACCCCAACCTCTAGAAAGCTATTCTTACTCTAGGTTCGCGGAACTGTACCTTGAAAACCAAATACAGCAACGCTTCTACATCGAGCAGTTTAAACTTATCAAAATCCCTTTAAGGGATTGAAACAAAACATGACGTACTCCCAAAGCTTCGCGCTAGGTTTAAACTTATCAAAATCCCTTTAAGGGATTGAAACAAGTATTATATCCAGGTGTAGTCCTGAGTATTCAAGTTTAAACTTATCAAAATCCCTTTAAGGGATTGAAACAAATGTATTAAAGATTATGTGAAAGGTAGAATCGTTTAAACTTATCAAAATCCCTTTAAGGGATTGAAACTCGGCAAACGCCTGACACTCAGGGTCTTGGAACGCCCCAGTTTAAACTTATCAAAATCCCTTTAAGGGATTGAAACTCTGCTACTCGTGCTTGTAATTTATCAGTTAAGTTTAAACTTATCAAAATCCCTTTAAGGGATTGAAACTCAAGACTCAGGAGCAATGAAGGGGAGTTTTACCAAGAAGTTTAAACTTATCAAAATCCCTTTAAGGGATTGAAACTTTATTCCCCACTTTAAAAATGAATGCCTATCAAAAGTTTAAACTTATCAAAATCCCTTTAAGGGATTGAAACCTAATATGTCTTTACCGATATTGGAACATCCTTGATGTTTAAACTTATCAAAATCCCTTTAAGGGATTGAAACCTAGGGGCGGTATGCTAGCAGGCGCCGGAACTGGTTTAAACTTATCAAAATCCCTTTAAGGGATTGAAACTCGTGCCATAATTAATGTGACTCTAATTTTGGGGTCGTTTAGTTTAAACTTATCAAAATCCCTTTAAGGGATTGAAACCTCTAGCTTCTGCTTTTTGTAAATAGTTATTTAAGGTTTAAACTTATCAAAATCCCTTTAAGGGATTGAAACTAGCTCGTTCTGGTTTACTTCCTAAACTGGATGTTGGTTTAAACTTATCAAAATCCCTTTAAGGGATTGAAACGAAAACTAGTTCAATTGGTTCAGATGTTTGGTCAAGTTTAAACTTATCAAAATCCCTTTAAGGGATTGAAACATACACAATATCCTCTCTTCGTAGAGGAATATAGTAGTTTAAACTTATCAAAATCCCTTTAAGGGATTGAAACTTTCCAACAATGATTACGCGCTTTATTGGGATATTGGTAAGATGATTGTTGGGCGCCAGCAGGGTAATAGCTGGGGTAAATCAGTCGTTGAGCAGTTAGCGAAGGACTTACAAGCTGAGTTTGCTGGTATTAGTGGATTTTCTGCCGCTAATTTATGGCGAATGAGGCTTTTTTACGAAAGTTTTGGCGATAATGAAAAACTCGCGCCATTGGTGCGAGAAATTGGTTGGACTCATAATATAGTCATTTTAGAAAAGTGTAAAGATGATTTAGAACGAGAATTTTATATTAGAATGACTAAAAAATTTGGATGGACTAAAAATGTTTTAATTCACCAAATAGAGAACCAAACTTATGAAAAAACTTTACTTAACCAAACAAATTTTCAGCAGACTGTTTCAGAAGAAATCCGCAATCAAGCAAAGTTAGCTGTTAAGGATGAGTATATTTTTGACTTTTTAGAGCTAGGAGACGAGCATAGCGAATCTCAACTAGAAAAAGCTATTTTAGCAAGAGTTGAGCCATTTTTACAGGAAATGGGGGGAATGTTTGCTTTCATGGGTAGTCAATATCGGCTTGAGATTGATGATGAAGAATATTTTATAGACATTTTATTATACCATAGGCTCTTGAAATGCTTGGTAGCTGTAGAACTGAAGATTGGTAAGTTTTTACCTGAGTATGTAGGTAAAATGCAATTTTATTTAGCTGCTTTAGATGACACAGTAAAACAACCAGATGAAAATCCATCGATTGGAATTATTCTTTGTAAGTCTAAAAATAAAACAATTGTAGAGTATGCGCTTAGAGAGTCTAATAAACCAATTGGTGTAGCAAGTTATCAAATAGTTTCTTCTGTCCCACAAGAACTCAAAAATAAACTTCCCGCTCCCGAACAAGTTTCTAAGCTATTAGAGGGAATCGAGTAAAAGTAATTAGGACTTACGTAAAGAAACCGGGTTTCTACACGTTCATTGTCGCAGACAAATCATTGTTTGTATTACAGGTTATCGACTCATATTCCCGGTTTCTAATGCTCTGGAGGGTGTTTAATAAATTTAAAGTCTAATAATTTTAAGCCAAATGCCTCACAGTTTAGTTCTCAACCTACTACCTCAGTCAAGCATCTATCCACAATTTTTAACTGGTAGACATTATCATGCTTTATTTCTCAACCTTGTTAGTTCAGTAGATAAGAGTTTAGGCGATATCCTTCATGATACAACCACAGATAAAGCTTTTACGCTTTCCCCCATACAAATACACCGTAGACAACCAGCACTTAAAAACAATATTCTACAATGGCAGCACCAAGAACCTATACTACCTGAGACACCTTGCTGGTGGCGCCTGTCTTTACTTGATGACACTTTATTTGGTAAGCTCACACAGCTTTGGTTAAATATAAATCCTGAAAAAGCTTGGCATTTAGGTTCTGCTGACTTGTTTATTACTAGTATCCAAGTTACACCTCAGTCAAACCAACCTTGGGCAAACGCCTGTACTTATGCCCAACTATTTGAACAAGCAAGTGGCACCGAACGAAGTATCAATTTTACATTTGCCACACCTACAGCTTTTCGGCAAGGAAACTTCGATACAGCATTACCCAGTAAAGAATCAGTATTCAAAAGTTTACTACAACGCTGGAACAAATATAGTGGCATAGAAATATCGCCTGAAATAATAGATTGCATTTTTCCCAGCTTTTTCAACATCCGCACAGAAATAGCGAGTGACTCGCGCAGTAAATTTATAGGTTGTGTTGGGCAAGTAAGCTATAAAATTATGGGAGAAGTCGAACCAGAAGTCATCAAACAAATTAACGCTATAGCTGATTTTGCCTTATACGCAGGAGTCGGAAGGAAAACACCAATGGGAATGGGAATGGTACGCAGGCAAACTAATTAGACAACATTTTGGCTAATTTTTCCCATAATAATCCCTTTCAGGGATTGAAACGTTTGATTGCAAAGTAGCTTTTATGTTTGCTTATTGCAATTTCTAATAATTCTTTTCAGGGATTGAGGCATTTTCAAAAATGTTTAGGAGCTACAGATGCCAATACTGCTAGGTTAAGCTAAAAATATGAAAATTTGTAGGTTGGGTTGAGGAATGAAACCCAACGTTTATAAGGTTTTGTTGGGTTCCACTTCGTTCCACCGCTTTGATTGCCTATAGGTACCGGGTGATATGTTCGTTTATAAGGTTTTGTTGGGTTCCACTTCGTTCCACCCAACCTACGATTATTCTTATCCGAGCAGTGTTGTGACAGATGCTTCACTTTTCATTTAATTTGTAGAGACATATAGTCTATGTCAAAATATTGATTGTTGAGTTTGTACGCCATTTTCTCTATTCCATATGTTTTAAAGCCAAATGATAAATAAAGTTGTTTTGCTGGTAAATTATTTGTTACGACATCGAGTAATAGTATTTCTATATCGTTAATAGCTTTTGCTTTTTCAATTAGTTCAGTTAGTAGTAATTCACCTATACCTTGGCGCCGATATTCTTGTTTGACGTACATGCTACGAATGTAGGCTTTATGCTTTGTTTTTATTCTTGATTCTTGATGAAATGCTACTATTGCAATTAGTTTTTTATTTTCATAGCAGCCTAATATAAAGTTGTTGTTATCTACTGGTATTTTATCCCTAAAGTCGTCTATTGTTTTGATTGCTTCTTCTTGATGCATTGTGCCAAATGAGTCTGGGTTATTATGTAAGGATTCTAGTCTGATTTGACTGTAATCTTCTGCGTCATGTTTTGTTAGTCTTTTTATTATCATGGAATTAAATGTATATTTAAAATTTATAAGATGCTATCCTGCCGGAAAACTGCGTTAACGTTCCTCAGCATGACAGTACCATATCCCAAAGTTGAGGGAAAACGTTTTGCCGCAGTTTTTATATAGATTCGCCTATTAGGGTGAATGCTGCCCAATCTTCGGGGTTGGGATATTGTTTCATGGTTGCCGTTTCGACGTACTACCGCTAAAGCTTTGTTACAATATTCAAGCGCGCGCTTAGAATCACCACTATCTCCATAAGTAAGTCCTACATTAGATAATATACGCGCTTCTAAACCAGTATCACCTGTCGCTTTTGCAACCTTTAAACCCTGTTGATAATAACTAATAGCTTGCTACGCTTGATTCAAATCAGCATATATATTACCAATATTATTGAGTGCCTTACCTTCAAATGCTTTGTCCTTATTTTTACGAGCAATACTTAAAGCTTCTTCAAACTTTTTCAAGGCAGCTTGCAACTGATTTGTATCACGTAATTTTTCACCTTGTTTTATCAGCTTATCAGCTTGATTGTTGCTATCACTACTCGTTTGTGCCACAGCTTGTGATATGTTATGAGGCTCAACCGAAAATACGCTTAAAGGCGCCGAAACAGCCAGCAATATTAAGAACGATTGCACACGAATAGGGAGCATAATAGGCAACGGATATAACGGATGTAACGGATAGTTTATCTTACAAAAGTAAGTATCATTATCAGGATACGTATTGTTTTAACAAATCATTTATCCGTTAGAGGTTGTTGGAAAAGTCTAAAATTATACTGTAGCTTTGTAAAATCCCCCCAACCCCCCTTAATAAGGGGGCTAGAAACGCTCTTTTCCCCCCTTATTAAGGGGGCTAGAAACGCTCTTTTCCCCCCTTATTAAGGGGGGCTAGAAACGCTCTTTTCCCCCCTTATTAAGGGGGGCTAGGGGGGATTAAACTCAGGATTATGTGTTAAATATTACTTTTCAAACAGCCTCTTACATCCGTTGTATCCGTTGCTAACTGACCTATTATTTTAAGCAGCTTTAGACTTACGACGCTTGGGTTTGTGTTGTATCGATGAGGCTTGTTGTAGCTGTGCCTCGCGTTTTTCAAACTCAATTACAGTCCGAGCTACCAATTCAGCTAGGGTTTCACGTTTCATACTTGATTGTTATCGCTTCTAGTACAATAACTGCGGTGTTGAAAAATTCTGTTAGCGGCAAGCTTTTGCGCTTCTTTGCGTTAGAACTAAAAGTTCAAGAACGTACTAATGAACTATCACAAGCACTCGTACAACTTCAGCAAACTCAGACCCAATTAATTCAAAGTGAAAAAATGTCAGCAATGGGGCAAATAGTTGCAGGAGTTGCACACGAAATTAATAACCCTGCCAATTTTATCAATGGTAACATTACCCATCTAAACAATTACGCTCAAGATTTATTACAAGAAATTCATAGTAAATTATTTGACCCCTTCTTTACTACTAAACCCGTTGGTAAAGGTACTGGTTTAGGATTGTCTACTAGCTATCAAATCGTTGTCAATAAACATGGTGGTCGATTGTGGTGTAACTCTACTTTAGGGAAAAAACGAAATTTGTACTAGAAATTCCTATTAAAACCTCAACCGTAGGGCTAAAAACGGTAAACTAAGGGAAATTGCTAGAGGGAAGCATTAATGGCTAAGTCAAATGGGGCAAAAAGCGGAACATCCGTGGAGTCTGAGATTTCAGACGCAGAAGACCTGGCGCCAGTTAAAGATTCGTCTGAACTAGTAGAGGGCGCCCAAGATATTGACGAAATCTTAAACTCGCTAAAAGCTTTACTGGGTGCGTTAGAAAAACTCCAAAAAGCTCGTCAAGAAGTAGGCGATATCAAACCTTTAGTTGGGCGAATGCTCGATGGAGAAATGCTTGGAGGAGAAGAACTTGAGCAACTCAAGGCAGGTGTAAGCGGTCTTTCTAAGCTTGTTCGTTCTTATAGCGACCATCAAGCAGCACTCGCTAAAGCACAACCTGCAAGAAACCTGTTAGATCAAGTTATCAAAGAAGGATAATATACCCACAACAGCCGCAATCAGGAATATAATATATATATGAGACGCGATTAAATCGCGTCTCTACGTTTGAACCTTGTTTGTTTATATACTTGATTTAAAAATAAAAAGTCGATATTTCCTCAATATAAATACGTAAAATGACATATTTGTGTAATTAAAGTTACTTGTATTGATGTAATTGCCTTTATTCTTTAACCAAATTAATATACAGCACTTTGGAACTACAAGCGTGCCAGTAAACTCGGCGCCTCTGACCTTTAGCACAAAATGCCCCACATTGCAGAAAATTTATGCTAGCTTAATCCGAGACATAAATTAAGTCCCTTAGCTTTTTTGTGCCCGAACCAACCTGTGAAAGACAGGTTAGCTTATAATTAATGTGTAATTATTAAGTTTTCTAAAAACATCAGGACTACTTCCGGTGTTCTATGTTAAGAAAATCCAGCCCTTGCTGGTGCTCACAGGCAACTCAAGTTAATTCTATAGTGCCATTTTAGAGCTATTCGCCAACGGTTTCTAGTAGTTTAGTTAAAACATGAAAGACCTCACTCGTTATCGGAATATCGGTATCTTCGCCCACGTAGACGCTGGTAAAACCACCACAACAGAAAGAATCCTGAAACTGACAGGAAAAATCCACAAAATTGGTGAGGTGCATGAAGGTGCGGCGACGACCGACTTCATGGAACAAGAACAAGAGCGAGGCATTACGATTCAATCTGCTGCTACCACCTGTTTTTGGAACGATCACCAATTCAATATTATTGATACCCCTGGACACGTTGACTTTACCATTGAAGTTTACCGTTCGCTGAAAGTGCTTGATGGTGGTGTCGGTGTATTTTGCGCTAGTGGTGGTGTAGAACCTCAATCTGAAACCAACTGGCGTTATGCCAATGACTCTAAGGTCGCTCGCGTCGTTTACATTAACAAACTTGACCGTATTGGCGCCGATTTTTACCGAGTTGTCAAGCAAATTAATGATGTCCTAGCAGCGAAACCGTTGGTGATGGTACTACCAATTGGTACAGAGAACGATTTTGTAGGCGTGGTAGATTTATTAACCCGTAAAGCATGGGTATGGGATGATTCCGGCGACCCAATGAGCTACGAAATCAAAGAAGTTCCCGCCGAAATGAAAGATGATGTCGAAAAGTACCGCGAGATGCTGATTGAGACAGCTGTCGAGCAAGACGACGAATTGATGGAAAAATATTTAGAAGGCGAAGAACTTTCCATCGACGAAATTAAGCGTTGTATTCGTAAGGGCACTATTAATCTGTCCTTCTTCCCCACCTATTGCGGTTCTTCGTTTAAAAACAAGGGTGTGCAGTTAGTACTCGATGCTGTTGTTGACTACTTGCCCAACCCAACAGAAGTAAAACCACAACCAGAAGTAGATTTAGAAGGTAATGAAACTGGCGAATTTGCTATTGTAGACCCAACGAAACCGTTGCGGGCACTGGCGTTCAAAATTATGGATGACCGTTTCGGCGCCCTCACCTTTACCCGCCTTTACTCTGGTGTATTAAATAAGGGTGATACAATTCTCAATACCGCAACAGGTAAAACCGAACGTATTAGCCGTTTGGTTGAGATGCACGCTAACGACCGTCAAGAAATTGATTCCGCTCAAGCTGGGGACATTGTAGCTATTGTAGGGATGAAAAACGTCCAAACCGGACACACCCTTTGCGACCCCAAAGCTCCCGCAACCTTAGAACCAATGGTGTTCCCAGAGCCAGTTATTTCCATCTCGGTGACACCTACCAAGAAAGGTACCTCCGAAAAAATGGGGGTTGCACTCGGTAAAATGGTACAGGAAGATCCATCATTCCGCGTCGAAACTGATTCCGAAAGTGGCGAAACCATCATTAAAGGGATGGGTGAGTTACATTTGGATATTAAAGTTGACATTCTTAGACGTACCCACGGTGTTGAAGTTGAAGTTGGTAAACCTCAAGTTGCTTACCGTGAGTCTGTTACCAAGCGCGTTGAAGATGGCTACGTCCACAAGAAACAATCTGGTGGTTCTGGTCAATACGCTAAAATCGATTACATTGTTGAACCCGGTGAACCTGGTAGTGGTTTCCAATTCGAGACGAAGGTAACTGGTGGTAGCGTACCTAGAGAATACTGGCCTGCAGTTCAAAAAGGTTTTGCAAGCAGTATCGATAAAGGTGTATTAGCAGGATTCCCTTGCGTAGATTTGAAATTTACCTTGGTTGATGGTGGTTTCCACCCTGTTGACTCATCAGCTATTGCTTTTGAAATCGCTGCTAAAGCTGCTTATCGTCAAACCTTGCCTAAAGCTTCTCCTCAATTGCTTGAACCCATCATGAAAGTCGATGTGTTTACACCTGAAGATTACATGGGTGATGCAATTGGTGACTTAAACCGTCGTCGTGGACTCATTAAATCGCAAGAAACAGGCCCTACTGGCGCCCGTATTAAAGCGGATGTACCATTAAGCGAAATGTTTGGTTACATTGGTGACCTGCGAACCATGACTTCCGGTCGTGGTCAGTTTTCAATGGAATTTTCTCATTACGCACCATGTCCTGCGAACGTAGCAGAGACCGTAATTAAAGAAACCAAAGAACGCGAAGCTGCTGCTGCGAAATAGTAAAGAAACCTGGTTTCTGAAGAAACCAGGTTTCTAGACGGAAAATTTTCCGTTCCAATTGAACCGAATTAGAACTTACACATAGAATGATAGAAGCCGGGTTTCTAGTTTAGAACTCGGCTTTTATGTGTAAATCCTAAAAGTGTTATGACCGATATAACCGATATTAACGACATATCAACAGATAGCTCCTTAGTCGATCCAGAAAATGACTTGCTAGGTCATGCCAGCTTTGCTAAGTATCTAGCAGACAGCATTTGCGAAATGAACTTTCCTGAAGGTTTCATAATTGGAATTTACGGTTCTTGGAACTCTGGCAAATCAACACTATTAAACTTTATAGGTCATTATCTTCAGCAAAAGCCAGAGGACGAGCAACCAATTATTGTTCCTTTTAATCCCTGGCTATTTTCTGGACACCAGAATATTACAAGACGCTTTTTTGAACAATTACAAAACGTTTTAAGCAAAGAAAAAGCCGTGCCAAGAGGTATAAGAAAGACACTTGCTGATTTTGCCGGAATTATTTCAGAAATTCCTTTACCTTATGCTCAAACTGGCAAGGCATTAGTAACATTATTAGATGATAAAGACAAGGAAGCTTCGCAATTTAAAGAAGAAGTAGAAAAGACGCTTGCAAAGCAGGATAAACGCATAGTTGTAACAGTTGATGATATAGATAGGTTGCCTGGTGAGGATATTAAGCAGCTATTTCGGATATTTAAAGCTATTCCAAATTTTTCTAACGTTGTTTATGTTTTAGCCTTTAATAAAGAAGCTGTAATGGAAACAATTACAGAAACCGATACAGTATCCAAAGAATCATACTTACAACAAATTATTCAAGCTGAGTTTGAGTTACCTACTCCAAGTAAAACCTTACTTCGCAAGCTGTTTTTTAAAAAACTGAATAGAGTATTTGCTGACATACCAAAAGAAGAATTTAATCAAGCACGCTGGAGTAGTATTTACTTCCAAGGAATAGACCATTTTATTAATAACATACCTGCCATTAGTCGTTTAACTAACACTTTAACAGTTACATATCCAGCAGTAAAAGGCGAAGTCAATCCAATTGATTTTATTGCTATTGAGTGTTTGCGAATCTTTTGCCCAGCCATATATGACATAATCTACCAAAATCCTTATGCTTTCGCAGGTGAGGTCAACACTACAACAGACGAATTGAAAAATTTACTTAATACCTGGATTGCTCAACTACCCCCCGAAGACAAGCAACCTGTACAAAATCTTCTCATGCAGCTTTTTCCAAAATTAAAACATGTTTGGAGTAATAGCTCTCCCTCGGAGAAAGAGTCTGAATCGCATAAGCAACTACGTGTGTGTAGTTTAGAAATATTTCCAACCTACTTCCGTCTAGCCTTATCAGCATACGAATTATCTAACACTCAAATAAAAGCTATGCTTGCTTTGGCTTACGATACAGAAAGGTTTAAAGAACATCTAATAGAACTTGTTAAGCAAAAACGTACTGAAGGTATCGCACAAACTAGCATTTTTCTAGAACAGCTTCAAAGCACCGCTCAAGAAATTCCTGCAAATGCCATTCCCTCGGTTGTGGAAGCTTTATTTGATGCCAGCGAAGAATTCTTGTTGGGTCAAGAAGATGAATATAATAATGACATTTTCGATTTGAGCAACGAAGTTATAGTTAGTCGTTATATCTCACAACTATTGCGTCGAATTGAAGAACCACAACGATTTGAATTGTTAAAAAAAGCAATTAGTCAAAGTAAAGCATTACCAATAATTAATCAACAAATAGCAACAGTAAAAGAACAGCAAACTCAGTCTAGTTCCGATGAGGACTTAAATGAGGAAAGCCTTCTGAGCGCAGAACACCTTGAAGAACTTGAACAAATCGATCCCCCCCTAACCCCCCCTTAATAAGGCTACGGTGTACACACATCTCTCATCGCGGGTTAAATAGGCGGGAAAGAAACGAATGGTTCTATCCCAAACCCGATATTTTACGTTTCTGCTTATCAATAAAAGAGAGTTATTGATAATGAAGTCGGCGCCGCTTAATGCTTATCTAGTAAGGCTTGAGTCATACTAGACGAGCTTTTTAAGACTTGTGTGTACACCGTAGCCTTAATAAGGGGGGGAACAAGATTTAAAGCCGCCCGCGTGGAAGGGGGGTTGGGGATCAAGCTTGATACCCAGCACATTAGGGAACGGAAGTGCCACAAATCTTTTTGAATCCAAACAGTGGCGCCTTGACCGAATGGGCTAGCTTTGAGCATTTCTTCCATTTCAGCCTTAAATTCTTGGTCACCGTTGTTGCAAAGAATGTGAACAGGTTCGGCGCCCATTTCGAGCAAGAATGAAGTTACGCTGTAAACAAGGTCAGGGTCGCCGTAGATAGCGAACTTCTTACCGTGAATCCACGCATAAGAGTCAGTCATCGCGTCAACTAAACGACCGCGTTCAACTTCCAACTCTTTAGGAATAGCCTTACCAGTAATTTCTGATATAGCCATCAAGAATTCGTCAGTACCCTTAACACCGAAAGGACGTTTAACTTGTGTAGGTTGGTTCCAGTTTTTCTCGATGTACTCGCGAGTTTTCTGTGTGGTGTAGCGTTGTAAACAAACAGTTGCTTTCGCGTTGATGGTATCAGCTACATCTTCAATCTTGGTACCACCTGGGTACATTTGGTACTCACCATCGTTAGGAGCATCAAAGTAATCGCTGGTGTCAGAAACGATGGTATGCTCAACTCCCATCAAGCCAAGCATATGCTTAACTTCACGGTTGTTACCTACATAGGTATCAAAACCAGAGATAATATTTACTTTACCGTTGGCTGCGCCCTTCTTACCTTCAGTGAGGTTAAGAAGAATACCCTTCATCATGTTGTCGTAGCCAGTGGTGTGTGAACCAACAAAGCTAGGAGTGTGAGCGAAAGGAACTGGTAAATCTTGGGGTACAGCACCAGCACCTTTAGCGTTGGTAATGAAGGCGCCAAGGTCATCTCCAATAACTTCCGCCATACAGGTTGTGCAAACAGCAATCATTTTGGGCTTATAAAGTTTGTAAGAAACTTCCAAACCTTCAATCATGTTGTTCAAACCACCGAATACAGCCGCGTCTTCAGTCATCGAAGAAGAAACTGCCGAGCAAGGCTCTTTGTAGTGACGGCTAAGGTGTGTACGGAAATATGCCACACAACCTTGTGAACCTTGAACGAAAGGAAGAGTTCCTTCAATACCCAGTGCTGCGAACATGGCGCCTACTGGTTGGCAACCTTTAGCTGGGTTAACAGTTAATGCTTCACGAGCAAAGTTCTTTTCGCGGTATTCCCAAGATTTTGTCCACTCAGAAACACGTTGTACTTCTTCAGCTGGGTGGGCGCCTTCAAATTGGTCGTGCTTGTTCTTGAAGAGTTGAGTGTATTCTTCTTGCTTGAATAGCTCTAAGTGGTCAACGATTCTTTCTGGATTCTGTGGCATTTTCTTTATCTCTTTTGTAGCGTAATGGGTTGATGAGGAAAGTTAGGAGTTATGAGTTATGAGTTTTGTAGAGTTAGGGGAGTTAGGAGCCACAGATAAACAAACTAGCTGTTAACTCTTAACTCCTCACTCCTAACTCTTAACTATTAACGAATTCTTAACTTTTTGATTAAGCAGCTTTAGCAGTAACTTCAGCTTTTTTCCAAGGAGTGTTGATTAATCCCCAGGTAGGACTGTTGAGTGCTAAGTCCATGTCACGTGCGAAGATTGCAAATCCGTCGTAACCGTGATAAGGGCCGGAGTATTCTAAGAAATGCATTAGTATTTAATGTTAGATGTTAGCAGTGTTTATCTAATACATTGTTTATTGATAACACATATATTTATAGGCTGAATGTAGGCTAAATTGATTATCAGGGTAAATACATCTACTCTTCAAATGATGTGTTAAAGTCATTCCTGCATTGTTAAAAAGGCGCCACATTTCTATTTCATTTTTTCAACGAGTGTATGCAAGCAAAAATACAACAAGAGTTAGAGATAGTTAATCAACGGTTGAAAGCAGCAAAAGCAAAAGTAACAATTCGGGAATCACATGGAAGCTTACAGTTACGCGCGACATTACCACTCAAACCAGGTGATAAAAACACAAACGGCGCCGATAGAAAACAGTATAATATCAGCTTAAATATTCCCGCTAACTTAGACGGATTAAAAACAGCAGAAGAAGAAGCATATGAACTAGGTAAATTAATTGCACGTAAAACCTTTGAATGGAATCATAAATACTTAGGTAACGAAGCAATAAAAAAAGATTTTCAAAAAATCGGTGAATTATTAGAACAATTTGAACACGAGTATTTTAAAACACATAAACGCACTACCAAAAGCGAACATACATTTTTTTATTATTATTCTCGAACAAAGCGCATCACTAACCCTGAAGATATAGCCACTACCGAAAACCTAATCGCTTATATTGAAAAACTCGATAAAGACTGGGTAAGATACAATGCAGCAAGAGCAATATCTGCTTTTTGTCAAACATTTAAAATAGACATAGATTTATCAAAATATTCTAAAATGCCAGAGCGCAATTCTAGAAATATACCCTCTGACGAGGAAATCTCTACAGGATTTACTAAATTTGAAGATTATCTATATAATAGAGGCAATCAAGTTAATCAAGATGTACAAGATAGCTGGCAGCTATGGCGATGGACATACGGAATGCTAGCAGTCTTTGGTTTACGTCCGCGCGAGCTTTTTATTAACCCTGATATTACATGGTGGTTAAGCCAAGAAAATATAGATTTAACATGGAAAGTTCACAAAGACTGTAAAACCGGAGAAAGACAAGCATTACCCTTACATAAACAATGGATTGAAGATTTTGACTTGAGAAATCCTAAATCTTTAAAGATGCTAGCAACAGCAATAAGTAAAAAAGACAAGACTAAACATGCTGATATAACAGCATTAACACAACGAGTAAGCTGGTGGTTTAGAAAAGTAGGACTAGATTTTAAACCATATGACTTACGTCACGCTTGGGCAATACGCGCACATGTTTTGGGAATACCAATCAAAGCAGCAGCAGATAATTTAGGTCATAGCGTGCAGGTGCATACCGAAACCTATCAACGATGGTTTTCGCTAGATATGCGGAAATTAGCAATTAATCAAGCTTTAAATAAGAGAAATGAGATTGAAGTAATTAGGGGTGAGAATGCGAGCTTGAGCCTAGAGAATGAGAAGTTAAAGCTGGAAATTGAGAAGCTGAAGATGGAATTGGTTTATAAGCTAAGTTTATAAGACCTCTCCCCAACCCCTCTCCGAGGCGGAGAGGGGCACTAATTTATTCGTTAAAATACAATATAGCAATACTAAATTGTCATGCCAAATGCTAAATTATCATGCTAAATGATAAATTGTCATGCTGAACGTAGTGAAGCATCTTATGGATATCGATATTTATAAAAATCTACTGTTTATATCGTCTGCTATAAAAGTTAACAGTAATTTATATTATTAATTTTAACCAGTTGTAATATAGATTAAGGCGCCGTAAGAGTGATATACTTTTCTACCACAGAGGCACAGAGTCGACACAAAGAAGAGAAATTAACCACATAATCCGGAGGATTTCCCGCTCTTTAGACACAAAGGACACAAAGAATTATATAAGATATCAACGCATCAAAATTAAAAGGCTGGCAGAACCGAGGTTGGACATCAGATGCTAATTATGAGTGGAAATCACATACTGATAATTTAAGATGGAATTAGTAATTATATATTGAAATATGCCAAATAAAAAAAATTATTACAAATTTAATCAATGAACAAGAAGCTTTGATTCCTGAATATCGAGAAAAATGGCGTTGTATTCAGAATTCGGTAGAACTTATTACTGGAGTTTAGACTAAATGGCTTCAGCCCAAGAAAAAAATAAGGGGTCTGATTAAATACAGGCCCCTTTTGACAGATGCTGAGATAAGAACCACCAAATCTCACCCTGCCAATATGAAATCTGACTTTCCTTCGAGAATTCCGTCAAGCAGCTTACAAGCTTCTAGGCAAAGCACACGACGCAACATTTGAACTAACAGACGCAATATTAACTACACGTAATGCTTACAGTTTGGCAGATTTGTCTCTGTCTTGAAAAGTCTCGCGCCGGGAAACCCGGACGCGCGAGCTTTTCGCTATCACCGTTCTTTCGACGCAAGTGGCAAGCGCATTTATGAGGCGCGACAAGATAGTAGACCGAAACGAAATAAATTGATGCAGTTATACATTAAACAGATACCCACCTCCCAGAGGCGCCATTACTGGCGGGAGACCATACTGCATGGTCTCGCCCCAACGCAGTAACTCATATCTTGCACCTGGAAATTTGAATGTCAATTCCTTGACTCAGTGCCAGTTTTCTAAGTCGTTCAATGTCTTGTAAAAGAAGTAACACTACTAAATTGGGAAATATAGTAAGGAGCTGCA
>JAHHGX010000078.1 GCA_019359675.1 Calothrix sp. FI2-JRJ7
GTTGGGGAATTTGAGAAGACACCCAGAGTCGTAAAATGCTTATCCTGCAATATGTCTAGTTCTGCCTTCCATGCTTCCCCTGCCTCAAGAAACCCCCAGCGCGCGACTTGTGTGTACACGGTAGCCTTATTAAGGGGGGCTAGGGGGGATCAATTAATGATACGTTTGCATCAATGCTTTTTCTATTGACCCCAAACTTTTATATGCTCTTACAAGTTGATGTGCAGGAGTTTCGCGCTTTGACAATAAACTTTTAAGCGGCGCCAGGAACTCAACATCAGAGTCATTATCATTATTAAGAGCAACTTCAGCAGCGTGAATAACTTGAGTTGCGGCGCCGAAAATTTCTTCATTGTCGAATGCTTCTTGGGCAGAAAGTTGATGTAACGCAGCATCGGGAACAATCGCTCGACCTGATAAAGTTGTGTCTAACACTAAACCCTTTAATAAAGCTAATATCCCAGCATAAATACTAAAATCATCACAGCTATCACAAGCCTTAAATTCAATTCGACCTACTTCTGCTGGCAAACGCGCAATTTTAGTAAGTGCAGGAATACTTGAAATAAGTTGTTCTTGTTCTGCTACAAATACTCGTGTTGCCGCACGCTTTCCTGTACGAATAAACGTTCTTACTGATAATCCTTCCCATAAAGTACCCTCATAAAAAGGAGAGCTATAGCTAAAAGGAACAATATAGGGACTGTAATAAGTTAACTTCTGACCAATCTCAATTACACGCTCTACTGGTAAATCAGCCATTGAGATATTTAAATCTGGTCCATATGAAACCATATATATATTAACCGTTTGTTCATCTGGATATGCCTGCAACTCACTAATTTCAAAAGCATTTAACGGTGGTTGAGGTTCATATTTTGATTGGTAAGGGTTGTAACTAATTAGAACTGGAGAAAGTCCAAACTTAGACGCAACTTCGCACAGCAAACAGAAACTCTCATTGAGTTCTGTAATAGTATCTTCAATACTAGAGTTAATCGTAGTGCGTATCTCAATTCCTTTTGGCACGCATTCCACAAACTCCTCAGACTCTGAAAAACGTTCAAACCCTTCAATATACCATCTTTTTTTTCTAATCCCAGCATCTCCCATATGCAGGTGTAAATAATCATCAGCATACTCTGGTAATGCTTCAATTATCTGATTAAAATCAGCAAACTTTGCACGTGAAAAATCAACAAAATTTCCCACACGGTCAACGAAAGCAACCTCATGTTCTATGCCAAAATTAAACATCATTCACACCTTTAAACATTTGCAACCAAATTCGACGGATATAACAATTTACTCCTACTACTTGCCAAACATTAGCAAAGAACTTGTAAACAATACTGTCTACTTAGATACATTGATAACTACAGTAATATTAGTAATCTTATATACATACACTACTCAAATTATTTTTTTAATTAATTAGAAATAATTCTCAATATTTATATAAAAAATTATACTGTAATATTTCGATATAAAGTCTGTCAAAAATTGATTAAATAATAAAATAAAATACTTAAACTAGAAACAAGTGATAAAAATACCTAATACTAAACCCCTCAATTTCTCAATTTTCACCCTTACTGCCTTAACTAACCGTTCGCTAGTATGGACATAAATACAGCTTTAGGCATGACTTTATGATGAGTGCGGTAAAATCTCCTTACAGCAGCGAACAAGTGAGTGCGTGGTTGCGCGGGTTGCTCGCTATTGCTTGGGCAGATGGCGATTTCGATGATCAAGAACAGCAGTTAATTGCTAGCATTACCGAGCAGGAGTTAGCTCCTGGGCTAGTAATCGAGTCACTAGAAGATATTTCGCCAGACGAACTAGCAATTGTACTAGGTAAAGGTACACCCCTAGCAGAGAATTTCTTACGAACTGCCGTAATGGTGGCAATTGCCGATGGTACATATACCAAAAGTGAAGAGTACATGCTTCATGAGTTGTGCAAAGCTTTAGGTGAACCAGAAAATATTCTTGAAGCTTTACGTCACACCCTTGAACATCCAGAACAAATTGACCCAGCAACATCACAAGTAATAACTATAACTCCCGGTCGTCAACACCCAAATGCGCTTCATCCAGTGCGTGACTGGCTAGATAAGCTCGAAATTCATGACCCTAGAGTTGCACGTTTCTTGTGTAAAATGATTCCCTCGCAATGTCCATTTGAACGTGATGTAACTTTATTTAAGCGCAAAATAGTTCATATTCCTCCCCTATGTAAACTCAATCCCATCTACGAACAACTAGTAGGGTTGCGTTTCCGTGCGCTTTCTTACTTAGCTGATGATTGTGGTGAGGATGTCACTCCGTATATATAAAATAGTGCGCTCGTGGAGAGTTCTGAGTGCTGAGTGTAAAGACCGAATTAATTAGGTTAATGGTGCTAAGAATATTTATAATAGAAGACTCATGACTCTTAACTTATTACTCAGCACTCAGTACTCAGAACTCAGCACTTTTGACTTATGCAATTCATTGACCAAGCAGATATTGAAGTTGAAGCTGGTAAAGGTGGCGATGGAATCGTCGCTTTCCGGCGTGAAAAATATGTACCCGCAGGTGGACCCGCAGGTGGTAACGGTGGTAAAGGTGGTTCGATATATTTTCGCGCTGTTGAAGATTTACAAACTTTGCTTGACTTTCGCTACAACCATAAATTTAAGGCTGGAAACGGTACCCGTGGTGGTCCCAATAACTGTACAGGCGCCAATGGTAAAGACTTAATCATCGATGTACCTTGTGGCACAATTATTTACGATGCCCAAACAGGTAACATAATTGGTGACTTAACTCAACCTGAACAAACTCTACTAGTTGCCGCAGGTGGTAAAGGTGGACTAGGAAATAAATATTTCTTGAGCAACCGCAACCGGGCGCCAGAATATGCACTTCCTGGTTTAGATGGCGAAATTAAACTACTGCGTCTCGAATTAAAACTTTTAGCAGAAGTTGGAATTATTGGACTACCCAACGCTGGAAAATCAACTTTAATTTCTGCTCTATCTGCCGCACGTCCAAAAATCGCCGACTATCCATTTACAACCCTTATACCTAATTTAGGTGTAGTCAGAAAACCAACCGGTGATGGTACCGTGTTTGCCGATATTCCTGGTTTAATTGAAGGAGCTTCAACTGGCGCCGGACTTGGACACGATTTTCTACGTCATATCGAACGTACTCGTGTTTTATTACACCTAATAGATGCTACGAGCGAAAACATTATTGACGACTACAGAACAATTCAACAAGAACTCGAAGCATACGGACGTTCGTTAGCAGAGCGACCACAAATTATTGCCCTTAACAAAATCGATGCAGTTGATAGAGAAAGCGTAGACTTAGATGCTATAGCAACTCAAATAAACCATCTTTCCCATGCCAAAATTTATTTAGTTTCAGCAGCTACACGTGCAGGACTAGAAGAATTAATGCAAGAAGTATGGCGAGTACTTGATGAAATTAATGCAATCGATGAAAATTTGTTACTAGCAAGTGCCCTTTAATGTACAACAATGTATAAATTTTATGCTGCTGATGAAAAAGAAACCATAGTTTATGGTGCAGCTAAACCCGGTTATTCAAACGAGGAAGTTAATAACTGGGTACAGTTTATGCAGCAACAAGATATCCAGAAAGTTTGTTGCTTGCTCGCAGATGCTCAATTAACTCGTTATCCATCAAACCTACTAGAAATTTATTACCTTCGATTTGGTAAAGATAAAGTATGCTCGGCGCCGATTAAAGATTTTCACTTAGCAGGCGCAGAAACATTGACTCAAATTATCTTGCCGTTTTTAAACGAGGCTTTTCAAGAAAGCGAAAAAGTAGTTGTGCATTGCGGCGGAGGAATTGGACGCACAGGACATGTACTAGCTGCTTGGTTAGTACATAGTCGCGGAATATCAAACCGCGAGGCAATTGCTGCTGTAAAAAAAACAGGTAGAGACCCTTATGAAGCAGCATTTGCCGCTCCTTTTTACGTTAAAAATCCTTGGAAAGTTGTAACCGAACTAAATGCACTTCTTGATAAATGCCATGACAAACATCAGTGATAACCACATTGTAAAGGTATCAACATTCTGATTCCTGGCATTAGTACAATTACATCTGGATTAGCATCAATAATTAGTTGCCAAAAAACACGATTTCCATAAAACTTCTCTGTGATTTTTAATAAAGTATCACCTGGTTCGACAGTATAAAGCATTACCCCAATCCTTTACATTTTGTAAACTTGAAACGAGCAGCAGCGTAATATCTTTAACTATTGCATTATGTAGGCAAGGAGAGAATATTCTCTATCCTAGCAACGGCGCCCATAATCATGGGCGCGTTAATTACATAAATTTACGAATAGTAAATTCATTTGCTTCTAGTTATATAATTAGTAGTAAACTTGTCAGCTTATGCACAAGCATTTATATAACAGTTACCATCAGGGCTACCAAAGTTGATTACAGGAACAACCAAGCTTTTAGGTGTAATAGGATATCCAGTAGAGCATTCGCTATCACCTCGGATGCATAATGCTGCCATCGCCCAGATGGGAATAGATTATGCTTACCTGCCATTTCCAATCGCACCACAAAATTTACAAGCTGCGTTAGAAGGGTTTGCAGCAATTGGAGTAGTGGGTTTTAGCGTTACCATTCCCCATAAACAAACAATTATTCCCCTATTATCCGAAATATCAAGTCTGGCTCAATCTGTCGGTGCTGTAAACACTGTTGTTCGTAAAGATAATCAATGGATTGGTACGAACACCGACGTTGAAGGATTTATTGCTCCCCTACAATCAACATATAACCGTGATTGGCACAAAACTACAGCAGTTATTTTAGGTAACGGAGGAGCAGCACGCGCAGTTGTTGCAGGATGCTTTGAGTTAGGTTGTCCCGAAATTCACATAGTAGGACGTAACCTAAATAAATTAGTCGCCTTTCATGAAAGCTGGAACAATTCAACAATAGCTACACATTTACATGTACATCACTGGGATAAACTACCAAAATATATCCCACAAGCGAATCTCATTGTAAACACAACACCTATTGGCATGTATCCTCATATTGATGAGGCGCCTTTAACTCCCGAAGAAATAAATAACTTACCAGATGGCGCCATCGCCTATGATTTAACTTATAATCCAAACCCAACAACATTTCTCAAACTAGCACAACAAGCCGAAGCCATAACTATAAACGGCTTAGAAATGTTAGTACAACAAGGCGCCGCTGCCTTAAAAATTTGGCTACAACGCGAAACAGTACCCGTCGATGTCATGCGTCAAACTTTGATACAACACCTACAGTAAAGACGCGACATGTCGCGTCTCTACAAGTTTTAACTTAAAAACTTCCGTGCCAGTAAAAAGCTAGAAATTGATTTGGCATCAATGGGTTCACCGTCTAAAATGGCGTTCTCTAACTGTTCTGGACTCCAAATTAGCACTTCGATATCTTCATCATCATCTTGTGCAGGTGGTTTTTCGAGCTTTTCTAAATCAGTTGCCAAAAATGCGTAAATAATTTCATCCGAATAACCAGGTGCCAGAAAAAATTCGCCAAGTTTCTGCCATTGGTTCGCATGATAACCTGTTTCTTCTTCAATCTCCCGCTTTACTGTTTCTGATGGGTCTTCATTTACTTCAACAGTACCAGCAGGAAACTCAATAACTCTCCCACTCACCGCAAAACGATATTGACGCACCAGTATGAGTTTACCGTCTGATGTTACGGGTACTGCTAAGGCGCCTCCAGGGTGACGAATACACTCCCAATCACCCTCAACTTGATTGGGTAAACGTAACCGATTCACTTCAAAATCAAACTTTCTTCCCTTATAGAATAAGCGCTGTTTTAGTAGCTGCGGTAATTCTCTACCTAATGGCATAATTCAGTTAGTTTTGTTTATATTTTGGTACAGTTTACATCTTTAATCAGCTCTTTAATCGTTAGACCTGAAACTGGGTCTACCCAATCTGGTGCTATTTCCACAAGTGGCACTAACACAAAAGCACGTTCTCGCATCCGAGGGTGAGGAATTTGTAATTTCGGTGTTTCGATAATTTGGTCTGAGTATAATAATATATCTAAATCTAAGGTACGCGCTCCCCAACGCTCACCACGCAGGCGCCCAAACTTATTTTCAATTTTTAACAATACTTCTAGCAGTAATTCTGGTATCATTTCCACTTGCAATAAAACGCAACCGTTAAGATAATCTGGCTGTGGTGGACCTACCGCTTTGGTACGATACAAACTCGATTGGGAAATTAATCTAATTCCCGGCGTTTGCGCTATCGCGTCAATCGCCCCTAATAAAATCGTGTGACTGTCACCAATATTGCTTCCTAAAGCAATCGCTGTATTATTAGACAAGCTGTTTTTCCTGCTTACGCTCTATTTCAACAATTCGTATTATTAATGTATTTTATTTTACGAAATTGAATTGAAAAAAATCATACGTAAGTGTTAAATAACAGTATATATAATTAAACTCTGATGGAATGTTATACTAACACAAACATAGTGCTTCGATTCAAAAGTTTTGATTATTCGTTAATTAGCAACTGCTTCATATGAGGAACTGACGTGGTTAAGTTTACCTCTTGGTTCAAAGACAAAACCAACTTGAGTGATACGCATACAAACAATTCTGAGTTGCCATCGGGCGACGATGTTCAACCAACTGTTGAGGTTGACGTTTCAGAATTGACGACTGATTCTGAGAAGCCAAGGAAGCAAGGCAAAGGTAAGCAGTTGCTTAACAAAGTCGGGAGAGTGTCATCTACAATAGTCTCTAAACTCCCTGGCCACCCAAAACCGCTATACCGTCGGTTCTGGTTTATCGCTTTCTTAGGTCTAGGTGGTGGCGCCATTGCGGTGGCTAACACTATTTCCTCTATCGACCGAAATTTACCTCCTACCTCAGAACTCAACAGTTTGGTGCGTGAGCAAACGCTGACTATTAAAGCTGTTGATGGCACAATTTTACAGCAGTCTGGACCTGCAACGCGCGAACAGCTAGCACTTTCAGAAATTCCCGAAAAACTCAGAAAAGCTTTTATTGCTTCTGAAGACCGACGCTTTGATAAACATAACGGAGTTGATGCTCAAGGTATCGCTCGTGCTATAGTCAATAATTTGCGCTCGCAAAATGTCGTTGAAGGTGGTAGTACTATTACCCAGCAGTTAGCGCGTATTCTTTTCCTGAAGCAAGAAAAAACCATGTTGCGTAAGGTTAGAGAAGTGCGTTTAGCTCAGAAGATGGAAAAAGAATTAAGCAAAGATAAGATTTTGGAACGATATTTAAATCTTGTTTACCTTGGTTCTGGCGCCTATGGTGTTGGTGATGCTTCTTGGGTATATTTTAGTAAGCCAGTTAGCGAACTAACTTTGAGTGAAATGGCTACTATCGCTGGTTTGGCGCCTGCACCAAGTGTGTACGCTCCTGATAAAAACCCCGAAGCAGCAAAACAGCGTCGCAACTTAGTTTTAGCGCGAATGCTTGAAGACGGTGTAATTACTGCTGCCGAAAAAGAACAAGCAGTTTCAGAAACACTTACTATTAAATCAAGCCTACCCAAACGCTTAGAAGTTCAAGCACCTTACTTTACTAGCTTTGTTCAAAAAGAACTGCCGAAGTACGTTTCCCCCGAAGTTATAGAAGCAGGTGGGTTAACCGTAGAAACAACTCTCAACCCAACGATGCAAGCAGCAGCAGACAAAGCTGTCGCGAAAACATTGCGAAATCAAGGACGTTGGGAAAACTTCAAACAGGCAGCATTAGTTTCAATTGACCCCCGCACCGGACAAATTAAAGCGATGGTGGGTGGTAAAGATTTTGGCAAAAACCAATTTAACCGCGTCACCCAAGCACAGCGACAACCTGGCTCAACTTTTAAAGGATTTCTTTACGCAACAGCTATTGCTACTGGCATGAGTCCTTATGACAGTTTTCAAGATAGCCCATTAGTAGTAGACGGTTACGAACCAAAGAACTTCGATGAAGGTTATCGAGGTTCGCTTGATATGCGAACAGCCCTAACTAAATCAATTAATATTGTCGCAGTACGAATTTTGATGAAAGTGGGCTTTAACCCCGTCATCGACCTTGCCCATAAAATGGGTATAAAATCTGAACTCCGACCAATGTATTCTTTAGCACTTGGTTCTTCTGAAGTTAATTTGCTTGAATTAACAAGTGCTTATGGTAGTTTTGCAACTCAAGGGGTTCATAACGAAGTACACGGTATTACCCGTATTCTTAATCGTCGAGGTGAAGAAATTTGGAAGGCAAATTTTACACCCGTTCGCGCGCTTGATTCTGATAGCGCTAATATTACAACCTGGATGTTAAGAAATGTTGTAACATCTGGAACTGGTCAACCTGCACAGTTGGGCAATCGTCCAGTCGCAGGTAAAACCGGAACGACCGATGAAGCTCGTGATTTGTGGTTTATTGGATTTATTCCACAACTTGTAACTGGGGTATGGTTGGGTAACGATAATAATAATGTTACTTACGGCAGTAGTGCGAGTGCGGCTTACACTTGGCACGAGTTTATGGAAGAAACTGTAAAGGGAATGCCAGTTGAACAATTTGCCGAACGTCCAAAACTCAACGGTCGTAAAGGCACTATTAAAGCTGAACCAGTCAAAGCTAGACGACTTGTCAACCGTTCATTCTCCGATAACGAGCGCTCTGGTAATAATAGTTCTGGTGATGATTCTTCAAGACAATCTCGAAGGCGCCGCAGTAGTCAAGTAAGTTCGGACAATAATAACGATAACGATAACAATAACGAACAATCATCAAGAAGGCGCCGACGTTCATTCCAAACCTTCCAGCAAGATAACTCAGATGATAATACGCCACGTCGTCGCAGACGGCGTAGTCGAAGCGATAATTCCAATTCGTCGTCAAGTACCACATCAAACAATAGCTCAGATTCTTCCTCCGACTCCCGTCCAAGGCGCCGACGTAGAAGTTCCTCAGATTCAGATTCGTCTTCTTCCTCGTCATCTCAACCAACGTCTTCGTCGCGTCGCAGAAGTTCAGGATCTTATAAAGATAGCGGTAGCTCCCGACCCTCACGTTCTCGAAGTTCTGGTTCTGAAGGTTCAAGTAGTAACAACTCCTCACCAAGCACACCATCATGGCGCGAACGTTTAAGACCGGATGGTGGTTAGTCAGGCTAAGTATACTACAATAAAATAATATAAAAGGTTCTCGATTTTCTCAAAATCTGGAATCTCACACCCAATAACTGCATACCCGCACAAACAACTTTCATGCTTTTTGCGCGGGTTTTTTACTACTAATATTTCATTGTATAAAAGGATACTCATCCTCAAGAAATTAAAATCTCCTTCTACAGTGCTTTTGACCATTCTCCCTACTGGGAGATGAAGTCAGAGCCGAATTTTTATACGGTCATAAGTAGCGCAGTTAACAAGAGGAAATACTTATGTACTTATTCATGCAAGCGGCAGGTGCCGTATCTCAAGAGCCTAGTTTTCCAGTAGCTTCAGTTGCAGTATATGTAATTGGTTTCATTGCAGCTACAACAATAGGTTCCATTGCTTGGTATAACTCAAAACGTCCTGTAGGTTGGGAAGACAAAGAACGTCCAAGTGTTGTACCCAAAGTTGAAAAAGAGGAAACCCCAGGTATTGGAGAACCCAAAACTGAATAAAAATGACGATTTCGGTAGAGACGTGTAATCCGGAGGATTTCCCGAAGGGATTAATCACGTCTCTACACATTTTAATTTTGGATTTCAATCCAACGACGATACAGTTTTTGAATCTGCTTTAGAATAGTGTCCGCTACTGGCTTGTTAGAATCTTTGTGATCAGATAATTTCAACAGCTTACTCAATAGCTTCGCTTCTTCACTCGCAACATCACCGTCACTATATATCAACCCACTAATAGACTCAATCAATTTTTGACAATCTTCGTGAGTCGGATGTTCTCCTAAGTACTCATGTACCCAGTTATAAAACTCGTTTGGTTTCACTGATAAAAATTCATACAGAAACGGTCTTATTTCCGGGTCATTTGTCAAATTATTCGCTTGAGCGATTTGATGTAGATATTTACGCTCTTCAGGTTGGATTATACCGTCAATCCATGCGGCGCCTATCAGTATTTTTACTTGTGTTTTTACGCTCGAATCGGTTCTCATATACTGCAAGACCTTTATGAGTGGATTTCACCTTGATGCAATCCTAACAATACAAGCAAGTATTTACTGAGAATTGTTTGATTTTCTTAACCGGGTCATGAAAAAACCATCCATATTATGTTGATGCGGCACCACTTTTAACCAGCCTTGCGGCATTATATATTTATTTAGCAATGAATTAATGCTCGGTGCCTCAATTTTCCAGTCTGAGTTTGCGACTAAAAACGACTCGATAACCGCTTCATTTTCGAGTGGGTGTAATGTACACGTAGCATAGACTAACACGCCACCTGGTTTTACATATTTTGCCGTGTTCGACAATAACTCACCTTGAAGCACAGCTAATTCTTCTACACTTTTAGGAGTTTGGCGCCATCGTGCATCTGCATGACGGTGTAAAGTACCTAGTCCAGAACAAGGAGCATCAACTAAAACGCGGTCGGCAGTATTAATAAACTCTCTTAAACTCCGACTATCTCCAGTACAAATTTCTATAGACTTTAACTGTAAACGACGAGCATTCTCTTCAAGTTTACGAAGCCGCGAAGCAGTACGGTCACAAGCCCATATTTTACCTTCATCACCCATCAGTTCCGCAATATGAGTTGTTTTTCCACCCGGCGCCGCACAAGCATCAATTATCACTTCTCCTGGTTGCGGGTCGAGTAAGTGAGCTACTAGCTGCGCGCTGCTATCTTGGACACTCCACCAACCTTGTTCATAACCGGGTAAATTTTGGATGGCGCCGTTACTACCAATTAAACGTAAAGCTTGGGGTAAATAAGTAAGTTTTTCATATTCAATATTACTATCTTGAAAAGCTGTTTCAACTTCTGTGATCGTCGCACGAAGCAAATTAACCCGTAAATCAATTGTTGGTGTTTGGTTCATCCATTGGCATAATTTTTCAGTTTCTTCTTCACCAAACTGTTTGATCCACACATCAATTATCCAATCAGGAAAACTATATAAAATTCCATTATCAATTTCCTTTACCCCTTCCCCCTTTTCTCTTTGACGTATAAAGGAGCGTAACATTCCATTCACAACAGGAGCAAGCTTTACAAAACCATTCTCTTTTGCGAGTTCAACAGTTGTGTTTACAGCAGCAGAAGCGGGTATGCGGTCTTGGTACATCAATTGGTACAAACCGATATGTAAAATAGTACGCAAGTCCTTTGGTTGCTGGTGTGCTTTCTTCTTTCCAAGCGAGTCAATAAAATAGTCAAGCGTTCGTTGGCGCCGAACACATCCATAAACCAATTCCGTAACAAGGCGCCGCTCGTTGTCAGGTAAATTCGATTTTAGATTAAACTTGTGTAACGCACGGTCAAGAGCAACATCAACAAAGGCACCTTTATGGACATCACGCAAAGCAATAAAAGCAATTTGACGAGCAGAAAACATTAAATACTCATTTTAATTAAGAAACCTGGTTTTTTGAAGAAACCAGGTTTCTATATATTAATACCGCGCAGTATCAACAACACTACCAATTTCAAACTCACATGCACGCGATACAAGTTCCTGCGGTAACTCTTCAAAGCTAACCAAAGGCAAGTGTTGAGGATTCTCAATAAGTTCTTTAGCAAGTAAAAAGCCAGCAATAGTCCAGGTTTGGTACTTCCGAGCTTGTTTACCAATCAATCTTCCCTTTTTACCGTCATAATACTCAACCCACTCATCATTCTTCAAACGAGGGGCAGCAACGGCAATTGCTTTTTTAGCAATGTCAACACGGTTAGTTTTCACAGCAGCAGCAGCCAACATCCACAATAAAACGGGCCAACTTCCAGCATTGTGATAAGACCAAGGAATATTTTTTGGGTCACATCCAGTGACAATCCTATACTCTTCACCTTCTAAAGCAGGGAAACAAATCTTCATCGGCATGTCCCCAACTAAATTATCCCAGCGTTGGTCTACCAAATTCATAATCGCTTGCGATTGCTCTTCAGTAGCTAGTTCCGAAACAATTGCCATCAAGTTACCAAGTGAGAAGAAGCGTGTATCGAGTTGTGACGGTCCGACATTACCCGCAAGATAACCACCATTAATAGGTAGCCATTTGTCTAGTTCATAATAAGGAAGCGAATCACTATATATATTAAATAGATTTACTGCCGCCTTTCCATACTCTTCACCCTTAAAACGGTAAATCGCATTGAGACGGTTTATATCAATCCAGTAGTGCTGGCGAATATGAGCGCACAATAAGGGTAAACGGTTATCGATAGCAGCAACAATATTTTCGTTGTACTCACATACTAATAGTTCTCGTGCTGCACGTAGTGAAGCATAGAATAAAGCTTGAATTTCTAGGGGGTGACCATAAATTCCCATCCTACGGTCAATCATGCAGGCGCCATCGGGTACCAACAGTGTTGGGTACATGTCAAAGCGATTTGCCAAGCATAATTCTACAATCAACTTGATACCAGTTTGAAATTCTGGTTGATAAGCGAAACAGAAATCTTTGGTTGCTACGACATAAGCGCGTAACAAAATAATCCACCATAAGCAGGAGTCTACTGGTGTGACTCGTGCGATAGCATGTTCACCAAAGTCAGCGTCAAGGTATTCTTTACCATCAATTGACACAACTTTAAAACTAGCGGGCATTAATCCGCGCGCTGGTTTGTAAGCATCGAGTTCACGTTCTTTAGGTTGCAACTTGAGAGTTTCTTCTAAGAAGTTACGAACAATATCAGTTCTACCCTTCATTAAAAATATCAGAGCAGATGACACAAAATCGCGTACAAATACTTGGTCATAATTAAGCGCTTCTGTCGAATTATCAAATGCCGCTACAGTTCCAACTGGGCGCCCTTGATAGTACACAATAGATTTTTCTAAAGCTTCCCAAGCTTCTGCGTCGATATCGTTGCCTTTTACTGTTGTTGCTGCTAAGTCCTTAAGTTGCATCGTCAGAAAACTCCTTTTCAATTTTAATGAATTAATGGTAGAAGCGCCTTTTATAAGCTTGCTATCTTCATATTAACAATAGTGTTTTCTGAAAAAGCAAATCTTATTATCTGCACTTTTAAATGAAAGACTATATTTACTTACTCAAACCGCTATCAAATTAACGATTCCTGCTTGTAAACTAACTGTGGATATTGCTTGTTAAATGTAAATTAATACCTGCCTTAAGCTTTTGCTTGTACTACAAATGCTCAAATTTTACAAACCCGCACTCTCGCCTATTTAACAAGATACAACTATTTATTTCTACTACCTAGATATTTTATTTCACAAACAAATTCATTAGTTTGACTTATCCAGGAAATTTTAGGCTTAAGTAGTTTTACCAGTTTTTACGTACAAGATGTTCAAGTTACCAGATATAATTATCTAAATACATATTAATTATAATTTATAACCTTTTTTCACAATATGCAACATTATTTTCATAATCCACGCATTACACGTATGCTCTAGCAACATAGTTAACCTTAAATAAAATTTGACTAATCAACACAAAACCTTGAAACCCTTTACATAATTGCCTTGTACACAAATGCAAAAACTCGCAAACATTTATAAAGTGTTTGCAAAGTGTCATTTTTTACAACTAAAAAAATTAACAAAATTAATTAATCTCATTATCAATTTAAAGCCAGATTAAATATTTTTGATAATATTAACTTTGCTTTAGCCGTGTCAAGTATCAAAATACACATTTAGTCTAGCCTTGAGTATTGATAATCAACATGTTAGTTCTGCGTATTCAAGCATTGAGTCGTGTTGACTATTAGGTGAAGGTAAACGAGCTAATATTGTGACGATAAAATACTGCATAGCTGAAATAATAAGTGTATGTATAAAATTCTAAAATTGACTAGCAATGGAAATTATTCTAATCATACTTACCAAATTTGGAAATTTTTGATATCATAATGTGAATTTACTTTTTTTACATACTAACTTTATTGGTATTAAAAAATTTTAAAGTCTTTATGTTAAATTGCGATTATTGAATTGTAATATAATTAGACACAGGTTTATTTAGTACAAAGTTTCGCAAAAAACGATTTTTAATACTAAGACAATATAGGTCAGGTTTAATTACTACGCTTACTATTATTTTTACTTAAAAAAGCGTAACATCTGTAAACGGTTATACAAAACAAATACATAACAGGGAATTTATAATAAAAACTAAAGTGTCTGGACTGACGAGTGACATTACCAAGATATCACCAATGTATATATGTTAGCTAGCCCTAATATACAATTACTTAGTAAATAATCGTGAAATAATCAGCCTTAATTTTAAAGCGACTGTAAATTTAAATTTTAGAAACTGGGTTTATGTATATATTTTTATGCGGTTATAAGATATAAACATCCGTCAACTTGCTTAAATATCAAATAAAAATAGCTACTTGTGTGCATCACTAAAACTACTTAGGTAATAACTCTTATTGAAACTACTATGCCTTACAGTCTAAAGGCGTTTTATTGAAACGTTAAGTTTATGTAAACTCAAACTAAAAGATTGTTAAATTTCCTACGTATTATCACGTGGACAACATGATATAGTGTTACTCTAATCAATATAGATATTTGTAACATTTTTGTAACTATTAATAAGTACTTTGACTTATAAAGATTGTATAAAATTATACAATTGATAATAATTGCATTCAGTACTAATGTGACTGTCCTAGAGAAAAATCTATGCTAAAAACAACTCAAGTTGTAGAAACTCCGCCAGTTGAACGTTTGCTTAACCTCTGGGCACAGCGTTATACACTTGGCATCAATCGAAGTAATAACCAAAATTCACTTAGTAGTAAGTTGCTTGAGAGTGCATCTTCAAAAGGTCGGGCTTTAACAGCGACCAAGCTGAAAGATAATATACTGACCGTTAACTGCCAAATGGGGTGGATACAAACAAAGACACTTTATGCTTATATACCGAATGTGATGGATTTGACGGAAGCACGTCGAATTACACAGTTTGCGTTTCGTGTATACAAAAAGCTAATCAACGTTTACCAAAAATCCCCCTGTGCAAACGAAGCGCTAACTGACGAATTGTTCTCAAACTTAGAACTACCTGCAATCAAAGAGTTAGCGTATGAACTTGAACCGACATTACTCGTTTTTCAAGAACAGCATATTGCCTCTAAAGACTGGCGTGCTTTAGGATTTATGACTACGCAGTTAAATTTTACCAATAAATTAATTGCTAAAAAGCTTGAGCCAGAAGAAAAAATCCTGCTTGCTCCTTATTTAAAATTCGTTGAAGAGCAAGTAGCAATACCTTGGCAAAGAGTTTGTGCTGCGAGTGCAAAGTATAGCGTTGATTCTGCTGAGTTTCGCTTAGTCGAAGAAATGCTACTAGCGGCGCCGTCTATTGCCTCTTCAGTTTATAATCGACTGTTAGAATTATTTCCCGAATATCGAAGTCGTCGTGGTCACTTGGGTGACGAGGATATAGCTCACTCATGCATTCGCGACTTAAATATGTTTCAAGCTTACCTTTGGCTATGTCTATTTGAAGGTACCATAGCACCAATACAGCAAGAGTTACTACCTTTGTGCGCGATGGTTGTTCAAGGAGTCAACCTCAAATGGGAACTAACAGAAAAATGGTGGCAGGTTCTAGAAGAAGAAATTCTAAATCGCATAAATCCCCAAGCACAACAGCTAATACAACCCTACACCAAACAAGTCCAAGAATTACTGTGGTCCGGGCGCCATCGTCTAGGCTACCCTGAAGACCCCCTGCGTTGTAATAATCACTTCAGTGATTCCAACTCCCCAACTCATTCCCAACTTAATCACTAAACTGATTATTACTACACCCAGAAAACCGCTGCACAGCGAGCATCAAATCACTCGGTGTGCCAATATCCAAATAACTACCATTCTCAAAAACCTCAGCCTCAACGCGCATACCTTGTTGAATAGCTGCCTGTATCACATTACCAATAGGTAACTCAGGTAGACTCAACAAATCATTTGTTAACTTTAAATTCGATACGAAAGAATGTAAAAACTCTGTAAATGCAGGTGCCCATACAGCGATAGCCCACATATATCGTAAATTCGATTGTGGGGGTTTCTCAACGATGAGCCTAACTTTACCCCTACTATCAAAATCAACCATACCAGCTTTTTGGGGTTGTTCTGTAGGAAATAACCCTAAAACAACATCGGCGCCTTTTGCTTGACGTGCGATAATTCGCTGGAACCCATCAAACGGTTCAAATAAAATATCAGGAAAACCCAAAGCCACAATCGCATCTTGAACGAACGGGTACGCCTGGTCTAATGTAAAAGGAACACCATGAGGCAATCCCATCATTAAATACCCCAAGTTCATCTCAAGCATTGAACCATCACCAAAATAAGCAGGAATATCCCATTTTCCAGGTCGCAAAATAAAATACGCCGTCTCAATTCCAGCTAGCCGCATCTTTTCTAGCAAATAATGTGAAACTACTTTAGGGCGTAATTTATTCTCTTTATCATTAAAATTGTTTTGATAACAAATATTTTTAACTTGAAACCCAATAGGATATAATTCTTTACTCAGTGGTAAAGGTGAAATACGTGTTGCTTGCCCACCCGCAGGTAACAATCCTATAATTCGCCGATTCATACAGCTTTGCAATTAATTAAAATATTAATATTACAAGTATCACAAATCACTTGAATATTTACGGAAATTCTGTATGAATTAGTAGATAAATAAATATCCCCTTCTCAAACAAAACTCGTGCTTAAGAAGAGGTTAACTATATATATATCTATAGTTTATGGCTTTGTAACGGTTACTCAACTGAGACAGCATCCACATCAATCGTCTGTGTCTGTGTATTGGCTTGTGAACTTGTTGTAGTAGTGGTGTTTGTACTATCGCTAACTTCGGTGTATCCTTTACGCGCTTTAAAGCCCTCAATCACTAACTGAGATACTTCTGATACTAGTAAAGTCAAGATAAAAGCGTCATCGATTTGTCCGACAATAGGTAAAAAGTCTGGAGCAATATCAAATGGACTAATAAAATACAAAGCTGTACCTAGAATTACCCACCAGCGATATTTGGGGTTGCGTATCAAATCACGGTACCATCCGTAAACAGCTTGAATCGAGAATTTCATATATCGAGCCTCCTTGTTAGCTTTAATTTTGCACGATATTGCCTTAAACTTCCTGTGGGAATAACCGCCCTTAATTGTCTGGAAGGTGCGAAAAACTTATTTCTGTAATGGCTGCTGTGTAGCCATAGAGCCTAATAGCTTGCTTGTCGTTTTTAGGAGAGGAAAGTTAAGACCGTGGATATAATAGCTGAATTTAGAAGAGGCGGACCTGCGATGTATCCGCTACTCGCGTTGTCAGTTTTGACGATAAGCGTAGTTTTTGAGCGGTTATGGTTTTGGCTCCGCATGTTGAACCAAGAGCGTCAAATAGTCGAGCGCGTTTTAGAAGCTGCGCGTGAAAATTGGGGATTAGCTCGTGATATTGCCCAACGTGCTACTGACCAGCCAATTGGCAGATTTTTATACGCTCCTTTGAGTTTGACAAAAAACGACCCTGAAACTTTTCGACTTGCTTTAGAAGCAACTGCCGAAGATGAGTTAACTGGAATGCGACGCGGTGAAAAGCTTTTGGAAGCAGTAATTGCCCTGGCGCCACTTTTAGGTTTGTTTGGTACAGTGTGGGGACTAATTCAGTCATTGCGCGCGATTAAAATCGGTGATTTAGGAACCGAAGCAACAGCAGGAGTGACTACAGGTATTGGGGAGTCATTAATTAGTACAGCAGCAGGACTAGTAGTAGCAATGACAAGTTTGGTATTTTACCGCTTGTTTCAGTCATTCATTTTTAACCAAGTTCAGGTATTTCGCAAAGCAGGTAACGAGCTAGAACTATTGTACCGCCAGTCACCTCCATCTAACATCAATGACGTAAATACAGAAAATCCAACTTTACTGGCACCAGAAACCAACAGCAACAGAAATTCGGGAGGAAATTCTCCACGCAAGAGAGGAAAAAATCGGTTTGGCGACCCTTACGAAGCTCCAACGGAACCAAATCCTACTGATTCAGACAATATATAGTCGAACAACTAGTTGAACAATGCAAAATGAAAATAAACCTTAATAATTCCAAAGATGAGGCTCAAGTACAAATCATTCCTTTAATAGACGTAATCTTTTGTATCTTGACTTTTTTTCTCTTGGCAGCACTACAATTTTCTAGACAACAAGCAATACGTGGTATTAACTTTGACTTAGCACCAGCCAAATCAGGAACAACAATTCCTGGAACATCTGCACCTGGCTCACCAGCTAACCAAGCAGAAACAAAAGATGGGCAAAGACTAGTACTATATCTCGACGCGCTAGGTCAAATTATTGACATTAGCACCCCAGCGCAAACTCAAATTCCCAAAGAGCAATTGCGAATATACTTAGAAAATTATGTCAAGCAAAATCCCACAAAACCTTTAGTATTATATGCAGCGCGTTCAGTAAGCTACAACGATGTAATTGGAACCATAGACTTACTGAGACAAGTTGGTGGCGACCGTGTTTCTTTAGCAGTATCAGCCAGTGGCGCCGACCAAACATTACCCGGAGCAACACCAGGCGCCATTCCCAACCAAACAATCCCAAATACTGTGGTGCCAAACCCTATTCAACCAATTAACCCTCAAGTTAACCCACAAATTAATCCACAAATTAACCCACAAGGTAACATTAATCCTAATTTACCTAATCAAGCTCCGCCAATTCCGGCTCCAGGTCTAACTGTACCTAGTGGGCAAAATGTTAATCCCGGCACAGTTCCAGCACAACAGCAGGCGCCTAGAACAAATAACAATTAGAATAATCCCCCCTAACCCCCTTATAGAATGTTCTGGTTGGGGGGATTAATTTATCAAAAATAAAAATATTTAAAATAGTTCTCTGATAGCGGAATTTATTATTCAAATTTACAAATAATAACTTTCATATTTGATGTTATTGCTGCGGAAGAATCTTCTTGCAAACGATGACACCATAATAACAAGCCTACGCCATTCACGTTTCAGGGTATGTGGCAATGAATATTACATCAATTATGATTGCTTGGTTTGTAACAGCAGCCAGCTTTTTTGCTATCAGTAAACTTCCAATTGGAGTGGATATTGATTCTCCTGACAAAACTTTTACTGCTGCTGCCGCTCTTGGCATTATAACAGTAATGGTTAAACCGCTTCTTACCTTTGTATTTGCAATACCAAATGCTTTAACTTTTAACTTCTTTCCCGACTTTTTTACCTTTGTTATCGGAGTTATTTGTTTCTGTTTAGCTGCTTATTTTGTACAGGGTTTTCGTTTACGCTATGGCATCTGGAGCGCAATAATGGGCGCGTTAGCATTGTCAATAGTCAGTAACATTATCTACCGCATCGTACCCATTTAATCATAAAACGTAGAGACGTTACATGTAACGTCTCTACATCATTTTATTATTGTTTAGCTTTCGCGCGTTCTTCACGCTTTTTACGGTCAGCTTGCAGCATATCAGCCATTACAGCCATAGCTTGCGTCATTTTATCGAGGTTGGAGCGATATAACTCTAAATCTTTATTGAGTTTGTCGTCAGAAATATTCAAACCCTTAGCAATAGAATTGAGAGCTTCAGTACGACGCTTTTCATCTTTAACGACTTCTGGGTCAGATGCTTCTAATAGTGTAAATATACCAATAGCAAACAATCTATTATATTTAAACTTCGGATTGTGAGCAATGGCATCAAGTTCAGCTTGTAATTGCGTATCGTTTTCTAAACGATTAGTTTGACTCAGCCACGCAATTAAATCATTTACAGGTAAACTCTTGGCAACATTAAGCAAGCGTGTGGCATCTTGATGATACTGGTCTTCATTTGCCTCAACTGCTTGACAAAGAGCATGAAATATTGATGCTTTATCGCTTTCTGGTTGATAACCTTGCATAAAGCGGTCAAACGCTGTGACTACACCCAAGGTGTAAATTGAGTTGTAGCTGAAATCTACATTAACTGATAGTAGATGCATTTCTACCATCAACTCTTCCACCACTCGACGATAAATCGTGTTTACCGGACGAGTATGAAGTGAGTAGAATGTTCGCTTTGTATCAGAGACAGTACGGACGTTATTCACAACAATAGTTCTTTATTAGGACGAAGGAATGTTTGTTTTCTTGTACTTGAATACGTAGCTTTAAACGCTCTTTAGCTCAGATGCTATCAGAATGGAATATACCCGTATTGCATCTTCAGACACAAGGCTTTTGTATCCTGCATCTCTATTATTATAGCTGTAGGAGTTATTACATACTCAGGGATACTTAATTTAAGCATCTTTATAATGTGTAACTTCTTCTCAACATAATACAGCATAAATTAATATTACCGAAATGCCCTTCTCATCGCAGCTACTAGCTCTCGCTGAATACCTCACTGGTGAATTTGACAACCAAGAACAAGCACTCCAAGACCCTGTGTGGTATGTCCACTTGCGCTTGTGGCAGGCGCCTGTACCCATTTGTTTTGAAGACAGCATAACTATATTCGCTGAACAGGCAAATACTATTAGCCTTGACAAACCTTATAGACAGAGAATTATGAGGTTACGTGAGACAGGTAACTCAGATACACCCATTACCGTCCAATACTATATGCCTCAAGACCCAGATGCATTAGCTGGTGGAGGCAGTAACCCAAGCAAAATACAAAGTTTAACCAGTGACAAGTTAGAATTGCTACCCGGTTGTGTACTAAACGTGACCGTAAAAGAATTAGCACCCAACTGTTACGAATTTTCGGCTGTGCCACCAAAAGAAGCCAAATGCACTTTTACTTACCTTGGCAACACCGTGCAAGTTTCGTTAGGGTTTGAAGTTACTCAAACAGAACTAAAAACTTACGATAAAGGAATTGACGGAGAAACAGGAAGAGCCACTTGGGGAGCTATCATGGGGCCATTTTGCTACACCAAAGTTAGGAGTTAGGAGTTAGGAGTTATAATCTATTACTCAGCACTCATTACTCATTACTTTTAATTCTGAGGAGTGAGACTGCGAGGTACACCTTCTAAAGCTTCTTCTTCAGTTTCAAAGATTTCAAATACTGTATCCATCATTGTCACCTCAAAAACAAGCTTGGCTTCTGGGTGAACGTTACAAATACGGAAGCTGCCTTTAACCTTATCAGCATCACGCATTCCAGCTACTAGAGATGTAAGACCTGAGCTATCGATAAAGTTGACTTGACCCAAATTAACAACAACGTGGTGGGTAAGTTTGGATATGCACTCCTGTAACTTCAGGCGAAACTGCCAAGCTGTTGTAATATCTAGGCGCCCAGATGGGGTCAGAACGATTACACAATTACCGTCTTGAATGCTGTAGCTTCTCTGGTCGATATGAATCACGCTTATCTCTCCCCTGGTACTACGAAATAAAACTAATCTAGTATTTTTTATAACCTTTTATGTCGCTAGTATCCAGTCTTTTTTTATGAATAAATACCCACACCATGCCGAAATGACTATGCTGTGGGCATTAGCTACGTACAAATAAAAAGGAATGTTACATTTTAGTCAAGCGCATCACTCTTTTTATTTCGTTTTCTTGTCTTTTTAGGTATGAGACCAATTTACCCAATCTTGAGGCTTGAGGAAAGTATCATAAAGTTCTGCTTCTGGAGTGTTTGGTTCTGGCTTAAAGCCATATTCCCAACGCACTAATGGAGGTAGCGACATTAATATCGATTCTGTACGTCCGTTTGTTTGTAATCCAAAAATGGTTCCTCTGTCGTATACCAAATTGAATTCAACGTAGCGACCGCGACGATAAAGTTGGAAATTGCGTTGGTGTTCACCGTACTCAGTATTATGGCGCCGTTCGACAATGGGTACATAAGCAGGTAAGAACGCTCGACCACAGTCTGTAATGAAAGAGAATAATTCTTCCCAAGTGCGTTGTGTGGGTTCGCCAACTTGTTGACTGTAATTAGCTGCTAGACCGTGGTTATCGGGTCCCCGATACAAGGCACCGCGACCATCTTGATAATCAAAGAACAAACCACCAACACCGCGTGTTTCGTTACGATGTTTTAAATAAAAATATTCATCGCACCAACGTTTAAATACTGGGTAATATTCCGAATGGTGTTTATCACAAGCTTGTTTAAAAGTTTTATGAAAATGACTTGCGTCTTCGGCAAAAGGATAGTATGGAGTTAAGTCGGCACCACCACCGAACCACCATACAGGGCCAGCTTCAAAATAGCGGTAGTTTAAATGAACGGTAGGTACATAAGGGTTACGGGGGTGCAACACCATTGATGTGCCAGTAGCGTAGAAACGATGTCCAGCAGCTTCAGGACGCTGCGTCAAAATTGATGGCGGTAAATGGTCTCCCCACACTTCCGAAAAATTGACACCAGCTTGTTCAAAGATTGCCCCGTCACGTAAAACGCGCGAACGTCCACCACCACCTTCGGGACGCTCCCAGCTATCTTGTTGAAACTTACCAACACCATCAACTGCTTCCAAACCGTTAGCAATTTCGTCTTGTAATTGACGCATGAAAGCACTAACTCGCTCTTTCGCGTTGTCTGGGGGTAAAAATTTTGATGGAGAAGTTTGGATAGCAGGAGAATGCGAGTTTGTCAACATAAGTCTCAAAACCTAGATTAAAATTTTCACTCTTTGTTTTTATGGCTTTTAATCCATAGGGTAGTGCAGCTTTATTGCTTGCAAGCGTACAATAAACGCTACTACCACAAGCCGGACACGTGATATCCCCGATAGTTGACACACAAGCGTCGGCGTAACTTAAGCTATTCTCTCTTAAATTGTGTATCTACTTGTATACGATTTGTTATTTTAACGAATGCTTAACATCGCATTAAAATGTCCACAATTTCCTTCTGGTAAGCAATACAGCCCAAATAACCCAATATTACTTAATACATAAAAATACACAAACAATGGAAGTGCTATTCTTACTACTGGCGCCACCTGAGAATAAACATTTATATTTACTCTTGCAGGTCTTTTCATGGATTCTGATATGCATACTCTCAGTTTAGCAACAAGTAATGTTGATAAAAATTAATACTTAATAATAAGCGTGTATACGTCGTCAGAAGGAAGACTAATTAGGCTGAGAGATATATGTATGTAACGATTACCTAATCTTAGAGAGCGCAAACGCAAGGAGGGTCGAATTCAATGCAAGGTTGGTTATCTAGGTTTATCCACCGCAAACGGCGCCGGATATGCGCTTCCTTAGTACGAACATACCGAGAAATTAGCTCGGCTTCAGTTGACGAACTTTGGCAGAAAGTTGTTGACATAGCTGATGTTTCTTGGCATCCGCTGTTAAAAAGTACTAATGTACCTTATGGGTTAGTTCCAAAACCAGGGTTGATATATCAAGCAGTAACGCGCTTATCACCAATTCCCATTCGTATTTTTGTAGAAAGAGTTAACCCAAGAGAACTATTGAGTATTAGGGTGTTAGCACTTCCAGGTATTGAAGAACGGATAACTTATAAAGTTGAGTCTACAGTTTGCGGCACTTGTTTGTCATATTCTGTAACATTACGCGGCTGGTTATCTCCGTTAATTTGGTCATTCTCGCGTCCCTACGCAGACCGTGTAGCGCGGGCACTAGTTGAAGCAGTAGAAGGAACGGCATTAAAAGCAGTGTCAAGGAAGAGAAAACCACGTCAATTTGGTTGCTTCGATTTTTAGTTAACATCACTCCACCACCATTAACCTTTAAAATCCGATAGTAGATACAAAAAAATTTTATTGGGGCAGTAATGGTGGAAAAAGCGATGAATCATGTTTTAGATACGCAGTCAGTTTTAGAAGTGTTGCGACCAGTGCAAGACCCCGAACTTCGTAAAAGTTTGGTGGAACTGAACATGATTCGCAACGTCAAAATAGACGGCTGTAAGGTTAGTTTCACATTAGTGTTGACTACACCTGCCTGTCCGTTGCGTGAGTTTATTGTTGAAGATTGTCAAAGGGCTGTTAAAAAGCTACCAGGTGTTACTGATGTGGCAGTGGAAGTTACGGCAGAAACACCAAAGCAAAAAGATTTACCCGACCGTACTGGTATTAAAGGCGTAAAAAATATTATTGCCATTTCTAGCGGTAAAGGTGGAGTTGGTAAGAGTACCGTAGCAGTTAACGTAGCTGTTGCTTTGGCTCAAACAGGCGCCAAAGTAGGCTTACTAGATGCTGACATTTACGGGCCTAATGACCCAACAATGTTAGGGTTATCAGACACACCGCTAATTGTGCGCCCATCCGAAAACGGTGAAATATTGGAACCTGCTTTTAATCATGGTGTCAAGTTAGTATCAATGGGTTTTCTAATTGATAGAGACCAACCCGTGATTTGGCGTGGTCCAATGCTGAATGGTATCATTCGTAAATTTTTATACCAAGTCGAATGGGGCGATATCGATTATTTAATCGTTGATATGCCTCCTGGTACAGGCGATGCCCAGTTAACATTGACACAAGCAGTACCAATGGCAGGCGCCGTAATTGTCACAACACCACAAACCGTTGCCTTGTTAGATTCACGTAAAGGACTACGGATGTTTCAACAGCTAAACGTGCCTGTGTTGGGAATAGTAGAGAATATGAGCTACTTTATACCCCCTGATATGCCAGAAAAACAGTATGATATTTTTGGTTCAGGTGGCGGGTCAAAAACAGCACAAGAATTCGATGTACCCTTACTTGGCTGCGTCCCACTAGAAATTTCCACGCGCGTTGGTGGAGATAACGGTGTGCCAATTGTTGCCGCAGACCCTGACTCAGCAAGTGCAAAAGCCTTACGTTCAATTGCACTAGCCATTGCAGGCAAAGTATCTGTTGCAGCTCTGAGTTGCTCCTAAGAAACCGGGCTTCTTTGTGACAAACTAGAATTTTTAGCATAATTTATAACAAGAAGCCCGGTTTCTGTGTAGGATGTTGCAGCTTTGACATAAAAAAATAAAATATTTTCATTCTGGTTCTCAGGTGATACCTGGGAATACAGATTTTTAGTGGCGACTAAATTTAAAATCTATAAAGCTAAAGTCTAAAATCGTACAATGTTATTAAAAAAGAGTTCGCGCTCCCAATCACGCTGGAAGTATTGGATTAAACCTTGGCAGCAAATCGACTGGCTATTGTTCTTCGTTGTAGTAGGGGTCAGTTTTTTCGGCGGCTTAATGATTCGCAGCACCGAGTTAAGCCAGGGTCTAATTGACTGGTGGTGGCACTGGTTAATCTCCTTCATAGGCGCCGGCATGGCATTAATTATTGCCCGTGTACGCTACGAAAATCTACTCCAGTACCACTGGTATATATATACCGCAGTCAATATCAGTCTTGTCGCGGTAATGCTTATTGGTAAAAGCGCAAAAGGGGCACAGCGGTGGATTAGTATTGCTGGTATACCTGTACAGCCGTCAGAATTTGCCAAATTGGCAATGATTATTACTTTGGCAGCGCTATTACATAAAACAACGGCATCAAGTTTATCTACAGTTGCGCGCGCGATGGCATTCACCGCAATTCCTTGGGCATTAGTTTTCATCCAACCTGACTTAGCGACATCGTTAGTGTTCGGAGCAATTGTCTTAGGGATGTTGTACTGGGCAAACGCGAATCCAGGTTGGTTAGTACTAATGGTTTCACCAATTATCGCCGCGATATTATTTAGTATTCAATGGCCCTTTACGATTGTCTTTTCCAAGGATTTGATATTTGGTCCTTTAGGGTTAATCTGGGCAGTTGCAATGGGTATTATTGGATGGCGGACATTGCCTTGGAGACGATTTGGTGCAAGTGCTATCGGCGCCTGGGCACTTAATATGCTAGGTGGGGAAATAGGTATTTTTCTTTGGAATCACGTTTTAAAAGAATATCAAAAAGGGCGCTTAACATCATTTTTAAATCCCGACCAAAACCTGTTAACAACTGGGTATCACCAACACCAATCACGGATTGCCATCGGCGCCGGAGAGTGGCTAGGATGGGGATTAAACAAGGGTCCGATGACACAGCTTAATTTCGTGCCTGAACAACATACAGACTTTATATTTTCTGCCGTTGGTGAAGAGTTTGGTTTTATAGGTTGCTTAATATTGCTTTCAGTCTTTGCTTTACTTTGCCTGCGCTTACTACATATTGCTCAAACAGCCAAAGATAATTTTGGTTCACTCCTAGCAATTGGAGTTTTAGCAATGATTGTTTTCCAGGTGATAGTAAACGTAGGTATGAACGTTGGATTGGCGCCAGTTGCGGGAATACCACTACCTTGGATGAGCTACGGACGCTCGGCCATGGTAACAAATTTCGTATCCCTAGGTATCGTCGAATCAGTCGCCAACTTCCGAACCAAAAAGAAATATTGGGGGTAGGGTGTGTGATGCCATTAATAATTTCAAAACGAAGCGAGCATCTAATGGCATCACGCACCATACTAACCGTCACGCTCCGCCTAACAAGTATTAAGCTATATAAAGGAAACCAACCATAAAAGAGTAAAAGCTATGATTCTGCCTGGAGCAACCGTTCGCGTCAAAAACCCCGCAGATACCTACTATCGCTTTGAAGGATTAGTTCAACGAGTCAGCGATGGTAAAGTTGCCGTTTTGTTCGAGGGTGGTAATTGGGATAAATTAATCACATTCCGTTTATCGGAATTAGAAGCCGTTGAAACCGCAAGTCGTAAAAAAGGAAAATGATACTGTAGGGGCGGGTTAACCGAGATTTCCGTTATTAATCACGATATCGCTAAACCCGTCCCTAAACCCGTCCCAATCAGAACCCGCCCCAATCACAGGCGCCAAATTAATATATAAAAAACCAAAACATCTGTATTAAATTAGAAATATAAGATGTTACGGTTTATATTTATAATTCTCAAGACGTGATAAATCACGTCTCTACAACTATGCGCCTTCCTTTACCACAATTCAATCGTAGTAACCGTGATGAAAATCACATCGCCGAAGTCATAGAGACAACAACCACAGAATTTTTAGCTCAGTGTTTAGAACCAGATGATTTGAGCTTTCCCCCAATGCCCCCATTTGGTAGCTGGGTAAAATCACAAGATGAAGAATCTGGCAATCAAGTTTACGCTGTTGTTTATCACGCCACCACCATGCCAATAGACTCAGTGCATCGTGCGCGCGCTTTGGGTATGTCACTCGCTGATTTACGTGAGGAACAACCCCAAATTTTTGCTATGCTTAAAACAGAGTTTCGTGCCGCAATTATCGGGTTTGAGCAGCCAAAAACTAATAATTCAAACGGTGCTGTCTATCAGTACTTACCACCTCGTCCTCCACAAATTCATCAGGCTGTTTATCGCTGCGAATCCGATGCGATAATACGATTTTCAGAGGAAATGGACTTTTTACGAACTCTTTTAACTATAAACGGCGCCCCTATCGATTCTTTGACGGCAGCGGCGATTCGCGAAGTGTTTCAACTACGCAAGGCTGACCGTGAATGGTTAGTTAAAGCTGGTCGGACTTTAAGTATACTACTCAAAGACGATTACGACCGTTTAAAATATATATTGAGCCAAATTCATATATAAGCAATAAATAACTGCGGTTATCATATCGGGCGCCAATTGTTATAAAAAATACTATTTCCTTATATAAAAAATATAAAAGCAACAATACTCATTAAAAAAGCGTCAGCTTTGTAATTAGGAAAATACTCCCTGCTTTCTTGTTTCACTCCTGCCAAACACCAACCTATGGAACTAATATCCCAAGTACTTGCACCAACATCTCAAGGTCTTGGCAAGGAGCCAATTGTTCCTTTTGCTATTTTACTGCTAGTTATTTTGGTTGTTCCAATTGTATTTGAACGACTGCGGCTACCTGGAGTAGTAGGTTTACTATTGGCTGGGATGGTACTAGGTCCACATGGCTGGAATTTTTTACAAGATAAATCGCAAACGATGAACCTGCTATCAGATATTGGGTTAGTGTACCTAATGTTTGTAGCTGGACTTGAGATTGAAATTGATCAGTTTCGCCACACTGCAAATCGCTCATTGGGTTTTGGTAGTTTCACATTTGGTGTACCGATGATTGTCGGTACCGCTGTTGGAAGAAGTTTTGGGTTTGATTGGAACGCTGCAATATTAATTGGCTCATTATTTGCCTCCCATACTTTGCTCGCTTATCCGATTATTAATCGTTTGGGCGTAGCTAATAATGAAGCTGTTACAGTCACAATGGGCGCCACTGTTTTTACTGATATTAGTGCCCTATTGCTACTCGCTGTATGCATAGCTGTTCACACAAGTCAACTCAACGTTTTTAGCTTAATTACTCTAATTGGCTGGTTAACTATATATGCAACAGTAGTTTTAGTCGGATTTGATTGGGCAGGTAAGGAATTTTTTCGACGCTCACGTGAAGACGAAGGACATCAGTTTTTATTTGTACTATTGGTAGTATTTCTTGCTTCGGCTGGTGCCCAGTTAATTGGTATAGAAAAAATTGTCGGAGCTTTTTTAGCAGGTTTGGCAGTTAATGAAGCTTTAGCAGACGGCCCAGTTAAAGAAAAAGTCGTGTTTGTCGGTAGTGTATTATTTATACCGATTTTTTTTGTTGACTTAGGGTTACTAGTAGATTTGACATCGTTTACTCGAAACATAACAACTCTACAACTACCTGCTTTTATCATTGCGGGTTTAATCTTGAGTAAATTCGTTGCGGCAATACTAGCAAAATTTTTATATCAATATAACTGGCGAGAAGCAATCACAATGTGGTCATTATCCTTACCACAAGTAGGCGCCACCGTTGCAGCAACACTCGTAGGCTATCGAGCAGGCTTACTACCTCCATCTATATTTAATAGTATTATCCTTTTGATGCTCGTAACTTCAACAATTGGCCCACTAATTACGAGTAGAGCAGCAGTAGGTTTAAATACATCTGTTGCAAAAAAACGCTTACCTGCACCCGTTTATCCACCTGTCAATCAAAATAATAATCCGTTTACAATTGTAGTCCCCGTATATAATCCCCACACTCAGCAACACTTAATTGAAATGGCGGCATTATTGGCTTCTCAGGCAAATGGTAAAATAATTCCTTTAGCAATTGCAACAGCTGCCGCGCAAATGGATGCACCACGTTTAGAAGCATCATTAGAGCGCAGTGAAAGATTATTAGCCAAAGCAAGTGCTGTTTCAAAAGCTCTTAACGTCGAGTCTGAACCACTACTTCGTATTGACGATGCTTTTGCACAAGGAATAAGTAGAGCTGCACGCGAGCAAACTGCCAGTTTAATAGTAATGGGATGGGGTAAGCGTACTGGTATAAGAGCAAAACTATTTGGAAATGTCATAGATAACGTGCTTTGGGCATCACATTGTCCTGTTGCCGTCACCCGCTTAGTTGAATCACCAAGAAAAATTCAGCGTATATTAGTACCAGTCGAAAATTTAATGGCGCCTGTACTACAACCCGTGCATTTCGCGCACATTTTAGCAGAAGGTTTGCAAGCGCAAGTAACTGTGTTAAACGTATGTGAACGCCGTACAAGTTCAAGCAAAATAGCATCATTACGTTCACAGTTAGGACTTATCGTATCCAAACTATCACTATCAAATCCACCAGAAGTCCAAATCCTCGCCCACGAAAACGTCGCACAAGCAATTCTTCAAGCCGCGCGACTTTACGATTTAGTTGTACTACCTTTTATACGTAATCATACAATACCAGGCGGTTTAGGCATCAGCGACGTTACAACACAGTTAGCACGTCAACTAACATGCTCAATAGTCATGCTCGGAGAACCACAACGCGGTATTGAGGCAACGGCAACTGCTAGTGTGGCAAGTAAAACCGCCGTAGTGTAGAGACGCTCCCTATCGCGTCTCCTCTCCACAGATTTCATTGATGGCGCCACAACAGACGTGATATATCACGTCTCTACATTGTCAATCACATTCTTACATCTTGCACCTTGCGCTTATTGAGAATAAAAGAGCTTGTAACCTTTATTTTTGCGTAGGGTGGGCACTGCCCACCTTACCCTTGTTGAGAAGGTGCAAGATGTCAGTTTTGGCATTTATTTATCGTTAGTTCAGCATATAGTAGAAGTTAAGTTTTTTTGAAGATTGTGTGAATCTTTAATTTTTCTTTATTTATACCGAGCTATATTTGTTATTTTGCAAGTGGCATTTACAACCAGTGGATAGACACGTCTAAATCTCACTTGGCAGCAAATATTAGCTAGAAAAGCGAAAAATACTGACAAAATTTTGTTAGTGATGAATTTTTGGGTTGTTGCTGGGTACCCTAAATACAAGCGCATCTTGAAGTGAATATCTCTAAACACAGGAAAAGTATGAGAATTTTGGTGACGGGCGGAGCTGGGTTTCTTGGTTCCCATCTTATCGACAGACTTATGACCGCTGGGCATGAAGTCATTTGTTTGGATAATTTTTACACGGGCAACAAGCGCAATATCCTGCAATGGTTGGATAATACTAACTTTGAACTCATTCGCCACGACATCACAGAACCAATTCGGTTGGAGGTAGACCAAATTTACCACTTGGCTTGTCCTGCATCTCCTGTACATTACCAATACAATCCCGTGAAAACCGTGAAAACGAATGTCATGGGTACTCTAAATATGTTGGGACTAGCAAAGCGCGTTAAAGCAAGATTTTTCTTAGCTTCAACTAGCGAAGTTTACGGAGACCCTGATGTACATCCACAAAGCGAAGAGTACAGAGGTAATGTTAACCCTATCGGTTTACGCGCGTGCTATGACGAAGGTAAGCGTATTGCTGAAACATTAGCATTCGATTATTACCGTCAGAATAAAGTTGATATACGAGTCGTTCGTATTTTTAACACATACGGTCCACGTATGTTAGAAAACGATGGTCGTGTTGTTAGTAACTTTATTGTCCAGGCATTACAGGGTAAACCTTTAACCGTATACGGTGATGGTTCTCAAACTCGTAGTTTTTGTTACGCTTCAGATTTGATTGAAGGGTTTATTCGCTTAATGAACAGTGACTATGTTGGTCCTGTAAATATTGGTAATCCCGGAGAATATACGATTTTGCAGTTAGCAGAAGCGGTGAGAGACATGATTAATCCAAATGCAGAGATAATCCACGAACCTTTACCTTCTGATGACCCACGTCGGCGCCGTCCTGATATTACTAAAGCTAAAACATTGCTTGATTGGGAACCTACTGTGCCTCTTGCGGAAGGATTGAAACTAACAGTGGAAGATTTCCGTAAACGCATGGGCGATGCGACTATTTAAGGTTAAAACAGCTTTAAATATTACCTCACTTTCATTGTACAAAATTAAGATAGGAATTGAACTAAAATGCGTGTTTGTGTAATTGGTACTGGTTATGTTGGCTTGGTTACAGGTGCTTGTTTAGCACATATTGGTCATGATGTTGTGTGCATCGACAATAACGAAGAAAAAGTCAAAATTATGAAAGCCGGTCAGTCTCCGATATTTGAACCGGGACTTTCCGAAATCATGCAAGGTGCAATTCAATCAGGAAGAATTGAGTTCAGCACCGACATTGCCGCTGGTGTTGCACACGGTGAAATTTTATTCATTGCAGTCGGTACACCTCCACTACCTAATGGTGAAAGTGATACCCGTTATGTAGAAGCAGTTGCCCGCAGCATAGGCACCAATTTAAATGGTGGTTACAAAGTAATCGTTAATAAATCAACAGTACCCATTGGTTCAGGTGACTGGGTGCGAATGATTGTTCTTGATGGTCTTGCTGAACGTCAAAAACAACTAGTTACAGCAGGTAGCGGCCCCGCAGAAAGGTTGCCCGAAGTTGCAGACTTCGATGTTGTTAGCAACCCAGAATTCTTGCGCGAAGGTTCCGCTGTTTATGACACCTTCAACCCCGACCGAATTGTACTTGGTGGTAATAGTACTAGAGCAGTCGCATTGATGAAGCAACTTTATGCTCCTATTGTCGAGCGTCAGTTTGCTGAAAATAAAACTGCTGCCCCTGTTCCTGTTCTCGCAACAGACCTCAGTTCAGCAGAAATGATTAAATATGCCGCTAACGCCTTCTTAGCAACCAAAATTAGCTTTATTAACGAAGTTGCTAACATTTGTGACCGCGTAGGCGCCGATGTTACTCAAGTTGCGAAAGGTATTGGTTTAGATTCACGTATTGGTAGCAAGTTCCTCAATGCTGGTATCGGTTGGGGTGGTTCCTGTTTCCCCAAAGATGTTAGTGCGCTTATTCACACTGCTGACGACTACGGTTACGAAGCTCAACTCCTCAAAGCTGCTGTTAGCGTTAACGAACGTCAGCGTTTAATTGCATTAGAAAAACTACAACAAGCTCTGAAAATTCTTAAAGGTAAAACTGTAGGATTACTCGGCTTAACATTTAAGCCTGATACAGATGACTTACGCGATGCACCTGCACTAAATTTAATCGAGCAACTCAATCGTCTTGGCGCCAAAGTTAAAGCATACGACCCAATCGTTTCTCAAACCGGAATGCGTCATGGTCTTTCGGGCGTATTAGTAGAAACTGACGCTGAACGTCTTGCAGATGGTTGTGATGCTTTAGTACTAGTTACAGAATGGCAACAATTCAACACCTTAGACTATAACAAAATGGCTAAGTTGATGAGCCACCCTGTAATTATTGACGGTCGTAACTTCCTCAACCCTGAAGATATGGAAAAAGCTGGTTTCCAATATATCGGTGTCGGACGGTAAAAAATTTGGTAGGGTGGGCTGAAGCCCACCATTACTTAACCAGTTTGCGGAATTCTTTCAATTTCCGCATAACCACTAAAAATTAAAGTTTTGCCTTCGGTTTCCAAACGGTTTAACCGCATTTTGACGCCATCCAAGTCAAAGCGGTCTAAATCAACCATATTATCTAAAATCTCCGCCAGTACTAATCCCAAAGTCTTTGAAGAATCCTTTTGTTCTTCTGATACTGTCTGTAGCTCTATTTCTGGATTTTGAAACGAAACACGGCGCCGTTTTTGAATACCAATAGTAACGGTCATAATAATAGGTATGAGTTCGCCTGAGTTAAAATCAGCTTTTGCAATAATCTTCAAGCGGTTCTCTGGTAAAAGTTCCACCTGAACATCTTTAAACGAAACAGGATTACCACCTGATAGCTCAGTTAATTGTGGTAATGATAGATTGTCTAAACGCTTTGTGACAAGTTCGGCGCCAAAAGCCTGATTAATACCAGCTTCAGATAAAACAACTTGGGCAACAGCTTGTGTTGGTTGCTTGAGTTTTAGCTTTCCACTCAGTACCGAACTAAAATCAATTGCGACTGCATCAGTTTCAAATGACATCTCCTCGACAGCAAAGTCGCGACGAATCATTAAACCTCGTCCGCTCATCTTAAAGCTGTCAATACTACCTTGCAATAACTTGCTGCTTGGAAAGCAACGCACAGAGACTTCGACAGACTCGCTTTTTGTAAACAAATGGCGAATAGTCTGACTCGCTACTGTGTTGAGCATACGCTCTCCCCAGTCAGTGCCTTTTGGATCTGTTAAACCACTTAGTCCGCCGAACATTTGCGTTTGGTATTTATACTTCCATGTATTTTTGTAACAAAATATGAACAATACAGCAAGTCAGTATATCCGTCTAAAACGACTAAGCAATTACAGACGCTGCAATAAACTTAAACCATGTGTATCAGTACCGCAGGTAGCGTACAAACCATATTGGTCTGCAAGACGAAGCACTTGTTCAGTTTCAATCGTGCTGGGTTTCCAAGGTTTAGGGTTGTTATAAGCATAAAAAGCCTCTACCGCGTCGATTCTCAGCCTAGCGACTTCCGGAATTAATTCAAACAACGGTCTTCGGTAGCGCGCTGGGTGGGCAAGTACTGCTAGTCCCGAAGCTTCGTGAATAGCGGCAATTACATTTTGCGCTTCATAATCATCACCAGTCACACATCGTCGCTGGATATATGGCTTCATGCTTGGGTGTTCAACATCAAACGCATAACCTAGAATATGAACTTCGCCGCCTAATAAATTGGCGTTAATTTCCACACCACTCCACAAATGTGGTGTTTTACATCCTTGGTTCTTCCATTTCCAATCTTCAAGCCATAACATCGCAGTTTCATAACCACCAATTGCGTGGTGGTCAGTAATTGCTAGTCCCTTCAAACCATAAGCAATTGCTTGTTCCATCAATGCATCTGGCTGCAACTTCCCATCTGAATAAACCGTGTGCAGGTGAAAGTTATAAAATTGAGGGCAAGATGAAGCATTAATATTTTGGAATACTTCCTTTAAAAGCTCTTTAGATGCAACAGCGCGAGCAAAATTTACAGTCATAACCTCTTCTATTTAAGTTAAATAGTATTTATTTTTACTTTTTAGATACACCTTCTATGATTTTTGTCACATTCAGCACTATTTTCTAGTGTCAACCGTGATTTTGTAATAATGTGTGGCAAAATTTTGCAATATGTTAAGACTACGTTAGCAAATTTAAAAGCTTATAGTCATGAGTATTTTCGATTGGTCATATTAAATAAACCCGGTAACTTCTACGAAACCGAGCTGCTTTTAATACAAATATTAAGTAGGTATACCTATTAATTCACCGGCGCCAGAAACGACTTCTCCAATCGTGAAAGCTGTAATGTTATGTGAAGCAAAGTAACTAATTGTTTGCTCTGCCTGCTGTGGTGGCACTATCACAACAAATCCAACACCCATATTAAAAGTGTTGTACATTGCAACTCGACCAACATCACCTGTTTGTGCGAGCCATTCAAACACAGGTGGAATAGTCCAATTCAATTCGATTTTAATTGCCTGACCTGCACCCAGACAACGTGGTAAATTTTCTGGCAACCCACCACCTGTAATATGTGCCATCCCGTGAATTTCTAGCCCTGAAGCGCGCGCTGCTAATATTGGCTGAACGTAAATTTGTGTCGGAGTCAAAAAAGTTTCACCTAAAGTTTTCCCACGAAGTATATTTGGTTTATCATCCCATGCCAAATTATTATCGCTAATAATTTTTCTTACCAAGCTATAACCATTACTATGAACACCAGTGCTTGGTAGTGCGATAGCAATATCTCCAATGTGTACCTGTGAAGTATCGAGCAAAAGACTTTTTTCAACAATTCCTACACAGAAACCAGCCAAGTCATACTCACCAGCTTGATAAAATCCTGGCATTTCAGCAGTTTCACCACCAAGTAACGCACAACCTGCTTGCTTACATCCCGAAGCAATACCTGCTACGACTTGAGTTAGTTGTTCGGGTTCTAACTTTCCTGTTGCGACATAATCTAAAAAAAACAAAGGTTCGGCGCCGTTGGTCAATATATCATTAACGCACATCGCAACTAAATCAATACCGACTGTATCGTGACGGTTGAGCATATGCGCGATTTTGAGCTTCGTTCCCACACCATCGGTACCCGACACAAGTACAGGTTCCTTATAGCCAGAAGGTAATTGAAAGCAACCGCCAAAACCACCCAATCCACCCAGAACTTCAGGTCTAAACGTGCTATGAACCAAATTGCGAATTTGATTTACAAAAGCTCGACCAGCCTCAACATCAACTCCAGCCTCGCGGTAATCCATGTCGTCAAAACACCGTTATCAATCCAACGACTTACTAGGCTATCATCACACGAATACAAATTTTTATTTTTTTTTAACAAAGCTAATATCAAAAAACTTCACTTTCTCTTCCACGCCACCACTCACCAAGTTTCATCATATCTTGGTGAATATCTTCTAATTCTTTTACATATTCTTCGTGAGAAATTTCCGCGCGACGCTCTTGCAGCTTTTTGACTCGTAGTTGAACCAGCAGCCACGGTTTAGAGGCGCCGTTTGTAATATTGATGTAATGGGCTATATCTTTACTATCCATTTGCTTGGATTTTATGTATAAGCAGAAGGGTGGGTTTACTTTAACCCGCCCTTACAAATTATGCTGCCAAGTTGTGAGCGACGAAATCCCAGTTAACTAGTTTATCGAGGAAATTTTTGATAAACGCAGGGCGAGCATTTTTAAAATCTATATAGTATGCGTGTTCCCATACATCGAGAGTTAATAATGCTTTTTTGCCGTGTGCAAGTGGGTTTTCGGCGTTTGGTGTTTTCATGATAGAAAGCTTGCCACCATCATCAACCAACCAGGCCCAACCGCTGCCAAACTGGGTTGCAGCAGCATTTGAGAATTCTTCAGCGAACTTATCATAGCTACCAAAGTCTTTCTCAATTCGAGCGCTGAGGTCACCTGTAGGGGCGCCGCCACCTGAGGGTTTCAAACAGTTCCAAAAGAATGTATGATTCCAGACTTGGGCTGCATTATTGAAAACGCCAGCTTTGGAAGGGTCTTTGAAGGAGATTTGAATTACCTCTTCAAGTGACTTGTTGGCTAAATCAGTACCATCAACCAACTTGTTGAGATTATCTACATAAGCTTTGTGATGCTTACCATAATGATATTCAAAGGTTTCGGCTTTCATGCCGTATGGTTCGAGCGCATCTTTTGCAAAGGGGAGTGGTGGTTGTTCAAATGCCATTGTGTGAAATCCTCTCTTTACCGTTTTTAGTTTAGAGCTTTGAGCGCTTGTTATAAAACTTAATATTCTGATTTTACAAGTAAATGTGCTTTTGGAGCGGCAATTTTGACGTTTACACAAATAACGTCACACATTTAGCAGATTTTTGGAATGTATCTTTGGCATGAAAATTTTTCTATAGTGGCATTGTGGTGATATTGTGGTGGCATTGTAGCACAGGCATCCTTGCCTGTGTGCCCATGTACTTTTTACGACAGAGAACACAGAGAACACAGAGAAAGGAGATAGCTATTCAATATGTTACGCAAAATCAAATTTCTTGGTACAGAGCTTATTTAACTGATTATTAATAGTTTAATAATATGCCTCTAATTCAATATTGAACTAACTTAAACTCATTGCCGTACCGTAAAAATAAGAGTTTCGTACCACAAAAAAGGCTAATTTCGTACCAAAAACAGCGTGATAAATGGTACAGTCGCAAAAACAAGGAAAAAACGTACTTTACTGCTTTACCCCGCCCAAATTAGTCCCATAATTTTAGAATTTTTCTTTGTTTTTGGTACGATTTTTGTGTCTCGTACCCTAAAAGTTGGTACGAAATATTTTTTTGTACCATTCACAGCACCATTGTAAGTATAAAGCGGTACCAATAATTTTTTGGTAGTTAATTTCCAGTTTGATTTAATATAAATTAGACTCAAATATTGCTGCTCGTTATTTTTTAACCTGCAAACATTAATGATATAGACTACTATTTGTTCTATGTCATAAAATTTGGGCTGCTGTATGTGAGGCATAGCCCTACTTACTATTAATTTTGGGGAGTTGATATTCTCTTACTCTCTTCTCTGTGTGAACTCTCGTGCTCTCTGTGGTAAAAGATATATTACCACACAGGCAAGGATGCCTGTGCTACAACCTATCAAAATTAATGATAATGGAGAGCTAGGATGTTAGGTGTTGGAAAATTCGATTGTATCGATGAATGCTAGTATATTTGCTTTCATCGTTTCGGCTTCGATTTCGATAGAGTCGGGAGTTTCACCATTAAAGAAGCAGCGCTGACTAGTAACTATGTATATAAAATCATGTTGTTGAAATGCGATGATGCCACGAAATGCATCTAGTCTTTGTGGATGACCGTTATTTTCTTGTTTGGATATTGTACAGCCACCAGGCATGTTCACCAAAGCAAAATAGGCGCCTTGCATTTCGTTCGGTAAAAATTCAGTATATTCCACAGAAGCAGAAGATAAATTAGCGACTATTGCTTGAGGAATATATTTATTGAGTAGAACAGATTCAAAATATTGTTCACGAACAGAATAATCAATTTCGGCTCGCTGGGATAGGGGAATGACGTAATAATCGATTCTTAGTAAAGTTCCGTAATCATCAGAAAAACTTACCATCCCTTCAGAAGTCTGGATTTTTCCACCTGCATCAGGAGTAACTAGAATGGAGACAGTAAAATTACCTTCGGGAGACGAGTAAACGTCTTCTTCAAAATCAGTTGTATCATCACCTAAAATATCTTCGTCAACTTCCTCAAACGCATTTAAAACTTCTTCGATAACTTCGTTTGCTTCTTCGTCTTCAACTTCTAACACAAATTGTAACTGCTTGAGTAAAGGCATTTTCGCTTTCGGAATATCAATATCATCCTCCGATACTAAAACGCTAACTGCTGCCGCAAACCCATCCAGAACTAGTTCGTCAGTAAGGAACTCCAACGCAGCGTTAAATAAAGCACCTAACCCATCAGTCTCCGCAATTGAAATTAATTTACTAATAATTTCAGAAAGTGCATTGTCGTCATACTGCTCAAATACCTCAAAACCCCAGAGGATATCAACAAGCATTTCGATATCTACATTTTCAAGCGTTACATCTGCTGCTGTTGTGACAACGGCAATAGCAGCAACTGCTTCTTCTGGACTTAGCTCCTCTTGAGATACATCGTCCGATTGAAAAATTTTATCGTACTTACCCATGTTTACACCTTTATGTCAGCTATCCACTATCTATTCTTCCTTATCTATATCCCCCATTTGCTAAATCATCAGATAATATAGACCTCGGTATTGCTGCCAATTGGAGAAACGAATGGGTCGCGCAAAGAAGGTTGTTTTGGCATATTCTGGTGGGGTAGATACTTCGGTATGTATTCCCTACCTCAAACAAGAATGGGGTGTAGAAGAGGTAATTACTCTCGCTGCTGACTTAGGACAGGGTGATGAATTAGAGCCTATTCGCGAAAAAGCATTAAAATCGGGTGCTAGTGAATCACTAGTTATGGATGTAAAAGATACTTTTATTAAGGATTATGCTTTTGGCGCCATTCAAGCGAATGCTTTATATGAGAACCGTTATCCTCTAGGAACTGCGCTCGCACGTCCACTAATTGCAAAAATATTAGTAGAGGTTGCAGAAAAATATGGTGCAGACGCCATCGCACATGGTTGTACGGGTAAAGGTAATGACCAAGTACGTTTCGATGTTTCAACTGCTGCTTTAAAGCCAGACTTAAAAATTTTGGCGCCAGCACGCGAGTGGGGAATGAGTCGAGAAGAAACAATTGCTTACGGTGAGCGTTTCGGCATTCCAGCACCCGTCAAAAAATCTTCCCCTTATAGTATTGACAAAAACCTACTTGGTCGGAGTATAGAAGCGGGGGTGTTAGAAGACCCAGCAATGGAACCTCCCGAAGAAATCTATGAAATGACCAAGGCAATAGCTGACACTCCTAACGAACCAGAATATATTGAAATTGGATTTGTAAGGGGTATTCCAACAACCATCAACGGTGAATCAAAAAATCCTGTTGAATTAATCGAAACGCTGAATAAAACAGCAGGCAACCACGGTATTGGACGGATTGATATGATTGAAAACCGTCTTGTTGGAATTAAATCGCGGGAAATCTACGAATCTCCAGCAATGGTAGTTTTAATCAATGCCCATCGTGATTTAGAAAGTTTGACGTTAACTGCTGATGTCACCCAGTACAAAAGGGGAATTGAGCAAGCTTATACCCAAATAGTCTATAACGGCTTATGGTATAGCCCATTAAAAGCTGCACTCGATGCTTTTATTCAAAAAACCCAAGAGCGCGTATCTGGAACAGTACGTTTAAAGTTATTTAAAGGCAACGCCACAATTGTTGGGCGCCGCTCTGAAAATACTTTATATACACCTGACCTGGCAACATACGGCGCCGAAGACCAGTTCGACCATAAAGCTGCCGAAGGCTTTATTTATGTTTGGGGACTGCCAACCCGCGTTTGGTCACAAACAGGACAATAAATAGTAGTAGGGTGGGCAGTGCCCACCTTACTCTCTTACTCTCCGGTGCCAATTTTTTCTTGCCGAGATTCAAGCCATAAAGGAATAAATATAACGGCCGCTAAAATTAACAGGGCTAAAAGTGCAAACTGACTAACCCAAGCAACCAGTTGTTCTAACGAAACAACTTTACCTGCGAAATAAGCTAGCGTTACCATTACACTGCCCCAAATACTTGCTCCTGCAATATTAACTAGAAAGAATTTACCGAACGGCATACCAACAATACCAGCGAGCGGCGCCAAGAAAATTCGCAGTAAAGCAAAAAATCTACCAAAAAATACGGTTTTGACGCTGTTTTCACTAAATTTATCTTTAATACTTAAAAGTCGTACTTCCGAAATACGCAACAGTTGCCCAAACTTGACTAATAACGGCCAACCACCTGCACGTCCTATCCAGTAACCGCAAATTCCACCTATCGTGGCGCCTGCTACTGCATCAAATAATACAAACCAATACCTTAGTTCATTACTACCAGCAAGGAAACCTCCAACTAACGTTACAGTTTCCCCTGGAATTGGGATGCCTAAATTTTCTAATAATATACCCACAAAAATTGCCAAATACCCATAGTGGTGAGCAATCTCTTGGATATTCTCCAGCGAGATAAATTCTAACGACATTTGTTACCGCTATATTTACATTTGTTTACTTTTACATCTATCTTGACGCTTTTTGAGACTTAGTGTCAAATTTGGTAAGAAGTACTAAAGTACTTACAACGTAAGAAATATCTTATTGTTATTATTGGAAATACCTATATTTACTATTCCCAAAATTAGGGGTAATTATTAATTCAAATAGAACGGTAATTTTACTGTTCTAATTCAAGTACTAGCAGATGACATTATCAAAAGCAAATAAAATTTATTTTATTTTTGAATGTAAATAATTTTACTTGTTTAAATGTTTTTTACTTAGACGTAGACTATACCAGCAGTTTTACATAAAGATTTCATGATATATTTATAAAAACTTCACAAATGTATAGATAAATTATAAAAAGTCTGTAAAAGATACGAACGCTACTAAATTTATGGTTATCTTATGCGTATATTGGGATAGTTAATACAATTTATACGGCATGAATACTGATGTTCTTCGACTAAACCAAATTGCAGCGCAACTCAGAGTTTCTGAGTAGTGTAGTAGTTTATGGTTAAGAAGAATTTGTTATTTGTGTCATTTTTGTGTTTTTTGCCTGTTACAACTACCTGATTAAATTCATGACTAATTCATCCGAGTCCCAAGTAGTTTTGTTCCAACCTAGTGAACGCATTGATTCACAAACTGGAATTGATTTGAACCAAAAGATAAGTCAAATTACCCCAAGTGCTAACCAGCTTTGGGTAATCGACTTAGCTAAGGTAAATTTCATGGACAGTTCTGGTCTAGTTCCACTGGTAAATGGTTTAAAAGCTGCACGTCAACATGGTTGTCGTTTAGTTCTTTGCAATGTTCAAACTCCTGTTCGGTTGGTTTTAGAGCTTACCCAACTTGACTCTGTGTTTGAAATTTATAGCTCCTATGAAGATGCAGTTCTAACTGCTGACAATGACGAAGCTTTTTTAGCTGCAACACGCTAAAAAATACATTTAAACCTTCAATGCTTTAAGCTGATTTTGCCGAGATTTTATTTACAAGCAACTATTGAGCAATACCTATACCTATATAGTCCGAGCGCTCAATCGTAACCTTTCAAAAAGGCGCCGTAGTATGGTCCTGCTTCTGTGTTAGTAACTGATTGCAAGAGCGCAAACGACCATTACTCACGGCTTGCTTGGATGAATAATGTAATGTATTTATGTGTGTAAGTAAGTAAATATAGATGCGTGCATCGCTAAATTATTAGTCGAATTTTAGTTTTAATTTTTTAGCCTAATTCTAAGCTTATCCCTCAACTATTTATATATTTAGTTCATACATTTGGAACAGTTGACATATTTCCATCTGGAGATGACAAACGCGGAAAATTTGGTAAATCTATACCACTGTGCGTTGCCGTGCGAGTTTTTAAAGCTAGACGGTAACTAACGCTTTGCAGTTCTGCTTGTAATTGTCTATTTTCGCGTTGCAATGTAGCCACTTTCTCACGAACTGGCGCCATTCGCTCCTCAAATTTACGACGGTAAATTTGCGGAAGTTCTTGTACAACTTGCTCTAACATTCGACTACGGTCTGTCAGTTCTTGAACTGTTTGCCGCAGTTGATATATTTCTGTATCACGAGATGTGATTTGGTCTTGATAAAATGTGACTTGTTGCTCAACTGCTTGTAGCTGCTCACGCAGTGCTATGAGTTGAGTTTGATGACGCTCTGAAACTTCCGGACCAGGCATAAAGTTTGTATTGCCTTTAACCAGTCGAAACAATTCTTGCGAAAGTTGTTGTACGAGCTGGTCACGAAGTTGCAATTCTTGACGCAACTTCGACGCTTCCGTAGAGAGAGCTTGAATTGTGGAGTTATCAGTTTGGCTCACAGTATGTTTACGCTCCCATTACAAAGACTTTACCACCATTAGGTATAACAGCGTCATCCCGGAGACGGCAAGTAACTGCTAATGTAGCATATGTATAAAGATACTGGGTACAAAGTGCGACACACTCTTATTAAGAGGTGGACTTTGTACCCAGTGCGCGTACCTACTTACTAAATTTATTTAAGTAAAGTTTATGCGACTTCTTCTGTAATTTCTTCAGCAGGCACCAACTTGACTTCTTGTTTAATGGTTAGGTAACGGATTACTTCTTCGCTCAAACGCATCGCGCGCTCAACTGGTGCAATTGCTTTTCCACCATTTTTGTAGTTCATTTGTACGTAAACTCCATCGCGGTGCTTGCCAATTTCATATGCGAGGCGCCGCTTGCCACGATTTTGAATTTCGATGTCTTCTGCACCTTGTTCTTTGAGCAGGTTTTCGTATTTGCTAATGTTTTGCTCGACTTGCTCGTCTCCAAGGTCAGGACGAAGAATGTACATTGTTTCGTAAACGGTTTGCATGATTAAATAGTAATCCTTTTGGACAAAATGGCTGCACTGTCGTGCTTCGATTCAAACTGACTCGTCAGTTGAATGGCTTTATAGACAGTTTTTCAGCAAGGAACTACCATCATATCAGCTTTTATCTCAAATGAATGAGTTTTATGGAACCCGTGGTAATCTTACATAGAGTAAGCTTTGTCGTGAGTTCCCTTGAAATAAACGAAAAGCCAATAGCTGTTTGCCTTTATAACGAGATACTACGACTGGTGAGAAGCAAGGATATTAGTTATGGCACAGCGCTACGTGCGAGTTCAAAATCAAGAAGGGCAGATTTTTTATGGTTTGCTCCAGTTATCGCTTGATGTGGTTGTATTAGATGCACCTCCTTGGATGCAAGGTCAACCCACAGATTTAACGTTGGCGCCAGATAGTTATCACATTCTTGCTCCTTGTGCGCCATCTAAAATTGTAGCGGTTGGAAAAAACTATGCGGATCATGCTGAAGAAATGGGTACTTCTGTACCAACAGAACCGCTAATATTTATGAAGCCACCAACAACGGTTATTGCCTATAAAGAAAACATCATGTATCCTCCTCAATCGCAGCGTGTAGATTATGAGGGAGAATTGGCGTTAGTAATAGGTGCCCCTACAGTTGGTTGTACACCTTCTGAAGCGACTGATAAAATATGGGGTTACACAATTGCCAATGATGTAACCGCACGAGATTTGCAGTCAAAAGACGGACAATGGACGCGAGCAAAGGGATTTGACACTTTCTGTCCTATTGGTCCTTGGATTGTACGCGAAATCAATCCTGGCGCCCGCTTGCAAACTTTTCTAAATGACGATACCAAACCAGTACAATCGGCATGTATCGACCAAATGGTGTTTTCGCCAGATTATTTAGTGTCATATATAAGTCAAGTGATGACGCTATTACCTGGAGATGTCGTGTTGACAGGTACACCACTTGGAGTTGGGCCACTTAGATTAGGAGACCGCATCCGTGTTGAAATTGAAGGAATTGGTCGTTTAGAAAATGTTGTAGTAGCGCGCTCTTAACGATGAAAGCTATTTACGGCTATTACTAACGAACTTGCATATAGACTGCATCTGAAATTGCTGGAATTTCTGCGTAACGTCCAAGTATTGATTGCACAATCGAATACGCAGATGCGACAACAATGCCAAGAAAAATTGTTGTGGCTAAGGTAGAGAGCGCGAACCCATTACCTGTAATACCAATCAACTCTAGTACTATAGTGCATAAAATAATCACAATATCTAAAAGAATTGCCTGCATCGTGTTAAAACGAATAAAGTGAGGCACTCTTTCATTTCGGACTACTAGCATAAATAAGGCAAAAAATATAATCAACCCACCCAGCCCAAACGGGAAGCTGCGAGCGATTGTATTATAGACAGCTGATACTGCGAACAGAGGACTAAATACTACCGCGAGAGGTGGGAACTCTGACAGTAAAGGTCTACCAAAATTTGATACCTCAATCAAAGGAAGTAAATAAGGTAAACAAGCAAAAATACGGTCTTTGACGGTTGTCGAGCCGCGCCAACTCATGCTACGTTCTCCTATGCCTAACAGTAACGTTGTGTATATCTAGGATAACGTAGTAATCGCTGCTTGGGATTGCATAGGCATTTCACAGGCGCCAACACATTTCACAGGCGCCAACACATTTCACAGTTCGTATGCCTGTGCCACAGTTATAATAAATAATATGAAGTTTGTACGGATATTTTAGTGTAAATCTTTATTGATGCTGCAAAATGTGGTATAATTTGCGATTTGGTGAACAGAGGCGAAACGTAGGATAAAGCTGGAAAAAGAGTTTTAGAAAAGGCGTGAATCCCTAACATGGGCACGTGTTTTTTTGTTAGTATTCAAAAAAAACCATGATTGTCATGCCATTGCTTTTTACGAGGCAATTGTAAGTAATTGTAAAGAATACTTGAAACGAGTAATTAAAACAATAGTAAATCTCAAACCAAACTGAATGTCGGATTATTCTCAAGAAAACTTCCCATTACGGTCTGTAGCAGTGACAAATAGTCCGTTTAAAGCCACTCAATTAAACAGCGATGATGCCAGTGCCCGACTTGCTTTTTCAGCAGCAGAGGCAGCATCTGACCGCAAAGCAGGAGACATAGTGATACTTAGGGTCGCGGATGTTTCTTACATTGCAGACTATTTTGTGGTGACAACAGGCTTTTCACGTGTTCAGGTTCGAGCAGTTGCGGATGCGATTGAAGACAAAATCAAAGAGGATTTGCAACGTGTTCCCCTGCGGATAGAAGGGAAATCAGAAGGAAATTGGGTGCTGTATGACTACGGTGATGTCATAGTTCACGTTATGATGCCTAAAGAGCGCGAATTTTATAATTTGGAAGCTTTTTGGGGTCATGCGGAACGTATCGATTTTACAAATGAGTGAAGCTTGCCTGTGCGGAGTGAGCCATGACTAAGTCTTCTGTTTCATGTCCAGTGCCAACCGAGCAACAACCCGTCAACGAATATGAACAGTTGAAATCGGCTTGGTTGTTTCGCGATTGTACTGCCTCTATACGGGAGTACACAATTAGAATCGCTTGGATTTACGGTTTGTCCTGGCTAATTGCTGGTCCATTGTCTGCTGCTAGTTTTCCTCCTCACAAGTTCATTGCTCAGTTTGCTCTTAGTGCTGCTGCTGGAGCTAGTATTGGCGTTGTACTTGTATTGGTGCGATTGTACTTGGGGTGGTCATACGTGCGCGACCGTCTTTTCAGCCCGGTAATATTTTATGAAGAGTCGGGATGGTATGACGGTCAAACTTGGGCAAAGCCAACAGAAATACTAACGCGCGACCGTTTGATAGTCACGTATCAAATTCAACCAATTTTGCGGCGCCTGCAACTAACGTTTGCCCTTATGTTGGTGTTGTACATTGCTGGTACTATAGTTTGGCAGATTATATAAAAAGTATTGAGCAGAAACGCAGCAATGGCAAAAAGAACTCAAGCCGCAGCATTGGAAGTCAGGTTGCTGCGTGAAGGTATTATTGAATCTCGACACACAGTACAAGCTGTGGTGTCAGATGAACGAGGCAGAATTTTATCAGTTGCAGGCAATGCTGAAACTGCTACATTTGTACGTTCGGCACTTAAGCCGTTTCAAGCACTTTGTGTGACGACAACAGGAACTCTCGAACGTTATGACTTGAGTGATAAAGATTTAGCTATTATCACTAGTTCGCACAAAGGCAGTATTGAGCAGGTGCGGCAAGTTTTTAATATTCTCTGGCGGGCAGATATTGATCCTACTGCACTGCAATGCCCAGTTCCTGAAGGTAAACGAAGTCGCTTAGAATACAATTGTTCTGGAAAACATGCTGGAATGCTCGCGGTTTGTCAACAGCGACATTTCCCTTTACATAGCTATTTAGACCGTAAACATCCAGTTCAGCAAATAATCATAGGTAAGGTAGCGGAATTGCTACGAATGCCAGCGGATGAATTTATTAGCGTTCATGATGACTGTGGAGTTCCAACATATTTATTACAGCTAGCGCAAATGGCACATTTGTACGCCAAACTTGCCGAGCGTAGCAATTTAGATATGGAGAGAATTGTACGCGCGATGACGCATCATCCGGTGATGGTGGCTGGAGATGGAGAGTTTGACACCGAATTAATGCGCCATTGCCCAGGAGAACTCGTTAGTAAAGCGGGAGCAGAAGGTGTGCAGTGTATTAGTAGACTCGGCGAAGGTATGGGACTGGCGATTAAAGTTATAGATGGAGCAAAGCGAGCCAGAAATGCCGCCGCAATTCATTTACTCCAGCAAATGGGGTGGATTTCTCCTTCTACTGCCCAAGCAATGGCTGAAAAATTTATGAACCTCGGTCAGTATAAGCGTTTGGAAGTTATTGGAGAATTATCAATTTTATAGTTGCCAAATTTAGAACTTGAGTATATACTATAAAAAGACGACGCGGGATAGAGCAGCCTGGTAGCTCGTCGGGCTCATAACCCGAAGGTCAGTGGTTCAAATCCACTTCCCGCCACCAATTAAAAAACTCTGTAGTTAATACTTACAGAGTTTTTTTATGTCTATACGTTTTTAAAGTCTAAGAATAGGTAGACTAAAAGCTGCTTTTCGACTTATTATTATTGATTGTGAGTTTTTCGATAAAACAATGAACGCTCAAGAAATTATCCGCTCAATAGAAGCGGAGCAGCTAAAATCAGACTTGCCTGACATATACGTCGGCGATACAGTCAAAGTCGGTGTAAAAATCAAAGAAGGCGAAAAATTTCGCGTTCAGCCTTACGAAGGTGTAGTAATAGCCAAGCGTAATGGTGGCATTAACGAAACTATTACTGTCCGTCGTGTATTCCAAGGCATTGGTGTTGAACGAGTTTTCTTGCTTCATTCTCCCCGTATTGACAGCATTAAAATTATTCGTCGTGGTAAAGTTCGTCGTGCAAAACTTTACTATCTACGCGACCGTGTTGGTAAGGCAACCCGCATTAAACAGCGGTTTGACCGTTCTTTGTAAACAAACCACATCGGGGAAAATGTTTGTAATAGCGGCTTTTGCCGCTTAGTCTTTTCCCAAGAGCAAAATTTTTATTTTTTATAAAAATATTGCCTATTGCCCGCGTTGCGTTATAATGGTGAAAGTTCAGCGTTTGGGACTGAATTCAAGACATTACAAGCGCTCTTAGTTCAGTTGGTAGAACGCAGGTCTCCAAAACCTGATGTCGGGGGTTCAAGTCCTCCAGGGCGCGCTCTCAATAGAAGGATTGCAACCCGAAAGATTTCAAAAATCTTGTAGTATTAACCACAAGACAAGAAAATTTCGGGTAGAATCTTATTAACTATTATTTACAGTTCTTGCTTCGAGTTGTTGAAATCAGGAGCTTGATCTGTAAGTTGTTGACTGGATGTATGAATCTCGTTAAGAATTGATTATTCTTAGCGGCAGGCACTTTTGATAGTGAAAAGGGAGGTGAAACCGTGAGCAAGAAAAACGAAGCTGAAATAGCAGAAACTTCGGGTGGGTTCAGCGTCAACAAATTTGTTGAAGGAACTAAAGAAGAGTTCGAGAAAGTTGTTTGGCCCAGTCGCAAGCAAGTAATTAGTGAGTCAGCGGCTGTATTGTTAATGGTGACACTTTCAGCAGCGTTGATTTTTTTAGTTGATAAACTCTTTACGTGGGGCGCCCAACAGGTATTCGGATGACTTCTGTAACAGACTCTGGTTACAACGAACAAGCTTTGCACTCTGACGAAACCGGGCAAGATAATGCTTCCTCAAAGGTTTCTCGCTGGTATGCAGTGCAAGTAGCATCGGGTTGTGAAAAGCGTGTTAAAACAAACTTGGAGCAGCGCATTCAAACATTTGATGTAGCTGATAAAATACTTCAAGTGGAAATACCACACACACCCGCCGTCAAAATCCGTAAAGATGGTAGTCGCCATCAAACCGAAGAAAAAGTCTTCCCCGGTTATGTGCTGGTGAGGATGATCATGAATGATGATGTCTGGCAGGTAGTACGCAACACCACCCATGTAATTAACTTCGTGGGGGCAGAGCAAAAACGCGGAACAGGTAAAAGTCGCGGTCACGTTAAACCCGTACCGTTGAGTAATTCTGAAGTCGAGCGAATCTTTAAGCAGACTACCGAACAGCAAGAAGTCGTCAAGATTGATATGACGACGGGTGATAAGATAATTGTGCTTTCTGGTCCATTTAAAGATTTTGAAGGTGAGGTGATTGAAGTTAGCCCAGAGCGGAGTAAACTTAAAGCCTTACTATCAATATTTGGACGAGATACACCGGTCGAACTAGAATTCAATCAGGTAGAGAAACAGAGCTAAAACAAAATGGCGAAGAAAGTTGTAGCGGTTATTAAGTTGGCACTTAACGCAGGTAAAGCCAACCCAGCACCGCCTGTAGGTCCCGCGCTTGGTCAGCACGGTGTTAATATCATGATGTTCTGCAAAGAATATAATGCTAAAACAGCCGACCAAGCTGGGATGATTATTCCTGTAGAAATATCGGTATTTGAAGACCGGAGTTTTACATTCATCCTCAAAACTCCTCCAGCTTCGGTACTAATTAAAAAAGCGGCAAAAATCGAAACAGGGTCGAATGAACCGAATAAAAAGAAAGTTGGTTCAATTACGACAACCCAGTTACGTGAAATAGCCCAAACAAAAATGCCCGACTTGAATGCCAACGATATTGATGCAGCAATGAACATCATCGCTGGTACCGCAAGAAACATGGGTGTTACAGTTACAGATTAAAGAGTTATGAGTTGTGAATTATGAGTTATGAGTTATAAAACAACTCGCTCTCAAGTTCTAGCTCTGCTCCTAAAGTAAAAATTTTATCGGGGGAGAGGCTAATTGCTTCGTGTTGACCCCAGGAGACTAAAAAATGGGAAAAAAAGTATCACGTCGAATGCAGGCTTTGCTTGCGAAAATAGAAGATAGAGATTATGCACCGCTAGATGCACTAGCTTTACTTAAGGAAACCGCAACAGCAAAATTTCCAGAAGCAGCAGAAGCTCATATTCGTTTAGGAATTGACCCAAAATATAGCGACCAGCAACTGCGAACAACTGTTGCATTACCTAAAGGAACAGGTAATGAAGTTCGTGTAGCAGTAATCGCGCGAGGCGAAAAAGTAACAGAAGCTACTAACGCAGGCGCCGACATTGTTGGTTCAGAAGAACTAATCGACGAAATCCAAAAAGGCATGATGGATTTCGACAAATTGATTGCAACACCCGATGTAATGCCACAAGTTGCAAAGCTTGGTAAATTACTTGGTCCAAGAGGGTTGATGCCTTCACCAAAAGGTGGTACTGTTACTTTTGATTTAGTCAGCGCAATTTCTGAATTCAAAGCTGGTAAATTAGAATTCCGAGCAGACAGAACTGGTATTGTTCATGTTATGTTTGGTAAAGTGACATTTGCGCCTGACGATTTATTAATTAACTTAAAGGCGTTGCAAGAAACTATCGACCGTAACCGTCCAAGTGGCGCCAAAGGTCGTTACTGGCGAAGTATGTACGTTGCTTCAACAATGGGACCCAGTATCCGTATTGACATCAACGCACTTCGTGACTTAAAAATGAACGAAGCCTAAAGTAGAGACGTGATTAATCACGTCTGTACAGAGTTAGGAGTTATAACTTCAAACTTATAACTCAGCACTCATAACTAAATATAGTAGCCAGAGACAGCAGGTGCAAAATGCTTAATATCCTGCCGAGGTTTACGTCTTAGTATTTATAACTTGGTTTCACAGCTGGAAAAGTGTGAAATTAATTTTACTGGATGTAATACGATTTTAGAAATCGACCTTGATGTAAAACCCTGGCTCTTAGCAAGCTGGGGTTTATTGTTTTTAGCGCACTAATCTATTCATTGTCGGAGACAAATCTAAAATCCTCCAAGGGGGTGAAGCGGAATGGGAAGAACAGTTGAGGGTAAAAAAGAGATTGTCAGTGAACTCAAACAAACTTTGGGTGAGTCAAGTTTGGCACTAGTAATTGATTATCAAGGACTAACAGTTGCTGAAATTACTGACTTACGGCGCAAATTACGTCCAAGTGGCACGATTTGCAAAGTAACAAAAAATACTCTAATGGGCATTGCCATTCAAGATGACGAAAAATGGCAACCACTATCAGAATTGCTCAAGGGTTCTAATGCCTTTTTGCTGGTAAAAGAAGATTTTTCATCGGCAATTAAGGCATACCAAGAGTTTCAAAAAGCCACCAAGGATAAAACCACACTTCGTGGTGGTGTAATGGAAGGCAAGCTGCTGAAAGAGGCAGATGTCAAAGCATTGGGAGATTTACCTTCCAAGGAACAACTTATCGCGCAAATTGCAGGCGCCATCAACGCAGTGGCTACCAAAATTGCCGTTGGTATCAACGAAGTACCAAGTTCGTTGGGACGTGCTTTGCAAGCTTACGCTGACAAGGACAAAGAAGGTGCCACCGAAGGCGCCGCAGAAACAGCTGCCGAGTAGGCATTATCAACAATTAACACATTATTAGGAGACTAAAAAATGTCCGCTACAACTGATGAAATTTTAGATAAATTGAAAGGTCTTACACTTCTCGAAGCATCTGAACTCGTTAAGCAAATCGAAGAAGCTTTTGGAGTTAGCGCTGCTGCACCTGTTGGTGGCATGATGATGATGCCTGGTGTTGGTGCTGCTGCTGCTGCTGAACCAGTTGAAGAGCAGACCGAGTTCGACGCAATTCTTGACTCAGTACCTGCTGATAAGAAGATTGCAATTCTTAAGATTGTTCGTGAATTAACTGGTTTAGGCTTGAAAGAAGCTAAAGACTTAGTAGAAGCGGCGCCTAAAGCATTATTTGAAGGAGTTGCAAAAGATAAAGCTGAAGATGCTAAGAAGCGCGTCGAAGAAGCTGGTGGTAAAGTTACCGTCAAGTAATTTCACTTTTACCTCAATGTTTTAGAAATCTGTGGATTTGTTGCTTCACCCTCATAAGTGAAGCTAAACTAAGCCTGTTAAAAACAGGCTTTTTTTATTTACAAACTTTCTTGCAGAGCAGTCTTGTGTCTTGTGGAGCGGGCATCCCTGCCCGCCCCTACATCTGAAACTACATCTGGGACGGGCAAGAGAAAGCCCATCCCACAAGAGTTTTATTTATAGTAGCCCAACAAAAAGCTAGTAAGTTAATTTACAGATAGTGGGACAATTTTAATTCTATATATTTACCTTATTAGCCGCAGAGCGGCACAGAAAAGAAAGGAAGAGATATTTAAGATTGGCGCCTACCAAAATTAATCACATAAACCAATAGTGAAGCCAACGAATAATTTTTTATCTCATCAGAGTAATAAAAGAGAATTAATATCTTAATTTGGGAACGCCTGATTTAAAATAAAGAATATTTTTAAAATTTTAAATCTTAAATTTAAAAATTCAACTTTTGCCCAAACAGTATTCTAGCATTACTGATTTTCCATTAGAGAAGAAACCGAAAATTGAATTAATTCCTAAAACATTTAATGCACTAGAAAATATTTGATTAATTTTAGATTTTTTTTACACAAACTATAATTTTTGCTAGAACTGACTAGAACGACACTTATAAATCTGATTTTTAATACCAATCTTCATATGCTCAATCAAGAAAATTATACCGCTAAGACTAGTGAAAAGACTTACATTGAACTGCGTTCGCAGGGTAAAGTTTTACAATTTGAACTCAATTTTACCACAGCATCTGTTTAAACTGATAATCATTGTGATAAAACGTTGGTAGTTATTTAGAAGCATCTACGTTTTGTCACATTACGATTCCTGAAGAAAAGTGGAATTATATCCTGAACTTCATTGACGAAGCGGCATTTTTTTAAAATCTATTTGGCAAAGCTATTGTTTAAGCCTGAAAGATCTGTTCAGCAGTTAAATCTAATTCTGGAAACGCGCGCGATACAACCTTATCAGAACCTCGATAAGCGTTAACTTGGTAGTTTCCATTTTCATCAAGTAAATAAACAAACACGGTAGGAACTTTAGGATTACCTAAGTAGTTTCGACTTGCTAGTGCTAAATAATCTACAATCCAATACTCAGAAATCTCTAAACGTTTGTACTCGTCTAATTTATCAACATAGTCGTCTTCCCAATTAGTTGATACAACTTCTACTGCTATGAGTAAAGGGTCAAGTAATGTAGAATATGCTGCACGATTTGCTTCCCAAAGGGTTTTATCTACGACGCTAACATCTGGAAGGCGCCCTTGTTGAGTTCCATCTGCTGTTATTGTTCTAATTGTGATTCGATTTGAGATTCGGTAGTTTAAATTTAACCTTTCTGACTCTCTATCAAATTTTCGTTGAATAAAATCAGCAACGTCTTCGTGTTGCCTCGTTCCTAAAATCCTCAGAATTTCCCCATTTATTAGTTCATGACGTCCATCATCATCGGGTAGTTGTTCGATGAATTGCTCGAAAGTTAGCTTTTGATTGATTTTGACGATGTTGGTAGTCATCGCTGTATCCTCATCTGTTAACACTAAATCGAACTTTAAACCCGTCTTTTGGTCGTGTGGTTGGAACGCGCACAACTTCTAAGCTTTGGTTTGGTAATATTTCCCAGTCGTAATTACGCAGTAGGTGCGCGGCAATTATTTTCATTTCCATTTTGGCAAATGCTATCCCGATACAAACGCGGGGACCACCACCAAAACCAATTAAACTGAAGGGTCGTTTATTTTCTTTGCGCTGTGGGTTAAATCGTTCTGGGTCGAAGCGTTCGGGTTCTGGATAAATTTCTTGGATACGATGAGTTTGTAATATTGAGTAAAGTACTTGCCAACCTGCGGGTATGTGGTAGCCTTTAAATTCAAAGTCTTTTACTACACCGCGAAAACCTCCTCCAACAGGTGGGTACAAGCGTTCAACTTCGGATAAAACCTGTTCTAGATACGGCATTTGTCCGAGTTGGTCGAGATTTAATTCTCCCTGTTTTGCTAGTTGTAGTTGTTCGGAACTAGCACGCTGCTTGACTTCGGGGTGGCGAGCTAGTTCGATGCATAGCCAAGTTAACATTGAGGTTGTTGTTTCGTGTCCAGCAAAGAGTAATAGGACGGCTTGGGCAACGAGTTCTTGTTCGGTTAGACTATTACCATCTTCGTCTCTGGCTTGAATTAGTAAAGATAGTGCGTCTTTGGTAGGATTTTCTCGACGTTGGCGAACAACTGTAGTTAAATGTTCGAGTATTTGATTCCTTGCTGCTATGGCTTTTCCGTATTGGGTAAATGGTAATTTTAATGGGTTTATTGTTATTAAACCGTCTGTTAGTGTTGTAAATAGCTGACTTAGACGTATAGAATCTGTACCAGTTTTTGTACCTAATAATAGTTCGCTGGCAATATCAAAGGTTAGTTGTTTGAATTCTTCAAACCAAGTAAATTCATGTTTAGTTACCCATTTGTTTAGATAATTTTGGGTTATTTGCTCCATTGTGGCGAAATAATCTGCTAGTGCTGGTCCGTGCATTGCTGGCATTATCAGGCGCCTTTTTTGCCGATGTTCTTCACCGTCCATTAAAAATAGTGATTCTCCTAGTAGTTCTTTGAAGTTATTGGGCCATCCTTGGCGCCAGGAGAAATGCTCTATGTGGCTGGAAAGTACGAATTCGACTGCTTCTGGCCCAACCATTACTACTGTTGGTTTACCTATTAAGTTGGTTCGGAATATGGCGCCGTGTTGTTGGTAGCGTTTGGCGATGTAATTGGCATCGAAGACGAATGATAGGGTTTCTCCAAGTATTGGTAAACCGTTGCTGCCTGGTGGGAGTTGATTGGCGGTCATGATATGAAGCAATATTAATAATTAGTCTAGGTTGCCATGAATTTTGAAGGCTGCCCAGTAGTAGGGATGGTTATAGAGTTTTTGGTTGGTTGGGATGGTGCTGAGTTTTTGGAGTTGTTCTGCGACTGGCGCCTGTATTTTAGTTCCTCCAAGGGGCGATTTTCGTAAGTTATCTTCGTACCATTTCTTTAATTCACCTGCGGTTAGTTCTTTTAACCATGCGGTTGCTTCGTTTAAAGCAGTAGGGGCAGGTTTTCCTAGTTTGAGTCTTCGATAAAATTCGGTCATTACAAGTGCATTAGCACTATTGTCAACCATCCATTGTGTTGTTAATACATGGTTAACACCTGCTTTCATTAGTTCGCTGACTATGCCCGCATATTCTGTGGTTATTGTTTGGTCTGTGGTGATTGTTGTTTGACCTGAAAGTGTTATTAATGAATAGTTACAGAGAATTCGCGCATTAATTTCTTCTAACGAAAGCTTTTCTTCTTCTGCTAGTAATAGTTGTGATTGTTTGGAGTTGTTTGGGTTGTCGCTTGTGTAGCCTGCAAAATGCAGGATGCTATGGTTACTCAGTGCGTTGAGTACTTCTTGCTTTGTTGCTTTTGCTGCCTGAATTCGTTTGACTTGATTAAATAGATTGGTAATACCTTCTGTTTGTATTTTTACTGATTCTAGTAATGGATAATTTTTAGTCGTTGGTGCCTCTATACTTAGTAATGATTGTGTTTCGACAGGTTGCGATGTTTGGTTTTTCAGTGCTAATGCTAGTTCGGCAGTTGGAAAATATGTGATTGTTTTGATGCTGGGTAGTAAGAATAGGGCATGAAGTGGATATTTAAATAAATCGCGATGAGGTATTAATATTAACTTTGTAATGCCTTCGAGTTCTTGTTCGATGGCGCCAATACTTAAAATTTCACGAAGTTTGAGCAGTCGCGCTTGCATGAAAGGCACCCAAGATTCGTCTGCATTCTGGTTCCATTCGGTTGCCCAGTCTTCAAATGCTGTTAAATTTACAATTACTTCGGGTACTGGTATTTCGTTCATTTCACCAATGTTCAACATTGGTGTAAATACAAGCATTGGTTCTGGATGGTTTGTTTTGATGATAAAGCTTCGTAAACCAGAAGGACTGATGTGCCAGTATATAATGGCTGTTGTGGAATTGACTAAATTTTGTATTGATTTGTAGCTGGGAGAATAGAAGTTGTCAACAAAACCAAATTGTTGCCAATTTAAACAAGCATTTTTACCAAATTCGGCTAGTTCTAAAGCTTGGAGTAGTTCACCTGATTGTACGGCAATATCTACTGCTAGTTGTCCGATACCAGCAAATTTTAATGCGAAATCTTTTTTGCTGTCATTGTCGCGCTGTGAGTCGTTTAAGGTATTTGATAATAAGGTCGCTGCATAAGTTTGAAATTGTTGTGCCTGTAAAGTATCACCGAATCCTAGTAAAACTATAATGATGTTTTGTAAAACTTCTAAATGCAACGAGAGAAATTGTGTACTATTAACAGCCGATAATGCTTGATTATAAGCGTAAATAGCTTGTGACCAATCATCTGAAATGTAAGTGTAGCGCTTGCCTCTATCGTAGTAAGCATTACCAAGTGCTATATGTAATTTACACCAAACTTCGGGTTGAGTATCTTTATTTATGTAGTTAACAGCTACTGCATAAGTCGCTAATTTACCTTCCAAACCGCGCGCGTTTAATGCCGGATTTTCATTTGCAATTGAACTATGCGAACTTAAGTAATAATCGAAATCCGCAGATTTTTCTACGGTATTCGCACGTGCTATCCATGCTTCAGTGCTGTCGCTTTGTAGTTGAATTGCGTAGTCGAATGATAAAATTGCGTCTTCATATTTTTCTGAAGCTGCTAGTAGTAAACCTCGGTTGTACCAAGCTGCAAATATATTTGGCTCTCTATCAACCGTTTGGTTATAGCATATAAGCGCTTGATATGAGTCTCCCAGTTGCTCCCAAGCGATGGCTTTGTTGAACCAAGCTAAATATACATTGGGGTTAATATCAAGCGCTTTATCCCATGATGCTATTGCTTGATGCCATTCTCCTAGACTTGCTTGAAGTACACCTCGGTCTATCCAAATTTCATAAAATTCTGGGTTGAGTGCAAGAGCATTATCATAAGACTCAACGGCATCTTCGTGTCGATTACATTTGTCGAGCGCTACTCCACGCAGGTACCAAAGTTCATAAGAGCCTGGTTGCGATTTTAGGGCTTTTTGATATGAAATAACCGCTTCTTCCCATTGCTCTAATTGTGCCATAGCTAACCCACGTTGATACCAGGCGGCTGAGTGTTGCGGTTGTATTTCCACGGCTTCACTAAATGACGTGATAGCTTCGGAATATTGTTTGTTTTGCGACAGTGCAATTCCGCGATAATACCAATTTTCTGGATCCATTGGTTCGAGTTGTGTGGCACGGTCATAGCAGCTAATTGCTTCAGATATTTGCCAGAGTTTTAATAATGCTAATCCTTTACCTGCCCACGCATCGCCATAGTCTGATTTAATTTCAATCGCTTTATCAAATGACGCTATTGCTTCTGAGTATCTTTCAAGCTCACCTAAACTGGCGCCTCGATTAAACCAAGCTTTGTAATAATCGGGTTTAATGGCAATTGCATTTTCATAACTGACAATGGCTTGAGGCAAGTTTTTCAAGTGGAACAGGGCTAAACCTCTATTAAACCAGTATTCATAAGCATCAGGTGCCAAAGCAATTGCTTGGTCATACGAAAAAACAGCAGCTGATAAATTTCCGGCTTTAGTTTGCGCTAAAGCTTGATAGAACCATGCTTGTGCTTCTAGTTGCTTAGATGCTTGGTTGGGGATATCAACAAAAATTTGCGAGGTACTACCGGAAGAAAGTAACCCAGATGCTAACTGTTCAACTAAATTTGCACTTTGTTGTAACCGCACCCAAAGTTCGTCAAGCGTTACTGCGACGGTTGGGGACATCTCAGTAAGTGCATCGTCTAAGTTTTGGTGTATCGATAAAACGCTTGGACGCTGAACTGGAATTACTGGAGAATCTAAATCGATTTCTTCTTCAACTGTTTCACTAGGCGCCTCTGGTGCAATAAACTCAATATAATTTTCGTCTATTATCCGCGCCCACTGTTCGCCTGTGGTAAATTCTTCAACAACAGTAGGAGAAGGCGCCGCAATTTCAACTTCTACCTCTGCGTCTGTACCCCATAAATCGTCTCCTAGCTCAGTAATTAGATATTGCCCTGGAGTATTTAATAATGCAGGAGTAATTTCTTCTTCTACTGTGGTAGGAGAAGGCGCCAAATTTTCGTTGACTAATTCATTAGTTAAATTAGATTCGTATATTACTGGTTCAAGAAGCGCCGCAGGCTCTGAATCCCATAATTCCTCTCCGTACTGGCGTAATAGTTCTTCTTGCTCAGGAGTATCTGTAATTTCTTCTTCTATTTCGACATTTTCTACTTCGATATTTTGGATATTTTGGATATTTTCTACTATTCCTACATTATTAATATTATTTTCTGTTGTAGAAATTAAATCATTATTTGATTCGTTAATATAATTTGTTACTTGTGTTGAATATTGTTCTTGTATTCCCCACAAATCTTCACCGAACTGACGCAGTAAGTTTTGTCCTGGAGTATCACAAAAAACGCTATCAACATCTTCAGTTACTGATGTTATCGCTGTGTTGCTAATTAAATCTGAATAGTAAATTGAATCAGGTTGAGAAGTTGACTGCTCAAACTCTTGTAAATCTTCACTATATATATCGAGCAAATCTTGCCCAGATAATTCTTTAGGTAATTCAAAATCAGCAGTTGGGGAATTATCGAAATCTAAATCTTGAGATTCTGTATTAGATAAGGAAATGGCAGATTCGTAGTTTGGATTAGGGACGATTATCTCGATGCTTCCTTCGGTAACTTCGTCGTTACGAATATCTTGCCATGAAACACCTGTATTACGAGCAAGCAGTCGCATTCCTATGTCGTGAGCAAAGTCTCCGATAGTGCCAATTTCTAACTCTCCTAATTGCACCAGTCGAAACGCTAGCTCTTCATTTGGTGCAGGAGAAGCAAGCAATCGCTCGCCAAAAATTTGCAACCACTCTAACCAGCGTTGTGTACTTATACGATTGGACATTCGTTCTAAGTATTTGATTGCCCAAGTTTGCCCACGTGCTTGACTGACACCTTCTAGCAACTGGGTAAACAAATACTCTAAATCGGCATTAGTTAACATCGGTGGTGATTGCACCACAGTCTGTTGCGTTACCAATGCCCTCGAACGCTCTTTCTTCTTACCAAACAGTTGCTGGAAAAACTTTCTAAGCAATTTTACTAACCGCCTGAGCATCTACCGTTATACTCTGGATGTGCCTCATTGATTCTAGCGATACTCATGAATTTAGGGAATCGCTATATGTTCGCTTAGTTACAAATATTTTAATGAATATTTAATCAAAATACATGTTTTAACAGGCGAATAGATTTTCTTGAGAAACAAAAGATACAATACCACTCATTCGATTTATACGCTATATTTCTGCTGCCAATAATTAATTAACTTTACCTAATTTTTATTTTCCTACCCCCTTGCCAAATTTGGTTTCATTTAGTACAATTGCACTAAATGGATGAGTCTTGGGGATTAGCTTGAGATTCAGCTTGAGATTCAGCTTGAAACTGGTCAACTAACGCTTGGATAATCACGTCTGGGTCATCACTTTCTATACCAACTTGTTGAGCAATAGAAGCACGCAGGTTAGTATCCTGATGCATCAGTTCGTAGAGTTGGTCAAGAGTAATAGTTTGAAATTCACCTTCTTCGGGTGAGTTTTCTGGCTGTTGAAGTGTTGAATGCTGTTCTGAGGTATCGGTATCGGTATCGGGTATTAACTGCGTAACGTCGGGTCCACTGTATTCCCAAATTGGTTCGGTTTGATTGCGAGTTAGTAGTTCCATTCCTATATCATAAGCAGTGTCTCCAACCTCGCCAACTTCCAACTCACCAAGTTGAACGAGTCTTGCAGCTAATTCATTATTTGGCACCGTTGATGCCAGCAGTTTATCACCAAACTTATTTAACCATTCTAACCAACGTTCAGTAGAAACACGGTGTTCGATGTTATGCAGCCATTTCAGTGCCCACGCTTGACCGCGCGCTTGGTTAACTCCTTCCAAAAGCTCGGTAAACAAGAATTCCAAATCTGTGTCGCTGAGGGGAGGAGCGGGTTTTTTCTCAACCGAACTGACAATTTTGGATTTGGGCTTTGTCGTGTTACCACCGAACAAAGCTTGGAAAAAGTTTTTCAGCCACTGAATAAGCCTTTTGAACATCTACATGCACCTTTATTTGCTTGGTGTGTACCCGTTTATTGTAGCTATGGCGCTGCACTTTAGTGGTGTATCAATTAAATAAAATCTACAGGAAAAATTTGTATTAGTTTAACTAATCTATATAATATTTAAATTTTATGAATGTAGAAAAATGTTCACAGGGTGAGATTTTGCATTCCCTAGTGCTTAAAATATATATTCTCAGCTAGTCCCACCTAGGGCACTTGTGTAATTTCAACGCCTCATTCGGCATCAAAATCACCAATACCATGTCTTACGAACCCTTACATCACAAGTACCGTCCAAAAAGCTTTAAAGAGCTGGTGGGACAATCTGCTATAGCAACAACTCTTACTAATGCTATCAACACGTCTCGTATTGCGCCTGCGTATTTATTTACTGGCCCGCGTGGTACTGGTAAAACATCGAGTGCGCGTATTCTCGCCAAATCGTTAAATTGCCTTAGCGGCCCACACCCAACAGCTACACCGTGTGAAAAGTGCGACGTTTGCCTAGGAATTACCAAAGGTTATACCGTCGATGTTATTGAAATAGACGCAGCAAGTAACACAGGTGTCGAAAATGTCCGCGACATCATCGAAAAAGCTCAGTTTGCCCCCGTCCAGTGTCGATACAAGGTATATGTGATCGACGAATGTCACATGTTATCAGTACAGGCGTTTAATGCGCTACTTAAGACGCTAGAGGAACCACCTAAGCATATTGTCTTTATACTCGCTACAACTGACCCGCAAAGAGTACTGCCTACAATTATTTCACGTTGCCAAAGATTTGATTTTCGTAGAATACCATTAGATGCGATGGTATCTCATTTAACTGATATAGCGATAAAAGAAAATATAAATATTACAACCGAAGCGATTACTTTGGTGGCACAGTTGTCACAGGGTGGGTTGCGCGATGCGGAAAGTTTACTCGATCAGTTGAGTTTACTGCCTGAGCAAGTTAATCCGTCGAATGTTTGGGATTTGGTAGGTACTGTTAGCGAACATGATTTGTATTGGTTATTTAAGGCTATCGCTGCTGATAATGCCGAAGAATTAATTGATACTACCCGTCAAATTTTGGATAGAGGACGCGAACCACTAACTATTTTACAAAACCTTGCTGGTTTTTACCGAGATTTGCTGATTGCCAAAACAGCTTCTAACCGTGGTGACTTGGTTGCTTGTACTCAAGAAACTTGGCAAGCTCTTGTTGAATTGGTAAAAAACATTGATATTCATGGAATTTTGGCAGGACAGCAGCACTTACGAAACGCTGAAGTTCAACTTAAAAATACTACTCAACCGCGTTTGTGGTTGGAAGTTACGCTTCTTGGTTTACTTCCATCTGCACTTTCTCAAGTGGCGCCAAGTTTTAATAGTCCTAATATAAGTGTTCAAGCGGCGCCCATATCTACCCAGCAGCCACATAACAATAACTTATCTACCAATGGTAAGGCGCCCATACAACCAATAAATTCACCAATAAATCCATCAATAAATCCACCAATAAATCCACCAACAAATAATCACCAAGCGCAAACCCAGTCTCAACCTGTTAATAACCAACCAGTAGTACACCCGGAGGCGCCGCCTGCTAATAATCAACCAGTAAATAACAATCCAAATAACGATTTAGCACAAACTTGGCAGAAAGTACTATCTCATCTTGAACCTATATCAAGACGTGAAATGCTGCGTCAAATGTGTAATGTGATTGAAATTCGCTCTGAATTTGCTCGACTTGGTGTTAAACAAGCTTGGCATAAACGGGTTCAAGAAGACTTGCCAATTATTCGACGAGCTTTTAAAGCTACTTTTAATCGCGAAATTACTGTAAATCTAGAAGTTCTTAACTCAGGTTCAAATCTTACTAAAGAAAACGGTGTAGCTTATACGACGACTGAGGAACCTCCCCCGACAACACATGTAGAACCTGACCCTGTTATATCGAGTAATGGTAACAAAACTACCCAAAATGGAAATAATCTACAAAATACGACATCATACTTAAATAAAGAAACTTTACAAAATAAAGAACAAAATAATGTACAAGAGAATTCTGTACAAAATGGTAATGGCGCCCAAAACTATTTAAATAATACGGCACCAAAATATATTCCCCAAGATGCTCAGGTACAAAAACCTGTAGACGAAACACCTGTACATAAATCTGATGTATCTAATTTATCTTATGATGCACTTACAGAAGAGGCGCCGACTAACGAAGAAGTTTCGCCGACACTGTCCATACAACAATCAAGCACAATATCAAGTGTGGATGTTGAGAAGGTTTGGTATGCTGCCGAACGTTTAGCACAGTTTTTTGATGGACAAGTAATTGGCTATAACGAAGATGCAGCAGAATTTGGGGACTCTGCTGCATCGTCTGATTTGATTGATGTGGTTGAAACTGATGATGAATAACACAATAGTTAAAAGCTAATGATTAAATATTAGCTGAGACGTGCCTCAGTCTTACACCATAGCGGTACTCCGCTTGGTGTTAAGATGAATGCGAGGTAAAAAAGAAACCTGGGAACTATCAAATTTCTGCTCCGCAGGAAAAGATAGTTTCGCTATGCTTGAGTTTTTACTAAAGTATTTATTAACGAAAATCGATGTGAATTTATTCAAACTTCTTCATATAGGTATTTAAAACCTCATCTAGAGATGCGTTATTTGTTTCGGATTGAAGTTTTAATTTTTTGAATGTCAAAGTTTGCTGTTTCAACAATGATTTTTGTTAATGGTAATCTAGATGTAATTCTTTCAACAATCTTTAAATGAGCATCAAATTTATGTTGAATTGATGGAGCTAACCACCCCGAGCTACGTACACGATTATCAAATTTTGGCGCACGATGTCTTAATCTACTTCTTCTTTGCCTACGATACTTTGAACGTTCAGTAAGGCGTTCTGATACTCCGTCTAATAATTCTAATTCTCCGCCAATCAATTCTTCTTCGTCAGTAATTGCACTAAAACCGATATGCTGATAACCAGCATCAATCCCTAGTGTTACTTCTTGTTTGTAACCGCTAGAACCGTAGTTTAATTGGATTGTAAAAGGGTCATGTCCGACAATTTTAGCTTTTCCGGATTCCAAAAGTAATCGAGCTTTTCGAGGTGATGTGGGCATTAACGGTTGACCGTGTTTGTTGATAACTAAGACTTTCATTGTTTTGTTGTTATTGAACTAATAAAAAGTTCATCCCTTACGGGTGGTTTTCTTTGTCAATGTTTTTTTGAGCTTTTAAAGTAGCAACACTTTGTCCTTAACTCCAGAACTATGTTTAATCACTACCCGCAGTGTTCAATGCTAGAAAACGGCTTACCAGACCTACACATTGAAGTGCCTATATATTCTCAAAAAACCTAGTAACTCTGGTATAACGAGCTACTCAGACTAATGACACGCTTCTTAATTGCTTAAGAAGCCTACACTGTACCCCGAAGGGTGTCAGTGTATGGAGTTGTCACCCTTTGCCTTGGTGTAATGTTTTTACCCACTTCAACCTTTTGGGTCGTACAGACATACGCGCCGTAGCACTGCTAATTACGATTAACCAGTGGAGCATGTATATAGTGCCGCGAAGGGTTTGAAGCAAGATTAACAAATACGCGGAGACTCTAAATTTTTTATCTTTACGTATTCGCGATAATCCAACGAACATTCCTGTCATCGACATGCTAACCGCAATGCCCGTAACTGGAGCTAGCATCGGTGGACGATGGCGAATTAATGCCATTAATAAGTCTGGTACTGCTGCTGTTGGCACAATATACTGTGTCAAGAGAAATACCAACATATCCAGCGTTTTGCGGGCGCCAAGGCGATTCCGAAAAAGCAAATCCCAATAATCTAGATACCTTTGGTATCCACCTTCTGCCCATCGGTTACGTTGATGCCAAAGTGCTAGTGCATTTGTGACACCCTCTTCTTTTACCGACGGGTCAAATACACACTCAATATTCCATTTGTCAAGATGTAATCGTAAAGTTAAATCTAAATCGTCAGTGATAGTCTCTTCATTCCAACCACCACAACGCTTTAAAGCTTGACGACGAACAAATTGACCGTTCCCTCGCAGTTCCCCTATTCCACCAATCGCATTTCGATGCGACTGTAAGAAAGTATCAAGCGCCATTTCAGCAGCTTGCCCCTGAGTCCAGAAGTTCTCTCTGGCATTTGCTATTGCTTTTCTTACTTGTACTGCACCAACTTGTTTCTGTTGAAACATGGGTACTATGTTGACAAGTAAATCGGGGGCTACTTGAGCATCGGCGTCGAAAACGGCGATAATTTCACCTTTAGTTAATGGTAAAACTTCGTTAAGGGCGCCGGATTTTCCACCAGTTGAATTAGGGGAACGTCGCAAAACTTTTAAGTTAGTGTATTCTTTTGCGATTTGAGATAGAACGAGTGAGGTATTATCACTGCTATTATCGTCAACAATCCAAACTTCGTAATTATCTTGAGGATATTTCAAGCTACAAAGATTTTTGGCGAGGTTGCCAATAACAGCTTCTTCATTTTTTGCTGCTACTAATAACGACACAAAAGGTAGCTCACCCTCAATAACTTCTGTGTACTGTTTTGGTCGGGCAAAAACCACTACAAGAGCATGAAGCCCTACGATGGTAGATAATCCCAACACGAACAATGAACCCCAAGAAATTAAATGTAGGGCAATGGTGCTACTCCAGACTATAGATAGGACTATAGCGGCTTTGCGTCTTCGATTTTGAAATCGGGATGGAAGCGACAGGGTATTAGTTGCCTCTTCCACGGAATCCTCGTCTACTGATAACTCAGATAACAAGGTCAGCGGGTCAAACTCGCTTTTATAATCTTTCTCGGGCCAGGAATTCGCTGGCATAGGTCACTTGATTCAACCACCAGTACTTTTTTACACTTGCTTCATAAGTTTGTGAATCAGCCGCACCAGTCATCAAACTATTCATAAATATCTCTGAGCAGAGATATTACCAAAAGCTTAGTCCACCGTGCAAATAGGTGAATTTATGGTGCCACCGTTCTTTCTCTCCCATAAAAGCAAGTGCAGCCCTATTGTACCCGACATTTTCATATTCTTTCTTGAGTTGCTTTAATTACCAATCTCTGTATTAAGCTTCTGTGTGAATAATTAAGTGTTTTTGGGAACACTAAAGTTAACACTATCCACAACTAGTTAACTCAGTATCAAAGGAAAATTCAGTTATGGCAATTGATAAGCTTCAAGCTGCTACACAACAGCAAGCTAGCGTCTACATGCCTTATGTTCAGGGAAGCAAGCGTAATTTTTTGCCTTATGCGATTAGCTTATACCAAAAAGGAAGTCTAGAGGGAGAGCGCAAAATTGAGTCCGGTTCAGGTGTTCCTTTTGTGGCAACCTGGAATGCCGCAAGCTTACCTTCAGATTTAACCCGCTGCCGAATACAGTTTGATGGCAATGCGGAACTTAACTACGAAGTGATGACCGCTAGTTTCGAGTTCATTAATTTTTTGATTGAATTGCTAGAAAGTTACAAGCGTAACCGCACAACCGATTTTTCACAGGCTTTTTACCGCAAATTACTACGTCTCGATGAAAATAATTGAGAAACCGAGAAACCCGGTTTCTTTGGGTTTAAATTGAAGATTATCGTGCGCGCGTGCTTGAAAAACCGGGTTTCTGCACTCTACTTGTGATTGAATAACAAGTCGCTTACGTTTGGTTGGACTTAAAATTAATAAGCGCCTACCTGAATGCTGGCATGTTACATGCTTAAAATGTATTTTTTGTCAAGTGTTTTTATGCATTTGATTAGGTTAGGCGCCCAAAGCTTCGTAAGAAAGGAAGATTTGGTATATTTTACAACTTATCACTGAGTAAAATGGCTTTGATTTAAGTTTTGGAGTTATTTGCTCAGTTTTATCTTGCGGCAAAAAAGATCATACTGTTAAAAAAAGACGCATCCAATTCCAATAGCGCCATTTTATGCTGTAATTGCCCTCTTTTATTAACCGCGCTCAAACGTTAGTTCCGGAATCACATTAGGAGTGCCGAATGCCAAAATCCCCGAAATACCTGCTTGTAGGTTCGACTGAAGCTTACAGTGGTAAATCAACGACAGTTTTAGGATTGTCTCATCAGCTTATTGAAAAAGGGCTTGACATTGCTTACGGTAAACCTTTGGGCACCTGTTTGAGTGAATCCGAAGGCAGTTTGGTAGAGGAAGACGTTGAGTTTATTGGCTCTAGTCTCAATTTATCGGCAAGCTCTAAGGTGCCAACCTTGCTCGCTTTGGACGATTTAGCTATACAAAAACGCTTGCTTGGTGAAGATACATTAAATTACAAACAGTCCTTTATTGAGCAATATTCTCAGTTGCCAGCACGAGACTTGGTATTGCTCGAAGGAGCAGGTAGTTTGGATGAAGGCTGTTTGTTTGATATGTCTTTGCTTTCTATCGCTGAAGCTGTTGATGCAAAAGTACTATTAGTATGTCGCTATAGTTCGTTGCTGATAGTGGAGTCGCTTAAGAGTGCGAAGGAGCGAATTGGAAATCGCTTGATTGGGGTTGTAATTAATGATATTCCCTCATCTCAACTTGAAGTTGTGGACAAAACAGTTCGTCCATACTTAGAGTCGATTTCAATTCCTGTGTTAGGTATTTTACCTAAGAATAATTTATTACGCAGTGTTAGCGTTAGAGAACTGGTTAATCAATTAAACGCACAAGTTCTATGTGGAAATGGACGCTTAGATTTGATGATGGTTGAGAGTTTAGCGATTGGAGCGATGAACGTTAATTCAGCCGTGAAGTATTTTCGTAAGCGCCATAATATGGCTGTTGTTACAGGAGGAGACCGTGTAGAAATTCAACAAGCAGCCCTGGAAACTTCGACGCAATGTCTAATTCTCACAGGACAGCTACCACCCCCAGCTTTTATTTTGAATCGTGCTGAAGAACTTGAAATACCGATTTTGTCAGTAGATTTAGATACATTAACAACTGTGGAAATTGTTGATAAAACTTTTGGGCAAGTGCGTGTCCACGAACCTATCAAGGTTAATTGTATTCGCGAACTAATGGCTCAAAATTTTGATGCTGACCGCTTGTTATTATCGCTTGGTTTAGCTCCAGCAGCTGTGTAGGGGTAAAGGGTAAGGGATTTCCTTTACCCTTTTTTGTTACTGCGTTTCGAGACCGAAATTTTGAGAATAATAAGTTGATTTAATGCTTGATTCCTCTGTTATTGGACAAAAACGGTCACTTGCCATTACTTGTAGCGATTTCGGAATCATTACACATAATGAGAAAGCAAGTACTAAAACTATGCTGATTCTATAATCAAGGTTCATCACACCACACACCAATGTAGTTGGAATAGGGCGAGGTATTCTTAAAGCCTACCCCACAAGATTGTTATAAATAATATCTAATTTTGTAGAATTTTTCTATGGGTTTTTGAAATAAATATATGTGACTAAAGTCATGATTTTTAATTAATGATTGATGTGATTTTTAGTTATTAATTATACAGACACCTACTCATTTAACACTTTAAGTAATTCGTACTCATTGTAAGGTTTACATAGGTATGCTTTAGCGCCAAGTTAAATGCAAGATTACGATATCTGTTTGCTGTATGTGACGTTAAGAGAATAATTGGTATGTGTTTAAAGTTGGGTTGTGCTTTTGCTTTGGCTAAAAATCCAAATCCATCTAAGTTAGGCATATCAATATCACAAATTACGGCTTTTATTGATAAAGCTGTTTCAGTAACTTCATCACTTGTACTAAAACCTGCTTCAAATATTAGTAGTAATAATTCATCGCCGGTTGCTTGTGCAAGTAGTGTCCGATCAAATCCTATTTCTTCTGCACGCTTTCTGACTTTTTCAGTAGAGATACCATTTCCATCGTCACGAACTACAATTATCACTCGATAAATCGTTGGTAACTTCGAGTTGTTTTGCTCCAATACGAATTGGTGAGGTAGTGGGAGGTGTGGTGGGGGTGGGAGGAGTAGGGGGAGTGTGAGCAGTAGGTTCTAATGCTAAACTAATCAAACGCGCGGGCTGCTCGCATAAGTCAATTTCTGACTGCTGCCAGTTGCGCGGGTGCGAACACTGATGTGTAATAAGTAAACCGAGTAGCTTGTTATTTACTATAATTGGCACTACTAAATTTGCTTTGACATTAAAACTTTCTAATAATTGCAGATAACAATCATTTAATCCGGCTTGATATACATTATTGATGACTTGAATTTTTCCTTTAGTAAGTCTATCTACAGACTTTCCTAAACAAGGTTCTACCAATTGCATACCCATTGCATAAGTTAAACCAGCGATGACTGACTCAGCCAGAAAAACCCCTAGCTTTGCTATTGGCGCTAACTTTCTCTAACATTTATTTGTCTCAATAAAATAAATTATGAAGCTTAAAACGAAGTTAAACAACTGACTTGTTGAAATACTGTTTTAATTAATTCTGCTTGGGTAAAAGGTTTGGTTAAATATCCTGATGATTTGACTAGTTTGGCACGTGCTTTGTCGAGGAATCCGGTTCTACCAGTTACCATGACTATGGGTGTATGGCGAAATTCTGGATGTTTACGTAGTAACGAACAAAGTTCATAACCGTCTAAATTTGGCATTGAGATATCGAGTAAGATAATATCAGGTTTGGCACGAAGGATTTGCATTAATGCCTTGAGTGAGTCTGTGACACCTACAACTTGAAATAATTCTTTGTCTAAAAAGCCTTGCATTGCTTTTATTATTGTTGGACTGTCATCAATGCACATGACTTTATAAAGCTTATGTGTTTCATTCGACTTAATTTCATTCACAGGTACATCTCGAAGTGTAGCTGTATTGTCAGTATTTTGCTCAGGCGCCTTGACTTGTGCATCGATGTAGTTATTAACTGGTAAGGATGGCGCCTTTGTAATTTCGGTGTACTGATTAATTTCTTTACGAGAAGATTTTTGAGGTAATTGAGGTTTATCGAAACTATTGAGTTCTTGCTCACTTAAATCTGAGAACAAATAATTACTGGTGCGATACACTGGGTGAATGAAATTACCAATTTTTCGCGCACGTTGCTGGCAAAGTCGGGCAATAGTAGAAATATCAATATGGGTAAACTTGGGTAAATCGTCTAAAAAACTATTGGGCAAAAATTCATATATACCATCTCGGAGTTTAAGAAATGAATCCATAACTTCGAGTGCTAACTCTTCGATTAATTGCTTAACTTGGGACGCATTTATATATTGCTGGTCAAGTAACCAACATATTGCTAAATAGCTCGAACAACTACCATCATCATGATGACTATCAAATATCGTTTTTAGTTGATTACATACCTGATTGTTTAAATTCATATCAGGACTTAACTGTTGTAATTTTTTGTAGAAAAGATTCCACATTTCATTCAACTGACAAGCATAAATTAATTTGCCCTCTTCAAAATATATTGACCACTGTTGTGAAATGCTGAATACCTGTAACTTCCCACTGACATAATCTTGCGAAATTTTTTGTAAGAACGATAAATGTTCAAGAGGTTGAAAAAATTTCTGCCTACCAAGATTAACTGTATTCATTGATTCTTGATCTAAAGTAGATTTACCCATGGCAATGAATGTGAAGAATTTAGAGGGTGGACAAATAAATACCGACAAAATAACGCATTCTCCAAGTTATGAAGACTGCATGATTTACTGAAATTCTTTTTTTAGCTGTAAATACGAATAGGGAAAGGTAGACACTTGGTAATATATATTACTTACTCTCACAAAATAAAGTATTTTATAATTTTAAATTGAATGCAAACCGATTTATTTCTTTAATGTACCATAATCGAGTTTACTATGAAACAACTTTAAATTAAAAAATACGCACTGATTTTTATGCCAATTTGGCTTACAAATCTGCTATTAGTGTTAATACTAGTGCCAGAAGGCAGAAGATAGGAGGCAGAAGGCAGAAAAAAGATTCCTTACTTGATAAGCTTTGTAGCTTTTTCTAACTGGATAATTATTTTAGCCATGCTGCACTAGAGTGATTTTCGTTAGTATTTTAACTAATTTAAAATTGTTTTATGTGTTTGTACTGAATTATTAGGTTAATAATTTTGTTTATAATGTATTATTAAGTACAACTGTTTTTTAACTCTCATATCTTTGTGATTCGGTAAAATCAAAGAAATGCGGAATTTATGTGTATTTTAAAATACTATGTATTTATATTATATGCGTGTTGAAAAATTATTATTAATACAAACTTGACGTATATTTTGTTTTTAATATCTCATCTTTAGAGAATGTATATTTGATACTTAATCCCCCCAACAAGAACGCGAATTCGGGGGGCAATTTTTACCCTAAGTTATTGGGGGTTAGGGAATCGAGTGGTCATTTAACTGGATGTCGTGCCAAGATGTGGCAGTTCTATTTTAAGTTTGTAACTAGAAGCTAGCTAAAATGTTTGAAAAATACAGCTTATTGTCCAACTTTGCCCAGGCAAGGCGTTTGCATTTATCGTTTTTACTGCCGGGAGTTTTGATTTATGCGGTTTTACTTAATGCGACTATTAACAGTGTTTATGCTCAGGCGCCAGATTATGTGGCGCCGACTAATGGTACAGTTGTAACTCCAGTAAGTGGGGCGTCGACGAGTAATACCAATTTATTGTCACAGCCAGCAGTACCAGGGAACAATGATGTGATTACTTGGTCTGGGGATGTAGAGTTTAAATACGAGCCTCAAAAAATTACTGCGACAGCTGAAAAAGCAGAATACTATAAATTGGAGCAAAAAGTCGTTTTGACGGGTAAAGTCAAAATTGTGCGAGCAGGACAACCGTATGAGGCAGAAACTGCTACTTTTTTCGTCACCAACGAGTTTAAGATGACGGCTGATAAAGTAGCTATGCCCGAACAGTAAATTTACCTGTAATTAGTAAATTGTAAAGCAACTGGGTAGTCTTCTTGCTTCAGTCGAGTTATGACAGCTTGTAAATCATCTTTATTTTTAGCGCTGACGCGAACAGCATCACCTTGAATTGATGCTTGTACCTTTTTAAACTCGTCACGAATTAACTTAGATATTTGCTTTGCTATTTCTTGACTTATACCTTTTTTAAGGGTTACTTCGTGACGAACGCGATTGCCTGAAGCTGATTCAATTTTGCCAAACTCAAAGATTTTCTGTGATAGATTACGCTTTGCAGCTTTTTCGCGCAGGATACCTTGTACCGTATCTAGAGTAAATTCGCTGTCGGTATTGATAGTGATATTTTCGTCACCTAATTCAACAGTCGTGTTAGTGTCTTTGAGGTCGTAGCGACTTTTAACATCTCGCACAACTTGGTCTACAGCATTGACTAACTCTTGTCGGTCAAAATCGCTGACAATATCAAATGAATACGTTGAAGCCATAACAGTTTTGGTGTGAGAAATAGGTATGCTTGGGTTAAAGTTGTAAAGGTATTTGAGCTAGGGATGCGAATGCCCCTAACTCTAATTTACTAACCTTTAACTTGGATAAGACTCTGAACAAACAAAGTTAACGAACAGAGTCCACCCACAGCAAACATTAAGGAGCGTAAAATGGGTATATTCAGAATATAGAAAATAGAGTACAGCAATCGCGCGATGACAAAGGTAATTGCTGCGACTGCTGAAGTCTGTGAATTAACACCAGTTACATAAGCCATTAAAGCTGCTGCGGTAAACACCATAAACGTTTCAAACGAATTTTGGTGTGCCCAAGTTGCTCGTTGTGCGTAAGGCGGTAATTTATCAAACATTGCGCGAGGAGCAGCCATATCGTAACCTACGCTAAAACGACCATAGCTGACTACTAGAAATGGAGCGTAAATCAGCAAAAAGCTAGCAAAAATCGAGTATAAAAAAATGGCTGACACGGCTAACTGTAAATGTTAATTGTAATTTGTGATGCATGGACGAGTGAATCCAAAGCCCTCAGTCTAAAGTCTATAATCTAGAATCAATACTACTAACTCTTGACTGTTGACTTAATGACTGCCGACTTTCAGTAAAGTTAATCAAAGTAAAATAAAGTTACCACCTTCCTCTGTTCTTCAGCTTCTCTACATGTTTGTAACAGGGTGCGGCTATCGTGAAACGCAAAACAGATAAGCTGCTGGCAACGGGAGACTATCTCCTTATTGCACAGATAGCTAGCTTCTGCCAAGGCCAAACTATCATTAGTTGGATTTTCCACAAGATGCATTACCTGTTCAAGTTGTTGGCGCGATTCTATCGGCTGACGGTTTAGACTTTGTGGTAAAATTACCGTCAAAAAATTGGGGTCAGCACGCATTGCTCCCTTAATGGCGGCAGAATTGGTGCCGGTTGCACCCGAAGTGATAATGCGGTTGCCTGATAAAACCAAGGCATAAGTCATCATCTCTATCAGACTCTGATGCGTAATGGGGACGTGACGCGAACCCAGCAGTGCAATTCGTTTAGAACCTGTCTGCTGAATAGTCGCTAACTCTTGCGCTAGCGTATCGATATTATTAATAAGGTCTGTTGACTGGCTCAAAGACGGATGCTTCGCACTTCTTAAACAACCAAGATATTTTAGCAGAGATAGTGCCTTTACTCGCGCGCGCTTACTCAATACTTAAGATTCCTCAACATTCGGAACTTCACCCAACTACTACCCTACGTAATTTTAGGCGCCCTATATTGCTTTACAATAACCTACAGTACCTAAGTATCAAATTCGTAGGTTGGGTGGAGCGCCTTCCGCGCAACCCAACAAAACCCCGACAATATTAGGCGCCTCACCATAAGTATATTTAAAACTTTAACCAAAATATTTAAGTTTAAATATATTTAACTATAAATCATTTGTAAAAATCTCTGCGGGAAATCGCCAGTTTTCCAACTCTACTGAAAACAGTGTCAATTTTACTTTAAAAACATGGAAATACTAAAGATGCTACCCTACCATAAGCGGATATCCTACCATAAAGGAAAACTACCATAAAGGAAAACTACGTTTACGTTTACGGATAACGGGAAAACTACCATAAAGGAAAACTACCATAAAGGAAAACTACGTTTACGTTTACGTTTAAGTTCACGACTCATGACATAGGTATAGTTATGGCATTAAGATTTTAATTTATTTTGTTTTTTAGGACTTCGGATGTGCCGATGTTAAGTAGACGTGCGCGTAGGTTATTTAAGTTATTAGATGGGTCTTGTTGTGTTTTGAAGCTTGCTACACCTGGTTTTGGTGTTTGCATGGTTTGAGTAAGTTGGTTGTAAAGTTGTGGGTCTGCGGCGAAGTGAAATGCTAGTTCTTTGCCTACTTCTTTTAATCGTTTGGGTAGTTCGCTTGGTGTTGTTTGTAATAATTGAGCTAAAGGTAATTTCAGCATTGTGTTATCGGGTGTTTCAAGAGAATCTTCTTCTGGCTGGTTATTTACTAGCTGTTGCTCGAATAGATGGTTAAATGTATTTATGCCGTTATCTATTGGTGAGTGTTGTTGTAGTGCGAAGGCTGGCGCCATGAGTGATTGATTTTGATTGTCTGGTAATGGGAAGTCTAGTACTTTTTCGGCATTTACAAGTCCTTCACCAAATTTATTGGGTTTCCAGGTTGGAAATTTTTCACAGCTATCGCGCAATATTTGATTAAATATGAAGGGTATTTTTTCGGCGCCGTATCGCTGAATAAGTTGGTCGCGTCCATGATACGAAAGCCATAATGCTGCTACACCCGCTATAAATGGAGCAGAAAAAGAAGTACCATTACCTTGGTTAATGTCATATTCCAACCCGGTAGCGGTCTTGTTGGTTTTTGCATACCAAACACCAGCACCTGGCGCCGTTACATCTACTTGTCTTCCGCGCGATGAACCTACCCATACTTCGCGTTTTACATCACAACCTGTAACTGCAATTACTTCTTCGTAAGCAGCTGGCCAAACTACAAAGGGAACTGCTGTTCCAGATGCGGCAACAATAATTACACCTCGCTTTTGAGCATAAATTATTGCACTTCGCAAACGCTGACTAGGAAAAGCTGTGCCTAAACTAATTGAAATTACGTGAATACCGTTATCTGCTGCGTATTCAATTGCTTTGGAAATATTGACAATGCTGATTAGGACAACTGATAAAGAGACTCGTAAAGGAACTAATTTAGCACCAGGCGCCACACCCGTAATGCCTTTAGCGGTTGGGTAATTTGCTTGTTGAGCTTTAGTACTAATAATAACGCCAGCGGTTGATGTACCGTGACCAGGATTGTTGATTATTTCATTTGAAGATGTTTCAAGCTCGTCTTGTGGGTCTTTGTCTTGTTTGAGAAAGTCGAAGGCTTTATTTAGAAGTAGATTTGAGATAATTTCTGGATGCGGTGTATAACCTGTGTCGGGATGCCCAATAAGAATTCCGTCTCCTGGCAATTTATTGGGGTCAGGGAAAAAGCGTTGCCATGTTTCAAAGACGCGAAGTTGCTTTAAAGGCCAATCAACATCGCTGCTTTCATCGTTTATATTTTGTTGGTTTGGGTTCTCAAATCCTGTAAGGCGCCGTCCTGTAGGTAAATCAATATCTTGATTGAAATTTTGTGTGGGGTCTATAGGCATAGCTACAGGAACGGCAAACAAGGGTTCTGCGTACACAACTCCTGGTTGAGAGCGCAAATTATAAGCTTTGTCCCAAGCTTCTTTGGTGGATAAAGTGTTTGCATCACTCTTTGTAATTTCAAACTCAGTACCATTATCACCAATTAGCTTAACTTCCCAATCTGAACCAAGTGCTTGGGTAATAATTTCCTGGCATTTATCTTGCTGCCCAGCCATGACCATTTGCAGGAAAAAGCCTTCAAATATAGGAGTATTATTAGAGTTACTTGGTTGTCCGTACATAAGCTTCAAAATTGAGGAGTTAGTACTTTATATATACACGCACAGGGCGAACTGTTTACGGAAAATCTATCAAAAGAGGCATTTTCAAGGGAATCAGGTGCCGTGGTTTTGTGGCGCCAAAATATACTCCATACAATTTACTTTATTGAACCAGACTTTCTTGACGCTTCAGTTCACCAATTAAAACTTGGCAACGCTTGCTAGTGGTGTATGTCAAAAGTTTTGGTTCGTTGTAAGGTGGGCACTGCCCACCCTACACCACAAAACTTTTGACATGGAGTACTAGCTAATTGCTGGTACTGGATGGAAAAAGAAGGCGAATCCTAGGACTGTGTATGCTGCTAGTAGTAAAGTACCTTCTAACCAGTTTGATCTACCATCGGAACTGATTGTATTCGCGATTAGTACTGATACGGTTACGGCTACTAGTTCAAATGGATTAAAATCTAAGTCCATTGGTTGGCCGAGGAACTTACCTGCGATAACTAGTACAGGCGCCACGAAAAGAGCAATTTGCATACTCGAACCAACTGCTACCGATAGCGATAAGTCCATTTTATCTTTCATGGCTACCGTAACGGCTGTTGCGTGTTCAGCAGCGTTACCAACGATAGGTACTAATATTACCCCAGTAAATAATGCAGTTAAGCCAAGTTGTGATGTGGCAACTTCTAAAGAATCAACTAAAAGTTCTGACTCAACTGCTACGAACAAAGTACAAACTAGTAGTACACCCGTCCAGAGCCACATATTCGGCTTTCCGTGCGTAGCTTCTAATGCATCGGTTTCGGTTTCGGCTTCGGCGATACCTAGTTCATATAAATATGAGTGAGTTTTCATTGAAAATAATAGAGTTAATACATATACAACTATCAATACTATTGCTACGGCAAATGAGAAATTTTGTAGTGTTTGCTCGCTAATTCCTTGCGATGTATAGTTCATAGCTGTTGGCAATAATATCGCGATTACAGCTAGGTTCATTGAGGCTGCATTTACACGCGCAACAATTGGCTGAAATTTTTGCTCTTTATAGCGTAACCCACCCAGTAACATCGCTAAACCCATAACCAGCAACAAGTTACCAATGATTGACCCTGTAATGCTGGCTTTAACTATATCGATTAAACCAGCATTGAGTGCCACTAGGGCGATAATTAGTTCTGTAGCATTACCGAAGGTGGCATTTAATAACCCACCAAGCACAGGACCAACAACAACGGCAATTTCTTCTGTAGCTACACCCATCCAAGCAGCCAAAGGCAATATGGCCAACCCAGCTGTAACAAAAACCGCCAACTCTCCCCACTCTAGATAATGTGCAGCTAGAGAAACAGGGATAAATAGTAACAACACTAAAAATATTTTATTTTTGACTGACATTTTTCACCTTGGTTGATGGTTAATGGTGTAGAGACTACACTAAGCCTCTAGCATAGTCTTTTGCATGTGGGTAAATGGCTCCGAATTTTTACTGTTTTTTCTTTTTGTTTTCTTTTGTAAAGTTTAATTATGTTTTAATTCGCATTCATAATCATTTTTAGCAAAAATTTAAATAAAATGCGAAAATTATATCTCAGTTATGCTGTTTAATAAATTAAGAGACTATTAAAATTCTTAGAAAATACAGGAAAATATCTTTAGTTGAAGGCTTTTCAAATTCCCATGATATATTGGCGCCTTCAAAAATCCCTCTCCAAGGTGATGTAGATTACCCACAAAAGTAGAAATACTATAGAACAATAAGGATTTAACGTTGAATAGTTGTTACATGTACTGATTCTGTGGGAACGCAACTGTAGAGAATTTTATATCGACTGTCTAGTACAAAAGCGCAAGTTTATCAAAACACTGGAATAATATTGCATGACTTCTGCTGCTGAACTGCCAGCTAGCTCTGGCTCAATTTCGATGCCGCATTCGACTGATGTAAACCCATTATCTACTGCTATGGGTGTTTATGTTGCAGTACACGGGCATTTTTACCAACCACCACGCGAAAACCCTTATTTGGATGCGATTGAGCGTCAAAGCGGCGCCGCGCCTTTTCATGACTGGAATGAGCGGATTCATCACGAGTGTTATCGCCCGAATGCCTTTGCTAGAGTGCTTAACGACCGGGGCGAAGTCGTGGGGATCATTAATAATTATGAGTATTTGAGTTTTAATATCGGCGCCACTTTGATGTCGTGGTTAGAAAAGCACGATGTTGAAGTCTATCAGCGCATTTTAGAAGCTGACAAGAAATCGAGTGTGCGGCTTAATGGTCATGGCAACGCCATAGCACAGGTTTACAATCACATCATCATGCCATTGGCAAACGAGCGTGATAAGTATACGCAGATTCGATGGGGTAAAGCAGACTTCAAAGCCAGATTTGGACGTGATCCCGAAGGAATGTGGCTGGCTGAAGCTGCTGTAGATTATCCAACAATAGAAGCTTTGATTGCAGAGGGGATCAAATTTATAGTTCTGGCGCCATCACAAGCACAACGCTGTCGTTTAATTCCAACTCACGATAACCCAAACACAGAATGGCAAGAAGTCGGTGGAAGTCAGATTGATCCCACACGTCCATATCGGTGTTATTTAAAGGGGGAAAGGAAACAGGACTTTATAGATATCTTTTTCTATGATGGCCCGATTTCTCGTGATATGGGATTTAGTGATGTTGTTTATAATTCAAGTCATTTTGCTGGACGCATTGGTGCAGCAGTACGCGGGGATCATCGTTCTTCACAATTAATTTCGGTGGCAACTGATGGTGAAACCTTTGGACATCATAAAGGTGGAACTGAGAAGACACTCGCGTTTGCTTTTATTGGGGAATTTCCTCACCGTGGTTGGACGGTGACAAACTTTGCTCATTACCTAAGTTTAAGTCAGCCAACTTGGGAAGTTGAGTTAAAACCTATTACCGCTTGGAGTTGCGCTCACGGTGTTGATAGGTGGCAAGAAGATTGTGGTTGTGGTGGCGCCCCTGGATGGCATTTAAAATGGCGGCGCCCATTACGCGATGCTTTAAATTGGTTACGCGATGAGTTAATAAAAGTTTACGAAGATTATGGCCGGAAATTATTTACTGACCCTTGGTTAGCACGTGATGAGTACGTTGCAGTTATTGGCGACCGTAGTCAAGAAAATATTAATCGTTTTTTGTCCCGTCACCAAAACCACAAGTTGACAAAAGAGGAACAAATTGATGCACTGCGTTTATTGGAAATGCAGCGTCATTCTTTATTGATGTTTACAAGTTGTGGTTGGTTCTTTGAAGAACTTTCGCGTCCTGAAGGTACACAAATTCTTCGCTATGCTGCTCGTGCGTTAGAACTTGCTGGTGATGTCGCTGGAGTACAGCTTGAACATAAATTTGTCAAGCGTTTAAATGGGGCGCCTAGCAATATAGAATTATTTGGACATGGCGCCGAAGTTTATCGACAGCTTGTAGTTACAGCACAAGTTAACTTTAGACAAGTTGCTGCCCAATACGCTATTAGCTCACTGTTTAACAAGCAGTCACAGTATCAAAAATCCAATTACCAAAAACACATATATTGCTATACAGTCTCCGAACAAGACTTAGAGTTGCAACGTATGGGCGCCATGACTTTGGCTGTTGGACATTTGAATCTAGTATCAGAAATTACCTGGGAAAGCGAGCATTTAGAGTTTGCCGTTTTGCATCTGGGTGGATGGGATTTTCACTGTTGCATCCAACCATTTGAGGGAAGACGCGCTCACAGCAACTTGAAAGAAAAGTTGTTTAATGGTCTACAATCTGCCTCAGCCGCAAATACCATTTTGGTAATGACGCAGTTATTCGGCGATGGTGCATATAATTTACAAAATCTCTTTGCTGAAGAACGGCACCGAATTATGCGGTTATTAAGCCAAGAAACATTAAGCCGACTAGACCAACTTTACACACAAACGTATCGGGATAATTACGGTATTTTAATGGCATTCCATCGCGATGGTTTGCCGGCGCCGCAAGAATTGCAAGTAGCGGCAGATATTGCTTTAGGGCATCGCTGCATGACAATATTACGCGCATTAGAACAAGACATTTTAGAACGCGCGAATATTACAAACCATCTCGTAGAGCTAGAAGCAGCAGTCACCGAAGCTAAACACCTACGGTGTAGACTAAATATCCCTGAAGGGAAAGTTTTGCTAGAACAAGTTATTCTCAGAAACCTTTGGCAGCTATTACATGATGCCTACGGCAACTTAGAAACAGATATTCAACAGTTCGAGCGTTTAGTTTGCGCTGCACATCAACTTAATATCGGTATATCTCTAGACAAAGCGCAGGAACTTTACTTCCACTACCTGCAAACCCATGTACTACCCAAAGTAAAAGCAAGCATAGCAAACCACCAAGATTCAGCCCAATATCGACAAATACTTAAATTGGGTGAAAAGTTGAACGTTTGTGTAAGTCCCTGGCTAAATAAGCTGCCTTAAAAACTTAATCTTGTGGAGTGGGCATCCCGAACCGCCATTTACAAAAATAGCAGTTTGTACTATTACGTACAAACTGCTATTTTTGTTTTATTTCCCTTTAAACAATGAATTTATGAAGAAAATAATTATTAGTTTTGTGTTAGTTTTGCATGATTTCTGGGAATTCTATGTACATATCCATGTAATTAAAGACACATACCACTTTGAATGGTGTGAGGAGTTCCTTAAATGAATCGGAATAAAAAAATAAATACAACCGTGGTTTCGCTTAAGTATAGAAGTTTCATACGTAATATCAGTAGACTAATAGCACCTGGATTATTTTCAGCTGTTTTACTGAGTTCGACTGCTAGCTACGGTTTTATCGTGGAGGAAAAACCAGAAGTAGCAACTCTTGATAAAACTGAAGTAACTTTATCGCAAAATCAACTTCTTGAGAAGTTGCGCGCTCATCCACGCAGTAGAAACGCTGACAAACGAAAAGAACTCATTGTTAAGCAACCTATATCGTTATCTGAATTTAATCGAGATTTCAATAAAGTTTCTAACAAAGAAGACTCGAAACGCTATTCAAAGTTACTAAATGCTCTGAAGCCATTTTCTCAGCAACAGCTAGCTCAAACAGATTCTTCGGGAACTGTTGGGGATACTTTTGGAGAACTTAATAAATCACGTCAAGACCTGCTAATAGAACCTATTGTCATTGAAACTAGAACGAGTCGCAGGGTTGCTCCTGCTTCGAGTGCTGGTACTCCAACAGGTTACGGCGCCAGTTCCAGACAAGCTTATATTGGTGGTGGGGTGAGATTTCCGTTTGATGGAGACCGCGATAGAGTCGATGGTTCGCTATCGTTTGGTTTTGGTGAAGGTGATGCCATTAAATCACTAGGTGTTGAATTTAACTTTAATATCACCAGCGTTGGTGGTGGTAATTTTAATGATTTTGACTTTGGCGACAGTGGCGCAATAGGCTTTAAATTACATAAATATTTTGGAAGAGGCACAGCTGCTGCATTTGGATGGTCTAACCCAATTCGCTGGGGAGATACTGTTGCTGCTAATGCGACAGTTTACGGAGTCGTTACCCAAGCGTTTCCACTTATATCAAATCAACTACCTTTGACTGTTTCTGTTGGTGTAGGCAGCGGCGCCTTTCGTTCTAAGGGTGCAATTCTAAATAGGGAAAACACCCCTAACTTATTCGGAAGTGTTGGTTTACAAGTCACACCCGAAATTTCTTTAGTAAGCAGTTGGACTGGCAACCGCTTAAACGTTGGCGCCTCAGTAGTACCAATCAGAAAAATTCCTCTGGTAATTAATGCCATTTTCACAGATGTCACCGATAATTTGAATGAAGGTTCTGGCTTGACAATTGTCGCAGGCTCTGCATTTCAGTTTTAAAGCTTACTTATCTTACAAACAAAACAACAATAAAGATGAAAAGACAACGTGTTTCCACTAGTTTGAATACTGTATTAATTGTTTGCACTGCACTGCTAATAATGCCTAAAAGTGCATATGCTGGAAGTGCAAATATAACAGGCAGTAGTGATGAATCATCCAGCTTTTTGAACTATAATCCTGGCGTAGAACTGTTTCTACCAGACGCGCCAAATGTTAGCATCAATTTGAATAGTGGTTCACTATTCGTAGCAACCGAAGCTTTAAAGCAAGAATTTGGTAAGATTGCTAACACGGGTGAAGAGGTTTCAACCGAAAATGATGTCATTATTGACCTCATTGCTAGGAAACCAGAAGCAGGTGTAGCACAAGTTAAATTTAAGACAACGTTGGTCGAATTAGGTGCAAAAGAGGATGCAGTAGATAAACTCAAAGCTGCACTATCAGATTTACTGCCAGATTGTCAGTCTCTGCAAGTATCAACCTGCAATTACATTGATATCAAAAAGCTAAATCGGGCAATCTTAGTTCATAACGATTTTGTAAAAACACTTTCACCTGAAGCATTTGCCAAAATTCAGCAGCATCCATATTTCAAAGACTGGTATGCACAATTAATGCGGTTGCGAGCAGCTATATTGCAAAAGTAAAAGTACGTAACAAACCATTGCATCTACCACTTTCATTTTGATGGTACTAATACACTATTGCTGAAGTTGAATTATTATATATAATTACTTGCAGCTTTGGGGTATAGATATGGCAGTTTGGTTTGCTTGTTTCTTTCTACTGTTCGCTTTAGCGGAATTATTTGACTGGGCAAAAGATTTTACTTTGCCTTTACCTATATATATACTGGGTGGCGCCTTCCTTGCGGTTGCTTCCAATTACAATAAATTAATGGGTTCTTATTTTAGCTCGACTCCAAACGTAATCCGCGATATTATACCCACACAAGCAGTTGAACAAAGTAGTCAAGCGGTTGTTTTTGAGGCGCCGCAACCTGTTGAGCATAGTTTGCCTGCTTCGGATGAATAAGAACGCAACGGATACAACGGATGTAACGGATAATGCATCCGTTGTAAATTTACATGTTTTGGTACTTAGTTAACTGTTAATTATATTACAAGTAATGCTATAAAAGCTAAGTAATAAGACTTACAAAGCTTTTGAGCAAAAAATGAAAAAGATATTAATAGCGAGTTTAACTCAGAATCCTTATTTCTCGAACTTCGTGACATACTTTAAATATTGATTTGCTCTGTTATAAAACTCAAATAAGATACGGAAGCGCTATCTCTAACCCTTATTCTCAAATATGTTGGCTCACGGTGTCTGGCCTGACCTACAAAAAAACTTATTGCACAGGCAATCAGACCGTGAGCTACATGAACCGCATGGAAAATTCCTAGAGGATAAATTGAATCGGAATATATCCTCTAGGAAAATTAGCAACACAAATCTAATGAAGGCGCCAATAATGCCTTAATTAACTGCTAACTCGTAAGGTGCGTGACGCTACTAGTTCATTGGTTTTATTTCACGATTGTTATGGCGTCACGCACCCTACCTATAATTCTTATTTCCCCATTTGTCGTTTCATTCTTTGGAGTTCGTCATCGGTTTCCAGACGAAGAAATTGTTCTTCTAGGTCGTCAAAGCTATTTGAGCTATTGGTTGACTTCCACCAACCGTCACTTTCCATGCGCTGTTGGGTTTTGGTTTGCGTTTGAGCTTTCGCACGTGTTGCTTGTGCTTGGGTTGCTTTTGTTTGGACTTCTTGGCACCGAACTTGAATTTTTTGATAAAGTTCTTTTGATTGCTTGATGCGATCTTTAATGCCTTGCATTTTTGCCCACTGCTGGTTTCCTTGACGCAGTAGCGCTGCTTCTCGTTCTTGTGCTGCGGATGCTAGGTCTTCGCGGTTAGCATTTTTGGCTTTTTGTACTCGCTCATGCCATTTTTGAATTTCGGTTGCTGTGGCAAGAATTTCATCTTGGGAGCGCTTCTCTTGCAATTGCAAGTCCGCTATTAGTTTTAATGTGTCTCCCTCTTGTTGACGCAACTGGTCTAACAGTGCTTCTAGCTCCAAATGGGGGTTGTTTTTTAAGAACTCTTCTAAACGGCTTTCCAAAAACCGACTCAAATCATCGAATAAGCCCACTGTTAGAACTCCAGGGTTGAGATGTCACATTTATTGTAATAATTATCGCTCGCGTGCGTTCATCGGGACATCGCACTTGAGTCATATATTTAGCTAGAGCAGGGGTTTCGCTTAAGAGCGACAAACATCAAGTCTAAGAAATCACTCAATTAAAGGTATATATATACTTAATATGTTACAACGTTACCTTACCATCGCTGTATTAACGCTTACCACAGTAGTATCTTCAAATTTCATTAGTACTAGTATTTGTGTTTTTGCGGCGCCAGCTAAACAAGCTACCCAAACAACTCATGGCAATAAACTCACGTGTTTATTGTTCCCAAGTTTGTAACATACAAATTAGAAACCGGGTTTCTTTAACTATATCTTTAATGAAAATAACTATTTTGGGTAGAAACCCGATTTCTTAGAATTATAGTGGTGTTAACCAGTAGGTAATTCCTCTGACGATTTTTTTGTTGAAGCCAAAATCTGGTAATTTTTCTTCTGGTACACCTAAATAAGTCCAGTGAGGTAAATCTGTTTCTACAGTTTGGAACCACCCATTTTGGTTTAAAGCTGTTCTTTGCGCTGCTGTGGAAACTCTTAAATCTATTGCTAAACCCCATAAGTGCTGTGATGTTCCGGGTGGCGCCACTACATTTAATATAGCTGTCTCTCGACCTTGCTTGACTCGTTCTAAAGTATTATTGTTGGCGTATTTTTTCCAAAATCTCAGATTTGTTTCGTATGTCCGTGTACAGTCACCAGCACCATATCCAGATTTTAAGGGAATATTGATTTGTTTGTCAGCGATATTGAATGCATCAGCAGCAGCTTTTTGTAAAAAGCAGTTATTGCCACTGTTGACTTTGCTCATTACTAAGGTTGCTTGGTAAGTTCTTGTTTCTTCAGGGTTGGGAAAAAATACTTTTGGTGGTAGTTTTATAGCTGAATTTAGATTAACAAAAGGCGCCCCATATTGACGTAGCATAATATACTCAAACGTATTCGGATTGGGTATTAATGGTAATTGAGTTGTAATAAAAGCTAAAAAACGTTCTTTTTGTGGTAATGCTAAGTTAGGAGTAGGTGTTGGAGTAATTGATGGTATTGGATTAGTGATACATGGACGGTTTGAAGTTGGGTTTTTTAAGGCACGTTCAATTAAACAATCTTCGTTGGTTTTTAGGTCGTTGGCGCCTGTAACATGATTTACATTACCATTACTAGCGACTAAAGTTAAGCTAGTGAATATCACCAAACAAATATAAATACTTTTTTTGAGAAATCTATTTAACATATTAATCAGTTAGTTAAGTAATTAATTTAGATTTAATGAGATGGCAAAATTTTACAAAATCTTGAAATGTTAGCAGATGATATTGATTGTCATGGATTCGATATAATAATTGCTCTAAATAATAAAATTTTATTACATCACCAGGATTATTTTTGGAATAATTAATATTTTTTGCCCTAAATAGCTCTTTTAAATATTCTTCGTGAAATTGAGCATGAGTATTAAAAAGCGACAACAGCAAAGCTTTTAGGGTCAATCGTTTTATTTACTGAGTGAAGCATTATATTCAATGAATGATAATCAGACTTAAACTGGTCACTGTACACAAGCTGATTAAACCCTTCTTTTACAGGGTAAATATCATCCTCTTCACCTAATATATTAATCGCGCTTGTAAATCGAGATAATTTTGGAAGCTTATTTCCTTTAAATTGAATCTTGGTCGTATTTATTTCTATTATTACTTCACCATTTACAGACAAATACTCGTTAGAAATTATAAATTTTCTGCTTTCTACCTCTTCTTCATTAGTGATTACTGCTACCAACGTATTACTATGTTCATACTCAAATTCTCCCTTCCACTGATAAATGTTATTCTTAATAGAGAAATTTACATCCCAGGTAACACCATTTAATGAGCGACCTCTGGCTATTGAGCGCAAGTTCATTATTGATTTGAGTATTTGTGTTTTACCAACTCCTGATATGCCAACCAGAAGATTGAGGTTGGAAAAGTGCATTGGGGAAAGGCGCCAGTTTATTTTTTTGTCGTAGTAGGTTAATTGAAGAATTTTCATGCTTGTGTGTGGATGGTTTTATTTAATACTTTGATTGTAAAGTTTAGATAAATTTTAGCTTATTCATGAGTAAATCTTGATTTTAATCGGCGATTAATAAAATAGTTCTATGTAGTTACAGGCATTGTAATTAATTTAACCTACCCTAAAGGCAATCTGAATTACAAAGTAGGGTTTATTTCGGTTAAAATTAACAGTATCTAAACATGCTTACTGAAAGTTTATGACCATGCACGAAAAAGTAGAATTCCAAGACGCTTTCGATGTGGTCGTCGTTGGTGCAGGTCACTCCGGTTGTGAAGCTGCACTTGCGACAGCACGTCTTGGATGTCGCACTCTGCTGTTGACACTTAATTTAGATAAAATTGGTTGGCAACCTTGTAACCCAGCAGTTGGTGGCCCTGCAAAGTCTCAATTGACACATGAAGTTGATGCACTTGGTGGGGAAATTGGCAAGATGGCTGACCGTACTTATTTACAAAAACGTATTCTTAATTCTTCGCGTGGTCCTGCGGTTTGGGCTTTACGCGCGCAAACTGATAAGCGCGAGTATGCGGCAATTATGAAGACTATTGTCGAGAACCAAGAGAATTTGATGGTTCGCGAAAGTATGGTGACAGATTTGGTGCTGGGTAAAAATGATGAAGTCATTGGTGTTCAAACTTATTTTGGTGTCGCTTTTGAATGTAAAGCGGTAATTCTCACAACTGGCACTTTTTTGGGTGGCAAAATTTGGGTTGGTAATAAGTCAATGCCCGCTGGACGTGCGGGAGAATTTGCTGCGGAAGGTTTAACAGAAACCCTTAATAGACTTGGCTTTGAAACTGGGCGCCTCAAAACTGGTACACCTGCACGTGTTGATAAGCGGTCGGTAGATTACAGCAAAATGATTTTGCAACCAGGTGATACTAATGTGCGCTGGTTTAGTTTTGACCCAGAAGTATGGGTTGAGCGCGAACAACTTCCTTGCCATATGACGCGCACTACAAAAGAAACACATAAATTAATTAATGAAAATTTACATTTGTCACCTGTGTACGGTGGTTGGGTAGAAGCAAAGGGGCCACGTTATTGTCCTTCTATCGAAGATAAAATTGTGCGATTTGCTGATAAAGATAGTCATCAAATCTTTATCGAACCCGAAGGACGCGATATTCCAGAACTTTATATTCAAGGTTTTTCAACTGGACTACCCGAAAATCTACAGCTACAAATGCTGCGAACTTTACCGGGACTCGAAAAATGTGTAATGCTGCGTCCCGCTTATGCGGTAGAGTATGATTATTTGCCCGCAACCCAGTGTTTTCCGACATTGATGACTAAGAAAGTTGAAGGTTTGTTTTGTGCGGGACAAGTAAATGGTACAACTGGTTACGAAGAAGCTGCTGCCCAAGGAATTGTGGCGGGAGTTAATGCCGCTCGATTTGTACGTGGTCAATCAATGATTGTATTTCCTCGTGAACAAAGTTATTTAGGCACGTTGGTTGATGATTTGTGTACTAAAGATTTACGCGAACCCTACCGAATGTTAACTAGTCGCTCAGAGTATCGACTTGTTCTACGTTCTGATAATGCCGACCAGCGTTTAACACCTTTGGGACGAGAAATTGGTTTAATTGATGAGCGTCGCTGGGAAATGTACACCCGTAAGCAAGCTAATATTACTGCTGAAAAAGAACGGTTGTATGCAACCAGAGTTAAAGAGCATGACGAAGTAGGTAAACAAATTGCAAATGCTACCGGGCAAGCTATTAAAGGTTCTATTACTCTTGCTGATTTAATCCGGCGTCCTGGTTTCCATTATATAGATTTGAATAAGTACCAACTTGGTAATACTGAACTCGACCGCGCGGAAACCGAAGGTGCGGAAATAGATATTAAATACTCAGGGTATTTAGCACGTCAGCAAAGTCAAATTGAACAAATTGCTCGTCAAGCAAATAAACAGCTACCTGCTGAATTAGATTATACATCGATTGAAACTTTATCAAAGGAGGCAAGAGAAAAGTTATCTAAGGTGAAACCCCTTACTATCGGTCAAGCCGCGCGTATCGGTGGAGTCAACCCAGCCGATGTAAATGCTTTACTAATCTTTTTAGAAATTCATCAAAACCAGTCAGGGAAAGAATTTCCGGCATTAGCTTAAAAAAAGCATTATGAAGCGCGAGTATAGTAGTAGGATATACATCTAAGGGACTGATGCGATATATGACACATTTTTTTACTAGTTATTATCACTTAGTCCCAGATGAAAACAAACTATTTCCTCAGTATTTTTTCTGAGTAAGAAATAGAAGTTGTTGAATTAGTTACAAATTCAATTTCACCCGCGTTAAATTCCCTCACTAGCTCTGGGCGCCCGACCCACTCCCATTGCTTAAAAGTACCCATTAAATGCGGTGAGGGTCATAATCCTAACCGCCCTAAAATTCTATAACTGAAAGTCGTTATGTCTACCGAAGCCAGTACCCATATTCTTCTAGAAGAACCATCTGAAGATTTAATCGTTAGCGAACCCTGGTCTATCGACAATTATGCTGATGGTTTAATGGATGAACTTTTTGCTGATATTGACCATATTCTTGACAAAAAAAGTGGTATCCCTGTACATACCATTGAACCAGAGTATGTTCGTCTGCAAACAATCAAGGTGCCGCCTGTCGTTATTCCCCGAACTGAGCAGGTGACTGTTAGTAATCAGCAGTTGAGTAAAGTTCGGAAAGAAAAACAGACGAAAAACGCTGTTCCTAAAACTGTTATTAAACATCGCAAACCTCGAGGCTGGTTGAATAAAGTATTTTCCTTAGCTGCAACTGTTGGTGTAGCAGCTGTGGCGATGGTTTGTATAAGTAATTCTGGTTTGTTAAATCGTTTAGTGTCGCGTTCGTTCCAACATTCGTTAATGGCGCCAAATGAAACGGCAACTACAGAAGTCGATCAAGTTGCGGACGTGCAAACTGATTTAGTAAATTACATGCTCGGCGCCTTAGCTGCAATAGACCGGCAAGATATTAAACTTTCAAATCAGTCTGCAAAATCTGCATATATGGCTGTTGCAAATCCTCAACCAATTGCAATGGCTGGTACTCCCAGTGGACAACTGCCTCCTCCAATGGCGGCAAATAATATTGCTCCTACTAATGGTCGTTCTACAACTGTAGTTGAACGTATCTATATTCCTGTATATCAGGCGCCTTTACCAATGCGTTATGCACCACCACAAATTCCGGGTGTTCGCGGTAAATTACCACCAGTACCAACACAATCACAGTCACAAGCACGTGCATTACCTCAAACTCCATCAGTAAAAACCGCACTAAATAATGTTGGTAAAAAACTTAATAATGCCACCAAACCTTTGAATGTGTTTGCTGCGGTACGTCCTGCACTCAAACCGCTAACCATCGCGCGTACACCAATTAGTATCAATCCACCAAAAGCACCGAGTGTAAATCTTTCAGCATTCCGCGCAATTCCACCGCAACTCCCAACCGCAAAACCAAAAGCTGAAACTAATACAGAAGCAGTTAGACCCCCACAACCTAAAGAAGTTGCTGTTGCTCCTACTAATCCTATTTCTCATACACTTGAGGGATTACTCGAACTCGGTGATAAATCTGCTGCTTTATTTAAAGTCAATGGCGTTACTCGTCGTATCGAAATTGGCGAAGCTATTGGCAGCAGTGGATGGGCTTTAGTTGAAGTTGCGAATGGTGAAGCTGTTATTCGTCGCAATGGTGAAGTTCGCTCGGTTTATGCTGGACAAAACTTTTAATTAGTTTGGTTTATTTGAGAATCAAAATGCAATTTAATATAATTCATCCCCCAACCCCCTGAATTCGCAGGAGGGTTAAAATGAAACTTTTTATTTTACGCCTGTATTCGCAGGCTTTTTTTTTGGTGCTAAATAATATTATTCGATTAAATTAAATATGGGTGTAGGGGTTTGACACCTCATGGGGAGGAGAAGTGCGAAATACTTTATGTAATTATGCTGAAGTCAAACAATATTATTTTTAGTTAATATTATTTCACTCAGTTATGTATTTACGCATCTTCACATCAGATAAATCTCGATGTTGCTTGATGTGTCTTATCTTTAATTGGCTAATAATAATCTTAATATAAATCAGTTCGACCAGGATCAGTATTGATTATACGCTTTCTTGGAGTGGCGCCAACAAAGCTATTACTTTTAACGGTAAGTGTTAAAACTTATTCCAACCCCTGTTTTTATATAGAGGGGAACATATTTACATGTCAAAAGCATTATATGAAGTCATCTGATAAAAGATTAATGTTCAAGCAAGAAATATTGCTTCACCGCATTGCTAACCGTGTGCGGCAATCTTTGGAGTTGAAAGAGATTTTAAGCGCAATGACTGCGGAGGTGCGTGCGTATTTAGGTACAGACCGCGTAAAAATTTACCAGTTTAATTCAGATGGCAGTGGGGTGGTAATTGCAGAGTCCAGAGCCGAAAATCGATTACCTTCTTTAATGGGGTTACATTTTCCTGCGGATGATATACCTTTGTACGCGCGTGAATTGTTTGTACGGGCACGGCAGCGCAATGTTGTTGATTTAACTTCGCATGAAATTGGTATTAGTCCTTTGAGTAACCCAAATGGAGAGGTCAACCCAGACCAAGATATTCGTTATCGTCCTGTTGACCCTTGCCACGTTGAATATTTAACGGCAATGGGGGTGAAATCATCTGTTGTTGTGCCAATTGTTTTGGAAAGCGAACAAACAGGTAAATATCAACCTCCTTCACTACCTAAAGTTGCTCAGTTGTGGGGTTTATTGGTATCGCATCATTCTGAACCGAGGAAGGTGACAGAAGAAGAACTACAGCTAATTCAAGCAGTAGTTGACCAGGTATGTGTTGCGATTTCACATTCTATTTTATTAAATCAAGTTCGCGACCAAGCACGTCAAGAAGCTAATATAAATAGTTTAACTAAAAATCTTTATACTTCTCCGACTGTTAAATTACAACCTGCACTAGAAGAAGCAGTAAAAAGCTTGGATGGTTCAGGAGGAAGATTATATTTACTTGCTTCGGGTGAACAGGCATTAGAAATTTTCACATGTGGAATTCAGCCAGATATAATAGACACTGAAGAAAACCGGGTAATTGAAGAAAATCGACTTTGGCAAAAGTATTTGTATTCAGTCATAGAAACCGAAGTTGACCAAACTGGGTATAAACCTTGGTCAGTACAGTGGATGCGAAGTGTGTATGACATTGCTGACGTATCAGACGAGCAAGTTACTAATGCATTATGGGCAATTAGGGATTTATATCGAGAACCATTATTCCGGACTTTGGCGCCTTATTTTGAATCGACTCTAATTCGCAGCTTATTAATTATTCCCTTAGTGTTTGGTGCCACCGTTCTGGGTTGTTTAACTATTTTCCGTTCCGAAATCGATACCGAAATTAACTGGGCAGGATATCATAACCCTGATACTAGGCAATTAATGCCAAGACAGTCATTTCAAGTCTGGCGCCAAATTAAAACAAATCAAGTTCAAGCTTGGACTGAAGGTGAGGTTAAATATGCGAGTGCATTAGGGGAAAGGTTTTCTACCGCTGTTGCACAATACCGTCTTTATCAGCAGGTACAAGGACTCAATACAAATTTAGAACTTCAAGTGCAAGAGCGCACTAACCACCTCAAGGAAACTCAAAGTCAGCTTATTCAAAGTGAGAAAATGTCGAGTTTAGGGCAGCTTGTGGCTGGTATTGCACACGAAATTAATAATCCTATCAACTTTATATACGGAAATATTTGCCATGTAGAAAATCATACTCAAACATTACTTAATTTACTTGCCAACTATAAACAGCATCATCCTCAAGCAGCTCAAAGTTTACAAGAAGAAATCGAGCGATCGGATATAGATTATATCATTAACGATTTGCCTAAACTGTGTCAGTCTTTAAAATCAGGCGCCGAGCGGATTAGTCAATTAGTAAAATCACTGCGAACTTTTTCACGTTTTGACGAAGCTGAAATAAAAGAAATTGATATTCACGAAGGATTAGAAAGTACACTTTTATTATTACAGCATAAGTTAGAGGCTGATTCAACAGAACAAGCTATAGAAATTATTAGACAATACAGCACACTTCCCTTGATTGAATGCTTTGCTAGTCAATTAAATCAAGTGTTTATGAATTTGCTAATTAATGCCATTGATGAGTTGAAGGTATGTAAAAGTGTGAACAAACATATTACTATTACTACTTCAATATTAGATAAAAAGTTTATACAAGTAGCAATTGAAGATAACGGGAGAGGAATTCAGCAAGATATTCAAAATAAACTTTTTGACCCATTTTTTACGACTAAACCAGTTGGTAAAGGAACTGGACTAGGGTTATCAGTTAGCTATCAAATTATTGAGCGACATGGAGGAAAACTTTACTACATTTCACAAGCAAATCAAGGGAGTAAATTTATTCTGGAAATACCAATTAGACTTTGAGAAACCTGGTTTCTATGAAAAATTTGCGTTTTTATTGCAAGGTATTAAAAGAAACCAGGTTTCTAATAGGATATCTACTTTACAAGGCTTATAATTACGTTATGATTCCATCTCAGCAAAATCAAATATTAATAGTGGATGATAGTCCAACTAATGCGAATTTACTATTAGCGATACTAAAAAGTGCAGGTTTTGATGTTGTAATTGCCAATGATGCTGAAACTGCATTTAAAAAAGTCGAAGAGGTATTACCTAGTTTGATTTTGCTAGATGTGATGTTACCAAAAATAGATGGCTTTGAAATATGCTCACGTCTTAAGGAAAGTAAGTCAACGCATGATATCCCAGTTATATTTATGACATCATTATCTCGAACCGAGGATAAAGTTCGAGGGTTAAATTTAGGCGCCGTTGATTATATAACAAAACCTTTACAAAAAGAAGAAGTTATTGCGCGAGTTAATGTGCATGTAAAGCTGAGAAATTTGAATAAACAATTGGAAACACAAAGTAAAGAATTAAAATCAACGTTAGAACAATTACAAGAATCTCAACTTCAACTGATACAAAATGAGAAAATGTCTACACTAGGGCAATTAGTTGCTGGAGTTGCTCACGAAATTAATAACCCTGTAGGCGCCATTAGTGCAAATTCGGTTTATGCTGCTACATATGTACGTGAACTAGTGCAACATTTACAGTTACATCAACAGAAAGCAACAGAAGCAGAAATTCAAAATCATGCTGAAGAAATTGAACTAGATTTTTTAACAGAAGATTTATTGAATATCATCAATACAATGCATGAAAGTGCAACTCGAATTAAAGATATTAGTGAATCGTTTAAAATATTCTGCCGAAACGACACGCACGAAAAAGTTCCATTTGATATTCATGAAGGAATAGATAGTACATTAATGATTCTTAAATATAAACTTAAAGCTAATGATAAATTGCCTAAAATCGAAGTTGTCAAAAATTACTGTAACATTCCTCATATAAATTGTTATCCTGGCCCATTAAATCAAGTATTCATGAATTTATTAGTAAATGCAATTGATGCTTTAAGAGATTCTTGTCAACACAATACAACAAAATGTAAAAATCCTCAAATTACAATTAAAACTTCTTTGAACTCCAAAAAAACACATACTGTCATTAGTATAAAAGATAATGGAATGGGAATTCCAGAAGAAATACTAGAGAAGATTTTTGGATATGCCTTTACTACAAAAGCTGTAGGTAAAGGAACAGGTTTAGGTTTGGCAATTGCACGCCAGATAATTATTGAAAAACATAGAGGTTTTCTTGATGTGAAGTCTAAATATGGTGAAGGCGCCGAGTTTATTATTCAATTACCATTATAATCAAATAATATAATATTAAAAAAATGCTACCATCACTTGATTCGCTATTAAAAACTGCTAATACACAGTCACTATTTGATATTCCATTAGAAGACAATCGGCAAAGGTTACTAAGTTTTCCAATTGGTAAATATGGTAATAGTGTTATTGCATTAGAAAAAATCACAGAAATATTGCGGGTAAATTTAGATGAAATTCTGGGTGTACCTGAAACTCCTACTAGTGTTTTAGGAGCATATAATTGGCGAGGAGAAATGTTGTGGCTAATCGATTTAGAGCATATGATAGGAGGTAGCTCTTTATATGAGCAGGTACCTTTATCACAACAGCCAATAGCAATAGTAATACAACTCGATAACTATTGCTTTGGCATAGTCGTGAAATCTGTTAACGAAGTCGAATTGCACGACACTACACAAATTTTTCCTGCTAAACCTGGCTCGTTTTGTACGCAGCTACTCCCTTTTATTACAGGATATTTACCTAACGGTTCGACAGTTTTTAATCCAAAGGCTGTGGTTCAGTTTTACGTGTAAGAAACCTGGTTTCTACCCAAGGCTGTAATATTTATTACAATTTTAATAAAAAAACCAGGTTTATAAAATTCAATTTTGTATAAGGAATAAATAAAATGGCAGCAGAATTAGATGCAACAAAGAACGGCACCGTCAAATCTGAAAAAAGCGTGCGTAAACCATTAAGCACAACAGCAAAGTCACCAAAGTTAACGACACAAGAACCACTAATTCAATCGACTAAAATTGAACCTGTGGAGTCAGTAAAAACAAAATCACAATTGCAAAAATCGATTAGTGATTCGGAACTTGCTATGATTAACCAGCAAGTAACCGTGATTTCTGAAAAAATGCAGCAAGCTTCTACTATTGAAGGACTTTTTGAAGCTGCTGTAGATTGTGTTTTTGAAGCTTTAGGCGCCGACCGAGTATTAATTTACCGTTTTGATGGCGAAACATCTGGTACTGTAGTTGGTGAAGCAGTAGCGCGCGGTTTTACACCAGCAATGCGTAATGGTGTGCCAATGGTGGTGTTTGGATATGAGCAAGCAACAAACTATACAAAACATGCTGTTATTCGCTACGATGACATCAAAACATCTTACTTAACTCCAGACCAACAAAAGCTATGGGGAGATTTACAGTTAAGAGCGAGTTTAAATTTACCTTTGCGACTCGATGGTAAGGTTTGGGGAATTTTAGCGATTCAACAATGTTCTAATTCACGAGTTTGGCAAGAACATGAACTTACTTTCTTGAGTCAAATTGGACGCGAGTTGTTATTATGCTTGCAACCACTCAAATTTACAGCTTTGCTTGAAGAACGTTCTGAACAAGAAAAGCTTGTTGCTCGGATTACTCATAAAATCGGTCAGTCGCTCAACTTTGAAAATCTATTTCGCTTTGCTACCGTTGAAATTCGGCGCCTGTTGCAATGTGATCGTGTAGGTATTTACCATTTTCATGAAGACTGGACAGGTGAATTTATCGCTGAGTCAGTAGAAGCAGGTTGGATATCGGTAGTAGATGAACAAGACCGTGATACTAGTTTGCGTGGTAATTTATCTGAACACGACCGCTGTACCGTTAAAAATTTCGCTGCTCTTTCCTCAAATCCTGAAGCGGATACTTACCTCAAACAAACGAAAGGAGGTGAATATGCACGGGGTCAAAGATATAAGCAAATCGATGATATTTATGCAGAGGGGTATAGTCCTTGTTATATCGAAACACTCGAAAAGTATCAGTGTCGGGCTTATATTGTTGTACCTTTGTTTGTAGATAACCAGCTTTGGGGACTGTTAGCAGCATATCAAAACTCTGGGCCGCGTGCTTGGCAACAGTCGGAAGTAGACTTTATGCTGCAACTCGCTTCACCTTTGGCTGTTGCAATTCAGCAAATGGAAGCACAAATCAAAATACAAGAATCCTCCAAACAAATCGAACGTTCCGCAGCGCGCGAGCAAGCACTAGCTCGTATTACTAGCCGTTTGTCACGCACAATGGATTTGGAGGCAGTGTTCCGATTAACTGGACATATGCGCTCAAATTTAGCTTCCGAACGTATAGACACAATTTTTAAAATAGTAACTCAAGAAACTCGCCAAATGCTGAGTTGCAGTCGAGTTGCGCTATACCAATTTAACCCAGACTGGAGTGGAGTATTTGTAGCAGAGTCTGTAGCTAGTGGTTGGAGTCGCGTAGTTGAAGTTATCCCTGTTATTGAAGACTCTTATTTACAAGAAACCCAAGGTGGTCGTTATAAAGAAAATGATTCGCTTGTTGTCGAAGACATTTACACAATCGGACATTCTCCTTGCCACGTCGAATTATTAGAGCAGATGGAAGCAAGAGCATACATTATTGTGCCAGTGTTTGCAGGAGAGAAACTTTGGGGATTATTAGGAGCGTATCAAAACGATAAGCCTAGAGCTTGGGAAAAAGGAGAATTGAGTTCGCTAATTCAGGTTGGTATCCAGGTTGGTGTTGCGCTCAAACAAGTAAAATATCTCGAGGAAGTAAGGCAACAGTCTGAGCAGTTGTCTAAACTGGCAGAACGAGAAACCAACTTTGTTCAATTTATTTTTAAGATTGGACAGCGTATTGTTGAGCGTTTACAGCAAAAAAACTTTAACCCAGATTCACTATTCCGTTCAATTACCCAAGAACTTCGTCAATTAATGAGTGTTGACCGAGCGGTAATTTATCGCTTTAATCCAGACTGGAGTGGTGAGTTTATTGTTGAAGATGTCGGTAGTGGTTATCTTAAGATAGCTGGAACAGAGATGGCATTAACATCAGACCCGATTTTACAAGAAAGTTCGGGTGGTCGCTATCGTAAAAATGAACCCAGCGCTATTAATGATATTAATTTGAGTGCTGATTTAACCTTTAGTCGCGAAACTCTCGAACAATGGGGAGCTAGAGCTTATATTGCGGCGCCTTTATTTAAAGGTGAACAGCAACTCTGGGGTTTATTATTAACCTATCAAAACACCACACCTCGTAATTGGGAAGAAGGCGAAGTTAATTTATTAATTCAAGTTGCAACTCAGCTTGGTATTGTTTTACAACAGTCTGAGTATTTGGAACAGCTTGAGGTTCAGTCGCAACAACTCAGTGAAGCTGCAAAACGTGAGAAATTAGCGAATGAAGCTTTACAGCAAGAAGTTGCACAGTTACTATCTGCGGTACAACCAGCACTGCAAGGAGATTTGACGGTACGGGCGCCTGTCACCGATGATGAAGTTGGTAAAATTGCTGATACCTACAATAATACTTTAGAAAACCTGCGTCAGTTAGTTACACAAGTACAACAAGCTTCTCAAGCAGTTGCCAGCACTTCGCAAAATAGCGAGTCTTCAATTGTAGAACTAGCAAACCAAGCGCAACAGCAATTCCAAGCACTTTCTCAAGCTGTCTCACAAATCCAAAAAATGGTGGCTTCAACTGAAGCAGTTGCTACCAGTGCGAGTTTAGTTGAAGAAGCTGTACAAAAAGCCAATCAAACGGTTAAAGAAGGCGAAAGCGCCATGAATAAGACCGTAGACGGAATTACAACAATTAGAGAAACCGTGGCAGAAACCAGTAAGCGTATTAAACGTCTCTCGGAATCTGGTCAAAAAGTTTCTCGTGTTGTTAACCTTATCAGTAATTTCACTACCCAAACTCAAATTTTGGCACTCAACGCTGCTATTGAAGCAACAAAAGCAGGAGAGCATGGACGTGGGTTTGCAGTTGTTGCAGATGAGGTAAGAAGTTTAGCAGGACAATCTGCGGAAGCTACAGCCGAAATTGAGGAATTAGTGCAAGAAATTCAAGCTGGTACTACCGAAGTTGCAGCAGCTATGGATACAAGTATTCAGCAAGTAGTTGATGGGACTAAGTTAGTTACAGAAGTACGTCAACAGCTAAATGCCATTGTTGAAGCTACAACTCAAATTAGCGAATTGGTAGAACGCATTACTCAAACTACCCAAGTGCAAAATCAACAGTCGCAGTCAATTACCCAAACCATGACAGAAGTTGCGGGTATTGCCAATAAAACTTCGGCAGATTCTATTCAATTATCTGCTTCGTTTAAGGAGTTGTTGGAGATGGCACAAGATTTACAGTTAAGTGCTAGTCAGTTTAAGGTCGCGCGCTAAAAATCGCGGGTTGTTGTAGAGACGTTACATGTAACGTCTCTACATTTGTAAAATCACAAATCAAAAATCACATGAATGATTATCAAGAGCAATTAATTCATCATTTTTCTTTAGAGGCGCCAGAGTTACTGGCTACAATTGAGCAAGCGTTACAAAGCCTACAGGTTGGTAAAAATAATATTGAGCATGTGCGTACTTTAATGCGCGCGACTCATACTCTTAAAAGTATTGCAGCTACGTTGGGATTGGAAACTATTAAAAATATTTCTCACTCACTTGAAGATGTTTTTCGGGCAATTCAGGCGCCTGATGTAGAAATTGATACGCAAATGCAAGCTTTATTCTTTGAAAGTTACGAATGCTTGCGCGACCCTTTAATGGCAGAACTAAATGGTTTGCCTTTTAGTGATGATAAGGTAGTTAAGCGTTTTGCCCATGTTTTTTCGCAGTTTCGTGTCAAGTTGGGTGATTTGTTAGTCGAAGAAACCCAGGCAACAGAAGAAGCGGATGCGGCAAATGTAGATTTTGATAGTATTAAGACGCTGTTTGAGAGCTACATTGGGCCTGAGTTAGAAAAAACTGCTACAATTCTTGCTGGCGCTAAACCTAAAGAAGCTTCAGATGCGCTTCGTCAAACCGCAGAACTATTCCAAAGTTATGCAAAAGCGATTCAACTTAAAAGCTTAGAAGCTATTGCAGAAGCGACAATTACTGCCCTTGATAATAATCCTCGTTCAACTCGTAGAATTGCTCGGTTGGCAGTAGAAGATTTTCGTTCTTATTATAATGCTACTGTTTCAGGCGAGAATCCTCAAACTGGATATCCTTCGGAAGCTTTACTTGCGCTAGCAAAATTAGATAATTCACCACAGCTTGATTCACTCTCAGAAAAAGTTATCAACTTGGCGCCGAAAAATACAGTTGTCAGTGATGTACAGCCAAATCAGCCAGTAGAATCAGAACCTATGTTAGAAGAAGTTAATAATGCTGCTCCTGCTTTTTTCCCAAAAGTTGTTCGCGTGAATGTTGACCATCTTGAACAGCTTAATTATTTAAATGCGGAACTTTTGACAAATCAAAATCGCCAATTTTTACAAGATACTAAAACACGCAACTCTTTAAGAAAGCTTTTAAGTCGTTTAAGGCAATTTCAGCAAATATTAGGCGATTTACAAGACTGGTCAAATCCACTGATGCTACATCATACTGCTGAACATAGTAATATATTAAATCTTCTCAAAAATAATTATAAAAATCAAGGTAATAATTTTGACAATTTAGAATTAGATTCTTACAACGAATTACAAATTTTTATTCAAAATTTGATTGAAGAAGCTGGCGAACTGGAACAAGAAATTGACTCGTTAGAACTAGTTAATCGTCAAAGAACACAGCTTTTGAAGAAACAACAAAAGCTATTGACAAATTCACGAGATGTGCTTTTAGAAGCACGAATGCTTCCTTTAGGTAGTATTTTAAATCGATTACACCCTGTATTAGAACAACTCCAGAATAAATATAATAAATCAATAAATTTAAATATCAAAGGTAACGAAGTATTAGTAGATAAAGCAATTGCCGAAAGACTATATGAACCGCTTTTACATTTAGTTCGTAACTCATTTGACCACGGGATTGAAACATCTGAAGTAAGAAGTTTACGCAGTAAATCACCTGTCGGTCATATTGAAATTCGCGCTTATTACCAAGGTAGTCAATTAATTATTGACGTTCAAGACGATGGTGAAGGTCTAGATTTTAATGCAATTCGTCAAAAAGCAGTTGCTAAAGGAATAATAACCGAAGATATTGCGCGTATACAAACAGACTCTCAGCTTGCAGAATTATTATTTGAACCAGGATTTTCTACAGCAAAACAAATCAATGATGTTTCTGGACGTGGTGTTGGACTAGATGTGGTAAAAGTACAACTCCAAGCAATTCAAGGTTCAGTCGCTGTACATACCGAAGCGCATAAAAATACTACCTTCTCTCTGCAAATACCCTTAAGTCTCAGCATCAGTAAATTATTAGTTTGTCAAGTTGGTAAAAAAGTCTACGCATTAGCAGCAGATACTATCGACCAAATTTTATTACCAAAACCGGGACAAATTCAAGAATCTGAACACGGTAGAATTTTACGTCTACCTAATTCCACTACAAATAAACGTCATGGAGGCGAACTAGTACGTATTTACAGACTTGAAGAAATTCTTGACTATTCAAGTCGTCAACCTGCACATATTACTTCTGATGCTCATGCATTTGAAGGAAATACTTTACTACCATTATTAATTGTTCGTTGCCAAGAACAATTACTTGCACTCGAAGTAGATAGAATTATCTGGGAGCAAGAGTTAGTCATTCGTCCGTTTGGTAAGTTAGTTCCGACTCCACCTTATGTTTATGGTGGAACAATTTTAGCTGATGGTGGCTTAACTTTGGTAATTAACGGCGCCGCTTTGCTCGACCATATTCTCAACCAAGAAATACAAATAATGGAACAGTCTTGGGAAGAAACAAGGACTAGTCCACAAAGAAACTTACCAATACATGGGCGCCTTCATCCTGCATTACCAACAAAGTCAGACAATCAGAACCTAACTGTAGTAATTGTCGATGATTCCATAACCTTACGTCAAGCATTAGTATTTACATTACAAAAAGCAGGTTATCAGACATTGCAAGCACGTGACGGTTACGAAGCAATATCGCATATCAAAACTCACCCAAAAGTACATTTAATTATTTGTGATATAGAAATGCCACGCATGAACGGGTTTGAATTTCTTGCCCACTGTGCAGCAGATGAACATTTATCTAATATCCCAATTCTAATTTTGAGTTCACGCACCGCTACTAAACATCGTCACTTAGCACTAAAATTAGGCGCCAGAGCTTATTTAACCAAACCTTACTCAGAAGCACAGTTGCTATCTACCGTAACTCAAGTTTTCACCTCTCATAAACTACTAAGAAACCCGGTTTCTCAAATTTAGGAGTATATATGGATACATCAATCGCGGGATTAGAAGAAAAGTATATAACATTCAAGATTTACGACTATCTGCTGGCATTACCAGTCAATAGTGTTTTCAAAGTCACCACCTGTCCACCCGACTTTAGTCAAACGCTACAACAGTCAAAGTTAGCTCAAATGGGTCAGCGAACCGTAATGTTGATAAATCTTCACTCATATCTTGACCCTAATTACAACCACAATCAACAAAACGCTCCGAATGGGCGTTTTCTAATTATTGCCCAAGGTCGAAATGCTGAATTTTACGGCATCCTCGCAGATACATCCCCTAGTATGCTCTCAATTAGCGACACTAGCATCCAACCTGTACCCCAATCTTTCCATAGTATTGGACTACCAACTTGGGTAAGCAAAATAGCTATCATCGACCAAAAAGGTGAATCCACAACTATTTTAATGCTCGATATTAACAAAAATTTCTCAAACCAAACCCTAGATATGGCGCCAAACTATAAGTAAAACTATATGTTTGAACATGTTTAACAAAAGCCGATTAATTTCATGGCTGATACTACTACTTAGTTTAATTGCACTATTTTTAAGTGCTTGGATTTTAATTCCTGCTCCCATAATGCCATTGTTAGTATTATCGGTCGGCGCCCGTGAAGTTTGTCCGTGGTTGCTTATAGCTAATACTATTATATTATTAATGGCATGGCTTTTACTTCGTGACTCAGGACGGCACCTTGCTTTAATAGCTAGTTTGATAGGACTGCTAATTTGCGGATGGGAACTAGCAAGCATTGCACCAGCACAAGCACAAATGGAAAATGCGATGCGGCAAGAACTGGGGCAAGATTATTTAAATAAAATTCCCGCAGAAGCTTTATCGCAAATGCGAAGTACACCTTTTGCCTTTATTGATTCATTTCGAGGTATTTCTCAGGGCAAAACTCGTCATCTAGAAGGTGTTATTTTTAACTCTTCAACTGGAGACGATTTAAGTATGGAAATCTATCAACCTCCAGAAAAAGGTATTTATCCAGCACTTGTAGTTATTTATGGTGGTGCATGGAGAAGTGGTAGTCCTAAAACTTATCCAGACTTTAATCGATATATGGCAGCACGTGGATACACTGTATTTGCTATCGACTATCGTCATGCACCACGCTATCGTTACCCTGTGCAATTAGAAGATGTTTTAGCTAGTTTAAATTTTATTCGTGAAAACGCAGCTAAATATGAAGCTGATGCTGAACAGGTAGTATTGTTCGGACGTTCATCAGGCGCCCATTTGGCAATGTTAGCAGCATATAACAGTAATGTATTACCAGTTCGAGGAGTAATAAGTTATTACGGCCCAGTAAATTTAACAGAAGGATATAATATACCTCCACGTCCAGACCCAATTAATGTACGCTTGGTGTTAGATGATTTTCTTGGAGGTTCACCGCAACAACTACCATTACAGTATGAAGTAGCTTCACCTTTAAGTTATGTGAAGAATAAAGTGGCGCCGACTTTACTTATATATGGTAGTCAAGACCATGTGGTAGAAGCTAAATATGGAAGGCAAATATATCAAGGGTTACGAAAACAAGGCAATACAGCCGTTCTACTAGAAATTCCTTGGGCAGAACATGCTTTTGATACTGTTTTTAATGGCGTGAGTAACCAGTTGGCTTTGTATTATACAGAAAGGTTTTTAGCTTGGGTAGTGAAAGACTCGTTGTAAGCACTTCACTGCTTCAAATTGTTAATTTTGATAAGTTGTAGCACAGGTGTCTCTCCGTAAGAGTAATATACTTTTTTTAGTATAAACTTAACTTTAGTCTAGTTTTTTCACTCAAATCTCAAATATTTAAGTAAAATTTACTAGATTTAAAGTTAAGGCTGTTAAAAAAAGTTACCAAACAGGGCTTTGGCGCCAAGAGGCGAGCGAATAAAATTCTGTCGCGTGGCTCTCTCGTGTCTGTTACAGTCCTTTTATCAAGGAGATGAAGCGTTAATTAAATGAGTAACACCCAAGTTAAAACCATTTTAATTTTGGCTGCTAATCCAAAAAGTAACACGGTGAGACTATGGAAATGGAATTTTGATTATTTACTTTGGGAAGGGTGCGTGTTCATGCGTGAGCATTTTAAAACAAATCCCACTGATGTTGAAAAGAGCGAAATTAGCAATATGTGCGACCGGATGATTGCTGTACCAAATCGTTAGAAATTATATAGGATTATTATACTTAGGTATGCGACAAAGGCAAATTAATTATGCTTTTACATAAATACTTCTTTACATTAGGTAGTAGTGCTTTAATAGTAAAAACATTACTTATAGCTTTTATGCAGTCCGCAGGAGCAGTTGTTATTGCTCAAAATACTTCGTTTTGTCAATTCGGTAGTTTATACACTTTCAAATCAGGAGATACACTTTTCCGGATTGCTCAGTCTAATTTAGGTAATGGTAATCGTTGGCGTGAGATTCGGAAACTAGATGGTAGCATGTTTACAGATGCAGAAGTTGCTCGACTTTCGCCTGGTCAGCAGATTTGCATTCCTGGTTCTACATCTAAAACGGAGTTTAATTTAAATCAGGCGCCTGCTGTTGGTAAGGGAAATTTTAATCAAATGCTGGAAGCTCTAGGAGCATTTGAATCTGGTTTCCCATCAGGCAACCCAAATCAATACAAGGCAGAAAATTCATTGGGTTTTATCGGTAAATATCAATTTGGAGAACCGTTATTAATTGACCTCGGTTATTACCAAGCAACTACTTTCTTTGGTCAAGGCGCCGACAAGAATTATTGGCGAGGTAGTTGGACAGGAAAGAATGGTATTAATAGTAAAGAGCAATTCCAAAATTCTCCCCAAGTTCAAGAAATTGCTATTCGTGAGGCTTTTAACCTCAACTGGCAGCGTGTCAACAAAAAGCTGGCAGCAAAAGGACAGTCAATAAATGATTATCTAGGCAAGCAAAAAACATTTACAGATAGGGGAACTTCTAAAACAATTACTATCAGCCTTTCTGGGATTTTAGCAGGCGCCCACTTACGTGGTTCTGGTGGAGTAGCTAACCTGCTGCTAAACAACCAAGTTAGTTACGATCAGTTTGGAACTTCGATTCTCCGTTATATGGACGAATACGGTGGTTATAACGTTACACCTGTAGATTTTTCGGGATGAACTGTCACGTTTGCACGCTAAAATTTTGAAAATCTAACCAACTATTAGCCTTTATGGCAAAGTCTAGGTCATCTCTTCCTCTCTTCTCTGTGTCTCTGTGTCTCTGTGGTAATATTCAATTAAGAGACAGGCAGGGATGCCTGTTCCACAAGAGTTTAATTTGCCACTGGTAGAATAATTTTTGATGCTGGATTACTGCCAGTCATTATTCTTAAGGTGATGATTTCGGCATTAATTGACTTTTGTTTGCTTATTTCTTCACCTGTTCCTGCGTTCATTGTGTAAGCGGGGAAGCAAGCTGCACTTATGCTTAATCTCAATGCGTTACCTTCTTGTATGCGGGCACAAGTTGGTTGTAAGTTTATTTTTCTGACTTGAAGACTGGCGCCATCTAAACAATTTAAATAACCTTGAGTAATATTGTACACTCGTCCATCTAAATAAACTTCAGAAAGTACTGCACATAAATCAAAGCTTGATTTGTCAGCAAAACAAGAAATTTCTACTATGACGTTACCTGTAATATGTAAGTTTTCTGTCAGGGTTTCTGTTGTATACGTTAAAACATCGGCGCGACAGTCAATGTGTGACCTATCGAACATACCTGCTGGTATTCCTGCGTGACCACCTAATGATGGAACTGGGCGCCAAGGGTCATGAACAATAATATCAGATGTATTATTATGAGAAGAGTTTAAGCTTAATTTACCATCGTCTTGTTGAATGCTAGCAAGTCCATTACTTGATAAAAAGTATGATTTATTTCGTGATGAAGGGAAGTTAGCGAAATTTTGCCATATATTACTGCCCATTTCAAATAACCAAACTGGGGGCAAGTTTAATAAACCTGTATCTTCACCTTTTAAATATTGGTCAAACCATGCTATTTGCATTTTATCTACTGGACTAATAGCATTTATACCAAAGTCTACGGCGCCTACTTTTCGTCCCCAAGGAATATGTGCCCACGGGCCTACTAGTAACTGTTGACGGTGTTGACTGCGTGCGACAATATCTTGATATAGGTTTAATGTGCCGCGTAAATATGTATCAAACCACCCACCAATATGAAATATTGGTATGTCTATATTTTGAAGGTGGGTTTTTGGAGAAAGTTCTTGCCAGTAATTATCTGATGCAGGTCGTGTTACCCAATCATGATAATAAGAATCTACGGCATAAAATTTTAATACTTCTGCATAATTGGGAATTGCATCGTGTAAGGGTAGGTTACGTGCGGCGCCTGACAGTGCTTGGTATGCGCGTTCTACTTTTTGTAAGCGTGCGGTTTCTGCTGATAGTTGAATAGCCCAAGCAAGATTTGTTTGTAGACAAAAGGCGCCTCCTTCGTATGCCCAATCGCCGTATAAATCGTAGCCAATCATTGCTGGACAAATTGCTTTGAGTGCCGATGGTTTTGACGCTGCTGCATATAATTGCGTCATTCCTTGATAGGAAAACCCGTACATACCTACGTTACCATTGCTACCTGGTAATTTGGCTGCCCAGTTGACAGAATCTTCTCCGTCATTAATTTCATGAGCAAATAACTTAAACTCACCTTCCGAAGTACCCCGTCCCCGTACATCTTGAATAACTACAATATACCCCTGTGCAGCGTACCAGCTTGGATGTGCGTAAACTACCGTTGATGCGATAGCGCGTCCATAAGGTTGACGCATTAATAGTACAGGGAATTTACCGTCGGCATCGGGACGATAAATATCAGCATCAAGACGAATTCCATCGCGCGTGTAGGTACAAACTGTTTGTTTCTCTGGGACGGGTAGCATAATACGGGGGAAAAGGGAGGATGAACCTTTCCCATTTTCCCTATTTTTGGGCAATTTGATTTTGTAATTGTTTCATTGTTTGATACATTTCGGGTAGTCGCTTTAAAATTGCCGACACTTTCAGAAACTGTTTATATGGCATTGCTGGATTTCCACAATATGTTTCACCACCTGGGATATCATTATGAACTCCAGCTTTTGCTGCAACTACGGCGCCGTCACCAATTTTGGATTCGTTGGCAACTCCTGTTTGTCCAGCTAAAATGACGCGGTTGCCAATTTCTACACCACCGGCAAGTCCTGTTTGTCCTGCTATCGCGCAACCAAAACCAACTTTACATCCATGACCGATTTGGACTAAGTTGTCAATTATAGTACTATGACCTATACGGGTTTCACCTACAGCCGGACGGTCAATTGCTGAATTACAGCCGACTTCAACATTATCTTCTAAAACAGTACATCCAGATTGTTCGATTTTAAACCAACCTGTTGCTGTTGGCACAAATCCAAATCCCTCGGCGCCTATGACTACACCGCTATGAATTACACAGTTATTACCGATTTGAGAACGTTCATGGATTGTGCAGTTGGCATGTAGTACTGTTTTATTACCAATTTTGACATCAGGATATATAACGACGTTGGGATGAATACACACTTCTGAGCCTATTTCTACATTAGGTTGAATTACGACATGGGCGCCAATGTGGACATTACTGCCAATTTTTGCCGTCGGGTCAATTATTGCACTTGGATGTATAGAGGCAGTGGGGCGCCAAGGTTGATAGAATAGCTTTATCGTTTGGGCAAACATTAATCGCGGTTCACGCGCAGCAATCCAAACTATGCCACGTTCTGTTGCTTGTGCTTGTAAGCTTTCATCATGCGGTAAAATCAAAGCGCTAGCAAGAGTTGTAGTCACCATCGCCGCAAATTTGACGCCTTCAATATAGCTCAGGGTACCACTGACTGCCTCCGCAACCGCAGCAACACCTACTATTTCAGGATTATGGTCTTTATTTGAGGTATAACTGTTGGTAAGGGCGCCATCACCGAGTTTTTCAATAATTTCGCTGAATTTCATAATTTATTAATGATTACCTGGTTTTTTTGATTAGCTATTGTACTGCTACAAGTTATTTATTTTAATTATGAAGTTAGGTTTTACACTAGACCTTTATTTAACTAACCGAGTTCCTATAATGCTGCACCACGCGCGCACCACGCTACAAAACTTATAATTAATTAAAAATACTAAAAAATTAAGATATGCCAGTTTATGTGTATTGGGGTGAAGATGACTTTGCCTTGGAAAAAGCCGTTGTGGAATTGCGCGACAAAATCCTTGACCCACTTTGGACTAGTTTTAATTACACAGCGATTACTCCAGAGCAGCCAAACGCCATTATAGACGCTTTAAATCAAGCAATGACACCACCCTTTGGCGTCGGCAACCGTTTGGTATGGCTTGTCAATACGACTATATGTACTCAATGCCCAGATAATGTGTTGGCAGAATTACAGCGAACAGTGTCAGTAATTCCCGAAACTTCGTATTTATTATTAACATTTCGTAACAAACCAGATGAACGTTTAAAGTCAACAAAATTACTGAAGCAATACGCTACCATTAAATCGTTTGCACTGATTTCACCGTGGGATGCTGAAGGGCTGGAAAGGGCAGTAAAGGAAGCGGCTCGTAATGTTGGTGTAACAATTACAGCAAACGCAGCATCCATGCTAGCTTCATCTGTAGGCAACGATACACGGCTCTTATATAATGAGTTAGAGAAAATACGCCTTTATTCTTTAGGTAGCGACAAATCACAAGATGAAGATGTGGTTTTGTCTTTAGTTAGAAATACAACTCAAAATAGCCTGCAATTAGCAGCAGCCATTAGAAAAGGTGACACAGCTTTGGCATTAACTTTAATTAGTGAACTGCTTGCAGCTTCTGAACCGAGTTTAAAGATTGTAGCTACACTAATCGGTCAATTCCGTACCTGGCTATGTATAAAAATGATGATTGAAAGTGGTGAACGAAATCAACAAGAAATTGCTCAAGCTTGTGAAGTAGGTAATCCAAAGCGAATTTATTTTTTACAACAAGAAGTAAAATCGCTCTCACTCTCGCGACTTGTTTCTACGTTACCCTTACTTCTTGAATTAGAAGTAAGTTTAAAGCAAGGCGCCGCAGAACTACCAACATTCCAAACCAAAGTCATAGAACTTTGCCGATTGTGTCAAGCAAATTGAATAAATTGATTAACTTTAAATTTATATAGGTATCTGTGGAACTTCTGGTTCGTAAAATTATTCATTGTGATTAACACAAACGTACTGTAGTTATTTCTCACATACTCATGTTGAAATTACACTATCCCCTATTAAAACAACGAAATGCGCGAATGCTACGTCAGTCTTTAATTGTAAGTAGCTTGACCGCAGTAACTATATTTTTTAGTACATTTACACCTGGTACAAAAGCATACGCTCAAAATCCACCTATTAGCGCAACAGAAATAGTTAACTACGCCAAATCAGTCTTAGGAATGGAGGTGCCAAGACAGGAGGCACTTGTAACAATTAAACAAATGATAAACGGTGATGTTCCCAAGATAGTATGCAATGACCCTAATAGCTTCAATGCGCTTCCAGGAAGGGCAAAAAACATTGCGATTGATTATTGTAATCGTTCACAAAAAATTGTCGAATCAAATGGTTTAAGCATCGACCGTTTTAATGAGATGACAGTACAAATACAAAAAAGTGAAGGTTTACAGCAGCAACTTTATAACGAGTTAATAAAAATACAGCAGCAGCAACAGCAACCGGGTACTAATAAATGAAATTTTCCTAAAAATAAAAACTTTTTTGTATTTTTTCACTAAGAGTAAACTGTCATTAGGAATAAATTGTCATCAGGGACTAAATTGTCATTAGTAGCGCAGCGAAGAATCTCAGGTCTAATTGTTCTGAGATACTTCACTACGTTCAGCATGACATGGAAAAATGTTGTCTATGACATGACAAAACTAAGTTTTTTGATTATCTGACTTGAAACGACCTGAGAAAAAATCACGCTTTTGTAGATGCTTAGTATTGCGTCCGGTTACACGCTCACGCCACATTCGGAAGCTCGAAGCTTTCATTTCACGACGCATTAGTTCAATTACTTGCTTTTCTTGCAAACCGAACTGTATCTCTATCGCTTCAAAGGGAGTTCGGTCTTCCCATGCCATTTCGACTACACGGTCTATAGTTTCAGAATCTAGCTTTGGTAACATTTGTTGTTAACGGTGGAAGTTTGATTAAGTTCAGGACTTACGATATTGTTACATTGGGAACTGGTGTGTGACGCTACAAGTCTTATCACTACGTTCAAATTTGTTCATAGCGTCACACACCCTACGGTTTTTATGCGCCAATCGCGTAAGTCCTATAAGTTATGTAAACTATTTTAACTTTATCAAATTTGCTGTATACTCTGCCGCTGGTATAGGACAGGGGCTTAGAGGGGATTTTACCCTGGAACGGCGCCTGTCTTAAATTGGTGTAATATATATAGTCAAAATCTATGATGTTGATTGCTTGACTGATTACTACAGAATTATCCGAAATGCAAATTTGTAATGTTGTATTTAAATTATATGTAAGTAGAATTAATTAATTTTGATACAAGGTATCACAGTTGATGATTCAAATAATTAGTAATTATTGATGAAAAATTATGATAGCCATAAGTAATAAGTGTGTCGAAAATTTTATATTACAACAGCCTAACAAGCGTGAATGCGGTTGCCATAAGGGTTTTTGGCATAATGTGTTGGATGGATTACAAGATAGTATTTTAATTTTTACCGAGTTTGGAGAACTGATTCACGCAAATTCTAATGCGTATAATATTTACCGTAAAGTCGCACAAAATCGTGAAAACGCAAAAACGCTATTAAATTTTGTGCATACTTTGTGTAAATCATTGATTGAATATAGCTTATACGAAGATAAGTTAGTTGTCTGTGATGAAATTGTACTAAATAGTTCAGAACTTTTTCGTGTGAGAGTTCGATGGCTAAATATGGATAAATACGACTTTCGATACTTGCTCGTCACTATTGAGAATCGTTATGAATCAATCAAAAATGTAGCTATCGCGGAAGCTAAAAAATTTGATTTGACACAGCGAGAGACAGAAATTTGGTGTCTCTATCGGGCACACTCAACTTATAAGCAAATTAGTGAACAGCTTTACATAAGTTTAAATACAGTCAAGAAGCACATGAAGAATATCCATGCTAAACGGCAAGCTGCTTGTGGTTGTATGTAAAGCATAATCTGTTTTCAAAACTTAAAATATTCTGAGTATGCACTCAATGAGTTTGTATAGTACGAGGAGAAATATCAACTAGTTATAAATTTAAAAACCTTTATATAGCAAGTTTTTGGTAGTTATACTGCTTAATTAATACAAAATGTAACGGTAAAGAAAAATTACTATTTCGTTCATTGATATAAGGTGGTGATAATCTAATAATTGAAGCTAATAAAAAGCTTCCCTGGCAGATAAACAGCTAAGGTTAGTAGTAAAAGAGGTAAAGACGCTGTTGAATACACATCTGTCTCGTCCGAAAAAACAACAACACCCACTTTGTACGTGTGATATTTCCTCAAAATAGCACAACAGGGGGCGCTGTCGCTTACTTATCATCACTTCTTGATTGGGTTTGAAATTATCAAGTGGAAAGTGAATGGTATAGCACATCCCTGGCTAAACTGAACGTAGTGTAGAGGAAAGATTCAATCACGGAAATGTTGGGTGTTGTTGTTTTTTGTGCCAAGAAACCGGGTTTTTAGGCAAAATCCTTGTTACTATTACAAGAGATAAATTAAGAAACTCGGTTTCTACGTTATGTCGATAATTGCTCTCAGGGCGTGGTATCTTCAAGATTACGAGCCAATTCCAGAGTTGGAAAAGCGTCCCCATGATATTCGCCTCAGTAAAAAGAGCCTTTTAAAATCAGCTTTACGAGCCGATTTTTTAGATGATATTGAAGATGTGAGAAACTCTACCTGGTTTGGTCGCTACCTCGAAGGTGAGAATATTGAGTTTTATATTGAAGGTAGTGGTGGGTATGTTGTCGCGAATATTGATTTAATTAGCCACGAAATTTATTTTACTAAGCAAGCTTTGCTGTCGCAGTTAGAACCAACTATCTTTTTGTGTCATCAAACTGAGTACCCGACTGCTAGTGAAGCTTTACGGGAGTCTTTGCAGCAAAGTTTAGAAAAATTAAATAAAAAATCGCGCGTTCCTTTGACTTTAGCAGAGTCTTACCGCTCTAAAGATGCTCCTATGCGTCTCAACCGCACAATGATGCGAAAAATTCGCAAAAGTATGTTATTTATTGCTGATATTACGCCAATTGCTCGCTTTGATGGTGAGGCGCCTGTAGTGATTCCAAGTCCAAATGTTACTATTGAAACTGGTTACGCAATAACTTCTAAGCGAACTGAGCATATTCTACTCGCGAACATGCAGCGTGAAGATTTACCAGGTCAATTTCCTTTCGATTTACCGACAACACAAATTTTGCAATTTAAAGACAGTAAGGAATTGAATAAAATACTCCCCGATACACTACTTACGCTACTCGCGCGGTTTAGATTATTTTAAGTTGAATAAAGTTTTGATGAAATTCAACAAGATTTTACCCCAAAGATAGTATCTTTAACGTTGAAATCTATCTTAGTATAGATTTTTTTTTATGAAAGCCTATATCACAGTATAGATGATGAAAGAATAGATTACTAGAAATCTATTTTATTGCTTGTCGTTAAAATAGTAAACCAGAATACACATTTTTGAATATATCTCTCCAAAATATGCACATTGGTAGATGTAAAAAAAATTAATCTATCAAATAGAATACTGATTAAGTACATAGTATTCGTGATAAAAGCAAATGTAATTATGATTTTGATTGGATTTGTAATTTTGTCGTAATTGAAGCAAATACAGCCTTTTGCTTGATTTTGTATGCTATGTCATCGTCTTAACACTTTCTGTCTCAATTTAAATGTAAAAAGAAGATAATTCACAATTTGTATGATATATGCCATTTTGCTTTTGTTACTTCCCATACAAATAGAATGGCATTGATGACTACCACATTGACGTTAATTATGCTGTATGCGGTTATACTGTGTGCTAGCTTCGGAGCAAGAGATTGATGCGATTAATCACAAGCGATAGCTATGCTGGGTATTTAGTAAGACGGTTGTTGCTAGCTGCTGTTGTAGTTCCACTCGTTCTTGGATGGTGGGTATATCGAGGAATACGTGCTGGGGTTTTTGACGCAGGGTTTGCGTTTGGACTTTATGCAATTGTTTTAGTTGTAATTTTCACTATTATTATATGGCGCAGCGCAGCAAGTATAGAGAAACTAAGTCGTCAGCGAGATTGGGTGCAAGCAGCATTGAATGCGAATGAAGAAAAACTTCAAAGTTTTTTTGAATCGAATATAATTGGAATTCTGTTTGGTGATATATACGGTAACGTTAGTCTTGCCAATGATGAATTTTTGCGGATGATTGATTATTCACGCGAAGATTTAAAGGCTCTAAGAATTCGTTGGGTTGATATTACACCACCCGAATATATAGATTTAGAAACAGAACACATTGCCGAAGCTAAGAAGTATGGCATTTGCAAGCCTTACGAAAAAGAGCTTATTCGTAAAAATGGAACTAGGATTCCAATATTGGTTGGTTATACGTTGACAGGAGAAAAACGTGAGGATTTAGTAGCCTTTATTCTTGATTTGACTGAGCGTAAGCAAGTTGAAGCAGCATTGCAAAAAAGCGAAGAACGCTTCCGTTTAGCTGTAGATAATATTCCTGACACGTTTGCTATTTATGACGCGCAAAGAAAACTCGAGTTTGTTAATGCTGCTGCACTGCGACTCACGAATAAATCTTGCGAAGAAGTTATCGGAAAAACTGATGAAGAAATTTTTCCATCTGCTGTTACAGATACTTATTTAAAAGCGCTGATACAAGCACAACAAACTCGGACTACACAAACTACAGAAGCAACGGTAACTTTACCTAGCCGTGGAACATTTACTACGTTGATAAAATATGTGCCGATTTTGAAACAAAATGGCGAACTTCACCAAATTCTTGCTATTAATAATGATATTACTGCGAGTAAACAAGTCGAAATTACGCTTCGTAATCAGCAAAACTGGCTTGAATATTTACTTAATTTAATGCCGGCGCCACTACTTTTGATTGAACCAAAAACAGCCAAAGTAATTTTTGCTAACCGTGCTGCCAATGAAATAGCTGGGGGTGAATTTCCCAAAGGCAAATCAGCCGAAGAATATCATACAGTTTATTATTGTACAGATTCCACAGGGCAACGTATTCCAGATGAACAAATGCCGGGTGTAAGAGTTGCACGTGGCGAAAGGTTGGATGGTGTCGAGATGGACTGGCATAATCCCAATGGTGAAGTTCGCTCATTACTGATATTTGCTGATACATTAAGCGAAATGTATGGGCATCCTGCAACTTGCGTGTTAATGTTTCAAGATATTAGTAAGCGCAAAGAAGTAGAAAAAGCTTTGTCGTTAGGTTATAAACGCCTTCAGTTGCTTTTTGGAACTGCGAACGATTTGCTATCGAGCCAAGAACCAATAGCATTACTCCACAGTGTTTTCCACAAGCTATCAGAACAAATAGGTTTAGATTGTTACTTTAATTATTTGGTTGATGAACCGAAACAGAAGTTACATTTAGCTTCGTGTAGTGGTGTTACAGAGGCAGTCGGAACAGATATTAATGTATTACATTTTAATGAAGCGATATGTGGAACTGTTGCTGCCCAACGTCAATTTATCGCCCTAGAAGATGTACAGAATTGTACTAGCCCTAAAACTCAGTTGATTCGAGATTTAGAAATTACAGCTTTTGCTAGTTATCCATTAATAGCTCAGGGGCAATTATATGGAACGCTAGGTTTTGGCAGTCGTTCGCGTACTAAATTTAGCCAAAACGAAATTGGTATGATGCAAGCAGTGTGTGACCAAATTGCTGTTGCCATAGAACGTTCACGTTTGCTTGGTTCGTTACAGCAGCAAGCTGACCAACTGCGCGATGCAAACCGGATGAAAGATGAATTTTTGGCTATTTTGTCGCATGAATTACGCTCACCTCTAAATTCTATATTAGGCTGGTCACAGTTGCTTATCGGGCGCCCAAATCTCGATGCGACGAAAAAAGTGCAGGCACTAGAAAGCATCGAACGTAATGCACGCGCTCAAAAGCAACTAATTGAAGATTTGCTTGATATTTCGCGTATCATCCGTGGTAAATTAAGACTTAATGTCGCACCGTCTAATCTTGTACCAATTGTAGAAGCAGCTATTGAAACAGTGCGTATTGCAGCAGAAGCAAAACACATACAAGTAATATTTACAATTCAGGATTCGAGTTGGCAAGCGAGTCAAAAAGTAATTTCACAAGATAAACTTTCCCAGCGACAAGCTTCAATTTTTGACCCTAAACTTTTCGTCAAAGCTGATGCAGAGCGTTTACAGCAGGTAACTTGGAATTTACTGTCCAACGCGATTAAATTTACAGGAGTTGGAGGAGAAGTAGAAATTAAATTAATTAGATTATCAACAGCCAATTGTGAGCATTGCGGCGCCTTAGAGCAAGTCTTAATTCAAGTCAAAGATAACGGTATTGGTATTCAACCTGATTTTATCCCTTATGTGTTCGACCGTTTTCGACAAGCAGATAGTTCGAGTACAAGAACACATGGGGGTTTAGGTTTAGGTTTAGCAATAGTCAAACATTTAGTAGAACTTCATGGTGGTAGCGTTGCAGTTGAAAGTCAAGGAGAAGGATTTGGCGCTACATTCACAGTTACACTACCACTGTTGAGTAATGAGTATATTCAAACAACTTCACTCGACATCATATCCCCTTCAAATACACCTTCTCCAGCCTTAAGCTTCTTACCCTCACTCGAAGGAATACGTGTGTTAGTCGTCGATGATGAAGCTGACACTCGCAACTTTGTAGTAACTGTTCTCGAACAATCTTATGCACAAGTACAAGCTGCTGCTTCTGTAACTGAAGCACTTGAATTAATATCTCAGTGTAAACCTGATGTAATAGTCAGTGATATAGGAATGCCTGGTGAGGATGGATACGCGCTAATCCGTAAAATTCGTGAGTTACCATCTGATGCTGGAGGAAGCATACCTGCGGCAGCACTTACAGCTTATGCTCGTGCAGAAGACCGATTACGCGCAATTAGAGAAGGTTTTCAATTACACCTACCAAAACCAATTGAAGCAGCAGAATTAACTACCGTCGTCGCTTCTTTAGTAGGAAGAACATAGTACGGTGGGCACTGCCCACCCTACCAAAACCGTTTTACTGTCTGTAAAAATATTCTTCTTCTGCTCTTTTATCGCTAAACAAACCTAACAGTGGGCCAAGAACGGCGCCGAACACAAAACCACCAGCATGTGCCCAATATGCAATACCACCGCTTTCCATTCCTATATTAGTAGTTGTTTCCAGACTTGCCACACCATAAAATCCCTGTTGCAGAAACCAAAATCCTAAGAAAAAGTACGCAGGTACTCTAAAAGTTGGAAAAAATATACCTAAAGGTACAACACCAAGAATTTCAGCTTGTGGAAAACGTAGAATATAGGCGCCCATAACTCCAGCAATGGCGCCGCTTGCTCCTAAATTCGGAATATTTGAACCTTGGGCAAAATACCACTGAGTCAGCGATGCCAAAACCCCACATGCTAAGTAAAAAATTAGATACTTAACATGACCAAGCTTATCTTCGACGTTATTACCAAAAATCCACAGGAACAGCATATTTCCGCCCAAATGCAATATACCCCCATGTAGAAATTGAGAAGTAATCAAAGTACTCCATTCAGGTATAGGCTGATTAATTGTCGTTCCACCAAAACTCAAACTTAACTCGCGTGGAACAACCGCAAATAAATGCATAAACCCATCCAAATACTGAGGAGGGAGACTCGACTCATATATAAAAGCTAAAACATTAATCGCAATCAGCCCGAAAGTCACATATGGGGTGATTGTCGTGGGATTATTATCGCGAATTGGAACCACAGACTTTTATCCTTAACTTTAAGCAACCAGCCTCACATTACTCAATTTTTATACCCCGCGCTTCTTTCTTTAGGATAGATTCCTTGATGCTTTAGATGTATTAATAGATACTATACTCGATGCCGTTGAACGAGACGACGCAGGTTACCAACAGGTTTTATTAGATACTTTAAAGGAGATAAGCTTGAATCCGGATGCGGGGGAACCTGTAGATGCAAACACTAGAGAATGGCTCCACGAACTATCAAATCAAGCACAAGCACGAAATTTGATAGGACATATGCAGCTTTAGTAAAAAAACATTATCGTAAAAATGCCAAAGCTAGAGAAGAATTTGAGCAAATAATAGCTGATTATAAACAGGACTTACGCATGAAAACCTAGAAACCTGGAATATACGTTGATAACATGTAATAAAAATGACGATTTTGCCTAGAAACCAGGTTTATGCAGCGTAAGTCGTAATAAAAAAGAGCTTGAAATTAATCCCTGCTCAGATTCTGTATCAGATGCGGAGCCTTTTCCCGCAAACACCGCAGAACCTGATTTGGATTTCCGAAAAAAAAGATGGCGTAGATATTGAAGCGCTTATTCCTGTTTATCGCGAGAAATGGCGCCAAATAGTTCTTTCTAGCTAAATTCCGGCGCCGAATGCAATCATTTGTTCTACAGTTAAATTTAAATTTGGAAAGAATCGCGACTTAATACAATCTTTCCCTGTAAAACTTTCAAATTCATATTCTCGCTCAATTAAAATATTTCCTCAAGTTGAAAACCCTGATTCGTAAGGCGCCCATCTAAACACGGCGCCATTCCAGCAAAATATTTAAATCGTGATTCAACTGTAGAGACGTGATTTATCACGTCTCTACTCATAACTCAGCACGACTCACTCATCACTCTTGTGGGAAGATTGTTTATGGGTAACACCCAGTTGAGAAAATTAATGCGCTCGTTGAGTAGTCTCCATGTTCGATTTATTAAAAAGCAAACTGAAGGGCAGCCTAAAATTAGTGCTGTCGCTAACTATAATTTTAGGTATTACTACTGGGTGGACTCCCCCTAGTTATGCTGCGCTGCCAGCAGGAAATGCCATCACTGACGGTAAAGCTTTGTTACGTTACGCACTACCTATCGATAACAAACCTGTACGTGAATTGCAAAAAAGTATAGAAGATATCTCTAACCAGCTACGTGCTAACAAGCGTTGGAGTGCAGTTAATAATGATGTAAAGAAAGCATCGCGTGTTATTGATAAGCCTGATAAAATTCTTGCCTCGGTTCCTGCTGAACGTCAAGCTGAAGCCAAACAGTTGATTGAGGAAATTAAGACAAGAATTGAATCGCTCCGTGCTGTTGCAGAAGTTAAAGATAAAGAGAAGGTTCGTGAAGAACGTGCTGCTGCTCTAGATTTAGTGGGTGATTTAGAACAACTGATGGTAAAAGCTTTCCCTTACGAAGTTCCTAGCGAATATAGTAATTTGCCTCAACTCAAGGGTCACGCGAAAATAGCGGTTAAAACAAATAAAGGTGACATGACGGTTGAAGTTGACGGTTATAGCGCACCTGTGACTGCTGGTAATTTTGTTGATTTGGTTCAACGTGGTTTTTATAACGGTTTGGAATTTACTCGTTCTGAAGAGTCTTATGTTCTTCAAACTGGTAAACCCAAAGATGCTGATGGTTTTATTGACCCTAAAACTAAGAAATACCGCGCGGTTCCGTTTGAAGTTTTGGTAGAAGGTGATAAGGCGCCTACTTATGGTACTACTTTAGAAGAAGCTGGTCGCTATACAGATATGCCTGTATTACCTTTCTCTTCGTTTGGCGCCTTAGCTTTAGCACGTCCAGAGCGCAATGTCAATGGTGGTTCGTCGCAAATTTTCTTCTTTCTGTTTGAACCAGAGTTAACACCTGCTGGACGTAATTTGTTAGATGGTCGTTATGCCATTTTTGGTTATGTTACTGAAGGTAAGGAAGTTTTAGAGGAACTCAAAGCTGGTGATAAAATTGAATCGGCAAAAGTTATTGATGGTTTAGAAAATTTAGTAGAACCCGTTGCATAATTAATAATGTAGAGACGTGATATATCACGTCTCCACAATTGCGCGTTTTTACAATTTGCGTTCGTCATTACAATAGGTGGCAAAAATGAAACTGCCCTTTGCTTCCTCTCCAACTCAAGCTCGGCAAACTAAAGAGCAATTTGCCAACCCAGATGCTTACCTAGATTACGAATTAGGTAAGGCAGTGCAAGAGTTACCACCGCTTTATACAAGATTGGTGGGGATAACTTTAAGTTTGGCAGTATTTGGCGCCATTACCTGGGCAGGTTTGAGTAAAGTCGATGAAGTCGCTGAAGCTCATGGTAAGTTGATTCTTGGTGAGCAAGACGTGCAGCCAGTACGGGCGCCTAGTGGTGGCAAAATTAAGTATATTAATTCAAGTAAAGTTAAAGAAGGTTCACTTGTACAACAGGGTGAGACATTAGTAGTACTTAACTCAGAATCGTCTCGAGCAGAGATTGAAACGCTAAAGCAGCAATCTCAATCAATTAAACAGGATATTGAGCGCGCGACCAAAGCAGCTGAAGAAAACCAGAAAGCACGCATGAATGAGGCAAAAATAGAATATCAGCGTCTGCTTAATAACTTTAACTTTGCTAAACGCAAAGCAGACAAGGAATGTCCTTTCTACGGTGGTATCCCTTACGTAAGGTGTGAAAACGCTCAAGTTGAACTAAATAACGCAAGAAAAAGCTTTGAAGCTCAAAAGCCAAAAATGAAGCAACTGGAGGAATCTTATAAAACTGGCGCCCTTTCTGAGTTGAGCAAGCGTCGTGAGGAATTAAAGTCTGTTGAAGGCAGAATAAAACAAGCTATAAATCAGTTACAAAATCAAGTTATTACAGCTCCAATTGCAGGCAAAGTTTATAACATTAAAGTTAATGCAGGTCAGGGAACAGCGCAAGTTGGTGAAGATTTGTTATCAATTTTGCCAGAAGGAAAAGACCCTTTACTAGAAGTTGATTTGCCAAACCAATATAAAGCCTTTGTTCATGAAAAAATGATGGCAAAAGTTAAGATAGAAGCCTTAAATTATCAGGAATTTGGCGCCATTGATGGTGAAGTTGTTCATGTTAGCCCGAATGCAGTTAATAGAGATAAGAATTCTAGTAAGGAGGTTTACCCTACTAGAATTAAGCTTGATTCAACTCAGCTTAAAAAGCGGGGACTAGATAAGCACTTAACTGCTGGCATGAAAGCAGAAGGGAATATTGTCATGCGGCAAAAGACAGTTTTAAGCTTGTTGCTTGAGCCAATGATGCGGAAATTTGATGATGTATTTTCTAAGAAGTAGCGAATTATGAGTGAGCTTAAAGAAATACGAGCTAAATATGACGATACTAACATAACAGTTTATCAAGCATATTCTCCTGCGATAACAGAGGAAGCGGTCAAATTAGGGACATTTGTTCCACCATTTAAACTAAGTCGTATGACCTGGATAAAGCCTTCGTTTCTTTGGATGATGTATCGTTCTGATTGGGGTAGAAATCCGGGACAGGAGCGGATTTTAGCTATCGAAATCTCTCGCGAAGGTTTTGAATGGGCATTAGCTCATTCTTGCCTAAGTCAATATGAACCAGAAATTTATGAATCTCAAGAAGAATGGGAACAAAGAAAAAAAGAATCAACTGTGCGAATACAGTGGGACCCAGAACGCACAATTAAATTAGAAAAGCTAGATAATCGAACAATCCAAATTGGACTTTCAGGAGAAGCAGTTTATCGTTACGTCAATGATTGGATTAAAGCAATAAAGGACATTACAGACATATCCAGAGAGATTGAAAGACTGGTTTGTGCTGGTAATTTATTAGCTGCACAATCGATGTTACCACGGGAGGTCTGTTATCCACTTTCCGATCATCTGAAGAAGTTAATTGGTGCATCGTGAAATTACCTCTACAACCGCTACATTCCACAACTTACTCTTCCTCAAGGCTAGTTGCTCCTGCGGCTCTAAACAACCAATCAAGAGAGCCTGAAGCAAAGGGCAATTCCTCAACTTCAACTTTAACCTTTATCTTTTCAGGAGATTCGATCGTTGCATCCCACCAAAACCATGTGCGTTCGTCAGGCTGAAACCAATATATCCAATTATCAACAGACCATTGTTTTTCCTTGCTGGCTCGAACTTGTTTTTTCCAAGGAAGTTTCTGCCACCATTCCAACCATTGTTCCTCTTCTTCCAGGGTTTCCTTCGAGGATGCTGAGACAAACCATTCAGGTAACAGTGAATACCAATCGTCATCTATTGGCCAGTTGTCGGGGTCTTGATTAAGCACTGTTTCCAGAACTTCTCTACATTTTTGCAGCACAACCTTCGCATTACCTGGACAGGATGCCACGAATTGAACAATACCAATTCCTTTTGGTTTCTCACCAGGTTCTGGTCCGACACATAGGTGTCGCATTTCATCTGTTCTATCAACTACCATAACCTTCTGCCGAGTTGTTAAGATTTGTTGTGTCCTAAAACTAAATTAAACAAAGGGCGTTGCACAGAAAGCGGGATGAAATTAATAATTCTTATGGAATGGGCGACACGAGCCGTCTTTTGTATTGTCGTTTATATTTAGCGGACGGGCAAGTGGGCGACCGACAAGAATCATCCTTTAATTGTGCAACGCTAAACAAAGAGTTATGCCTACCTTGAGAACCATTTCCCAATTTTTTCTCCTACAGCAGAGCCGCCAAAACCTCCGGCTATGCCACCGACTATACCTCCAGCAACTGTCCCAACTCCAGGAATAACTGAGCCAATAGCAGCACCAGCAGCGGCGCCTGCAGCTGCACCGCCCCATCCTCCGGCAACACTACCTGTTGTTACTGCTGTGTTGCGCCCAAAACGCCCACCATCGGCGTGAACAGCATCAGCCAAACGAATGGTGTCTGTTACTAGGGCAACTGGTCTGGCAAATTTACCGACAGTTGAGAGCGTTTGCGCCGCACCGCTAGGAAGCCGAAGTTTTAGCGGCATCGATTCTACTTTTCCGCTACCTTGAATTATGTTACTTCTAAGTGTTTGAATTTGCGGTTTTCTAAGACCAAACTGATCGGGAGCTTTAGTAACATCAACCCTAAAGGGTCTGTCTGGAAAGCTTTTTTTTGCTAAACTCTCATCTACCGCAGAAGTACGTATTTCATTCAAAAAATTTCGTGGAACTTTGAAAGACTTGATTCTAGCATCAGGCAAACGTTGCTCCACTTTGCGAGCTAAGTAATCTTCTGCTCTGGCTCGCTGACCAAAATTTAAAAATAGAGAGTTGTTGCCTTGAATAGCAACTTGACCACCTGGTTTAATTGATACTCTCGCATTAGGCGTTCCTTCTACCCGATAGACAGTAGTTCTGCCACGTACAAAATCATTCGTTCTTCTGACAACATCTGCTTTTCTGACAATATCCTCTGCCTTGAATGCAACAGATGAGCCTGCTACGCCCTTGGCAACATTTCCGCCGACGCTATTTAAGGTACTAACAATGTTGCTACTGGTATTAGATTCAGAATTACGCCTCTTGACTTCCTGACTCCCATGTTCGGCAGCATTGGCTGAACCGTAACGCCGAGTATTTAAAGCAGTGGAGGTTGGGGTAGGCTTGGGTTGAAGAGTTGAGCCTGCACTCCGATGTTCGGCAGCATTATTGGCTGAACTATAACGCCGAGTGTTTAAAGCAGTGGGGGTTGGAGTCGGCTTGGGTTTAGGATTTAAGCCTGCGCTCGAATGTTCGGCAGCATTATTGGCTGAACTATAACGTCGAGTATTTAAAGCAGTGGAGGTTGGAGTCGGCTTGGGTTTAGGACTTCTTTTGCCTACGCTCCAACGTTCGGCAGCATCGGCGGACATCCCACGTAAATTTGGAGTAGGCTTGGGTTTTGGATTTAAGCCTGCACTCCGATGTTCGGCAGCATTAGCTGAACCGTAATGCTGCTTATTTGAAGTGGTAGCTTTAGCTTTAGGTTGAATGGGGCGAGAATTGTTGCTCGGATTTCGTTCTCCTTGTCGGTAGAGTTGAGTGTTACTGCTAAAAGATTTTCGATTATGAGTTTGGAGAGGCGAAATCACTCCCTTAGCGGAAATCTGGTAGCCGTTTTTCTTAAGTGCCCGTCTGTCTTCTTCTGGAAGCATAAATATCAAGCTCTTATATATTTACTAGCGCTTATATTAGTTATTCACTTTTATTTGTCCTTTTTTCTGCAAACTCTAAAATTTACAAATCTTCATAATTTACACACTGGCAAGTTGCCTTTGATACAGAGCAAAGTACACACCTCTTTTTTGCAGCAACTCATCGTGGGTTCCTCGTTCTACAATTTCGCCTTTCTCTAATACCAAAATTAAATCGGCTCGTTTTAAAGGCGCAAATCGGTGGGCTATCATAAATACTGTACGCGCGCCTTTTACTTCCTGCAAGTTTTGCAACACTTTTTGTTCTGTTTCACTATCTAAGCTACTTGTAGCTTCGTCTAAGATTAAAATTGGAGCTTGAGAGAGGAATAAGCGGGATAAAGCAATACGTTGTCGTTGTCCACCAGATAAGGCGATTCCCCTTTCACCAATGCTAGTTTCGTAACCTTTAGGCATTTCGCTGATAAAATTATGAGATGCTGCCAATCGTGCTGCTTTTATTACTTGTTCGGTTGTAATATCTGGGTCGCTTAAAGTAATATTTTCCGAGATAGTACTGTCGAAGAGAAAATCGTCTTGCAGGACAACGCTAATTTGTTGTCGTAAAGAACCTATATCAGCATTTTTAATATCAAAATCATCTATAATTATAGAGCCTGATTCTGGCTGATAAAGTCGTTGTAAAAGTTTAGATAGGGTACTTTTACCAGAGCCACTACGTCCGACAATTCCCACAAACATCCCTGGTTGGACAGTGAAAGAAATACCTTTGAGAACAGGTTCTTCTTGGTCATTGTGGTAACGAAAAATAACTTTCTCAAAAGTTACTTGCCCACGCAACTTTGGTAAAACTACACCAGAGCCAGGTTCGGCTTCCGGCGCCGTGTTGAGAATATCTCCCAATCGATCTACAGATAGTAAAACTTGCTGGAATTCCTGCCACAGTTGTACTAAACGTAGTAGTGGGTCTGTTACTTTAGAAGCTAGCATTTGAAAAGCAACTAAGGCGCCAATTGTCAGCTTTTGTTCGATAACCAACCCCGCTCCAAACCAAAGAATAATTAAGTAGGAAAAATTAGTCAAAAAGTCGCCGATATTACCGCCTATATTAGAAGTAGTCGAAGCTTTAAAACTAGTACGAATGTAACGCGCGAATAAACCTTCCCAACGTCGGCGAGATTTACGTTCTGCCGCATGAGCTTTTACAGCATGAATCCCCGTTACTGTCTCCACTAAAAACGATTGATTGTCGGCACCGCGATTAAAAGTTTCATTCAGCCAATAACGTAAAATCGGTGTGGCTATGAAATTTAAACCAGCAAATAATGGAATTACAGCCAAAGCAACCAAAGTTAGGGTGAAACTGTAAAAAAACATCAATGCTAGATACACTACCGAGAAAATGCTGTCGAGGATGACAGTTAAAGCTGTACCCGTGAGAAATTGACGAATATTTTCGAGTTCCTGCGCTCTGGCTACAGTATCACCAACACGACGCGATTCAAAATAATTTAAGGGTAAGCGCATCAGTTGCCGAAACAATTGAGACGATAAACTTAAATCGAGACGGTTGGCAGTGTGGGTAAAGATAAATAGCCGTAGAATCCCTAAAATTGCTTCAAAAATTGCAACACCTAAAAGAGCTATCGCCATTACATCCAAAGCATTACGGCTTCCAAACACCATTACTTTATCAATGATGTACTGAGTAATAATTGGTGTTGCTAATCCTAACAATTGCAGCGCAAAAGATAATAATAATACTTCTCCTAACAACCAACGATGGCGCCAAATCGCAGGTACAAACCAACTAAGGTTAAATTTCTCCTGCTTTTGAATTGGTTCTACTTGCCAAACTCGTCCATCCCACTTTTCCTCAATTGTATGAAGAGGAATACTTTCACAAGTTTGACTGAGGTTAGTTGGATTCGCGATAATTAAGCGATTACCCTTAATACCATACATAACAATCCAATCTTCCTGGCGCCACAGCAAAGCAGGAAAAGTTAACGCGCGCAAATCATTCCAGGTAACTTGTAGCTGTCGCACCAAAATTCCAAGTTTTTCACCCGCTTCCATTACATCGTTAGGGTGTTGTCCCCGTAGTTGACGTTGTGCCAATTCTAATGAGATAGGATTTTGTAGATATTGAGATGCCATTGTTAAGCAAGCCGCCGCAGTGTTGGGACTTAAAATAAATGGATAACCTTTTACTGGTTGAGGGAGACTATCGTCTATTGACTGATAGCGCGCGCGTAATTGTTGCCAAAAGTTATTTATTTCTAAAAAAGAAGCTTGCTTCCACAGCGCTACATCCCAACGCACCACCTCCACATCTGACGATGCTACTGCTTTAAAATGTCCAGAAAGCTCTAGTAAATCCCCAAACCAATCTCCTGCTTTCAAATTTGCTAATGACCTTCCATCTTCTCTCAAACGAATATTTCCTGAAATAATTAAAAATTGACTTCCAGGCTCCTCTGTAGACCAAATTATCTTCCCTGTCTGATAAAGGCGAGTATCTGCTTGATTTTTCAATTTAATTTGCAGCTCAGGAGTTAGCAAGCAAAAAGGCTCTTTATCCCATTCTAAGTTCATGATTCATCCCTAGAACTTCACCTGAAGTTGAACATTAGTATTTTGAATTTTCTCTTCTAGCCATTGCTCGAAAAGCTCTGATTCTAGTTGTTGCTTCAACTGTTCGTCTAACGAAGCTGGCAGAAACTTTTCAACCCGCACTAAATACCAGAGTTTGTCAACTTCTATTGGCCCTATTAACTCTCCTGAATTTGCATTTGCAATTTCAGCCCTAATTACATCCGGCAATGTACCCTTACTAATTAATCCCATCATGCCATTAAAAATCTGGTCTTCTGCTATGGAATATTTCTGGACTAGCTGCTCAAATATAGCTCCATCTTCAATAATTTGACTTTTTAATTCTTCAGCAAGTGATTGTTCTTCCACAACTAAACGTGACAGCACTACTTGGTCTAGAAAGAGCTTGCGTTCAATAAAATATTCTTGAATGTTTGACTCAGTAACTTGAGTTTTTAGATTTTCTAATTTCACGTTAGAAACTATTTGTTTGCGAAAACTAGAATAATCTAAACCTTCCTGAGCTAGCCATTGTTGAAAACGACCAGAGTCAGTTAGCTGATTATTCAATCGAAACTCAATTATCACTTGTTCGATTAAATCAGAACTAATATTTATATCGTCTAAAACCTGAAATTCTTGTTCTAAGACATGCTGACGCATAATTTCCCAAAGGACAGACTCAAGTTTCCCTGAAGACTCCAAGTATCTTAATGCTTGTCCAAGTGAAATAGGCTGTTCGTCAGCTGTCAAAAATAGGCTAGATTGCTCCATAGTTGAAAGTCTACTTAAGACTTGTAAAATATTTTACATATGAAGGCGCCTGTAGCGCTAGTTAATTTTGCTTACTATAACGATAATTATAACGTTTTAATATACAAAAAACCGGATTGCTTTTAGTATGATGAGCAATAAATTTTAAATATTTTACAGCGGTTTTACTATCGGATATTATCGGTGATGCTTCCGTAATAATTATCACATAACTTTCGCAAAATGAGAGTAATAACCACTAATGTATTAGTTGATAATGTACATTTCAGGAAAATTACTACATTATTTACGAATTTATTATATTTAGCTGTTATAGATACTGATATAGTATAAACGCACTAAAATACTCATTTGGCGCCCAAGCTTCGTCATGTGCAGAGCGCAATATTAATTGTGATATGTCGCAAATGATAATAGCAAAAGAGAAAGGCTTTTTTGCTAAACATGGCGCCAAAAAATGTTGAAAATTAAGAAAATTTAGGTACTACTATAAGAAAGCTACGCTGCTTGTACCTCTACAAACTCGCCAGTGGAACATGGTTCAGGAATTGGTTGACCATCTTCTTGTAATCCTTCTAAATGCAATTCGATTGCCTCTTTAATCAGTTCTAAAACTTCTTCCTTTGTTTCGCTAACAGCTACGCAACCTGGTAAGTCTGGGACATAAGCACCGTAGCTTGTTTTACCTTTTTCAATAATAACCATGTATTGCAGTTTCTTGTTCATTTCACTTTAATCCAGCTTGTTTATAAATACTGTTTAACGTTCCCGGAGGTATGTCAACACTAAGCTTTCCTGCTACAGTTACTGTACCTGGTTTATTTGCATGGTGAAACTGCCTATGGCTTCCACGTACACGTATTTGATACCACCCATCTTCTTCTAAAACTTGTATAATTTCTCTAACTTTCATTACTTTGTCATCATAACAACTTTATTTTATTAAAGTTTCGTCAATATTAAGTAAGACAGCTAAATTTATTAATTTCATTATAAGTGAGTATTTATAGTAATTTTAACTGGTGAAAAATGAAAGTAAGCGATATTGGTGAGCAAGGTATTTTAAAAATTATACAGCGGTTTTGCCCTTCAGATATTATCGGGGATGATGCTGCTGTATTAATAACTAAACCCGAACAATCTTTAGTAGTTACAACTGATGTATTAGTTAATAATATACATTTCAGTGAAATTACTACATCACCTGAAGATGTAGGTTGGCGCGCGGTAGCTGCTAATTTATCAGATTTAGCGGCAATGGGCGCCTCTCCATTAGGTATTACTGTTGGTTTAGCTTTGCCAGGTGATATCGAGGTTGATTGGGTAGAGCGTTTGTATTGTGGAATGACTGAGTGCTTACAAAAATATCATGCTTGGATAGTCGGTGGTGATTTAGTACGGGCGCCTGTTATAACTATTTCTATTACTGCATTTGGACAAGCACATCCCCAAAATATTATTCGACGTAACACTGCTAGAGTCGGTGATGCGATTATTGTTACAGGTGTTCACGGCGCCTCGCGTGCGGGTTTAGAGTTATTACTACACCCAGAAATAGGAGAAAATATAAATGAAGCTGATAAACAAACTTTAATAAAAGCTCACCAACGTCCTCAACCTCGTCTCGATATTCTGCCTATACGTAAGGATATTAACTTTAGCCAAATTAGTGGAATGGATAGTAGTGACGGACTCGCGGATGCGGTGTTACAAATTTGTCGTGCTAGTAATGTAGGCGCCGTTTTAGAGTGGCAAAAAATACCCGTGCCCAAAGTTTTTCAAAATTGGCTTACGCCGATGCAAACTTTAGAATACGTATTATACGGGGGTGAAGATTTTGAATTAGTACTGTGCTTACCGTATCTCGAAGCTGAAATATTAGTTCAAGAATTTGGTAAAAATGCAGCAATAATCGGGACAATCACATCCAACTTGAATGTAGTAGTTCATGACGATAAAAAAGAAATACCCGACCAAGTTCTTACACTTGACCGGGGATTTCAACACTTTAATATCTAATTAAGCCCATTTAGTAGCAACTAATTCTGCTAAGTCAAGTACGCGCTGGCTGTAACCCCACTCGTTATCGTACCAAGCCATGACTTTTACCATATCGCTACCCATAACGAGTGTGAGGTTAGCGTCAATGATGGAAGATTCATCGGTACCTTGGTAGTCAGAAGATACTAAAGGTAAGTCGCTGTAAGCGAGAATACCTTTTAACTCGTTTTCAGAAGCATGTTTAAGAGCTTCGTTCACTTCCTCAGTGATAGTACGCTTTTCGACTTGAACTACAAAGTCAACCATTGAAACATTAGGTGTAGGAACACGTAGTGCTACACCGTTTAGTTTTCCTTTCAAGTCTGGCAATACTAATGCTACAGCTTTTGCCGCACCAGTTGAAGTTGGTACAATATTCATAGCCGCAGCGCGCGCTCTTCTGAGGTCGCGGTGTGAAGCATCAAGCAAGCGTTGGTCCCCAGTATAACTGTGGGTGGTTGTCATGGTGCCTTTGATAATGCCGAATTTCTCGTTCAACACTTTTGCGATTGGCGCCAGACAGTTAGTGGTACAGCTAGCATTACTAATAATGTGATGCTTATTGTGGTCGTAATCATGATGATTAACGCCCATTACAAATGTACCATCTTCGTTTTTGCCTGGGGCAGTAATTAAAACCTTCTTAGCTCCTGCATTGACGTGCTTCAACGCGCCTTCTTTTGCCGTGAACACACCTGTCGCTTCGATAATAAGGTCAATTCCCCATTCTTTCCAGGGCAAGTTTTCTGGATTGCGGTCTGACACACACTTGACAGTTTTTCCATTGATGATAATTGAGTTGTCATCAGCAGAAATTTCAGCACCCCTTAATTTCCCAAGCATCGTGTCATACCTGAGAAGGTGTGCATTCGTTTTTGGGTCAGACGTATCGTTAATCGCAACAAGTTCGATGTTGCTGTTTTCTCTGCCTACCCAACAACGCGCAAAGTTTCGTCCAATGCGACCGAAACCATTGATTGCAACTCTAATCACAGCGTCTTGCCCTCTGTATTTATGCCTAAAAAATGCTACTTATGACCACAATCATACCGCAAAGGGGGAGTATTTATAACTATTAAGCGTTAAATCTTAAAAAAAAATATAGAAACCAGGTTTCTTTGTGACAACTGTAATGAAAACAATGATTTTGCCTAGAAACCTGGTTTCTGGTTTCTGGTTTGTGTAACACCGTTGACTTGACGTACCTCTATCTAACGGTGTAAACAGATAAATTGGTTTAAATAAGCCTGAACATTTTAACTTATTTCTGTACTTGTTGTGTTATTTGCTTGCGTATTGCCCTGTTTCTAAGTTATATTCTCACCACTTGGAGTCAACAGACAAATGGAACACTCGTTTATAGGGTAAATACCAAGAGTAGTTACTCGTTTGCACTTAAAAAAGTCAGAGCGTCCTAAGTCCTAACACCCTAAGTATTTCACACGGTCGTCAGGAGGTATCAACAGCTACTAAATATATAGATGTATAAAGCTGGTTTTATCTATGCCTATATTGCTATGTAAGTTATTGCTGTCTAAAAGCATCTTGCAGAGTGCGGATAAAGGTCATTATAACCAGTATAAATGTGTAGAGCTACCCTTTAAATAGTAAGGGATGGTCGTTTTCAGTTACTTCGGTTACTATTGATTGTCCGCGAATTGCTTTCTCATAAATCAATCATATAGATGGAGAATGCATTTACAGTTGTATGTTTCCCGATAGTGTTGGAAATATCAGAATAAACATATTATTAATTCAGTTAGAGAAAAACATGAAGAATACATGTAAAATCGTTGTCAATAAACCAGATGCAATGGAGGATATAGTTTGATGCACAACTGCGCTTTCGTTATGCAGGCGCCGTTTCGGTAACGAGTGAAATACCTGTTATGATACCCGTGATATTTGTACTTTTAGTGTGGTGTGGTGTAAGAGGAGTTCTGTAATGAAGAAAACAGTAGATTTTAGCGGTAGACCTTTCCATTTTATTGGTATTGGCGGAATCGGAATGTCTGCACTTGCTTATGTGCTAGCAAAACGCCATTTACCTGTGTCGGGTTCGGACTTACGTCCTAATCACATGACCCATAAATTGGAAGCAATTGGTGCCCATATATTTAGTAAGCAAGAAGCAAGTAATCTTGAATTCTTTCAACCAAACGAAAAAAACGCTGAATCGAACTTAAGTAATGAGCATCTACCACAAGTAATATGCTCAACGGCAATTAATACAAGCAATTTGGAATATAAAGCAGCAATCGAGAAAGGTTGCCCAATTTTCCATCGAAGTGATGTACTTGCGGCGCTAATATCTGAATATGAAAGTATTGCAGTTGCAGGAACTCACGGTAAAACTACAACTAGTAGCATGATTGGTTACATGTTACTTGAAGCAAGCCTTGACCCAACTATTTTAGTAGGTGGTGAAGTCAAAGCTTGGGAAGGTAACGCTCGACTTGGAGAAAGTCGCTATTTAGTTGCAGAAGCTGATGAGTCGGATGGTTCACTCGTAAAACATTCGCCTTATATAGGTATTATTACTAATATAGAACTTGATCACCCAGACCATTACGATTCTTTAGAGCAGGTAATTGATACTTTCCAAGCTTTTACTAACAGTTGTGAAATTTTAGTTGGTTGCATTGATTGTGAAACAGTGCGTGACCGTATAAAACCAACTGTAACTTACAGCCTTTTTCCCGATACAGGCGCCGATTACTATGTTACAGATGTAGACTATCGTGCGGATGGTTCGAGAGCGTTAGTTTGGGAACGCGGTAAAGCTTTAGGTGTTTTGAATTTACGTTTATTATCTCGTCATAATCTTAGTAATGCTTTAGCAGCAGTAGCTGTTGGTAGAATATTAGGGTTAGAATTTGGTGAAATCGCCAAAGGTTTAGCAACGTTTGAAGGTGCTAGGCGCCGTTTTGAATTCCGAGGTGAAGTAGATGGTATCACCTTTATAGATGATTATGCTCACCACCCCAGCGAAATTCGGGCGACTTTAGCAGCAGCACGCTTACAAGCACGTCCAGGACAAAGAGTAGTAGCAATTTTCCAACCACATCGCTATAGTCGTACACTTACCTTCTTAGATGAATTTGCTGAAAGCTTCCGAAGCGCTGATTTAACGGTAATTACTGATATATATAGCGCAGGCGAGCCAAATAACGGACTAATCAGCGGCGAAAAATTAGCAGAAGAAATCAGCAAACACACCTTGCACGTTGATTATCAGCCAACCTTAGACGCAGTATACGAGTATTTGCTCAAATCTTTACGCCCTGGCGATTTAGCGCTATTTTTAGGAGCAGGAAACCTAAACTCTGTCATTCCTGAGCTAATTACCGCTATGCGCCAGCCTGCACAAGCTACATCGTAAGCTATGTAAGCTATTTGAATAGAATTTTGATGCCAGAAAATTTCAGAAAACATTCTGTAGATATTCTGTAGAGACTCTGTAATTACTCTGGCTCATCACCTATAATTTGTAGCTTTTTAAACTTAGCTAAGGTCTGACGTGTTCGTTATTTGCAAATTATCAACCGTATATTTACGGTATTATTGGCTTCAAAAAAATTTCTAAGAAGGTAAATATGACAATCTTTTCAGCAGATACATATATCTGCGACAGTGAGAAACTTATTGCTAGTAGTAAAAAAACGGCTCAAGTTGATAATAAAGTGATTTATTTACCTGGAACTGATTGTGTTGTAAGACCAAAAGTTTCGCTGGCAGGATATACATCTTACCGTGTTGGTGGTCCAGCAGAATGGTATGTAGCACCTCGTGATATTACTGCCCTCGAAGCTAGTATTAGGTATGCTTATGAACAGTCACTTCCGGTAACAGTTTTGGGTGCTGGTTCTAATTTGTTAGTTAGCGACTGTGGTATTCCCGGTTTAGTAATTGGAACTCGCCATTTGCGTCATAGTTATTTTGACCCCGAAACAGGTTTAGTTACAGTTGCCGCAGGTGAAGCTATTCCTGGTTTAGCTTGGGAAGCAGCAGAGCATGGCTTTGAAGGATTTGAGTGGGCTGTAGGTATTCCCGGAACAGTTGGTGGTGCAGTCGTTATGAACGCAGGCGCCCACAACGGTTGTATCGCAGATATCTTTGTTAGTGCTGAAGTTTTATGTGAAGACGGTACACTTAGAACTTTTACGAGCGAAGATTTGGGTTACACTTATCGTACATCCAAGCTTCAGGGTAGCAAAAATATCGTTACTCAGGCAACATTCCAACTTCAACCAGGCGCCGACCCCGCAGTAGTTACTGCCACTACAAAGCACCATAAAGAACACCGTTTAAATACACAGCCTTACGATAAACCGAGTTGTGGTAGCGTTTTCCGCAATCCCAAACCATATTCAGCAGGGTGGTTAATTGAGCAATCAGGTTTAAAAGGCTACCAAATTGGTAAAGCACAAGTCGCACCACGTCACGCCAACTTTATTATTAACTGTGGCGGCGCCAGTGCTTGTGACATTTTTAATCTTATTCGTCACATCCAACATAATGTTAAAGAAAATTGGTCAATTGCCTTAGAACCAGAAGTTAAAATGATTGGCAATTTCCAAATTGCATAATTTATACACCTGATGTAGAGACGTGTAAACCGGAGGTTTTCCCGTTATCCGTAAACCGAAGGTTTTCCCGAAGGGTAGGGATTAATCACGTCTCTACAAGCGCACTATTCCACAAGGCCGTGTTTAACTGCAAAACGCACAAGTTGGGCACGGTTATTAGTACCCGTTTTCCGAAATAAACTACTAACGTATTTTTCTATAGTACGTGGGCTAAGATGAATCTTATCGCCCATTTCCGCGTTAGAAAGTCCTTCGCTAATTAGGCGAAGCACTTCTTGTTCTCGCTTGCTTAAAGGCTCAAATAACTGGTATTTTTCTTGGGGTTTTTCTAATTGTGTATGTTGATTTGAATCGTAGAACTCCTCATTATGCTGCATACGATATTCAGATTGAATAATTTTTGAACGCTCCAATAAATTACGAATCGCAGCCGCTAACTCTTCAAGTTCAAATGGTTTAGGTAAGTACAAATCACATCCAGATTGATAACCCAAAATTCGTTCTTGGGTTTTAGTCCGTGCTGTGAGCAAAATTACAGGTAATAAACGGAACATTGGTTGTTGCCGCACTCGACGCACGAGTTCGTAACCATTCATTCGCGGCATTACAATATCAGTGACTATCAGGTCGGGGTGGTAGCTTTCTACCATTATTAAAGCCTGTTCGCCATCATCAGCAGCAATCACCGAGTACCCGGATAGTTCTAGAAAATCACTGATAGATAAACGAGTGCCCAAATCATCATCCACAACTAGAATTGTCAAGGGCATGGACTCTAAACCCCGACTTACAAATTCGACATCATTAGCACTATGAGTTATCACTGTTGAAAAGGAATAGTACTCCTAATTTCCATACTATGACACTATTATCAGTTGATAACTCTTTTTGAGCATATTTATAAAGAAAATATTAAATTAATAAGTTATGTAACAATAAAGATACGTTTTGTATCATGAGAAAATATATAGTTAATATTGGTGATGGTTGTTTAGTTGAGTTGCGCCTACGGCACACTACGTGGGCGCAAAGCCTCCACCCAACCTACTATTTACGTGTTTTAGTAGACCCTCACAGGCATCAACGAGTAAATCAATTACTTGGTTAAATCCTTCGGCGCCACCATAATAAGGGTCGGGGACTTCTTTAAGAGTGTGTCGTGAACAGAAGTCACACATTAATTTGACTTTGTGATGATATTTTGAAGAGGTATCAAGAAATACAATATCAGCGTAGTTGTCTTTATCCATAGCTAAAATCAAGTCAAAGTCTTCAAAATCAGACACAGAAAACTGTCTAGCTCGACCTTGGAGTTTAAAGCCTAATTTTGCTTCAGCAGCAGCGCTCATGCGACGGTCGGGTGCGCTGCCAATATGGTAACTTGAGGTGCCCGCAGAATCACATACAATACTATGACTTAAACCATTCTCATTAATTAAATGGTTCATGATGTTTTCTGCTGATGGAGAGCGGCAAATGTTACCAAGGCAGACAAATAGTAGCTTGTATGTCATGAAAATTGGTTCTTTTTATGGTTGATGATAATGGCGAGCAATGAATTGTTGTATACCCGACTAAAAAAAGTCGGGTATATTATCAGACTAAAATCCAGGTAATTCCAGACCACTAGTCAATTCTTCCATCCGCTCACGCATTGTTGTTGTGGACTTGTTATAAGCGTCTTTCATCGCAGCAGTAACTAGATCAGAGAGTACATCTGCTCCTTCATTTAAAGCATCAGGAGAAATTTCAACCCGTTTTGGTTCTTGGTTGCCGCTAACAACTACTTTAACCATACCACCACCAGCTTCGCCCTGAATCGACATTGCCTCTAACTCTTCTTGGAGTTTCTTGGCGCCTTCTTGAACTTGCTGTGCTTTTTTAAAGGCATCAGCTAATTCCTTCATTTTACCTAAACCGAATCCAAAACCTTGTCCTTTACCTGTCATAAATTGCGCGCTCCGCGTACTCTTTGAATTATCAAATCTATTTAATTATAGATGTGGTAGGTAAATTGACCAGTTTTTATACGCAAATAGAGAGGGTGAGAGGGTGAGAGCGTGAGTAAAGACTTTTCCACACTCCTTAAAACCTTTGTCCAATTCCAACTTGAAGACGACTTTCACCTTGGTCATTAAAACCGTAGTCCGCACGTAGTAACCCTAAAGGAGAATCAAATCGAACACCGGCGCCATAACCAAATCCATTTCCGGGTTTACCACGTACTCCAGCAGGGTTGCCAACAACAGTATCTCCAGAACCTAAATCAGAAGCATAATCAGCAAAAAGCACACCACCTAAAGCTTGGATAATTGGAAAACGATATTCGGCAGAAGCTAATACGTAACTACGACCACTACCAACATTACCAGCGTCATATCCACGCACGGAAGTTGGGCCACCTAATGAAAATGCTTCATACGGAGGTAAGTTACCTAATACTGTACCTGCTTGGAGATTAACGGCGAAAACTTGAGGTTGCTTACTTTTATAAAGTTGGACAGGTACGAATTGGCTGTAAGTAGCTTGAAGCTTGTTCATCGAGATATTACCGTTACCCAGAGGAACAGATTGTTCGGTGCTGAATTTGAGAATAGAACCGTTAGTAGGGTTGAGAGGATTGTCGCGACGGTCTTTTATAGCTGTCAATGAAACAGTCGCTAGGTCATCAATACCGATTCCACTTAGAGTTAAAGGATTACCGAGTTCGTCTTTAGGGGTAATTTTGCCATCACGGTCGCGTGTACTAACACGTTCGTAGTTAAACCCTAATGAAGTATTCCAATCATCAATAGGACGTTGAAAGCTGACGCTACCACCAACTTTGCTCTCGCGGATTCTGTCACCATTCGCTAACTTGACATCACCATTTAAAATGTCTGAAAGTCCGTTTTTACGAAAAGCGTTGATAGTGTAACCAATGCGGTTGGGTTCAGTTTCACGGTAAGGACTGTTAAAAGTACTATCGAACAGCAAATCACGGCGCCCGACTTGAACATTTGCACTTAAAGTATCATTTATACCACCAACGTTCCGGTCTTGGTAGTTGACTGTGCCCAGAATACCTTGGTCAGCGTTATAGCTTCCCCCTACATTTATCGAACGGGCACTTATTTCTTTGACTAAGTAGACTACATCGGTTTTATTTGCATCACCGTCGAGTGTGACATTTACGCTTTCAAATAAACCCATCCCATATAAACGCATTACGTCTTGACGGACAATATCATCTTTAAATACGTCACCCGACTTTAACTTTAATTGTTTAGCGATGAAGTCAGTTTTTGTACGTCCAGTTACGGGTTTACCCTTACTATCAACTGTTTCACCCTCGTCATTTACAAACTTAAACTTGACGTCACTTACTACCCCTTCGCCAACATTGACTGTTAATATACCTTGTCGATCCGGTTGAATCGAGATAACACGCGCAAGACTGTAGTTATTATCTTTGTACCATTGGTTGATTTTTTGTACCGTTTGCCGTAAAGCTGATGGACTAATATCTTTATTAAGTTGTTCTTTGAATTGTTCGAGCGCAACTTGATATGTTAAAGCTTTGGCGCCAGATAACTGTATAGACCGTACAATCAAAGGCTGTACTTGGTACACAACTCTTAATCCATTTGGTGTACTTGTAGTATTAACACGTGCGCTGCTAAATAATTGTGTATTTAATATTGCTGTAACATCTTTCTGGGTTTGAGCAATACTTGTGTCTCCCCCAACTTTAGTTTTAATAGTTTGACGAATAATATCTTGTAATTCCTGACTGGCGCCGACTATTTGTACATCAACTGCTGGCACTACCAGGTTTGGGTCTTCTGAAATAGGTGCTTGTATAGGTGGTTGTACAGTTGGTTTTACGGTAGGTGCAGGTGCAGGTTTTGCACTAGTTCTGACTGAAGGAACAGGAATAGGGACGGGTGTTTTTGTTTGAACTGCTTGTACTGAGGGAACAGGAATAGGGACGGGTGCTTTTGGTTGAACTGCTTGTACTGAGGGAACAGGAATAGGGATGGGTGCTTTTACTGTATTTGTAGCTGGTTGAGTTTTAATAACTACAGTCGAATTGTTATTGATACGACTTTGCACACTGCCAGTATTCTGGGAGAATTGTGGGGAATCATTGGTTTCTGGTTGAGCAATAGTCTCTGGTACTGCCGACAAAGTACTTTCTATTGTTGGCACTACTACATTATTATTTGTGGTTGCAGGCGCCTTTGGGTTAGTAGGAGCAGCAATCGCTTGTTCAGAAAAATTGCCAGCAGAAACACTGGCGAGTGTTAAAATCGCAGCCTTATAAACTCGCATAAAATTTGCCTGATTTAACTGGGAGTTAGTTGTAGCGAGGTAAAGCAATGGGGATTCTACTAACTTCCAGCACCGAGAAATGCTTGTCTTCCCCATTTCTCCTCTTAACTCAACTAGACAGTTAAGTAGTGCTAAATGTTCCAATACATACACCACTTTCACTCCCTATTTCTTAAGTGATTATTAAAATATGAGTTCACAGCTACAGTTACTGGTATTGAGCAACGGTCACGGCGAGGATATAATCGCGAGTAAGGTTGTACAAGAACTACTACAGTTAGAAGATTCACCGCAAATTTCCATATTCCCGTTGGTAGGGGAAGGACATGCATATAAAAAATTTGATATAGAGTTTATTGGTGCTGTACAAGCAATGCCCAGTGGTGGGTTTGTATATATGGACTCGAAGCAGTTGGTACGCGATGTTAAGGGTGGTTTGGTACAGCTAACGCTGAATCAAATTAAGACTATGAAGCAATGGGTGAAAGCACAAAACGTTTCAGGCAAAAAAAGCGCTATTTTAGCAGTTGGTGATATTGTCCCGCTACTGTTTGGATTCTTTAGTGGTGTCAATTATGCGTTTGTAGGAACCGCAAAGTCTGAATATTACGTGCGCGATGAAGTTAAATTATTAAAGAGAAACAATAAAGGCGCCTATTGGGAAAACTTTTCAGGTTCAATTTACCATCCTTGGGAGCGTTGGTTAATGACGCGGCACCGTTGTAAAGCAGTATTTCCTAGAGACTCATTAACGACAGAGATTTTGCAAAAAATGGGTGTAAGAGCATTTGGCTTAGGCAACCCAATGATGGACGGACTAGAACCGTCATTCCCTACATACCGTACTTACAGTATTGACGCAGAACACAAAGAAATAATTCGTCCCTTAGTTGTGACATTATTACCCGGTTCGCGCGCTCCCGAAGCATATGCAAACTGGGAGCAAATAATGATTGGTGTATCTTCGCTGTTGGAAATAATGCGCGCTGATACAGCTACACATACTTCTAGAAGCTTGGTACTATTAGGCGCCATTACTCCGGGTCTCGATTCTAATATTTTCTCTAATACTCTGACTTCACAGGGTTGGCGCCAAATTTCATTAGAAGAACTGCCTTTCAAATTTTCTGATAATAAAGCCTTGACATTTAAACAAAAAAATACATACTTTGTCTTAACGCAAAACGCTTATAACGACTGCTTGCATATGGCTGATATGGCAATAGCAATGGCAGGAACAGCAACAGAACAATTTATTGGGTTAGGTAAACCAGCATTTACAATACCAGGTAAGGGTCCACAATTTACAAAAGCATTCGCCGAAGCCCAAAGTCGGCTTTTAGGAGATTCAATCATCTTAGTCGAACAAGCTGTTGATATTGGTAAACAGGTGCAACACTTCTTCGCTTACCCTGACAAATTGCACGTAATTGCTGAGAATGGTAGGAGAAGAATGGGTACAGCAGGCGCCGCACAACGCATCGCCCAATGTATTGTAGATAAATTAGGTTAGAACATACGTATATTTAAAATATAATAATCTAGAGACGCGATATATTCCCTGCGGGACACTGCGTGAACGCGTCTCTACACGGCGCCATTGAATAACAAATTTGAGTTCTTTAATATGAGGTGATGCAATGGTAATCGAAGCCAAAATAACATCTCTACCTGACCACACAGAGCTACCATGTGAAGACGGCACTTTTGTGTTCACGCAGTGTGCCGAAGGCAAGAATTTTCAGGAGCATCCCCAAAGTATTTTACTTACCGATTCAATTCAACCGCGTTTGCAACAAATTCATCCCGATGGGCAATATTGTATAGGGCAAGACTGCGGTATTTACTGGCGAGTAACCCAACCTCCCGAACGCGGAGCAGAGGCGGCTGACTGGTTTTATGTACCTAATGTACCACCAACATTGAACGGGGAACTGCGTCGTTGTTACGTGCTATATCAGGAATTTATCGCCCCTTTGATAGTATTAGAATTTGTTTCAGGTAATGGTGACGAAGAGCGTGATAAAACCCCATACTATGGAAAGTTTTGGATTTACGAAAATGTGATTCGCCCAGCGTATTATGGCATCTACGAAGAAAAAAAGGCGTCTGTTGAAGTTTACGAACTGGTTGCAGGAAAATATCAAAAAATGCAACCCAACATCAGAGGACACTATTCTATCGCACCACTGGATGTAGAACTAGGTATTTGGCAGGGATATTATCTGAACGCGAATTTGCCTTGGCTGCGCTGGTGGAATAATGATGGTATTTTGCTACCAACAGGTGACGAACGAGCAGAAGCTGAACATCAACGCGCGGAACAAGCAGAACAAGAAAACGCTCGTTTACGTGAAAAACTTCGTAGCTTGGGCATAGACCCAGATGCAGTGTAGGCACTTCCAAATCGAGGATACCTAAAAAATTAATACTATTACCGTTCTCATTACCACGGTAAAACTACTGAAACATGCTGATATCTTTGTCAAATACTTCAGGATTTACCCGGAAGATTTTTCCAGAAACATCATGATAACTTACACATTAGCGTTCCTCTGCTATCGAGGGCGGTTGCAGTCCGTCCTCCAGCAGTTTTTTTCCAGTTTAGCTCAGGAAGCGAGCAACTGCCCTATTTTCATGCGAAATTTGCATTATTGAATAATTATAGGCGCCAAGTTTTATACTAATTATCATCTATTACGCGACTGGGGCTGTTTAAAAGAAGTAATTTGATAACCAATGGTTATCAAATCTCATGCGAGAAACGAAGTCTTCCGGTTAACCGAAGCGTGGGATAGTGAAAACCCAACATTCATATGCTTTTGTTGGGTAACACGAGCGTTTATTTTAGTTTCTTTGCCTCTCTGTGTAGGGACGCGATTATTAAGAGCGGGACACTACGTGAACGCGTCTCTACGTGTCTTTGTGGTAAAAAAATACATTACTGCACAGGCTTTTGATGCCTGTGCCACAAGATTATGGTTGTTGGACGGTGATTATTTCGCTACTGGATATTTTATCTTTACGTGCTGGACTTGGCGCCAGTTCGGTTGGTGAGGCTGTAGCTACTCCCCATTCTGTTGTTTTTTTGGTAAGAAATGTGTCTTGCTCTTTGCGGTATTTAACTAAGTCTCCGCTTTTGTTCATTATTGCAAACCATACTGTGCCTTGGTTTTGTGTGGGTAATGCTCCAACTAGGGCACTGACCGTATCCAAACTACCTGATTTGACTACAGAGAATTTGGGAATTTTTCGCTGTTCTAATACTCCTTTATCTTGTCCTGTAACTGTAAATACATCGGCAACTGTCATGTTGTATTGTTGAAGATGTTTTTCTATGGCTCGAAACATTCCTACTGCTGCACGTGGTGATATTTTATTTTCGTAGGTTAAGCCGGAGCCGTTGATAAGATAAATTTCGCTTTGCGGTACTTCTGCTTCATAAGCTGCTTTTTGTGATACTACTGAGGCGCCTCCTACTGCATCAGCAAACATATCAGCCATTGCGTTGTTGCTATAATTGTTCATTTTTTTGAGCAATTCAGCAACGGGATAAGAGTTATGACGTACTAATAATTTGAAGTCTTTTGGTACTGTTGCATCTGTTTTGACTTTACCGTTAATTATTACTTGCGGTTTTGCTGTACCTGCTGGTAGCGTTGCGTATATATTCTTAACCTGACGATTCCAAAGACGACTGTTTAAAGCTGTTTGAAATAATCTTCCAACTGTATCTGAACTACGGCTAAAGTTCATATAGAACTTATCGACAAGTACTAAATTACCAGTGATGCGCTTAATACCCATTTGGTTAAGGGTATTACCCACACCAATAGCTTCTTCCCAAACAAAAAACGGGTCTTGACCCCCTTGAACTATTAAGTCACCCTTTAAAACACCGTTTTCAATTGTTCCATTTGTACCAATTTGCGTTACAAATACATGGTCGGGGCCAAAAGTCTTTAATGTTGCCAGTGTTGTGGCTACTTTAGATATGGAAGCAGCGGTAATTGGGACGGTTCCTTGATGATTTGCTAAAAGCTTATCACCCGATTGCATCCAAACTCCATGCGTTTGTTGATTGGAACCCAGTGGTGCTATGGATTTTAGATATTGCTCAACTTTTGCAGTTGTCGCTGGGTCGGGGTTCTCTGGTGCTACTATTAAGGGTATTGGCTTTTTTATTGGCGCCACTGCATTGACAACACCATTTAATGCTGAAGATGCATTCGAGTCCGAGTTAGAGGAACATCCACTTACAAGTGCGAGTAGGCTACAAGACAGTGCTGTAGTAAAACAAAGGATTTTTTGCATGATTACTGAGTTGGTGGACTCTGGCAATATTTGAAATCGCAAAGTCAACGAAACACTCTAATTAACTTTGCAGTCAAGGAAAAATCATACTCTGTAACCGAATAACATTTCAAAAAAATATTTCAAAAAATTGTTTTTTTATTGGAGAGACGCGAAATTTCGCGTCTCTACAAGTATCAACTTTTACCATGTAATGTATCGCAGCGCTGCATTTGGTCGATAAATACCCACCCCTGAGTACCATCAGCTAATCTAACTTGAACAAAGTCGCCTTTTACCTTCATAAATAAGACTTTTTCGCCAGGATTTAATTGCTTGATGGCGCCAACTTCGGTTTGCGGTTCGGGACGAAGTTTGGCAGCATAATTACCTCCCGTAGGAGTAATGACTCTACAAAGCTTTGGTTGCTGTGAAATAAAACTCTGCTCAGAATAATTTTTGCCTGCACTACCTGTTTGAAGACAAACTAAACCACCCACTGTACTAATAGCAGCAGCCATACTCATTCCTAATATCAAGGGTTTTCGCTTTGGTGCTGAAATAACTGCTGGGTTAGATGCGGAAGCTCCACTGCGGTGCGAGTAAACAAGTTTTTGCGGTGGTGCTGTTTTGGTTATTGGTTCTGATACTGGTTGACTCGATATTTCAGGTGTATAAGAAATACCATTATTAGTTGTTTGTGTTGTTTGTGTTGTTTGTGAAATATCTACATTTGAAGGTCTAACTGGTTCAGAGTTTGGGACTTGCTTGACTGTAATCGCGCTTACCTTCAACTGTTGTCTACCTAAGCGGATGTTACTTTTATTCGCTAATGGCATTTCGCCTGCTAATAGCAAGTTCCCATCGACAATTGGGGGATTTTGCTGGCGTAAGTTTCGCAGGTAAAATTTTTGCTTTACTGTGTTGAAAAATATTTCAGCGTGCAACCCAGACACAGAAACATCGGGTATAACGACATCACACAATTGGGGGTCGCGTCCAATCCGAATTCGACCCTGATTTTTACTTTCGCGATTTTCTTCAATCGTACAACTTTTTAGTTCTCCATTTTCATACCACGAGAGCGTTAACTCGTGCAAATCATGAGTTTGTGGGGTAGAAGAAGGCGCCTTTATTGTAACAGTTGGCGCCTCAACGAGGTTTCGTAACTCTTGAAGTGCGTCTTTTACTTCTTGTACCGTTTGGTAACGGTCTTTGAAGTGATAGCGAGTCATTTTGTCTAATACCGCAGCTAAACCAGGTGTGACAGAGACTAAATGTTGCCATAAAGTTTCCCCTGTGTTGGGGTCGTCTTGTAAAGAGCGGGGATTCACTCCTGTTAATGCTTGAATCCCCATCATTCCTAAAGCATAAATATCACTACTAGGACGCGGTAAACGTCGAATTTGCTCGGAAGGCATATAGCCAGGAGTCCCTACAGTTATAGTTACTCGCTGCTGATGTGATGCCACTGCTGTCGAACGTATTTGCTTAATGGCGCCGAAATCAATCAAAACTAATTTTTGATCTGATGCACGACGAATAATATTATCAGGTTTGATATCGCGATGTATCACACCTTGCGAATGGACAACTTCAAGAATATTTAATACTTCAAGAAGCATGGACAACACTTGCCCCTCAGTCCACATCACCCCAGGAATTAATTCATGACTAAGAGTGTGTCCAATAATTAACTCAAGAATCAGGTAAAATTCTTGATTCTCTTCAAAAAAAGCTAACAATCGAGGTATTTGGTCAAAAGTTCCCAACTGTTGAAGACAAGAAGCTTCACGTTGAAATAATTTCCTCGATGTTTCTAAAACTTGGGGGTCGGTACATGAAGGTTTGAGATGCTTGAGGACACACTGCGGATGACCGGGTAGGTGAATATCCTCAACAATATAGGTCTGTCCAAATCCTCCCTCACCCAACACTTTAATAACCCTGTAATGCCCTGCGAGTAACTGACCTATCATGTGTAAGTAGCGTGACTATCGTAAATATTACTGTAGTTAATCAGGACTAACGCGCTTGAAACCGGGTTTCTATACAAAATCGTTATTTTTATTGCAAGATTTCAATGAAGAAACCCGGTTTCTAAATTTTGATGCGTAAATCCAGTTAATAAACCGTCAATTCATTATAAACCTACTTTTTGCGTCAGAGACTGCCCCTTTAATTTCAAGGCGCCGTATCAGAACGACGTTTGTGCGAATTTAATCGTGAATTTTAAGATGACGGCTAAATTTCATTAATTAACAGGCGTTCTGTGGTGCGTGTTTTGAGGTCGCATCTCACATTCAGAAATTGCGTGCGTAGATACATTAATAAAAGTGCCTGGTTAGTCAATCAATAACAAATCTGACCATCCACTGTTGCCAGTTTGGCAGCTTTTACAAAATTTCATATGAGTCATAAAAATCGTATCACCTACTACATTAATGAAACATGCTTAAAACTGTAGCAGCATACATTAAAATTTAAAAGTATTATTTGTATAAAAATAAAATATTCGCCTACAAATCAGCGTAAAATTCAGTACTTATAGGGCAACGCAGTAGTACCTGTCCCACATTTTTATAATCGTTTATGAGAATACAGTAATAAATACACCCTAATAAAGCCACAAGTTTAAGAATATGTTACTCAATGTAAATTAAGCAGGTTCAGCGCCTAATTTATACATAGTTTGTAAAATATGTTCGGCTTGTGTTTCGTCGCCTAAGTCTTTATAAATTTGGTATGCTTGACGGTAATGATGAATTGCATCACGATGTTGAAGCAGTTTTTGGAAAACGGCGCCAAGTACAAACTCAACTTTGGCCCTTTCAGCATTAATTTTGAGTTCAGAAGCAAGAATTGACGCAGTGCGTAAAAAACCTATTGCTTTTGGGTACATGCGTTCGCGGTAATATATAGTACCAATATTAAAAAATAATTGCTGTTGACTTTGCTTGGCGCCGATTTCCTCTAGAATAGAAAGCGACTGCTGATAATAAGTTAAAGCTTTATTTGTATCACCTAGATTTTGGTATGTAATGGCAATTCTAGACAAAGCAGCAGCCTCACCATATCGATTCCCAATTTCGCGACTAATATCTAAAGATTCTAAATTGTATTGAATTGCTTGCTCAAACTGACTAGTTTGACTGCAAACATCGCTCAATCCCTGTAAAATAGCGCTCTTGACACGTTTATCACCAATCGAGCAAGAAATGGATAGTGCTTTTTTTAAAAAATCTTGTGCCTTAACATACAGGTTTTGCCCTTTATAAGCTTGTCCCAAACTATGAAGACTAACCATCATTAAATCTTTATTATCATTCTCATGAGCAATAGCGTATGCTTCAGAGCAAAAACCGATGGCCATTTCCCAAGCACGTAGTTGGAGGTAAACACTACCAAGGTTAACTAGTGAATCACCAATACCCTTAGTGTCTTTTAGCTCACGTGCGATAGAGAGTGCTTTTTGCTCATATTCCAAAGACTTGTGAAAATCGCCTAAAAACTGATAAGCGTTAGCTAGAGACGAAAGCGCGCTTTTTTCCCAGTTGCGTTCATTCATTTCGCAAGCAATAGCTAGCTGAAGTCGGAAGCACTCAATTGCTTTTTGATACTGACCCAGGTTTTGGTAGCTTGTACCTTCTCCCCAAAATCCTGCGATTTGGAGTACGCGATTTCCCGTCTCACGTGTTATTTGTATCAAACGTGAAAAATAATTAATTGACTCATTAAATTTGCTTAACTGACGAAAGCAATTTGCTATGTTGTATAGGGAAACTTCTTGCTGACTTTTGTCGTCTAGTTGTACAGCAATTTCTAAGATGTGCTGATGGTACTTAAGTGCTTCGGCAAACTCAAATGAACTTTCATGGGCAGCAGCAAATTGACTCAAGCAGTGTATTCGCGCATTGTCGTCTTGAAACTGCCAGTTAGTAGGCATTTCGACCATCTTTAAAAGTTTCGGTTGAGAATCTTGAGTCATTAGTAGATGTATACGTGTAGGATTTACATAGAGTCTAAACAGATAAAACGGACAAAGAATATGACTACATTGGTATGCAGTCAGAAAACGTTTTAGTTATAAATTACTAGTTTACCTCATGTTAGTTTTACTATCGTATGCAATACAACGTTTTTAATGTTGTATATAAAAAAATTGCGCTCATAAGTCAGAGTAATGTATTAACAACAACATTCATGCGCTTACAGCATAGAAGTAAGTATTCAGTACAAATATATTTTAGTTAGTGTATTCTTACATCCTCCACTATAAATATCTATGCTGGTAAAAAACAGCACTTTCTTTAAAGTTCCACTCCTTTCACAGGTCTCTTTCAGCAATAATAATTATCTTTCTCTCAAGTCATGGAGATAGAGGTATAAATTTTAATCAATAGTAATCGTACTTATGTAATTACGTTTAATCAAGCTCAAATAATCGTCTAAATTGGCACACCCTCGACTAGCGAACATGCTCCAGGCGCCATCCAGGGGTAAATTATTGGGTAAATGTTCTAACTTTACAGGTAAATTATTTGTCATATATTTTACTAGTTTGTAAATAGTGGCGCCAATGTAATTTTCAAGGGCTGCTTTTTTGACATGAATGTAAATTTGATTTTGTAGCTTACCCAGCGTCCTGTTTTCTATCGTTTCTTATTTCTTCTATTTCCATCCCAAGACACAGTACCATTAATGCGTATGTCTTCTCTAGCTTCTTTAATGGCATCGAAGTCTTGTTCATTCTCTATATCATCGATTTGTTTTAAAAGTGCGTAAATCTCATCTAATGTACTGTCATAAGCTTGATGTAGCAGTATATTAATGTCTTTAATTAATTTTATGTCTATCATGTTCGGTTTTCATTGTTAAACCCATTAAGACTGCCTACGGGGATATTTTACACCCAAGGTGTGAAAACAAACGTGCTATTGATTGTTGATGGTGCGTAACAGCAGGTTAATTTTCGTTTGTGTTGAGGTTTGTAATAGCTGTTACGCACCCTACTGTATTAAATTCGTATATAAAGCTGACTTGAACGCTACTAACGATATTGGACAAAAGCTGTGGAACCTCTGCCACGTCCTCCGCGACGACGGTATTATTTACCTACAGTATGTTACAGAACTGACTTACCTGCTGTTGGAAGGTGACGAGGAAACGCCCTGCGGAGACAGAAGCTTTATTAGAATAGAGGTAAACTGAGCAAAAATATCAAAAAGTTGGGAAGGGAGATATATGACCGCGCAACTTCCAGTTACAACAGAAATTAACCCAATGGTGGTAAAATTTCATCCAATTGTGTTGCTGACAGATGACCAATTTTATGATTTTTGTCAGCTTAATAAGAATTACCATATAGAACGCAGCGCAACTGGAGAAGTTATATTTATGTCTCCCACGGGTTCAGAAACCGACCAACGTAATTTTGATTTAATCGTAGAGTTAGGTATATGGGTAAAACAAGATAATACAGGGGTGGGGTTTGGTTCCAGTGGTGGGTTTACATTACCTAATGGCGCCCGCCGTGCGTTCCCCTGATGCTGCATGGATAAAAAAGACACGTTGGGAAGCAATTCCAAAAGCATTGCGTAAAAAGTTTGCTCCTATATGTCCAGAGTTTGTGATTGAATTACGTTCTGACTCGGATGTTTTGAAGACTTTAAAAAGCAAGATGGAAGAGTATATAGAAAATGGTACTTTACTAGGCTGGTTGATTGATAGAGTTAATCGCAAGGTTTATATTTATCGTCCAAACACCTCTGTTGAAGAGTTAGATAATCCTACTACGTTAAGTGGGGAGGATGTTTTACCTGGGTTTGTATTAAACTTAAGCGCTGTTTGGTAGATAGATGTTATTAGGAACCTCTCCCCCAACCCCGGAACCTACAAGGAGAGGGGAGTATATTTATTCCCCCCTTCCCTTCAAGGAAAAGAGGGGGTTAGGGGGTTAGGTTTACCGTACCTTGTTTTAGTATTAACACTACTTCTAAATATCCCATTACAAACATTAGGTTTTCATTAATAGAAAAGTGATATAAGCCGTATTTGCAACGATTTCAAGCTTTATTACTATAGGGACATCCTGTACGATATACAGAACGAATTAATCGATACCTACTTGACTCATGAGCGAACCAAAATGTTAGCACGTTATAATCCTTGGAACGACATGAACGCAGTTACTCGCCAACTAGATTCATTATTTCAAGAAATGCAGGCGCCTACTGAAGCGAACTCAGTAAGGCTCAAATGTATGAAACCGATGAAGCAGTACATCTCAAATTAGAGCAACAAGAGTGTCGAAGCCTGCATACGTAGACATCGAAGTTACCGAAAACGCAGTTAAGGTGGTTGCTGAACGTAAGACAGAAACCAAAACTGACGACAACGGTAGAACTAGAACAGAATTTTACTACGGCAAGTTCCAACGTGTAATTCCCCTACGCGCGTATCCAAAACACTCCCGTAACAGCAGAATACTTTGACGGTATTTTAAACTTGACACTACCATATAGCGAAACTGAAAAGAACAAGGTAGTTAAAGTAAACCTTGGGGAAGCAACCGCGTAATTAATCCTGCAATTGGTTAAAAAGTGACATTTGGCGCCCAGTCTCTCAAGTAGAGGCTGGGTTTTTTGTTTATAGGATTACATGGTACTGACTCGTATATTACCAACTGCCCCTCACCGGAATGCACCAGTGCCTTGTTGCGAAAATTATAGCCGAAAAAGCTTATTCTTCCGTAGGGTGGGCACTGCCCACCTTACCCATGTTAAGAAGGTGCAAGATATAAAATATGCTTTTTCATGCTCTGAAATTACAATATAAAGCCTCTCCCCTTGTAGGGGAAAGGTTTGGAGAGGGGTTTTTTATCAATAATATCTGCCTAAGACTTAACCCAATCCACAGGCAAGGATGCCTGTGCCACAATTCTACAATTCCGCAATTCTACAATTAATGGTGATGGTGGTGATGGTGATGTGCTGCTAGTTGAGGGTTTACGCTTACAGCTTCGGTTGCTAGTAACTCACCAATATTTTTATCTGCCCAATGTGCGACCATTGCTAAGAAGTCATCATTATCATTTACACAAGCCATTTGGATATAGTTTACATTCTTGTGCTTTTTCTCCAATGCGTGGATGATATGGTGAACATCTAATAGTGTTTCATGATTTTCGGTTGCAAACCCGATAGGCATAAATACTATAGCTTTGGCGCCGAGTTGAATCAAGTTTTTAGCAGCTTGGTCAGCACTAGGTTGTGTCCAGTCAATCAAAGGAGTATCGTGATTAAGCCAACCAACAGATATTAATGGGTAACGGTTGATTAACTTATCGCGAACTAAATCGTACAGTATTTGACTTTCGGTAATTCCAGAAGTAAAACCTTTGGCTTTATGAGGACAACCGTGATTCATCAACACAATGCCAATTTCTGAAGGTAAGTAAGCTGTACTTAAATCAGAGTGAATTTTATCTTCAACTAAGCGCGCCATTAAATCAATATATTCGGGTTCGTTATAAAACGAAGGAATATAACGCAAACCTTTTACCCAATGTTCTTCTTGGGTATCTGTAAGTTCAGCGAAAGCTTTGTTAACTTGTTCAATTGCAATACCACTGGTAAAAATTGAATCAACTACCAGTAAAGGGTAAATGAGAATTTTGTCAAATCCTTGACTTTTGATTTCGGCTAAAACTTGATTGGGTAAGAAAGGAGCGCAAAAGTTAAACGCTTTAAAGACTTGGACGCCACTACCCCAATGAGATTGCAAGTGCTTTTCTATACCCGCACGTTGCTGTTCAAATATTGCGTTATGAGGTGAAATAAAATTATGGTGCTGGTGTCCCCACTCATGCAAGTCAAACATCGCTAACAGTTTAGCCAAAGGTGGATAAATCCAAGTAGGGACTGGGGCAAATTTCGCTGTCAGTAAATTTAAAGCTTGTTCGTTATAATTCGCAAAATCTTCGTAGCTCTCAACTTCGCCATAACCCATCAGTAATACAGCTACTCGCTGTTCTTTGGGTAGATGCTCATGCGTATGCTGTAACTTTTCGGGTGTTGCAACCACTATCGTTTCCTCAATGCGACCTGTGTTAAGAATCGGTGTGATGCCCGTATTCTTTTCTTTACTTATATAATATTATCCTATCCAGGGGGATGGCACAGGAAATACATCATTAGTAATATTTCTATAGATATACTCTTCGCAATCTCGCTCTAATGGAAGATGTAAAAGTAATTAAAATTATTATTTTCTTTACCACAGACACACGGAGAACGCAGAGTAAGAGAGGTTTTGAAGTTTGACTATTATTATTTGTCCAGGAATTCATCACCCAGCTTTAACGGAAAAGTTTGTTGCTTGTTTATATGAAAAAATTATAAGTAGTTTTGATAATATAAATTTACTAATAGTCCCAGCAGATGGAATTTTACCTTTGTCAGGACTTCATATTTTCGAGTTTTTGCGTCATCGGTTAAAAAGTAATCTCGAATCTCCAGTTACATTTATTGGTTTTAGTGCTGGTGTAGTTGGCGCCATTGCAGCAGCACATCTATGGCAGCTACAATCTGGTAAAGTCGAAGCATTTATAGCTATAGATGGATGGGGAGTCCCTCTGTTTGGTGATTTTCCTATTTACCGAATGAGTCATGATTATTTTACTCACTGGAGTTCTTTACTTTTGGGTTCCGGTCAATACAACTTTTACGCAGACCCCCCTGTAGAGCATTTACAAATTTGGGAAAATCCCCAAGCTGTACAAGGTTGGTTGGTTGACTCAAGGATTAACCCCCCATGTCAACAACGACTAAGTGCGGTTGAATTTCTATATAGAGTCATTTTGACTTCATAAATTGGGTCGTCTCTGGTAAGTTCTTAATGGGAAAACGATTTACGGTAATGGCTGTAGCATTAGCGCTATTAATTTTTGTTCCAAATTTACCGATAGCATTAATTTTATGTATTTTCCTGGGTGCAAAAAACTTGTATCCAGATAAATCAATATCTTGCCTCGTCACGTAAGCTTTGGATTATTTCTATACTGCTTGTAGACGCTAAGGGTTGAGTAGCTCTTAGTGCTGCCCTGGATGGTAATGGACGACGTGTATGTGATATTGGTGATAACCGAGCAATTGGTTGACCGTGACGGAGAATCACCACTTCTTCCCCATCCTCAAATTGGTTAAGAAGTTGGTTTATTGTTATAGATGTATTATCCGCATCAACTTTCAGCATTGCAACAGAACTCTCGCGTGAAAAATTATGACTCTATTTCTTTGATTCTATCCTAGTTTTTATTCGTGTTTTGGAGTAAGGGATATAAGTTAACTGTTGTTCAAAGTCTTGACAGATGTTGGGTTACGCGCTTCGCTGCACCTAACCTACACAGTGTTATGCAGTTACATCCGTTACATCCGTTACATCCGTTGCCAAATTGCCACCAACTCATGACAAATGGGACTGACTTATGAGTTAAATTACATTAAAATGATAAGTTAAATACAAAAAATAAACTAATTTAGCCCGAATCGTGAGGTTTAGTCAGTGCGCGTGCGTACCCCAATCAGCCAACCCCAGTCTGTTGAAGAGTCTCAGTCAAGCGTTGTTAAGATTTCTAAAGTAGTCAAGCCGCAACGAGTATCTGGCGGTTATGCACTTCTTGACAGTTTGCAACGCCACAATGTTGATTATATTTTTGGTTATCCAGGTGGTGCAATTCTACCAATTTACGACGATTTGTACAAAGTCGAAGCGGCTGGAAGTACTATAAAGCATATTTTAGTTAGACACGAACAAGGCGCCGCTCATGCAGCGGATGGTTATGCTCGTGCTACAGGTAAAGTCGGAGTGTGTTTTGGAACTTCGGGACCAGGCGCCACAAACCTAGTAACAGGTATCGCAACGGCGTACATGGATTCCATCCCAATGGTAATAGTCACGGGACAGGTATCACGTCCTGCAATTGGTACCGATGCATTTCAGGAAACTGATATATATGGAATTACGCTACCAATAGTTAAACACTCATATATTATTCGTGATACTGCTGATATTGCGCGCATTGTCGCCGAAGCTTTTTATATAGCTAGTACAGGTAGACCTGGGCCTGTATTAATAGACGTTCCTAAAGATGTAGCGTTAGAAGAGTTTGATTACACTCCTGTTGACCCAGGTAATGTGAATTTACCAGGTTATCGTCCGACTGTAAAAGGCAATCCTCGTCAAATTAGTGCAGCAATACATCTAATTCGTGAAAGTCGGCGCCCTTTACTATATATAGGTGGTGGTGCAATATCATCGAGTTCGCACGAAGAAGTAAAACAATTAGCTGAGTTATTCAATATTCCCGTTACTACAACATTGATGGGTATCGGCGCCTTCGATGAGCATCATCCCTTAGCATTGGGTATGCTAGGAATGCACGGTACTGCGTATGCTAACTTTGCTGTTACAGATTGCGATTTGTTGATTTGCGTCGGCGCCCGTTTTGATGACCGGGTAACTGGTAAACTTGACGAGTTTGCATCGCGTGCGAAAGTAATTCATATCGACATCGACCCAGCAGAAGTTGGTAAAAACCGCGTTCCCGAAGTTCCCATCGTCGGTGATGTTCGCACCGTTTTGAAAGAATTACTCAAACGCTGCAAGGAATCAGGAATTACTAACACCCCCAACCAAACACAAGAATGGTTGAACCTGATTAGTAAATGGAAAGAAGATTATCCTTTAGTAGCACCGCAACATCCAGATAGTATTTCACCACAATCTGTAATCGTCGAAGTTGCAAGTCAAGCACCTGATGCTTTCTACACAACCGACGTTGGACAACATCAAATGTGGGCAGCGCAGTTTCTGAAAAATGGCCCTCGTCGTTGGATTTCCAGTGCTGGTTTAGGAACAATGGGTTTTGGAGTCCCCGCAGCAATGGGCGCCAAAGCAGCATTCCCCGACGAAGATGTTATTTGTATAAGTGGTGATGCCAGCTTCCAAATGTGTTTACAAGAACTTGGCACATTATCACAATACAACTTAGCTGTCAAAACTATTATTTTAAATAATGGTTGGCAAGGAATGGTGCGTCAATGGCAGCAAGCATTCTATGGTGAGCGCTACTCTTCCTCAAACATGGAAGTAGGAATGCCCGATATTATATTGCTGTGCCAAGCGTATGGCATCAAGGGCATGGTAGTAAACAAGCCTGAAGAATTAAAAGACGCTATTGCCGAAATGCTCGCGCACCCAGGACCAGTTGTTATGGACGTTCGCGTTACCAAAGACGAGAACTGTTACCCAATGGTGGCGCCAGGAAAGAGCAACGCGCAAATGGTTGGTTTACCAAAACAGGCTAAGAAAGTAGATATTCAACCCGTATTTTGTAGTAACTGCGGAGCAAAGAATATACCTGACAATAACTTCTGCCCTGAATGCGGTACAAAGTTGTAATTTACTCTTGTGGAGCGGGCATCCTTGCCCGCCCTAAAATATGTGACGGGCAGTCAAGCCCATCCCACAAGATAGTTTATTTAATTTTTGGAAATTTGTAGTCGATACCATAAATATAAAGCGCCATAATATAGGAGGACCTAGCTCTCCAAAAATTATGAACATCCAACTTAAACCTGATTCGGAGCAATTGATTCAAATACAAATTGCCAGAGGTAAATATGGAAATGCCTTTATAAGTTGTTAGTAAAGCATTGAAGCTATTAGATGAGTGGGAAAAAGGTTATCAAAATTGGATTGAAGAAACTCGTCGTAAAGTAGAAGTTGCTGCTGAACAGTTAGATAGAGGTGAAGGTATTGACGGGGAAGTTGTAGTTGCGTGACTGCGAGAGAAACTACGTAAAGCCAAAGAAATCAAGCATGAAACAGCACACTAGCTGCCCAGTTTTTAGTATAGTTTTTTACTACATAGGCACAGAGTACACAGAGAGAGTCCTTATTGAATAGGCGCCTGCTGGAAAAAATATTGCTTTTGGTATAAAAACAGCTTGAATTCTATGTACCTTCATTGTTATGAACATGACTGGAGATACAAAAAACAAGCACAATGATAGAATCACAAGGTGTTATTGGCATATTTTCCAGCCCTCAAAATGCAGAATCTGTTATTAAGGCGCTGGTAGAAATAGGTGGTTTCCAGCCAGAACGGTTTTTTATAGTGGCTGATGATGCTCGGCGCCACTTGGTAATGATGTCTGGTTCGTTAGAATTAGTTAAGAGTGCAAAAGTTTTTCTTCAAGGTGGAGTTACTTCTAGAGGGAGTGCAGAAAGTGAACTGCTTCGTGGAAAAAAACATGTAATTATCGCATCAGCTATGTAACAAAAATTGAGATTTTCTTTAGATTCCCGATTTCTTTAAGAGTCGGGAATCTGAATAGCTTAGTTTTTAATTTTTGGTAAACCGATGATGCGTTCAACTTGAACTGATACGTCTGGAAAAGCTAAGGGAGTAACGGCGCCAGTCGTTAATGTAAGTTCGGTTGTGTATTGCTTATTTTGTATATCTCGAAATACTTTCAACTCAGTATTTTTAAGATTGGCAACCCAATATTCAGGAATAGCTGCTGATGCATAAATATCTTTTTTATCACCTAAATCTTTGTTGAGGGTAGCATAAGAAAATTCAATAATCCAAAAGATATCTTCGGGGTAAGGATGATGTTGTAAGTAGACTTCACTTAAAGGTCTAACAATAGCTATATCAGGAGCGGGTTCAGAGTTGTCGGGAAGGGTTATTGGTTTAGCATCACGTATTTTTACCCGTTCACCAAGCAGTAACCGAAGATAGTCGGCAGCTTCAGTATTGTAGTAAGCGTGGGGTTCTCGTTCTGGAGGCATAACAATAATGTCGCCGCGCAATAGTTCAACGTCCTGGTCGTCAAAGATACCTGCTTCTATTACTTGGTGATAACGCTGAATTGTCCACTTGTAGGTAGTTATAGTCATGATACTTTATAAGGGCATTTACTCATATTGAACTAATAAACATCATCATGAGTGCCAACGTCCAATAAAAGGACAATTTGTTCTCCACTCTCATCATCAGTTGTGAGCGAAAAAACGATACGGCAATCATACCCACAAGAACATGACAGCAAACCTGATAACTTTCCCTCCAACTTATGAGTACCCAGATTAGGTGCCGATATATCGTTTTCCATAGCAGCAATAGTTGCCTCAATCTTAGCTTGTAAGTCAGAATTACGAAGCGCAAATTTTCGGAAAGCTTTTTTAAACTTGCTACTAATAACTATTTTATACATCAGCTTCGCTTGGCTTGTTGAGATATTCTCGTAGTTCTTGAATTGCTTCGGCAGCAGTAGTAGCTTTGAGTTTACCTGCTTGAAATTCAGCGATAGAAGCTGCCGCATCTCTGGCAATTTCCGAACGCCGACTTTCAACAATTCTGTTTTTGAGAATTTGCATCAACATTTCTTGTTGCTCTAAAGGAAGCTCCATAGCCGCATCTAAAACTTTATCTAAGTTACTCAATTGCACGCATCCTCAAGGGTAATAGTTTTGTAATAGTAATTATATATATTGGGATTGGGTTAAGCTATTGTGATGAAACAAAGCTTCAGGGCACCCTTATTACAAATAAAGTCTAGCACAAACGCTATTAGCCTCGAATGGACGAGCATAAAAGCCTTGTTGCTTTAATTTGCAATTGGCACATTCTTAAATGCTGCTGTATCTGGAACGAATATATCTAAATTATTAATACCATCTGGTATCCGCAACCAAACGTAAGCGTCAGCAGAAGAATTAGGACGCAGTTGGAATAAAGAAACGGCGCCAGTTGATCGACTTGCATTAACTCCCTTGTAAGTTTCGCTTGTGTCAGGATTACGTGCTGTTGTACCACTAACTGATATAATGTCAGTTCCTTGAGCGGCATTTTCTGGTGCAGTACGACGAATCCGCATTTGTACATTCACTACATCACGGTTTCCACTTTCAGGGTCTTTAATTCGTTTCACAGAAAGTAATTCAACTCTTCCTTTATTTCCGAAAGCTGGTTGAACAAATTCACCTGGTTTAATACTCTGAGTAGTCGTACTAGAAGATGGTGTCGTCGTTTGGGGTGAAGCAATTCGAGTTTCTGCACTTGCTGGCGCCTGAGTTGGAGTGCTAGGAGTCGAGGCAGTAGTATTACTTACAGCTAGTTTAGAACTTAGTGTTTGCTGAAACGTGTAAACTTGGTAAGCAGCAAAACCGCTACAAACCAAAGCTAAAGTCGAGAGAATAACTGCCAAACTTGACAAAAACGTGTTCATATAATAAGACCGATAGTGAATTTACAACTGTAAAACACGTAGATTTTATTACAAGTATGTAACAGTACACTGTCATTTCAAACTCTTTTGTATACATAATTTTAGAAATCTAGCTTATTAAAGGATACAGAATAGCAAATCAGGTGTTAAACCTCCTGAAAGCAATCACCTGTTTGGGAAACGCAGCTTTAGCAATAGGGAACGTGAGAAGCGGCAAGTAGTAATATCAGTTTTGTACTAAAATTGTCAAGTTGTGCATCATTGCCCAAGCAGTATCAAAAGTTGAACGAGGTAAATTTCGTTCCCCTTGAAGCGGGTCATATACTGTAACCATTTCTTCAGCAAGCGCAACAATAATCATCGTGTGTGCTACTTTATCACCATCAACTGGCAGCAAATTGACAAATACAATCGGATATCGGTTAGCTTCGAGTTGGGCAAAGAGTTCATCGGTAGTAAGAGTACACTTCGCAGTTCTCGAAAATCCTAGATTGCGAACTGCATCAACGGCTTTTAAGGCTTCTGTTCCAAACGGTGTACAATCACATAACTGTCGTAACTCTGCCTCACTCATATCCACTTCAAAGACAGAAAGCACCATGCGTAAGCAAGCAGGGACACAGGAATAAGGAGTTTCCTGTTTATGAAAAATGAGTTTGGATTGCATCCCGGTTTACTTCGTAGAGCTTAAGTCCTACCTGCTTTATTTCATCGAAAGGCGTGTGTGAGACAATTGCTTCTGATGAAGTACTGACTAATACGAATCCCACTTGTCCTAACGAACCAATCATCGGAACCTTCTAATTTTTTACGCTTAATTGAGGAGCGAACAAGAGCGTAGGTAAATTCCTTTATGGGCAAGAATTTAGTTGTGATTGGCAACGGGATGGTCGGTCACAAGTTTTTGGAACCATTCGTACCTCCCGTCAAAGGACAAAATACCGAAGGAACGTTCGTATATCGGACTATTGAAGATTTAGAGGCAATTGCAAACTACGGTAAAAACTGCAAAGTTGGGGTAGTTGTTGGTGGTGGGTTACTTGGTTTAGAGTGTGCGATGCTTTAAAAAATCTGGGAGTTCAAACGCACGTAGTGGAATTTATGCCGCGTTTGATGCCTGTTCAGGTTGATGATGGAGGTGGAAATATACTCCGAAAACGCATTGAAGATTTGGGAGTGAGCATTCACACGAGCAAATCTACTACAGAAATTGTCAGCGAACAGGGTAAAGTTCACAAAATGCTGTTTGCTGATGGTTCTGAGTTGCAAACTGACATGATTGTGTTTTCAGCAGGTTATTCGCCCGCGCGATGAGTTGGCGAAAACTTGTGAGTTGCAAGTTGGTGAGCGTGGTGGAATTGTTATTAATGATTTTTGCCAAACCTCTGATAATGATATTTATGCTATTGGAGAATGCGCGCTTTACCAAAATCGAATTTACGGTTTAGTGGCGCCTGGTTACAAGATGGCAGAAGTTGCAGCAGACCATGTGCATGTGTGTGCGCGTGCTTGTAATACTCACTTTAGTGAGAACCGCTTCACAGGCGCCGACATGTCAACCAAGTTAAAATTACTAGGTGTAGATGTAGCTTCATTTGGAGATACGTTTGCCAAAACACCTGGTTCACAAGAAATTGTTATTCAAAACGCAGTTGAAGGAACTTACAAAAAGCTCATTATCAATGAAGCAGGGACATACTTGCTTGGTGGAATACTAGTTGGTGATGGCTCTGCGTATGCAATGCTACATCAAATGGTGCAGAACCAAATACCTCTACCACCTTACCCAGAAGATTTAATATTGCCACAGCGTACAGGTAGGAAAGCTTCATTTGGTGTAGAGAGTTTACCTGACACTGCCCAAATTTGCTCTTGTAACAACGTTAGTAAAGGCACCATTTGCAGCAGTATCCGCGACCAAAAATTGATGGATATTGGCGCCGTTAAGCAATGCACGCAAGCTAAAACAGGATGCGGTGGATGTGTTCCTTTGGTGACAGATTTACTCAAAGATGAATTAAAGAAAGCTGGCGTCGAAGTCAAAAATCACTTGTGCGAACATTTTGCATATTCTAGACAAGAGTTATATCACCTTGTTCGTACTCAAAAAATTATCACATTCGATGAATTATTACGCAACCACGGTAAAGGTAAAGGATGCGAAATTTGTAAACCTGCCGTTGCATCAATTCTAGCCTCCGCTTGGAATGATTATATTCTCAACCCACCTCACGCAGGACTGCAAGATACTAACGATGCTTTCCTTGCCAACATTCAAAAAGATGGTTCTTATTCAGTAATTTCTCGCATTGCAGGAGGATAAATTACACCAGATAGATTAATTACTATTGGCCAAATAGCCAAAGATTTTGGACTATATACCAAAATAACAGGCGCCCAGCGTATAGATATGTTCGGCGCCAGAGTAGACCAGTTACCCCACATTTGGAAGCGTTTAGTAGATGCTGGTTTTGAATCGGGTCATGCTTATGGTAAAGCATTACGAACCATAAAATCTTGTGTTGGCAGTACTTGGTGTAGCAGATGTTTATAAATTGTTGATGGTGCGTTACTGCATTAGATTTTCATAAATGTTTTAATTTTTTCAGGCAGTAACGCACCCTACCCAATTTTGTACAAGAGTATTTTGGGATTACACTAAAATATTCTAATTTTGGGGTTTTTGTGATAAATATAACCAGTAGACTTCCGGCGCCATTCAATGTCCCAAAAGAAACATTGGGACGACTTTGTGCGTCTGCGTTGTTTTACTGATAGTTAAATATATTTTATTCTGAAGTAATTTTTATGTCTAAAGGTGTTCGTACAATTCTACTGTTATTACTCGGCGCCCAATTAAATACTGTTCCTGTTGCCCAAGCGCAAACACCAACTCCAACCCCAACCCCTAGAAGTATTTGTCCAGCGCAACTTGCATCTAATCTTGATACTGTTATTAACCGTCCGTTGTTTAGTCGGGTGCGGTGGGGTTTGTTGGTGCAAAATTTAAATGGGCAAACGCTATATAACCGTGATGCGAATAAATACTTTACTCCTGCTTCTAATACTAAGCTACTAACTACGGCAGCGGCTTTACAACAGTTAGGCGCCAATTTTAGAATTCGCACTTCAGTTTATCAAGAAGCAAATGGAGTGTTGCGAGTTGTGGGTAGAGGCGACCCAAGTATTACTGATGCACAGTTAACTGCGTTGGCAAAACAACTCAAAGCTAAAGGTATTACTAGAATTAATAAGTTAATTGCTGATGATAGTTATATTCAAGGTGATGTTGTTGTACCTAGCTGGCAATGGGAAGATATACAGTCAGACTACGGTGCCCCTGTTGGTAGTTTCATGGTGAACGAAAATGCATTCACTATTAGGTTGGCGCCACAAGCTGTAGGCAGACCATTACAAATTAACTGGGCAGACCCAAATGAAGCAAGGGTATGGCGACTACTCAACCTGTCAGTAACAGCAGCAAACAACCAAGCAACAGACTTGAGTGTAACTCGCGACTTATCAGGGAATGTGCTAAAAATTCAGGGACAACTTGCTGCGAATGCTAGCCCATTTGCTGTAACTTTACCAGTAGTTGACCCTAATTACTTCTTTTTACGTCGCTTTCGGGTAGCTTTGGCAAGTGAAGGTATTACTTTAAATGAAACAGCGGTAGAAGCAGGTGGCGCCACAACTACCGAAGTTGCAGCTATTCAGTCACCGACTTTAGGCGAACTTACAGCAAAAACAAATGTAGACAGTAATAATTTATATGCAGAGTCTTTATTGAATGCATTAGCTGTTAGACACACTCGAAAACCAGGACAAACTACATCTGGTTTAGGGTTAGAAGTTCTTAAAACAACTTTAACGGAACTTCGAGTTAACCCAACAAGTTACTTTATCGTCGATGGTTCAGGTTTATCACGCAAAAACTTAATTAGTCCCGAAGCATTAGTACAGGTATTACAAGGAATGGCAAAGGCGCCGACTGCACCTGTATTTCGTGCATCATTACCTATAGCAGGTAGAACTGGCACTCTTAGAAATAGGTTTCGCGGTACACCCGCAGAAGGTATTGTTGTAGCAAAAACAGGAACAGTAGGAGGTGTTGTTTCCTTATCTGGCTATATAACTACACCAAACTACGAACCCTTAGTCTTCAGCGTAATAGTAAACCAAACCGAACAACCCGCAAGAGTCTTACGCCAAGCTGTCGATGAAATGGTTGTAACAATGACACAACTAAGACGCTGTTAAAAAAATTAAACTAGCTATCTTGTGGAATGAACTATCTTGTGGGATGGGCATCCTTGCCCGTCCTACTAATAGGATAGTGTGGCAACATATTTTATGATTGTATCGGGTCATCTACTGGCGGATGTCGTCCAATCGTTTTATCCCCAGCACGAATATTAACTACTCTTTCTCTATTTAGTGCTAAAGTCGCGATTGTTGCTCTGCCACCAGGAGTTAAAGCAATAATATATAGTGTATCTATTGACCAAATAAAATGCTGACTCCAAGCATCTATTCTCGGATTAAATAGAGGTACTTCAACACCTGACTCTGAATCAATAGCTGTTGTTTTATCCGATTTTTTACGGTTACAATGAAAACATGCTAGTGCTAAATTATCAACGGTCTCTGCTCCATTTTTATTTAATGGAATAACATGTTCAATTGTAAATTCAACATACTGCCATTTTTCAGAGGCATGACAATACTCGCATAAACAATTTGCTCGCTGACTTACTTTAGTTTGTATATCTTTAGAAATATGACGACGTGCTGCCATCTGAAAAATTTAAATACTATTTTGTGTCAAAAAGGAATTACGGATTGTTCGGTTAATAAAACTTAAATAGTCGTCTATTTCTTCATATAGGTCAAGTTCGGCTTCTTCATCCAAGTTGAGGGAGGAAATTTTTTGTTTCGCTAACAATTCTTCAATCCTATTTTGGACTGTGCTAGAAGCTTTAAAAATTGGAATTCCTTCAACTAATTCGATGCGAACTGCCCCGTCGATTGGTAGACTATTTGGTAAATTGTTTAGTTTTGGCGGAAGTAACATGATTGTGATTCCTTAATATCAAGTCTTGCTTGGACGGTTAAAACGTAACGACTCATTGCCCTTTCTCTTCAGATATTCGGCGGATATCTTCACGTAATTATTTAAATACCTCTTCGCCATCAATCACTTCTTCTTTATTGCCTTGCTTTATACCAATAGCAATTTCCTTGCGAAGCGTAAGAAGTCGTGAAAGAGCGGATTTTATCGCGTTCTTCTAATAGTCGCAATGCTTCACGTACAACTTCCAAAGTGGATAAATACCTACCACTTTTTACTTTTTCGTAAACTAACTGCTCAAGCTCTGGTGTCAGCGATACGTTCATGATTTTTCACTTCTTCGATAATAGGGCTAACCAAATCACCTAGAGTTTTACCTTTACCTGTAATAGAAGCAGGAGGAGTCCTTAGCCTCACTGGTAGCGTAGTGTCTTCCAAAATCGTTACAATCACATGCGCTTTAGATACGGATGGCGCCGAACTTAGCCATTTAACCTGACCATTTTCAAAAATACCTTCATGACTTTTAAGCATTTTTGCCTCCTTTTTTCTAGTAACTACTTTAGCATTTTGCCAAGCTATTTATAAAATTGACCTCTCCCCATGCCGAGAGCAAGCTGGAAAATATTGATACTCAGATGTTTGATTTTATCATCGGCGTCAGGAGCAAACCGTCAAAAGTCAGGTATGTAGTCAAAATGTATTTTAAATTACATTTAACAGTGTCAACTTCAAGCTGGGGGTCAAAAGTTCAGTAGTTGCTAGAAAGTTAGGCGAAAAGGGTTTAATGTTAAAGAAATTTAAACTAAGTCCTATTTTTGAGGCTTTTGATGATATGGCATTTACGCTCCCAGTACAGTATAATTTTTTGCCTCGTTTTTATCGGCTTGCCAGTGTTAGCGCACTGTCGAATATGATGGTGCCGCTAGCTGGTATTGTTGATATTGCCTTTTTGGGACACTTGGCTGATATTCGTCACTTGGCTGGAGTGGTTCTAGCAACTATCTTGTTTGACTATCTTTACCGCGTGTTGAAGTTTCTCCGTACTAGCACTAACGCACTAACTGCCCAAGCTGTAGGACTTGATGACTCGAAGGGTGTGTTACTTGCTCTTTTGCGAAGCGGTTTGGTGGCGTTGGCAATAGGTGTGCTTATTGTATTACTGCAATATCCTTTACAAAAGTTGGGTTTTGCAATTTTGAGCGGTTCTCCAGAAATTGAAGCGTCGGGAGTTGACTATTTTTGTGCCCGCATTTGGGGGGCGCCTGCTGTTTTACTAAATTTTGTTCTTATCGGTTGGTTTCTCGGACGTGAGATGAATGGCATTGTGCTGTTTATGTCTATTATGGGCAATGGCTCGAATGTTGCCTTAGATTATTTAATGATTAATAAGTTCGGTTGGGAAAGTATGGGCGCCGGACTTGCGACAGCAGCGAGTCAATATTTAGCGTTGATAACTGCTTTGATTTGCTTATGCTTTACTATTCAATGGCAAATACTACCAAATGCTGTAAAAGAACTTTTTGATTGGGCTGCACTTAAAGATACAGTCGTACTCAAAAGTAATATTTTGATTCGTTTTTTGGCTTTGATTTCCGCTTATGCCATTTTTACTAATATAAGTGCAGCAATGGGAACAACTGTTTTAGCAGAAAATGGTTTGATTCTCCAAATCGCTTTATTGAGCCAGTTTACCATTCAAGGTGTGGGGATGACGGCTCAAACTTTAACTGGTAACTTCAAAGGCAAAGGCGATACACAAAAGCTACTACCACTACTGACTGTTTCAATCGTAACTAGCTTATTAATAGCTTTTGGAATTGCAATTGTATCGGTAATATTCCCTGATAAAATATTTGGAATATTAACAAACCATACCGAAGTCAGCCAACACATTAATACTTACACTATTTGGTTACTGCCTTTATTAGGGTTTACATCTATTGCTTTTATGTTAGAAGGATATTTCATTGGCTTAAAAGAAGGCGCCACTTTACGCAACGCTGTTTTAATTGCCTTCTTCTTTGGTTTCCTTCCCTTAGCAGTTACCGCTTGGTATTCCCATAATAATCATATATTATGGCTTGGTCTTGTATCGTACATGCTAACTATCACATTGGCACTTAGTATACATCTGCCTCGTACTATCGGCGCCTTTAATCAACTTTCACCTGAAGGTGTTCACAGTGTTTAATTAAACGTGTTAGCACAGGTTCGGCGCCTGAAGTGGTGTCTAAGCAAAACTCATCTAAGTTAAAATGGAGGCGCCCTACATGTAATATAGATGCCATGACTGCCATTACTATTAACTTTAACAGTGTAGTCAAGCTCACCGACGACCAATTTTATCAACTGTGCCAGGATAATCCTGACATTAAATTTGAGCGTAACCAATGGGGGGAACTAGTAGTAATGCCACCAACAGGAGGAGAAGCAGGAAAACGTAATGCATGTGTTATTGCTGATTTTGTAATTTGGAACCGTCAAACCAAATTAGGAGAAGTATTTGACTCCTCAACTTGTTTTAAACTTCCTAATGGCGCCGACCGTTCCCCAGATGTTTCATGGATACAATTAGAAAGATGGAATGCACTTACCGACGCACAGCGAGAGAAATTTCCCCCCATTGCTCCTGACTTTGTATTGGAATTAATGTCTCCGTCTGATAGCTTGAGCGAAACACAAGCCAAAATGCGAGAATATATCGAAGCGAAAGTTAGATTAGGTTGGTTAATAGATAGAAAAAGTCGTCGCGTAGAAGTTTACCGTTTAGGACAACAAGTTGAAATATTAGATGCTCCTACGACTTTATCAGCAGAAAACGTGCTACCAGGGTTTCTTTTAGACATGCAATTTGTATGGTAGAGACGTGATTAATCACGTCTCTACTTATTGGTATAGTAATTTTAAGTCGGAAGGCGCCTCAACTCCACTAGTTTTTAACTTCCATGTCAAGATTTCAACACAATACTCCTTAACAATAACTCTAATCGACTTAGATTGTATAAAATATTTATTATTATTAAGTAGTTATTCAGTTATAAAGATTATTTGCGTAACTTTTAAGATTATTATAGTTAAATAAATATACGTGTAAATAGCGTCAATAATAATCGATTTAACACAAGTATTCGACAAGAAATCAATTGAACAGTAGTTTTCGCTCTTGTGTCACATAACATATATGGCAACAACATTAATATATGTACAGGTAAATTTATCTAGAGGTTGTTAGTATAGTCTTGATACCTAGATCGATGGTATTATGTCACGCTGCCAACTATGACAGGTCGTTATGGCATTAAATCTACCCAAAATTCCAATTTGGTTAAAAATATCTATCGCACCGATAGGTACTCTAATTGCTTTTGCTTTTCAGGGCATTATTGGAAATAGAGCTGATGATGCTCTTAAATATGCTTCGCCTTTTCTTAATATATCCATAACTGTTCGCTTGTGGGTTGCAATATTGTGTGTGTTTTTTGTGGTTCTTCCTTGTTTGTTGGTTATACAGCGCTATCATACTGCACATCAAATATCTGTAAAACTTCATTCTCTTGATGAAACTCTATGGTATTTGCTGCCTAAGCTATGTGAGGCGCCTGATGCTAGTTTAGCTTTACAACGTTTTTTCGATGAATTTTTAGAGCAAACACTTGAATTTCTCCAACTTTTAGATGGTTGTGGTATCGCTGTATATGCTCCTGATGTTACTGACCCTGATTATCTCACTACTTGGTTTTTCCTTGAATATCCTAATGAAAGTCCTGATAAAGCACGTTTTTACATTGGAAATGCCTCTAATGCTAGACGTGGTATTGCTGGACTTACTTTTTTAGATAAAAAAAGCTACGTCGTGCATTTATCGAGAAAAAATGGAGAATTACAAGCAGATAACCCCGAATATATCTTTTTTGATAAGGCTAAACGGCGCCGTTTCCCGTATAAATCTTTAATTACAGTTCCCATTATTGGGGATATGGGCGATTGTCTTGGGGTTATGTGCTTGTATAGTAATTGTGTTACTGCTTTTGATTCAAGTGCAGTTAAAAACCTCTTGGTTGCTATTTCTGGTCGTCTTTCTACTGCTATGCTCGTTGCAAAAGCACACCATATGCACCCTTTGCTTCCCTAGGGCTATTTGCTTCTGAAAATTAATGCTAGTTTCTTTATAAAACGCGGTATTACACTTCGTTGTTTGGCTAAACCAAATGTCACAAGCGTATAATCTGTACCGTAGTCTCGTTCTGCTTGGTGAAACTGTTGTCTTGATATTCTGCCTCGCATATACTCTTTAGAGGCTTTGTTCAAAAGTACTTGGCGCTCTTCTGCCGTTAATTGTTTGGCGAATTCGTTGTTACTTAAGCTATATACGCTTCTCATAATTTTATCTACTTAACTTTTTTATATTATTTCTACTTGTAACAGATAAATTCTTTCAGTTTTGTTAATCTATCATTTTTAGGTTTTTAGGGCAATAAAGATTTATGATGATTCTCTCATCATTTTAATGTTTCTTTATATTTGGATTTAATCAGGACTTACGCATGAAAACCTAGAAACCTGGAATATACGTTGATAACATGTAATAAAAATGACGATTTGTCTGCGACAATGAATGCGTAGAAACCAGGTTTATGCAGCGTAAGTCCTATTAATATCTTATTAACTTCAAGTGTATTTTTTGGTTTTCGGAAAATTTTTCTGTGTTATGAGCAAATTAAATATAAGCAAATTAAGGGCGGGCAGGGATGCCCGCTCCACAAGAATAAAACAGCTCCACAAGACAAAATAAGTGTTTATGCTGGTTTGTGAGCAATTAAGTACTTACTCATGAAGTGTACTTGTGTGTCTATGTTTTCAAAACCTGCTTTCTGCAAGCGCTCTACCAAATCATCGGTCATGTAGTGGCGATAATATGGTTCGTGGAAGGTTTCGTAGAAGTTGTGCATTATCGGTTCGAGTTCAGGTGAGTCACTTACCTGGATGGAGTCGCAGATAATAAATGTTCCACCGGGTTTGACGACACGGAAGCATTCGTTAATAACGTTTTGCCGTGCAACTCCTGGTAATTCGTGGAATAAGAATACCGAAGTGACTGCGTGGAAGTAGTTATCTAAATAAGGTAACTCTTCACTGTTCGCTTGCAGTAGTTGCGGTACTTCTCCAGGAATTTGAGATAGTAATTCGTTTGCTTTGCGTAAATAAGCTGGTGATAAGTCTGTACCGTAGAGCGATGCATGAGCCAATGTGCTACGAATTGCTTTTAGGGTACGACCTGTACCACATGCGACATCTAATACACGTCTTTGTGATGGTGGTACGTCAGCAAAAAAGTTTAAGTTTTCTTTTAATGGCGCCAAAATTCTACGACGCATTGCATCTGCTGAACCACCAAATAATATTTCGACTTGTAAGTCATACATGTTGGCAGACAACTCACTCAAGTAGCCATCTGTCTGATGGTGGAAGTTTTGCACGTAGTAGCTGGGGTAGCCTTCAGTATTAATACCTGAAGAAAAATCTTGGTGCTTTTTGTTTTTGGCACGTTCCCATATTTGGGGCAAGTCAAACCACACCAGTGGATAGTACTTGAAGAAGTCTTCCCAGGAGTTATCAAATAGTAGACTTTCTGAATAAATGCCGCGTTGCGAGTCTTGCCAGTCAACTTCAAGTAGATTATTTAATCTTTCTTGAATTTTTGGTATAACCCCAGTTGGAATTGGCGTTGTTTTATTCTCAGTCGGTGATATTAAGTTCATTAACCGTGTGCTAATGAGCTTGTGCGCTAAACCAAAGTAATTTTTGCCCTGCTGAAAACTCTGATAAGTTAGCTTCGTTAAAGTGTCAGACATGAGAATGACTCGATTTTTATTACTTTTTATATATTTACTTTAAGTAATTGTAACGAATATTTGATGAGCCTGGAGTAGGGTTTACCGTTCTGGGGTATTAAATCCTTAGAGATATTCCTTGAGAATCATTCTAATCGCAATTATTAAGAAATTATAAAATTTTATAAAACGGTATCATATGGTAACATACGTTACAGAATTAAATGCGATAGGATTAGTTCAGAGAAAGAAATAACTAAGAGTTCATAGGGAGAAATTTATTATGTCTACACAAGATAAAGCACGCGCGTTAATGCAACGTCACTACCATACTGTTAAAAATCGCCAGCAGTCGATGTTAGGACGTACTGGTGAAGAAATAGGTTTGACTGGAGACGTTTCTGATTATTGGAATCCCTTGCAAGGTAAGATTGACCCAAGCAAGCGCGCGACTTATGATAGCACTTCGATGAATTGAAAGAATTTCTACGATAGTCAAGAAAAAAGCCACCCCTTTAGGGTGGCATTATTTATGGTTTTTGGAAAGGACTGAAGTCCTTAATACGTTTAGCAGTCGTAGTAGAGAGCGAACTCATGGGGGTGAGGACGCAAACGCATTGGGTTGACTTCGTTATCTATTTTGTAAGCTACCCAGTTTTGGATAAAGTCTTCGCTAAATACACCACCCGCTGTTAAGAAAGCATGGTCTTTCTCTAATGCTTCGAGTGCTGCATCAAGTGAACCTGGGGTTGAAGGAACTTTTGCTAGTTCTTCTGGTGATAATTCGTAGATATTTTTATCTAGCGGTTCGCCTGGATCTATTTTATTCTTGATACCATCTAAACCAGCACATAGCATCGCTGCAAATGCTAAGTATGGGTTAGAGGTCGCATCTGGACAACGGAATTCTAAGCGTTTTGCTTTTGGATTGGCGCCAGATAATGGAATACGAATAGAAGCTGAACGGTTACCTTGGGAGTATGCTAAGTTTACAGGCGCCTCATAACCAGGAACTAAGCGCTTGTATGAGTTAGTGGTAGGGTTAGTTATTGCTAATACAGCAGGTGCGTGCTTGAGCAAACCGCCAATATAATGTAAAGCAGTTTCGCTTAAACCAGCATATTTATCGCCAGCAAATAATGGTTGACCATCTTTCCAAATCGACTGGTGACAGTGCATACCAGAACCATTATCACCAAATACAGGTTTGGGCATGAAGGTTACGGTTCTGCCATACTTTTTAGCGACGTTCTTAATGACATATTTATAAGTCATCAACCAGTCAGCAGCTTGGATTAATTTACCAAACTTGAAACCTAGTTCGCACTGACCACCAGTAGCTACTTCGTGGTGATGTTTTTCAATGGGGACACCTAACTTCGCCATTGTTAAGAGCATCTCTGTCCGCATGTCTTGGAAAGTGTCGGTAGGAGCTACTGGAAAATAACCTTCTTTGAAGCGGGGTTTGTAACCTAAGTTACCACCAGCTTCTGTTCTACCTGAGTTCCATTTACCTTCGATAGAATCTACATAGTAGTAACCAGAACTGGAATTTTGGTCGAAGCGAACATCATCAAAAATGAAAAATTCTGCTTCTGGCCCAAAAAATACTGTATCGCCAACACCACTAGAAATTACAGAATCTACCGCACGTTGAGCAATTTGACGAGGACAACGGTCGTAAGGTTCACCAGTACGAGGCTCAATAATGCTACAAATTATTGAGAGTGTTGGCTCTTGCATGAATGGGTCTATCCATGCTGTATCTGGGTCAAGAACCATCGACATGTCGCTAGCTTCAATTCCTTTCCAACCCCGAATACTCGAACCGTCAAAAGGTACACCTTCGCTGAAGCTGCTTTCATCGATTTGGTTTTGGTACACCGTTAAGTGCTGCCAAGTTCCCAACATATCGATGAACTTCAGGTCAATCATCTGAATGTTGTTGTCTTTAACCAACTTCAGGACTTCTTGTGGGGTTGTCATGGTTACTCCTTAATCTGCCTAATTACTTCACAGTCAATTTAGTAATGCCCAAAGCAATTGCGTCCAACTACTTGCCTGAACCAAATTTTCGCACCTGGATTATCGTAAGAAGAGGTTGACCAGAATTTTGTATTCTTTGATACAGAATTTCGACTTTAAAGGTTATATTAACCTTTACCTGTTCATAACGATACAAAACTACAAAGTAGATTTTCTTACGCGCAACTTTGACATAAAATCCTTTATGAGAGTGCGAGTTGCGGCGCCGAAATATTATTGTAGAGGTATGAAGGCAACACAATTGCTATTCTCATGCATTTATTGCATAACGAAACAGCCAAATTAATATCAAACCGTTAACAGGAATGATTGGGAGATAAAGGTATGCGCGACGCTGTTACAAGTTTAATTAAGAATTATGACGTTGCTGGACGTTACTTTGACCGGATTGCCATTGACAATCTCAAAGGCTACTTTGAAAGCGGTACCGCACGCATTAAAGCAGCAGCAGCAATAAATTCCAACGCAGCAGGTATCGTCAAGCAAGCAGGTTCAGCTTTATTCGACGAACAACCTGAGTTAATTCGTCCAGGTGGTAACGCTTACACAACTCGTCGCTATGCAGCTTGTTTACGCGATATGGACTACTACTTGCGCTATGCAACTTATGCACTTGTAGCAGGCAGCATGGATGTACTCGATGAGCGTGTTCTCCAAGGTTTACGCGAAACTTACAACTCGTTAGGTGTACCCATCGGTCCAACAGTTCGCGGTATCCAAATTATGAAAGATATCGTTAAAGAACAAGCTGCTTCCTCTGGTGTCACCAATACCAGCTTTATCGATGAACCTTTCGATTACATGACCCGCGAGTTAAGCGAAAAAGACATCTAGTTGCTTTTTGTCAATATGGCTTAACAAAACTTAATATAAGTTCTAATTAAAATAAAGCGAGTCTTGTTACAAAGATTCGCTTTTTCTGTATTACTCATTTAAACCAACTTATTTTTACATGAAGTAATAGTCATGCTCATATCTTCCTACTAAAGTAGTAACTAAATCTACTACTTCAGTCATATCCAATGGCTTGCATATACAAGCATGACAATTTAAATCTTGAGTCATTAGCGGGTAAATATTGCGTTTAGACTCCACTACACCAATTATCAAAATTTCCTTACCAGCTTTACTAGCACTAACGTTTATTTTTTCAGCTATGCTATAGTATTCAAGTGCTTTAACAGTGGCAAATACAACATCCGGGCGATAATACACCAGTTCGCCTATGGCATTGTTAACTGAAGCGGATGATATAACAGCGGCGCCATGCGATTCTAAAATATAACTCAATAAGTCGCGCTCATCTCGCTTACTTTCGATAACTAACACACTTAACCCTCTTATGGAGGTTTTTTGAGTAACTTGCTTCTCTACATACATAAAAGTAACCAGAAATAAATTTTTAAAATAAGTACCATAAAGAATCAATACGTTAATCCTACTTCAACGCCAGTTCAGCGATATAAGTAAAATCATTGAAAATTCACAACTTAAAATAATTTGTCTATATACCACTTATACTATTGCAAAGTTTTATTACAGTATATTTTTAATGATTAATTAATATTTACATTGATAACAAACAAAAGAAGTATGTTATACCTCTGAGGTAATAAAATAAGAATAGACAACTGTCTCAAAAATATTAAATTGGCGAAACAACGACTCGATACTTTACTTGTCGAACGAAACTTATGCACCTCTCGTGCGTTGGCACAGCGTCTCATCCAAGCAGGAGAGGTGACAGTTGATGGTAACATAATTGATAAAGCTGGAACCGAAATAGACACAGGCGCCTCTATAACAGTTAAAAAAAAATCTCGCTTCGTTTCCAGAGGCGGCGAAAAACTAGCAAAAGCACTCTTAACATTTAATATAGATGTACAAGAGCGTGTGTGCTTAGATGCGGGTATCTCCACAGGTGGTTTTACAGACTGTTTACTCCAAGCAGGAGCTAAATTAGTTTACGGAGTAGACGTTGGTTATGGTCAAGTAGACTGGAAACTGCGAAACGACCCCAGAGTCATTTTATTAGAACGCACAAACATCAGACATCTCACACCAGAACAAATATACAAAAACTCCCCCCCTTATCAAGGGGAGGTTGGGGAGGGATTAGAACAACCCAACTTTATAGTCGTCGATGTCTCATTTATTTCTGTCGTCAAAATACTACCAGCCCTCTGGCGCCTTTCCCAACCACCGCGAGAAATGGTACTACTAGTAAAACCACAATTTGAAGTTGGAAAAAACCGAGTTGGCAAAAAAGGAGTAGTGCGTGACCCACTCTTACAAGCTGACGCTATTTACCAAGTTTTGCAGACAGCACAAGAACTTGGATGGAAATATAAAGGTTTAACGTGGTCGCCAATTACAGGACCCGCTGGAAATGTAGAATACTTACTGTGGTTATCAATGGAAAGTATAACAGCGCCATTAGAACTTGAAGCAATCAAGCAAATAACTGTTACAGCAATAAATGAAATAAACAAATCGTAGAAACGTGATTAATGTAGAGACGTGATTAATCACGTCTCTACATATTTATACGTCGTAAACGCGACATTCAACTGCTTCGGGATGCAACGAGCAATATTTGTCTAAAGAAGTCTTAACTTGAACTTCTTTACTACGGTGTGATTTTTCAGCTTGTAGCTCTTCAACGATATCCCAAGCTACTGCACACTCTTTTGAAGTATCACCATGTAAACCACATGCATTGCGTGCTTCTACAATTGATTCATGAATTACGTGTTCAATAGTACGTTCACCTTCAGAGGAACTTACTGTGGATTGAATTGCATCTAATGTATTTTGCATTTTGACTCTCGCTTGGATATTTAACTAGACAATAAATGAAATATCTTTAAGTACTTCGGTTTTAAGAGCGTAAATTAGGCGCCGCAAGGCATTAATACTTAGTTCTGATTAAATATTAGGTAAAATTACCTGTCAGCCTTTGAAAGCGTTGCTTTATTCACCTTAACCTAACATACCCAGTGTAAACTAATGTTTATGAGATTGTCGGGTGGTAATAACCGTCATTTAACTTGATATACATGACCGGATAACACTCCGATATAATTATGGAATTAAGTAAATTTTAATTCTGCATTAACTGTTACAGTTTGCATAAATTTTATCTTCATTAATCAGAGAGTTTTTCATTAAAACGTCAATATTTATCTGTAGAAATTAATTATACTTTATAAAAAGTTACATCAGCGCATTGTTACTAAACGAAGTCCGTACAAAGCTGAAAGTCTTGATAAATAAGGATTTTTATTATAGGAGTGTATTTTTTGTTTCTTGATTTTTAATTTCGATTTACGTAGGTTGAGCAAAATATACATATGATTAACAATTCGCAATTAATATAATTGTGAATAAGCATAACTACTTATAAAGAAACCGGGTTTCTACGCAAAATCGTCATTTCTATTACAGATTTTCACAGAAACCCGGTTTCTAGGATTTGATATAAGTTTTTTAAGTGATAAGTATATGAATTGCCAATATAAAAATGGGAACAATATATAAATAAATTATTGAAACTGGCGAGCAATTTTTTTCTCCAGATACGGCAGAACGCTTGCAACGAATTATATGGAACTCAGAAAAACCTGTTCGTATGATTGAAACACCTGTTTATAAGTTTGCGGCATGATATATAAATTTATGGCGCCATTACTGTTATGTTATTCAAAGATTATCAGGTTTCAGCCAGCCTAGTTCTTGTTGCAAGCGATGTAGAATCGTTTCTTTCGGAACAGTAGCGAGTATTTCTTGTATAACAGTACTGGCGCCAAATTGTCCCCAAGTACACCCAGCTTCAAGATATACTTTAGCAGCTTTGCCAATTGCAACGGCGCCATATCCAGCAATACCCGACTGTACCAAAGCACTGCCAATAAACCCAGTAATATTAGCAGGGTTATCACCAGTTACTACAGAAGCACTTTTATCGAATCCGAATACAACGCTTGTTCCCAACTCCCCAAGTAATAAACCACCCGAACTTAAAAAAATCGTCTTGAGAATTTTTCCAGCTTGATACCCAGTCATTGGTAAACCGTAAACCTTTGCGAGAGAACGAATTAAAGCAAGGTCAGCAACCACACCACCAAACACATCAAGTACAGCAATAGGATTTAACGCTACAGCCAAAGCTTTATACTTTGCAAACTGCCATATTAACTCTTCAGCTTGCTGTTCGCGTGCATCGATTGTTTTTTGAGCTATGATTTCCTCAGTTAACTTAGCTTGTACCAAAGCATTCAGCGCTAAAAGTGACCGACCCTCACGGTTGAGAATATTTAATATAGTTTTTCTTAACTCATCAACTTGGGGTGGTAAAGTTTCCCACTCATAGTCAACTCGTCCATCAGGATACTCAACCCGCACCTCTAAAGGAGAAGGTTCTGCTGCTACCATCACAATTTCATCGGGTTGCAAAGGTTTTTCTAACAAATTCCCGGCGCCTAACTGCTGCAAATTGCGATAAACTGTCTCTCTATCGGTATCAGGATATAAATCAACCTTGTTAAACACCAAAATTAAAGGTTTCTGAGACTTGCGTAACTCCAACAAAGCATTATACTCAGTGCGCGTAATATCACCCGACACCACAAACAAAATTAAATCAGCTTGTTGAGCCACATCCTTAGCCATTTTCGCGCGTATTTCACCCGCAATTTCATCTAACCCAGGTGTATCAATTAACTCCACCTGAACCTTTTCGCTAGGACTCCAACGTATCGAACGGGGGTATTGCGTCACACCATTAAGAGGTCCCGTTTGTAAAACCTTTTGTCCCAACAAAGCATTAAGCACCGAAGACTTGCCACGACTAACCAAACCAAAAGCAGCAATACGCACCACATTTTGGTCAAGCTTATTAAGAGTCGAGGTCAACATCTCCAACTCAGGTTTAACTAAACCCGTCAACTCTCTCGAAGCAAGTCCCGACTTACGAAGACTATTGTACCAAGATAGAGTTTGGCGGAGACTAGCACGTGCGCGGTTTAAGTGACTTTCTTGTAAATTCGACACAGCAGTAATAATTATAAGTTTGTATGTACCTTCGTTGTAAGCACTTTAGTGCTTCAAAACAATAATTACAAAAATAACCTGACTTTGACATAATCATGCTTATAGAGTAAGAATGTATCTACAATTATGTCCAGTAAAGAAGAAATAATATATTACATAAGCGCGATTAACACAGGAACAACTTAGATAGAATAGTATTTACGCTACGCGACTAATGACAGTTATAATTTTGCGTTCTTTATGTCCCCCTTTGCTTCACCTCCGATACAAAAAATAGATAGTAAGGTCGCGCGTGTGAAAGGTGTAGAACTTTACGTGTTACGTTTAGACTTGGTGCATCCGGTTATTAGTGGTAACAAATGGTTTAAGTTGAAATATAACCTTGAAGCAGCGAAACGAGAAAATTTAGATACTATACTTACTTTTGGCGGCGCCTATTCTAATCATATACACGCGACTGCGGCAGCAGGTAATTTATTTGGCTTTAAAACTATAGGTGTTATTCGGGGAGAAGAGACATTACCACTTAACCCGACATTAGAGTTTGCCAAAAGTCAGGGGATGCAGCTTGTATATGCAGATAGACAAACTTATAAACAAAGAAATAGCGAAACGCTACGTCAAGATTTACTATCATGCTTTGGTAAGGTGTTTATAATTCCTGAAGGTGGTTGTAATTTGGATGGGGTAAGGGGTTGTAGGGAAATTATTAGTCAAGATTTTGAGTTTGATATTGCGTGTATAGCTTGCGGGACTGGGACGACTTTAGCGGGTGTTGCACTTTCTTTGAATACTAAGCAGCATTTAATTGGTTTTCCTGTTTTAAAAGGGGGAGATTTTTTAAAGCAAGATATTCAAGGTTTAATGGCACCGTACCAACGTAATATAAATGTATCGTGGGAGTTAATATGTAATTATCATTTTGGTGGTTATGCAAAGGTTAATGATGAGTTGTTAAGGTTTGCGCGCGAGTTTGAGATGGAGTATGGTGTACCGCTTGATTATGTGTATACTGCTAAGATGTTTTATGGTGTTATGGATTTAGTTAAAGAAGGGTATTTTGATGGGCGTCGTGTTTTGTTGATACATACTGGTGGTTTACAGGGAAATGCTGGCAACGGATATAACGGATGTAACGGATGATTATCTGATGGAGATGCCGCTAAATTTTTGAAATAAGCTGGTTGCATAAGAGTCGCTCATTCCTGATATATAATCGGTGATGCGTAAGATTTTGTGATATGTGTCTTCGCTTTCGAGTGGACGATATTTTTCTGGAAGCATTAGCGCTATTAATTCACCTTTTTTACTGGTACGTAAAGCTGCATCGACAAAATGAGCAAATAATTTCCCTAAAACTTCGTAACCTGCTATTCGCATTCCTAATATATCTGGATGTAGGAAAACTTTTTTAGTGACGGTTTTGGAGATGTTTTCTAATTGTGGTATTGGCGCCATTATACCAAGATGCAAAACCTTGACGTATAGAATCCTCACCCGAATGACCAAAAGGGGGATTACCAATATCATGTGCTAAACAGGCAGCCGAAACAATATCTCCAAAGTCAGAGCCGCTCAACTCATACTTTTGCAATTGATGACGCTTAACAACTTCGTAACCAACTATTCTGCCAAGCGAACGTCCAACACAAGAAACCTCTAAGCTATGAATTAACCGCGTGCGAATATAATCGTTTTTAGATAATGAGTAAACCTGAGTTTTATCTTTAAGGCGCCGAAACGGAGAAGAAAAAACAATACGGTCACAATCATGATTGAAAACAGGTTCGGTCTAATTGTAAATCTTCTGGCGCCTGTTTTCCCAAACGCTGCGGAGTCAAAAGTCGTTTCCATTCCATAAAGTAGGGTGCGTGACGCTAACAACAATCTTAAAACGAAGCGCAAGTCTAGTAGCGTCACGCACCAGGGTATTATGTAAATGCGTGACGCTACAAGTGGTTGGTGCGTGACGCTACCAGCATTAAATAAAAAATGGGGTTAGTAATGGCGTCACACACCCTACGATTCTGGTTTTGTGCAATACTGATTAAGCTCGCTGACAGAACTATCGAATTGTGCAGCAGCATCAGTAGCATTTTTAAGTGCTGTATCTATATCTCCTTTTGCTTTTTGAATTGTCGCTCGTCCAGCAGTTGAAGCTTCAGCTTTTTTTGTAGAACCAAGTGCTTTACCTGCTATTTCTACGTTTTTACTAAGTGTTTCAAAAGTCTTGACAAATTTACCCTGATACTCTTTTAACTTTTCATCGCTTAAATTCAAGTCGCGAATTTTTTTAGTAACGTCTTCTAATTCTTTGGCAAGTTTTAAACTAGTTGACACCTGGGCGCCTTTATTTTTATCAATTAATGTAGTTCCTTCATTTACTTGCTTAATAAATCGTTCGCACTGAGCAACCTTACTGTCGCTACAGCCAAAAAGTGACAATGCCATACTGATGCTCACGGGAGCAATTATATACTTACGCCAAACCACCATTGATACCCATCACCATAAAATCCCAAACAATAGTATCCGATGATTCGACTATTTTGATAATTGTTCCGATAATTCGATACATAAGCATCTTGTGAAGGTAACTTATTTTACCAATCTACGGGTAAACCCAAACTATCCAATCTTTGGGCATCTTTTAATAAAGGTTGAATTTCGCCGTCAATGGCTATTTTACCTCCATAAAGCACTAGTGCGCGTTGTGTGACTCTCGCTAGCCAGTGTAAATCATGAGAAGCAACGAGTAAAGCTTTACCTCGCCAGTTTAATAGTACTTGCGCGAGTTTACGGCGCCATGCTGGGTCAAGTCCAGTAGTAGGTTCATCGAGTATCAGTATATCGGGTTCTAGAACAAGAATTGCTGCTAAGGCTGCTAGGCGCCTTTGTCCACCCGAAAGTTCATGTGCAGAACGTCGCTCAAAAGCCTCTAAACCAAACTCAGCGAGTAAATGTCTAGCTTTGTCGATTGCTACGGCATTTGGAACTCCGTAGTTTCTTGGACCAAACGTAATATCTTCTAAAATGGTTGGCATAAATAACTGGTCGTTGGCATCCTGAAAACCAAAACCAATATGGCGCCTTACTTCTGAAAAATTTTCGGGTTCTACGTGTATATTATTTATCAATATTTTTCCTGATTTTGGTTGCTTTAAACCAATCAGGTTTTCGAGCAAAGTACTTTTACCCGAACCAGTGGCGCCCATTAAAGCTACTCGGTCGCCAGCTTTAATATCAAATGTAATTTCACTTAATACATTTGATTCTTTTGTATATGAATACACTAAATTATGAACGGCTAAAACAGGTTGTGACATTTAATAAATAGGGGAAAGGGATAATTATAACCAGGATGCAATAGTTAAACTTAATGCAATAATGCTCATTAAGATGACTATGTAAATTTCTTTTGGTCGTAGTTCTGAGTTAACGGGCATTTCTCCTGTGTAACCACGCGCTATCATTGCGGCATAAACTCTCTCAGCACGGTCTAAACTACGAACGTATAATGCCCCTATCATTGAGGCACTAGCATAACGTAACCATCCAGCAGTTCCGTTCATTCCGCGTAACTGGGCGCCACGCTGCATTCTTTCGACTTCCGACAGCAATATTTCCATATACTGCCCAGCTAATAATAAGCTTTGTTTGAATGCACTTGGTAAAGGCAAAGATTTAAGCGCGATACCGAAACTATGGGGTGGCAGTGTAAGTAAAAAACTATTCATCGCTAGCAAACAAATTAACGAACGCACCAGCAAGAAACTCGCGCGTTGCCAACCTAAAGGAAGTGCTAAGAATGATAAAAACAATAATTCAGTACCAAGTAAAGCCGCAAGTTTTGGAAGTCTTGCACGCAATATACTAGCCCAAATTAATGCTAAAGCTCCATAAACACTAAGCATAGACCAAGCATTCTGTTTGAGCAAAGCACTACCGATGACAATTATTAAAGATATATATAAACGTAGGGTTAGAGACATAGTTATAAATAAGGTGATTTTGATCCCCCTTGTTATTCGGGGGTTAGGGGATCAATTTTTTAGCTTCTTTGAGCAGGAGCGCCTTTCATAATGCTGGCAAGACCAAATGCGAGACCAAAGCAAACGATAGAACCAACAATTCCAGCAATACTCGTGCCAATTTTGTCAAGCCCTTGCACTTGATAATCTGCAAAGGGTGTAGGAACCGCAACACGAACATTTTCTGCGAGTTTATCGAAACCCGTTTGTTCTGATACCCAGTCCAACCCGTCAGGAAAAGCTGATGCAAATAGCGATAAGACTCCAGCAATTAGCAAAATACTCACAACAGGAACTAACCAACCTCTAAACTCGCGCTGCTCTCCTGGCAGTAAATCTGGTCGTGCGGTCGCAAGATAAGTAAGTACTCCTCCAGTAATTAGCCCTTCTCCAACACCAATTAAGATGTGAATACCTGTCATTGAAGGTAAAATAATATTAATTGGCGCCGTTCCCGATAGTGCTAGTTGAATAGATGCTACTATTGCCGCTACCACAACACTAATACCAGCAGCAACTCCTGCTGCCAAGGGTAAGCGGCCTCTTTTACCACCTAATAACCGCAGCAAAGGTTGAGTTAAACTCCAACCGACCCAAACTCCGACTACACCCATATTTAAAATATTTGCCCCCAGAGCAGTAATTCCACCATCGGCAAATAATACTGCTTGAATAATCAAGACTGTGGCAATAGAAAGCGTTGCTGCCCAAGGACTACCCAAAATTACTGCCGCTAAAGTTCCACCTAACAAATGACCACTGGTACCACCTGCTACAGGAAAGTTAATCATTTGTGCGGCAAAAACAAATGCCGTCGTTAATCCTAAAATCGGTGCGCTACGTACACCAAATGCATTTTGAGCGCGTTTCACCGCAATCGTAAGCGCTGCAACACTCGCTACTCCTGTTACCGCAGCTACCGATGGAGATATAAACCCATCAGGAATATGCATGATTTTCTCCAGTTTTTAATGTCATTTTTGATACTCTACCACCCAAAAAAATGTTGATATATAAACTTAATAAAAAACAAAACATTCACAAATTTTCAATGCCCGTATGGGGGATTATAAATACTTCTTAAGAGTCATTGACAGCCAAATTTTTCGTATTTTTACATACATACGTCATATTACAAATATCAAAAATATTTTTCAAATTATGTAATTTTATTTATTATTACACTTATTTTTTTACTAAACACTTTTACTTTAATAATAATAATAATAATCATATTTATATATAACAAAATATAGTTAGAGATAGTTATGAAATTTATTCTTTTGAGTATATTCATCACATCAATTTACAAGTCAGTATTCTTTGTTAAGAATCAGTCCTTAGATACTTGAGATTTATTGACAACAGTCTATACTTAATATAATATTTACATTAGTTGCGAAAAGTTGGCAGCTATACTTATTGTTTTGTTTTGCAAAATAATCTTAAACCATGCCCAATAACTTTATTTTGCCTGGGGGGGACTTGTTAAGTCGGCGCCAACTACTCAAATTTGGATTAGCAGGCGCCGGGGTAATAGGTGGAACAGCGTTGTGGCAGGCGTTAAGTTTGCGTCATACCGAAGTAAGAATACCACCAATGGATGTGCCTGCGGATACAGGAGCGATGAATCCAACGAAAATATTGCGTGACTTTGACTACGGCACAGTTAAACGCGAGAATGGGCGAACTGTTCGTGAGTTTCGTTTAACAGCAGGTACATCAACAATTCAGCTAAATACAGCAGTATCGTATAATATTTGGGATTTAAACGGCAGAATTCCTGGGCCAACACTAAGAGCAAAACAAGGGGAACGAATACGGGTATTATTTCTTAACCAAGCAGGTCATTCACACTCGCTGCATTTTCATGGAGTTCATCCGGCAGAAATGGATGGGGTGCGACCAATTAGTAACGGCAAAGCTACAATTTACGAATTTGACGCAGAACCGTATGGAGTTCATCTTTACCATTGTCATATTGAACCTGTAACCCGACATATTGCGAAAGGTTTATATGGAATGTTTATTATCGACCCACCTTCACCGCGACCACCAGCGGATGAAATCGTATTGATAATGGCTGGATACGATGTAAATGATGACAACCGTAATGAATATTATGCTTTCAACGGATTGCCGCATTATTACATGGACAATCCAATTCGCATTTACAAAGACCAACTAATTAGACTCTATGTTCTTAACATCATTGAGTTTGACGCTGCTGTAACATTTCACCTTCACGCAAACTTCTTCGACGTGTATCGATATGGCATGACGATGACTCCGAGCGAGAAAAGCGATGTAATTACGATGGGTGTTGCCGAACGCCATATATTGGAGTTTAGTTTTCGTTATCCCGGTAAGTATATGTTCCACCCACATCAGGATGCAGTTGCAGAAAATGGCTGTATGGGACAGTTTGAGGTTATTGGGTCATCAAATAAAAATTCAGGAAACAGCTAATTGGAAACAATTATTAAATGAAGTTGAAATGAAAGCCAAATTATTGCAAATAGTATTCATTAGGTGCAAAGCTAACATAATTAGGATTACGACAAGCTGTCATACGCTAGTTGGTTTTCAGCTTTGTAAATTTGTTTAGGAGTAAAAAATGGTTAGACCACGTTATGCATTTTTGGCATTCGCAGCTTGCGCCATCGTTGCACTTAGTTCTTGTGCAAGTGGTGGGGCGCCTGAAGCATCGAATAACGGGGGTAACGCAACACCAGTTGCTTCAACTCCTCAAGTTACGGATGCTTCAACTACTAGCTCACATAGTGGTCATGGTAAGAAAGTAAATATAAATTCTGCGATTCTGTCGGAATTAGACAAGTTTGAAGGAATGCTTGGTGTGCCCGCATTGTCAAATAAAATACAAGCGGGTCGTCCTTATGCTTCACCATCCGAATTGGTAGCTAAAAAAGTAGTCACTCAAGAGCAGTTCGACAAAATCAAAGACATGGTGACGATAGAAGAAGTCAAGCTGACGGGTGAAGCGAAAGATGTTGACTACATGACCAAGTTGGGGCTAATGAAAGGACACTTAATAGTTGCCAAAGAATTACTCGACCAAAATCAACCCAAGGCAGCAGAACCTCACATTGGACACCCAGTAGAAGAGATTTACAGCGATGTAGAGGAACAACTCAACGAACGTAAAGTAAAAGAGTTTAAAACAACTTTGATTAGCTTGCAAGATTTAGTCAAATCGAATGGCAAAGCAGACTCTATTAAAACCAACTTTACCAATTCAATGCAAGCGGTTGATGGCGCCATAGCTGCACTTCCCCAACCAGAACGCGAAAATAATGCTTTTAACCTACAAGTCATTAACGGTTTACTTGACTCAGCAAACTCAGAATATGGCGCCGCAGTCGCAGATGGTAAAATTTCTGCTGCAATTGAATATCAAGACTCACGCGGTTTTGTAGTCTACGCCAACGAACTTTACAAAACCATTGCCACCAACATGGCGAAAGAAAATCCCGAAGTTCACAAAAACATTCAAACTAGTATTTCTGAACTAACAAAAGTATGGCCCGCAGCTATTCCCCCTGCAACACCCGTAAAGGCGCCTCTTGAAGTTACCAAGCTAGTAAAAGCCATAGAAGCAGAATCACAAAAAGCCATAGATAAAGCTTCCACAAAAGCACAACTGTAAAACATTGTGGAACATCTGTCCCAGATGTGCATTCACCCCACTGAGATCAAAACAAACTCAAAATCTCATCCATACAACACTATATAGAAGTTTAATAGGAGGTTAAAATACAGGATGAACCAAAAACTATGTAATTATAAAGAGCCATTTGAATTTTGGTTCAAATTACCTAGTAAATCGTCCTGGAATGCATGTAAGGTGAATTAATAACTGATGCAAGAACTTAATCAGCAAAAAGCAATCGACCTGCTTAATACCATCATGGAATTTGAGCTAGCAGGTGTTGTTCGTTATACGCACTACTCATTAATGGTAACGGGTCCATATCGAATTCCCATTGTAGATTTCTTCAAAGCACAAGCTAGCGAATCGCTGCTTCATGCCCAACAAGCAGGAGAAATTCTCACAGGTTTAGATGGACATCCTAGCCTTAAAATCGCCCCAATGGAGGAAACATATAAACACTCGGTTAAACACATTTTAGAAGAAAGTTTGGCGCACGAAAAGAAAGCATTATCGCTGTATAAAGATTTACTTGATGCAGTACTTAATGCTAGTATTTATTTAGAAGAATTCGCTCGCACAATGATTGGTCAGGAAGAAATGCACAATCTTGAATTGAAAAAAATGCTACGCGATTTTAGTTAATAGTAAGGTGGCTTCGGCCACCCCACAACTTATAACTCGTAAGGTGCGTGACGCCACTAAATTACTTGCTGAGTTCTAAAATTTTTATAGCGTCACGCACCCTATTTATGGATTTTACTGCTGCTTTATCTACATTTTTTATTGCGCTTCGCGAAGGAGTCGAAGCTGCACTTGTTGTGGGAATTGTGTTGGCATTTCTCAAAAAAGCTGGACAAACGCAACTCAACCGCTGGGTATATGTAGGTTTAGGAACAGGAGTTGCTGCAAGTTTTGTTTTAGCGTTCTTGTTTCAATTATTTGTACCAGCTTTGCAAAGTGCGTTTCCACAGTATGCAGGTGTTATTGAATTCCTTTATGAAGGAATATTCAGCGTGCTTGCTGTTATTATGTTAAGTTGGATGTTAATCTGGATGACTAAGCAAGCCAGATTTATGAAAGCTTCTGTTGAAGGCGCCTTATCAGATGCATTAAAAAAGGATTCTACTGCGGCGCGAAATATTTTTACATTAATTTTTGTTGCGGTTGTTCGCGAAGGTTTTGAGACAGTCGCGTTAATTACTACTAATACTGGAAGTGGAGCGTATGGCGCCGGGATTGGTGCAATATTAGGTATTATTAGTGCTGCTTTTATCGGTGTTGGGTTATTTAAATTAGGAGTTAAGTTTAATATTCGTCAGTTTTTCCAAGTAATGGGTATTTTACTTGTATTAATTGTAGCAGGATTAGTTGTAACAGCATTAAGCAGGTTTGACGCAGCGGCAGCATCATTAGCGTCTTATAGTCGCGCATCGCAAGACCTTTGTTTTTACTATGAACGTTTTACAAAAGTTCATTCGTGTATTTTAGGACCGATGGTTTGGGATACTTCTAAAATTTTACCTGACGAAGAGTTTCCTGGTGTTATTTTCAAAGCATTATTTGGATACCAGCATCATCTTTATATTGTGCAAGCCATCGCTTATTTAGTTTTCTTGTTTACAGTTGGTGGTATTTATCTTCGTAGTCTTGGTGGTGGTAGTAAAAAACCAGAAAGAAACCGGGTTTCTATGTAAAATGTTATCTTTATTACAAGTTATCAAGCAAGAAACCCGGTTTCTATGACAAATATTTTTATCAAACAGTTATTTATCCATCCTATAAAAGGGTTAACTCCACAGGCAGAAGAATCTGTTTACCTCAAAGTTGGACATGGCATTCCAGGAGACCGAGCGTTTGCTTTGATGTACAAAAAAACTCTGCCAGATATGGATATTGAAGTACCGTGGATGAAAAAGGTTAACTTTGCGATGCAAAACGACTGGCACTCCTTAGCAGCGTTAGACTGTTTTTACAACCCAACATCAGAAAAATTAACAATCAAACGTAAAGGAATAGAATTACTAGTTGCCGATACGAGTACGATAACTGGGCGCCATGAAGTTTCAACTTTTTTTACTGGATATTTAGCAGCAAGTTATCCTAGTCCTGGTGTGAGTCAAAGCGCAAGAGAAAGGGCGCCTTTAGAATTAGTAGGGTCATATAACAAAACGCGCTATCAAGACCGAGAAGCAGGACATATATCATTAGTTAGTCAATCAACTATAGATAATTTAAGCGAAATTGCAGGTCATATTATAGACGTTCGTCGCTTCCGTCCCAATATTGTGGTAGACGGAATACCCGCATGGAGTGAGTTTGACTGGGTTGGTAAACAAATCAAAATAGGTAACGCGCTAGTAGAAGTTACAGCAAGAATTAATCGCTGCTTGAATATTGAAGTTAATCCCGAAACCGGAGAACGCGACATCGCTTTGCTGACAGTTCTTAAGAATAACTTTCAACATACTCAAACAGGCGTAATTGCAACAATTATTACAGGAGGTCAAATTAAAAAGCACGATGTAATCGAATTGTAGGTTGCGTGGAGGAACGGAACCCAACTAATAGTCTTGCAATTTAATAGCAATATTGTATACTCAGTATGAAATGTAGAGACGTGATAAATCGCGTCTCTACATGCAAAAATATTGGATAATGAACAAATCCTAAAATTTTTGAAGCTGCGGCTTTAGTATTACCATCAAAAATGGTTAAAAAACGTTGGCAAGATAAAGCAAAATCTCGCGTAGTCAATCGATATGGTTCTTTTAATGTTCTACGTAAAGGCATATCGTATTCACCTTGGCGCTATGACCCTTACCATGCACTGTTAACTATTTCGTGGGGCAGATTTGTTGCTCTTATTACTGTTGGTTACTTTATCGCTAATGCTATTTTTGCATTTTTGTACCTTGCTGGTGGTGATGGAATTGAAAACGCACGTCCTGGTAACTTTTTGGATGCTTTCTTTTTTAGCGTTCAAACAATGGCATCGATTGGTTACGGCGCCATGTATCCAAAGACAGCTTATGCTAATTTTTTAGTTACGATTGAATCCATCATTGGGTTATTGATATTAACTATGGCGAGTGGTATAATGTTTGCTCGCTTTTCATTGCCCAAAGCACGGGTAATATTTAGTCGCGTCATATTAATTACAACTCATAACGGCTTACCAACGTTAATGTTAAGGGTCGCAAACAAGCGGCAAAACTGGATTTTAGAAGCCCAAGTGCGTCTTACGATTGTTCGCAACGAATTAACAAAAGAAGGGAGTTTTATGCGGCGATTTTACGACGTACCCTTAGTTCGTAGCGGCTCTCCACTATTTGCGCTTTCATGGACAGTAATGCATACCATCGATGAAAGTAGTCCGCTTTACGGTATTACACAGCAAAAAATGATTGACGATGAAATGGAGATTCTCGTCATTTTTACAGGCATCGACGAAACGGTATCACAAACCATCCACGCACGTCACTCATATATACCCGATGAAACCGTATGGAATGCGCGCTTCGTTGACATTTTAACCCGCACATCTGACGGTAAACGTTGTATAGATTACTCAAAGTTCCACGACTTCGTATCAATTAAAGATATCAACTCTTAAATATAACGACCTCTCTTAAAAGATAGATGTCACCAAATATGCAGCCACCTAATATATAGATGTTATAAATATTTAATAGGAAGTAAACATCATGGGCTGGCTAAAAAGACTATTTGGACTAGAAAAACCAGAAAACGCACAAGTAAATCCCGAACCACAACAATATACACCACAGCAAGAAGTCGCATCGGCGCCTGCTGCTACACAATCAATACCACCCGAACGCATTGGTCTAAACGGAGAATATGACCAAAGTGGTCTAGCCAAGCGCGTTGCACTAGCATTCGACCAAGACTCGCAACTCGATGACGTTGACACACTTTGGGTAGCCCAAACAAGTGGAACAGTAGTACTAAAAGGAAAAGTCCCCAGCCAAGACATACTCAACAAAATGGTATCAGTCGCGCGCAACGTTAACGGCGCCGATGCAGTAGACACATCGCAAGTCACAGTCGGTTAACAAAAATGCTCTTGTGGGGTGGGCATCCTTGCCCGCCCTGACCACTGAGAATAATATTTTTGAATTTTATGAATACTTATGATTTCACATTATCTTCTAGAGGAATAAAAAAGATAGAAATTATACCAGGTAGTGTTAATAATAAGCCAAGAATGAAAAACAAAGGATAACCCATTTGCTTTTGAATGGCGCCACTTATTGCCCCAGGTAGTAGTAAACCCAAAGCCATAAAACCTGTAGAGATAGCGTAATGTGAGGTTTTATATTGACCTTGACAAATATATAGTAGATATACAGTAAAACCAGTGAAACCTAAACCGTATCCAAATTGCTCTAAAGAAACTAGCAAGTATATTAATGCTAAAGGTGGTTTTGTATAAGCCATGTAGACATAAAATAAATTCGGTAGGTTCATTGCTAAAGCCATTGGCAAAAGGCATTTTTTTAAGCCATAGCGTGTAATTGTTATTCCACCTAAAATGCCTCCGACTATTAAAGAAATTACACCAAATGTACCGTTGACTATACCAACTGTATCTGTAGAAAGTCCTAAGCCACCTGCTTCGATTGTATCTACTAAAAATAATGGAGCAAGTGTAACAAACATAGCCTCGCCTAAACGATAAAGTAAAATGAACGCTAAAATGGCGCTAATTTTTTCTTTTTGAAAATAGGATTTAATTACTGTCCAAAAGGGTACTGTTTCATTTGTTGCCGATGTATTTGGTATATCAGATGGTGGTTTTGGTAAGATTAAGCGATGATAGATAGAAAGCAATATAAATAATACTGCGGCAAATCCAAGAGTGATAGTCCAGGCGCCTTGAATGTTGTTAAGCGATTTTTCAAGTGTGCCTGCAAGAAATAATAGAAAACCTGAACCGAATAATACGGCGAAGCGAAAAAATAGCGAACGGAACCCGACGAAAAAAGCTTGTTGTTCATTACTGAGTGCTAGCATGTAGAACCCATCGGTGGCAATGTCGCAGGTTGCTGAGACAAATGCAGCTATGGCGAATATGGTTAGTGAGATAGGGAAGAAGTTTGGTAGTTGTAAAGAAAGTGCCGCTAGTGCTAAACATGCGAACATGGCAAATTGTGTGGTTAGTATCCATGTTCGTTTGGTGGAGTTAGTGTCGATAAAAGGCGCCCAAAACATTTTGAGAACCCAAGGTAGTCTCAAAAAGCTTATCCAAAATGTGATTTGTTCGTTACTAATGGCTAGACGTTTGTAGAGGAGAGGTGCCACTGCGGTAACGATGGTGTTGGGTACACCTTGGGCAAAGTACAGGGTGGAGATATATGTCCAGGGAGAAGGAGATTTTATTTCTTGTTTCATAAAGCTTTATAAATTGACCTGTGAAATTAAATTATAATCCTTGAGAAAGGTTCCTCAAAGAAGGTGGGCTTGCTATTGTTATATAACACGCTCTTCGTAATTTATCGAGTCATAGTGAATAAGGTTATGGTTTTGAAATCCCAATTAACTAATCATCGGGTTGATTTACAAGATTGCACTATTTTTTATCAACAAAGTATATTGGAGTCCAGTTCAATCCCCATCCTATTTCTACACGGATGGGGAATTTCTACTGAGCCTTATACTGAAGTGCTGCAACTACTAGCACTTTCTCATACCATAATTGCTCCTGACTTGCCCAGTTTTGCGAGATCGAGTTACTCTCAGCTAATTCCCGATTACGTTAGCTATAGCAAAATTCTCCTTTCATTTATAGAAGTGTTGGATTTACAACAATTTCATGTAGTAGGACACTCATTAGGTGGAGGTATTGCCATTACTTTATCTACACTTGTTCCAGAAAAAGTCAAAAGTGTAATTCTGATAGATAGTACCGGGATTCCTACGCCGTCTATACCGGAGATGATACCACGAAGGGCAATTGAAATGACGGTTCAAATGTTTCTTCCAAGGCGCAGATTGAAATTAGTTGATATTCCTTTGGTTTTCTCCTATAACTTGTTATTCAATACAGGAAATGTTATTCAAGGATTGCTAATTTCTTTATACGAAGATATTAGTCATCTTCTACCAAAAATTCAAGCTCCCTGTTTGTTATTATGGTCAGAAAAAGACCTAACTACGCCATTAAATAACGCTCAAGAAATGGCAGCAATTATTCCCAACTCTAAATTAATTACTGTAGAAGAAGGTTTACACGAATGGGGACTTTGGTATCCTGAGAAATTTACATCACTCATACTGGATTTTATTTCTCAACTTGATTAAAATTAATTTCAAATATAGTAATTAATTACTATAACCACCAAACTAACATCCCACCGGACACCAATAAGCCAAATTATCAGTAATCTCACTTTGCGACACCCTCATTCCCAAACCACCAGAAACCAACTCATCACTACCATCGTTATACAACCACGAACCCCAAACTGCCGTCATCAACTCCCCACCAACATCTAACTTAGGCAACTCCAACAACTGCTGATAAACTAACTGTTGGCGCCTATACCAATCATCACTATTCTCACTGCTATACACCATCTTGCCAGACTTAACAGCAAATCCACCCTCACCTTCGCGTCCTAAAATAGGTTTAGCGAAATACGTATCTCCAATATCTTGCTGACTTAGCGAAGTTCTAGGGAAATAATTAATAACAGTCTCAGCATTCTCTGAACTTAAATACTCCAAACCCAAATCATAAATCAGAGCAAAAATACTTTTAGGCTGTAAAGCAAAAGCCGAACCAAAGTTAACAATTACTATTTTCTTTTTTAAAATAAGTTCTTCCAATCCTTGCCACAATCTGTTTCCATTCTCATCAATATCATTAATCGCCCATTCCACAGGATACCACATAAACAAAACATCAATAGGTTTACCTGTTCTAGAATCAAACAGATACTTATACCGTTTCTCGATGAAGATGCGCTTTATCCCTGACTGTAGAGATTGACATGTCAATCTCTACGGGATTTATTTGGCGCAACTTTATGCAGAATTGGTATTACCATCTTTAATACGTAAAAACTCAATTGGTAAAATATTAGATTCATGGTGATAATGGCGACTTAACCAGCGCATTGTGCCTAAATCTTCAGCATTATTTAACGCAGTAAATGTAACATTACAATCTGTATGAGATTTTTTTAAATACTTAGCTGCGCGTTCAATTTGCTGATTTAAAGATAAACTTAATATTTGCTGTGTATTAAAAATAGGTGCCTTCAAATTAAAATGTTGAGCGACTTTAGTATTACCTTCAGTACATTCAAACCAAAAGCTTGGCGTTTGAGGATTTGTTTCAATAACTTGCTTAATACCTTTGGCTTCATTCCAGCACCAATCAAGGCGCATACAGAATGGTGGTAAACTATCTCATATCTTGCACCTGGAAATTTGAATGTCAATTCCTTGACTCAGTGCCAGTTTTCTAAGTCGTTCAATGTCTTGTAAAAGAAGTAACACTACTAAATTGGGAAATATAGTAAGGAGCTGCAATTT
>JAHHGX010000079.1 GCA_019359675.1 Calothrix sp. FI2-JRJ7
CCAAGACTGATTGTCATAAAGCAATACTATTCAGGCGCCTAGCATTATATAACTTGTACCGCTTTGGGTATTGATGGCGCGGCGAAGCCGTGCCGAGACTGATTGTGCCAGTTGCGTAAGTCCTGTTTATTTAAAGTTATCGCTCCAATCACAGTAAATGAGCGCGCCTCGATAAAATGGTGTTAAATCATACACTATGCAGACCGTAAGGGCTTCTCTACGAGACGCTCCGCGAACGAGCATGAGTCCGTGTTAGACCAACTAAAACACCCATTTCATCTAAGAAAACTAGGTTCTCTGGGTCTATAGCTTTCACTTGTTCCCAAAATTCAAGTCTTAAATTTTGAACTCTTTCCGTGGCGCCTTGGCTACTGCGTAGCGTCTTTTTTTTTGAGTTAAATTTTGTCTTTGTAACGCGCGACACCGAAGCGCTAGTGCTGACCCACATATTATATTTTTGCCCCCAATATTCACAGTACTCAGATAAAGTTGCATCTGAATATTTTTCGACCATTTCAACTAGCTCTATTCGGTGAAAGTCCAACTCACTCTTCATTCCTCCACCTTGCTTTCGCGGCTCTACGTGACCCTCAGTTTTCTTCATTTCAAGCAATTTCTGCACAAAGCTTTTACTAACATCAAATCGCTTAGGCAACCTTTCTGACTGAAGTATTACCTTGCTCATAAGCTTTGACTATTTTTTCTCGAAACTCGGTTGAATAAGGCTTCATTGTCTTTGTTGATGCACATTCCCCCTATTGTACCTCATTTACCTGCAATCCGCTGTAACTAGATATACTTCATTACTTGTTATTTTCTATATCACTTCAAATTTACCAGGTAATAAAAGCGTAAAATGACTAATGAGTTAAGGCAAATAGGTTTATTTCGTTAGAACTTAAACAAATAATAGCAGTAAATACAACAATGTGTTTTGCTACACAAAAAATTATCAGCCATTGGCTTAAGTACGTTCTTCAACAAATTTTACATTAATATTTATTGTTTTTCTTTGCAAATGCGGAAGACTGTGGTAACATATCTAACAGCGAAAAATGCTAGAGGTAAGTATATAGCCTTGATGATGACGTTTTCCTACCGCTCAAAGTAGAAAAAAATAGCAATTTTAGAGGATGTTTTCCAAACAAATTTTACATAAATGTTGTTTTGTTGTTACAAATTGCAAAAATATTGAATTACTAAAGTGAAATCAAATGCCAAAAGTCACTGTTCTTATGTCAGTTTATAATGGCGAACGCTATCTGCAAGAATCAATTGATAGTATTCTTACTCAAACTTTTGAAAATTTTGAACTTTTGATTATTAATGATGGCTCTACAGATAATACACGGAACATAATCTTATCTTATAATGACCCGCGCATTCGCTTAGTAGACAATAAATGTAACCTTGGCTTAACCCCAAGCTTAAATAAAGGATTGGAATTAGCTCAAGGAGAATTTATAGCCCGTCAAGATGGGGATGATATTTCTGAACCAGAAAGATTGGCTAAACAAGTAGCTTTTTTAGAAACACACTCTGAGGTAGGATTGATAGGTTCATGGTACAAAGAGATTGATTCACAAGGACGCTTAATACAAGAATGTAGTTTACCGTGTGACAGTACGCGAATTCGTTGGGAAATTTTATTTTATTGCCCTTTTGTCCATAGCGCTGTAATGTTTCGTAAACATATTATTGCAGAGCAAATTGGGTTTTATAATGAAGACTTTTCTTATGCTCAAGATTATGATTTGTGGTGGAAAATCACCCGTCATTTAAAAGTTGCAAATCTACACGAATATTTAATAAAGCTACGGATAAATCCTTTATCTATGACAGCCACTTATGGAAATATAGTTGATGATGAGCCACTGCAAATTAAGATGAATAATATAGGACATTTACTGGGATGGAACGAAGTCAAGACATGGGATGATACGGTCGATATTAAAGCAATAACTTCGTTATGGCTCGGTGAGTTAGAAAAACTAAAGGAACTGAATCGAAAACAATTTAATACAATTATAGAACAAATTCTTAGAATACACCATGATTTTTGCCAGTATTACAAACTTGAGCAGGAAGAATGTAAACAACACCGTCAAGAAATTGTGATTCAACTTAGCAATCAGCTATTAGGATTAGCCAACTACTTCCTTGACCAGAATAAACTTACTACTTGGCGGCTTTTTATAGAAGCTTGTCATCTGAACTTTTCTATTTTGCTGACTAAAAAAGCTCTGGTATTATTTATTAAGCTGCTCACAAACTCCTGGCTAATCCAAGAGATTCGGCGCCTCAATCAAAAAAGGTTAAACTGGAACAAAAGTGAGGTTGCGATGAAATAGTCAGAATTGACAAATATTAAATTTAATTAATAAACTAATTTTACATGAATGCAATGAACAACAATTTACTAGTCTCTATTATTATGATTTTTTTGAATGCGGATAAATTTATTCAAGAAGCAATAGAGAGTGTAATTTCTCAAACTTATGAAAATTGGGAGCTTTTATTAATAGATGACGGTTCCACTGATAATAGTACTATCATTTCTCAAAAATATGTTGCCAAATATCCTGAGAAAATTCGTTATTTAGAACATGAGAGCCATCAAAATAAAGGTAAAAGTACTTCACGCAATCTGGGTATAAGTCATGCAAGAGGTGAGTACATAACCTTTTTGGATGCTGATGACGTTTTCCTACCACTTAAATTAGAAAAGCAGTTAGCAATTTTAGGGGAGTATCCAGAGGCTACTATGGTTTATGGCAATACCTTGTATTGGCATAGCTGGAAAGATAATTCTCAAGACAATCAACAGGATTATATTCCAGAACTAGGTATTCAGCCTAATACATTAGTTCAACCTCCATCATTACTAAGACTTTTACTCGGACATGGAGGAGCTGTTCCTTGTATCTGTAGTTTTCTAGTGGAACGTAAGTTAGTAGAAAAAATTGGTGGATTTGAAGAAAGCATACAGCACCTCTACGAAGATCAAGTATTTTTAGCCAAAATCTTTGTTACAGTACCTGTATTTGTTGAGGGTGGATGTTGGGAGAAATATCGTCAACGTAATGATTCTAGCTGGCATCTATCAATAGATACAGGGGAAGATCATAAAGCACGCTTTATTTTCCTTAACTGGTTAGAGAAGTATTTGACTAAGCAGGGAGTCAAAGATACAGAAGTTTGGCAATATCTTCAAAAAGAGTTATGGACTTACCGCTATCCAATCTTGTCAAAACTAACAAAGCGCGCTCAATCTTTTGTCAAACAGATGAAAGCTTTTATTAGTGTTTAAGTACTATAAATGTTATTCACGCCTTATTTTACGTGTATCCGAAGCAACGTTACGGCTTCGGGCTTTAAATTCTTTACACAACTCAACCATCGTGTCTAAGTACATTCTTCAAAGAAATTTTACAGAAATATTATTTTTTTGTTATAAATGCGGAATTTTGTGGTAACATATATCACAGCAGCTTCCAGCCTTCATCAAAATATATCCAAAAATTTATCACGGATATAAGGTTGATATTGCTTTTTTCAATGAAACCAGGTCATCTCCGTAATCTCGAAATAATGTAGTTAATCATATTGGAGGTAAAGGTATTATGACTGCGATTTTTACTGGCTTTGCCATTAGTCCAACAAATTCGCGATTTTGGACATCGCTTTTTATATGAAGCGGTAATTATATTTAAAAAATTGTAGTTGAGTATTGCTAAGTTTAAAGGGTACTCATAAATATAATGCATAGCGTAGTTCGGGAACGGACTGTTAGATTATGTAATCTAAATCGCATATCGAGTAAATTGATTTTCATAATTATTAGTTAGCTAGCGCACAAGCAGAACTTGCTGATGTTAGCAAACGTTCTTGAAAAGTTTTGCGCAGTGTGAATATTATTAATTCAGTGGTTTACGTGAATAACGCTTAGATAAATTAAAACGAAATAACTAATTATTAAAGTAGGTAAACTTCAAATCAGTATTGAGGTAATTTATGGACTTGTAGAGAATTATTTTGCTTTTTGGCTTGGCGCGATATGAAACCTATATTTATGATATGTGGCGCCGTTTTTAGTGCAGTTTGATTTGTATATTTCTCCAGTCGGCTTTAGTAGTACTATATTAGACAAGAGTGGCGCCTGTTGTATTGAGTTAACCCAATGGTAGGGATAATTGATGGTTTTCGTTGACCAATTTTAGGTGGAAGCTCGCAAATATATTTACCTGGGTTTGCATTGTCTATAACTTTAGTAATTGTACTTCTTTTAAGTGGTATTTAATATTTCCACAAGATGGAACACAAAGAAAGCTGAAGTTATTTAAATGTGGTAGTCAGGTAAAAAAGGAGTAATGTAAATGTCAGATACTGTGATTCGAGTTGAAAATTTAAGTAAGAAATACATTCTTGGGCATCAGCAACAAGAAAATGGTAGTTACAAAGCTTTAAGAGATGTAATTACCGATGGGGTAAAGTCGTTTGGGAAAAGACTGCTGAAGCCAAATGGAAAACAAAACTTCAATCCAGCAAGTGAAGAGTTCTGGGCACTGAAAAATATTTATTTTGAAATTAAGCAAGGCGACAGAGTTGGTATTATTGGGCGAAATGGCGCGGGTAAGTCTACGCTACTGAAGATTTTAAGTCGAATTACTGAGCCGACTGAAGGGCAAATTAAGATTAAGGGACGAGTTGCTAGTTTATTAGAAGTTGGTACGGGGTTTCATCCGGAGTTGACGGGACGGGAAAATATTTTCCTTAATGGTGCGATTTTGGGGATGAGTAGAGCGGAAATTCAACGTAAATTTGATGAAATTGTTGATTTTGCAGAGGTGGAAAAGTTTTTAGATACACCCGTAAAGCGATATTCGTCGGGGATGTATGTCAGATTGGCGTTCGCAGTGGCAGCACATTTGGAACCAGAGATTTTGATTGTGGATGAGGTTTTAGCAGTAGGTGATGCTCAATTTCAGAAGAAATGTTTGGGCAAGATGCAGGATGTTGCTTCTGATGGAAGGACTATCATTTTTGTCAGTCACCAAGTAGCAGCTATTAGTAATTTATGTTCGTCTTGCATGATATTGCAGAGCGGTAATTTAGTTTTTTATGGAAGAACAGAACATGCAATCGAACAATACTTAAAACCAGCAGCAAAAAGTCAAAAGGATGAGATGAGTAACCTACAGGATTTTCGCCCCTCTTGGGCTAAACCTTTTATCACTTCTGCACGGATTATAGACTCAAGGGATCGAGAACAAACTTGTATTCCACTTTTGTCAGACATCACCTTTGAAATGACATTTGCTACACAAGATGCAAGTAAGTTAAAAACTCCTGTCATGGGTGTTGTTATTAATCATGCAATTTTCGGAACTATCGGGGGTGTAAATACCCGCATGACAGGATTTGAAACTTATGGAAATGGTTATGCTTCAGCTACTATGAAATGTACCTTAAAACAACTTCCACTTCTGCAGGGAAATTATACAGTAGACATTTGGCTAGGAGATGGTCCGGTTGATGTTGATACTTTGACTGGATATATTAGCTTTCGCGTAGAAGAGACTGATTTATACGGAACTGGCCGCACTCCATTTGCCAATATGGGAGTTATCTTCTTGGAACCCGAATGGCAGATAATTTAATAAATTTAACTTCATCTCACTTATCTTTAGAGGATAAAAAAGAAAAAATGCAATCGGAATATACAGAGGATTTTTACAATTATCATCAAGAAGAAGCACGGCAGTCTGCTAAAGAAATTGTTCCATTAGTTTTAGGAATGATTCCGTGCAAGAACGTGGTAGATGTTGGATGTGGTAAGGGAACTTGGTTAAAAGTATTTCAAGAATATGGGGTTGAAGAAATATTAGGAGTTGATGGTGATTATGTAACTCCAGATACATTAATAATTCCAAAAGAAAAATTTATTCCCTTTAATTTACAAACACCTTTACAACTCAATCAGCAATTTGATTTAGTTGTATCTTTAGAGGTTGCTGAACATTTACCTATTGAATGTGCTGAAATATTTATTGATACGCTAACTTCTTTAGGCAAAGTTATTCTTTTTTCGGCAGCTATTCCTTATCAAGGTGGTATCAATCATATTAATGAGCAGTGGCCAGACTACTGGGAAAAGCTTTTTGAAAATAAAGATTATCTCGTGATTGATTACATTCGTAAAAAAATCTGGGACAATGATAATATAGCTTATTATTACAAGCAAAATATATTAATATTTGCCCAGCGAAACTATTTAGAAAATTATCCAACTCTTGCCCAAAAAACAGCGGATGCATGGAAAAGTGAAGGAGCTTCTTGTATTTCAGTTGTACATCCAGGTTTATATATTGATACACAAAAGGAATTGTTGAGTATAAAGAGAGAATTAGCAAGATGGACTAAACCAGAAGAAATGTCGCTGAGGAAGACACTTGAGTTGTTGCCAAAAGTAATAATTCAAACTTTGAAAAGACGAATAAACTTACTTTCAAAAAGCTGCATTCGTTAATATTTGAAAGACAGAGGTATAAGTAAATGCCTAAAGTCACAGTTTTAATGGCTGTTTGCACGATTTTAACCTGATTCTAATGAATATAAAACATTTGAAACAAATAGCAAACAAGATATTGCCATTTCCTATCCATAATTGGTTGGAAAATCAATTGCGAGGAAATGAATATTGCCCACCTGTTGGAGCAGTACACTTTGGCAACCTACGACGATTAAAGCCTGTTAGCCGTCAGTTTGGCTATGACCGAGGCCTTCCGTTGACCGCTACTATATCGAAAATTTTCTGGCTTGTCACGCGACTGATGTGCAGGGACGAGTGCTGGAAGTTGGAGATGCAACTTATACACGTCGATTTGGCGCCGAGCGCGTTACTCAAAGCGACATACTCCATGTAAAAAAAGGTAATCCAAAAGCGACGATGGACTTTTTGTCATGAATAGTAAACCGTTAGTTTCTTGCATCATCATCTTTTTTAACGCAAAGAAAAAGAATTTCTTTGAAGAAGCCATAGAAAGCATTTTCGCTCAAACCTACGATAACTGGGAACTTTTGTTAGCAGACGACGGGTCAACTGACGAAAGTACAGCTATTGCTTTAAAATATGCAAGGGCAAACCCAGAGAAAGTGCGCTATGTGGAACATGAAAACCATCAAAATCGAGGTATGAGTGCCACACGCAATTTGGGTATTCGCCATGCTAAAGGGGAATATATTGCCTTACTAGACGCAGATGATATTTGGTTGCCACAAAAATTAGAAAAGCAGGTAGCAATTTTGGAAGCGCAGCCAGAAGTTGCTATGGTCTACGGTTCTGCTCAAATGTGGTACAGTTGGACGGGTAATCCTGAAGATACTGAACGTGACTTTCAACGAATTTTAGGAGTACAGCCCGATACGATTGTCAAGCCACCAACAATGGTCAAGCTCTTTTTACAACGAAAAGCAAACACTCCTGGCACTTGTTCTGTTCTGATGCGACGTGAACTGGTTCAAGATATCGGCGGATTTGAAGAATCTTTTCGAGGTATGTTTGAGGATCAAGCATTTTTCTACAAAGCTTGCCTCCATAAAACCGTTTTTGTGGAAAGTGGATGTTGGGATCGGTATCGGCAGCACTTAGACAGCTCTTGTTATATTGCACAAGCAGAGGGGAAGTACAATCCATTCAAGCCAAATTCATCCAACTTAATTTTATTGAATTGGTTAGAGAAATATTTTTGCGAGCAAAGAATTAAAGATAAAGATGTTTGGCAAGCATTTGACGAAGCAATGTGGCCTTATCGTTATCCAAAGTTGTACTACCTCTCAAAAAAGATTGAGTTTCAATATTGGAAAGGATATATGAAAAAACTAATTAAGTTAGTCATAAACCACACATTACCTGCCCCTATACGTGGTCGGCTATTGGCTCAATTGCTAGGTCCTAAATATTGTCCAGCAGTGGGAGAAGTTTCGCTGGGAAATTTACGACGGGTAATACCAGTTAGTCGAGAATTTGGCTATGACAGAGGTTTGCCCATTGACCGTTATTACGTGGAAAATTTTTTAGCTAGTCAATCTGCTGATATTCAAGGGCGTGTATTGGAAATTGGAGATAACTTTTATACTCAAAAGTTTGGGGGTGAGCGCGTTACAAAAAGCGATGTGCTTCATGTTAACGAAGGTAATCCGGACGCAACTATCGTTGGAGATTTAAGTAATGCTGAACATGTTCCATCAGATAGTTTTGACTGCCTTGTCCTAACACAAACGCTCCACCTAATTTACGATATGAAAGAAGCGGTAAAAACGATCTTCCGTATACTGAAGCCAGGTGGGGTAGCTCTGATTACCGTTCCGGGTATTAGCCAGATAGCTATCGACGAATGGAAAGATTATTGGTGTTGGAGCTTGACCACTTTATCTGCACGGCGCCTATTTGAAGAAATTTTCCCAAAAGAAAACGTGCAGGTTGAAGCTTATGGGAATGTTCTAGCAGCAACAGCTTTTTTACAGGGACTAGCGACTGAAGAATTAAAAAAGCAAGAGTTAGATTATCGTGACCCCTATTATCAAGTTTTGCTGACAGTCAGGGTAGTAAAAGCAGAGGTTGAACAATGATAATTCGTGAATTTGGTAGAGTAAAACGAGTAGCAAAGCGAATCATAAATCGATTTGCACCAGGGGGAATTATCTTACTTTACCACCGCGTGGCTGAAGTACCATCAGACCCATTTAAGTTATGTGTGAAACCGCATCACTTTGAGGAACATTTAGAAGTGCTTAAACAGCACTGCCAAGTAGTGTCACTGCAACAAATAGCTCGGAATCTCTCGGATGGCAATTCTGTAAATCGTTGGGTTGCTATTACCTTTGATGACGGCTATGCAGACAATCTTTATAACGCCAAACCGTTACTTGAGAAGTACGATATTCCAGCAACAGTGTTTGTCACTACAGCCAACTTGGAGAACGAACAGGAATTTTGGTGGGATGAGCTGGACAGATTGTTACTACAACCAGGTACATTACCTAAAACCCTCAGCTTGAGTATTAATAGCAACACATACAAATGGGATTTAGGTGAAGCAGCAGCTAGCTATAGTGAAGAGGCCTTTGAGCGTAATCGTACCTGGACTTGGTATGCTCCGGAGAATACAGACCCAAGTGAACGACATCATCTTTACCGTGAACTATATCAAATTTTGCACTCTGTGCCGATGGATGAGCGTCAAAAACTGCTAGGAGATCTGCTTGTATGGTCTGGTAAAGAGAGCTTCAGACGGTCAACACACCGCTCGCTTTTTCCTTTGGAAGTTCATGCATTACAAAAAGATTCACTGGTTGAAGTTGGCGCCCATACGGTAAACCATCCATTTCTCTCTAAGTTGTCAGTCGCAAAGCAACAGTACGAGCTTAAGCAGAGTAAAACTTATCTAGAAGAACTCATTGGGCGCCCGGTAAGTAGCTTTGCTTATCCGCATGGTGATTACACAGCCCAAACAGCTGCTATTGCTTGCGAGGTTGGATTTACTTGTGCTTGCTCCACCGTTCCCAAAAAAGTGAGGCGAAATAGTAACTTTTTCCAATTACCTCGTTTAGAAGTACAAGATTGGAATGGCGAAGAGTTTACGAAACAATTAACCAAATGGTTGTATTTTGGGACCTAATAACTATGCATTTTATAGTTACTGGAGGAGCAGGCTTTATCGGCTCTCATTTAACAGAGCAACTTTTAATCGAAGGTAACAGCGTTACAGTTATTGACAACCTTTCTACTGGTAGCTTAAATAATCTACCTAAACATCCTAGTTTAAAATTATTAGACAAAAATATATTAGATTGTCAACCACAAGATTGTCAAATGCCAATTGATGGAATTGCTCATTTAGCAGCTACCCCATCTGTTATCCAATCTTGGAATGAACCAATACAATGTCATCATAACAATTTATCTTCAATGATGACAGTGCTGCAACTCTGCCAAGCTTTAAAAATTCCTAGGTTGGTATTTGCTAGCTCGGCAGCCGTATATGGAAATAAAACTCAATTACCTATACAAGAAGAACAAGAGACATCACCAATTTCTCCTTATGGATTGCAGAAATTAGTCAGTGAACAATATGCAAATTTATTTGCTCAACAGTTAGGTATATCTTTTATTGCCCTACGACTTTTTAATGTATTTGGACCCCGCCAAGACCCTAATTCTGCTTACTCAGGTGTCATTTCTATATTTACCAAAGCGATAGAAAAAGATTTACCCATCACTATTTATGGTGATGGTAAGCAAACAAGAGATTTTATTTTTGTTAAAGATGTTGCAGTTGCTTTTACAAAAGCTCTTACAACTCCTCTGCCTCAAGAATTATGCATAAGTTGTAATGTTGGTACTGGTCAAGAAACTTCCTTGCTTGAGCTTGTAAACATGCTCGAAAGCTCTTTTACTCATCGAAAATCAAACATTAATTTTGCAACTGCTAGAACCGGAGATATCCAAAATTCTCTAGCTGATATATCAAAGGTTTCATCGCTGTTAAATTTTCAACCTAAATGGTCAGTTGCCTCTGGCATCCATATGTTAGTTAAATCATTAGCTTTCAAATAGTTATAAATACTCATCAAAAACCTAAATAAGCAAGAACCGTGTTAGGGCGTTGTTGATTCAAAAATACTATACCGTAAACTAAAATTTTCCAGCTTTGAGGTAGATGATAGTTTGGCTGGGTTCAGTTGATAGGCGCCATCGAACGGCCTACATCAAAAACAATTATCTTTATATCTACCTCTGTCACTGCAAATTGTATGGCACTTTTAAGAAAGAAGCTTTGATAAATTGCATCACTAACAGCCATATATAAAACTGCTTCAGGAAATATTTGTGTCAAGTACAACCTATAAAGGATATATTCATCCGCCCACCTACTTATGCGCCGTGTGTGTGGAAGGGGATCTACTTTAATTAACATTACAAACTAAATTATTTTTAAAGTTTATAAAGATAGAGTTGGGTTCCGCAAAGCCTCCACCCAACCTACAATTTTCACGATTTCCAGGTACCATGAAAACTGTGAGGTACGGCGCCTGGTAATTCAAGTTTACAAACAGGTTCTTCGTTTAATTTATCTGCATCATAAATCCAAACTTCACTTGCATTCGATTTACCATCGTATACAACGGTAATTACCCATGCTTGTGATGTATTTTCTAGGTCTTTTACATAAATTGGTTCGGATGGGTAGCTATTTTCTCCAACATCAGCAATTATAAGGGCGCCTGTATGGTGGTCATAACGTCCAACTGCGTTTAATATTTCTGTACTAATGTCAGTTCCGGGTCGAAATGTTGATAAATAGGTATACCGAGAATCCTTACCTACATATTCGGGTGGGACGTTAGGAAATTCACATTGACAATCTAATATTTTCTCGATTTTATTAACTTTGCCAGTTTGAGGGTTGAGAGAAACGCGCGATAAGTGACTTTTTGCTGGTGTATGTGTTTCACCCGTTACAACTTCTTTTAAATATTGATTCGTTTGAAAATCATCATACCGGGCAATATCTACAATTACGGCGCCTTCCGCATCAACATAACCATTAGAAAAGTGCCATTGATACCAAGGTTCAGCTTCACCACGACTTACTATTTTCAGCGTTTGGCGGTCGATAACTATAATTTGAGTACCTTTACTTGGTAGCCATTCTAAGGCATCACTAAAACATTTTGACCCAGTAATGGCTGCCAAAAGATTTAACCGTACAGGAGATATAAAAAAGACTAAATATTGCCCCGCTAACACAAAATCATGCACTATTGGTACACCATCAATATTATGTGCGGCTTTTTGCACTATTCGACCGCTAGCAGTACTTTTATAAACATTTAGCGTCGAATTTAACCCAGGAGTAGTACCAAAATTATAAATTTCTCCTGTATCAGCCGCGCGTTTGAAGTGAGCAGAGTAAGGTAAGCTATCACTTAAGCCACCTAAGTCATCTTCTCCATATGTATCCAGCGTCTTTAAATTTAAAGCGTGAGGTTTACCACCTTCCCATAGAGCCAATAGTTTATCAGGTAAAGCCAGGACAGAAGTATTTGCGGCATTTTTCACACCTTTAAAAATTTTATCCCAAAGAGAACCAGGCGCCACCATTCCATAGTTACCGTATATTAATTTATCGGCGGCAGATTCTTCTTTATAACCAGCAGTTTGAACGTAGCGATAAACTGCATTAGCACCAGAGTTATTAAAGTCAACAGCTAAAATGGCGCCGTCTCCATCAAACCAGTGTCCCATACGAACACCACCACGTTCTAATCGACCTGGACCATTACGATAAAGCGTACCACGCAAACCTTGAGGAATTTTTCCAGAGATAGTAGGCAGGGGAGTATGAGGAAATTCTTTGGCAGGTTCTGATATGACACTTGCCCAAGCTTTTTTGTTAGCAGACACATTTACAGCAGTAGTCATGGGGGTTAAAGGTATCGGGTTATGCAACAACTATAGCTTGATGTAATATGATTCGATTACCATCAGGGTCATAAGCATATATCTCTCTACCGTGAGATGCATTTTTAATGGCGCCTGTCGGAGGATAACCCAAACTTGTAAAGTGTGTAATCGCATCTTCTAAATTATTTACTTCCAAACACAAACTCATCTTACTTTGAGTCGCGTTTTGAAATTCATCTTCACTTGTCGCTTTAGGTTTAAAAATCCCTAATATAATACCAGGTAAATGAAACTCAGCGTAAACATTTGGAATCTGACTTTTAGGTTCACCCAGTAATTTTGTATAGAATATAACCAACGCCTCTAAATTATTCGACGCAATAGTTACAAGCGAATTGTTTAATTGTAAAACCATTGTAAATAAAATACGATATGTAAAGTTTATAAGACATACGCGATTGGCGCGTAAAAACCGTAGGGTGTGTGACGCTATGAAAAAAATTTCAACGTAGTGATAAGACTTGTAGCGTCACGCACCAGTTCCCAATGTAACAATATCGTAACTCTTGCTTTATATAAAATTTTCGGTTTTGCTAAAATTTTATAATTAGATTGTAATATAAAATAAATAATAATTTGGGATTTTTTTATAAATGAAATTATTAACCGAACCGTATTTAGAGCAAGTAAAGCGTTTGCCTTTGTCTGGGCGCCATATTTTGGCTCAGTTTGACCAAGAGTCTATTGTAGTTTATCAAGCTTATAATTCAAATATTGGAAAGTTTGCTGCAAATAATGGCTACTTTGGCGGAGAATTTATTTTTGACCGGATGACTTGGATTAAAACAAGTTTTTTGTGGATGATGTATAGGTCGGGATGGGGGACTAAAACAAATCAAGAGGTTATTCTCGCTATCTGGATTAAGCGTTCTGCTTTTGACGAGATTTTAGCAAAAACAGTGGGTTCTGGCTATGTACCTGAACTTTATAGTAGTAAAGAAGAATGGCAACAAGCTGTTAAACATTCTTGCGTAAGGCTACAGTGGGACCCAGATTATGACCCATGTCAAAAGCCTGTAGAAAGGCGAGCTATACAGTTAGGATTACGTGGTAAAATACTAGCTCTTTATGCAAAAGATTTTATTTTACATATAGAAGATATCTCCTCGTTTGTACGTGAGCAATATGCAAATAGGCTTGTTCGTAATCAAGAGCATTTATTAGTACCTGTGCAATCGCTTTATTAAGTTGATGATTCAATAACTAGAACAAAAATTGGATTATTGCACTAAGGAACCTCAAAGTGCTATAAATGACAATTTTGTAGTGGCATTGATTTGAAGCTAAGGATAAACATAGCAAAATCAGAATTCCTAAGTTCTCACATTAATGAACATAAAAATCTTACTTGCCACTAGCCTATCGCTTATTACTAGTTATATAGCGTACACATTTATTACTGGAAATAACCAAGTTATTAGTCCATCGTTGGCTGCACAGCTAAATGCCCCAAAAATTAACGGCGCCCAACTCCAAAATATATTAAGTGCCGCAGTTACAAACCAGAAGGTACCTGGCGCCGTTATGTATGTATCCACACCAAACGGAAAGTGGATAGGTGCCTCTGGAGTTAGTAACCTCGAAACCAAAACAGCAATGAAAACTAACGACGGGTTTTCAATTGCTAGTACAAGCAAGACATTTGTATCAGTAGCTGTATTAAAATTAGTCGAAGCCGGAAAAATTGATTTAGATGGTGCTATTGCTGAGTATCTCCCTGCTGATATCAGTCCCAATATTACTAATAGTGATTTAATTACGGTTCGCCAACAGCTTAATAATACGAGTGGTGTGGCAGAGTACTTAAGTACTGATGGATTTAAAAATGCCACTAAAAAGCGTTCTCGTTCTCAACCTTGGACAGCACGCTCGGCGATAAAGTATATATCGCTGATGCACAAGCGGCGCCTGGGGGTGCGGAATGTGGGTTTAATATCAAGTGCAGAAGATATGGCTAAATTTACCCAGGCACTATTTGCCAAAAAACTTTGCTTTCTCCAAAAATGCTTAAAGAAATGCTGGTGATGAATCCGGAGAATGAAATTGGCAATGGATATCGTTTAGGGTAGAGAAATTTAACACACCTCAAGGTTTATTTATTGGACACACAGGTAGCGCTTATGGTTTTGTTACCTTGATGGCTTACTCTCCTAGTCGAGATACTACTGTAGTAGTACTATCTAATAGTCAAAGTGCTAATATTAGAACGCTTGCTTTTAAAGCTACTGATATTGCTTTGAATAAGGTTGCTTTTAATAAATAATCCTGCTTAAGATGCTTCTATCTGGGCATGACATATCTGACAAGGAGTAGTACCAGGTGTGGTAAACCCCTTACTATATAACTGAGATTTTGAATAAAACAATGCTTGCTTACACGTGATAACACTTGGCGCCAGATGGAAGCACCGTATGCGCTGGCGCTTTCATTGTAGCCTGTAATTCTAAAATAAAATGCTGTGTTTTACCCCGTAGGTGTGATACCCCGTGTAAGGTGTGAGGGGTTATTATATGAATAACCAGAAACCGGGTTTCTTATTGAAATATGGTAATAATAATGATGATTTTATGTAGAAACCCGGTTTCTTTGTAAAATGTTGCGATTTGTATATAAAATAAGTGTTTTAAAATTATTCTGTTGGATATGTTGTATAGATGAATAGCTTTACTAAGAGTTAATATTTCTTGTAATAGTATATTGTCTGATACCACTATGATTAACACTACTATTTATTCAGTAATTTGCCATCCAGAGCGTATTTTTACGGTATTTTCTACCGAATCTAAAGGATGGCAGTTTCGAGTTATAAGTTCTGGAGGTGCAGTATATGGAGATGACAAGTTTTACTGCACCCAAGTAGCAGCAGAAAGAGCAGGTAGAAAGTGGTTGAAATAAAGCAAATTATCAGTATTTTTACGGTTATGCTTTGTTAGATAGCTTTCTTTTGAAATATACGCAATTGCTCAACTATGTGGTCTTCTATTTCTTGTTTATCTCGACTACTAGCACTTCGCTGATAGTTTCGACCAGTCTCTCTGACAAACTGACGCTTCTCACTTGTAGAAGACTTTGCTTTTGACCCTGGTTTTAACAGAGTCTTCTGTAACTCTTCCCAAGTTTGTTCTGCGACAGCTTCACCGACTTTGACGAGTGCAGTCGGTAGCAACCTTCGTGCTTCTGCACGAAATTCATCTTCGGTTTCAAGCGTTGATAAATCAACGCTTGCCAAACTGATATCACTAAAATCTACACTGTTTAAGTCAATCTTCATTTCTCTCTATCTCTTCAAAAAACTCATTTGTTACATCCGTTATATCAGTTGAACCGCGTTTCTCCAACTTCACAATTGCATTATAATCGGGTACACATAAAGTTGAACGCTTAGTTTTATCGAGTGATACATTGCCTTCTGACCATTGAATTTGCAGGTTGCGCGGTTGAATCGGCGCCTGGATAAACTCTACCACGATACTCGCCTAACTCGTTTCTGAAAATTACAGCATTCCCATTACGTAATGGGCGCCAACTAGCCAAAACTGATGACACGAACCAGTAGTTCTAATTTACTTACCCCAACGAGTTGCCACTCAAAAACAGCGATTAAAACATTTGAACTAAACAGAGTTTGTCCGCATTGTGTTTGTTTAATATCTCTATTTTTAGAATAATCTGTCGAGGGGAAGAGTGTCATTACAACTGCTAGCGCTAATGTATGATATGTGGTTTAAATAATTTTTTTGTTACTATGCTCCCCAAGGCGATTGTTTTTTATGAACCACAAAGGTCACAAAGTTCACAAAGAAAGATTAAGAGTAATTTAAAACCTAGAAACCTGGTTTCTTTGTTGATAGCATGTAATAAAAATGACGATTTTGCGTAGAAACCAGGTTTCTTATGTTAAAGTGAAAACTTTTATTTTATTCTTTGTGGTTAATTATTTATTAATCTTCTACATATTTTAATTTCGAGTAAAATGTTATTTTAATAGCAAGGTTTTACGTTTAGTTACTGAGATAAATATATGACTACGACAATGGCATCGCCTTCTTCTATTGAGTCTGTTTTGGGACCAGAAGCAGAAGATTTACTTACTTATAAAGCAAAGGTTTCTAAGGAGTTATTACATTTACCAGGGCCAGATTTTATTGACCGCGTTTGGTTAAGTAGTGACCGTACACCTCAAGTTATTCGCAGTTTACAAACTCTTTATTGTACTGGTAGACTTGCTTATACGGGTTATATGTCTATTTTGCCTGTAGACCAAGGTATTGAACATTCGGCAGGCGCCTCTTTTGCACCAAATCCAATTTACTTTGACCCTGAAAATATTATTAGATTAGCTATTGCTGCTGGTTGTAATGGTGTGGCAACCACTTTAGGTGTTTTAGGGTCGGTATCACGTAAATATGCTCATAAAATTCCTTTTATTGCCAAAATTAATCATAATGAGTTGTTAACTTTTCCAAATCAGTTTGACCAAGTTATGTTTGGTGATGTTGAGCAAGCTTGGAATTTGGGTGCGGTAGCTGTTGGCGCCACTATATATTTTGGTTCAGAAAATTCAACGCGCCAAATTCAAGAAGTTAGTAAGGCATTTAAACGCGCGCATGAGTTGGGAATGGCAACTATATTATGGTGCTATTTGCGTAACAATGCTTTTAAACAAGATAAAGATTACCATATTGCCGCTGACTTAACGGGACAAGCCAATCATTTAGGGGTGACTATCGAAGCTGATATTATTAAGCAAAAGTTACCTGAGTGCAATAATGGTTATGGTGCGGTTGCGAAGGCAACAGGTCAGAGTTACGGCAAGACTAACGAGAAAATTTACAGCGACTTAACTACTGACCACCCCATAGACTTAACTCGTTACCAGGTGTTGAATTGTTATTGTGGACGCGCTGGGTTGATAAATTCTGGTGGCGCCTCTGGTAAAAACGATTTTGCCGAGGCTATACGTACCGCAGTTATTAATAAACGTGCGGGTGGAACTGGCTTAATTTCGGGACGTAAAACATTTCAGCGTCCTTTTGAAGAAGGTGTGAAGTTATTTCATGCTATTCAGGATGTGTATTTGTCTGATGAAGTGACGATAGCTTAATAATAGATAATCGATGGGGTTGGGTTGTCACCCAACCTACTTCAATATCTAATACTTGGTAGAAAGAATAAATCTACGGTTTCGCCAAATCCTAAACTCAAACCAGCAGATATAACTATTAATAAAAATCTATCTGACCTGCTCAAACCAGCAAAGCGCAACTCCATATTTGCGAGCATTGCAGTTGCCAAAGGCATTAAAACTAAACTAAATATTATCGACCAGCTAGCAACCAACGCAATAGAAACACTTAAAAACAAAACTACTACCAGAGTTCGTGAGCCAAATTCGATTAAACTTTCTAACCAAGAAGTAGTTTGTCCAATAACAGCCAAGACAGAAACAGTCACAACACTGCCAACTAACCAAACAATATGATAAGCAGCTAAATACCAAGCAAGCCAACTATAAGCAAAGCAAAGTAATATTAGCGACTTTACTGGAATTTTCACTCCCACATTGAAGCTCATAAGTAATTATATTCATTATCTATATAGAATAATTCATATTCTTATTTTAAATAATAGCAGCTACAATTCTTAAAAGTGCGGAATTAATCACAGCAAGGGCAATAGAACCAATTAATGCGCTCCAAAAACCATATCTTAATCGGAAACCGTTTACCAAGTAAGCAGCTATACCAAAAATTATTGAGTTTAAGACAAAGAAAAATAATCCTATTGTTAAAATAATTAGCGGAAAACTAAAAAAAGTTAAAAGAGGTAATAAAAGCGCATTTAATATTCCTACCACAGCGGCAAACATAAGTGCCTTGCTAAAACTAATCAATTTCTACTCCAATAGGTAATTTGGAGATAATTAGAAAACTCAATGCAGTCACGAACCATGTTATAAGTATTTCAAGTATAATTAAAGTCGTATATATCACAAAGTTTGCTAATTACCTTCACCCTATCGGTAGAAGATATGGTGATAATTTTTCTACTGGTAGTTAGAGCGTATAAATCTTTGGAAAATCTTATTCTTAAGACAGGGCAATTAAAACAGCAATTAATTTTCATTTTGACTTAATTGCTGCTATAGAGACATTACCATTTTACCGTCCTAAGCTACTTCCCCCGCTAGACGTATCTTAATTAATTTAAAAATACGATAGTTCCTAGGTAGCTATTACCTTGAGGAAAATTTATGCCTTTAAACGAAAATCTGAGACAGTACCCAACAACAGAAGGTAATATAACTGACTTTAATAGCAATACAGATACCCACGTAACTGTAGATGCTAATTCATATGATAACAGTAATGCCAATCAAAAAGAGTTTGAGCTTTCATTGGGTGATACCGTTATATTAGTTACACCAATATTATTTGTATTGACGACTGTAGGAGTTGTATTTTATAGGCTGAAGCAAGTTAAAGCTGTTACGCTTCCATGTAAAAAATGTCAGTACTATAATAGTAACAATTATCTTAAGTGTGCAGTAAATCCAGCAGAAGTACTTACAGAAAAAGCTAAAGACTGTCGCGATTATACATCACAACCGCGAAAGTTTTCTTGGTCTTGGAAAGGGTTTGATAAGAGGCAGTAGGGTGCGTGACGCCACGAAAAAACTTCAACGTAGTTACAATACCTGTGGCGTCACGCACCATTCTGTTGATGAAAGGCAGCACCATTGTGTTGATTACAACAATATCGATGGTGCGTGAAAGCACCATTTTGTTGATAAAAGGCAGCACCATTGTGTTGATTACAACAATATCGATGGTGCGTGAAAGCACTTTAATCTTTCAGAGAATTGGGGTTAGTAATGGCTTTCACGCACCCTACAATGCACCCGCTTCGGGCAGGAATATGGAGGGTTACTTGTTTGGTTTCTGATTCGTTATTCCATTCAAGTTCGGCGCCCCCGTATAATACGTTGTTGGGTAAAGAATGTAAGCTGCTAACATCTAAGTTTGTTTTGGAATCAGATGTACCTGCGTTAACCGCAATAACTAGTTGTTCGTTATTGAGTACACGAGTAAATATATATACATCACCTTGTGCGTACAAAACTTTGTAGTCTCCTGTTCGCAAGCACGGGTACTTGTGACGAAGTGTAATTAGTTGACGATGTGTATTAAGTATTTCATTATTCCAAGCTGCTTCTAAGGGAAAACCTCGACGTGAGTCTGGGTCTAATGCTCCTGGTAATCCAACTTCATCACCATAATAAATGCTAGGGGCGCCGGGAAATGTCATTAAAAGCAGTGTACATAATTCAATACTCGGTATGTCTCCACCTGCAATGGACATTAAGCGTGCAGTATCATGACTAGCAAGTAGGTTCAACTGCGTTAATTGAATTTCCCAAGGATACAGTTCTAATAATTCCTGGATTTTTTGAGCATATTCAGCAGCAAATAACGGAGGATAAGGTTTGTAATCACGACTTTGTACTTGGTCGAGAACTACTCTATCTCCTGCTGCAAATGCAATAGTCGGGCCAGCAAACAAGTAATTCATTACCCCGTCAAATTGCTTGCCGTCTAACCATTGTCGTGAATCTCCCCAAACTTCACCCACAATATAAGCGTCGGGGTTAACTGCTTTCACACGGTCTCGAAATTCTTCCCAAAATCCTGGTGTCTTAATTTCAAATGGTACATCCAGGCGCCAGCCATCAATACCAAATTTGACCCAATACTCAGCAATTTCCATAATGTACTCGCGTACTTCTGGATTATCATGGTTAAACTCAGGTAAAGCCCGATTTCCATCCCAACTTCCATAGTTAGCTGGTGCATCCCCTGTATAAGGAGCAAGGGGCCAGCCTTCAATTTTAAACCAATTTACCCAAGGTGAGTGAGGACCATTTTCTAATACGTCGTGGAAAAAGAAAAAACCACGACTCGAATGATTAAATACCCCATCTAATACAACTTTGATGTCACGTGCGTGTGCAGCATCCAGTAACTCACGAAACGCTTCGTTACCACCCAACATTGGGTCTACCTGATAATAATCGTGCGTATGATAACGATGGTTACTAGCTGACTGAAAAATTGGCGTAAAGTAAATTGCATTAATCTCTAGAGACTTAATATAGTCTAATTGTTCTATAATTCCCCATAAATCACCCCCCTTGTAACCTTGAAGTGTGGGCATTGCCTCCCAGTCTTCCCAGCGCGCATCATGTAATAATCGCTTTCGAGGTTGTTTGCTTTTTGCAAAGCGGTCAGGGAATATTTGGTAAAAAACTGCGTGCTTTACCCAGTCTGGTGTTTGAATTTGCATACATTACTTAACATGACTTTATAGCAATAGTTACAAATACACATCCCATAACGGGTCTTACTTCTGGTAGAAATAATCAAATTTCACACCAAAAACAATTCAAAGCCCTTCCATTCGCTACAATGAATTTCCCAATCAAAATACTTTACTGTTCAAGCAAAAGGTAAATATTTTGGTTAGGCGCCTATATATTACTCATTTTTTCTATTTATTTTGTAACTTATGATACTAAATAACTTATTTTTACCTAAAAAGCAGATAGTTAAAATTAATCAAATCAAATAAAAAAGAAAAAGTTTCTTTATATACATTAACGTAGGTAGGCAAGAGCGCGCATGACTTTGTATGTACATGAACTGGACTAGCTTGCTCAAATCACAACAAGTAGATTTTCTAACTAGAGTCAAGAAACCCAAGACTTACGAAGTTTCTTTGTTAGAAAGTTCTGTAAAGGGTTGTCACTGTGAGATTATGGCGTTTAAAGGTGAAGCATTGACGAAGCTTCACACAATAGCGCGTCAACAAGCTGAACTTGTCGCAAAAAATCCACCCCCAGTCCCTCCAGAATATCCAGAACCCCCAGACTGGACGATACCTTTCCCCAGGTTTTTTAAGCAGCAAGCTATTGATTATTTGTTACGAGAGCAAATTGTCGAAAGGGTTATGCAGGAACGCTTGGGTAAATTGGTTAAAAAAGTGCCTCATGATGTTTTGACAAGTATTGCTTTAGATGATGAAGGAAATTTGAGAAATGAAAGTAAGTTTTGTTACTCGCTCTTCAATAATCCTAAATTTACTATTCAAGTTCATGTAGCAGATAGTGAGAGTTTTAACGGCATTAAAAAAGATAAGATTAAGTGGACTGTTACACAAGATGATTTAAAGAGCGACTTATTAATTTTTCTATGTTTGTTTTATCCATTTACTGGTAAACATGGAGACGAAAGACAAGTTGTAATTGCCGGGTTTTTACCGACAGATTTAATAGAATCTAGTGACCCTAAAATAACTGTGGTTCCAAGTAAATTATTATATTCGGGTGGTTTGAATTGGTATTTAGACTCATTTACTACTAACGAGGATGACATTGATGTTGACGAAGAAATAATCCTAGCTGAGACTATTCAAATTGCATCAGACCATATTACTGGAGACTGGGAATACTGGCAAACTTTACGTGGTCATACACAAGGCATTAATTGTTTGGCTTTTAGTCCTGGTAATAAAAATAAGGTGCCATTACTTGCAAGTGGTAGTCGGGGTGAAACCAAATTATGGGATTTAAATAAAGGTGAGTTAATTTGTACTTTTTCTGAGCTACCTTGGAGTAAACCTGGACTAGTTGATGAAATCAATGCATTAGCATTTAGTCCAGATGGGCAAATTTTAGTAAGTGGTGGCGCCGACTCTACAATTAAAATATGGCATATAGGCGCCAAAGATTTAATAGATATTTTACACAAGCATAATGGCATGGTACGGGGAGTTGCTTGCAGTCCTGATAATAGGATGATATTTACAGGTGGTGATGATAGAAGAATTTTATATTGGGATTTACAGTCACGAAAAGTACACAGTTCGTTTTCACTTGATGATACAACTGCTCATGCACTTATTTTAAGTCAAGATGGAAAAACTCTTGTGACAGGTAGTTATCGTAAAATTAAAATTTGGCACCTAGAGGGAGAAGAAACACTACTACAAAATTCATTCAGCGCGCATTCGCATATTGTTAGTTGCTTATGTTTAAGTAGTGATAGCAAAATATTAGTAAGTGGTAGTCGTGACCAAAGTATAAAAGTGTGGAATTTAGAAACAGGTACACTAATTAGAACTATAAAAGGACATAGCGAGGGAGTTTGTGCTATTGCCCTTAGTCCTGACGGTGAAATTATAGCTAGCGGGAGTGCAGACAAAACTATTAAACTGTGGCATTTAGAAAGTGGGGAGTTATTAGCAACATTTATTGGTCATACTAATAGTGTAACTGGGTTAACATTTACGGCATCAGGAGAAATACTTGTGAGTGCTAGCCTAGATAAAACAATTAAAATATGGCAGCGGTCATGAATTGGTAACGTTTATAATTTGTAGAGACGTTACATGTAACGTCTCTACATTATTATATTATTATGTTAAGAATATTTCACAGGAATTGTAATTATAAACTCAGTACCTTGCCCCAATTGACAATTAATCTTAATACTTCCACCATGTTTTTCCACAATAAATTGCCGTCATTATAAGGTGCTGGTAATCGTTCTCCCACTTGCCCACGAATTTTTTGATCAACAAAGAAGTAGGGTCAAATGACTTTATTCGCTTTTTAGAAATACTCAGATGTTTGACTGGCGCCAACTCCTGAGTTCAAAGAACTTTTTTGTTTGTAAAAAGAGAAAACTAATTTTTTGAAAGCTTCTAAGTCTCTAATCTTGAATTCATCAAACGTTTTAATTGCGGCAGCTAAGTTTAGTGTCGAACGCTGAATTTCCGTCAGTTCTACTTCAACTGACTTTACTTTAATGCTTAAGTGTCTTTGAATTTCTTGCTTCGCTTGATTTTCAAGTATCTGATAGAAAAGATAAGACATTGACCCCAGTCCGACTAATGCACCGCTAAGGACGTAGACAAATAATCTGGCGCCAATAGATTTATGAATTGGATTAAACACCTTTGCTTCGTATTTGGTTTGAGTTGCGACCATGACAGGTAAAACTTTGTTGAGTCATTACTTATAGTTTACCCACAAAGTTTACAAATCTAACACCTAGAAACCGTAGAAACCGGGTTTCTTAATTATTGATGTATGGGAATAGTAATCAAAAATTCAGTTCCTTGTCCTATTTCGGAATTAACTTCGATACTACCATGATGCTTTTCAATAATAATTTGATGTACAATTGCTAAACCTAATCCTGTCCCTTTTCCTACTTCTTTAGTCGTAAACAAATGTTCAAAAATTTGATTTTTGATTTTTTCATTGATTCCAAGACCGCTGTCTTTGATAGAAATTAAAACTGATTTTTGATTTTCAGTAATAGTTGTTTTTACGAAAATATAATTTTTTTGATTATAATTATAGTTTTTATGCTGCAAATTTGCTTCATCTATTGCGTCTATAGCGTTAGCAATAATATTCATAAATACTTGATTCAATTGTCCAGGATAGCACTCGATAAGCGGTAACTCACTATAGTCTTTATAAACCTCGATTTCTGGACGAGAGTCTGAAGCTTTGAGACGATGTTGAAGAATTAAAATAGTACTATTTATTGCTTCATGAATATTAAATAAGACATATTTATTATTATCAGCACGCGAAAACGTTCTTAAACTGTTACTGATATCTTTAATACGACTTATTGCTGTGTGCATAGACTCGAACATCTTTGGCAAGTCTGAGCGCAAATAATCTAAATCTACTGCTTTGATACATTCCTGTAAGCAAAGACTAGCTTGAGGAAACTCTTTTTGATAGCAGTCAATAACTTGAAACAAATCTTTAACACTATCTTCCATTAATACGAAATTACCATTAATACATCCCATTGGGTTATTAATTTCGTGTGCAACACCTGCAACCAATTGTCCTAATGCTGACATTTTTTCATTTTGCACAAGTTGCAATTGCATTTGTTTGAGTGAATGCAAGGTTTGTGAAAGTTCTTGAGTACGTTCTTCAACTCGTTGCTCTAATTCGTGTGTTGTGCGCTTTAGCTTGATGTGGATGTTAACTCGTGCTAGAACCTCTTTTTGCCGAAAAGGTTTTGTAATATAATCAACTGCTCCTAAACTGAGTCCTTTAATTTTATCTTCGCTATCACAAAGAGCTGTCATAAAAATAATTGGTATTGATTGAGTTATTGCACTAGCTTGCAATCTTCGACAAGTCTCAAAACCATCCATATCAGGCATCATCACATCAAGCAGTATTAAATCTGGCTGTTGTTGCATAGCGATTTGAATACCTTCCTCACCGCTCATCTGCACAAAAATCTCATAGTTTGCAGTTACTAAAGTCTCATACAAAACTTCTAAATTTATTGGGTTGTCATCGATAATCAAAATCGTTCCGTTTGTTTTTGTCATATTTTGATTAAATTAAATTTAGTTTAAGTTGATTTATAAGTATGCTTACTTCTCGGTGCCATGAAAGCAAACACTATATATTTATGTTAACAAACGTTACATCTGTTTATATTTGGCGTGAATATTTTTACATCATATTACGCCAAGTTGATAAATATACCTAGCGCCAAACAGAAAATATTTGAACGTGACGCTGAATATCACCAACTTGTTGAAGGGTGTAAAAATTTTCTCAAACTGTACTACGCTCATTCCAACACCTATATCCTTAATAAAGAAATGTAAAACTATATCTTCTGCGCTAAAGTGATTAACGTCAATATGCAATGTGACACTATCGACATCTGTAAACTTAATTGCATTGCCTAACAAATTAACCAGTAGTTCTGCTAGATGTTTTTCTATTTACAGTTACGTTCCAAGGCAAATTTATACAACGGCTTGTATAAATGAAGGTAAGTACACAGAATTATGATATAGTTTTGGTTGATGCGCTTCAGTTTTGGATAAGTCGAGTACATTGGTTTATATATATATAATTATCTCGGTTGCCATTTTTTTTCTAGATTTGACGTATTGCTTCTAAAAATGGCGCCCTCCGGCGTTCGTGATTTTTAGGATTAAGTAATTTACTGTCTTCTGCTCATTCAGAAGCGAAAGGCACCAGATAGTAATAGCATTAATCGGTCAATAGATAATGAGGATTAGTTTATGCCGATAGCCAAAATATCTTTATGAGTGATTATACGCATACAAGTTTGGTTAAGATAAGGTTATATGTATGCTAATTTTTAGTTAATTAGTTAATATTTAGTGATTTTCGGTAGAGGAACGCCTTTGAATAACTCAAAAATCCCACAAGTAGGAGACAAAGTTTTTATCCTACGTCCAACTTATGTAGCTGGAAGCGTTGGTATAGTTCGTGGAGAGGAAATTTTGTCAGATGGTAAACCCAGTGGCAACTGGATAATTGAAGTCACTTCACAAGACCTCGTTTTGTCCCTAGAAAGGAATGAGTTCCAAGTCATGAATAAGGAGTAATCAAATGGGTAAGTTGTATTAATTTTAGATATATTACTTAAATATCTTGAGTATTTGTTGGCGCCTCTACGCCAATACCCAATTCTTTTTTGCTACGTTTGAGTTGCTTCCACAGCACCTTGACCTGATTATATGCATCTTCTGGTGCGAGTTTGCCCGATGTTTCTAGGGTACTAATATAGCCTACTTTTTGTGCAAACTCTTGAAGATTAGCATTAAATACCAGGTTTTGCGGTTGAACCTTACCATAGTAGCGACTGCGAGGGAAAAGAAAATTATGTTTGTCTTGCTGATTTGAATCTACCATTTCCAAACAATTCCCTAATAAATTTATACTTTGGCTTTTAAATTCATAATCTTAGATGCTACTACATCCAGCTAGATATCTTTATCTAACCTGAGATATATATTGGCAATAATATTTACAATAAATAATAGTAATTTTACTGTGGCGAATTTTATCAATATGGTTACATGTCGCAATCTTCGTCTTGAAGAAAGCGAATTTGCTTTTGAGCGTATTCTTGCAATGCAGTATTATTATGCGTTTCGGGTGGGGTGAGGTGCGTGGCACCTTTTGATAATTAGCTTCGTTGTAAAATTGTTTAGGCGCCACGCACCCTACGTTTATATGACAATGGAGAAGGATAGAAAAAATAACAACTAATAAGAAGCTCTTATGACTTTCGGTGATGAGTTTAAGCTACTGTTGCGTGCGCGTTACCCGCTAATCTATATTCCGACGTATGAAGAGGAACGTGTCGAAGCATCAATTCGAGAAGAAGCTGCACAATTGGGGAACCGTCCGATTTATACTTGGGATTTTGTGGATGGTATTCAGGGCAATCCTAATGATGCGGGTTTTGGCAAGCGTAACCCTTTACAAGCTTTGGAGTTTGTTGAGAAGTTAGCTGCAACTGCATCAGCGGTGTTTATATTACGCGATTATCATAGATTTTTAGATGATGTGGCTATTGCTCGCAAACTCCGCAATTTAGCACGGCTTTTAAAGTCACAGCCAAAAAATATAGTAATATTATCGCCGCGTGTAGCTATTCCTGATGATTTAACCGAAGTTTTGACTGTTGTGGAATTTCCGCTACCAAGTGGGGGAGAAATAAAAACAGAGGTTGAAAGATTATTACAAGGTACGAACAATTCGCTACCTAGCAAGACGTTGGATGATTTGGTGCGCTCTTGCCAGGGTTTAAGTATGGAGCGAATTAGAAGAGTTTTAGCCAAAGCTATTGCGACTCATGGTGAACTACAACCTGAAGATGTTGACTTAATTTTGGAGGAAAAACGCCAAACTATTCGTCAAACTCAAATTCTTGATTTTATTCCTGCTACTGAGCAAATTTCTGATATTGGTGGGTTAGACTGTCTCAAAGATTGGTTAATTCGTCGTGGTGGTTCGTTTACCGAACGCGCACGTCAGTACGGTTTACCACACCCACGCGGTTTATTGTTAGTGGGTATTCAAGGTACTGGTAAGTCTTTAACTGCAAAAGCGATAGCTCACTATTGGCATTTACCATTATTGCGTCTTGATGTTGGGCGCCTATTTGCTGGTTTGGTAGGTGAATCGGAGTCAAGAACTCGACAAATGATACAAGTAGCTGAAGCGTTGGCGCCTTGTATATTATGGATAGACGAGATAGACAAAGCCTTTTCTGGACTTGGTAGCAAAGGTGATGCGGGAACTACGAGCAGGGTTTTTGGTACATTTATTACCTGGCTTGCAGAAAAGTCCTCACCTGTATTTGTCGTAGCGACTGCGAATGATATTCAATCTCTACCACCAGAAATGTTACGCAAAGGAAGGTTTGATGAGATATTCTTTGTAGGGTTGCCGAGTCAAGACGAACGTAAGGCAATTTTTGATGTGCATTTAACGCGCTTGCGTCCTCATAATCTGAAAAGTTATGATATCGAGCGGTTAGCTTACGAAACTCCAGATTTCTCTGGCGCCGAAATCGAGCAAACCTTGATTGAAGCGATGCACATTGGGTTTAGCCAAAACCGGGATTTTACAACCGATGATATCCTGGAAGCTGCCAGCCAAATTATACCTCTCGCACGCACTGCTCAAGAGCAAATCCAAAAACTGCAAGAATGGGCAGCTTCTGGACGCGCAAGACTAGCATCAAAGCAAAGTACACCCGTGGATGTTTGGCGCCAAGCGAATTAGTTATTATTTACCTTGAGTGTTAGTAATTAGCTATCGACTATTAAACAAGCAAAGTTAAACATGGTTTCAAACTTATTTAAGTATCTTTTAGGATTTATCCTAGCAATTGCGATTCTTGCAGGCAGTGGAGTTGCTGCTACTTTGTACTTCGTGAATCAATCTTCAAGGGTTCCTCCTAAACCAATTTATGCCAACGATGAACCTTCGGTGCGTGCAAGTGCTGGTTTTACTACTGCCAAAGCGTCATCCAATACTGATGTAACAACAAAACCGTCAACTACGGATAACAACATAGAAGAACCTGTTGCTAAACCAACTCCATCCCCCACCGAAAAAGCTGACAGTACAGAACTAAAACCTTTACCACCAGGCGCCTACAACGCGCGTGTAACATGGTCACAAGGTTTGAGTTTGCGCTCAGAACCAAAAGCTGACTCTGAACGTGTTGGTGGTGCTGGCTTTAACCAAAAAGTAATAGTAATAGAAGAGAGTGAAGATAAAGTTTGGCAAAAAGTTCGTGTAGAAGGTAGTAACCAAGAGGGTTGGGTAAAAGCAGGTAATACAAAGAAAGATGACGGGCAGGATAATCAATAAGAAACCCGGTTTCTTTAAGAAACCGGGTTTCTAAGAACAAATCAATTTGGTAATTGATTTTTTAGTGCTTCTAAAGAAGCCCAACGTTTATCTACGAGAGGGTTTTGAGTTGTGCTTTTGGGAGTAGCTGGAATTCCAGCACAATCTTCATCACATAATTGCCGTGGAGGTATTTCCAAGCACATTTGTTCGTATAGCCATTCGCTTGGATAAAAATGTCCTTGCGGCAACAAAGACTCAACCAAATCTTCGACGGCAACTTCGCGCTCTAAAGGTAAATCGTCAAATTGATTTGCTGCTTCGTCTAACCAAATTATTTCGGTTGTATCGACTACTAAACGATGGTTATATTGTTTCAAACAGCGGCAACAAGTACAAGTAATAATTGCCTCAGCTAATGCTGCTACTTCTAAATAATTTCCACAATGCCGAACGCGAACAATGCCCCGAACGGGCGTGAGTGTATCTAAACCGGGCAGAAACTCTTGAACTTGAATTTCCTCTGTTCGCTCCGGCGCCTGAATTAGCTGCGGAATAAAAATTGCGTCCATAGGATTTGTGAGACATTCTCACTCAAAAAATTAGCAGTATTAGAAACCTGGTTTCTTTATAGATAACCTTTCATAAAAATGGAGATTTTGCATAGAAACCAGGTTTCTCGATCTGATATTCTTATTTTAACTTGAAACAATCAAATTCCCGACTTCCAAGAAGAAATCGGGAATGAAAAGGAGCAAAGAAAAATTATTCCATTGCTGGACGCACAACAAGGTGACGATGAGGTTCTTTGCCCCGGCTGAATGTTTCCAAGTCGGCATAGTCCTTTAAAAAAGTATGAACTTGACGACGTTCAGCAGAACTCAAAGACTTAATTTCGATTTCGTTGCCAGAAGCACGTGCAGCTGCTGCTGCATTTTCTGCTAGCGTTCGTATTTCTGCTTCACGTTTAACGCGATAACCATTTAACTCAATGGTATACGAAGCTTGTTGTTCGGGTGGTTGATTAAGATTGAGAATAGAATTTGTCAAATACTGAATAGCATCGAGTACCGAACCGTTACTGCCAATCAACGTGCTGATTTGCTCTGGTGATAAATTCGTCTCATCAATTGTCAACCAGTAGCTTGCACCCTCATCGTTATCGGGGGGTACATCTTCCTCCGAACCAGTAACTGTTACAGAGAGTCCTGCTTTCTGTAACAGTAAAGTTAACCAATCTTGACCTCTTACGATTGAAGTATCAACCATTATGAATTCGTTGCTTTCTTCTTAGAACTTTTTGGTTCAAACGGTATAGTTTTTGTCTCTGTTTGTTTTTCTTTATCTTGAGATTCTACAATTTTTTGTAGTTCTTCAGGTAAAGGTTCACGGGAGAGAATATACGTTTGTAAGGTTTGGAAAATGTTACCAATTACCATGTACATCAGTACACCAGCGGGTAACGGGAAGAACAAAAACATACCCGAAAAAATAACGGGAGTGATTTTATTAACTGTATCTTGCTGGGGGTTAGAACTCGTCGAGTTTTGACCAGACAGTATTTGGCTAACGTATAAGCTAATACCAAAACCTACAATCATTGCGACAATATCCCAGTGGACTGTACCATCTGGGTCAATGGCGCCGACGCGACCTAAAGCATCAATGAATAAGAAACCTTTATTAGAAGCCAAGCCAGGAATGCTGCCAGTTATAGTAACATCTCCAGTTTGTAAAGCTTCAATATTTCCCTGCTCGTCAATTTTAACTCGGTCTTCGCCCTTAGTAATTTTCCACTCAGGAACTAAGTTAGTTTCGGGGTGTTCAGCTAAGAGTTGTTGGAATACTTTTCCATCAGGAGTTTGGTACTCTATCTTAGTTTTTTCCCCTACAGCCATCTTATTTCCACCAGGAAGGATAGCTGTCACCTTAACGTGTTCGCCATCGGAAATATAGATATTTTGGGGTGCAGTAGCAAAAGCCTGTGGTTGAATGCGCTCAATTTGTTCGGCTGGAAAGACCTGTAAGTTAACGGTGTAATTAGCAGAAGAAAATGGTGAACCCCGTAATGTTGCAAATAATGCAAGCAGTACTGGCATTTGCACCAAGAGAGGTAAACAGCCCGCCAACGGGTTGCCAAACTCTTGTTGCGTCTTCATCATTTCTTCTTGTTGCTTTTGCGGGTCATCTTTATACCGCTCTTTAACTTCCTGCATCCGCTTTTGCATGAGCGGTTGAACAATTCGCATTCGGCGCATATTGCGAATTGAGCCGGCACTAAGGGGGTAAAGCGCAAAGCGCACTACCAGCGTTAATGCCACAATTGCCAATCCATAGCTCGGTACAATGCTGTAGAACAAGTCTATGATTGGCAGCATCACATTGTTCGAGAGGAACCCGATACCAAAATCCATTATTCTGAATTCAACTAAACGGTAGTGTTAATTATCTAAACCTAATTTATCGCTCAACATCATCCCCTAGGAACTACGGATAGCCGTAAACAGTTAGGAGTTATGAGTTATAAGTGTTGAGTTATGAGTTATGAGTAGTGAGTTATAAGTGCTAAATTCTTAACTCCTAACTCCTAATTCCTAACTCCTAACTTTTAACTCTTACTTCTCCACTCCAACCATTCCAGGATTTTTAGCGGCGATGCGTTCATAGATGTAGTCGTAAACTTCACGAAATCTGGGGATTGCTCGAAGTTCTAGACGAGAACCGTTTCTCATTGTTACCACCATGTCTCCCCACATACCAATGCCACGGGGAACTTTAACGACTTTGACTATTTCTGAATAGATAATGTCAGTGCGCTCGCGTCCCATCCATCCACCTGTTACAGAGATGCGACGGTCGGTAATGCGGAATCGCAGCCACAACGCTCTAACAATTGCTCCAATCGTCAAAGGTAAGCCTACAACGGTGAAACCTATCAGTATGTTTAATATCAAGTCCCCAATGTGAGGACCGCCTTCAAAATATACTTCTTCACGAATGCCCATTTAATACCTCGGCTTGTACCAACAACTGCTCTAATTCTTGCAGAAATTGTTGGGTTACGCACTCTTGTTGTGCCGCAGTTGGTTTGACAACTACTACCAAACGCCATCCTGGTAATATTTTCGGCAATAATTGCTGTAAGGCTGCTGCAATTCGACGCTTGATACGATTACGAATTACTGCCCGTTTGCTGACCTTAGTGCTAACTGAGATACCAATTCGCGTTGGTAAATACTCGCAATTATTACTTTGATTAACTTGCGACTTGGCAGTATCCATCGAATTTGCCGAACTTGATGCGGAGCTTTTAGTTGGTTCAGTTGTGGAAGGTGATGGTCGTAAGGCTCTTAATGTTAAGTAAGAACCATGCCGACGTATTCCTTCCCGAAAGACTGCCTGAAAATCTTGGCGGGATTTAAGACGATGCAATGAGGGCAAAGCCACAACGTATAACTGCCTACAAGTACCGAACTATACGCTTAAGCGATGGCGCCCTTTTCTGCGACGTGCTTTAATCACATTTCTACCATCAGGAGTCCGCATCCGCGCGCGAAATCCTGATGTTCTCTTTCTTTTACGGTTAGTTCCTTCTAAGGTTCTCTTCATCTTTTTCTCCGAGCGAGCTATTTAGGAATGAGATTTTATACAAAAAGTCACAATCCGTTATTTTATCATGCATGAGCAAATTCGTAAATTAGGGAAAAAAGAAAAAGCAGGGGTAGCAAACGAGATTACCTCCCTGCGAGCATTGCCTAGGCGCCAACGCTTATAATCCAAGTACCGATATAACGAGACAAAGGTACATCACCAGGAGATTGAATCGCTAAGTTGAAATAGTACATACCGCCAAAGGAAGGGTTCTTGATATTCGAGAGAACAATCTCTACACCAGTACCTGCGGGTATTGGTTCAGCTGGAAAAATTTCGATAACACGGTTATCTTTATCCCATCTAGCTTCTTGTAAAGGAATACTCTTACCTTTTGCCCGAACTTCGATTTTCTTTGGGTCGAAACTACCTTTGTAATATTCAGGATAAGAAATTACCAATCGTGCCACAGCATTTTTGAATCTTTTGGCATCGGCCCGCAAACGCAGTCTATCCCAGCCATTAGCTTGTCCACCAAAATCGAAACGGTGATTAAGCTGATTTTCCCGTCTTACACCACTCCAAAGGTTAATCCCCGACTGCGCCATGCTAACACCCTGAAATCCAGTTAGTAAGCAGCTAGTCACGGCAACAGCAGAAAAAATTCCAAGTACACGTCGCATAAATTAAACTCCTATGACATTTATTTGGGAACTTAGGACAAATGCAAACAGATATCGTAACTAAACTTTACTACTGACTCGCAGTTATTTCGACGTTATTTCACTGCAAAAGTGCCTAAAAGAGCAGGGGGGAAGGTGGAAGGGGTAAAGAGTAAGGGGTGACGCAAGCCCCTTTAACCTTGACTTTATATTTATAAATATTACTAAATGTATCAAAATTTTATTATTTCTTATAAAATTTAAGTTATCAAACGATTTAAATTTCGTTAAATTAATTAAAAAGGATGTTAATGATTTGTGGTTAGCTGCGAGCGCGTTAATTGTTGTTTGTCCAGTGAGCTATTAATTACTAGCATTTAAGCTTATTTTTTGGTCATGAGTTAAGTAAAAATAACTAGTAGGCACCTACAATTAGTTTAATATTTATTTAACAAATTGCTCTGGCGCCGAAATTTAAGGGGAATATTAAAATAAAACACGAGCGAGGAACTTAAGACAAAGTGACAAATGACCAGTAAATAGCTTAAGAGTAGTGTAGTTTAGATAATTTAGGCAATGTTGCGATATGTGACAAAATAGTTAATAAATATGAAAACCCCTAAAAAAAATAAAAGAAAAACGTGTCAAAATTTGGGGATCAGATTAGGATGTGCAGTAAGGTATTTTTTATTAGTTGACGATTGGGATGGTGCTAAATTCAAAGGATAAGAATATTCATGCGACTGAAAACGAATCAGTTGTAGAATAATCGACCATAAGAATTGAATCAATAAAAACAAGTCGAATTAAGCCTTGCTGCTGTTTTATAGCGCTGTTGACTAGTGATATAAATTTCGACAGAGCCGTAAAACTTTAAAGCAATTTCATTTCAATAAGCAATATTCGCTATTAGGAGATTTCATGAAGATTGCAGTCGCTAAAGAAATAGAGGTTTGCGAACGCCGCGTAGCATTAATTCCGGATATAGTTGCCCGACTGGTAAAACAGGGTTTAGAAGTACTAGTTGAAACAGGTGCAGGAGACAGAGCATTTTTTAGCGATGCAGCATATGAAGCAGCAGGCGCCACAATTATTGCTGACACTGCAAGAGTATGGGGAGAAGCAGATGTTGTCCTCAAAGTAAGTCCACCACAAGAACGCTCAGACGGAAGTTCAGAAGTTGAACTATTACGTGAAGGTTCTGTACTTATAAGTTTCCTTAACCCACTAGGCAACCCAGCAGTAGCGCAAAAATTAGCAGAACGTAAAGTTAGCGCACTCTCAATGGAAATGATACCGCGTAGTACTCGTGCCCAAAGTATGGACGCGCTATCGTCGCAAGCTTCAATTTCTGGTTACAAAGCTGTACTTATAGGTGCTGCCGCGTTACCTAAATACTTCCCAATGTTAACAACAGCCGCAGGTACAATTGCACCAGCAAAAGTATTTGTGATGGGCGCCGGAGTAGCTGGGTTACAAGCCATAGCAACAGCACGACGCTTAGGCGCCATAGTAGAAGCATTCGATATTCGTCCTGCCGTAAAAGAAGAAGTTCTTTCGTTGGGTGCCAAATTTGTCGAAGTCAAACTCGACGAAGAAACAGCAACCGCAGGAGGATACGCGCGCGAAATATCTGAAGACAGTAGAAAACGCACCCAAGAACTAGTAGCTGCCCATATCAAAACAGCCGACGTAGTAATAACCACTGCTCAGGTACCAGGTAAAAAGGCGCCATTACTCGTCACCGAAGAAATGGTAATGGAAATGAAAACAGGTTCAGTAATAGTAGACATAGCAGCCGAACAAGGTGGAAACTGTGCTTGTACAGAACCAGGTAAAGACATCATCAAACACGGTGTCACCATCATTGGACCAATCAACTTACCATCATCAGTACCAGTACACGCCAGCCAGCTATATTCCAAAAACGTGACATCATTACTGCAACTAATCATCAAAAATAACGCCATACAAATCGACTTTGGCGACGACATCATCAACGACACCTGCATAACCCACGCCGGAGAAATTCGCAATTCACGGGTAAAAGAAGCATTGCAAACAGCCGTAGAGGCGGGTTAACCCATATTCCCTCAACAAAATAACAACATATCTAAACCCGCCCTTATTGTCACCAACAGCAAAAAATAATGAACGAAGCATTAATAGCCGCATTGTTTGTATTCGTCCTAGCATCATTCATAGGGTTTGAAGTCATCAACAAAATACCACCAACACTTCACACCCCCTTAATGTCAGGTTCCAACGCAATTTCTGGAATCGCAGTACTTGGCGCCATCGTAGCTTCAGGCGCCAGAGAAACAAACTTATCAGTAATTCTTGGTTTAATTGCCGTAATTTTAGCAATGGTCAACGTAGTAGGTGGTTTTCTAGTCACAGACAGAATGCTGCAAATGTTCAAGAAAAAAGCCTCCTAACTCATAACTCCTAACTCCTAACTACGAAAAATATGACAGATTTTTTGCCAACAGGTATTCAACTTACGTATCTTATTGCCGCATCGTTATTTATTCTCGGTTTAAAAAAATTAGGTTCACCAGCTACCGCACGGCAAGGTAACGTCGTCGCAGCAGTTGGGATGTTATTGGCTATTGTGGCTACTATGCTCGATAGTCATGTGCTGAACTACAAAATGATTTTAATAGGTTTGGCTATTGGCTCAGTAATAGGAGCAATAGGCGCCTACAAAGTCCAAATGACCGAAATGCCTCAAATGGTCGGTTTGCTCAACGGTTTAGGTGGCGCCGCATCTGGTCTTGTTGCCATTGCCGAGTTCTGGCGGTTGAGACAACATAACGAACTTGTGTCAGTGGACGCAAATATTTCGATGCTGCTTGATGTATTAATTGGTGGCGTTACCTTTACAGGCAGTACACTGGCTTTTGCCAAACTCCAAGGTTTAGTAACAGGCAAGCCAATAAAATTTCCCTTCCAAAAGGCTTTTAACGCTTTACTGCTAGTAACATTTATTGCGGGTGGCGCTTATCTCCTCATTGCGCCTCATAATCTGCCAGTATTTATAGCAGTGACAATTGTCTCTTTAATACTAGGTGTTATGTTCGTCATTCCCATTGGTGGTGGTGACATGCCCGTAGTAATTTCGTTATTAAACTCGTTTTCTGGTTTAGCTGCTGCTGCTGCGGGTTTTGTGGTGATGAATAATATGTTAATCATCGCAGGCGCCTTGGTTGGTGCATCAGGTATTATCCTCACCGAAATAATGTGTAAAGCAATGAACCGTTCGTTAATCAGCGTACTGTTTGATGCTTTTGGTTCCGAAGCTGGCGCCGTTACAAGTGGTGGAAGTGGAGATACAGGCGACAAATCAGTTCGCAGCATCGACCCCGAAGAAGGTGCGATGATGTTAGGATACGCGCGCTCAGTAGTAATAGTCCCAGGTTATGGAATGGCAGTAGCACAAGCACAACACGGTGTTCGCGAACTCGCAGACCAACTCGAACGTATGGGTGTAGATGTTAAATATGCCATTCACCCTGTAGCAGGTAGAATGCCAGGACACATGAACGTGTTACTAGCTGAAGCAAATGTACCCTACGAACAGCTACACGACATGGAAGATATTAACCCACAGTTCGACCAAACCGACGTAGCACTAATTATTGGCGCCAATGATGTAGTTAACCCTGCCGCGCGTACCGATGAGTCAAGCCCTATTTACGGAATGCCCATTTTAGAAGTAGATAGGGCAAAGCACACTATCGTAATTAAACGCGGGATGAGCGCAGGTTTCGCTGGTGTAGAAAACGAATTATTCTACAAAGATAAAACCACAATGCTCTTCGGCAGCGCTAAAGACATGGTAGGCAAGTTAGTTTCCGAAGTAAAACAACTGTAACTTACATATCCAAAAAGCATACAACCCTTGTGGAGCAGGCATCCTTGCCTGTTCCTTTTTGTCTTGTAGGTTGGGTGGAGGAACGGAACCCAACGTTTATTGTTGAGTAACATGATAGCGAAGCCAACCTACTAGTTAATTTCAAAAATTTTATTAGTAAAGTTTTTTACCACAGAAGCACAGAGACACAGAGGAAAGAATAGCAGTAAACCGCTCTCTTTTAAAGACAACACTTGTTAACTTGAGCGGTAGGAAGACGATTTGAGGCGCCCCCTGGTTAATAACAGTACAGACACCCCTAGCACACCAACGAGTGTGACGGTTGGCTCAGGTTCTGGCACTTTAGTAGTCCGGCTCGATTGGATGTATTGGGATAAACCAGTAAGATTGTCGGTATTAATTAAATCGACACCAGCATTATAAAGCGGTCCCCAAACACTAGGAGCATCCTGTGGAAGATTCCAAAAGCGCAGAATTTTGTTCTCGCTATGTACTTGAGCCACGATATTCTCTATAGCTGCCTTTGTGTCATCCGGAATAATGCCCCTACCATCCCACGCTAAATCGCCAGTAAAGAAATTGTTCCAATTGTCGCTAATCAAGGGAATGAACTCAGGTGCAATGCCTCTACCAATGTCGCTCCTACGACCATCATAAGCAGCATAGCGCAAATTCTGCTCAAGCATATAATCTCGCGGTCGGTTGCCGGAGATGATGACGCTAACTGCTCCTTCTTGCACGTCATAGCCGCTGGAGGCATTTTTGGTATATGTCGTGAATAGTCTTGGATTGTTAGCTGCGTAGTCGCTTAGAGTATCATGCAGGCGTTGGTAAGTTGAAAGACCCTCACTCTTGATGTCAACCAACAGAATTATCTTAGTGCCGTCTTTGTAAATACCACCATTGTTCGCGCCAGTTGCCAAGTTCTGTAGCGGGGTCAGGTAAAGCTCACTAAGCGTGGGTAGTGTCGTTGCGTCAGCTACCGGGTCGTGAGCAACGCGCAGTTGGTTATCGTAGTCGTAGAGCCAGATGTCAGATTCAACACTAATGAATCCGTTGTGGAGGGCGTCAAACAGTGGGTACTCATGTTCGTAGTCGTTGTGGGCATGGGTGCTTGGTACGGCAAAGTTGCTTGGTACAGGAACCGTATTAGCATCAGCTTGACCGACCCAACAACTCGCAGCGACAGCAGAAACTGCCAATGTGCGGATGAGATTCTTGATGACCATAGATGCAAATTCCAGAATGTTTTAACGTGCGGCTTGCACCTAATAATGATCAAACAAGGTGAAGCTAGGGTAAAGTTCAAGTTAAATCCCGTCTTTGCATCTCACTATTTTCTTTTACTAGGTTGTCTAGGTTGTTATTTAAGATGTTTTTTAATCCTATTACTAAACGTTTAATACCTTCTTGTGCTGTTTCTTGTTGTAAGGCGCCGTAAGCTACACGTAGGTAACACCCTTGGTTCATGCCGAATGTAGTTCCGGGAAGTGCGGCTACTTTACATTCTTTGATTAGTCGTTCAACTAGTGTAAATGTATCTATTGAGGTGTGGACTTTTAAGAAGAAGTAAAAGGCGCCATCAGCGGGAGCTATTGTACATATACCTTCTAATTTTTGGAGCGAGTCAAGAACTCCCAAGCGTACTTTAGCAAGTTTGCTTAGATTTTCTTGAATATATTTGGGTGAAGATTGTAAGGCGCCTAATGCTGCATATTGTGAAATGACGGGTGGGCAAATCAAAATAGTATCTTGTACTTTTTGAATTGATACCAGTAAGTTTGAGGGAATTACCATATAGCCAATACGCCAGCTAGCAAAACCGTAAGCTTTTGATAGACTAAATAAAGAAATTGTGTGTTTGCTGCTATTGGGAAATGAGCCAGGTGATACATGCTTTACACCGTTGTATGTAAAGTAGTCGTATGCTTCATCACTAATATGATAAATACCGCGTTCGTGACAAAGTTGATTTATCGCACGTAAAGATGCTTCTGGATATACTACACCTGTGGGATTATTTGGAGATATTGTTACAATCGCACGGGTTTTTGGTGTAATTGCTTTTTCGATAGCATCTACACGTAATTGGTAATTATTATCAGTTTCAACTATGACTGGATGGCAACCAGCCATTATCGTCGCCATTTCATGATTAAAGTAATATGGCGCATTTAAAATTATTTCATCGCCAGGTGAAGTAATTGTTAATACAGCATTTACAAAACCCATATTGCTACCAGCAGTGACGACAATACAGTTATCATCTTTTATTTCTATGTTATTAAAGCTTTGTAATTTAGCTTGAATTGCTGCTATTAATGGGGGAATACCAATAACCTGTTTGTATAAATTATTTGATTCCTCAGCTAGGAATTTAGGTAACAACTCGATAGCTTCTGGTGGTGGAGGGTATGAAACTACTCCTTGTCCTAAAGAAATTGTTCCGGGTGTGTTGCGGATTAATTCCCCGACGATGGGAATGATTGGAGACTGTACTGTCTCCATACGTGAAAGAATATTAGTCATGGATAATCGTTGCTGGGTAGGCGCCTACTTTATTTTTAACGAGAAATTAAATTTTATGCTGATAGTGGTGGGGGAAAGCGGATATCGGCGCCGAAGTTTTCTATCGATGCACTGCTATGTATAGGTAAAGCATATTCTAAATTTTCATGGGGACGAGGAATAATGTGATGCGATAGCAACTCACCACCGTTAACTCTATTTATTGACTCTAACCCTGCTTTCACAGCAACATTTACCTCACCCACATCACCGCGTATTAAAACAGTAATCCTTCCTAAATCAGTATTTTCGTACCCAACAAAGGTGATGCGCGCGGCTTTACACATCGCATCAGCGACTTCTACCGCAGTAGGAACACCATAAACTTCAATCATACCAAGCGCAAAAGTCATCGTAAGGCAGCGTTTTTGTAATATATCTTGAGGCGCCTATTAGTTTATCGAAATAATTTTACAGGCTTGCTTGTAATGGACGTAAAAAATGCCCATTAAAATTATACTTATTCATTGAGCTTCTCAAAATCACAAATATAATTTTGACTTTTATTTCTACACTCAACTTTCAGTAATATCCCTATTCCCTGACTACGGTCTGATACTAAACGACTTCCTTTATCAGTAAAACGTATAGGCGCTGATGCCCCATTCGCAATATATTGATTTCTTAACATTTTTGAGAATTCGGTTTTTAGATTTTCGCGTGTAATAGATTTTTGTGAATCTGGAATATTTTTTAAACCCTCAATAATTGCTTTCATTGAGTCATATGCCATTGCGGTACGCCAACTTATTTGTAAATATGGCCAAAGTTTATCAGCATCATTTTCAAAATTAGTATTGCTAGGATTTGCACTACGATGCCAAGGAACAGCAAGTACTAAGTTACTTTTTTGTGCAGATTCTCCAGCATCTTTAGTTAATTTAGCCTCGTACATACTATCTGCACTCAAAAATATTGGTTTATTAGTTGTAATTTTAGACACTTTAGAGACTACTTCTAAAGATTTATTGAAAATACTTTCTTTAGTTGAAGGAATTAGCAATATCAAATTTGCGTCTCTAGAATCAAAATTGATTGAATCAAAGTCACTTCGATTCAAGTCTATTTCTAAGCTATACGGTTGCGGAAAACGTTTTTTAAATGCTTTTTTCAAAGAATTGCTATATGAATCTTCACTATCATAAATTACAGATGCTTTAATTTGTGATTGTGCGAGTCTTTTACTAGCATGTTCATATAAAATATCGGCAGTACTACTATCACTAGGTGCCGTGCGATAAACTCTATATTGCAATTTATCTAACTCATTAGAAGTACTTGTAGGAGAGATAATAACAAGTTTATCTTGATAAGCATTATTTACAACTTCTATAGTATTCCTACTAGCATCATGACCGATAACAGCTAGAATGTCTTGGTTTTCTGCTATCTTCTGAGAAATCTCTATAAGACTATCTTTATAAACTAAAGAAGAATCTTTTTTATCACTTTCGTTAACAATCTCAACTAGTAATAGTTTACTTTTAATTCCTGTACAATTTAAAGTTTCATTTTTCTCAATAGCCTTTTTAATATTATCAACTCCATTACAATTAATCTCACTTTGAGCATGTGCCACTCCACGCAAAATCTCTTCAGAACCACCAAAGTTAGTACTGATTGGTACAGATACCGCTATTTGCAACTTATTTCCACTTTTTAAAGCAATAGCATTATTTAAATAAATTAGAGTCTCAGGGTCGTTCCTTTTTTGTTTTAATGATTTTGTAAAGGATTGAATTGCTAAATCCCACTTCCCATTTTTAAACTCAGATATTCCTTGCTTTTTATAAATAGTGTTTTTTTCTTCATTAAAGAGAGACTTTCCTCCATGACTAAAGTATTTTTCAAGGCTTCCATAAACACTGGGTGATGTCGCTGCTGCTTCCGGTGTTCTTTGAGGAAATTGTACTTGATTATCTACATTTTTATTCAAACCAAGATTAAATAAAGGTATTAAAGCACTCAGCAATATTCCAATAATTACTAAACCTGCCCACTTACGTCGGTGCCAAAGTATTCGGATTTTACGTTTTAATTTTTGAAAGTTGATAATATTAACTAATGGTTGAGGCCATAATAGAGAATTTTCTGCGGGGTTTTGGCAAATTATTGGTAGCCAAGAAGCGCAAGGGTAATCATTTTCTATATCTTCTAACTTTTCTTGCGCTTGTCGCACCGCTGTATAAAATCGCTCACCTTGAGAAAATAATCGCAAAAATTCTTGTAAAAATTCATGTGCAACTTCATCGGGCACAGGTTCCCGCATTACAATTACTTGGGGAATTCCTAGTTTTGCCAATCTATTTGCTAACCCCAAACCATCACAAGAGTTAAAAATTGCTAGCTTCAATCCATTTTGAATCGCCTTTTTAAAAGCGTTTCTTAATTCACCCAGTGATAAACTGTCTATGTCACTAATTTGAATAACTCCGTCGTTTCCTCCATTTTTAGTCGAACTGTGTCCTGCAAAATACAAAATATCCCAAGGCTCATCTTCATTGCGTAAGGTTTCACAAAGCTTTCTCCGCGTTGTGTTTCTTAATATTTCTATTTTTGCTCCTGGTAATTGATTCAGTAAATCAGTATCTATATCAACATTAAGCCCTTCAGTATTACCTAAAATTGTCAAAATTCTGACAGGGGTTCTGAGCGGACTTGAAGGCCGAGCGTTGTCGGCGCCTAATGCAAGCCATGCTTTCGGGCGATTTTGGAATAATTCCCACTGATGTAAAGGTAATTTCTTGAGAATTTCGTCATCAGTTTGGAAAATAACGCGGGCTGGTTCGTCAATATGTACTTCTTCTTGTACCCATTGGCGCAGTTGAATTATATCGGTTCGTACACACCAAATTCTCAAACTTTCTTCAAGAGCGTCAGCAGCATTCTTACACTCTCTAGGAGTTGAGAAGTTTGTTGGTTGAGCCGGGTCAACCGTAATTATTCTTTGAACTAATGGTAAATGTCTGTAAATTTGTTGAAAATTTCTATGAAGCTCTGGAATCTCAGGGGCTGGAGGTAATTTTCCTTTCTTAGTAAAATAAGTCGGTTTACCTTCCTCATTAATCGACAGCGTGACCGGAAAACCTTCCTCAAAACTGCCATTCCCGATATCAAATACAACGACTTTAGCCATCGATATCAGTGATAGTGATTTTTTATACTGTTTAGATAATTGTCAAGTGTGTGTATTTTACACATATTTTATGCTGTTACTTAAGTAATGCTAAAAAAATTTACCTTGAATCAAAAATACTTGATCACACTAATAAGTATTATTGACGATTAATTTGACCATTTAGGCATCTATCTAAAGTATGAAATTATACTATACTGATGTAAATAATGGTATCTTTAAATCTATTTCTTCAACTATCGAACTTGTTCTACTGTTAAACCCGTTTTTCGGGCAATTGTTTCTTCGTGGTGCAGATTTCAATTGTACTATAACCCTTTATGTTAAGTTATTTATCTAGTTTTTCATCTACTTCATCCATTACCGCAGTAGCTTTATCGGCTAATGGTTTTACTACTTTAGCTATTGCTTCTTGAATAAATGCTTTTACGAACTCGTCGCGACGGTTAAGTTGAAATTGACGCTGTACTACTTCGGTCATTCCACCATCACCCCAGTCTTGGTCATTGCGGAAATATTCAATAAAGCTTTTACCTGCAATTCTGGTTAAATAGGCAGCTGTTACACCTTGAATTGCTCTACCAATTACAAATGTACCAACGTTGAGTTGTAATGCTGTTGATAGTAATTCTAAGGCGCCTTTTACAATCCCTAAACCCGCGATAGTTTTGGCAAGCGAAAGTGCTAGTTCGCGTCCACGTTCGGTGTTTAACTCACAACCATATACTCGCGCAATTTCTACTACCATTTGAGCATTTACTGCTGCTGTTGCGAGTAAATCGACTACTGGCAATGGTGTAACCGATACTACACCTGCTCCTATCCATTGAAAGCGCTCGACTATTTTATCGGCGGTACGGCGCCGTTGTGTATCAATGAGTTTACGAGCTTCTTCTCCTAAACGTAGTGATTGTAAGAGAATATTATCGGCGACTAAATCTTCTCCTTCAGCACGTAATATTGCTGCCATTCTTCGTAATAATGGCAACACTTCTGGTTCTGGTTTGATAAGTTCACCGTTTTCTAGTTCAACAGATTGAGGATTTGCTGAAATTGTTACTACATCGTTTGTTGAAATAAACCCACGCACGCGCTCGCGTAACCTTGCAACGATTGCTTCTTTGTCTTCGTCTGTGTATAAATCAGTTTTATTGAGAACGAGAATCGAGCGCTTACCAATTTCTGCTAAAGCTTTTAAAGGCTGATGTTCTGAACGTCGTAAATCGTTATCAACTACAAATAATAATAAATCAGCTTCGGTGGCTAGCTCACGCGCGAGTTGTTCTCTTTCGGTTCCTGCTACTCCTGCTTCTAAAATACCGGGTGTGTCGGTTATTAAAATCTTGCGCTCTAACCCTTTCAACCGTAAACAGTAAGTTTCACCTGCGGTAGTTGTACCCATTGGTGCATCAACCCTACCAACCATTCGCCCCATTATGGCATTTACTAACGATGTTTTACCCGCGCTTCCTGTACCGAACACCACAACCTGAATTTCACCACGCGCTAAGTTTGCCTCAATTTCTTTAGATTTACTTAATAACGCTTGACGTGTTACTTCATCTTGTATTTGGGAAACTTGCTGACGCACAGCTTGCAGTGTTGAAGATGCAGCTTCAGACTTTGCAGCAGGAATTTCAGCAGGTGTAACACGGCGCCGTTCTTTGGTGCGGCGTTTTTTATCACCGTTTTTAATTACGATGACATAGTAAACAAATGCTGCGATTAATGCCCCAACCAACAGAACAAGCAGTAATAACAGCAAGTTGCCCAATAAAGGAGAAGAGTAAGACAACTGCCAGTAAAGTCGGGAAAGCGAGTCAATCAGCCACAGGCTCATAGCCAAAATGACGATTAAACCTACAATTAGGGTAACTAGGCGCGACAGGGGCATGGATAATTAATACTTGGGGGGTGTTATTTCGATTGATGCTCTAATATTAATAGTTTCTAGCAGTATTCGTGGCAACAAACCCAGTTTCTACTTGAACAATAATTATTAATCGTGCTTAACAATGACAAGTTCTATTTTTTTAGCTGGTGCAAGTCGTGGTGTTGGTAGAGAAATTGCGAAGTGTCTCACCACACAAGGTCATCATGTTACCGCGCTGTTGCGAAGTGAAGCATCCCGTGCGGAACTTGAAGCAATGGGAGTCTCTATTATTATAGGTGATGCGATGGCGCCAGATGAGCTTAAACGCGCGCTGGGGCAGTCAGAAAAACCAATTGATGTTGTAATTAGTACTATTGGTGGTTTGCCTCAAGATGGCATCAAACCTGATTATCCAGGTAATAAGAATTTAATTGATGCTGCGGTTGCTAAGGATGTGAAAAAATTTGTACTCGTAACATCAATTGGAACTGGAAATAGCGTATCGGCACTTTCTCCTCAAACATTGGCGGTATTGCAACCAGTATTAATCGAAAAAGATAAAGCTGAACAACATTTAATTAACAGTGGTTTGACGTATACTATAGTTCGTCCGGGTGGTCTAAAATCAGAACCAGCTACAGGAAACGGTGTATTAACCGAGGATATTCGCATTATTGGAAGTATCCATCGTGCTGATGTTGCCGATTTAGTCTGCCGCACTATAAAAAATACGCGCGCAGACAATAAAATTTTATCGGCAGTAGATAAAAATATGTTATTTGGGCAGTTTGAATTCGAGATATTCGATTTGAGCTAATATATTTATTTTCTAATCTCAAGAAGCCTATGACTGTTCGTGCATACTTTGAAGTTACGAAAATTCCAAACTTTCAACCCCCTTTTGATACAATTTTCTTAAAAGTTTTTTACCCAGCAGCACAAGTAAGCAACGAAGAGGCCAAAACATCTTTAACTTTACCAGCAGACCCAACGAAGGCGCCTTTTCCTGTTGTAATTTTGTTTAACGGGTATAACTGCGAAGCTTTTGTATATCAATGGTTGGCAGAAAATCTTGCCGAACGTGGGTTAGTAGTAGTGACATTTAATTTTATTGCAGAAGAGTTTGCTGGAAGCGTAAATCTTACACCTGGTGCAAACTTTGCTGCATCAAAACCCGATGTTTACGGAACTAAAGCAACAAGTGTAGCTTTATCAACGCTGCTGTTTAAACTCGAACAGTTACAAACGCAAGGAGTTCTCGCAGGATTACTAGACTTACAGAATATTATTTTAGGTGGACATTCTGCTGGTGGTAGGATTGCAATTGAAAATGCCAATCCTGAATTATTTGCTCAAGTCGTTGCTTCTTTTGGATATGGAGTACACAGCATGGGGTATATTATGCAGGGTTATCCACCTGGTACAATCTTACCACTTGCAGATAAATTGCCTTTATTACTTCTAGCTGGTACAAACGATGGTGTGATTGCGTCGAACAGTGAAATGTACGGTGTTGAAGGAGGAGATGCAATAACACCTGTAATGCGTACTTGGAACGAAGCGATTACAGGTGGTCGAAATGACAGCTATGTTGTTTTATTAGAGGGAGCAAATCATTTTGCAATTGTACATCCTCTCGACTCAACCACCGCTAGAAACTCTGTTGATTTTGCTCCCACCCAACCAGTAGAACCAACTCGTTGGCTAATAGCTGAAACTATAGGCTTATTTATTGGCGCCTATGTTCAAAAGCAACCTGGTGCATTAGAATCACTTCAACAGCTTTTAAACGAAAATTCCTTGATTAGTTGGCATTGTAAGTAAAATACATCAACTATTCTCCAGAAACTTGACATAAAATGGTACGCTTACGGGCGCCGTCTAATTCAAAAAACAAGATAGATTGATAAGTGCCCAACCCTAACTTACCATCCACAATAGGAATAATTTCCGTATTATTAAGCATCATCGCCATTAAATGCGAATGAGCGTTTTTTGGCTCATCCGGTGGAATATTTGGTCTTAAATGTAAATCGTTGTGTAAATAACGGTCGTTTAATGGCACCAGTTTTTCTAAAAATACTTTAATATCTTGAATTAATCGCTCTTCGTCTTCATTAACCGCTAACGCAGTAGTCGTATGGCGAGAAAATATTAATACGTAGCCATTTTGTATCGAAGTAGATGCCACAACTGACTCAATTTGTGGGGTAATATTGTGAATATTTATACCTTGATGCGTTTGAATATCAATTATTTTGTTGATTACAGCCATATTGCTTTGATGTAAATACAATCACCAATTTAAAATTATTTACTTTCTTGAAAATTATGTAAAGAAGAAATTTATTATCTTATGTACTAAGTAGTACATAAAGAAAATAGTATAATTAACTGCTTTTCGTACTAATTAAAACAATCAAATTTTATTTTTATAGCCAAAATATATAACATTTCATCCTCTGAATAAAACAATAAACAAAGGTTAATCTAAGCTTAAATTTATATTTTTTAATGCTAATTATAAAATATTTTAATCAATTACATCGCTAGATAACTATTCAAAAGAATAATTGAAACACTTGCCAATACTAAATTTCAGGTTTTAATCTTACAATTGTATTACTAATTTTGCCATTAATTTTAGTGAGTTAAACCAAAATTAATTTATATAGTTTAATCGTATATAACAAATATTCTAAATTATTTTAACAGTCTAAAGATAGATAGTAATTATATGAAGTAAATGTTAAGTTAGTAGCGAAATACACAGACACTCTTAAAACCCATGCCAGATATCGTTGATACCGCAGTAAGCGCAGGTTCATTTAACACATTAGTTGCAGCAGTTAAAGCAGCAAATCTAGTGGATACCTTAAAAGGCGCTGGTCCATTTACAGTGTTTGCACCTACAGATGAAGCTTTCGCAAAATTACCAGCAGGTACAGTAGACTCACTACTTAAAGACATTCCGAAGCTGACGAAAATTCTGACATATCATGTTGTTCCAGGAAAAGTACTTTCAACAGACGTAGTAAAACTAAAATCAGCTAAAACTGTTGAAGGAAGCGAAGTAAAAGTTGACGCATCCAGTGGTGTGAAAATAAATGACGCTACCGTTACTACTCCAGATGTCGCTGCTGACAACGGCGTTATTCACATCATTGATACAGTTTTGATTCCTGCTTAAGCAAACGCTTAAATAAATAGCAACTTAATATGGCAGCAATTATCTATAATTGCTGCCATTATTATTGTTACAGAAACCAGGTTTCCCCACCACTAAGCACAACAATCTACATAGAAAACCAAAGGAGACCCGGTTTCTCGGCGCCAACGAAAGATTGTGAAGAGTTGAGACTAAGAGGAGTTTGGGACTGGCGCCCTACCCTTACATCGACTGCTAGCATCTTGAAAACCTACAATAAATAAATTGTCAACATTGAAATTTTTGTCTTTGAACAGGGAAAAATAATAGTGAAGGTGCTTAAGTAAAGACATGCAACCAACACTATTAGAAGAAGTGCTTGATAGTAGTACATCTATAAAACGTTTGCGAGAAATAGCGAGAGATATTACTACACCAGCAGAATGTTTATATGAATTATTTGAACTTTACCCTTACCATAGTTGTATTCTCATTGGTGTGGCTCAGAACCCAAATACACCACCTAAGATTTTACAGCAATTATTTAGAAGGTTTCCTAATCAAGTTATAAATAATTGCGTTATTGATTTGCTTGTATTAGAAAATCCAAATTTTATTATTAGGCTCTGCAAAACATACTGCGATGTTTTTTGTTATAAAGAGTTGCAACTAGATTAGTTATGATTGTAGACTTTCGGTTAAGTAACTTGATTAAATATACCGATAGTCTTGAAAAACTTGCCCCTATTCAAGCTAAACAACTAGTTCCTTACGCGATGTTAGTAGACTTTGAAAATATTTTCGTGTTTGATTTAAGACAATCAAACTGGCAAGAACCAATTTTAAAGCTTTCGACGCTTGAAATGCTTCCAGAACAAGCGACATTAATCAAAGAAAAAAACATTTTTGGTTGGTCACTCATCAAATACATCTCATTTTGGCTAGACTACTTAGCTCATCCAAACTATGGAAAAACTGTTCCAGGAGTACGAGAACTAGAATCAGTAGGATTAATGGCGCATATTTTAGATGCAAGAATTCGTGACTTAGATTTGGAGGATTGATTCTTGCTTATCTATATTGAAACTAATTTCATCCTTGGTATTGCAACAGGACGGGAGATAAGCGCTGACCAACTTTTGTCACGAGCCAATACAGAGCGTAAAATAATGATGAGTTCTATCTGCTTTCTAGAAGCTATAGTTGCCCTTGAAGGACAGCAGAACCAATTGAATAAGCTGATAGAATCTCTAAATATGACTATTGGCGAAATTCAACGGACTCCTCAGCAGCGTTCTTCCAATGAAATGTCGGCATTAACTGCATCCAAAGATGCAGCGACTAATTTATTGAATCAACTTAAGCCTTCTCTCAGTGCAGCTATAGAAAAAGTTCTTAGCGTTGCAGAAGTTATAACGCCTTCTGTTAATAGCGTATAAAAAACGCTTAATAACCCTATTTTAAAACGTAATAAAGCCCTGCGGGATAACCTTATATTGCAATCTATCTTAGACCATGCTATTACACAGTCAGATACTACAAAAGTTTTTCTTAGTAGTAATACAAAAGATTTGGCAATGCGGAAGCGCGGTTTGCTTTAAGAGCATCTGATGTTATGTACTTTTCTAATACAAATAGTTTAATTAGCTGGATTGATTCACAATCTTAAATTAAATTAGGCTGCAATTGTGGGGTGGGCATCCTTGCCCGCCTTTAATATGTAACAACTTATTTATAAACGGGCAGGGATGCTCATTCCACAAGATACCTATTCTACATTTTATAAGAAATTAATTCTACAAGAGAGTTTTAAAAGACAGGCGCCTTTGTAGCGTATGTGCCTAGTAATACTGAGAATATTTATGCAAAATAATATACTATAAATACGTACGTGTCTGAATAACGGCTACTTAACTCAGCACTGTAGAGGACAAGGAAAATTACGATGCATCAAACTCCAGAGGAACGAGCTATTGATGTGACGGCGCCACAGTCGTTGCTACGGCAGTTGGCTGTTAATGATGATGTTAATATTCGTAAGGCTGTAATAGTTAATCCAAATATACCTATTTATGTATTAATAAGTTTGGCGGATGAATTTCCGAATGCTTTTTTTAGTAATTCGGTGTTGTCGGTGTTGATACTAGAAAATCCTAATTTTGTTGTAGAAATACCGTATTGGACTTTAATTAATCTTTTACGACAACCAAATGTGCCTGATTTTTTCTTGTGTGGCGCCGCAATGCATTCAAACCCCAAAGTGTTGCGTGTGGTGGCAAAGGACTATCAAACTCCATTATTAGCTTTGGAGATGATGGCACGTTGCAAAGACTCTAATTTGGGAATGATTATTGCCCAGCGTCAAGATGTTACAGAACAAATTTTACTTATACTTGCTCAACATGGCACTATTGCTGTGCATTTATATCTAGCAAAGTCTCATAAATATCCTAGCAGGATTTTAGAAACACTCGCAGAGGCGCCTGAACCCAATTGGAGTTTTCGGCAGCAAATTCATTACAAACTTGCTAAAAACTCAAGCACTCCTTTAGGAGTTATAAAAAATTTACTTAAAGAAGGTGATAAGAAAATAAAACAAGCAATAGCTGCACCCGCTGATTTACCTATCGACCTAATTATTGAGTTGGCACTCGATTATAGGTTACATATGATGAACTCACTGGCACAAAATACCTACATAAGTGCTAGCGTACTATGTAAAGAACGCAAATTATGGTACACTACGAGTGCGTCAAATGGTAGCAAGGCACCCAAATACGCCGCAAGCTTTGTTAGTTAATGCAGTTTCCGAACCAGAACTGTGTCGGTTTGTTGCTGCAAATCCGAGTGCGGAGGAAAATTTACTTTACCAGTTAGCCCAAAATAATCAGCATGAGGTTTTAGAAGCTATTGCAGCAAACCCCAGTACCCCCGCATCTGTTCTAAAATATATAGCTGAGACTCGCGCGCACGATTTATTAGTTGCACAGCATCCAAATGCGAATCGTGAAATATTACAGCAAGTATTATGGCGCCTAGCAATGGATGAGCGGTTGTCTGTTCGCAAGTACGCTGCCAAGCATCCCCATACACCTATAGATATTTTAAGAATGTGGGTGCGCTCACAACCGCAACTGCGTGTGTGGATAGCTCAAAATCCGAGTCTCCCTGTGGATATGCTCGAAGTTTTAGCACGCGATGTATCACCAAACGTTCGCTCTGTAGCTTGCAATCCTAGTACACCACATTCTGTACTGGAGAAATTATCTTTTGACGCGGAAGTTGAAGTTAGACGGGCAGTAGCGAGCAATATTAAAACTCCTGGTCATGTTTTAGAAATGTTAGTAAAAGATTGGCAATGTTGTACATTTGTGGCTCAAAACAAGAATGCACCAGAAGACGGTGTTGGAGTATTTAGCAGGTTTGACAGGATTTAATTGGCTGTTGCTTGCACATCCAAATACTTCAGTAGAAATGCGGCAGACATTAATGACAACATTCGCGTTTATGTTACATTGAGTCCGACCGTCTTTATGCTGCCCAACACTCTGATACAGCAGTTGAAATTTTAACCGAGTTGGCTAAGGATAAAAACTTAGAAATTCGCATTGCAGCACTTCAGGCTCTTAAAAAACACAATATCTCAAATTAACATATGACCCCTAGCCAACTTAAAACATATTTAAATAGCCTGGTTGCCAAAAATCTACAAATCAGCACGATGATTTGGGGTCCTCCAGGTATTGGTAAATCTAGCATTGTCGGGCAACTCACACGAGAACACGAAATTGATTTTGTGGACGTGCGTTTGTCACAACTGGCGCCTACTGATTTACGTGGACTACCTGTTGCAGAAGATGGAATTTCTAAGTGGTTTCCACCGGAATTTTTACCTCGTGATGGTAAGGGTATCTTTTTTCTGGACGAGCTTAATATGGCGCCTCCTGCAATGCAAGGTGTGGCACAGCAACTAATTTTAGACCGTCGAGTCGGTAGTTATACTGTCCCAGAAGGATGGTTTATTTGGGCTGCTGGAAACCGTAAAGAAGACCGTGCAGCAGTATTTGATATGCCGGCGCCGTTAGCAAATAGATTTTTACATTTGGAAGTAGAAGTAGATTTTGATAGCTTTAAAGCCTACGCATTAGAAAAAGGTATACACGAGCAGATTATTGCGTTTCTCTCGTTCCGCTCTACACTGCTACACAAAATTGACCCTCAGCAACCAGCTTTCCCAACTCCGCGTTCTTGGGAAATGGCAAGTCATTTACATTATGCCGAACTTGATACTTCACCTGCTGTTGGCAAGGGTGCAACTGCTGAATTTATGGCTTACTTGGAAGTTTACCAAACTTTACCAAGCTTGGCGCCTATTCTCGAAGGTAAAGGGAGTAAAATAGCTTTTCCAAAAGAACCAAGCGCACGATATGCAACAGCTATTGGTTTAACGGTACGCGCAGCAGATGCAAAACAAGGATATAACGCTTATAAATGGCTGAGTAATAAAGCGACAACCGAATGGGTACAGTTTTTTATAGCTGACTTGCTACCAATGATGCGTAGTAAAGGACACATGGGTGTTTTTGCGACTTTAGCAAAAGAAGACAACGATTTACAGAAATTTATTCAAGAATATTACCAGTTAATCGGCATGAGCAAGTCTTAAATCCCATTTTTTATGACACAAGACATCCAAAAACTTATTAGCGCTTCACTTATCCGGTTGCGAACAAAGTCACCGTTTTTTGCGACTTTGGCATTGTTCGCACGTTTTATTAATGTTCCCCACTATCAAACTGCTGCAACTGACGGTAAAGATATATTTTACAATCCTGAATTTTTACTTGCTTTACCAGCTGCACAACTTGATGGAGTGTTGCTACACGAAGTATTGCACGCTGCATTACTGCATGTACCGCGTCGAGGTGTGCGCGATGCTATATTATGGAACTTCGCTGCTGATATTGTTATTAACGGTATTATTATGCAGCAAGGTTATTTTGAACTACCAGCAGGTGGTTTACGTGACCAGAAGTTAGAACATTTTAGCGTTGAGGAAATATACGAAATTCTTTCCAAAGACGCAGAAAAGTATAAGAAGATGTGGGAAGCTGCTGGTGGTGCTGGGCTAAGTGATTTACTTGAAGGTTCAGGAGAAGGTTCAGAAGAAGGTGACGAAAACGATAGTATGTCTAGCGCGCGTAGAGCAGCACTCGAAGCACATTGGCGTAATGCGCTACAACAAGCAGCAGTAATTGCTCGGTCATCGAAACAAGGTACGATACCCGCAGGTATTGAGCGCGAATTAATGAACGCGACAACACCACAAATAGACTGGCGCTCGTATTTATGGCGTTATTTAGTTCAAACACCAAATGACTTTACTGGTTTTGACCGTAGGTTTGTTGGACGTGGACTATATTTAGAAGCACTACAAGGTGAATCTGTAATAGTGTACGTTGCAATTGATACTAGTGGTTCAATTGGCGGTCAAGAACTGAAGTTATTTTTAAGCGAAGTTAGTGGCATCTTGCGCTCCTATCCTCACCTCAAGTGCGAATTATATTACGTCGATGCTGATGCTTATGGCCCCTACGAACTTAGTCCTGATAGTGACTTTCCAAAACCGCAGGGAGGAGGAGGTACATCATTTATACCATTTTTTGACAAAGTATCCGAACGTTGGGACGGACATGCACAAGCGGTATGCGTTTATTTAACTGATGGATATGGTTGTTTCCCTGAGGAGGCGCCTCAACTACCAGTATTATGGGTAGTCACACCAGGTGGAATGAATTTAGAACAATTTCCGTTTGGAGAAAGCGTTCGTTTATTGTCAGCTTAGTTAGAAACCGGGTTTCTTTATCAATATCTGTAATAAAAACGACGATTTTGCCTAGAAACCCGGTTTCTTGGTCGATATCTTTCATAAAAGTGATAATTTTGCTTAGAAACCGGGTTTCTTTATGCATATCTGTAATAAAAACGACGATTTTGCCTAGAAACCGGGTTTCTTTGGGTTTATGAAAATTTGATGAAATTATATTCTCGACTTTGTAAAACTTGTCAGGAATCTAAGTCTTATTAAAATTCCTGGGAATAATAAAGGGTAAGAACAACCAACCCTTTATTATCCAAGATGAAAATTAAACAAGCTACTGAAAAACAAGCTATAGATGCGAATACCTCTTCTGAGGAACTTAGAAAACTAGCGAACACTTATAACGGAGTAGTTCGTAAACTCATTGCTAGCAACCCGAATACACCACCAGATTTACTTATAGAATTATTTATCGAATTTCCGTATCAAGTTCTAAATAATCCTGTAATTGAGTTAATTTTGCTCGAAAACCCTGATTTTTTCAGGGAATTATATCAAAATAATCCATATATATTCAACGAAGATGCATTACCGTCCTTATTTATTGAATGGGCAGTAAATTGTTCAGATGAAGGAATTCGTAAAACTATCGCAAGCAATGAAAACACGCATCCATCATTTTTAGAGCAGCTTGCAAAAGATACAAGTATAGATGTACGCGGTAACGTCGCCGAAAATCATCGCACCAACACTAATACTTTACAAAAGCTAGCAGAAGACAAAAGTAAAAAAGTTCGTCTTGCCGTTGCAGAAAATCCAAATACTCCCAAATGTGCGCTATTAAAGTTAGCAACGGACAAATGCTACGAAATTCGTAGTAAAGTAGCAGCACACACTAAAACACCTAGCGATGTACTAGAAAAATTAATTCAAGATAGTAACGGTATAGTACGGTTTGGCGCCGCAAAAAATCCTAATACTCCGCAACATTTAGTTAACAAATTACTTGAAAAGTTAATTAAACATGAGACTAGTATAATTCAAGAATATAAACTACCCGAATCATTTTTAGAATGGGCAGTTAATCATCAAGACACAAATATACGTATTGCTGTAGCGTGCAATTCCAACACACCCCAAAGCTTATTAATGCAGCTAGCACAAGATAAAGAAATTTGCGTGCGTACTGCTGTTGCTAAAAACCCTAAATCTAGCCGTAAAACTTTGACTAAACTTGCTCAAGATGAAAACGAAACGATTTGTTTTATAGCCGCTTGGACACTTAAAGAACGTTCTGACTATTACTACTTTGATTATGACGAAAATCAATTTTAATATTTATTTAGCAATTAAAATTTATTAAAATATCTTTTGGTTTTCATGATAAAAATTTAAAATAATCAAGTCGAATTGGTGTGTTATATGACTCTAGATAGTTCCAATCAAGAAGCATTAGCACAAAATCAAAATACGGCGCCAGAAGTTTTAAGGCAGCGCATCCTAAGACACCAAGTAATATTTTAGCCACGCGGTAGCTGAAGGTTTAACAAGATGAATAAGCGTCATCGATAAAATTAACTTATAAAATTACCAAGTTTGATGTTTGATACTAGATTAGATGAAGCTAAAAGCGTAACAACCCCACCAGAAAGGTTAATTAAATTAGCAGGTATGAGTACTGAATTAGCGCGTGCTGTTGCAGCTAATCCAAATGCACCACCTAACTTACTGCAAAAACTATCAAAATTTGATGATTTAGAAACACGTCAAAATGTTGCGGGCAACCCTAACACTGCAATAGATATTTTGTTGAAATTAGGTAAAGATTTTCCTGAAGAGTTTTTAAATAATCCGATTTTAGGGCTGTTAGTATTGGAAAATCCAAATTTTCTAGAATCTATTCTAACTAATACTTTTATAGAATTACTTCGGGTTGGTGATGTACCGTTATTTGTTGAGTGGGGATTTAAGGCGCCTACTTGTTCAAATTGGTGCCTTGCAATTGTGTCAAATCCCAATACAACTAAAGAAGTATTGTTCCACGTCCTTCAGCCGCACGTTTATTTCTACTTTTACAGTTCGTTAGATTGGCGTGAACGATATGCTGTTGCCCAAAATCCAAATATCCCTCTTAAATATTCTCCAAAAATTAAGGTTTGATGCAAATTGTATTGTTCGAGCTCCTGCGAAAGCTAGATTCAGAATCCTAGAAACCGGGTTTCTTCGTTGAGATATTGTAATAAAAACAAAGATTTTGTGTAGAAACCCGGTTTCTTCGCGCTAAATAAAAATGACATGTATTATATACAATTATCAAATAATATTCTGAAACATTTTAACTCTCGTTTTAAATAATAAACAACACCCTGTAGAGACTAAACATGTTTAGTCTCTACATTGATAATTATATAACTAACTAATGACGTTGGGAACTTAATTTATTTATAACTTGTCGTAATATTGCGGAGATTAATATTCTTGATATTTATCAACATATTATTTTTCCGTAAAAATACAAAGGTGATTTGAATGAATATGTGACAAATTAAAATCACAGCCTTTGTTATGTATTTATTCTTGATTTTTGTTTATGCTAAACTCTTCCAATTTGCTTGCACTCGTACATGAAGCAGCTAGCGAAACCACGTCACACATAGCAGAGGAAGAGTTAGCGTCTATGGCTCCTGAACTCACGCGCGTTATAGGCGCAAACATATGCACTACTCCAGAAATTTTATTTTCACTCAGCACTAGTAAAGATTATGAGACGCGCAAAGCTGTAGCTAGTAACCCCAATACTCCCACAGAAATATTGTTTCAATTAGGGATAGAATTTCCATACGAGTTGCTCGAAAATCCCGTATTCTCACTGTTGTTATTAGAAAACCCGCTCTTTTTTCAAGAATTACCCGAAGATACTCAAGCTAGTTTACTTAAATTAGAAGTTATCCCAGATACGTATTTACAGTGGGCATTAAGTTATAGGCGCCCAAAAACCATGTTTGCTGCGGCAATGAATCCCAAACTAACTAAAGAAGAGTTATGTAAGTTGATATACGAAGCAGGTAGTAACTGGTTAACTTCACAAGTGCCAAATGTCGCTAAGTTACATGTCAACTGGATAGGGGAAATGAAAGCTGGATGGCAAGAAGCAGCTTTTGCGGTGGTTCAAAAACACCAGTTGGTCAAAGATAATATCCTGCACGATGAAACTTCTGAATATAGATTGTGGCAACTCGGCATTATTCCGCAAGCTTTTTTGATGGGATTACATCGTAATACGTTAGTACAAATTGCCCGTAACCCTGATACTCCCGCAGAAATTCTCGAAGCGCTGTTAAAACCAAAAACAGCGACTAAAAAAATGCGTGTAGCAATTGCCAATAATTTAAATACTCCCGTTCATCTTTTAGAACAGCTTGCGGGTGATGATGATGCGTGGGTACGTCAAACTGTTTTCCAAAATCCTAGTACCCCAAATGCTATCTATAAATTATTTTACGACTACGAAGCTGCAATTCAAAATCCTGATACGAATGGCGCCACTTTAAGCGAAATTGTCAAACGTGACTGGGAGTATACGCGAACGGGTGTAGCATCTCACCCAAACACCCCTCGCGAAATATTAGTAAAACTTGCCTATAACAAATCGTGGAAAGTTCGTGCGGCAGTTGCCAGTAACAAAAACGTTCCTACAGAAGTGTTGGAAATACTTATAGAAGATAAACGCTTAGGAGTTTGCAATGCAGTGGTTCGTAACCCCATAACTCCAGCATGGCTTTTAGTAAGAATGCTGAACAACTACAAATGCTACCAGCGTCAAGATATTGCCAAGCACCCCAATGCGACACCAGCAATTTTAGAACTACTCGCACGGGATGCAGATTGTTATGTACGTGTAGAAGTAATTAAAAATCCCAACACCTCAATTGAACTACTAGCGTATTTGGCAAACGATAAAGATTTTTACATTCGTAATAATGTTGCAGCAAGCTCTAGAGCATCGGAAACCTTACTAACACAGTTAGCTAACGATGGCGAATATATGGTGCGTCAACATGTAGCGTACAATCTTAAAACTCCAATTGAGATTTTGAGAAAATTGTCAACCGATGAAGATAATAACGTTCGGTGTGCTGTTGCCGAAAATCCTAACACCCCTGATGATGTGTTAACACAGTTAGAAAAAGATCAAGTCGATTGGGTAAAAGCTAGGGCAATAATATTCCGTCAAACAAAGTCACTCACCCTACACTCCAATTCTTCAACTTGCCAAGAAAATATTTCAATTGCCGCAAATCCTAATACCCCTATCGAAATTTTACTTGAACTGGCGCCGAGCGATAGCTACCAAGTTTATTTACTATCGATTCAAAATATATGTCGGCAAATGACGATACACTCAGATATCCCTGCGTATCTTCTAGAAAAATGTGCCACAATCAACACACTTGAAATGCAAATTGCCCTAGTACGACATCCAAATATACCCGAATCTATCGCATCAAAATTTGCATCAAGTCAATCAGTTCGCTTGCGTCGGTTAGTAGCGCGAAATCCTAATCTACCACCATCCGTGCGAGAAAAACTCTTGCAGGATAAAAACCAAGATGTACGATCTTCAGCACTCGTTGGGTTACTCGAAACAAAAAATCATCCACACACCGAGTTTTTACAGCAATGGCAAGCAGTGCAAAATTTGAATGCATCAAGTCAACTGCTCATAGAACAAGCACAAAGTCAATGGGTAACAATCAAAGAAGCTGTAGCACTTAACGCGAATTCAGCAATGATTGTCTTTGACACTCCTGAAAAGCAAGACAAATTAAATCGCAGTAAAAGCAACGCTCCTGTCACTTTGCTAGAAAAGTTAGCAACAGACGAACATATCTCTGTCAAATTAGCAGTTGCCAAAAACTCCAACACTCCAGCAAACGTACTAGAAATGCTTGCCAATAACCCTAAATCAAATAACCTAACACACCTTGCAGCAGTAAAATCTCTAATTCAACATTACCCAGAGCAATGCCAACCATATATAGAAAAATTTATTACTACAACCTCTTACCCTTCACTCTCAAACTTTTTTATATTACTACACCATCAGGCGCCAAGCGACCTACTAGTAAAACACCATCGCTCATCATCCTGGTTAGAAAGATACGCAGTAGCAACAAACCCCAACACACCGCAACACATCCGCAAACTCCTAACAGAAGACGCAAATCGTATCGTGCGTGCAGCAGCAAAAGCGAATTCGTAGGGTGCGTGACGCCATAAAAATCATAAAACGAAGCCAATCACCTAGTAGCGTCACGCACCTTACCAATCAATCCACAAATCACTTCACATGCTTAACTTCAACAACCGTATGAACATTACCACGTGGAGTAAAATCAGCTTTAACAGTTACCTCCAAAGGGTCACAAGCAGCAACAAAATCATCAAGAATTAAATTTGCTGACTCCTCGTGAGAAATATACCTATCACGATAACTATTTATATAGAGTTTCAGCGCTTTCAACTCCACCACCTTAGCATCAGGGATATAGCTAATATAAATAGTGGCAAAATCAGGATAGCCAGAAAACGGACACTTACACGTAAATTCCGGCAAAGTAATATTAATATTATACCGTCTACCTACACGTGGATTCGGGAACGTAATTAATTGACCCTCAGCAATTTCACGCTCACCATATTTTACTTCTTGAGTTGGCGCCTCTTGAGTAGGCTGCGTTGTCATTTCAGATAATGAGTTGCTCATATTAAATAGTGCTTAACCTAACTTAATATGATAACCGAAACACAACTCATAACTCATAACTCCGCGCCTCCTAACTAATTATTCATAAACGTCTTCTTGTTCCCAATCAGGACAAGTTGAATCTTCTACACCACTGGGATGCATCCCACAAACCAATAAAGTACCACCATACGCATAGCCATGATAATGCTTACAACCGATACACGCTGTATTTTTCTCTGTTGTTGCATCTACTGAATATGGAAACGCTGGGTCAAAATTATCACCCGGTATATCATCCAATTCCCAATAAATTTCTGAAAGCGGTTCAACAATATCTTGCAAGTACTGGTCAACCTCTGTAGCGATACTGTTGTGTACCTGCTCGCTCAACTCTTCAGTAAATTCAAAAAATGTATCTACCACTTCTGTCATTCCTATAAAGAAACGCTCTACTTCGTCAGTCAGTGTTTCCATTAGTTGCCACAAGTCTTTCTGCCAATTTTCCATAGAATTTTAAGTCCTCATCGACTCAATAGCGGAAAAAATAGTGTTGTTTGTCTAAATAGTAATTCTACAGACTATTTGAACACCAATACAACACTATTACAACACTGCTTTTAAATTCGAGCATGAGGATTACAACCCAATATTTGTATCAAAATACACTTATATATCTTGAACAATTTACTGTTCACGCTGTAAACGCCGTAATTCCTCTTGCATTTGCTTAACTTGGTCACGTAGATCATCGACTTCTTCCACAGGCGCCTCTTTCGCAGAAGATTGAGTTTGAGCAACTTCTTCATCTTCTTCTAAAATTTCGATTCGCCGGGGTTCATTCGTCGAGGTACCCGAATCTTTTGTAGAAGCCTGTTCTTGCTGGGCTTGCTTCATCATATCTTCGACAAAGCGACGACCTTCTTCGGTAGTCATTTCGCCGCGTGCTACCATTTCATCTGCCAGTTTTTGAACTTGCGAGCGCAATTCTGAAAGTTTTCCACCTGCTTTTTCACCTGCGTAAGAAGCTAGTCCTACACCCAGATAAAAAGCTTTTTGTACTATGTCTCCAAAACCAGCCATTACTGACTTTTATCTTTGTATTTAATATAAAATTTTTTTTGGGGACCGGGGTCTACGCCTACTACAAGCATCCCGTATTGCTGCTATCTTCCGATCCTGACAAAATTTAGGCGTTGCGGTTGCATAGTCCCAGTCTTCCCATAACTATAGCATTAAATTTCAAATAAGTTCAAAAAATTTGTACAAAAATTATTTATTCTACGACAAGGCGCCATTCATATAGTTGGTAGTCAACGCAGCCGTTTTTAATTAGGGGGTCTTCGGCAACTATAGCTTGAGCTTGTTCCATCGAGGCTGCTTCAAAAATCATCATTCCTCCACCTCGAACTGCCCAGTATCCACTTTTTGCTTTGTGTCCACGCGCAATAAGTTCACGAACATAGGCATGATGAGCAGGTATGTACTGGTCAAAAGTTGGTTTATCGACCTTACCTTCTTCTATCTTGACAAAAATCGGCATAATCTATGTATTACTATTACTATGAGTCGTTTTTTTATTGCCCTAATACCACCACAGCACATTTTGGACTATGTAAACCAAGTCAAGCAGTATTTTGCAGACAATTACAATAGTCGCAGTGCATTAAAATCTCCACCCCATATTACTTTACAGCCTCCGTTTCAATGGCATGAAGGCAATGTTACGCAGTTAGAAGAGCATTTAAAGAATTTTGCATCTAATCGAACGGGGGTACCTGTCATATTAAACCAATACGGCGCCTTTCCACCGCGCGTTATATATATAGATGTCATTAACACTCCAGAGTTGATAGCGCTGCAATCAGATTTAATCACTTATATGGAGTCGATAGGTATTTATGACCCAAACACCAAAACTCGAACTTTCACACCGCATATGACGGTAGCATTTCGAGACTTGACGAAACAAAACTTTAAGGTAGCTTGGCAAGAATTTGAGCATCGTCAGATAAATTTTGAATTTGGCGCCGATAATATTTGTTTACTACTGCACGATGGTAAGCGTTGGAACGTTTTATCAAAATTCCAATTTAGTTAAATTTATCCGTAAATATATACATATAGGTTGTAGTGATTGATATCAAAATTCATACAAAAGGAAGTTGACTAATAAAAACTTCTATCTGAAGTAAGAATTTATTTGTTCACACTATTATAATTATTGTAAAAATATCATGTTAGATTCAGTAAGACCATCAATGCAAGAATCCGCGACCAATTCTAATACAAAAAAGGTTGCTATTAAAAATTGGAAAACTACTGCTATCGGGTGTGTATTATGTTGTAGTGGTTTTGTGGCATTTTCACCAAGCACTTTCGGTGGAGAACAGGCGCCTTTAGTTCAAGTATGTAAATATATTACTTCAGGAGGATTAGCAGTTCTAGGTATAAGTGCCAAAGATTTTAATGTTACTGGTAAAGATAAAGAGTAATTAAACGTAAAACTTATATCTAGAAATAATTTTGAGGCATTGTATTAAAACCTATTTTATATCGTAAGTAGATATATTATTAATCTTAGAAACCGGGTTTCTTGTTAGAAACCTGGTTTCTTTATAGTATTGGGAGGAACAATTATGTCAGACCCAACTAAGCCAACAGTGTCAGAAGATTCTAATCAGACTTCAACAAATGTTGCAAAAAATGCAGTAGTCAAAAACTGGAAAAGAACCTCTGTTGGTATAGTGAAACTTGCTTACCTTTTTGGGAAGCCTAGCAAAATCATCAACCTTTTGAGCCTGTAATTGAAAAAATGATTAGTGAAGCATAGCTCAAAGAACAAAAATACTGTAGGTTGGGTCTCGTTCTTCGACACCAACCTACAAAACGGTATTGTAGCGAAAGATTATAACGTTACAGGTGGGAGCCAAAACCAGCAAAAATAGGACTGATACCAACAGGTAATTTTTACAAATTATTTAGCTCCATTTGGACGCTGAATAATTGTCTCCATGACTCGGCGCCGATTTGTTGGGTCAATAGCAACTAATCTGATGTATTCATTGTTAAGTTCGCTCAAACACGACTCAATAGCGGAAATAACGTCAGACTCGGCACCAATCTCTCCAACTGCAAAACTTTGCCATGAACCCATTCTAAAACGTCGCTCGTCAACGTGTTCAATACCTATTTTGTGACCTTGAGACAAGATTTGGCGAACTAGTTCTTGAGTTTCTAAGGTGAGATGAGTGCCAGGTGCTAGCTGTGCATTCTCTGTGTATTCCTTGTAGTATCCGCCGTTATTTACTACGGGTGTTATGGCTTGGTTTATAGATGATGGTGAAGAAGGTGAATGAAATGGTGTGCCAACTGGCAGTTTAGGCGCCGACTTACTTAACATTCCAACACCAGCTACAACTGGCGCCATAATCGGTGCGTGATGAGTTGGTTCCTCAACTACCTCTACAACATGTTGTTTGTATGGTGTGCCAAGAGGCGTTGCAGCAGGCGCCTTAAATGGTGTACCAGCTGGCAAAGGCGCCGACTTAGCTAGCATTCCAACACCAGCTACAACTGGCGCCATAATCGGCGCGTGATGAGTTGGTTCCTCAACTACCTCTACAACATGTTGTGTGTATGGTGTTCCAAGAGGCGTTGCAGCAGGTTGTCTGTATGGTGTGCCAGATGGTAGTTTAGGCGCCGAATTAGCTAGCATTCCAACACCAGCTACAACTGGTGCCATAATCGGCGCGTGATGAGTTGGTTCCTCAACTACCTCTACAACATGTTGTGTGTATGGTGTTCCAAGAGGCGTTGCAGCAGGTTGTCTGTATGGTGTGCCAGATGGTAGTTTAGGCGCCGAATTAGCTAGCATTCCAACACCAGCTACAACTGGTGCCATAATCGGCGCCGACCTATCTGGTGCTACAGTTGGTGTTTTAACTGTTGTTGTTACAACTTCTGTAACAGCCACATCATTACTGTAAATTGGCGCTGGTAATGCTTCTACCCTAGATACAGCTTTACGCGAAAACAATCCACGATTATATTCTTCTACTAATTTAGAATTTTGTACGCGCTGTTGTTCTCCGACCATCAGATTACCCATTTCAATCAGGTACGGTAATTTAAAGTTGGGTTTTTTAAATTGTGGCGGACCTTCAACACTGTTAACTACCCGCTGCGATACCTTCTCTATACCAATTTCATGAATAAAGTGGCGGATTTGTTCGTCGTAGATGCGAGAACGTAACGCGCTGAAAAAGTCAACAGACTGATTAATAAAGGTATCAACAAACTGTTCAATTTCACGACGCGATAATCCATCAGGCTCATAAATTCCCCCGACAATGCCAACTTTGTCATCACGGTCAGGTTCCCAATAGAACTTCTCCATGCGTCCATCGCGTACTAAAGGCGCATACAGCGTAGAGAAATCATTACCCGTAACAATAATTGGTATTCTAGGTAATGGCGTTGAGTCGTAACTACCCGGAAGTTGTACATCTGTTGGATTATCCGCAATATTCATTAATGTCGCGTTTACCAACTGCGTATTAACCGTGTACTGCGTCCCTTCATCGAAACGTCCGGCGCCTGCATCCAAATCATTAATCATTAGTACGCACATCTTACCGCGTACTTTAGTTAACTCAGCAGTTTCTCGATAACGTAACCGAATCAAACGCGCAGGGTCGCCAGCATCAGGACTTTCTAACTCACCCCCAGATATCAGGGTGAATTCAATACCCATTCTCTCAAAAACTAATTCGCATTGGAACGATTTTCCTTCACCCTTACGTCCGTGAATACCCAAAATCAACGGAACGCGCACAGCAGGTAGATTTAAGAAATTTTTAGTAATGTGTACAGCAAGTTTATCTAGAAATTTCGGAGCGATGTAATAACCCATGACCTAACCAAGAAATAGCAGTCTTAAGATAATGTTAAGTTGTATCGGCGGCTACCGCTCACTTTATTTTACAAGCACAGGGTTAAGTTATGTTTCTCTAACCTAAATAATCAACCTGTCATTTACAACAACTGCCAACAGTTAGAGACTTTAAGTAAATATATTATGTCTTCTGGAATAAATATTATTTCTTGTGGAATGCAGCATGTCTTGTGGAATGGGCATCCTTGCCCGTTCCAGACTTAGGATTTAGGGCGGGCAATCTTAAGCCCACCCCACAAGATGCAGTATTTACAATTATTAGTTCTGGTTAGCGATTTGACGAACTTGCTCAATTTCTAACTCAGTGATTTCAACAACCTGCTCAACAGCCATACCAAGGTTGAGCAATTTAGCTGCCATTGCCAGTTTAGTCTTCTGTTCACCTCTTTTTTCGCCAATCTCTCCTCCTTCTTCTAATGCTTCTTGATACACCTTGGTGTTTTTGAGGTCATTGAGTCCCAACATATCTTCTATCTCCTTTCTGCCCATGTCAGGGAATTTGTAAACAATTACGGTTTCAATTAATTCTATTATGGCTCTCTGAAAGTCAAGGTCAGGCGCCTCTTGCTTTGCTCTGTCGATTAAAATTCTAGCTTGTTGGGCAACAATATTTTCTCTAACTCCAATCAATCTAAGTACTGATAGGCTTAAAGATTGGTCGCTGACTTGCGGATCGAGTTAGTCGAGATAAATTCTTGTGAAGCGAGGACTGTTTTTAAAGTCTTCGTATTGTATGGGTAAACCTGGGTCGAGTCGCTTTTCGGTAATAATTAATATTATCTCATGACAAAATATTTTATTATTTAAATTACAAAGTTAATCTTTGTGAAACTGATACATATACTTTTACTGAGAAATAAAGAAAACGGGTTTCTGCTTAAAAGAAACCCGGTTTTTATAACCGATATTAAAAAGCTTGAATCCACTCTTTAATTGTGTACTCAGTCCAAATGCCATTTTTCCAGTATGGGTCATTTTCGACTAATTGACGTACAATGTCTTCGCTTTCAGCTTCGTAAATACCAAAAACTTTTGTGACATCTTTTGTAGGGCCAATTGTAATTAGTACACCCGATTCTTTTTGTTGTGCTAGTCCATCGAGATGCGCTTGACGATGTGGCGCCCGTTTTTCTAAAACGTCTTCGCAGTAGCTTCCCCACATGATATATTTAGTCATGATTCCTAACTCGTAAGGTGCGTGACGCTACTATATCACTAACTTCGTTTAATAATTTTTGGTAGCGTCACGCACCCTACTAACTCCTTAAATTAACGCCAAATTTTTCAACCAAAGTGTCACGAACTTTTTGGTGTACAGGTTCGATATCTTTGTCGGTGAGTGTCCGTTCGTTTGACCGATATACGAGACGAAATGCTAAACTTCGTTGTCCTGCGGGGACGTTTTCTCCTCGGTATTCGTCGAATAATTCTACTGACTCTAATAAGTTTTTACCTGATGCTCTAATTGCACGCTCTATTTTTGCAACGGTAAGTTCGATAGGAGCAAAAAAAGCTATATCACGGTCGGATGCTGGGTAGGTTGAGTATGGTTTGAAGCCTGGAACTAATATTTCTTCACTATCTAATGCATCTAGTAATACATTTAAATCGAGTTGAAATACGTAAACTGCATCTGGTAAGTTCTCTTCTCTACGTAATTGAGGATGTAGTTGCCCGAATGTACCGAGTCGATTGCTACCAACCCATAGTGAAGCTGTACGTCCAGGATGTAAGCGAGCGTCGCGATTATCTGGTTGGTATTCGACGTGCAAGCTCATTTGTTGGAAGATATTTTCTAGTACTCCTTTGGCTTCGTACCAAGTTATCGGCACCTCAGAACCTCCACGTGCCCATTTACCAACGCTAGTATCACCGCCGAGAATTCCACCTATTGCTTCGGCTTCTTGCAACCCGTTTTCTTCTTGCCAGAAAATTTCTCCAATTTCAAACCCATTAAGGGCACCGTTTCCTTGTTCGAGGTTAAATTGAAACGCATTAATTAAACCATTTATTAAATCGGTTCGCAGTGCTGAATACTCAACAAGTAAAGGATTGCTTATTACTATTTGACGTTCTTCTCCTGGTTTGACGAGCGAATAATGAATTAACTCAGTTAAACCGGCGCCACGCATTGCATAACGTAATTTGCGTAGCATTTCCTGCTCGAACGGCAAATAACCACCTTCGGCTGTTTCTGGCAGAGTATCACAAAAATTATCGTATCCGTAAAGGCGAGCAATTTCTTCAATTAAATCGATTTCTCGTTCTAAGTCGCGGTAACGATATGGTGGAACGACGACATTCCAAGTTTTATCTCCTGAAACAGTCAACTGACACCCTAACGCTGTTAAAATTCTTTCTACATCACTCGCTTGTAGTTCGCCACCCATCTCAGCATCGTCACCCGCACGTGTTGGTCCAAGTAACTCATTTACACGGTCTAAACGTAAACTAATTGTGTGACTCCATGTTGAAGGGCCTGGGCGAGTATCTACTGTTTTTTGAGCAACAATTGTACCGCCAGCAAGCTCAGTAATCATCGTCAATGCACGACGGGTAGCTGTTTCTAAACCTGCAAAATTTATACCCCGTTCATAACGTGATGACGCTTCGCTTCTTAACCCCACACTTCGCGAAGACCGACGAATTGCTACGTTATCGAATAATGCTGCTTCTAAAACGAGGTTTTGCGTACCTTCATAAACTTCGCTTTCCTCACCACCCATTACACCAGCAAGGGCAACAGGTTTATCACCAGCAGTAATTAATAAATTTTGTGTGCTGAGAGTGCGGGTTTGTCCGTCGAGGGTTTTAAGAGTTTCACCGGCAGTAGCAAATCTAACTCCAATCGTTATGTTGTCACTACCCCCAATTGTTTTTAAGCGTTCGCGGTCAAATGCGTGTAGCGGTTGTCCCCATTCTAGTAATACGTAGTTAGTAATATCTACAACATTATTAATTGGGCGTGTACCTGCCGCGCGCAGCTTTTGCTGTAACCAATCAGGTGACGGTGCAATTGTAATGTTTTCTATTACCGTTCCAATATAACTAGGGCAAGCCTTAGATTCTTCTACCTTTAAATTTAAACCTGCCGCAGCTTTTGCTGTTATCTCAGGTGGTTCGGGTATTGATAGTTTGGCATTTGTAAGGGCAGCAACTTCGCGTGCAATTCCAACCATACAAAGTGCATCTGCACGGTTAGCTGTTGCCGTCACGTCTAACACGACATCATCAAGTCCCAATAAAGGACGTATATCGCTGCCTAACTGTAAAGCTTCGTTTTGGAAAATGTGGATTCCATCTACATCAGTCGGTAATCCCAATTCCTTTAACGAACAAATCATGCCGTTAGAAGGTACTCCCCGTAACTTTGCAGGCTTTATTTTTAAATTTATATTTGGCAGAAACGTACCAACTACAGCTACTGGTACAAGTATATCGGCACGGACATTTGAGGCGCCGCAAACAATATTTAAGGTTTCACCCGTACCAATATCAACTTGGCAAACGCTTAATCTATCAGCATCAGGGTGCTGTTCACGTGCTAAAACACGTCCAACTACCACACCCGATGCCCACGTGCGACGGTCTTCAATATCTTCAACTTCAAACCCTGCCATAGTAAGGGTTTGAGCTAATTCTTCAGGAGTTTGTTTTATCTCGACTAGTTCCCGTAGCCAATTCAACGAAATACGCATTTGATTTTGCTTGTGCGATTGGGGTAGCTTTAATATTAAGGCACTGTCTATTTTAAAACGATTGGGCAAACGAGCTTCATATGTTTGCATTTTTCGCACGCTTCAAAAGGATTATTTGGCGCCACTCGTTAAGGTAAAAAATTTCACCCTTATTTACCACATGAGACGTATTTCACTTTGGATGTCCTTTATCACAAAATTAAATATATATCAAATACAGCGCCTGAATGCCAAAGAGCTACAGGGAGATAAAAATGGCCAATAAAAAAACAACTAAAGCAAGTACTAAGAGTGATACGCCTAAAGCTGAATCAAAAGCTAGACCAAAGCGAAGCAATACAGCTTCTAAAACTGGTTCCACAAAGAAGCAAGATGAAATTCAGAAAATTGCTGATGTTGAATCGAGTGACCTTGAAATTACAAAAACACTTGATATAGACGGTAAACGTCCGGTTGCTGCCAGTTCTTTCGAGGTTGTAGATACTTTCAACGTTGAAGAACGTCCTACAGTTGACTATAAAGCATCATTAGCTACTCAAGATAAAAAAACTACTGATATAGACAATCAACGTCCTGTAGAATCGAGTGACCTTGAAATTACAAAAACGCTTGATATAGATGGTAAGCGTCCGGTAGGTGCTAGTTCTTTTGAGGTTGTAGGTACTTTTAACGTCGAAGAACGTTCAGCGATTACAACATCGAATGCCAAAAATAGTAAAACTACCAAAGCGAATAAAACTAAAAAAAGTAAAAAAACTGCTGATAGTGATTTACAATACAATCATACTATAGATATTGATGGTCGGCGCCCTGTTGACCCAAGTTCTTTCGAGGTACTAGATACTTTTGATGTAGATGGTGAACGTCCAATTACCTCGAATAATTCTAAAGTACTAGATACTTTTGATGTAGATGGTGAGCGTCCAATTGTTTCTAGTAATCTTGAATATAATGAAACAATAGATATAGATGGTCGGCGCCCAGTAGACCCAAGCAATTTAGAATTGGCAGGCTCTTTGAATATAGATGGCGAACGTCCTGTAGGAGCAAGTCAAATTAATGACCAACGTATTACATCTGATTACATAGACTAATTGTATTAAAAAACCGGGTTTCTTGATTGAAATCTTGCAATAAAAATCACGATTTTGCGTAGAAACCCGGTTTCTTAACGTAAGTTTTTATGAAATTAAAGACTGAATTGCACGTAATAATTCTTGCTTACCAAAAGGTTTTGTTAAGTAAAAATCGGCGCCTTGACGCATACCCCAAATTTTATCGATGTCACCGTTTTTGGAGCTACAAATGATAATTCTAATGTTTTGAGTAGCTGTGTTTCGCTTCAGAAGGCGACATAACTCAAAACCACTCATTCCAGGCATCACAATATCGGTAATTATGATATCAGGTAAATTGTTTAAAGCTTTCTTAAAACCTTCTTTCGCATCGTAAGCTTTAATAACGTTGTAACCACCGTCTTCTAAATAACAGTTGATTAACTCTAGCTGAGAAGGCGTATCGTCAACAACTAGAAGCGTTGTCATATTTACTTATTCCTTTGATTTTACAATATTGATGACAGGCTGGGAATCAAATTATAAATCAAGTCAAGTGCATGAATACCATTTTGAGTAAATCAGCCTGAGTAAATGGTTTTGTCAAATACCCTGATGCACCAACTAACCGCGCTTTGACTTTATCTACTAATCCTTTGTTACCTGTCACCATAACAATTGGCGTTTTCTTAAACATCGAGTTATTGCGAATAATCTTGCACAGTTCGTACCCGTCTATACCATCCATGTTCAAGTCGAGTAAAATCAAGTCTGGCTTGTTACGAATTATCGACATCACTGCCTTCACTGGGTCGTTAATTGTCACGACTGAGAAGTTCTCATGTTCAAGAAAACGGCTAATCTCTCTCAGAACTGTTGCACTGTCATCAACTGAAACAATTTTATAGACTTTACGATTAGTCGCTTGAGCAGATGTATTACTAGGCGGTTTGGCGATAGCGCGTGTCTCAGAAACGGGTTGGTTAACTGTTTGCTGGTCTCGATATAACTGTGTTTTATCTGGAATTATGACGTTGCTACTTCCAGTTAGTCTTTGTGTAACTGTCCCGTTGGTAGTGGTATTTAAGGAAGGCGCCGAACTTCCTAACTGATTATTAACTACCTCAGTAACATAATTTGCAGTTTGATTTTCGTCTGGAGTAATTAGGGGTAATTTATCGAATGGTGGGTCTGGTTCATGAAGAACAATTTCTCCACTACTTATATATTGATACAGTTGCCGCGCCATTTCTACTTCGTCTTGGTTGACAATTACAGCTAAATGCCGTAGGCTGAAACCCTTCATCCAAGTTGCCAAATTTTGATGTATGGCTGAGAGCTGATGTTTGAGTACCTCTGTTGGTACCCGTAGGTAAGGACGTTGATATGGTGATGAAATGTGAGGAGTTAGCGTCTGCCAACCGCGTAATTGTTGGTCACACATTTCAAGTATTTTTTCTGTATCAATTCTGCAAATAACTGGTAATTTATTTACAATACTTATTAATTTGTAATTTCCTGTATTAATTAGTGAAAAAGATTCAAGAACTTCTTTGACCATTTCCTGAATCAAAATAGCAGCTTGAGTTGGATTGATGTGACGTTGGCTAACCAACCAGCAAATAGCTTGGTATTCGGCTGGTTGTTCGGGTAATTTGTCTGAATTAGAGTCCCCGCTTAGGTTTGGTGAGTCAGCTTCAAACATCAAACGCACTTGAACACGAATCTCTGTGCTTAAAGCACTCAATTGATGGTCTAAACGGCGTAAATGCCTTTCTAGACGGTCAAAAGGTTCGATTGAGTGGGTCGCATAAATAATTTTTCCCTGTTCTAAGTATATTAGCCAGGTAACTGAATTACTTAATACATGTAAGCAAGTAGTGTCATGACAGTTCGATAAGTGACGTAATAGACTAAGGGAACGTAATCTGGTGAATGTGCCTAAAATGTTCATCTGCTTGGAGTTTTTCCAGTAGATTAGCCACTATATCAGCAATATTGATATGTTGCTCGATACAGTTCTTGTAATTTTTATATCTTCCTAGAATGAAATATCAGAGGTTGATATGCATATATGTTACAAGCGACAAAAATGATCGTGACTATTGTTTTGTTACATTTTACATAACTACCTTTTTTTTCGCAGTTTGTTAAATTGCAATTTTACGTACTCCAACATCGATATAATAATGGTATCTTGCCAGCCTACATTACTCATTTCATCAAAGACACAAAGCTTCTATATGAAAAATTTAAACAGTCCAAAGGGAGAAACTAGAAAATTACTGTATTGTAGATGTTTATCTGGTCTAATTGCCAAATAGGTTACAACAGAGAACCTTGACAAGAGTTAAATTCTTTTTACTCAAACTATTTATGCTAATTCCGAATGTATCTAGTATAATTGTATTGTAAAAATGCGTTTTGCTAGTTGCTTAGTATAAGGCATCCGCGACAATCTATAACAAAACTGTAAATTCGCAGTTTAGGAAAGCTTGCTTAAATCTGACTATTACACTTGGTAGAACACAATTTTGGACTCTATTATAACACGAAAAGTTATGTCTGATACATTAAGGCTTGATGAAGTTGTGGAATTCGCTGAGAACCCAGAACCAAGGTGTCCGTGTGTACTGTTACTCGATACTTCTGGCTCTATGCAAGGCACAGCGATTAATGCTCTCAACGAAGGATTACAAACTTTTAAAGAAGAGTTAGTAAAGAATAGCCTAGCTGCCCGAAGAGTCGAAGTTGCAATAGTAACATTTGATAGCAACGTAAATATTGTACAAGATTTTGTCACGGCTGATTTATTCAGTCCACCAACGTTGTCTGCACAGGGTCTTACAACTATGGGCGCCGGAATTCATAAAGCCTTAGACTTGATAACAGAGCGTAAGAATTTATACCGTACCAATGGAGTTGCATACTACCGTCCTTGGATATTCATGATTACCGATGGAGAACCACAAGGAGAATTTGAAGACGTTGTAGAACAAGCATCGTTACGTTTACAAGCAGATGAAGCCTCAAAGCGTGTTGCTTTTTTTACCGTCGGCGTGGAAAATGCTAATATGATGCGGTTGGGTCAAATTGGAGTCCGAAGTCCTTTAAAACTGCAAGGCTTGAATTTTGTGGAAATGTTTGTATGGCTGTCGGCAAGTATGTCAGCGGTATCACAGTCGAAAGTGGATGATCAGGTTGCACTACCACCTATTGGCTGGGGTACTGTTTAGTTATATTTATTAGCTAAACTTACACAGCTGTCAGCGCACGTGAATAACAATATGAGTAGTACTTTAAAGCAAATGGTTCACTGGCGGGTTGTTGCCGCTTCTGTATGTGGCACGAGTCATGTAAAGAACGAGCAGCTGTGTCAAGATGCACATAATTGGCAGGTTTTACCTGATAATATTTTAGTAGCCGCTGTTGCAGATGGCGCCGGCTCTGCCAAATTAGGTAAAGTTGGATCGATGATCGCTACTACCGCTGCTGTAGAAAGTATTTCTCAGCATGAAATTAGCCGACGCGCTCTTAGTAGTGATGATTTTGTTCGTTCGCTTCTAACGAATGCGATGGTGGCAGCTAAAAAAGCAGTCGAGGAAGAAGCAGAAGCAACCTCATCATCATATGATGACCTAGCGACAACTTTGATAGTAATGGTCGCAACACCTGAAGGAGTGGCTGTAGCTCAAATAGGTGATGGAGTTGCCGTAGCTCGTGATTACCAGGGAAACTTACTCGCACTTACCATGCCCGATAGTGGTGAATATATTAATGAAACCACTTTTTTAACGTCGTTTGATTCTATCGATAACGCACAACTCCGTTTGTGGCGCCAGCCAATTGTTAATGTTGGTGTACTAACTGATGGACTACAAATGTTAGCTATTAACATGGCAGTAGGCGCCCCGCATAAACCATTCTTTTTTCCGCTATTTGAATTTGTCGCGAATATCGACGATAAATCAGTCGCGAAAGAACAGTTAGTAAAGTTTTTGCGTTCGGAGCGAATCACGCAACGTACTGACGACGATTTGACGCTGGTTTTAGCGGCGTTGCATGAGTAATAATACTACTCTAAGTAACACGTTCCAGCACCATATTAAAATTATTCCCCTATTGTAATCCTCGAAATGCAGGTAATACGTTGTCTTCCCAACCAACAAAATCTTACTATTAACCTCACCGTAAGTTTGGGGCGTGGCGGTGAAGCATGTATCTACACGGTACCAACCGATGCGAACCTAGTGGCTAAGATTTATCACAAACCTAAAGACGCTCAGGATAACAAGCTATCTGTAATGCTTGCTCATCCTCCAGAAAACCCCACAGCTTGTTTAGGTCATATATCTATCGCTTGGCCAACTGAACTGTTGCACTCAACAGATGGTAGTAACCGCATCACTGGGTTTTTAATGCCGCGCATTCGAGGAATGCGACCCATTATAGATTTTTATAATCCTAGAACCCGTCGTCAGCATTGCCCCTTATTTAGCTATCAATATTTAATCCGTACTGCACGCAATTTAGCAGCAGCTTTCGCAGCACTCCATGCACGGGGTTATTGTGTTGGAGATGTCAATGAATCAAATATTTTGGTTAGCGATACAGCACTGGTAACACTCGTTGACACTGACTCGTTCCAAGTTCGTGACCCAAACAGTAAGACAGTCTATCGCTGCCCTGTTGGTAAACCAGAATTTACTCCCCCAGAGTTACAAAATAAAACATTTGCTGAGTGCGACCGCATCGCTGCTCATGACTTATTCGGGTTAGGAGTTTTGATTTTCCAACTGTTAATGGAAGGTACACACCCATTTTCAGGTATCTTTCAAGGTATTGGCGAACCACCAACGTATGAATCACGAATTGCAAGTGGGCATTTTACCTATAGTCAAAGAACTCGTGTCCCATACATCCCTACTCCCATTGCTCCAGCGTGGGAGATGTTACATCCAGCGTTACAAGAATTATTTCGTCGCTGCTTTGAGGAAGGACATCACAATCCTTTAATGCGTCCAAGCGCTGCAACTTGGCTTTTAACTCTTACAGAAGTAGAAGAATCTTTAATTACCTGTACCGTTAATCCTCAGCACCGCTATAGCAGTCACCTTCATAGTTGTCCTTGGTGCGAGCGCACTTTACGTCTGGGAGGTCGAGATCCATTTCCATCGCAGCGAGCAATAGCAGCGAAAGAACATTTAGCTGCTCATATTCCTCGTAAGAAACCTCGTCCGACTGCCGTACCTCGCGTCGCCAAAACGCCTCTTCCACTTAACTCTCTTAACTATCGCCAACCAAATACTGCTTATAATTATCCTTATTATAAGTTTTCAAATAAGTCTTCAAAAAAACAAAGGTATTATCCAGTAGTTTTTTGTTTGCTAGCGTTTGGCTTGCTAGGCTATCTGGATGTGATGATCAAATTTACAAGTCGTCCTTTTAATGCCGAAAACTCTTACACCCAAACACTTGTTACTCCACAGCAAGTAGCCAGAGACAACCTCAGTTTTGATGATTACTATAAACAAGGTCATGCCTCTTACACCGTCAAAAACTACGAGGAAGCGATTCGGAAATTTACCAAAGCTATTCAAAAATTACCTTCCTACGCAAAAGCTTACGTCAACCGAGGCAATGCTCACTTCAACCTGAAACAGTACGAAGCAGCTTTGTCTGACTATAATCAAGCCATTAAAATCAATCCTTCAGAAACCAAAGCTTATGTAAGTCGCGGTAACACTCGTTTAATCCTTGCTGAATACAGTAGCGACCCTGATAAAGATTATAGAGGCGCCATTTCTGACTTTAACGATGCCATCCGCCTGAATCCGAGTGAAATTGAAGCTTTGATTCGACGTGGAATTGTCCGCGCACAAGTAGCTAAGTACAGCGGTGAATCGCAAGACGACTACCGAAAAGCAATCCAAGACTTCGACCAAGCGCTCAGTCTTAACCCATCGCGAGCAGAAGCTTACTATCAACGCGGCTTAATTAGGTATCAAATAGCACAGTATAGTAGCGAATTTGAGAAAGAATATCGAGGCGCCATTTCTGATTTTAATCAAGCTCTAAGTATAAATCCGCAAATGGCGAAAGTTTACCTCAAGCGTGGAATTGTACGCTACGAACTTTCACAATATGGAGGTAAAGAATCTAGTCGATACCGAATGCAGGCAGTAGAAGATTTACAGCGTGCCGCCAAAATCTCTCTAAAGCAAGAAGACATGGATAACTACCAGCAAGCTTTGAGCAGTATTTGTGTAGTCATCGAAAATAAATGCGATGCATTCTTCCAACACTCAAACATCATAGATAAAACAAATTAAAAAATCAATTTACATTTTTAAAAAATTACATGTAGAGACGTGATTTATCACGTCTCTATTTCACGTCTTTACATTTATTTTATATATTTCAAATATATCGTTCAAGTCTTAACAATATCTTTATAAACTAACTAACTACGTCAAGGTAAACTTTTGAGTTGTAAGTAATTTATGTTACCGAATAGTATAGAGTAACAAACAAATATTATTTATAAACAAAGAGTTTGCTTATATTATCACCTAATAAATACTGAATATGTTAGTAATAAAAATAATTGTATCTATCTAAGATTATTAGTGGCGCTAGTATGAATAAAGATTCATATAGTTTAGATAATTGTTTATTAACGATGAAGTAATAACAATGAATATTTCGCCATAAAAAACTTTTCCATTTTTTCATAGATAAAACTGGTTAATTTATCTTGGCTTTACATGCAAGCGTAGAAATACGGTTAGATTATATACTTAGAAATTAAAAAAAATTAGCTGTTCTAGATTTGATAAGCGCTTCATCAAAGTGCAATCAATATTACAATATCCAATCAATTTACCTGAAATTTTAGAGGGATTTCATGAAAGCAGTGATTTTGGCGGGGGGACTTGGGACACGTTTAAGTGAAGAAACAAGTGTAAGACCGAAGCCAATGGTGGAAATCGGGGGCAAGCCAGTTTTATGGCATATTATGAAAATCTATTCTGCCCACGGCATCAATGATTTCATAATTTGCTGTGGTTATAAAGGATATGTCATTAAAGAGTATTTTGCTAATTATTTCTTACACATGTCAGATGTAACATTTGATATGCGTTTTAACCAAATGAATGTACATGCAGGGAATGCAGAACCTTGGCGTGTCACCTTGGTTAATACTGGCGACAATACTATGACGGGTGGAAGATTAAAACGAGTTCGCGAACATGTTGGTAACGAAACTTTTTGTTTTACCTACGGTGACGGTGTTAGCGATGTAAATATTACAGAATTGGTTAAATTCCATAAAGAGCAAAAAACTTTAGGGACACTAACTGCAGTTCAACCACCAGGACGTTTTGGTGCGATTGTACTTGGACAGGAACAAACAAAAATTTCAAGCTTCCGTGAGAAACCCGAAGGTGATGGAGCTTGGATTAATGGTGGATATTTTGTATTAGAACCAGAGGTTATTGACTTAATTGCAGACGACAACACAGTTTGGGAGCAAGAACCTTTAGAAAAGTTAGCCGAAAAAGAGCAACTTTCTGCTTTCAAGCATAATGGTTTCTGGCAACCTATGGATACTTTACGCGACCGCAACTACCTTGAAGATTTATGGAATAAAAACAAGGCGCCTTGGAAAGCCTGGTAATCATATTTAGTTATGAGTTATGAGATGCAGAATCTGCAATAAAACATTTGTAGCTACATGAGTTTATTGTTTAAACCTTGTTCTTAATACAAAACACAATAAAAACTCCCAACTCCCAACTCCTAACTCCTAACACCTAACTCTTAACACCTAACTCTTTTCACTTTATTTTAGTTACAGGGTTATATCAATGTACGATTTTGCTATTATCGGTGGGGGCATTGTCGGTCTTTCTACCGCAATGACTTTAGGGAAACGTTATCCCGATGCTCAAATTTTGGTTCTTGAGAAGGAAAGCACCTGGGCATTCCACCAAACAGGAAACAATAGCGGTGTTATTCACTCTGGTGTCTACTACAAACCAGGAAGTTTCAAAGCTAAGTTTTGTCGCGATGGCGCCACTTCGATGGTGCAATTCTGCCAAGAACATAATATCGACCACGAGGTTTGTGGTAAAGTCATAGTTGCTACAAATGAACAAGAACTGCCTCGTCTCGAAAACCTCTACAACCGTGGTTTAGAAAATGGTATTAAGGTAAAGCGAATTACCCCAGAAGAAGTTAAAGAAGTTGAGCCTCATGTTAAGAGTGTGGGCGGAATTCGTGTTTACTCCACGGGTATAGTAAATTACAAGCAAGTTTGTTTAAAGTACGCTGAAATCATCCAAAAGCAAGGTGGAGATTTGCGACTTAATACTAAGGTGTTACGGATTGTACCCAGTGGTCAAAATCAGGTACTTGAAACTAACAACGGAAACTTTGAGACAAAGTTTGTAATTAACTGTGCGGGATTACATAGTGACCGTATTGCCAAACTCAATAATGTTGACCCGAAAGCGAAAATAGTACCTTTCCGTGGTGAATATTATGAACTTGTTCCAGAAAAGCGGTATTTAGTCAAGACTTTAATCTATCCCGTCCCAAATCCAGATTTTCCGTTTTTGGGTGTACACTTTACACGTATGATTGACAACAGTGTTCACGCAGGACCGAACGCAGTTCTTAGTCTCAAGCGCGAAGGCTACACCAAAACTGACTTTGATTTAAGAGATTTTGCTGAGGTTATGACTTATCCAGGTTTCTGGAAACTTGCAGCAAAACATGCCGATGAGGGTATTAAAGAAATCATTCGTTCTTTTAGCAAAGCAGCGTTTGTAAAAAGCTTACAGCAACTTATCCCAGAAGTTCAGGCTTCTGACGTAATTCCAACTCATGCAGGTGTACGCGCACAAGCATTAATGGATGACGGCAAACTTGTGGATGACTTTTTGATTATTCATGGTCAAAACAGTATCAATGTATGTAATGCTCCTTCACCTGCTGCTACATCTTCACTCGAAATTGGAAAAGCAATTGTTGCTCAAATTCCCGAACAGTCTCATTTAACCGCAGCAGTCACAGCATAAACATTTATTACTCTTACTACTAATAAGGAATCAACCGAACATGAAAGTACTTGTCACAGGCACCGAAGGTTATTTAGGGTCTTTACTTCCTGCTCTGCTTCATGAACGTGGACACGAAGTTCTCGGAGTAGATACTGGCTACTACAAAGTTGGCTGGTTATATAACGGTACAGAGATTACCGCTAAAACCCTTAACAAAGATATTCGCCATATTACCGCCGAAGATTTAGAAGGGGTTGAAGCAATTGTTCACATGGCGGAACTATCGAATGACCCAGCAGGCCAACTTGCACCTAACATAACTTACGATATTAACCATAAAGGCTCGGTACGTCTTGCCAAGTTGGCAAAAGATGCTGGTATACGCCGTTTTGTTTACATGTCTTCATGTAGTGTTTACGGAGTGGCGACAGCAGGAGATGTAACCGAAGAGTCTCCAGTTAATCCTCAAACTGCTTATGCTGAGTGCAAAACTTTAGTTGAGCATGATTTGGCGCCAATGGCTTCAGACGACTTTTCGCCAACATTCATGCGGAATGCAACAGCTTTCGGCGCCTCACCTCGGATGCGGTTTGACATTGTATTGAACAACTTGTCAGGACTGGCATGGACAACTAAAGAAATTAAGATGACCAGTGATGGTACTCCTTGGCGCCCACTGGTTCATGCTCTTGATATTTGTAAAGCAATTGTTTGCGCGCTTGAAGCACCTCGCGATATTGTTCACAACCAAATATTTAATGTTGGTGATACCTCTAACAATTACCGCGTTAAAGAAATTGCTGAAATCATCGCCGATGTCTTTAAAGGTTGTAAATTGAGCTTTGGTGATAATGGCGCCGATAATCGTAGCTACCGTGTGTCGTTCGATAAAATTAATACTGTTTTACCTGGTTTCAAATGCGATTGGAACGCTCAACGCGGCGCCGAGCAATTATACGATTTATTTCAACGTATTGACATGACCGAAGAAACTTTTACTTCAAGAGGATTTACTAGATTAAAACAGCTTGAGTATTTGATTCGGACGGCTCAAATTGATCAAGACTTTTTCTGGGCAAAAAACAGCTAATTTCAAAACTTTGTAACACGGTTGTAATCAGTTCGTTATAAGGTCGTAATATGTTTGTAGTAAGTTATGAATAAGCACTCGTTGTAAGCACTTCAGTGCTTCACTTACTACAACTCGTTTAGAGAAGCAAATTTAAAAGTACTGTTAGGCGCCTTACGTAGATGGCCTCTCTACACGCTTCAAATAGTGATTCCTTTTTGGCGTTTAGTAGCAGTATCAGCATTTGATTTAATGAAGCTTAACAAACAAGTCGATAAAACTTTACATCCAATAGAAACCGGGTTTCTTAGTTGAATATTGTAATAAAAACGATGATTTTGCGTAGAAACCAGGTTTCTAATAAATGAGTAATAGTACTGAAGAACATATCACTTTGAGGTAATATTTTTTTATGATTTTGAAAGAAACCGAGCTACAAGGCGCCTTCGTTGTTGACCTAGAAGAAAAGCACGACCATCGTGGCTTTTTTGCTCGCACATTCTGTGGAAAAGAATTTGAACAGCACGGCTTGAAGCCTGTTGTTGCTCAGTGTAACTTATCCTACAACTATAAAAAAGGAACGTTACGGGGAATGCATTATCAAATCGCACCAGCAGCAGAAACCAAGTTAATACGGTGTACAAAAGGTGCTATCTACGATGTGATTATTGACATGCGTCCAGAGTCCCCAACGTTTTTACAGCATTTTGGCGTGGAACTAAGCGCAGATAACCGACGTGCGTTGTATGTTCCAGAAATGTTTGCTCATGGTTATCAAGCACTTACCGATGATGCAGAAGTTGTCTACCAAGTTGGAGAATTTTATACTCCTGGGTACGAGCGCGGTTTACGTTACAATGACCCCTTTTTCAATATTCAATGGCCGCTTGAAGTTACTGAAATTTCCGAGAAGGATATGAATTGGCCTCTTTTACGCGCCACAGTTGTAGGTGGCACAGTTTAGTTAGTGTCCCAATAAAGAATTTCTTGTGGTAGGCATCCCACAAGAGAGTTAATTACTAGAGTTCATGCAATAAGTCAATCAGGGGTAGGAAATGTTAAGAATAACGAATAAAGTTAGTAATTTGTTCTCTTTAGTGTCTCGGAAAATTAACGCTCGACTTGAGTATATCCGGTTCTTAGCTACGAAACAGGCGCCAACGTGTATGATTTTGGAGTAATTCTTAAAGATTGCTCAATTCAAAATATTCAAGCAGCCATTCAGTTCGTATCCAATCGACCAACAGAAGAACTCAAAACCATGTCACGCAAAGCATGGGAATACGCCAGAAATAATCATACTAAAGAATGTTTTGCTTACTCTTACCGCAATGCAGTACTGGACATTATCAAAAATCGGAGTACAAAAGAATTGACTACAAACGTTGATAAACAACTAGCAAGTGCCATAGCTGGGTAAACGCAATATTAATTTCACAATAAACGGAGTAATTGAACATGATAATTATTGATACCGCATTAAAAGCACGTCAAGAAGCTGGTAATCCGGTCAAAGTCGCAATGATTGGCGCCGGATTTATGGGAAGAGGAATAGCAAATCAAATTGCTAACTCAGTTCCGGGTATGGAATTGGTGGCAATTTCAAACCGTAATCTTGATGCAGCCAAGCGCGCGTATTCAGAAGCGGGAATTGAAAATTTTCAAACAGTAACAACTGTAACCGAATTAGAAGACACTATTGCACGTGGTAGTTATGCAGTTACCGAAGACGCGATGTTATTGTGTCGTGCTGAAGGAATTGATGCGCTTATTGAAGTAACTGGCGCCGTCGAATTTGGCGCCCATATAGTTATGGAAGCAATAGCAAATCATAAGCATGTAGTGATGATGAATGCCGAACTCGATGGAACTATTGGCGCGATTTTAAAAGTTTACGCTGATAAAGCTGGTGTTATTCTAACAGCTTGCGACGGGGATCAACCGGGAGTACAACTAAATTTATACCGTTTTGTTAAAAGTATCGGCTTAACTCCTTTATTGTGCGGCAACATCAAAGGTTTGCAAGACCCATATCGTAACCCAACTACTCAAGAAGCTTTTGCGAAACGCTGGGGTCAAAAACCCAGCATGGTGACAAGCTTTGCTGATGGAACCAAAATCTCATTCGAGCAAGCTATTGTTGCTAATGCCACAGGAATGAAAGTTGCCAAGCGAGGAATGTTTGGTTATGACTTCACTGGTCACGTCGATGAAATGACGAATATGTATGATGTTGACCAACTCAAAGAATTGGGAGGCATCGTTGACTATGTTGTTGGCGCCAAACCTGGGCCAGGTGTATTTGTGTTTGGTTCACATGATGACCCAAAACAGCAACATTACTTAAACCTTTATAAATTGGGTGAGGGACCACTTTACAGTTTCTACACACCTTATCACCTTTGTCACTTTGAAGTTCCGCTCTCTGTTGCGCGTGTTGTTCTTTTCGGTGACTATATATTGGCGCCGCAAGGAAAACCACTTGTCGATGTTGTTACCACCGCGAAAATTGACCTGAAAGCAGGTGAAACACTAGATGGTATCGGTTATTACATGACATACGGGCAGTGCGAAAATTCGGACATTACTCAACAGCAGAAACTATTACCAATGGGTTTAGCAGAAGGATGTCGTCTCAAGCGTGATATCGCTAAAGACCAAGTATTGACTTACGATGACGTGGAATTGCCCAGTGGTAGACTTTGCGACAAACTGCGTGCGGAACAAGATGCATATTTTGCTCCAATGAAAGCAATGGCAGCAGTTGGATAGTAGTCTCATGTAATTCGCGTTGATTTTATGCAGTAATAGCAAATTTTTACATTTGGTAGTCTAAGTTTGAAATGTCTGTAAAAATATTGCAAAGAGCAGCCTCAAATACTTGAAGTACCCATATGATAATTAAACAGCTATTTACTAAACGTCTTTTGGGATAACTCCGGTTGGGTTACGCGCTTCGCGTAACCCAACACAAACCCATAACCGTATCTTTATTAAAAACTTTTATTAAACAAGGAAAGTTTATGCTTGTACTAAAACATGTAAAATTCTAATTGATAAATTTATACAATCTTTACAAGGCATTTATTAAATATAGTATTGAATATTGTATACAAAAAATGCTTGAGTAATCTTATTAATCAATTAAACGTATAAAAGCGCTATCAAATGTATGTATTGTTTCAGACTTTGTGATATTAATCAAAACACAAATTATACAAATATCAGGGAAATATTATGAAAATTGCTCTTGTCCATGACTACTTGACCCAGTGCGGTGGGGCAGAGCGTGTGTTTGAGTTACTGTGTAAACGCTATCCAGAAGCCGATATTTTTACTTCTGTATATGACCGCGAACAAACGATAGACCTGGGTTCTAGAGTTGTTAACACGACTTTTTTACAAAATATTCCTGGTGCCGCAAAATACTTTCGACTTATGGCGCCTTTATATTTTCCAGCATTTCGTTCTTTAGATTTAGAATCATACGATTTAATTATTAGTAGTAGTACAAGTTTTGCAAAAGCAGTTCGTAAAAGACCAGGAGCGCGTCATGTTTGCTTTTGCCATAACGTCACCAGATTTTTGTGGGATACCGAAACTTATTTACGTGAGTATGGTGATTATCGGTATTTTGCCCCAATAATCGAACAAATTTTTGACATGATGCGTCGTGTTGACTTGACATACGCACAAGAACCAGACCTTTATATAGCGAATTCGAGTGTAGTAGCTCGTCGAATTCAAAGCATCTACGGAAAAAGAGCAATAGTCATCAATTATCCAATCGACACAGGCAAGTTTCTGTTCTCGAATAGTAAAGATGATTACTATCTTGCTTCAGCCAGGATGATTAGCTACAAGCGCCTTGATATAATAGTCGAAGCCTTTAACTGGTTAGGATGGCGCCTGTTGATATCAGGCAACGGTCCAGAGCGGGAGAGGTTAAAATCGAAAGCGCTCTCAAATATTGAGTTTGTCGGACACGTTACCGATGTACAACGCACTCAGTTGTTTGCCAACGCAAAATCGGTTATCGTTGCAGCATTAGAGGATTATGGATTAGTTCCAGTCGAAGCGAATGCTAGCGGAACTCCTGTAATTGCTTTTGGTGCTGGTGGAGTATTAGATACTCAAGTACCAGGTAAAACAGGTGTATTCTTTAAACGGCAAACGCCAGAGTCCTTACAAACAGCGCTTTTAGAATCCAGGGAAATCTATTGGGACTACGAAGATATCCGTGAACACGCGGTGTCTAATTTTTCAGAACAAGCGTTTTTTAGCAAGGTCGAAAAAGTTATCGACCAAGCATGTTCGTATCAATTATCTAATTGTATTTAATTGATTTGTTCGCTGAGGGGAAGCAAACGTGATACAGACCACAGTTAATCCAATTTTCAATTCACCACCTCCTGACAATAATGACCCAGGATATGGGCAGTTGTTAGCGGTTTTAATTCGCAGACTTCCTTGGTTTTTAGCGGTGTTTTTATCATCGCTAGCCATTACTGCTTTTATCACCAAAAACGCATCACCTACTTATAAAAGTTCGATGCAATTTTTGGTCGAACCAAACTATCAAGGAAAAACGCCACAAGGTGGTGGCACACAAACACAAGAAAACCAATTTACAGACCCCAGTGTTCAGGTAGATACTGCAACACAGCTTAATTTGATGCGAAATTCCGAGCATATTGAAAAAGCTGCGAAAGAATTAGACCGTGAATATCCAGGTATTACTATTGGAGATATTAGAAAAGCTTTAGTGCTTTCTCAAGTCAAGGAAAAAGATGATAACCTTGCCACGAAAATTTTTCAGATAGAATACAGTGATAAAGATAAAATTAAAACACAGCGCGTTTTAGAAGTGCTGCAAAAAGTGTATCTTGATTATAATAAAGAGCAGCAAAAAGACCGTTTGAAGAGAGGTTTAAAAGTAATCAACGAACAGTTAGAAAAAGTCCGTAAAGAACTAGCTGATTCGGAAAGCAGGCTTTTAAGGTTCCGCAAAACTCAAAATTTGACTGACCCAGAATCTGAAGTCAAAACTCTGGAACAATCTTTAACAAGTATTCAGCAAGACGGACGTAACATTCGCGCGCAGTATCAAGAAGCTGTTGCGCGTTACGAGTCTTTGCAACAACAACTCAAGCGGACACCTCAAAACGCTCTTGTTTCTGCACGGTTGAGTCAGTCTACTCGTTATCAAGCAATGCTAAACGAAATTCAAAAAACCGATTTAGCACTTGCAAAAGAGCGACTAGTATATACAGACGAAGCTCCAAACGTTAGAAAACTAATCGAGCAAAGGCAGCAACAACAGCAGCTTTTACAGCAAGAGGTTGGCTCAACTTTAGGAGGAAACGCAAGTGCAGTTAACCTTGACCCACAAAATCTTCGCTCTCAAGGTAACGACAGTCAAATAGACCTAAACTTAGCATCTAAATTAGTTGAATCTCAAACGGATATACTAGGTTTACAAGCGCGTTATCAAAGCCTTGGTGAAAAAGAGCAGCAATTACGTAACGATTTAAAGCGGTTCCCAGCACTTTTAGCTGAATACAACCGTTTGCAACCCCTGGTACAACTGAACCGTGAACGTTACAACCAACTATTAAAAGCCGAACAGCAAGTGCGGCAAGAGCTTGATAAAGGTCAATTTGACTGGAAAGTAGTAGAAAAACCACAACTAGGCGCCTTTATGGGTCCGTTCATGCAACAAAATTTATTGTTGGGTGGAGTTGTAGGATTAATTTTAGGAGGAATTGCGGCAGCAGTTCGTGAAGCTTCTGATGATTCGGTACATACTACAGCCGAATTAGAAAAGCAAATCGCTTTACCTTTATTAGGTACAACACCCAAGCTTCCAGCAGCCAAGAACAGAGAATCTGTTATTAAGTTGCCCTTTGGCAAACCAGAAGTTTTGTCACCTTGGACAATTCAAGTATTACAATCACCTCCACGTTGGGAATCATTAGATTTAATATTCAAGAATATCGAACTTTTGAACACTGTTGCAGCACTCAAATCATTGATGGTAACTTCCGCGCTACCCGATGATGGAAAGTCAGCACTGTCATTAGGCTTGGCAATGAGCGCCGCGCGTTTGCACAAACGAGTATTATTAATAGATGCGAATTTGCGCGAGCCAACATTACACAAACAGCTTAATTTACCCAACGAGCAAGGACTTTCAAGTTTACTTGCAAGCGACGTAGACTTACCATCGCAAATCAGCATCCAAACATCAGGTTCATCGTACATTGATATTTTAACCGCAGGTCCGGCACCAGCAGACCCAGCTCACCTTTTAAGTTCACCTCGAATGAAACAATTAATGGCAGCATTTGAGGCAAACTACGACTTAGTACTTGTTGATGCACCACCAGTTTTGGGGTTAGTCGATGCTTTACTAGCTGGTTCTGCCTGCCGCAGCACCGTTATGGTAGCAAGTATCGGTCGAGTCACTCGCACTCAACTTACCCAAGCAACAGCAATGTTAAACAGATTGAATTTGATTGGGGTTGTCGCAAATGGCGTATCGAGTACCGCAGCTACATACATTCCATATGCCACTCAACAACAACAGCGTTTAGCTTTAAAACCAGGCGAAGACAATTAAACAAAAGCAAACAAAATATTTTATATAAATGTAGAGACTAAACATGTTTAGTCTCTCTTATTTTTTATAAACCCTAGAAACCCGGTTTCTGAATATTAAAAAATAACTAGAAAACTAGATATTTGATATAGGAATTGTAAATATCCGCTTAAATTACCATATAGACAACTAACATTTCAATGGTCATATTATTTTGCTATGCTAGAATAATAGAATTACTTAAGTAAATATGATGAAGCGAAAAAAGAGTTCATCATAGCTTAATAAATAAGGCGAAAAGCCCCTATATGTTTAAAGAATAAATGAAGAATTGGTTTGTAATCTAGTTATCTCTACGGATTATTATATACTAGAGATTAAATCTACTCAAGAAACAATAAGAGCGAACTGACTAGAATTATCTAAAATTTTTGTATTCGCATTTTATACATACTTATTCGATATATACCTATTTATAAAATGCTTTAATAATGTGGTTCTAAGAGGTTGTTTTAATCATCTCTCACTTTAGCACCTGTGGTTTTTGGTAGTTTCTCAGTTTGCACTCTTCTGCAACTGGCGCCTCGTTGGCACCACTTGCCTTATCACAACAACCTACCACGATTAAAAAAATCGTTATGACAATATCTACTATTCGGAATTTAGAAAATAGTTTTACCGAAGCTAGTCTTGAGCAACAGAAGAACTCACCTTACTGTACACTTACTTGGCGCCGTGGTAAGTTACTAGTAAGACCTGTTGGACAGCAAAAGCAACCTTACTTGCCAGCGACAAATAACAAAGAATCTTTAGTTGAGTGTCTTGAACACTCCCCCGTAAATTTAGTATTGATAGACCCAGAACTGGGTTTTTCAAAAGTCAAATTATGGGCCGATGCAACGAGTGCCGCAGGCAAATCTATATACTTAAGTATCCCATCACTTGAAACATCAAAGCGAAACCCTTGGGAATGGTGTCAAGTTATTCTTAACTGGATTGTCGCGTTCATTCTTTTAATGGTATTGAGTCCGGTTGCATTAGGACTAACTATATTAATGCGTGTTTATTCACCTGGTTCCTTATTTACACGTGAGTGGTATGTTGGGAAGCGAGGCAAATTATTTCAAGTCGTTAAGTTCCGCACAACTGCTATCAATAAAAATGTAGTTGACGATTTCTGTTACCAAAATAATTTACTTAATACCTTAGACACAAATTATACATTAATTGGTAACTTGATGCGTAAATACGGATTAGATAACATACCTCTATTGCTAAACATATTGCGTGGTGAAATTAATCTGTTTGGGCGCCAGTCTATTAAGTTAGAAGATGCCGTAAAATTCAATCCAGAAAAATTAAGGCAACTTAACAAAGCTCCAGGAATTGCAGGTTTGTGGCAAACCGCATCAGAATCAAAACTACTGCATTTAGATAGCCAACCTCTATAGCTAAAATCAAGGTATTTAGTGTAAACTATTGCCTTGATTTATTTATGAAAATACTACATCCGAATAGAAACAGTGCGTCTAATTTTGGGAATAATTATTAAATTTATGAATAACCAAGCATCTAAATCGAAACGAAGTAAGTTAAATATTTGGTTTAAAGCTAGTAAATTTTGGCAAAATAACTATTTAATATTGCGTGAGTTTAAGCACTTTCGCAAGATAGCAATTTTAGCTGTAGTTTGTTCTTTTTGTGCGGCATTAATGGAAGGGTTAGGAATTGGATTACTTATATCTTTTTTACAAACATTATTGCCAAACTCTCAACCCTTACAAACTGGACTAGGATGGTTTGACGATTTAATTTTAGGACTTCACGAATCGCCAACTAATAGATTAATTAGAGTATGTATACTGATTGCATTAAGCACCTGGATGCGGGCAGGATTTAATTACTTAACAGCAATATATACTGAATTTGCACAGTTCTTGCTTGCTGACCGCTTACGCAAACAAATTTTTGAGCAGTTACAGGCATTTCCACTTAGTTATTTTAGTAAAACCCGTTCTGGGGAACTAATAAATATACTCACCACAGAAATTGAAAAAATCAAAAATGGCTTTAGCAGTGCTTCGTTTTTGATGACCAGAGCCATGACATTAGCAATATATGCGATGTCGATACTTTGGATATCGTGGGAGATGACAATTACTTCAATACTTTTATTTAGCCTAATTGCCGTTGCTTTATCAACGTTAAATAGGCGCGTTAGAGAGTTAAGCTTTGAAACTTCGGCAGCCAGTGGTAGATATACATCAAGAGCAGTAGAATTTATTAATGGAATTCGGACTGTTCATGCATTTGCTACCCATAATTTGGAACGCGAACGTTTTTATAATGCCAGTGATGATGTAGTTAAGGCTGGCAAAAAAATAACCGTTGCTTGGTCAATGGTCAAGCCTGCCGCCGATGGAGTTGCTAGTACTGTTTTGGTTGGACTAATTATGTTAGGGTACACACAGTTTGTTGTACCTGGAAAAATTCAAGTCTCAGCTTTATTAGGATTTTTGTTTGTATTAGCACGTCTAGTTCCTAACGTTCAAGATATCAATGGAACCTTGGCATTTTTAAGTACGTTGCACGGTACTACAGAAACTATAAAGAATTTAATTAGAACAGATGATAAAGTTTATTTTCAAAATGGTTCGATTGAGTTCCAAGGATTAAAACGTTCTATTGATTTTGTTTCTGTAGATTTTGGCTACGACGAAGAAAATCGAGTGTTGCATAATATTAAGTTATCAATCGAACGAGGAAAAACGACGGCATTAGTAGGAGGTTCAGGAGCGGGTAAAACCACATTAGCTGATTTGATACCACGCTTTTATGACCCAACCGAAGGTCAAATTTTTATTGATGGAATTGACATACGGTTGTTTGAAATTAACTCACTGCGTAGCAAAATCGCTGTAGTTAGTCAAGACACGTTTATTTTCAACGCGACCGTTTGGGAGAATATTGCTTATGGAACACTAAACGCAACAGAAGCAGAAATTAGAGAAGCTGCTCGGCAGGCAAATGCAATAGAATTTATTGAGAAAATGCCTCAAGGTTTTGATACTCAGTTAGGAGACCGAGGTGTAAATATATCTGGAGGACAACGGCAACGTCTTGCAATTGCCCGTGCATTGTTACGTGACCCAGAGATTCTGATTTTGGACGAAGCGACTAGTGCATTAGATGCTGTTTCAGAGCGACTTATTCAAGAATCGCTAGAACAGCTTTCCGTTGGTCGAACTGTAATTGCTATTGCACATAGACTTTCAACTATTGCGAAAGCTGATAAAGTCGTGGTGATGGAAAAGGGACGTATTGTAGAGCAGGGACGGTATCAAGAACTACTCGACCAACAAGGCGCCCTATGGAAATATCACAAAATGCAGCATGGGACAGGTATGATTAGCTAGTAACTGCGAATAAAAATATACGTAGATAGTTAGCTTTATATATCTAAATGTAGCTGCATACTAATTAAATTTAAGGTTATATATGGCTGATTTCAATCAAAGAGTTTATTTTTATATAGGTTCGGAGCCTGATTTGTCAACGCCTGCCGAACGTGTTGGTTATCCACACCTATTGATAGCTTTAGCCGAAGGATTAAAAACACTAGGTATGGAAGTTTATGCCAATAATTCATACTGGCGCCTGTCTCCGGGTTCAGGGGACTTTTTATTCCGTAAAAACGCCTTGATTAGCCATGAAGACTGTTCTATAGTAGTATTTGGTGACATATTTGCTGAAAACTTCATTACTCCGGAACAATTATTTCATAAGAACCGTAAATACATTACAGCATCTCTCGATGACTGTGATGGAGGTAAAACTTTTTCATCCAAACCTGAATATCGAAAAGTTGATTTTGCTTTTAAAACTCATTTCAACAGCAAATTAAAGTTTCCATCTAATGTTTATCCTTGGGCTTTTGGACTATCAGAACGTATTGTTAAAGCTACTAGCAATAGTCCAAAGTTTAAAGATAGACAAAGAAAGCTCTTAATTAACTTTAGGCACAATATCCACTTTGCTCATTCAGTTAGAAAAACGGTTGAGAAAGAAGTAGTTGGTAAATTAGAAAAAATTATATCTTTAGATAAATCGACCGATACTAATCACCCGATAAATCCTTATGATTATTGGTTATGGCAGCGAACGGGAAGGCGCCATAATCCAAATTATTATCAAAGATTAAAAAATTCGGCTGCATGTGCTACCTTTGGTGGTTTCTTCATTCCTGCATTTCCCAAAGACCCAGCAAGTCTTATTAGTCGTGCATTCAAGGCTGGTTATAGTCAATTAGGCTTGAAGTCCAATCGAATTATTCAGTGGGATAGTTGGCGATTGTGGGAATCACTTGCTAGTGGTTGTGCAACATTTCACGTTGACTTTGAAAAATACGGCTTTCAATTACCTGTAATGCCAGAAAACTGGCGCCATTATATTGGTATTGACTTAGATAACGTAGATGAAGCTATAACTAGAATACGAGATGAACCAGAAATACTAGAAAAAGTTTCGATACAAGGAAAACTTTGGGCACTAGAGCATTACAGCCCAGTTGCTACTGCTATACGTTTTCTAAAAAGCGTTGGTCACCCTAATGCAAATCATTATACAAAAGGGACTTTCGCTTTTCCTAATCGTTAATAAATTTTGAGTATTTTTTCAATTTTTTAGAATATCAAATTACAACTCAAATGCGGAAAAACTCAGTTCAGCAGCCTTTAGTAAGCGTCATTACTCCCACTTACAACCGACCAGAGTATCTAAAGCAAGCTCTCACAAGTGCTGTCAATCAAACATATAGAAATATTGAAATAATCGTCTCTGACAATTGTAGCCCAGAAAGTCCCCAAGCAATCGTCGAGTCGTTTAATGACCCTAGAATTCGCTTTTATCGTAATTCCAGCAACTTGGGAATGCTGCCAAACACCATTAAGGCATTTAAATTAGCGCGCGGTAAGTACGTCGCTAGCTTACTCGATGATGACATGTGGGAGCCAGATTATTTAGCAAAAATGGTTCCCCTACTTGAAGGAAATTCTAACGTAGCTTTAGCTTTTTGCGACCACTACATGATGAATGCTTCAGGTGAAATCGATATGCAGAAGACAGAAGAATGTACACGCGCTTACAAACGTCATAACCTCAAGCAAGGAATTTATCAACCATTTGCTTTACATGCACTTGTTCATCAGTCAGTATCACCGGCAATTGCTGCTGTAATTAGAAGAGAAATTGTAGATTGGCACGAGTTTTCTTTAGATATCGCTGGAATGTGGGATGTATACCTCGCGTATGTATGTTGTCGTACTGGTAAAGGAGCATATTATTACCCAGAACGCTTAACCCGCTACCGTGAACACGAACAAACTGACACAATGCAAAGTGGAGGTCGCAATTTAGAAGGCAAAATTCGTAAAGCAAAGTCGGAAATATTTTGCTATGGGAAGTTTCTTCAAGACCAAAATCTAGCTGAATTCCATCCATACTTCGAGCAGAAATGGTTGCACGCTCAGACAACTTTGGGGATTGGCTTGATGCGAAGTAAGCAACTTGTCCAAGCGCGCTTTTATCTTAAATGCGCTCTTAGTAAGCAAAAATTTAATACCCGAACATTAGCTGCATTTATGTTAAGTTATATACCACAAACATGGACCGACCGATTATTAGATGCATAAAAATCTAAAAATAATTATGTAAATTCAACATAATTATCTAAATTATTACTATCAAAATAAACAATGTATTTAACTGTTATCGTCCCAACTTATCGTCGTCCGCAAGACTTGTCTCAGTGCCTTGAAGCATTGCAGGAGCAAACGCGCATTGCGGATGAAGTCATGGTAGTAGTTCGAGACATTGATACTGACACTTGGGAGTTCATAAAAACATTCGATCAGAAATCGCTGCCACTAACAATTTGTAAAGTAAGTGTTCCAGGGCAAGTGGCTGCTTTGAATGCAGCTCTAGATCAAGCTTCTGGAGATATTATTGCCATTACCGATGATGATGCAATGCCACATCGTGATTGGCTTGCCCGTATCGAAAACTACTTTCTAAATGATAGTTGTATTGGTGGAGTGGGTGGACGTGACTGGATCTACGAAGGAGACAAACTAGTTTCCGGCGCCAAGCAAATTGTAGGTAAAGTGCAATGGTTTGGACGAATGATTGGTGAACATCATGTCGGTATTGGTGAAGCACGCGAAGTGGATATTCTCAAAGGTGCGAATATGAGCTATCGTCGAAGCGCGCTTAAAAATGTTCGCTTCGATACGCGGTTACGAGGAACAGGCGCCCAGGTACATAATGACTTAGCATTTAGTTTATCGGTGCAAAAAGCAGGTTGGAAGTTAATTTATGACCCAAAAGTAGCAGTAAACCACTACCCAGCACAGCGTTTTGATGAAGATAAGCGCGGTATATTTAATGAGGTTGCTGTAATTAATTTGGCACATAACGAGACTCTTATTCTACTGGAATATTTACAACCCATCAAACGGTTAATATATATTTTATGGGCTGTGCTAGTGGGAACAAGAGATGCATATGGAATAGTACAGGTTGTCAGATTCTTCAAGAGTGAAAATACTTTAGCATTAAAGAAATTCGTAGCATCACTAAAAGGACGATGGCAGGGTTGGCAAACATGGCTCATAGTGCAACCTGAAAAAATAAACTCAGTTAAAAATGTTGAGTGTGGGTGATTTGCAATGAACGACCAATCGTTATTATCTTATCCGTACCAACAACATGCTCCGAAAGAACATTCACCATTGTTCGCATGGCTTGCAATCGGTTCACTAATAGTGTTTTCTATAGCTTGCTATTTCGGCGCCGCAAGCTTATTAAGACAGGCTTTTCCAATCTTTTCCCTATGTGTTGGTATTTTTCTTTACCTTAGATATCCAGCACTTTACATTGGTTTTAATTGGTGGTTATGGTTTCTTATTGCTATAATTAGGCGCCTAATTGATTATAAAAGCGGTTGGGACACCAACGGCTTTATTTTAATTACACCATACTTAGTTACATTAATTACTTTTTGGACATTTGTTAAAGAATTGCCCAGGTCACTACGTATAGGTGGCTTTCCGTTTGTTGTGGCAATTATGTCAGTATTTTATGGGATGGCAGTTGGATTAATAAGTTACGATAAAGTAGTAGTATTTCGTACAGCACTCGACTGGTTGGTGCCAGTTCTTTATGGATTCCACGTATTTGTAAAGTGGCGTGATTATCCTTCATACCGCCAAAATATTCAAACAGTATTTCTTTGGTGTGTGCTAATAACTGGCGCATATGGAATATATCAATATTTAGTGGCACCTGAATGGGATAAATTTTGGTTAATTCAAACCAAACTGACTACGATGGGAAATCCCAAACCATTAGGAATTCGTGTTTGGAGTACAATGCACTCTCCAGGCCCATTTGCGAACATAATGATGGTGGGTTTATTAATATTGCTTAATAATGTTCGCCCGATTGGTTTTGCTGCATCAATTGTAGGCTACATATCATTTCTATTAACTGTAGTACGTTCAGCATGGGGTGGTTGGGTAGTTGGGGTAGTTAGTTTAATAACAAATCTCAGACCTAAGTTACAAATGCGACTTGCAGTCACAGCAATTATACTAGCGCTTTGCGTTGTCCCACTTGCAACAATCGAACCATTTGGGAAAGTAATAACTGAGCGTATAGAATCTATAAATAACATTGAAAAAGACCAAAGTTTTAACGACCGTTCAAATACTTACGACCGTAAATTAGGTATTGCGCTGTCTTCTGTATTTGGTCAAGGCATTGGTGGCACATGGGTAATAGATAAAGATGGTAAGTTAGTGAATATCGTTCTCGATAGTGGCATTTTAGATACTTTTTTTGCACTCGGTTGGTTTGGCGCCATTCCATACCTAGGCGCCATGATATTCATTTTATATAACAGCTTTTTAGGTTCAGAAAATCGTAAAGACTCATTCGCTTGTACCGCGCGTTCAATTAGTCTAGCAATATTCTTTCAAATGATTTTTAGTAGTTTGATGCTTGGACTATCAGGCATAACGTTGTGGGGATTTATGGGAATAGCAATGGCAGCTAAGAAATATAACTCTTCACAAATTGCTAATGGTTTTCCGTATCAAAAATAAACTGTCTATATGTAAGGTGGGCAGTGCCCACCTTACAAATCACCTTAAAGATGCCTTCATTGGCTGAATTTTCTTAGGTAACTGATACATAATTACTTTAGCTTTCGCATCTTCTTCGACAAAAACTAAATATTCACCATTAGCGCGGCGGAATGCTCTAATACCATAAGGAATATCAATCCAACCGCTTTCATTTGCAACTTCTGGACCCGGCTTGAACTTAGTAACAAAAGTTCCAGTCGTTTTGTTATATACATATACTTCAGCCTGCTTAACTGTCACAAAAAATACGTAATCACCAGCTATATCCATCGAGGCTGTGAGAACTTCGGGATTAGCTTTAGTATCATAAGGAACGCCAATTCGCCAGCGTTCTTTGCGGTTTCCCTTACTCCAATTATCGTAGCGGATGATTTCACTCCCGAATGCTTTGCCATCATCGTAAGCAGCAGGGTATTTTTCTGTGAAGCCAGACAAGTACATTGTATCGGTATCAGGAAAATACTGGATTCGACGAATATCTTTGATAATCTCTGGAGTCGCAAATTTTTTCATCGAACTGTAAGTGTAGATAGGATTCCCCTTGGCATCAAGACCTTGCAAAGGAAAATGCCGAATTCCTTCAGGTATCCGTAAAGTTTTCCACACGTCACCTTTGCTATCTACCCACCATCCACCTTGATAAGGATAATCACGCTTACTTGCATCAAACTCACCTTTATCAAAGGCGCCATTACCGTTTTTATCTTGCCATATCCAATCTCCAATTTGTGGTTGGTTAGGGGGCCAACTATCTGGCTTTACTTTTTCGTCTTGATTTGTAGGTGTTCCTTGAAACATTGCTGATGGAATAGCAACTTCGCCATCCGTGGCAGGATTGAAGCGATATGCATGGAGAAACCCACCAAACATATCAGTGTAGTAGACAAAAGGTTTACCTTGAATACGACGGAAAAATACTGAACCGTGGGCAACACGTAAGCGTATATCTTGAGGGTATTTGAAGGGATTTAAAGTATAACCTTTATAATTCCATTGCTTACCAGCAGACTTGCTATAATCCATCACGTAATGGTCATGCATTGTATACACATGTACGCCATCAAATTTTGGGTCAGCATCAGCGTTATCTACAAATGGTAAACCAACAACACGCCACTGCATGACACCCGACGGTGAAAATTTTCTGATGTCAGTACCAGTCTTGACTTGCTGTGTGTTGTCACCTTGGTTGAAACCACTGCTGTTAACGTAGATATTTCCACTCACATCAGCACCAACACCAGTAATTCCGTAAAACTTTAAATCTCCAATTTCTCCAGGTTTTCCTGCATAAACACCACCTTTGACTCCAAATGTACCAACTTTAACTGGTTGGTTTTTAATGTTATAGATTAAAATTTGCTGATTTTGACCATTATCTGCAATTAATAATCTATTTTGGCTATCTACCGCAATCGCATTCGCTTTGGGGACATTATTTATTACTTGCGGTAGAAGATTTCCTTGTTTTGTATAGCGCAATATGTTAGAGTTTGCGCCCTTGGGATGTTGCATAATCCACAAAGTTTTCTGCTGGTCAACCGCAATTTTTGTTGGACTCTTAGCTGCGAAACTACGAACTTGTTTTAATGTCTGTGTATCGTACACACGCACTAAATTCTCATCGCGAATTGCAACATATAATTCCGAGTCACTAACTGCTAATCCAGAAACTTCATTTTTCTCACTCACAATCAACATGCTTTTATCCCAACCTTTACCGTTTGTAAATGGCGCCGGTTTTCCAGATAAATCGAAACGTCGCACACAAAACCAAGTAGTTTTAGGTGGAGGATAATCATTATCTTTACCATCCACATGACCTTGTAGCATCGCTACATACATATACTTTTTATCGGCAGTAACAGCAATACCACCAAATCTTTCCCACCCATGTATATCTTCTGCTCTTGCAATGGCATCTCCATTTTTATAGACTCCAGCTTCTCTACCGGCTTCATCCCAAGGACTGTTTGTAAAAACAGTACCATCTGGAGCAACGTACATGTCTAGAACCTGGTTTTGCACCCACTTTTCACCACCACCAAAAGTATTACCAATCCAAGAGGTTTTATAACCTTTAGCTGATGTACCACCTGCTACCCAATAGAATATTATTATCAAGACAGCAACTAGCGTTCCAAGCAAGCCAGAATAAAATTTCGTGCTTTTAAAAATTCGACTTCTGTTATTTATTATCATTGTTAGGATTACTCTTGAGTTCATTCAGCTTATTAAACAAGTAGCACGATTATTGAAAAATAATTTACATTTTCAAGCTACACATTAATCATTGGATAATTAATTAGCTATAGATATATTCATGTCTGAGGGGGTGACGAAAACCTCTGAACCTGAGACACAGCAATAGTTATAAGCGCGCGTGCCATAAAAAGATAAACACCATTTTTATACTTTATTGATTCTATTATCAATAAGCTTCGTACAAAAGTCTTATTTTTCGTTGGACTTGGTTCTAATTTATTTTTATCTTTCAAGCGACCACTCATCTATAACCTTTACTACATAAGGCTTTTAAGCTAGTTCGTCACCCCCCAGTATTCATGTATAAAATAATCATGTTAATGAAATTCATTTTTAGAATAGAGATATTTGTACGTAAATTAGCAAAAATATTTGCGAGCCGTTCAAAATTTACTAAAACTTTATATAGATAATACTAAAGCTTAAAATTAAATAATTTAAAATTACATTGGGTAAAGAATATTTTATGTGAAGTGGCTTTTGTTTTTTAATTGCGTTATAAAAATTATAGACGAAATACTTTTTGTGATTAATACAACTTACGTAGGCGCCCGTAGCGTGAGATGTATTAATATGAGTGTGCGTTTATTTTAAGTTCAACGCTAACGAGTTCATTAGAAATGATAGGTGCTAAGAAACCCGGTTTCTTTGTTGAAATCTGTTATGAAAATGAAGATTTTGCGTAGAAACAGGGTTTATAGAAAGTATAAAGTAGTACATAGTGGTAAAAACTATTCACTACATAATTAGCTGTAAATATTTAATCTCACACTTAGGCTCTATTATGAAATTTTGTATAGTAACTCCACACGTTATTAAGGGTGATGGTCAAGGTCGGGTCAACTATGAAATTGTCTGGGAAGCTATTCGTCGCGGTCACGAAGTAACTTTAGTAGCAAGAAAAATAGCCCCAGAGCTTCAGGAACAAAGCTTAGTCAAGTTTATAAATTTTGATGTAGAGAAGTTTCCAACGGCATTAGTTAAAGAAATGATGTTTTCAAGCCAAAGTGCCGCATGGTTGTATAAACATCGTCACGAGTTTGACTTAGTACAAATTTGTGGTGCAGTAACTTCATTTCCTGCCGATGTAAACACCTCGCACTTCGTCCATACATCATGGCGCCGTTCTCATGTACATACTGCCCGTATGAATCTAAATTTTTATGGGCTTTATCATTGGGTTTATAGCACATGCAACGCTTACTGGGAAAAGCAAGCGTATCGAAAAGCGAAGGTGTCGATTGCAGTATCAGACAAAGTTAAACAAGAATTAATCAATGACGTTAATATAGAAGCTAAACGCATTCGCGTTATTCATAATGGCGTTGATGTAAATGAATTTTTTCCTGGAGTTAGTGACCGTGAGCAACTTGGGTTGCCAGTTGAGAAAAATTTGGCACTTTTTGTAGGTGACATTCGCACAAATCGCAAAAACTTGGACACGGTACTGAAAGCTCTTGTTAAAGTACCCTCATTGCATTTGGTTGTTTTGGGAGATACATCTGGTAGTCCGTATCCTAAAATAGCAGACAATTTGGGATTGAATGACCGCGTATATTTTGCTGGTTTCCGTCGCGATGTTGCAAAAATTATGAGAGCGGTCGATTTTTTTGTATTACCATCGCGGTATGAAGCATGTACTTTAGTATTGCTTGAGGCAATGGCATCAGGACTTCCTGTCATTACAGCAGCAAGTGCAGGAGGAGCAGAGCTAGTTACACCCGAATCTGGTTTTGTATTAGCAGACTCGGATGATGTAGAAGGATTAGCGATTGCGCTTAATACTTTAGCTCTGGATACCGAACTTAAAACTCAAATGGGTGAAACTGCTCGTATAGTAGCTGAACAAAATACCTGGGAAAGTAAAGCGCAGCATTACATCAACTTATTTGAAGAATTCGTCAATGACGAACATTATCGTAATTGTTGTGATACATCACCTGTTGAGCAGCCTATTATGCTAAAAGCCTAAAAGTAGACATTACAAAAACTAGAGACGTTGCATGTAACGTCTTTACTGTAATACACATAAAAATAAACTGGGTTTCGATTGAGATATTTAAGAAACCCAGGTTTTATCATGTTGATTTATACATAATTCATATAGCATACATAATTACTACTGTATTTAATAATTGTTTAAAATCTAATAGTTAGCAGCTAACAGTTAACAAAGCCATTTTGAGATTAGCTTATAGTTTATTTCGCCTATAAATGTGCATCATTATAAACCAGCAACTAGATTGACTTCAAATGTCGCTACACCTTGAAGTTAGTTTCCATAAGTTCTCCACATATTGCTGATACACCCAACACGCACCGTCTATGAATCTATACCGATTTCTGCTGCATTCTTCTTGGGTTGCTATTGCCTTAGCTTTTTTGTTCCCCACATCAATTAAAAATGCTGAAGCTAAAACTGTAACAGCAGAGCAAAAAAGTAAAGTTGGGGGAACAGATAGGGATAATATAAAACTCGAAAAAGAACTAATCAAACCTATCGCACAAGAAGCAGCAAAACTAGGAGGAATCGTTTCTCTGTCTCCTGCTCCCTCCTTTCCTGATAACCTCCCTGTTCCCTCTACCCCTCCTCTCCCTGCATCACCTCCTGAGCTACTGTTTCCAACCAAAGCAGAAGAAGTTCAAATTCGACAAAACCAAGCAATAACGCTGACTCAAGCACTCGAAATCGCGCGTCGAAACAATCCACAACTGCAAACCTCGCTTCTCGAACTTGAGCGCAGTCGAGCATCACTACGAGAGTCGCAAGCTGCACTGTATCCGACCATTGGTATAAACGGCAGCATTACAAACAGTAAATCTGCGAGTGACCAACTTTCTGTAGACTCAGGTGTGGCGCCTCCAGGTAGCGATAAAGCGAGAACTGCTTTTAACGGCAGAGCCGAAGTTAATTACAACATTTATACTTCAGGTCGCAGAGCAGCAAGCATTCGTCAAGCAGAAGAACAGCTAAGAATTGACGAGTTGAGTGTAGAAACGCGGTATCAAGAAATTAAGCTGCAAGTAACTAGTCGTTACTACGATTTACAAGCTGCTGATGAACAAGTTCGTATTAGTAGTGCAGCAACAGAAAACGCAAGCGCGAGTTTACGTGATGCTCAAGCACTTGAACGTGCGGGTGTTGGTACAAGGTTTGACGTACTGCGTTCGCAGGTAAACTTTGCCAATGCTCAACAAGATTTAGCAAACGCGCGTGCTAGACAGCAAATATCACAACGGCAATTAGTTGCACTACTAAACATACCGCAAACGCTCAATATAACCACTGCCGACCGAGTAGAAATAGCAGGGTTATGGAACCAAAAACTAGAACAAACAATAATCCAAGCGTTTCAAAACAGACCTGAGCTACAGCAGCGTTTAGCAGAACGTAATATAGGTGAGCAACGACGTAAATTTGCTTTAGGACAACTTGGCCCACAAGTTGCACTAGTTGCCAGTTACGACGTATTAGACCAGTACAACGACAATGTTGGCGCCACAGATGGATACTCAGTAGGAGTGCGTGCAAATTGGAATTTATTCGATGGAGGAGCAGCAAGAGCGCAAGCAGCACAAGCAAAAGCAAATATTGCCATAGCAGAAAGCAACTTTGCAAACCAACGTAACCAAATACGCTTTGAAGTCGAACAATACTATGCTCAATTACAATCAAATTTAGACAACGTGCAAACCGCAACAGGAGCAGTAGATCAAGCTGTTGAAGCACTGCGACTCGCACGTTTACGCTTTCAAGCTGGTGTTGGTACCCAAACCGACGTTATCGCAGCAGAAAACGACCTCACGCGCGCACAAGGTAATCGCATCACTGCTATCTTAGATTACAACCGCGCTTTCGCAAATCTACAACGTTCCGTCTCCGCTAGAACTTAAAACCACATTTGTCATTATTTGTCATTCTGAGCGAAGCGAAGAATCTTAAACATTTCGAGACTTACGAGATGCTTCACTGCGTTCAGCATGACAATGAATAGATATTTTTTAATATACTTTTAAAGTATACTTTTAAAGGCGCCCTTAAAACATTTACTGTTTGCAACAAATAATTATTCGTTACAAGAGTACTTATAATTCATAAATACTATGCAAGGAGAAACTAATCTTAATATTTTATTAAAATCCATGCAGCCTACTGCTTGTGAAGGTGAGTATGTGTTTTGCAGTGTGAATCACGAAGATAATGATTATCTAAATCTTAAGCCTATATGTACTTTTATAGAAAATGAGGGGTTAACGCTGATTCTTTCTCGTAATCAAGCTGATACTGCTGAACTAACTTATACATCTGTGTTTCGCATGATTACTCTCTCAGCACATTCTAGCTTAGAAGCTGTTGGTTTTTTAGCAGCCATTACTAGTAAGTTAGCAGAGCATGGTATTAGCGTTAATCCTGTCTCAGCTTATTATCACGACCACTTGTTTGTGCCAATTTTACGGGCTAATGAGGTAATGAAGTTACTTCAAGAGTTTTCAAGCTGAAGAATTTAAAAGGCACGCACAGCATCTCTCATTACTGTTTCACGCAAATAACATTTGAGAGAGTCAGGTGTCCCTAAATCGACGCTACAACCAAGAAGTGTTTCTAAATATCTTTGTAAACCTACAAAAGTGAATAAACCTACAGGTTTGTCAAATTGTACCAGCAAATCAACATTACGCTAGTAGTGCTTTTTACCCTCAAGTTCCTATACCACTAAGCGATTTAATATGTGTTATTAATTGTTGTTTGAAACTTTCGCGCGCGTCGTGTATGTCAGAAATAAATCTTGTACAACTTAATCCTGGTTGATAGTAAGGTGGGCAGTGCCCACCATACAAATGTATACTGCACAGGCGAGATGCCTATGCTACATGACAACTGCTGGTTGTAACTCGTGTTCTTTGGTGGGTGTGTATGTGTAATTGGATTTGTCTTCGCTATCGGGCAGAATTGTAATATATTTGCCGTCGTCTTTGCGATTACGTGATACCAATTCTTTACGACCCTCATTAACTAAGAACGGAAGCACTGCACTGGCGCCAATAACCGCGATATCTACTAGATTAATTGGTGAGATTTGCAACAATCCTTTGAGTCCAGGTACGGTTGCAGCGGCGATTTGTAGCGCGAACGAACCACCCAAGGCAATATTTAGATATTTGTTTTGTGGTAGTTTCTTACCGCTAAATATGCTGTGGGTTTGCGAACGGCAACTAAGCGCGTACATCAACTGTGCCATTGTCAAGCTCATAAAACCGATGGTGCTGGCAGTAGCTCCTATACCATAACGGTTAATAGCATAACCATAGGCGCCCAACGCACTTGCTGACATTATCGCTGACTCGCCAACAATGCGTCGGAAGTCAGAATTTTTGATAATTGGTTCAGATGGGTCACGCGGTGGCGCCAGTAATACATCTGGTTCTGGAGCTTCCATAGCAAGTCCGAGCGCTGGGAAGATATCTGTTACTAAGTTCAACCACAGTAACTGCATAGCTGTCATTGGTTCACCAATACCGGCAGCGGTAGCGGCAAGCATCACCATGATTTCACTGGTGTTGGTTGATAGTAAAAAGTGAACCGATTTACGAATGTTGTTGTAAATTGTACGTCCATGACTAACGGCTATAATCATGGTTTCGAGGTTGTCGTCTTCGAGTATAATATCCGCGACTTCACGGGCAACATCGGTGCCACTATGTCCCATTGCAATACCGACATTAGCAGCTTTGAGCGCGGGAGCATCGTTAATTCCATCTCCCGTCATTGCGACGATTTTACCTGTGCTTTGCTGTGCCTGGACAATTTGCAATTTGTTCGCAGGACTAATACGTGCAAAAACATTTACTCGGTCGCACAGTCCTTTGACAACTTCTGGGTCAACTTGTTCGAGGTGGCTTGAGTCAAGAATTTCTAGCTGTTTGCCTTGGCTAAGATTTAATTCTTTACCAATAGCATAAGCTGTTGGACTTTGATCCCCAGTAATCATTACGGTGTTGATACCTGCTGAGTGGAAATCTCCCATCAATTCCTTCACACCTTTACGGATGGGGTCTGCCATTCCCACAAGTCCCAACCAAATTAATTCACTTTCAGTGTTAATTTCATCCGAATCTTGAATTAAATAAGCAACTCCAAGAACACGCAGTGCTTTACCTGCCATGTCCTCGTTATCGTTCTCAATTAACTGTCTATCAGCATCAGTTAAAAGTATTTGCTGACCGTTTTTGAGTTGATGACTACATAGCGCTAATACTTCAGATGGACTACCTTTAACTGCAACGAGTTTTTGATTGTTGTCAGGAGTATTGTGCAACGTCACCATGTAATTACGTGCTTGCGAACGGTGACTAATTTTCTGCAACGGATAATTTTCGCGCAGACTATTTACATTCACCCCAGCATTTATTGCTAAGTCGATAAGCGCGTTCTCTGTTGAAGAACCTTTTACAGTGTAATTGTGTTCTTTGTTTTCCTTTTTCTCTTTAACCTTTTCCCCTTCTTCGATAATGCTTTCGTTGCAAAGCACCAAGACATGCATTAACTTCAGCACTTGCTCGTTGCTATAAGGATTAATAGACTCATCCCCATCGCGTAACTTGTCGTCCGCAACATCAATATATCGTCCATCAGCACACAACTCTATAACCGTCATGCGGTTAGCTGTAATAGTGCCAGTCTTATCCATACAGATAGTCTGTACCGAACCCAGTGTTTCCACTGCATCAAGGCGCCGGATTAATACGTTGTGCTTCCGCATGTTAGCAATACCAAGCGCTAACGTAGTAGTTGCTACCGTTGGTAGTCCTTCTGGTACTGCTGCTACAGCCAAAGAAATTGTTGACTTAAGCATTTGCAGCACACTGTTACCGCGCAATAAACCAATACCAAATACAACAGCACAAATGGCGCCGCTAATTACAACAAGCTGACTTCCTGCTTGGTCGAGTTGTTTTTCCATCGGGGTTTCAGGTGTCGAAGCTTCACCAAGCATCGCCTGAATTTTACCCATCTCGCTATATTTACCTGTGGCGACAACTACTGCTTTTCCTTGTCCTCCTGTCACCAAAGTACCCATGTAAACCATGTTTACCCGGTCGCCCAAAGCTACATTCTCATCTTCAAGCGCTACAGTAGACTTACTAACAGGCATACTTTCACCCGTTAGCGCCGACTCATCAATACTCAAACGCTCTGCTTCAATTAAGCGTGCGTCCGATGGTACATAGCTACCAGGCTTGAGAACTATAATATCGCCGAGAACAATTTCAGTAGCGCTGATTTCAACACTATTACCGTCGCGAATAACTACTGCCGTTGGCTTAACTACATTTTGAAGCGAACGAATGATTTTTTCAGAATTGCTCTCAGTAGCATATCCGATTCCCGCATTGATTACTACTACCCCCATAATGACAGCAGCATCAAGCAAACCACCTGTAGCAACTGACACTCCTGCCGCTACTGCTAAAAGTCCTACTGGTAGTGATTTAAACTGGTCAACAAACATGCTTAACCCCGAACGCGGTTTTGCTTGCGGTAGGGTGTTTAAGCCGTATTTCTTCAGTTTGCGAGCAGCAGAATCACTTGATAGTCCTAATACATTTGACGTTTGCAACTCATTAATTACGGTCTCTACAGAACGTAAATGCCAAGGTGCAACGGATTGCGCTTTTGTTCCGACAATCTCGCGTGTTTTTTTTGCTTTTCTCTTAGCTTGGTGCTTGTTTTTTGTTACCAAATTTACAGAATTTTTGTTTTGCTTTTGGTAATCAAAAACCAGACTTTCAATCAGCGATGCAAGACCCGACGAACTGCGTGCTGGTTTATAAATTACCAGCATATTTCCTGTGACCGGGTTGGCAGAAACACAACATATATCGTTGTTTTCTGCCAATCTCAACTCTAGGTATTTCTTAAGAGTATCCGAACCCTGAAGACCATTTACTTTATACCTAGCCCTCCCGCTCACCGCCGTATGTACTTCCTTAACGATAGGAATTTGACGGTGCCGGGAGATGTTACAGCTTTTATTCATTTCATGCAGTTGTGAAAAATACTAACTTACTCAGAGTCTTTTATCCTACTGCATAAAATTAAACATTTTCTACTCCGTCAGGATTATCTTTAAATAACTTATTAAAACCCAAATACCTAATAAATCATACAAGGTTGGAAATCTTACCCTAAATGTACTGAAATACCAACCATACCGATGACAGCAAATTTTGCTAGAGTTTTAATAGGCTTGCTTTTTAATTTGGACTCAATGTTGCAATTTGCACCGTTATTTCCCTTAATTTACCGTGTTCTCCAACCTAGTTTTCCAAACTGTCTATGGACAGGAAACACAAACTGTAAAAAAATCGCTCTAACCTTTGATGATGGGCCTCACCGTCATCACACACCCCAACTACTTGAAGTATTAGACCATTACAAAATTCCCGCTAGTTTTTTTTGGTTAGGTGTATGTGTACAACAGGCGCCGCAAATAGCCAAAATGGTACATGCTCGTAACCACTGGATAGGTTTACACGGTTACGACCACCGAAACTTTCCTATGCTCTCGCCGCAAGAACTTAAAGATAGCCTAGAAAAAACTCAAGCAGCTATCGAAAGTGCCTGTAATATACCAGCACAACTTATCCGCGATGTCAGACCCCCAAATGGGTTTTTTACCCCCAATACTTTAAAACTGTTGAAAAAGTGGGACTACCGTCCGGTTATGTGGAGTGTTGTACCGGAAGACTGGGTACGACCGGGTGTTAACACAGTAACTCAACGAGTATTAAACCAAGTTCAAAATGGTTCCATCATAGTTTTGCACGATGGCTACTTCGGTGGTGAAGATGTCGCCGAAACCACAGCAGCTTTAATACCCAAGTTACTAGAACAGGGTTACGAGTTCGTCACTATCGATAATCTTTACGAAGTTATAAATTAAAAGGATTTTGGATTAAATCCAAAATCCTAAATTTATTTATTCCCTAACCCCTATTTCCTCAGCAACATTTTCTTGCTTAGAAGTATCGGCGCCTGTAGGCTGTTCTGTTCCTAAAAGAGTGCGGATGTCACTCAAAGAACTAGGTTTGCCCAGTTTCTCTTCTTCGGAGTCGTTTACATACTCAATTAAATCCTCTACCTGGCAGCCAAGAGCCTTACAAAACTTTACTATACGTTCAATATGATCAGAGCCGGTTCTTCCGCTTTCCCAATTTTGAATGGTACTTTCGGTGACACCGACTAGACGTGATAACTCTAACTGGGTCAAACCAGCTCTTTCACGTAATATTGCTATCCTTGGTTTCGCTTTCCGTTTCACAGTCACAGCACTCCGACGGTCTAACTTATAGTCGTTTATCGTAACACCAAAAAAAAATTACGCCCAGATTTTTTAACCAAGACCTTGACACCCTTAAAATCTTTAGTTAAAGTATCTAGGTATAGAGATACAACTTTATGCAATCAGGCGAGTCATCTTTTTTTTAACCCCCAGCACCCAATATATTAAGTTAAAGAGCTTATAAGTTAATCAAAGACAGTAATTGGAATAACGAATTATGTTGAAAAAATCATTCGCTTTAGGTTTATTAGCTGCTATTGCAATGGCGCCTGCGGCATTTGCAGATCAAATTCAAGGTAATACTTCTAACATTCAAATTAGAAGTGGTAACGTCGGTTCAAGAAACGTTACTGGTATCGATAGCAGCACTTACACAGACCAGTACCAAGGTAAAAACAGCAATCCATTCTGTGCTAGAGGTAATCAAATCCAAGGTAACGCTGCAAACACAGGTATTAGTAATGCAAATGTTGGCTTCGGCAATATTAGCGGTGTTTCTAATTCGACAGGAACCAGGCAGAGTCAAAACGCTAACTGTTCTTTCCCTTATTTCCGTTAAGTAAAAAATTAGAAATAAATTTAATAATCTTTTAAAAATCTGGTTAATCGAGTTGTTGAACAACTCGAAACCAGTAACACACAACTAATTAGGTCTAGAAAAAATGATGAAGAATAAAGTCTACACCTTCGGTTTTCTAGCTGCTGCTCTGATTATAGCAAGAGAAGTGCTGAGTAAAAAGTGCGCTCGTACTGAGTATTAAATCAACTCAGCACTTAGCACTTACAACTCAGCACTCACAACTAATTACTAAGTTGAGGATGAACGCCATGCCTGCCAAAAAATTAATGTTTTCGCTGTTCTTGACTGCAATGGTTGCATTACCTGCCGGAATCGCAACTGCTGGTGACTTAGATATTCAAACAAGTAACGTTCAAATGGTGCTTGATGAAAATGGAGGCATTTTTATTAGAACGGCGCCAGTACCACGAGTAATTGTCAATCCTGCTGCAAATCAAAATATCAATAGAAATCGTCGGATGCGTGTTTTCAGAGGCAATAATCAAATGAAATGCCGTAATGTTACACAGCGCAGGAATTCTACAAGAGGTGGCAATCAAATTTATACGAGTAATACTACAACCGTCTGTAACTAATTCTAGAAACCGGGTTTCTACACAAAAGCGTCATTGTTATCACACATTTCAACGAAGAAGCCCGGTTTCTTAGCGTAAGTCTTAAAGTAAATAAATCATGAAACTACAATTAATTGCACTTAGCGTGCTTTCATTTTCTGCTATCTCAAGCTTCATTCCTGGTATAACTAACAAAGCTAGCGCTGTATGCGTTCTTACAGATGTTGGTGTACAAGTGGCAATTCATGGTAGAGGCACTGTTGCCAACCAAAATAACAATGTTGACCAGCAAGCTAGCAAAAATTGCTACAACAACAGTGTCACAACTACTGCTGTTCAAGTGTACACAGGCGCCGGCTCAGTAAATCAAAACCGCAATAGTTATCAATACGTCAACGGTGGTAGTAATCCGACTGGAATTAATATGCCAGCGATTAAAGTGCCAGTACAAATACAAGTTGATGTGCCAGCTTATCCAGAATTCTAAGTTTTATACTAGGGGCGGGGCTTGCGATGCCCGCTCCACAAGAAATTAAATATTTAGCCTGTAAAATAAGTTTTCTATTTTGTTTATATATTTATAACTTACTTATAACAATTGGTATAAAAATATGCAAAACCTAATCCTTTATGCGCTTTGCGTTGGGTCTATTATCAGTCTTACTGCTGGATTAACTAACAATTTATCTTATAGTCAAATTCATTCTGAAGCATCAAGCGATAGTGGCGCCACACAAATATTCACGTCCACTACAAGTGAACAATCAAATTCTGCATCTATCCAAAGAAGTAGTTTAAGTCTAAGTGCTGCAAATTTAAAACAACCTCAAATTCTAAAAATAAATGCACCAAGCGCGCGGTTACAAGGCGAAATATCCGTTAACGGTAAAGTTGTACAGCGTTTGAACGACAGCAGTAGTAAGCTAGATTTATCACCGTATTTATCTGTCGGTCAGCAAAAAATTGAAATTTCAGTCCAATATTCACCACCAACTGCTGCGGTCAGCGTAGAAGTACAAGGTTCAGGCAATAACATTTCGCAACAAACTAGCGGCAGCGGCACATTAAACTATACTCTAGATTTGGACATCCAGTAAAAGTTAAGTATCTAAAATTACCATTATCTTGTAAGCTGAATAACATTATCTTGTGGGATGGGCATCCCTGCCCGTCCCAATTTTAAATGAGTTTGTGAACCACGGTTCACATTTACCCCACAAATTCCTCCATTGCCATCAACAAGAATACCTTTCGGTTTTGCTGAAATTAACGGTCGCTTGAAATTGTGCTTCGAGCGATGTACGAGTTAGCAGGTCAGATACAGACCAAATTAGAAACTTGTTTGGCGCCATCACAAAATCTTGATAGCGATGAGTCACAACTGCGTAGAATTCTTGATACATGGCACACGCATATTCCACTGCTGACTCAAAATCTTGAATAGGTGACAAACGTGCTTGCTGAAGGACATTTTTATCAACTGTACAAACGTCAACTTTTTCTTTCAACCAATCAATCACAACTTGAGCTATGTGTGAATTTTGGAATCTATTTGCATAAGCGCATATTTTCTCCCATCCAAAATCTGTAACATACATTTTTATCAAGGGTTGCGCTTGGTCAAATAATTCACTAATATCTTCTAATAGCTGGTTTCTGTTCATTAGTAATTCGAGTATTAAATCAGCATCAACCAATATCCCAATCACAGTTAAATCCCCCGATTGAAAAACAAATACGTTTATTATGTCTATAAAAGCATTGATATTTCTCAATGCTTTCTTACATTCCTACATGTAACTTATATACAAATCCAAAAGAACTTATTTCAGATTGGCGCTCACTAAAGGGCTACTATTTCACATCCAAGCATCTACATATTTATCGGCTTTTGTCAATCTGATACACAGTAATCACTTCATACGTTACTGCTCTTACTTGAAACGACGAAGCATATTTCCATCAGTTCCGAAGCTCGCAATAATAATTATGTTTAATTCAAGTTTTTATGCAGTTGAATATCAACAAAAATGTGAAGAAATATATCATATATTTTTTTCAAGTACTAACAATGTTGGATTTGTTACCTAACTTTTTGGTTTAAGCATTAAATAAAATAGTTGTCCATGACCAACAGTAACACCCGCGCGTTCGGCTGCAACCTTTCCTGCACCAACAAAGTAATCAACTCTGCCAGCACCTTTAATGGCACCACCTGCATCTTGGTCGAGTACATAGCGACTAACAACACGGTGTTCCATTTGACCTTGAGTATTAGGAAAAGGAAGGTATGCACGAATTAATGCCAAGGCACCTGGTGGCATAAGTGATTTATCAGTAGCAATCGAACGGTCGGTCGTAAGAGTGGCTTGAGTAGAACCAGTTGCAGTAACACCATGATTTTCCTTAAAGAATACAAAACTAGGGTCACGCGGAATATAAACATTTAATTTCTGCGGATATTTATGAAAATAATCCAAAATCTTAGGCATCGTCATACCCTCCAAGGGTAATTTTCCATCGTCAGCAAGTGCTTTACCAATGCTTTTATAATTTTGAGCGATGCTGGCAGCATAACCCACCGTAGTCTCAGTACCATCGGTAAGATGAAGTCTTGCGGAACCTTGAATTTGCATCATGTAAGGTTCAAGACGGTCGCGGAACCAAAATATTTCTAGTCCACGTAATTTACTTTTAGAAGCTTGTAAACCATCTGCACCTTCTAAGTCAACACGTTTAGGATGAGGTCTAGGCCAAGAGTCTAAGTCGGGTGGTTCACGATAAATAGGATAACGAAATTCAGCGGTACGTGTGCGACTAGCTTCATATATAGGTTCATAATACGAAGTAAACAGTACCCCTCCCTTTTTATCGTGACCAATTGACTGGTAAAGCACAAACTCATTTCTTATTGCAGCATTGAGTTGTTTAGCTGATTTGCTCGTTTGTACCAACTGCCGAAACCTTTGTAAGCTAGCGATTACACGAGCGCGCGTGATACTAGTTACTGGATAATTTTCATATGCAGCTTGAGCTTGGGGAGATTGTAAGTACTTTAAACTTTGGTCTATCGACGCTATCAAACCTTTTTGGTCTTTAATAGGTTCGTTTTCACCCCAAATTTGATTATCTAAACACGAAGCATCACCCTCGCAACAAGTAAGATGTGGTCTAGCTACAAGTACAGGGCGCCGTTTTGATATATTTGGTTGACTTTTAACTTGTTTTGCAGCTTGAGATAAATTCCACTTTTTTAGCTGACATTGTTGTGGAGCAAGCGCTAAACGTCCCAAAGGTTGTATAAGTAATACATAAGTTAGTACAAATACAGGTAAGCTTAAAGCAACAGCAATAAGTATTTTTACTGACTTTGGCTTAACTAACTCTCGAAACTTTGCTTTAGATTCACTCTTAATGCTCATGAAACGCCCTACTTCAAATATAAAATATAAAATTCATTAAGAATTCTAAAGCCTTACAGTTAGAAAAACGACATTTTTTTACTTGATAATTTACGTAGAACAGAGACAAAAAGAAACTGTATATCTATACACGATGGCACCAAGCTTAATTATGCCTTCATCAACCGATATTGTTACATTTCGTAATACTCGCTAGTCATGCTGAGGTACGTTAACGCAGTTTTCCCGTTATCCGCAGGATACAGGATATCCCGAAGGGTAGGGTAGCATCTACACCCATGTCATGCTGAGGTACGTTAACGCAGTTTTCCCGCAGGGTAGCATCTAAAAGATTTTTATGTTGTTTAAAAGTAAAGTTATAAACCGTTTTTAGATAAACATGTATTATCAAGTAGCGACTGTTACATTATTCTTTCTTAAGATAAGTAATACAAATGAATAAAACATTCAAGATATCTTACTCGTGGGAAAAGTTAAGCGAGTCTGATTATTTTTTTGAGATAGTAGATGCCACTAAAATATTTACATCCTTAAGCTACAGGACTTACGCATAAAATCCTAGAAACCCGGTTTCTTCTTTGAAATCTGTTATAGAAATGACGATTTTGCGTAGAAACCGGGTTTCTTAGCGTAAGTCCTGAGCTATTTTCTTTCGCTTTACAAAGGGCAATTTATTGTCAGTGTTCAGGAACATGATGCTTGCTTCGACTTGCGTCCTGACCTATCTACTATATTTGAAGATATTCCTCTTGTATTGTCCCAACTCACAAAAGATACACACTCACCAGTCGAGTTTGACTTTTTTGAACAGGGTACGGATGTGGGAATGTTTATGGAGCGTCAAGGTAATACCATTAAAGTTCGTTTTGAGACAAGTGGCGCCTCTGCTATGAGGTTTCAGTTTTTGCCAGATACCAGTATATCAGTTTCAGCATGGGAATTTTTAGCACAGTGGCTCCAATTTATTAAAACGATAATAGATGCTTTAGTGGAACTTCAACCAGAGCTTGTTTTGGATGAAAGTTACAAAGAGTATGTCACAAGTCTAAAGGTTGTGGAAGAACATATTTCAATACGAATTTAGATTTATTGTGATAAACAACATAACAAAAAGCCCAGCTTTAATTGACTGGGCTTTTGTGGAGTAAGTCTCCAAGGTTACATATAGAAGTTCAGTATAGTTTTGTTTAACTTGATTAGTACTACCATTGCTAAGAGGGTAGTTTCGGAAAAGAAGAAAAATATTTTTATCGTTGGATTGATGACTGCACAGGCGCTCTCCTGCCTGTGCTACATTTACGTGTGGTGTGCATTGTTAGGGAAAATTATGAAAGCTGTTGTGATGACTGCACCTGGTAATCCTGAAGTGCTGCAATTACTAGATTTACCATTGCCTTCTCTTGGTAGTAGAGAACTATTAGTTAAGCTAAAAGCTGCTGGTGTTAACCCTATTGATACTAAGCTTAGAGGTCGCGGTACTTTTTTTCCAGATAAAATGCCTGCGGTTCTTGGTTGTGATGGTGCGGGTGTTGTGGAAGAAGTAGGCGCCAACGTAAGTAAGTTTCGTGTGGGTGATGAGGTATATTTTTGTAATGGTGGGTTAGGGGGACATCAAGGTAACTACGCAGAATATACAACAGTAGACGAACGCTTTGCTGCGCGTAAACCTAAATATGCTAGTTTTGCAGAAGCTGCTGCGGCGCCTTTAGTATTAATTACAGCTTGGGAAGCTTTGTACGAACGGGGAAGACTCTCGCCAAATGAACGAGTATTAGTTCATGCTGGTGCTGGAGGTGTTGGACATGTGGCAATACAACTTGCCAAACTTAAAGGCGCCAGCGTTTGCACTACAATAAGTTCACAAGAAAAAGCACGCTATACTCAAGAACTCGGCGCTGATTTAGCAATAGACTATAAACAAAACGATTTTGTTAAAGCAGTATTAGACTGGACTAACGGTGAAGGAGTTGACGTAGCATTTGATACTGTTGGTGGAGACACTCTACAAAAATCTTTTCCAGCGGTGCGAGTATATGGTGATGTAGTCACAATTTTGGAACCAGATAAAAATACTGTATGGAAAGTCGCGCGTAACCGCAACCTACGTATTAGTTTAGAGTTGATGCTCACGCCCATGTTACAAGGAATGATAGAAACGCAGCAGCATCAAGCCGAAATATTAGAACAATGTGCTACTTGGATAGATGAAGGTAAGCTTAAAATTGACGCGCGTCATCAATTTAAATTATCTGAAGCAGCAAAAGCTCATGAGTTACTCGAAACAGGGTCAATCACAGGTAAAATTATCCTACTGACCGAATCATAGAAGATTAGCATCGCATTTGAGTAACTACACAAAAGTCCAGCATCCAGTAATAACAATATTATTAGCCAGCGCGCTTACCGCTACTTTCTGGTTTATTGGGTTATTTTATATACCTACTTCTCAAGCTCAATCGCAATTAGAACGCACTCCGCTAACTTCAGAAATTCTACAACAGCGAGTTCATAACCCAATTTTACGCGAAGGTAATCCTACCGTAGATTTACGGGAAATGACGATAGATTTACGACCAGATAATGCAGCTTTTCGCGATGAATTTTATCAAACGCTACGAAAGGAAATAGAGAAGACAGGCGCCAAACCATTCGGTCTAGATTTAAGTAACTCATTAATTCAAGGTGATTTTATCGGTAGCGACTTGGGACTGCGAACCACAATTTACGCCCAAGCAATTTCTCCAACTTTTACTCCGAGTGAACAAGAACAACTGCAACAGCTACGCGACGTATGTTTAAAATCACTGAGTATAGGATTCCCAAGTGCAAAAGATTGTAGATCGTTATTACGTCAAGAACCAAATATATCTACTGTAGAGAGCGTTTTTCGCTCGGCACTCATTATGCAGCAAACGCGGTTTAATGGCGCCGTCCAGTTTGCTAATACATTTTTTCTTCAACCCATTGATGCTCAAGGCGCCGTTTTTAACCAATCTGTAAATTTTACAGAAGCTCGGTTTGGTAGTACCGTCAGCTTTGCTAATGCGACTTTTCGTAAAGATATTCAGCTATTAAATAGTATATTTTTTAATAAAGTAGATTTAAAGCAAGCGCAATTCCAGGAAGCTGCTTATTTTCAAGATAGTAGTTTTTCTCTTAGCGCTAACTTTAAAGATGCTATTTTTCGCTCTTTGGTAAGGTTTAACCGCGCACGCTTTGGTGGGAATGCTGATTTCTCGCAGGTTCGGTTTCTCGGTCAGGTACAGTTTACCGCAGCAGATTTTAATGAATTCCTTTTACTAACCGAAGCAGCATTCGAGCAAGCTGTAACGTTTCGCGAAGCTAGATTTTATCAACCTGTGACACTAAGAGGCGCCAGCATTCTTAATATAGCTGACTTCAGCGATGCTATTTTTGCCAGAAATGCTTATTTAAACGTATCAGGACTAGCGTTCAACTCAAATAGCGCTAAAATTTTAGGGAATCCTGGTGAAATAGGGAAAATGCTTTATGTGTCATCTTTACAAGGAAATCAAAATGTATTACGGAATTTAATGCAAAATTTCCGCTCGTTGCAGCAAATTAGCGACATTAACCAGCTTGAATATACTAAGCAACAATTACGGTTTATAGAATTGAGTCGGCGATTATTTGGTACAAATATAAATAAAGCCTCTACAGAAAAATTAAAAAGTCTAGGTTTAACACAACTTCAAATAGAAGCAATTATTAATCGTCGTCAACAAGAGCAATTTCGGAACCAAAGCGAACTGTTAGAACTACCCGAAATAGATTTTGAGACATATATTAGAATACGTGACCAAATAATCGTCGATGAACCTTTGTTACTTGGTGGATGGTTATTAACAGCGTGGAGTTGGTTATTTATTGCCGTGTTGTTATTACTATCAGGTTACGGTACACAAGTTTGGTTAGTATTTGGTGTTGGCGCCATCGCTATAGCTTACTTCGGATTATTATATTGGCTTATCGATAAATATAGGCGCCTGCGTCCAGTTCCAATAGTTCCAACTTGTTATGAAACAAGCTGGATATTAACATCCTATTGTATATTCACATCTATCGGATTACTTGCTATTTTTCGCAACGCCGAACAACCTTGGTTTACATTAGGGTGTTTAGTATTAATAATTTTACCTATACCTTTAATACTACTAGCCAGACTTTACCAAATAGGGCGTTTTCATAACAAAATGGACGTATCCTATTTTACCGAAGATGGCACATTACGTCAGTTGCGTTTGTTAATTGGGCGCCTGCCTGTAATACCCAGAAACCCATCATTTCGCGAAAGATACATGCCCATATTATGGGACAAACGCTGGAATTGGTTGAATTATTACGACTTTAGCCTAAATAATTTAATGCGATTAGGCTTTAATGATATTCGTCTACGTGATGAATGTCTCCCAGGAATTATATCAAGCTTGGCATGGTTCCAATGGAGTTTAGGAGTACTTTATATAACTTTACTCTTATGGACACTATCACGCGCAATCCCAGGGCTTAATTTATTAATTTATTTGAAGTAAAGAAACCTGGTTTCTACGCAAAATTGTTATTTTTATTCCATGCCATCAACAAAGAAACCAGGTTTCTAATAAAACATGTTCTTTTAAAATAAAGTTTACTTAAAGATATATTCTTATATTTTCCAAAGATATAATAATATTAGATACTGATTTAAACAGGGTTTGTTATTCTCTAATACAATGAGAAGAGATACAATTTTCTATCAATTATTCTAACTAGTTCCAAGCGTTTTATTTGAACTAATTGGTGAAGATGCGTCAAAGTACGATAGCTACGAATTTTGAACTAGAGAGGTTAATACCAATTCTGCATAAAGTTGCGCCAAATAAATCCCGTAGAGGTTGACATGTCAATCTCTACAGTCAGGGATAAAGCGCATCTTCATCGAGAAACGGTATAAAGAGCTATCGTTTCGTTTTGATGGCATATATTTACCCGTCACCAATGATTTAGAAAAACTCATTTACTTTGTTGAAGTGCAATACCGTAAGCGAGATAGCTTCTACTGGGACTTATTTGGAGAGATAGGATTATACAACAGTCAATACCAGCCTAAACAAGATTGGCGTGCAGTTGCAATATTTGCCAAAGAAAGCTTTGACCCAGGCCCACTAAAACAGTATCAAGAGTTTTTCGATAGCGGACGTGTGTCAATTGTGTACTTAGATAAGCTCTCACAATCTTCACCCTCATCCCTTGGGTTAGGAATGATAGAATTAGTACAAGAGCCAGAAACAAACGCTGGCAACAAAGCTAGAGAGCTAGCACAACAAACCAGGCAGCAAGTAACATCCTTTGAAACGCAAGATAAAATCTTGGAGCTAATCGATAAAATACTAGTATATAAATTTCCTCAACTTAACTAACAATAAAATCATGCTTAAAAAACTCTTAAGTCCATGTAGCGGCGCCCACACATGGCATTTACTAAATTTAACATTAGGGATTGGCGCCACATTAGCTATAGCGTCTCCATCATTTGCCCAATCAACAATTATTTACCAACGCACCAATACTTACGATAATTACACTTACCCCCATGTTACCCAGTATATCTACGGTAGCCCAATTCCTACTCCTTACCCTGTAAACCCGATTGGAGGACAAAGTTTATTTCCACCCAAGACTAATTTATTTGAGCAAAATCCCACGAATAGTTTATTCCCTAACAATCCTAGTAATAACATTTTGTTTCCAGAAGTTAGGGTATACAGGCGCCCACATGTTAGGCAGTATGTTAATGAATCTACCTTGGTTAATCCGGTGTTGGTAAACCCTAATATTCGGAACTCGACTATTATCAACCCAACAATAATTAATAATCCTTATTATCGGCGCCAGCCAAGAAGGTTTATGTATAAATATTGATGGATTGTAGGTTGGGTGGAGCGCAAGTGCGGAACCCAACACAACATAAATATTCGTCGATTGTTAGGTTCCGTTCCTCCACCCAACCTACTGTGTAAAATGTGACCCAACGAGCATTGTGCCAATACCAACGTCGGTAAAAATTTCGAGAAGTAGGGAATGGGGTATGCGACCGTCTAGGATGTGCGCTGCTTTTACTCCTTGGGCAAGTGAACGAACACAACAATTAACTTTAGGTATCATTCCACCCGCTACTACTCCTGTTCCAATTAAGTCGCGCGCTTCTTGAATATCAAGTTTGGGAATTAGGGTTGATGGATCTTTATAATTTTCGAGTATTCCACGTGTGTCGGTTAGCAATATTAATTTTTCGGCGTTAAGCGCAGCAGCTATTTCTCCGGCGACGGTATCGGCGTTGATATTGTATGATTGCCCAGTTTCATCAGCAGCAACGCTGGATACAACTGGAATATAACCATTCTCAACTAATGTGTTAAGTATTGTAACGTCAATATTACTTACATCTCCAACAAAACCAATTCCTTCTTGACCTTGAGGACGAGCTTTGATTAAGTTACCGTCTTTGCCGCATAGTCCCACAGCTTTTCCACCCGCTTGATTAATTAAAGCAACAATTTCTTTGTTGACTCGTCCGACTAATACCATCTCGACAACATCCATTGTTGGTGCGTCGGTAACACGTAACCCATTTTTAAACTGTGCTTCGATACCGAGCTTGTCTAACCAGCTATTTATTTCTGGTCCACCACCGTGAACGACGATGGGACGTAAACCCACACAAGAGAGAAAAACTATGTCACGAATTACTGTATCCTTGAGTTCGCTGTCTTTCATTGCTGCACCACCGTATTTGACAACTACGGTGCGACCTGCGAATTGCTGGATGTAAGGTAATGCTTCGCTAAGTACTCTAACGCGGGTTGCTTCGGCTTGTTTAATATATTCGGTATCGTTAACCATTGGGAGGAGCTATATTTTGAATGAGTTTAAGAAAGTTTTACACTTTCAACAATTTCTCACAAGACGGTATCAAACCTACACTTAAGTGTTTAAAATTTGTAAAAAACGATAGTTATAGAGAGTCTGATGGCGCCAATGAAGATAAAATTTTGCTGTCGTCAAACCCGTAGATAGTTTAAGCTAGCTGAAGATTGTTTTAATTTTATGGTAAAAAGAGGCGGTAGTGTGCCTAAAAAAACTGGTTTAATTTCTCTTCTAGTGGTTTGTAGCTTATGGTGTTTGCCTTCGAGTGCAAATGCACAAGCTTTGATACCCCATACATTGCAACTGGATGCAGCGAAACTTGAAAAACAAGGGTTATCTCTAGCTCAAGAAGCAGCTTCGTTGGGACAGTTTCAGCAATATGAGCTTGCTTTACCACGCGCGCGCTTGGCATCGCAACTCGCACCGAAAAACGATAAAGTGTGGTTCCTTTTGGGTGGGTTGTATTTACAAACGAAAGATTATAATAATGCCATCAGTTCTTTAAGAAAGGCTCAGGGACTCAATCCCAAGAATGCTGACGTTCAGTTTGCTTTGGGTTCTGTCCACTTTCAACAACAAAAGTATCAAGAAGCTGCCGGATTTTACCAAGCAGGTTTAAGATTAAAACCAAATGACCCCGAAGGACTATTTGACTTGGGCAATGCTTTTTACATGCTTGGAAAATTGCCTGATGCCATAGCCCAATACAATAAGGCAGTTGCTCAAAATAAAAAATTCTGGCCTGCAATTAACAATATTGGTTTAATTAAGTACGAACAAGGTGATGCAACTGGCGCCATTAAGCAATGGCAAACTGCTGTATCACTCGATAAACAAGCCGCTGAACCTCTACTGGCACTAGCTGTAGCATTGCACGCTAAAGGTGACCGACAACAAGCTCTTGCACTTGGAGTACAAGCACTTCGTATTGATAACCGTTATGCTGACCTAGAATTTTTAAAGCAAAACCTTTGGGGTACACGCTTACTAGCTGATACGAAAAAATTCATTGAGCTACCTGGTGTTCAAGCAGCAATGGAACAACGCGAAAGTCAGTCGTCGAGACAACAAAGACCACAGTAAATTGTAGGATAGGCGCGGAGCGCCTGTCCTACAACCCTCTCCAAATTTTAAATTCCCTATTGCAAGATTACGCACAATACAGTACATATATATTGTAAAGAATAAAAAGCAATAGCTTGACTCATAAAAGTCAAGCTACTGTTCTTAAAAGGTGATATTTTGGGATAGTTCTAACACGGCTTGTAAGATTTGTTGCCAGGAGAAAGGGTTTTCCTTTTCAAGCGCAAGGTTTTCAAGCATTATCATCTTTGGGTAAGAGTGCCACTATTTGGTCTACAAACTGTTGATGGTCAACGACAGGCTTAGAAATGTAGCCATCTGCACCACTCTGCTTAAGGAAATTCTCACGGTCACCTTCCATAGCATGTGCCGTTACCAAAATAATTGGTAAAGACGAAGTTTGTGGGTCGGATTTCAACATTTGTGTAATTTTGATACCATCAACAGACTTACCCTGGTAAACACTTCGAGATAGCGAAACATCCATCAGAATAATGTCGGCATCTCCTGATTGGGCAATTTTCATTACCTCTTCCACATTTTCCGTGTGTTTGACGTCTAAGCCGCCCCGCTTGGTCAAAATCTTGGAAAAAACGCGAGCGTTAATCAGATCGTCTTCGACAATCAATACAGTTTTCATGCGAATTTAACTTGTAGGGTGAAAGGGATGACTACCTGACTTTTCAGTTATACGTCTCCTTGTTTATTAATCCATACGTTTCTCCATCATCAAGGATAATACTACTGTTTTTTATCCTGTCTTGTATCAAAATTGTGTTTCAATGTGCTGCCTTGACTGCGAATGCTTACGTATTACATAAAGGCGCCTTGATTACAAAAACTAAAACTTTGTTTGTATAGATTAGATAGATATCAGGTAAAAACTCATGGCAAAACAGTTAAACCTTCTCTCAGGGGGACAGGTAATCACCACAGCCTTGCACACCGAGATGCAACGGTCTTATCTTGAATATGCCATGAGTGTGATTGTCGGGCGAGCGTTACCCGATGTCCGCGATGGCTTAAAGCCTGTTCACCGTCGTATTTTATACGCGATGCATGAATTAGGCTTAACACCTGACCGACCCTACCGAAAATGCGCGCGCGTAGTCGGCGACGTTCTGGGTAAATATCACCCACATGGCGACCAATCGGTTTATGATGCATTAGTTCGTTTGGTACAAGATTTTTCCAGTCGTTATCCTTTACTCGCAGGTCACGGTAATTTTGGTAGCGTCGATAACGACCCTCCAGCAGCAATGCGGTACACAGAAACTCGTCTTGCTTCTCTCAGTCATGAGGGAATGTTGACCGAAATTGGCGAAGAAACAGTTGAGTTTATTGGCAACTTTGATAATTCGCAGCAAGAACCAACTGTTTTACCAGCGCAGTTACCATTTTTAATACTCAATGGTTGTGCGGGTATTGCTGTGGGGATGGCGACGAATATACCCCCGCATAATTTAAATGAAATAGTCGATGGATTGGTTGCGCTCATTGATAATCCAGAATTACCCGATAGCAAACTGTTTGAATTAATACCTGGGCCCGATTTTCCAACGGGTGGGGAAATTGTTGGTGATTCCGGAATTCGCGAGGCTTATACTACGGGTCGGGGTAGTATTGTTTTACGTGGAATTGCCACAATTGAAGAAATCGCAGCAACTAAAGGAACGAAGCGTAAAACAGCGATTATTGTAACTGAGTTACCTTATCAGGTAAATAAGGCGGGTTGGATTGAAAAAATTGCCGAACTTGTTAACCAAGGAAAGATAAATGGCATTTCTGATATCCGTGACGAAAGTGACCGGGATGGGATGCGCGTTGTTATTGAACTTAAACGTGACATTAACCCGCAGGAAATTCTTCAAGCTTTATATCACCAAAGTGCTTTACAAAGTAACTTCGGCGCCATTTTGCTCGCTTTGGTTGACGGTCAGCCAAGGCAGTTGAGTTTACGTAATTTATTGCTTGAGTTTTTACGTTTCCGCGAGCAAACCTTAGTACGTCGCTACACTTATGAATTGGGCAAGGCACAAAATCGCTCACATTTGGTAGAAGGTTTACTCAAAGCTTTGTCAAATTTGGATGAACTTATTAGTATATTGCGACAGGCGCCTGATGGAAGTACGGCAAAAGTTCAAATTGCCAGTCGATTAGAATTGACCGAAGTCCAAGCTGATGCCATACTCGCTATGCCGTTAAGGCGTTTAACTGGTTTAGAACGACAAAATCTTGAGCAAGAGTTTAACGAACTTAGAGAGCAAATTACCAACCTTCAACGATTATTGGGTGACCGCAAGGAGTTACTAAAATCTCTGAAAAAAGATTTTCGATCTTTGAAGAAAAAGTTTGGTGACGAGCGTCGAACTCGTATCGCTGCTGAAGCGAAGTTTGAGCCACCAAAGGGAGCGAAGAAAAATTCCGACGACGACACAAAATCAAATCCAACTTCAAAACCCGAAGTTAAGAGCGAGGAAACAATACTCGAACTGACTCATCGCGGTTATGTTAGACGTTCCCAACCCAACGGGAAGAAACCCAAGGGCGATAATAATTTATCTGAAAACGATTTTATTCTTCAAACGGTAGATACTAATACCGAGAAGGAATTACTTATCATTACTAGTGGCGCCAAAGTTTATCCAATACGAGTTGGTGATATTCCAGTTTCAACCGGACGCAACAACGCTCGTGGAACTCCATTAATTACCTTACTCAGCAACACCGCTCAAGGTGCAACTGAAGCAATTATCACTCGGTTCATGCAGCCAGAGAATTCCCAAAACGATGAAATGATTCTCTTGACTAAGCAAGGACGTATTAAACGATTATCATTGATGGAGTTTAACAACTTATCACGTCGCGGTATTACAATCACTAAACTTAAAGACGATGATGAACTGCTATCTACACAGTTTACAAATCCAGGCGCCTCTGTTGTACTGGCTTCTTCTGGTGGGCGCCTGTTAAGATTTGCAATAAATGACGAACAGTTGGCAATAATGGGACGCACCGCAATGGGTGTACAAGCAATGCGTCTACGTTTAAACGAGACAATGGCAGGTTTCGTGAGCGTTAAAAATTCCACTAATATACTGCTGGTAACTCAAATGGGTTATGCGAAGCAAATTTCACTCTCGAATTTACGACTAGCTAACCGAGGTGATATTGGCACTCAGTCCTGTAAATTTACAAGTAAAACCGATGCTTTAGCCGGAATTACAAATGCAACACCACGAGGGGAAGTAGCGCTTATCACCAACCAACAGCGATTAGTCCGTGTGGCAATTGATACTGTTAAGCTTTCAAATCGCGATAGTACGGGTGAAAGTATCCTCCAACTAAATCGTGACGAGAAAATAATCTCAGTCGTTGAAATACCACAACCCTAATTGCTCCAAGGAATATTCAAAAATTAAACTAACCGAAAATTTATCAATTTGATACGCATGTTGTAGTCTCTACATCATGCAATTTTTGTGTCTCGTGATACTTAAAGCACAACAAAAATATCAGTAATTTTTATCACATTCTGTCCCAGGTATGATTTTATTAAAGGTGTGTAACAGAAAAGAAAATATTTGTTATATTTATTTACATAAGACCTTAAGCTTTTAATTCCAGTTTGGAGTACTAATCATGCAAAATACAACAGCAACCAATATTAACGCACCAGTAATGCAAGACCGTAATGCTTGGCGCTGGGGATTTACTCCACAAGCAGAAATTTGGAATGGTCGTTTAGCAATGATCGGTTTTTTAGCAGCAGCTTTGATTGAAATTTTTTCTGGTAAAGGCTTTTTACACTTCTGGGGCATTCTTTAAGTTCAAATATAACTGTCTTGAATTGATACCCTGTAGATGTTATATAACCTGGGAAGATAAGTGCCTATCCTCCCAGGCTTTTTATATTTTTATATAATATTCTTTACAAAAATCAATTTAAATTTACATTCTTTAACTTTTTGATTAATTTTTTATATACAAATTAGACATAAAAATCAAAACCTGGAAGTTAGAAAACACCCAGGTTCATATTATGAAACTAATTAAGAAGTTTACTAGAAGCTTTAACTTGTCATTAGTCATGTAGCAAAGAATCTAAAGTTTAACTATACCAGATGCTTCACTACGGGACTCATGACATAAGGGGGACATTTGAAAATATCCTTTAACGAATATACTCTTTCAAAACGCTGTTGCGGTTAGGATGGCGCAACTTACGAAGTGCTTTAGCTTCGATTTGGCGAATTCGTTCGCGTGTGACGTTAAAGATTTGTCCAATTTCTTCTAAAGTTTTCATGCGACCGTCATCTAATCCATATCGTAAACGCAGTACATCACGTTCACGAGGGCTAAGACTATCAAGAACTTTTTCGAGGTCTTCGCGCAATAAATTCTTAGATACTTGGTCTTCGGGTGTTTCACCATCCGATTCAATAAAGTCGCCTAATCGAGAATCTTCTTCCTTACCGATAGGAGTTTCTAACGATATAGGTAATTGCGCTGACTTAGCAATAAACCTTAACTTCTCAATAGTCATCTCCATGCGGGTAGCAATTTCTTCCTCAGTAGGTTTGCGACCCATTTCTTGAGAAAGTAACTTCGTTGTTTTCTTTATACGCGAAATAGTTTCGTAAAGGTGGACTGGTAAACGAATAGTACGTGATTGGTCGGCAATTGCGCGTGTAATAGCTTGACGAATCCACCATGTCGCATAAGTTGAGAATTTGTAACCTTTTTCATGGTCAAATTTCTCAGCCGCGCGAATCAAACCAAGACTTCCTTCTTGTATCAAATCTTGGAAAGACAGCCCACGATTCATATACTTCTTGGCAATTGAAACCACAAGACGCAGGTTGGACTGCACCATTTTATCTTTTGCCCGGCGCCCGATGTGCAAACGATAGCGGAATTGTGGTAATGTTAATTGCACAGCCTCAGCCCACTCGCTATCTCTGGGGTCACGGTCTAATTGCTGGGACAATTTTTCTCGAATTCTTTCCAATTCGAGCAAATCAGCAATTTTACGCGCTAATTCGATTTCTTCATCCGCACGAAGCAAACGAATTCGGCCGATTTCTTGTAAGTAAAGACGGATCGAATCTTCGGTGTAATGCTTCTTCTTGGACTGTGCCCGACGACGCGATTTAGCGGCTTTTCCAGACTTTGCGTCGTCCTCATCAGATGTCGGTTCTAGAAAATCATCGATTTCGCCATCATCGCCAAGTAGCAAGTCCTCTTCATCATCTATTAAGAGTTCCTCTAACTCGAAATCAGGCTGATTTGTGACTACTAGATCAGGCTGAAATATATTTTCGAGTACGTTATTAGCCTGGTTCATGCCGCGTTCCTCATGCTCCTTGCAGAATCAATTACTCAAGACAAAATTGCAGTTGCTCGCGTGAAAGCGAGCTTTGAATATCATCCCTACAACTAGGGTAATGACTAATTTAGCTAAAAAATGTTCAGACATGTTACATATTTCATTCTAAAAAAATATGCAAACACATTTCCGAAACTTACCCTACAGCAAGAATGCTTAAAAAGGGTTTTCAATACATACCGCACGCGCTCTATTAGCTACTGCCGATTAAATACTCATACATTGAGCCTTTCAAGAGAAGTAGCATTGAGTTTGGCATTGTTTATTAAATGAAAAACACTTTTATGTTGCTTCCGCAACATGCAGTTGCGATTGAATTACCTGTTACAGACCTTCAACCTAAATTACACCTTACAAAAAAACATCTTTACTAATGGGATGAAGATATTTTTTTGTCAAGACTTTTTAGATTGTAGCCTGTTTCACAAAAATTGCACTTATTTTGTGTAATATCCGTGAAAGAACTTAAATCAACAAAAGCCTGTTATATCAAATAGAAATTTCGAGCGGCAACCGTACACTTGAACTTTACCCAAATCTTAACTAGAACCACCAAGAAATTGTTATTACTTTCTTTTAAGAGGCACATCAAACTTTGGGACAGTTCGCACGGATTTGCCAAAACCTCAATTATTTGGTAAGCAAGCGTTCTCATAAGTGGTTTTGTTACCAAAAACTATTTCTAACAGTTTTGCATTACACAACAAGCAACATATTTTTGAATGAAATACGGGTGAAAACACATGCCAACGGTAACTACTACTCACTTCTAACTCGCTACGGGATACAGCAGAACAAATAAGGGAACGTAACAAAAATTTTCTTGCTGGAAGCCAGAAAACTCGATACTTAGACCCTGGACAAAACATAAATGCTTTAACTAAGCATCTATACTTGAAGGCGCCTTTTCCTATAGACAAGTGATAGGGAGCAAGTTTGATGCCGCAATCACCGTTCTTTTAGATAACAAGCCAACATTCTAATCAAGTGGCTTCGCTTGAAATTAAGACAACCAGCAGCAAAAATTCTGCGGGCGTACAGTAAGAATTAGCTATACGTCGCTAATTAATTTAACTCTAGCTTATTTAATTTTAATCGCACGAGGACGTGCTACTGAAATGTCAACCCTGTGAGACTTGACAAACTGTTCTTATTGTATACAAGGTATTTTAATCAATTCAAAACGAGTTTGACACTCAGGACTAACAATATTAACCCACTTGATACAAAAATGCATAGTGAACCCAAAAAAATACTCACCTCACACACCTCATACCACGCAAATTCTATCTACAGCAGCTATTCACAGCAGTTAATGCAATACATTTTTTGCGACAGTGGCTCGTTGTATTTAATAAAACAATTGTACTCAAAAGCGCGTTTTTCCCTGTCTACTTAATACTTCCAACCGAATCACTATCTATATACTGAGATTTCCAAATTGTCAGCTTTTGATGACAATACTACTCATTGTCCTGAGTACATCTACTTTGGATTACAAAATGTAAACTTTTATGAAGATAGGTAATTAGATTAAACTAGGATATCAGATTTTGGCAAATCTGCACTATAAGTTAGTGTTATGCATAACTGTGGTGAAGACTTATGCACAAAACTTTACAAAGTTTAGTAAAATAACCTCATAACAAAAATGAGTATTTTTTCTTATTGACATGGCGGAACATTTTCCCTGGCTAACCGCGATCATCTTCTTACCACTAGTTGCTTCGTTTGCAATTCCATTTTTACCAGATAAAGATGGCAAGCAAGTGCGGTGGTACGCTTTAGGAGTAGGCATCGCCGATTTAGTACTGATGTGCTATGCGTTTTGGAAGCACTACGATGCAACTAGCGCGAAATTTCAGCTTGCGGAGAATTATGCCTGGGTACCCCAGATAGGTCTGAATTGGGCGGTTTCTGTAGATGGATTGTCAGTTCCGCTGGTACTGTTGGCTGGGTTTGTAACGACACTCGCTATTTTCTCTGCATGGCAGGTAGACAGGCGCCCACGTTTATTTTATGCGCTGATGCTGGTTCTATATTCGGCGCAGATAGGCGTGTTCGTAGCGCAAGACTTGCTACTGTTCTTCATCATGTGGGAAGTCGAGTTAGTTCCCGTTTACTTGCTGGTTTCGATTTGGGGTGGACAAAGACGTCGCTATGCAGCAACAAAATTTATATTATATACAGCGGCAGCATCTATATTTATTCTTGTAGCGGCTCTTGGAATGGGGCTTTACGGTGGTGGCGATTTAACTTTCGATATTGCTGCACTCGCTTTAAAAGATTATCCAATTGGTTTAGAACTTTTTTTGTATGCTGGGTTACTGATTGCATTTGGCGTCAAGCTAGCAATTTTCCCGTTACATACTTGGCTACCTGATGCTCACGGTGAAGCTTCTGCTCCTGTATCAATGATTTTGGCAGGTGTACTCCTCAAAATGGGTGGATACGGGTTGATTCGCATCAATATGGAGCTTCTTGGTGATGCTCATATATATTTCGCTCCAGTTTTAGCAATACTGGGTGTTATCAATATTATCTACGGCGCCTTAAATTCGTTGGCTCAAAAGAACATGAAGCGTCGGTTGGCGTATTCATCAGTATCCCACATGGGTTTTGTGTTACTAGGTATCGCCTCGTTTACTGACCTGGGGATCAATGGCGCCATGCTGCAAATGATTTCTCACGGTTTGATAGCAGCAGTACTGTTCTTTTTAGCTGGTGTAACTTACGACCGAACCCACACAATGGCAATGGAAGAAATGGGTGGTGTTGGGCAGGTAATGCCAAAAGTATTTGCCCTGTTTACAATTGGCGCAATGGCTTCGTTAGCGTTACCTGGAATGAGTGGATTTGCTAGCGAACTCGCGGTGTTTGTCGGTCTGACAAGCAGTGACATTTACAGTTCAACGTTCTGTACAGTAACCGTTTTTCTAGCTGCTGTTGGCGTAATTCTTACCCCAATTTACCTATTATCGTTACTCAAACAGGTATTTTATGGTAACGGTGCCGTACTCCAATGCGAAATAGGAAGCAGTGGTTTACAAGCTTTAGAAACAGAAGATGTAGTTTGTTTTGGTACCGACTGCGTTCTTCCTACCAAATCAGTTTACCGCGATGCTAGCGCCCGCGAAGTATTTATTGCTGCTAGCTTCCTAGTGCTAATTATCGGTATCGGTTTGTATCCTAGATTTACGATGAAAATGTACGATGCAAAGACTGTTGCAATTAATACTCAAATACGCTCTTCTTATACGCAAATAGCAAACAGCAATCCTGGTATCTATGCTCAAGGGTTATTAGCTCCTACAATCTCAGAAACAGAAACTGCAACTGTTTTAGGAACTTTTAAATAGATATACCAGTTTGTGTTAACCTCTACCTCTGAATCCTTACTAGCAGTCGTCTGTATCTGGCGCCTGCTTTTTTTTGCGTGTTACATTACACATGGCGCCAAACCTAAATAGCGAACACCAATGGGGGTAATTTCAAATCTACAAGGTAATATCTCAACACCCATAGCAAAAGCATTTCTCAGCAACTTACCATATACAGGGTCAGTGCTGTCACCTGGAGCAAACTCAGTACAATCTGCTCGGTTAATAAAATAAAGCATTACCGCACGACTGTGAGGTAACAAAGCCGTTAACTCCCGCAAATGCTTTTGTCCACGTGTAGTCTCTGTATCAGGAAACAGCGCTAACCGACCCGATGCCAAAGTTGTATTTTTGACTTCAACATAAACAGGTAACTCTATATCATTCCCCGTCAACAAAAAATCAATACGACTCTTTTTGTCAATTCCGTAAGGCACTTCACCTTTAATAAAAGTGTAATTTCCCAATTCTGCAAATAAATGCTGTGTGAGGGCAAGCTTGATAATTCTATTGGGTAAAACAGTATTAATGCCCACCCAAGTTGGTTCATTATCGTTGACCTGTATAAGTTCCAGGGTATAAGCTAGCTTGCGTGCTTCATTATCGCTTTTCGACAGCATAACCGCACTACCTGGTGTTGACACTCCCGTCATCGGGCCAGTATTGGGACAGTGTGCGGTGACTACTTCTCCTGAAGCAAGTTCGACATCCGCAAAAAATCGCTTGTAGCGTTTTACAAAAATTCCAGAGTATAAAGGTGGATAGCGGTATAAATAATCATCAGTCATTGGATTATAGTAGGAGCGGGTTAACAAATACGCTCAAACTGAATTCAACATCATCGTAAACCCGCCCTTATAACAACGTATGTTACATTCTGTAAAAATTTTAGAACCAACCGATTTGTGGTATCTACAAAACAATATCAACAAAGAAACAAACAAATATTATCATCCCACCAAAAATATTCCTTTTGTTCAGCAATTAGAAATAAAACTTGAAAATTCGGGTGTAGTGGTTCAAAAAGGCACCATGCACAGTTGTTTTGGTAAATTGAGCTACGGAGTTTACAAAACCGATAATCGCCTTAAAGATGTTTGGGTATCATTAATGACCGAGGTTGATTATAATGCGCCCGTTTATCGTGGTACAGGCATAATCAAGCTTGAGCCAAAACAAAAAGGTTATTTTTTAGACTACACTGCAATTGATATTACAGACCATGAGCAATGGGAATTCGATGATGGTATATTCCAATTTTGCTCTGAGAATGTGGTACTAGGCGCCAAAAAGTTAAATTGGCGGCAAATGGCAGGTTCAGCAGATGGTAGATGGAGAATTGCAGTTAAGGCATTACCAGGACAAAATGCGAAAGTTGTTACAGGAACTAAGGCACCAGCAAAAGTAATAGAGCTTAGAAAAGACGAAGTTTTAATCGCTGATTATGATATGGTTAAGGGCTTCACAAATGGAATTAAGGAAGAGTACTCCAAGTTAGGATACTTTGGCAAAGGCGGTGGTGAAGGTTATGTGTGGACTTACACTGCAAGTAACCATTCAGGGGGGCGCCTATTAGTATCCGAAACGGATAGAATGGGTATTAGTTGAAATTAACTAATTATTAAATCTCCCAATCCTCTTAAAAAAGGAGGATTTATAACAATAATTTTACTCTCAACGTCTTGAGGGTTAAATAATATGTTTTTGCTAACAAGTATATTTCTTTGAGTATTATGACTTTAATATCATTTAAATTCACAAATAATACTGTTTTAGTTAGTATCTTTACACAGACTTTATTTCATTAACTAAATAAAAATTTAAATAGAAAAAGGATAGATATTTTTCAATGGTTAACTTTAAGCGGACAAGTAAAACAAAGAAGAATGAAAGAGTTTTTTCAAGGTTTTCATATCAAATTAGCTCAATATATTAGCTATAACTCCAAAGAATTAGTTACAAATCCTCAATGGTTCATAATGCGGCGAATGGGTAGATTCAATGTTATTCGCAAATGGAAAGCTGAGAGTTTTACTTCTTATAAGGCGCCGTCTATTCAACAGACAGAATCGAGTATTTTTACCAATATAAATATAGATAACGTCATTGCTAACTTAGAAAAATATGGATTGTACCAAGGGTTACAGTTACCTGAGCATATAATAAATAATATACTGGAGTTTGCTTATAGCACAAACTGCTACGCGGGTAAAAATCCGAAACAGGGTTTTCATATTCACGAAAAAGATAAAGCACAAGCTTTTTGTAAACAAAAAATATTAGTAAGTAAATATTTTAATACTGCATTGCAATGCCAAGCTATTAATATGCTGCAAAATGACCTTGTTTTACAGGAAATTGCAGCAAAATACCTTAAAACGAAACCAGTACATATATCAAACTCGCTTTTTTGGAGTTTTCCTAATAATTCAACTTTTTTTGAACAGTCAAAAGCTGCACAAGTTTTTTACTGCGACCTTGATGACTATAAATTTCTGAAGTTTTTCTTCTATATAACCGATGTTGATTTGAGTAGTGGCCCACATGTATATATACTGGGTAGCCATAATCGAAAGAAACTTTTGTATCAGCTATTGCGAGGGCGCGCAACTGAGTCAGATTTGATAGATTACTATGGAAAAGAAAATATAGTTTCAATTACAGGTTCGCGCGGTTGGGGATTTGCCGAAGATACGTTCGGTTATCATAAAGGAAGCGCACCAGTAACTAAACCTCGCTTAATGTTACAGGTTGAGTTTGCTAGTAAGGATTATGGAATGCAGCACGATTTAATGGAACCTCGCTATCTTAAATCAATTTTGTAAATAATTATACTGTGGTCTTGCAATGGATGCAACGCATGTAACGGATAACTCATTTGTTATATTCGTTAATTATCCGTTGCTAATATTTCTACCCCCAAAGTTAATGAGATGAACATCCGTTGCTAATATTTCTACCCCCAAAGTTAATGAGATGAACATTAGTAAAAATAATTATATTTTTTATTTTGTACAAAAATACTATAATAATTTAACGATGAATTTCATAGATAATTCCTGAAACTGAAAATATTTTTAGAAAAGATACTTAGCGTCTAAGTAATAATATTTAGGCTTTAGCCGTAAAAAGGCGATTTTTGGCGTGAAGAGAATTATAAACAGTTTTTTTTCTTTTACTAATCAAATTAAATGATGGTAACTTCTTTGAAAGATATTCTGGCGCCATATCTCAGCTCCCGTGTTGATATAGATTGGACGGGTAATATTCCAAGTTGTAAAATACCTGTATTTACACCAGGAATGGTGGCTAATAGCTATTTTTTCGGTCATCCGCAATGGGGAAAAGAATACTTCTTACAAAGTCACCGCAGCCAATTATTTCAAGATAGATGGATGATGGCAATGGGTAGTTGGGATCATAAAATCGTCGTTGATATCGGTTGTGGACCTGGGAACGTTTACGCAACATTAGGAGGTTCACCAAAGTTATTAATTGGTGTTGATGTTTCGCATGGTGCATTAGAGATGGCACAAGAAGTTGGTTATGTGCCAATTTTAGCCGATGCTCACAATTTACCTTTTATAAATGGATTTGCTGATGTAGTTGTAGCAAATGCAACAATTCATCATTGTAACGACATGGGTAAAGTTTTGGCGGAAGCCGCAAGAATCGTGCGTCCTGGTGGTATTTTATTTACCGACCAAGACCCACAGGTAACAGCTTGGAATTTTAAAGGCTTGGGGTTATTCTTACGCGATATTCGCTTCCCACTTTATAGATTAATGCGCTATAAGCATTACATTGCGTTTGACGAACGAACCGCGCGCCACAAAACCGAAATTCATAACCAAAGACCGGGTGATGGCATTACACCAGAACTTTATTATCAAATACTCAACCCGCTAGGTTTTGACGTAAAACTCTATCCACATAACCATAACCTAGGCGCCGAAGTTTTATTAGGTCAATTAGGTAAATCTTCTTGGCGAATGCGTTTGAGTCAAAAGCTATCTGGTATGAATCCAGATGCATATTCTTCAGCACAATCAATCATGTGTATTGCCAAGCGTTTATACTAATAAGCTAGGATATATCAATCCAAAATTTTTTATGCCACAGCCATGACTCAAGAAAACTTCAACCGGGGATTGGAAAAAGCTAAACTTCATGACTACACTGGCGCCATCGTAGATTTTACAGCGGAACTAGAGGTAAATCCTTATTTTGCTGAAGCCTACTTGCAGCGTGGCTTGGCTTATTATGATTTGGGTGAAGTATTACGCGCCGTTTCAGACTATACTGAAGCTTTGAAGCTAGATTCAAACTTAATTCAAGCATATTACAGTCGGGCATTAGCGCGGATGGTACTAAAAAATTTGCCGAGTGCCATTGATGATATTGAACGCGCGATTCGTCTTGACTACAATTATGCGGCAGCACATAACTTACGCGGTACCCTGCTACGAAAATCTGGAGATGTTCACGGCGCCATTGTCAGCTTCAAAAAAGCGGCAGAATTATATATAGTGCAGAAAGACGCAGAGAATTGTCGGTTGTGCATGGAGAAAATTAAGCAACTTCAACCGAAACGTCAACCACAGCAGGTTGTAAGCATTAAGCCATCAACGAGTGCATCACCTGTAATCATGTACGAAGGTGATTATTTTAAACAATTAATCGAAAAAGCCGAACAAGGAGATATAAGAGAAGCGTTGGAAAGTTTGAACTGGGTTTTTCAAGTAGACCCGCAAGATGGTAAGGCTTATTGCTGTAGAGGTGTGATACGCTGCAAGCAAGAAAGGTATATAGATGCTATTACTGATTTTAATCAAGCTTTAAAATATAACTTTCAAGACGCCATTGTTTACCGTAACCGAGGTAAAGCCAGATTACAACTTGGAGATAATCAAGGCGCCATCGCTGATTTTAACAAAGCTTTAGAATTAGAACCAGATAATGCGATGCTTTTTATCGCCAGAGGTAATGCTTACCGAAGCATGGGCAATCACTACGGTGCCGTTCAAGACTACACTAAAGCTTTACAAGTTGACCCAGAAGATGCTCACGCTTACTATAATCGTGGTTTAGCATACACGCATATCGAAGAAATGCAGCAAGCAATTAATGATTATCAAAAAGCTGCGAGTATATTTTGTGAAAAAGAAGATTGGAAAAATTATCAGAAAGCCTTGGACAGCTTAAATAAAATAACTGTACCGAGTCAAGATTTAAACAAACCTCAATCTACTATACTTCGTCAAAAATTATTAAGGCTTGTAGGCGGTTACTGGGAAATTGCCGAAAGGTTGATAGAAGACGCTAAGTATTATTATCCAGGTATGTCAGAAGATTGGTACATGGAAAAAGTGATTAGTGATATCGAACGTGACAGACGGTAGGGGCGGGTTAACCCATATGCTACAAATGTTTTAACACTTCGTAAACCCGCCCCCAAAACCAGTGTATTTTATACAATGACCGTTCCGAGATGACATAACCCATATAATGCGATTCTTTTCAAAATTCTTTGCTACCCTTCTAGCAGTAATGTTAGTACCTGCTTTTATGGCTGTAGCCCAAACTCAAACTATTACACCGGGTGATAATCTAGTTGTGGAAGGAATTCCACCCATTCCTGTTAGTATTGCCCAAAGCGTCGAACGTTATACGAATTTTCGCGCTGCGAGTTTAGCCAGTTGGCACCCCAAAAGGCGTGAAATGCTCATATCTACACGCTTCGCCGACACCCCACAAGTACACCTCGTCAAATCTCCTCTCGGCGCCCGCAAGCAGTTAACTTTTTTTCCTGAGCGTGTAGCAGGAGGAAGCTTTCAACCAACACAAGGCGAATATTTTGTTTTCAGTAAAGATATTGGTGGAAATGAGTTTAGCCAAAACTACCGTTATGACTTCGCGACAGGTGATATCACATTACTCACTGATGGAAAGTCAAAAAACAGTGGTGGTAGATGGTCGAATAAAGGTGACAAAATAATTTACACCTCCACCCGTCGTACTGGTAAAGATAATGATTTTTATATTATTAACCCATTAGACCCCAAAAGCAATAAACTTATTACTCAAGTCGAAGGTGGTGGTTGGGGTTCATTAGACTGGGCGCCAGATGATAGTAAAATACTCGCAATCGAATACGTTTCTGTAAATGAAAGCTATTTATGGCTATTAGATGCAGCATCTGGAGAAAAGAAATTAATTACACCCAAAGGTGGTAAAGAAAAAATTTCCTACGGTGGCGCCATATTTAGTAAAGATGGTAAAGGCTTGTACGTCGTCACCGATAAAGAATCAGAGTTTCAAAGATTGGCATATGTTGACCTAGCAACAATGCAGCCAACTTACCTAACTACTAATATTAAATGGGATGTAGAAGATATTGACCTTTCCGACGACGGTAAAAACTTAGCTTTCGTTACAAATGAATATGGTACTAGTGTATTATATATTCTTGATACAGTAACACGTAAAGAAAAACCCTTACCTAAATTACCTGTAGGACAAGTACTAGGCACGAACTGGCATAAAAATAACGAGGACTTAGGATTTACATTAGTATCCGCACGTTCCACTGCCGATGTATATTCATTAAATATTCGCAGTAACACAATAGAACGTTGGACAGAGAGCGAAACAGGTGGTATCAACACAGCCAACTTCACCGATGCTCAATTAATTAGATGGAAAAGCTTTGACGGTAAAACAATTTCTGGGTTTATGTATCATCCCCCATCGAAATTTACAGGTAAACGTCCGGTAATAATTGATATTCATGGAGGTCCCGAAGGACAATCACGTCCTGGCTTTTTAGGGCGCCTTAATTACATAATAAATGAATTAGGTGTAACAGTAATATTTCCCAACGTCCGAGGTTCATCAGGGTACGGAAAAACATTTCTGCAACTCGACAACGGATTTAAACGTGAAGATTCAGTAAAAGATATAGGCGCCTTATTAGACTGGATAGCAACACAACCCCAGCTAGATAAAGACCGAGTGTTAGTAACAGGTGGAAGTTACGGTGGTTACATGTCACTAGCAGTAGCAACCAACTATCCTGAAAGAATACGCGCTTCAATAAACATAGTAGGAATATCCAACTTTGTCACATTCTTAGAAAGAACCGAAGGTTATAGAAGAGACTTACGAAGAGTAGAATACGGAGACGAACGAGACCCGAAAATGCGCGAATTTCTCTTAAAAATATCACCATTAAATAACGCCAGTCGTATCAAAAAACCACTCTTTGTAATTCACGGAAAAAACGACCCGCGCGTACCATTAAACGAAGCCGAACAAATACTAGCAACTGTGCGAAAAAACAACATCCCCGTCTGGTATCTCATGGCAAAAGACGAAGGACATGGTTTCAGCAAAAAAAGAAACATAGACTTTCAATTTTACGCAACAATCATGTTCATCCAAGAATACCTTATGTAAAAATCAACACCAAAATCATTTAATCTTGGAATAACCAACTTTCCAATTAGTTGGTTGTTTCAATTCATCACCCTTACCTTGAGAAATAACCCACAAAGCAATACGAGTATTTAACAAACCCTTCATCAAATAGTATCCAGGTTTCGCGCGAACTCCTTCAATTTCTGTCGTTCCACCGTAAGCAAGAATTCCGCAATAAGTTTTATCACCCTGAATATTCACAGTAAACTGCTTATCATTAAGATACCCACCGGGAACCATGAAAATAGCGAATACATGATGTTGTCCATGCCAAGGTTTAACAACTAGCTTTTCAGGATACGCATAATATTTAGGAGTATTATCAGAAAAGCCCCACCATTGACACCCTAAAACAGGCGACTTTTCGGACAAATACGAAAAACCCATAACACCAATTAAAACAAGTGTAAATAAAATGTAAAATAAGTTACGCTTTCGCACGCTTTTAAAAATCATTACTCATCAATCAATTAACTTTAACTAATTGCAGTAAAAACAGTTGTAGCTTAAAAGCCAAGATAGGCAAAAATACAAAATTGTTTCCTATCAGAAACCGGGTTTCTATACAAGAAACCCGGTTTCTCAGTTTTTTTTTGTGTCCAAAATAACAAAGCAGTCTACAATTTATCCCAGTAAACCGAATATACAACTTGAACAATGGTATCAAATCCTACAACGTTCTCTGATATACAAAATCATTGGGCACGTCCATTTATCGAACCATTGCTGCGACGTGGTGTAGTTGCAGGGCAAAGCGGTGTCTTTCGTCCTGATAACTCAATCACACGTGCAGAGTATGCGGCAATCATAACTAAAGCATTTACAAAGATTCCGAAAAGGCGCCAATACATACCTTTTGTAGATGTACCTGCAAATAATTGGGCTTTCTCAGCAATTCAAACAGCTTTTGAAACAGGCTTTCTCAACGGTTTCCCTGATAATCGTTTTCTTCGCCCCGATAACCGAATTTCGCGTCTAGAAGTTTTATTATCCCTAGTCGCAGGTTTAGACATTGCGTCAAAAATAAGGTCTGATTTACTTAATAGCTTACCGCAAATCTATGAAGATTCCGTACAAATTCCTGGGTATGCAAGAAATCAGGTAGCAATAGCAACTAGTGCAGAAATAGTATCAAGCCAGTTGGGTTGTGTCTACCCTTCGGGAAAACTTCGTTAACGGCATACTACGTAAACGCAAAGCCTGTACCCAACCTACAGTTTATCTTTTATGTGTTGGAGCAGGCATCTGGCGACAAATTCAGCTAATTTTACTGGTACTGCATTACCAATCATTTGTTCTAAATCAGTTTTTGATTGATTTTGTTCATCAAAAATAAAATCTTTAGGAAATGTTTGTATATAGCTTCGTTCTATGGTAGTTAATGGACGTAAATCAGAAGTGATAGGCGCCGCATCTCCAGGATGTCCTTTATAACTTTTGGGAACAGGTCGATTTACACTTCTAATTGTAGGACTAGGTTCATCAATACTAAATATACCTCGTCTTTGATAAGTTCTAGGATGCCTGTAGTAATATTCAATACCTAGGGTGTTTCCTAAATAATGCCTGATTGTAGTTGGTTCTTTGGATAAATTATAGTTTATATATGGAATTAATGCGTTATCAATACCGTTTAATTCTCCTATACAAAAATACCTTTTTCGACTTTGAGGGACTCCGCAGAATGCTGCATTAATTATGTTTTCTGTCAATCCGTAACCACTATTTTTAAATATCTTAATAACTTGGTTATATTTCTGGCTTTTTTGAAATCTATCTACATTTTCCATTACAAACCATTGTGGTTTCACAGACGCGATAATTTGAGCGAATGTAATACTCAAATCACCTCTTCCTAAATCTTCATTACGCTTACCCGCGCTAGAAAAATCCTGGCAAGGTGGACCGCCTATAATAACGTCAGGGTTGAGGCTAAGAAAAAAATTATAATTATCTACATTGCCAAGGTCACAACTGTAAATCTTATGCGAAAAGTTCTTTTTATAGACTTGTACTGCTGCTTCCCATTTATCAAATGCTGCTACGACAGTCATACCAGCATTTTGAAAGCCTAAAGATAACCCCCCACAGCCAGCAAAAAAGTCAATAATTCTTAAATTTGTATGTTTGGTTTGCTTATTTATTAATGCCATACAAATTCCCAAAAAGACCTATGGCAAATTGTCAACTATAGTTCCTTTGTTCGTCAACTATGCTTATGTTTATTTTTGTGTAGTACGTTTGTTAACTACTTATCTGTCCATACACCCCATTTTTGAATTGCACTCTTTAAGGCGCCATCTGGTAAACTATCTAAATTTAAAGATTCACCTTTGTTCAGACATTCGAGAGCTTCAAAAAATGCTTTGACACCAAAGAAGGCGCCATTAGGATGATCCATAATACCTGTACCCGCGTTGAGAACTACATCTTGCCCATAGTCAGATATTGCTTTACCTACTACACCTGGATGAATACCTGCTGATGGTACAGGCATTACATTTCTAGCTCTTAGAATATCGCGAATTTGGGCTTCAGTATTGGCATCAAATGGTAAATTACCATAATGTGCTGGGTACAAAACAGCATCGGCGCCTGCATAAGTCATTAATGTTCCTAAAGAAACCGAATAATCAAACCCATAGTCAGGAGCAGCAGAAAAGGCGCCTGCACCCGCAGGATGGGTAAAAATAGGCACATTTACTTCTGGGTCAACAGCTAAAGCTTCTAAGACAGAAAAACCGTAGGAAAAGACATTTAATAATAAAGCATTGGCACCATTACTGACCAAATCGCGCGCACGCTGTAACAATTGTGCAGCATTACCAGTCACATTAACAGCATAAAGTACAGTGCGTCGAGTTTGTTGCTTGACTGTATCAAGTACTTCGCGGCAAGCTTTTAAGCGTTCTAAAGTAGGAGCAGAAGGGAGATTACCTAAAATCTCATCATCTTTGATAATATCTAAACCCGCAAAAGCAACTTCCTTTAAAATAGCAGCATGGTCTGCGGCAGAAAGTCCCAAAGCTGGTTTGAAAATTGCCATTATCAAAGGACGTTCACGCACATTCAATAACTCACGTATACCCGATATACCATATTTAGGACGCAACCCGTAATTTTCGGGTAGTCTTAGTGCAACAACTTTCGCGGCGCCTGCCATTGAGTACTTACCGAATATCATAGTAAGTAAACTACTCACATCATTTTCTACATTCGATAAAGGAAAGCGTACCGTCGCAATACTGTAATTATCAGGTTGTTTGACAACAGATACAACCTCACCCAAATGCGATGTTAAACTCGCTTCACGATGGGCAAAGCGTGCATCCCAAGTTCCAACAGTTTGCCCTATCGCAATAATTTGAGCTTGCTTCTGGGCATTTACATCAGGTGGAAAACGATAATCTACTTCGATAGCCATTTTAAAAAACTTCTGCAAAATACCAAAATCCAGTATCCCAGAAATCCTAACCCTTAAAACAATTAACTCCCCAAAACTCCTGTTGACATTTTATAGATATCTTGTGGAACGGCTGTCCCCAGCCGTCAAATCATGCTTAAGTATAAAAATTTGACTTTAAGAGTTGTTAGTATTTCCTGGAACCAAGCTTTATTAATTGGTTCACAACCAGGTAATTCAAGAGGAAGAGACAACTGTTGCATTACTAAATTTTATGTATCATGTGAAATAATCATACTACACGAGTGCTAAAATATTATATAATAAATAATTTAACACCAAGTTTGTATAACTTTACCTTTTAATTCCTGTCCATACCAAGGTGTGTTTGCTGAAAGTGTATGTAAGTTTGCTTGTTTGACTGTCCAAGTTTGTTGAGGGTCAAATAGTACTAATTCACAGGGTTGATTTGGTGTTATTTTACTGACTTTTTGTTGTAAGCATTGTGCTGGACTACTGCTTAATGGGCGCCATAATTGTAAGGGTGTAAATTCTCCAGTCTCTACTAAGTTTTGCCATAGTAAAGATAGTGCTAATTCATACCCAATTGCTCCTGGTGGTGCGTCGGCAAATGCTACGGTTTTTTCTTCGTATGTATAAGCGGTATGGTCGATTGCAATTGCGTCGATAATGCCTTCGATAACTCCTTTTCGTAGAGCTATCATGTCACTTTTGTTACCTAAAGGTGGGTCAAGTCGTAAACTTGGGTTATAGCTTTTTAGGGCAATTGTATCGAGTAATAAGTGCATCCATGTTGTGCTGGCTGTTACTGGTAAACCCCGTGATTTTGCGGCTGCTATTAATTCAATACTTCTAGCTGTGGAAACGCGCATGATATGCACGGGTGTTTCTGTTGCTGCTACTAATTCTAAAAGTGCGGCAATTGCTGATGTTTCTGCACTTTCTGGTACAAATGGTAATCCAAGTCTCAGTGCGTCTGCTCCTTCACGCGCTATACCGTTGCCGCGTAGTTGAGTGTTACAAGCCCAAAAAGCTGCTATTTTATTGAATGGTTGAAGATATTCGAGGACACGTCGAACCATTGCTAAGTTATCTAAGGGTTTGGCGTCGGTGAAACCAACTACTTCTGTGGCAAAATCTGCGAATTCGTTCAATTGCTGTGCTGCAAAGTCTTGGCTGATGGCGCCCCATATGTTGAGATTAGGAATGGGGAATGAGGAATCAAATATAGATATGTTTTGGGCAATTTTTTGTAGTTGTGCGACTACAGCAGCGTTATCTATTGGTGGGTTTGTATCTGGCAATATGTTGACGCGAGTGAAACCACCATGCGCTGCTGCTTGTAATAATGAATTTATGGTTTCGCGTTCTTCATATCCTGGTTCTCCTGAGTGGCTGTATAAATCAATTAATCCGGTTCCTAAAATTAATCCTTGGCAGTTGCGAATTTGTGTATCAGGTGGAAATTCTGAAATGCTGGCTGCAACTTTGATGATTTCGCCGTTTTCAATTAGCACGTCTGCTAATTGGTCGGTTTCTGAAATGGGGTCTATTATCCTTACTTGTTTTAGTAGTTCAGCCATTAATTTGTCTACTCCTCTGTTTTTTGTCTTTGGTCATGTGCGTTTAACAACTAATGACCAAAGATAATTGCTGAAGCAATTAATACTACAAGGCGCCTGCTGCGGTTTTGTCTAGTACACCAGAACCTAGGTGTGTGGTGATGTTCATCGCTTGCAATACTGCATGTCCATCTAAGCCAGAGGGATAATCTATAACGCTGACGGCGCCATTACCTTGACGGAAATTCCAGAAGCTTTCTGATGATAATCCTAGGATATGACAAAGTAGGGTCTTATTTGTTGCGTCGTGGGCAACAATTAAACCTATAGTTCGTTGTTCATCTAAAGCTTGTTGTATAATTAGTTGCCATGCTGCTGTGCTACGCTCACTAACTTGCTGTAGATTTTCACCTTCTGGCATTTGAACTTCAGCGGGTATTGTGCGCCACCTTTCTAGTTCTCCAGGATATTCTTGCTCGATTTCTCGCTCAAATTTTCCTTCCCATAGTCCGTGGCTAATTTCACGTAAGTCAGCGTTATATTTTAACTCTACGTTTGGTTGAGATTGTAAAATAATTTCGGCTGTTTCTTTAGGACGTGCCATTGGACTTGATACAGCAAAATCGATTTTGACTTCTTTTAAAAATTCGCCAGCTTTTTGAGCTTGTAGTCTGCCATTATCATTTAGAGGAACATCGATTTGACCTTGGAATCTACCTTGACGGTTCCACTCTGTTTCACCATGACGTACAAGTAATAAACGTATACCGCAATGTCCTGGACGTACCGAAGGTATTGTCTCACCCATATGCTGCGTCTGGTTCATTGATTCGAGTTGGACGTTCTCTCCTAAACCACCAGAAAAATTCAAGACGCTAATTCCGCAATTTGATTGTTGAAGCGAATGATATCGAGCCGGAGAAATTGATAAAGCAGTACTAATTAACGCACGGTTGATACCGTTATGTCCAATAATCAGTATTGTTTCACCTTTATGGCGCCGTAAAATCTCTTCCCAAAATTGCTTCGCTTGTTCGTACAAAGACAAAACTGGAAAGTGTTCGCGTGTCCCTTCGGGTGTGGGAAGAAGCATCATAAACTTGTCAGGGCAGGAATGCCAAGCTGTATACTCTTCGGGAAATTTTTCCTTGACCTCAGTAGTTGTCATCCCAACCCACAAGGGTAAGTCAATCTCCAATAGTTTATCGCTGGTTTGGAGTGCTGTAGATTGACCAGAATCGCTACAAATAATATCTGCCGTTAGCTTTGCACGCTGCAATGGGCTAGAGTAAATAGCATTGAATGATATATTGCTAAGAGCTTTTCCTACTTTGCTTGCATCCGAGCGACCTTTTTGTGTTAACTGTGACGCATCGGAACGTCCCTGAATTCGCTTTTCAGTATTGTATGTACTTTGGCCGTGGCGCACAATGATGACACGAGTCATCTTTAAACCCTCCTCTATCTAAAGGTATAATCTTACTTTAAAGTGCGCGACTTCGTGACACAAGCAGATATGTGAAATATTGTAAATTTTTACTTTTTAAAACTTTAAATACTGCATAACTTGCCAATTTTATCCTCTACTAGTTTTAAGACCTGCATTAATTCAATGCATGGAACATCATATATTTCACTAGGTACTTAGTACTAGGAGGAAAAATGTCAGAGCGAAGAAGAGACTTTCACCGTTTAAACGACTTAAATCTGTCCAGCTTTTGGTGGCATGGTGGCACAGAATGGACATCTATAATCTTAGATGAAATTACTCCAGACAAAAACGACGCAGTAGAATCGCAATCAGTACCGCATAGACCAATAATATATAGTGCTGTCGCCATTTTAGTGTTGTTAGGCAGCGCAATTATAACACGCACGGGCGAAATATCACAGAGACTCGAAACAGCGCAAAATCAACCACAACAAATAATTTTTAGTAATAAATAATACACATAACATAGAGACGTGACATGTCACGTCTCTACATATTATAAATATACATGTGTCTAAAGATACGCTTACTACTTTTTAGCTGGTCTATCCAAACCAGTTAAATCAACCTGTACTTGTACTCCATCGTTACCACCCCCAACTGTTTGCTGTGCGGGTTGTAAAAATACAGGAGTATCAGGAAGCGTCAGAGTTTGGTTAAACTGAACAGGTGAGGCTGAATTTTGTTGAGCCGTACTTGATTGATTATTTCCAGGATTTATTGCACCGAAGAAGTTGGCAAAATCATCTTGTGCGCTTCTATTGTCGATTCCGACTAACGAAGTTCCAGATAATGAAGATGCTTCTCCTTGTGGGGTTGACGTTCTTGGTGATTGTGCAGTAGCGGGCATTCCAAAGCTGACAATAGCCGCCGCTACTATTAAGGCGCCATAAGTTATAGCTTTCATTGTTTTGACCCAGATTAAACATGCTATTTGATATCTATTATACTAACCATCCAATTTTTGGCGAGGATATATTGTTGGGGCGGGTTTAGCCAAGTTTTTCATTATCTATCAGGATGGAGATAAACCCACCCGTACTTTTTGTATTTGGCTCGCGCTGCCTGCATTTCGTGGAATAGCTGAATAGGGGTGTCAAAGTTTTCTTGAGATTTTTCTTTATCACCTTTTTTAGCAAAAGTCAATGTTAACTGGTAGTGAGCTTCGGCTAAATCTAATTTGGCGCCGATTTCAGATAGCATTTGGATTGCAACATAGCGAAGAGAAGTTGCAGCATCAAAATTCATTTTATGTCGTTTTATTTCAGCCATGCAAATAATAGCTCTGGCGTGATTTGTGTAAATTTATTACCTTCAGAATTGAGAATAGCTGTTTTGCAAATTTCCCAAGATTTATCAAGAAGTTAGATAAGAGAAAGTGGAAATTAGATTGGCTAATTTTATGGTTTTTGATTGCCTTGTATTTTGCACACTATGTTAAATTAGAGCCAGTAAAAATTCCTAATCAACCTCGACAAAGTTCTGGCAGTTTAGTTAATTAGAGGTTTGTATAGTTGGGTTAACACCCAACCTACGATAAAAAATTTCAAATTTATTTTGATATTTTAAACTTATATACTTTCAGCTAATCGATATCATAAATAAATATTAGTTAAAGTTAATTTACCATAGTTTACAATTTATGATACATATACACTTAAACAAACATGGCTGACATTGTAGATATTGCTGTTGGTGCAGGTTCATTCTCGACTCTTGTTACAGCTGTTCAAGCAGCGGGTTTAGTAGAAACACTTAAGAGTCCTGGCCCATTCACTGTATTTGCACCTAATGATGATGCTTTTGCGAAGTTACCACCAGGAACTATAACGACTTTAGTACAAAATATTCCTCAGTTAACACGTATTCTCAAGTATCACGTTGTACCAGGTAAATTGACGAAAGCGGACTTAGCGAATCTTGGAACCGTTACTTCTGTGGAAGGTTCGACAATCAATATTAATTGCGCTGACGGATTTGAGGTAAAGAATGCGACTGTGTTAGCAGCAGATATCGATGCTGATAATGGTGTAATTCATGTTATAGATACAGTCATTCTCATGGGTTAATAAAGATTTATGTAGAGGAGCGTAGTAATACTCTCCTCATTGTTTATATTGCGTTATAAAATGTGGAAGGCGTGGTGATTTGCGTCGAAAGCATGTAAATTAAAATTTTAGAAAAACTTAAGTAAATTTTAATTATTACTAGTCTTTATTTGCATTGCTTTTGAACAAAACAACCGAAAACTTATAGTAATTTTAAACTAACGCAACAATTAATGCTTGACTTAAACACGTTAGCTGAATTTTCTCGCGCGAATTGTATAAGTATTTGCGCGTTTCTAGTCCCAGCAAATCTGATTGCAACATCACTGACAATGATTATTGTTTTCATACATCGTCAACGTTTATCACAGCAAGTAGGACAAGCATGTGGAATTGCTAGTTTTTTTGCTGTAACCATGATACTACATGTATACACCTGGTTTGAAGTAGGTATAGTCAGACCGCAAACTTTTATACTGCTATTACTAGCTATTAGTTGTTTACTAACAAACATCGTCGCAGTTTGGTTACATCATCGCTTGGTAAAAGTAGTACTGAGTACCTAATGTAGAGACGTGATATATCACGTCTCATGTCTCACATATCACGTCTCACGTCTAGTATCGGAAACATTGATAGTTAGTAGGTGCAGGTTGTGGAGTAGATACAGTATTAAAGGCAATTAATGCAATTCCACCGTCTGCATCTACACCAAATCCTTGAGCTTCGATAAGTTCATGGGAATTTTGAGAAAAATTTCGATAATTCTGAATGTAACTTTGATTTTGGCTATTTTGACCTCGGCGCCTTGATATAGGCCGCATATCATTCCATGTGGTTTGACTGACGATAGAACTGCTAGGGTTTGCAGGTATTCCACCACGTCCACTAACTATAAAACGATTTTGTAATGATGATGCTGTACAAGCAGAAGCTATTGGTTGAAATGTCAAGGTTACATTATCTGGTAAATCTGCTAATGCTTGTTCTGGGTCAATATCAGGACTATTAAATATTACTATACCTTGTGCATAGGCGCCTGCTTCAGAAGTCGCAGTAATATCACTTTAAAATTGAAGTCGGCGCCTTTTGCTGGCGCAATACTGCTTATAATGACCGTAAGCGCAAGTACAAATTGAGAAGGTATGTTATTAAAAACGCGATTAATTAAATCTTTTTTTTATTATGTACGTACATTGATTGTATGTTTTAATTTTAAAATTTTAGTTACAGAATTTAAAAACCTATTCTGTATAGCAATCATATATATGAATTAATTAATATTTATAAAATACTGATGATTTATTCTTGACAAATAATAAATTATTGATTGAGTATTTTACTTTCTACCTAGAGAAATTACTGAAAAACGTTTTTATCTCTTGTAGCACAGCCCTTCTTCGCCTGCCTAATAACTGTTTTATCAGGCGCCCTCATACAACATTGGTAAAAGGGGACGCCTGACCCACAAGAATGGTGTCAGCATAATACAAAAATAATACTAAAAAATACAAATGTGAACCGTGGTTCACATTCAGCAAAATAGTTTAAGTGTACTTTTCAGCCTAAAGGAATATTTTTATACAAGAATTATGTGCTTTAAGGTAACATTTCATAACTAGTTAAGTTTGCTGCTTTTGGGGCTATGCCCTAGTAAAAGGAAAGCAAGTGAGGCTTACTCTGGTAAACATTAGGTGAAATGGTATTACTACTTATACCCCTGGTTAAAATACCAGGGGTTTTCATATTTACCTACCTTATTCTCTCTGTGGAACCGGAGCAGGTTGGACGGGAGTAGGTTGAATAGGTGTAGTCTCGAAAGTACGATTAAACTGATTTGGTTGACTCTGATTTGGTACTGGTGTATTTACAGGAGTACGATTCCCTGGTAAAAATGAAGGTAGAAGCCCACCGAGTCTATCACTAGCATCGATACAAGTGTCCATTGCTTGTACTGCTGAGTAATCAATTTCACGACGTATGCCAACTACGCAAGATGCAAACCTAGCTGGTAGTAAGCTACGGCCACAATAGTTGAAAACTGATGGGTCGAAAGAATCTCTCTTGCTCGTGCTAATGTTAACAACGCAAGTCGCTAAATCTTCAGGACGACGTGCAGAGCGACAAGAAGGAAGAATATCAGCAGCAGCAACCTGAGTTTGTCGTTGAATTCGAGTCACACAATTAGAAAAGTCTCTTGGACGGAGTACCGCAGCGCAATTTTGTGAAGCAGCTTCGGGAGTAATACCCAGTCTCAGCAGTCTTCCTGCACAAGCACGGTAATCACTTCCAAAAGTACTTGATTGTGTTTGACCCATAGCTGGCAAAGTAAAAACAGAAGAAAACCAGCCAGTGATAGCTAGTACGCTTGCAAGACTGGTAGTATATTTACCTTTCTTCAATAATTTAAACATTTTAATAAATCCCCAAACACCCAACTAATGGTACCGCATTTAAAGGGAGGGGGAGGGGTTTAGGGCTAATTCATAATTCCCTATTCCCTATTTCCAATTTCCATTTATAATTAAATGTCTGAGTAAAATTTAAACAGGATTACAGTCAAGAACCATGTCCCGATATAGAGGACCTCGTTTAAGAGTCACCCGCCGCTTAGGCGAATTGCCAGGATTAAGTCGTAAAAGTGCCCGTCGTGCTTATCCACCTGGTCAGCACGGTCAGAACCGCAAGAAGCGTTCTGAGTATGCTGTGCGTTTGGAAGAAAAGCAGAAGCTTCGTTTTAACTACGGTGTTACCGAAAAACAGTTGTTGCGTTACGTGCGTAAAGCAAGACGTGTAACCGGTTCAACCGGACAAGTGCTACTGCAATTACTAGAAATGCGCTTGGATAATACAATATTCCGTTTAGGTATGGCGCCTACCATTCCTGCGGCTCGACAATTAGTTAATCACGGTCATGTATTAATCAATGGACGTGAAGTTAACATTGCCAGTTACCAGTGCCGTCCCGGTGAGGTTATTAGTGTCCGTAATAACGACCGCTCAAAGAAACTTGTGGAAGCTAATTTGCAATACCCAGGTTTGGCAAACCTCCCTAGCCATTTGGAGTTTGACAAAAACAAACTCGAAGGCAAGGTCAATGGTGTTGTTGAGCGCGAATGGGTGGCGCTACAAATTAATGAACTGCTGGTCGTTGAGTACTACTCACGTCAAGCGTAATATGTAGAGACGTGATTAATCACGTCTCTACTCATCCTCCTATTTGCGACATGGTGCGGCTGTAATTGCCTGTCGCAGTTCCGGAATAACGTTGTTTAAAGTTTATTTCAGATTTTACCGTCAATAATTCTTGTAGCTGCTCCCGCAATTTGGTAATGCTGATACCACTGCGGAGAGCAGTTTTTAAATCGATTTGACCTGTTTCGTTTAGTAAACAAGGACGTAACCAACCGTCAGCAGAAAGTCTAACTCGGTTACATTTATCGCAAAAGCATTCTGACATTTGGCTAATAAATCCTAATGTACCTTTGGCGCCAGGTATTTGAAAGACATCCGCAGGGCCATTTCCACGAACTTGACTTTCAGTTAATCCCCAACGCGCACGTATTTGTTGACGTAATTCTTCAGAAGCTATCCAACCTTTGTTACCGAATAAATCACCATTTCCAACTGGCATAAATTCAATAAATCTGACATGCCATTGTTTATCAATAGTCAAGGCAGCTAAATCTAAAACTTCATGGTCATTAACACCAGGTATTACCACTACATTTAACTTCAACGGGTCAAAGCCTACATTATACGCAGCTTGGATACCATCCCATACATGGCACCACTTCGAGCGTCCGCGATTACCAATAATAGAATTAAATGTATCTTCTTCCAAAGAATCCAAGCTAATATTAATCCTTCTTAAACCAGCATTATAAAGGTCTTGAGCTATTGGCGCCAGTAAAAAACCATTAGTTGTCATCGATAAATCTTGCGTCTCTGGAAATGAGGCAATTTTTTCTACAAGCTCAACTACGTGCGGACGCAATAATGGTTCACCACCAGTTAAACGAAAGCGGGTAAACCCAACTGGAATAAAAACTTTTTTAATCAGAATTAGTAACTCTTCATTCGTTAATAAATTTTGTTTAAGTATATAATCTAACTCCGTTCCCTCCGGCATACAGTACTGACACCGAAAATTGCAACGGTCAACCAAACTAATTCGCAAATAATCTACTTGATTCATTTTTCTCTTCTTGCTTATACTGTTTACATGCAGCTTGTTCTTATTTTGTCAAGATATTAAACACTTATTTTTGGGTCGCTATACTAACATTCTTTTAAGTTAACGTGGAATTATCTAAAATCTCTCTTCAAAAAAGCATACATAGTGTAAATTAACTTCTGGGCAAGCAAAAATATTATGAAGCAAAATTAACTCATTTTTGAGTATTATTTTTCACGTCTATGGTGTCTTGACTAACTTATTAATCTTCAAGGACAACAAAATATCTGTGTAAACTTGCTCCAATTGAATGGTCATTTAAGATAATATCGTAGTAACAGACATGGTTTGGAGTTAAGAGTCACGAATGGCAAGAGACCGTTTTCACTATGTAGTAAGAACAGCTTTGGAAAAAGAGGGATGGACAATTACTGCTGACTCTTATCAAATCAGCGTTGGTGAGGTTGATTTTGAAATTGATTTGGCAGCAGAAATTTTAGTAGCAGAACGAGAAAACGACAAAATAGCAGTTGAGATAAAAAGCTTTATTGGACGCTCAAATGTTTCAGAATTCCATACTGCTCTTGGGCAATTTATAAACTACCAAGTTGCGCTATCAGAAGTAGACCCAGAACGAAAACTTTATCTGGCAATACCGGAATCGATTTATAAATCGTTTTTTCAACGTCGTTTTACAAGGTCAATGGTTGAACGATTTCAAATTAGTCTACTTATTTATGATGAAAAACAGGAGGTAATTGTTCAATGGCTGTAGATAAATATCGGCAAATTATCAAACAGATAATTTTAGAAAAGGCAGAGTTGGGATTATCGATAAAGGAAATTGAAACACAAGCGATTATAGATATCGAACGTGACCACTATCTTTTGCTACATACAGGTTGGCGGGAAAATAGTCGAACACATGGGTGTAGTATGCATCTTGATATTAAAGACGGTAAAATCTGGATTCAACATGACGGTACAGAAGTTGGTATTGCTACACTGCTTCTTGAACAGGGCGTACCCGCAAATGATATAGTTTTAGGGTTTCACACTCCCTTTATGCGCCAATTTACTGAGTTCGCAGTTAATTGAGCTTCTTTTATTACTTGTATAACAACATAATTTTACACTAAACTCGCTCAACTACTCCTTCTTGTTCCAAATCACTGATTTTTGCAGTGTTCCGAGCAAAGCAAATGTTTTGGCTGCTTTGAGGGCTGTATTTAAATCAATGCATAATTTTGCTGGGTAAATACCTTCTTGTCCTACTACTAAGCCTTCATCGGGTGCATCTAATTTTGACAAATCGACCAGACTATAAAAACTTTCGTTATCAAAAGTTACATATGCGATATACTTACCTGTTTTGCCTCCAACAGCCATATGAGTTTCACTATCGGTTTCGAGTGTTACCAATGTTTTGCGACGACCATCTAAATCTTTAATAACTGTTTCTATACCTGTCCAATTTTATGACTCTTGCAATAAGCCTTTATTCTAGTTCCCTACCCAATTTTCAATCGAATATTTTCAAATGAACATATCAACTTCACTTTATAACAATAACTTGACGACATAAAATTCAGTTGGGTTTCACTGCGTTTCACCCAACCTACTATGACTACTATGACTGGTACATGGATTTGTTGTTGGGTGCCCACTTGGTATTACAACAGGTGCCATTGTTACAAGTTCAACATCACCGTTAGCTGTTTTCATCCATCCTTGTGCTTCAATAATTTGGGAATTGTTAGATGTATTTTTAGTGGCGCCTGGGTTTTTAGTTGATAATTTCACATTTATGCTTTGATTCTCTAAGGTAGCAAGAGTCGTTAAACTGGCTGTATCTGGTAGTGGTTCTAAGGGACTGGGTGATAAAGAACCGCGTCCACTCCAGGTAATTCGGTGATTCCTTGACCAGGTTGAACTTCGGGTTGAATGATTATGATTTTACCTTGGGCACCGAATATAGTGCTTATCTTATACAAGGTTTTTAATTCCTAAGTGATATCAAGTAGTTTATATAAGTTATATGTATCACTATTGATATACGTTGCAAGTGTACGTATTTAAAGAAAATCAGCTATTTGCGGTACTTTGCGCGCGTGAGACAAGTGGGGCGGGTTTTGGGGCGGGTTTAGATGGATTTTTGTTTTTGGTGAGATTAGTGGGTTAACCCGCCCCTACGATATTTTTTATGGTTGATAATGCGGTATCTACGTTGTCGGCTAAATAAACTGGCGCCATTTTTTGGAAAAATGCTTGACTCTCGCTGTCGGTTAATAATATTACTGGCTTTTTATTTTTAAGTGCTAATGCGACTTCTGAAGCTGTACCTAGTCCCATTCCGCAAGCTATTACTACGTCGGATGATAGGACGTTGATGTTGTTACGCGCGTTGTGTATGTCTGTAAAAATTGCAATATCTACAGCTTCTGACATTCCTTTACTGTTATTTCCTGGAAGTATACCTATTGTTAAACCGTTGTTTTGTTTTGCTCCTTGACTTGCTGCTTCCATTACACCAACATTTCTTCCACCTGTGAGTAATACCCATCCTTGTTCAGCAATGCTTTTTCCTAGTTGGTAAGCATTTTCTATATCTGTCGGTGTAGCGTTTTCACCTGGTCCCATGACTCCAATGATGATTTTTCGCATATGTTTGGTAGATGTTTATATCTATAGAAGCAAATATACAAGTATACATAAATTAAACTAGTAATAAATTTATCCACGATACTTAAAGTAAAAATTATTGCGGTTGTTACTGATTTAATAAGTTTTTATTTTTTAATTTTTAATTGATTTCTACCCACCATTATTGTGGACAGATTGTGGGATAATAAGCCGATTGCATACCCTAACTAGACAGAACCATCGTGGAATATACCGAATCGATGAACGACCTGGCGGATGCATTACAACAGCCAGTAGATTTTAACTTTGATCTTCCTGACCCTGAAGATGAGGCGATTTCAGAGTCGGAATTTCAACAGCAGGTAGATATTGCTTGGCAGGTATGCGACCGTTTTGACTTACAGACCGATATTTGGCGAGGACGAATCCTGCGCGCGGTTCGGGATAGAGAAAAAATTGGTGGGGATGGTCGTGGTACTGGGTTCTTACACTGGCTCAAAGAACGCGAAATCAGTAAGAGCCAGGGCTATAACTGGATTCAACTAGCAAATAGTGCTGATACACTTCTTGCAGAAGGTAAGCTCGAAGAGAAATGTATTAAGAACTTTAGCAAGCGCGCGTTTATTGAAACTGCCAAAGCTGTACCAGAAGTTCAGCATATGGTGACTGAAGCCGCGCAAAAAGGTGATAAAATAACCCGCCGTGAGGTAAAGCAGCTTACCGAAGAGTGGACGGCTATGACTAGCGACTTGTTACCCCAACCTGTTAAGGAAAAAGCTGCCGATAATTCGCTTCCTCCTCGCTACATTGCTCCTTTAGTTCGGGAAATGGAAAAGCTACCTGAAGTACATCAACTTGTAATTCAAAAAGAAATTGCTGCTAACCCTGATTTAGATACAGTAAAGGCCGCAACTACTGAAGCGCGCAATTTAGCTAAGTATCTCAAAGCTAGTGCCCAAGTTCAAGCATTAACCCAGCAAGATGTAGATATTGAGACAGCTTTGTTAGAAGCGCAGCGTGTGGGATGTTTAAATACTGCTGCTGACTTAGTTAACCAAGCATCTCAGCTTGAACAAATCATCGGTAAGCTTTACATGACCTGGAAACGTGTTGGTAATTTGGCTGACCGTTTGTACGTTGATACAGGCGCCAGTACTCCACAATTACGTGCGTTGTTGGAATGCATAGAACCGCTTGGAAGTCAACTTATGACTATTCAAATTGGTAGTCCGAACGAACGGATTGTCAGGTTACAGATACAGGAGGAAGAAAATTAGCAACGGATGCAACGGATGTAACGGATGATTTTTTCCTCTGTGCCCTCAGTGTCACTATAGTAATCATCTTTACTAGATTGGCACTGATTACGCAGAGTAGGAAGAATAAAGGAATGGATTTAAAATGAGACAAAGCTGGGACAGAAGTACACCTTGGTTAAATCTAGATATTGATTCTTTAACTGAATTGATACAGCCTGTTTTTAAAGGTTGTCGTGTGATTTCTGCTCACGCAACTCAAGGTGGGTTGGCTAATACAAATTATCGATTAGAGTTATCGAACGTTACAAGTCCTATTTTACTTCGGATATTTTCTCGTAAGAATGGCACCGCACGTAAAGAGTTTGCAATTAATCAATTGGTAAAAAGCTGTGTTAGAGTTCCTGAATATTTTTATTTTGCTGATTCTAATTCAATTACAGGTCATCCATATGCTTTGATGGAATGGATTGATGGATATATGTTAGATTCAGTTATTCAATCAGCGAATATAGAAGATATTGGTAAAATTGCTGGTTCCGTGGGTTGTGTACTGGCTAATATACATTCGTTTAGATTTGAACAAGCGGGATTTTTTAATAATGAATTAGAAGTAGTACAACCTCTTAATATGGGTAGTGAAGGTTTTTTGGGTTTTGTTTATAATAATTTAATTAATGGTAATGGACATAAGCATTTAGGTGATGAACTGACGCAGCAATTTTGGAACTTTTGCAATACATATGCATATTTGCTTGATGATATTGATTTTAGTTCAAAGGCGCCTTGCTTGGTTCATTCTGATTTTGGTGGAACAAATATTTTATTGAAACGAAGTATAGATAGTTGGACGATAGGTGGAGTTATTGATTGGGAATTTGCTTATAGTGGTTTATGTATGGCTGATGTTGGGCATATTTTGCGACCACCCTTAGATAGTTTACCTGAGTGGGAAGAGTATTTTATTAAGGGTTATATTGCGAATGGTGGGTTAATACCGAGCCAGTGGAAACGCATTAGTAAGCTATTAGATTTGTTGGCTTGGGTGGATTTTTTAAATCGAGATGTTACTAGTACAGTTATTAGTTCAGCAAAGCAGGTTTTAATTAATACGATGAATGGTTGGTGATTATAAGTTGGGTTCCGTTCCTCCACCCAACCTACAATTTATCCGTTACATCCGTTGTATCCGTTGCTAATTTTTAATTCCTGTTGCGGCGATTCCTCTGATAAATTGGCGTTGACCAATTAGAAATAGAATCATTACTGGTACGGTAGCAATTGTTACTGCCGCCATCATTAGTGACCAGTTGTTGGTAAACTGCTCTTGAAATTCGGCGAGTGCGAGTTGGACTGTTCTTAGTTCGGGTCGAGTTGTAAATACTAATGGTTTGAATAAGTCATTCCATTCACCGATGAAGGTAAATAAGAATAAAGTTACTAAAGCAGGACGCGCGAGTGGTAACATTACTTGCCATAAGATTTGTAGTCGGTTGGCGCCATCGAGTGCGGCAGCTTCTTCGAGTTCGACTGGAATAGTCAGGAAAAATTGACGCAGTAGAAATATTCCAAACCCGTTTACTGCTGTTGGCAATATTAAGGCGCCGTAGGTGTTGATTAAATTTCCTGTTTTTAATACCAAGAATATTGGTATTACAAGCAATTGGAACGGTATTACCAATGTAGCAAGTACTATTAATAACAGGGGTTGCTTACCGCGAAATTTTAATCTCGCCAGAGCATAACCAGCTAAAGCGGAGGTAATAATTTGAAATGCGGTGACAGATAAAGCCACTAGTGTCGAATTCCAAAATGCTAAAAGAAACTTACCTCGCTGCCATGCGTCACCGTAGTATATAAGTGACCAACTTTGCTTCAAGGCGTTTCCTGGAGCTGACCCACCTGAAGCAAACGAGGTAATGAAAACAATGATTAGCGGTAGTAAGACGATAAGTGCTAGAAGTAGAAGTACGCAATAACTAAGAATATCGTGGTATTTAGGATTCAAGCTTGGCTTTGGCATTATTCTATAATCTCCCAAGCATTTATTCTAGTGTCACCTGATCTCAATAGTTCCCAGCAGAAGCTAATCTATAACATAGTGACTTTGTTAAGTTAAATTAAATCACAGTGAACATAAAAGCTATCAGCTCCGCGCTATCAACTATTAGCCGGATTGTATCAAATAAATCACATCACAGGAGTGAGCATACTATGTCACAGGTGGCAGAATTAGGACTTGATTTCAGCAGTGAAGTCTATAAAGACGCTTACAGCCGCATTAATGCGATTGTAATTGAAGGCGAACAAGAAGCATACGAAAACTATATAAAATTAGCCGAAATGCTTCCTGACCATAAGGATGACTTGGTTCGCTTATCGAAGATGGAAAGCCGTCACAAGAAGGGTTTTGAAGCTTGTGGTAAAAACCTTCAAGTTACACCTGATTTAAAATTCGCACGTGAGTTTTTTGCTGGTTTACACCGCAACTTCCAAGAAGCAGCAGCAGAAGGTAAGGTTGTTACTTGCTTGTTAATTCAATCGTTAATTATCGAATGTTTTGCAATTGCAGCTTACAACATATATATTCCTGTTGCTGATGATTTTGCCCGTAAAATCACTGAAGGTGTTGTTAAAGATGAATACTCACACTTAAATTTTGGCGAAGTTTGGCTTAAAGAAAACTTTGAAGCATCTAAAGCTGAACTTGAAGAAGCAAACCGCCAAAACCTACCTTTAGTGTGGAAAATGCTCAACCAAGTCGAAAACGATGCCGAAAATATGGCAATGGAAAAAGACGCTTTGGTTGAAGATTTTATGATTCAATACGGTGAAGCACTGAGTAACATCGGCTTCAACACCCGCGATATCATGCGCTTGTCCGCTTACGGTCTCCGCGCCGCCTAAAAAAAGTTAGGAGTTAGGAGTTAGGAGTTAGGAGTTGAAAATTAACTCTTAACTCATAACTCATAACTCACAACTCATAACTCATTAATTTATTTACCCACGCCCAGTATCACAGTACATGTTTGGTCTAATCGGACACTTGACTAGTTTAGAACACGCTCAATCGGTAGCCCTCGAGTTAGGCTACCCTGAATATGCCGACCAAGGCTTAGATTTTTGGTGTAGCGCGCCACCTCAAATAGTTGATAATATTACTGTCACTAGTATTACTGGACAAAAAATTGAGGGAAGATACGTAGAATCTTGCTTTTTGCCGGAAATGCTTGCTACACGTAGAATTAAAGCGGCTACTCGTAAAATATTGAATGCAATGGCTCATGCCCAGAAGCACGGCATTGATATTACTGCTTTGGGTGGGTTTTCTTCAATCATTTTTGAAAACTTTAACTTAGAGCAGCTTCGTCAAGTCCGAAATACAACGCTTGAGTTTACGCGGTTCACAACTGGTAATACTCATACTGCTTATATTATTTGTCAGCAGGTTGAACAAGCGTCCAAACAAGTCGGTATTAATTTATCGGAAGCTACGGTTGCTGTTTGCGGCGCCACTGGTGACATTGGTAGTGCTGTTTGCCGCTGGCTTGACGCAAAAACCGATGTTAAGGAGCTTTTACTCATTGCACGTAACCAAGAGCGTTTGGAACACTTGCAAGCTGAGTTGGGACGCGGAAAAATCATGGGGTTAGAACAAGCGTTACCCGAAGCTGATATTATAGTTTGGGTCGCGAGTATGCCCAAAGGGGTAGAAATTGACCCAGCAACCCTTAAGCAGCCTTGCTTACTCATTGACGGTGGCTACCCAAAAAATATGGCTACAAAGATTCAGCAGTCTGGTGTATATGTCCTGAATGGTGGAATCGTCGAACATTCCTTGGATATTGACTGGAAAATCATGAAAATTGTCAACATGGAAATTCCAGGGCGCCAATTGTTTGCTTGTTTCGCGGAGTCTATGCTTCTAGAGTTCGAGAAGTTGCATACTAACTTTTCTTGGGGACGCAATCAGATTACTGTAGAAAAAATGAGTCGCATCGGTCAGCTTTCGCTTAAACACGGGTTTAGACCGCTTTTAGTTTCATGAGTTAGGAGTTAGCAGTTAAGAGTTAGGAGTTAGGAGTTAATAATTCAACACAAGTACTCTTTTAACTGTAGAACTATCTTTTCTAACTCATAACTCATAACTCACAACTCCTAACTTTCAACTTGTAACTATTGATTTTTAAAGATGGCAACTACTGAGCGTAAACCACTACTGCTAGATTTTGAGAAGCCGTTGGCAGAATTGGCAACCCGAATAGACCAAATTCGGCAACTTGCTGAAGAAAATGGCGTGGATGTTTCTGGTCAAATTCGGCAGCTAGAAGCTCGTGCGACCCAACTACGAGAGGAAATTTTCAGTAGTTTATCTCCATCACAACGATTACAGGTTGCACGTCATCCACGTCGCCCTAGTACTTTAGATTACATCCAGGCAATTAGTGATGAATGGATGGAGTTACATGGTGATAGAGGTGGTTTTGATGACCCTGCTATGGTTGGTGGTGTTGGCAGGTTAGATGGGCGCCCTGTGGTAATGTTGGGGCAACAAAAAGGACGGGATACTAAAGATAATATTGCCCGTAACTTTGGAATGCCTTACCCAGGTGGTTATCGTAAGGCGTTGCGGTTAATGGAACACGCTAACAAATTTGGGATGCCAATTATAACTTTTATTGATACTCCTGGCGCCTGGTCTGGGGTTGAAGCTGAACATCAAGGTCAAGGTGAAGCTATCGCTTATAACTTACGTGAAATGTTTAGCTTTGATGTACCTATTATTTGTACTGTTATTGGTGAAGGTGGTTCCGGTGGTGCTTTAGGTATTGGTGTTGGTGATAGACTTTTGATGTTTGAGCATTCGGTTTACACTGTTGCAACTCCCGAAGCTTGTGCGGCCATTCTATGGAAAGATGCCGCTAAATCTCCTCAAGCTGCTGTTGCACTCAAAATTGTTTCTCATGACCTCAAAGGTTTGGGTATCGTTGACCAAATTTTACCTGAGCCAACTGGTGGCGCCCATTCCGACCCTCTCAAAGCCGCAACTACTCTTAAGACCGCTTTAGTTGATAATTTAGATGAACTTTCTACGTTAACTTCAGGACAACGGCGCCAGTTACGCTACGAAAAATTCCGCAAAATTGGCGTTTTTACTGAAGTTGAACATTGAATATACTCGAATAAACTTTTTTTTGTTATAATTGCCTATGGAAAGTTACTTTTCTTAACGAATCTTAACCTTCCATAGGTATTTTATTAGTACATTGGTTCGATTTGATTATTTACCTTACTCAACTTTCTTCCGGAATTAGTGAGGAGGTAATGTAGCGTCAATGAGAATAAAAACCAAACAGAAACCACTAACAGGCTTTTAGCGATATGGATTGCAAAATTTATCAAGAAAGTGTATTTGATTGCTTACACTTAGAATGTATTAATTTGAAAGGATAGCATCTGTATAGAGGTTATTCAGGAAATTTTTAGAATTGCTTAATCTATATAACCAACCGCGATACACACATTAGACCTCAAAATCGAAAGTTCTGGGTATCTATTTAGAGAGAAAGAACTGGTGACAAGAAGTCTGTTTAATGGCGATGCGTTTGGGTGGTCAAACAACTGGAGACAACATGATTGTCGAGCATAAACGACGCGCCCTTATAACCGGAGCAAGTAGCGGAATTGGAAAAGCAACAGCTTTAGCCTTTGCAAAAGCGGGTATAGATGTTGCTCTACTTAGCCGTTCTCTCCCAAAACTCACAGCAGTAGCTGAAGCTGTGCAACATGCAGGAGTAGAGGCAAAAACATACGCAGTGGACTTAAGCGTAGTTGACGAAGTCCAAGAAAAAATGCAGCATATTGCACAAGATTTTGGTAATATTGACATTCTTGTAAATAATGCTGGAATGGCATATACAGCTGACTTGAGCGAAACACCTTTATCTGACTGGCAACGGGTAATTGATTTAAATTTAACCAGCGTGTTTGAATGCATCAAGGGAATTTTACCCACAATGCGTGTTCGCGGCACGGGTACAATTATTAACGTCGTTTCAATCGCGGGTAAACAAGCTTTTCCAAACTGGGGTGCCTACTGCGTTAGTAAAGCTGGTTTGTTAGCGCTGTCACAAACATTAGCACAAGAAGAGCGTAAGTACGGTATCCGCGTCACAGCACTTTGCCCAGGTTCAGTGAATACAGAACTTTGGGACACCGAAACCGTTCACGCGAACTTTGACCGTTCCAACATGCTCACCCCAGAAATTGTTGCTCAATCAATTCTTTACACTGCACTACTGCCTTCTGGTGCAGTTGTTAATGAATTAACTCTCATGCCGAGTGCTGGAGTTCTTTAAGTACTTCCACAGAAACATCACATAACACTTACATCATGACTATAGCTCGTTCCAACGGCTCTCAATCCCCGCTAATTCCTGATTTAACTGATATCAGTATTAGGCCCGACCGTAATACCCATAACGGTAAGACACCTGAGTTGCATCCACCTACCCCAGAGCATATGGAGCAAATGCAGGACGCGGTACGAAATATACTTATAGGTGTTGGCGAAGACCCGGAACGTGAAGGACTGCTCAAAACTCCAAAACGTGTAGCAGAAGCTATGCGCTTCTTGACGAGTGGTTATAGCCAGTCGCTTGAAGACCTAGTTAATAATGCCATTTTCGATGAAGGGCACAACGAAATGGTATTAGTTCGTGATATTGACTTTTTTAGTTTATGCGAACACCACATGCTCCCGTTTATGGGTAGAGCGCATGTTGCTTATATCCCTAACCAAAAAGTTGTTGGACTTAGTAAACTTGCTCGCATCGTCGAAATGTACTCGCGTCGTTTGCAGGTGCAAGAACGTCTTACCCGTCAAATTGCTGAAGCTGTTCAAACAATTTTAGAACCCCAAGGCGTTGCTGTAGTTATGGAAGGCGCCCATATGTGCATGGCTATGCGTGGAGTTCAAAAACCCGGTTCTTGGACTGTTACAAGTGCCATGCTTGGTGTATTCCAAGACGAACAGAAAACGCGCGAAGAGTTCTTCAACTTAATTCGTCACCAACCATCATTCTTTTAATAGTTAGGAGTTATGAGTTAATGAGAATTCCTAACTCCTAACTGTTCAAATAATTTTGCGACTTTACCTAAATCTTTATCTGCTGGCGCCTTTTCGACACCGCTCGATAAGTCAATTCCGTTTGGTTTGACTTTATTTAGTGCTGAGGCAATATTGTCTGGTGTTAATCCTCCTGCTAAAAACCAAGGACAACCTGGCTTAAATTCTTCAAGGATGTTCCAATCTAGAGTTTGGCCAGTTCCACCTAACTGTTGAGGATGATAAGCATCTAATAGCAGGGTATCAACATAATCAGTAAAAGTTGCCGTATTATCTAAATCTTCTACATTACGTATTCTTAACGCTTTAATTATTTCAATTCCTGGCAAAATTTCACGTACTTGTTTGCAAAATTCTGGAGATTCATTACCGTGTAATTGTACTCCTGTCAATGACGAATTATTAGTTATAAATGCTATTTCTGTAGGATTTGCATTGGCAAAAACTCCGATTTTATCTATATGAGAGGGTAATTTTGCTACAACTGATTGAATTTGCTCTAAGGTAACGTAGCGTGGGGAAGATTCGACGCAAATAAATCCTAAAGCAGTGGCGCCCGAAGCTACAATTGCTTGACCTTGTAGTGGATCACGAATTCCACAAATTTTAATTCGCATATAAATTTTAAGAATTTAAGAAACGTAGTTAACTTTACTGTAATTCGAAATAAATAAAGAATATTGGCTTTATTTACTATAAACTTTTATAATCTTTCTGATTATGATAAGTTTTCGCTCTGAGGAGAAAAGCGCGCTTATGCCTTCAGTTTTACTAGCAGTTGCAGCTAACGTTCCCGCAACACCCGCTTGGAATCCAACAGTTGGATTGATTATCAGCATATGCTCGTTTGTTGCGCTGCTGCTCACCTTAAAGATTGAAAGACCAATGGTTGGTCCAAAAATGCCGTTACTGCCTATGAGCATTCCTGCATTTGTAGCTGCAATGTGCTTTGGTCACGTTGTCGGTATTGGTGTCGTTTTAGGACTGACTAACATTGGCACATTGTAAAATGCAGCACATTTTACGGCGTTTGTAATTCTAACTAAAGGGGGAGGTACTTTCCTCCCCTTAGATGGAAGATTCAAGTCTTTATCCGAACGAGCATTAAGAATGAGCTTATGTTCGTGTAGGAGAAAGAACTGTGTTTTCCACATTTATATCTACTTTGACTTTTAATTTGGTATCGCTTTTGGCGGCTGTTCAACCAACGGTTCCTAATAGCGCTGTTGGCTGGAACTGGTCTGGTACTTACATTATTGTTGGCGCCAGCTTATTAGCTCTTTTAATTATTCCAAGAACAATCGAGGAACCTCATGTAGGTAATAGAATGCCATTACCTTTCCCTTCGTTGTTCAATAATCCTAGTGTCGGCACCTTCCTCGCAGCAATGGCTACTGGTCATATAGTTGGCATAGGCGCCGTTTTAGGTTTAACCAACCTTGGTGTTCTTTAGTTAATTTTGAATCAAATATTTTATGTTGTTGGTAGAGACGTTACATGTAACGTCTCTACGTCTCTACATACATTTGTATTGTACATTTTTACATGTCATTGAACTAGTTCTAACGCAATTTCTACAACTTCATTTGAATTAATTGGTTTAGCAATGTGTCTGTTAAACCTGCCTTTATTGCCTGCTGCTCGTTCAGTTGCCCAGTATAAGCACTTACAGCTATAGCTGGAATAGATTTGGTTTTTTCTGATGCTCTAATCTTTTGTATCAAATTATAACCATCCATATTGGGCATTCCGATATCGCTAATTAATAAGTCTGAGATAGATTGACTTAATACACTTAGCGCTTCTATTCCTGATGCTACTGCTGTTACTTTTGCGTATTGTTCTGTTAAAATAAAGCTAAGTAACTCGCGCGAGTGTAACTCATCATCTACAACTAAAATATTAACTCCGTTTAAATCAGAGCATAGATTATTGGCTTGTGTCAAAGCAGATGTTTGAGCAATATTTGAGGAAAGCGGAATTTTGACTGTAAAAGTTGCTCCTTGTCCAACACCCGGACTATGAGCTGTTATGCTACCACCGTGCAGTTCGACGAGTTGACAGACTATTGCTAATCCTAGTCCGAGTCCTCCAAATTTGCGTGTTGTAAAACTATCTTCTTGCTTGAAATGCTCAAATATATGCGGGAAAATTCTGAACTAATACCTTTACCTGTGTCTTTAACTTGAATTTGGGCGTTGGCGCCATCTTTTATTAAGTAAACTTCAATTTGTCCACCTTGAGGAGTAAATTTTACAGCATTTGATAAAAGATTCCATACAACTTGCTGTAAACGAGCTGTATCACCAATCACGTTAACTGCTGGTGTAATCTCTCTGGATTATCTGGAAAAACGTCGAACAAAGCACGACCAACAACATCCTCTCGTTTTTTCATGGTCGCGTGCAAATAGGCATCGCTTGCTGCCAGAATCACAAAATCAGGTGTTAGTATTATATATAATCCTGGTACCGCCTCAAATATAGTTTGAAAATTCAGTGTCTGCTCACCCATTGGCGCCACAAAAATGCTTTCGCTTAATAGGTTATTACTCTGACTCCAAAATAACTACTCTACTTTTGGTAAATATTTTTCTTACTTCGATTTTTTATTATTCCAAAAGTGATATTTTTAATAAATTTTAATTTTTATTAAAGTTGCTTCTATATCTGAACATATCTACGTTTATAGATATCCATTTCTGCTACAATATAATTAAAATACTATCGGTATTTTATGGGCACAAGCGCTTTCAAGAGCAAAAACCTACCTTTCGATGTAGCCCATTATGCATATTGTTCTGGTTGATTTTATCAAAATATAATCATTTTCACTTGTAACAATATTGGTAATTAAACGCCAATATGAGCGTTAAGGTTTGCGAGTTAACTGCTCAATATCTAAAGAGCTACAATTGTTTATGCTAGAGATATTAAATCTGAGGAAGCGTATTACTACACGTTATTACAAGCTGTAGTAGAATAAGTGCAAAATTATAGTACTTTAATAATACAATTAGTAATATTTATTAAACGGAAAAAATCATGCAAGCAAATTGGAAAATAGGGTCTTTGTTCGGAATACCTTTATTTTTAGACCCGTTGTGGTTTGTAGTTTTTGGGTTAGCAACGCTAAATTTTGGTTTTGCTTACCAGCAATGGGGCGCCAGCTTGGCTTGGGGCGCCGCTGTGATAATGTCATTACTGTTGTTTGGCTCAGTTGTGCTGCACGAACTAGGTCATAGCTTGGCAGCAAAGTCACAAGGTATTCAAGTTAACTCGATAACCTTATTTTTATTTGGTGGAATTGCGGCAATTGAAGAAGAGTCAAAAACTCCGGGTAAAGCTTTTCAAGTTGCCATAGCAGGGCCACTAGTAAGCATTGGTTTATATATAGTACTGCAATTGATATCAAATGTGTTTTCTGATACTTCACTTACACATGCCATACTTGGAGACTTAGCACGTATTAATTTAGTGCTAGCACTATTTAATTTAATTCCAGGTTTACCGTTAGATGGTGGACAAGTATTGAAAGCAGCATTATGGAAAGTAACAGGTAATAGATTTCAAGCAGTGCGAGGCGCCGCAAAAGCAGGTCAAATACTAGGATATACTGCAATTGCGGCTGGTTTAGCAGTTGATTATTTTACAAGTGACTTAGGAACAGGATTATGGATTGCATTATTAGGGTGGTTTGGAATTCGTAACGCGACAAGCTACGACCGTGTTACAGTTTTGCAAGAGACACTACTAAAAACCAAAGCTAGTGAAGCAATGACGCGGGACTTTCGCGTTATTGACGCAAACCAACCACTGCGTGCGTTTGCCGACTTATATTTATTAGATTCCAATTCACAAATTTACTTCGCTGAGTCAGATGGACGCTACCGAGGTATGGTAAACGTTGACAACTTACGTCAAATTGAACGCAGCGAGTGGGAAACCAAAACTTTAGAAGCAATAGTTAACCCCCTTTCAGAACTTCCCACTGTCGAAGAAACAGCCACACTAGTAGAAGTAATCAATAAACTAGAAGACGAAAAAATTCTGCGAGTAACAGTACTTTCACCAGCAGGCGCCGTTGCTGGTTTAATAGACAGAGGAGATATTATCCAAGCGTTAGCAAAAAAACTAAAATTAAAAATTAGCGATGCTGACATCAAACAAGTCAAACAAAATGGAACCTACCCACCAGGACTACAGCTAGGAGTAATCGCCAAATCTACAACAAATGAATAAACTTTGCAACGGATGTAACGGATGTAACGGATAATTTATTTTATTGAACAAGTTTTCGTTTGTGCAAAAAGCTAAATCTTGTGGAATGGGCATAGAAAGCCCGTTCCAACATAAAATATTAATACAGCATATTTACTTGAAGAAAGTGCAAAATAATCGTCTCACGCAACAAATACAATTCATCCTAGAAATAGACAAACTCAAACACATTCTTCGCCAAACACTACTAACCGACAGTTCGCGTCGAGAAAACACCGCAGAACACTCATGGCATATCGCCATCATGGCAATAATTCTATCCGAATACGCACCACCTGGAACAGATATATTGCGCGCCATCAAAATGTTATTAATCCATGACATAGTAGAAATAGACGCAGGTGACACATTCTGCTACGACATACAAGCAAACTTAAACAAAGCTCAACGCGAAATTGAAGCAGCAAATCGGATATTTGGACTTTTACCAAACGACTTAGAATCAGAACTAAGAGAAATTTGGGAAGAATTCGAGCAACAAAACACACCAACATCAAAATTTGCCGCTGCTTTAGATAGAATACAGCCATTTTTACATAACGGACAAACAAAAGGTGGAACTTGGCGCCTACATAATATAAGTCGTGAACAAGTAATGAAACGTATGGCGCCAGTTGAGGAAGGTACACCAGAACTATGGGATGCTATACAGCAAATGATAAATGATTTTGCTGAGGCTGGATATTTGAAAAAATAGAATATAATCCCCCCTAACCCCCCTTAATAAGGCAGGGCTGTTTCATTCTAAAAAGGAAAATAGTAATAGGATGTTGTGGGCACACTGACGTATAGCTTAAGTTCGGGAATCGAAACCATTATGACGGAACAAGTTGATAGCAAAACTGCGAAGAATCGAGAAATTAGCAGCGGCATAACCATCAACGATTTGAGCTTTGTCTTCGTTAAACACGACATCCTTTACCCAATGCAATTGATTCTCAATACCCCAGTGACCGCGAATACCTTGAGCAAAATCAGGCGCCTCAAGAGTTATTGAACTTATATAATATGCAGTTTCTGAGTAAGGTGTATTCCCACGAGTGCCAAAACGTTCGACTCGAACTATACGCTTTAACCCAACCCAGTCAGTCGAAATATTTTCCAAGTGATCAAAAACTGATACAGTACGGGTTGTGATACGATCTCGAATTTGCTCAAAGTCTGTATGTATACTTGTTGGCTGCTCCCGATTGCATATTCAGTTGCATCTGGTTATATAGTTTTGGTTGGTTAGCTTTAACCGCAATCACGTAATCGTTTCCACTGTCGATAATTTGCTCAACTGTTTTTTTTGACAATGAAGCGCATCAAAACTGAATACGGCACCCTTTATATTCAAGGCTGCGATTAAACTTTGGACTGTTGCGATTTCACTGGTCTGCTTGTTGTTCATTGTTTGTAGCCCTACGATAACACCTTGTTTGCTACTGAACATTGATACTACACTTACAAATGCTTGATATGCGTTACTATGATCAATAACCGTACCTCTAATACTTTTACCGTCAGTTGCCAACCATTCGCCCTCCGTTAATTCTACGTATTGACTTGCCCAGTCATTAAATATCCGCGTCAAGTTCTCAAAATTAACGCGCATCATTACCCTTCGCATTGTTGAGTAGGAAGGAACCCTGTCTTTAGGTATGTCTAATATATCGATTAAAGATTGTTGATGGCGCTCAACAAAATCTCCCAAGCTTCTGTAACCGCAACAACCGCTCATTGTTCCCATGATTACTAGCAACAGTACTAACCACAAAGGATGCCTTTGCCCTTTTTTAGTGCGAAAATCTCTGACTTTTCTGAGTTCTTCGATCAAATTGGCTGTCATAAATGCCCCTGCATGATTGCTACATGATTGTGTTGGCGCCCAGGCGCGGCGGAGCCGCGCCCTCGCTTGACTTTGTTACGCTAGTACTGATTTAACCATTTTTCTCCGGAGAATGAAACAGCCCTGCCCTTAATAAGGGGGGACAAAAGGAAGAGCCAAAGCCTTATTTAGTAAGGGAAAAAATAAGAATTTAAAGCTCCCTTATTAAGGGGGGTTGGGGGGATTAAAAGACAGATTTAGAGAGATTAAAATTTGATGCATCTCCAAATCTGATAAAGGCTGAATATCAAATTGTGTATTAAAACAATTACTTGCAGCATCAACTAAAGCATTAATAATTGTTTCAACATTAAAATTCAAAGACAACTGCCCAAAGCGTGACTCTTTACCAAAAACCTGAGAAAATAAGTTTATATCAGGCTGTAATTCTATGGCGCCATGTTGCAAAATTGCATTCCCCTTTCGTAACTGTGCGCTACCAATTAATTTATATCCATTATTAGTAACTAAATCCGCGCTTGTAGCAGTACCAAAACAATTAGGATTATGAATATAACCACGTCCTGCCGTACCATAATGTAAATCAACACCAAGCTGTTTCCAGCCAGTAATTAAAAACTCACATATTTTTTGATAAGCTTGCATCCGAGTCCCATCCAATCCAGATGTTATCACAGCATAAGTTAAATCACCTTGATGTAAAACAGCCCTTCCACCTGTAGGACGTTTGACTAAATCAAGTTTTTTTTCCTTCCAAATAATATTTTGCCAATGTTCAGGGTACTTATGCTGGTGATAGCCTAAAGAAATAGCGGATGGCGCCCATGTATAAAATCTTAATACAGGTGGGCTACCCAATAAATGTTGTTCTAGCAACCATTTATCGATTGCCATTTGGGTAACACCACATGCTTCAATTAAAGGAATTAGGCGCCAGTTGTTCAAAAGTTAGGAGTTAGGAGTTATGAGTTAGGAATTAAGTTCCAAACTCTGATTTTATAGCGTCATCGTTATTATCGGCAATAGTTGCCACAACAGTTATTAACCGTGATACCTCAGTTGCAGATAATTCAGCCAAAGTACGTGTAGCCAATACAACTACTTGATTTTGGATAATACCAAAGCGCGATTCAAAAGTGCTGGAACAGTTCATTTCCAAAAGCTTACGCATCAACTTCGGTTCATCTTTTGCTGGTAACTTGAGAACCACAGCCCAAACAGTCATCGTATCTTCATCGCTTGTACCTGTTAATTGTACAAACACTTCCACACTGCCATACTTAAATTTCCACAAATGTCCACCTTCGGGAGGTTGACTAACCATTGCACTATCATCTTGTTCGAGACTGTCAATAACATTCTCAATAACGTCAACATGGTTGATAGATGTACTCTCAACTATTGAGTCTTCAACGTTGCCAGGTACAGCTTGGTAACTTGTCATAAAAAAGGCGCCTCGCTTTTATAGTTTAACTACACCTACTTTATAACTTGCGTGCGACAAGCGCGAGAGCGAAACTGCACAACATTGTTTTACTAAGAACGTGTTAAAACTGTCTGAAACTGTCATAGATATAATAAATACTTATAAATCAAAGGTATCGATAAGACAATTGTCTAATTGTTGTAGTTGATTAGCTCCTAGCTTACCTAGGCGCCGAGTAATAAGATTACGGTCTATCATTACAATCCGTGAGACAATAACTTTAGAACTGACTTTTAAACCTGTACCTGCAAATTCTATATCCGAATCTTCAATTATAAATTCTTCAGATTTTAAACCTGTAAGATTTTGAGATGAAATAAAACAGATAGTTGTGTCGCTATCACCTGTCGCACTTGCCCAAAGAACAACGCCAGGACTTTATACAGGTTCTCCGTCTTGAAGCGAATAAATATCTGCCTCATCATACAGAAAATCAAAAGAACCTCCATTTTGGGCAAGATTCATCAACTCTTGAGTGGGTGGTTCTAAACCATCAAATAATAACTCTTGCTCTAATAGTTTACGTTCCTCGTTAGAAAGAGAGCGAATAATTTGAACTAAATTATTTACCAGTTGAACATTTAGACAATTTGCTTTTGATGTGCTGCTATTATTCATATAAATATTTTTTACTAAACTTTCCACCACCCTTGTAGCATAACCTAAAACATAGGTATCAACGAAAAGTTTTTTAAACCCTGTCATCGTCATAAATATCTTCTCTGCGGAAAGTAGACTCAGATGCACAGTTTTTCCACTCCCATGCATTCAATTTGAGTAGTGGTTTGGCAGTACTTGCATCACTTGGCAACGGTATTTCATCAATCACGAACACAGCATAGTATCTACCTGGAATGATATCTGATGGCAATGTGATTGTGATTTGTTGGTCATCTGTTACTGTTACGGTTGTTTCAATGGCTCTCATGCTACTTTCTCCTATACTTGAAAAATGATTTTTTTCGCAACATAAATTATTATCAGTATCTAGATTTTAGCGCGTCTGACTGCGAGCTTTGTTTGTGTAGCCCAATAGGCGCCTGAAGGGTTAAAATTTTAGCTTAACTAGACTTCATTGCCATTATCAAGTTCGCGCCTAATCGCGTCTCTACAGCAAATTGGTACAATATCAAACAATTACGCTTTCCATCTAAATGCTCTATTAACTATTTATATATGTTTGTACAAGCTGTATCTAGTCGTGATGTTCGTCAGTTGGGCATTAATCTTAATCACTGGTATGTTGTCGCGCGCAGTTCTGAGGTAAATACACAACCTATAGGTGTAACTTTATGGAAACAGGCTATTGTTATTTACCGAGATAGCGCAAGTAACATCCACGCACTAGAAGATCGTTGCCCACATCGGCAAGTTAAATTAAGTCATGGTAAAGTTATAAATGATACATTAGAGTGTGCTTATCATGGCTGGCGCCTGAATGAAAATGGTAACTGTGTAGAAGTTCCATACTTAGCAGAAAACCAAAAATTACCAAGTTGTAAAATTCATCGTTACCCTGTTCAAGAACAAGATGGTTTTATCTGGTTATTCCCTGGTGATATTGGGACGTTACAACCCCAACCAATGGGTTTACCTGAATGGGAACATTTGAACTATATTGCAACTGTTTCTATAATTAACTGCAAAGCGCACTATTCATATTTAATTGAGAACCTGATGGATATGTACCACGGACATTTGCATGAGGACTATCAAGCATGGGCAGAAGCGGAACTTCAAGATATTATGGAGAATGAGAATCGTGTAGACGCGCACTACACAGCCCAAAGTTATTATAAAATAGACAAAATCTGGTCGATATCGCAGTTATTCTTTAAAAAATTACGGCGCCTGCATCCAGAACCTTTAGATGTAAGTTATGTTTATCCACATTGGGCTTCTACGTTAGGTCAAGATTTTAAGATATATTGTTTGCTATGTCCAATTAGCGAAACCGAAACCAAAGCTTATTTAGTACACTTTACTTCGTTGAATGCATTTTGGCGCCTGCATAAGTTGCCAATATGGTTTCGACGCTTTGTTAAAGATAGCTTATTTGGCGCCGCACAGAAATTACTTGATGGGTTAGTAGTGCAAGATGTCAAGATGATAGAAGAAGAACAACTTGCGTATTTACAAAATCCTGAGCGTAAAAATTATGAGTTAAACCGCGCGTTGGTTAGCGTGCAAAAGTTAATGCAAAGTCAAGCTGGCAAAGAATAATAGCGCATGTAACGGATGGTTTATTTTAAATAACAAGATTTTGTTTGTAACCAATAACCCATCCGTTACATCCGTTACATCCGTTGCACTCATTTACTGTAACTGGCAAAGCAACAAACCAAACCAATTATTTGAGTCAGTCCAAACTTTCTGAGTTATCAAACCATGTGTGCTTAATTGCTGCTTAATTGTAGCAATACCAAACTTACGTGAAATCTCGGTCATAATAGTTTCATTACGCGCAAAATTAATACTTAGATTAAGCGCATTTAATTTCACAGTTTGCTGTTGCAACGAACGCAAATGCATTTCAATTTGATTTTCAGTCTCGTTGTAAAATGCAAAATGTTCAAACTGTGTTGTATCAAAGTTACCATTGTACAACCAGTTGATATGCTCTAACATGTTTAAATTAAAAGCAGCCGTTACACCTTGACTATCATTATATGCAGCTTCCAAAATAGGTTTTGGTTTTTGCAAATCGATACCTAATAAAAAATATTCTCCTGAATGTAACGCTTGCGTAATTTGTGAAAAGAACACTTCACATTCTTGTGGCTTTAAATTACCCAAAGTACTGCCAATAAAAGCAATCATCCGAGACGGTAACTGTTTTTTTGGAAGTTGTTGTAAAGCTAGTTCATAAGTTCCAGCAAGTGCGCTAATTTCTAGTGTTGGATAATCAAATAACAATTGCTTGGCACTGTTTTCTAACATTCCAGCACTTACATCAATTGGTAAATACCGCAATGGCAAACCTAGATTTTGATACGCATTGAGTAAAATTCTGCTTTTAGTGGAACTACCACTGCCCAATTCAACCAGTTCGCACTTTCCTGTAATTTCTGCTATTTTACCTGCACATTCTTGTAAAATTGCAGTTTCGGTTCGCGTAACATAATACTCAGGTAAATCACAGATTTGCTCGAATAAGTCCGAACCTTTATCATCGTAAAAGTAACGTGGAGGTAGTGTTTTTGGTGTTTGAGTTAACCCTTTCACTACATCACTTCCAGCAGTTGTTGTTAGACTAGCAGTTACAGAACGTAAGTGTTGAATTGCTAAACGCTTCTCAATTTGTTGCTGCATAGTCTGACTGCTGTTAGTATTAGATATTGCCATTGACCCTCCGAATACAACGTTATATTCGCTACTTGCAAGCTATTTTTCCAACCATTCAGATAGTGAAACACAAAGCAATGTCTCAAAACATCACGCTTGAGCTAGATTGACAGCGATTACAATCTAAAACTAAGCCCTAATCGCTTGCACAGCGAAACCCTGCGAAAATCTGCCGAACATGGGGATAATACCAATTGCGGAAACTTGCACGCATTGCCATTGGTCGTGTTGCCCAGCTAGAACCTTTCAGTACTTTATGTTCGCCATCGAAGTAAACTTGCGAGTAACCTATATATGGATAATATTCAAATCCCTGATAAGCATCGAACCAAGAATTCGTCCATTCCCAAACGTTACCCAAAGCATCATACATTCCATATGCACTTTGCCCGTTTGGGTATGCGTTAACTGGAGCTGTTTGAGAAATACTCAAAGAAGTAGAGCAATTACAAAATTCTTGCGTTGGTTCTTGTTCTCCCCAAGGGTATGTACGACTGTGGTTTGCTCGTTCATCCCAACGTGCAGCTTTTTCCCATTCTGCTTCTGTTGGTAGTCGTTTGCCTACAAAATTCGCATAAGCTTCTGCTTCATAATAACTCACACCCATTACAGGATGATTATCATAGGCGCCATCATTTGACCAATATTTTGGATGCTTTACTTGCTCTAGTTGCAACCATTTCCAGCCTGCATCCGACCAATACTGAGCCTTTTCATAACCTCCAAATTCAATAAATTCACGATATTTACCCGAAGTTATTGGATACCTATCGATAAAATAGGTGTCTAAATACACTTTATGTGCCGCACGTTCATTATCTAACGCATTCGGTGAATTACTCCCCATTTCAAACTCCCCCGCAGGGATTTTAATCATGTCGGGGGAAGGGTTAACGGGTAAGGGGGAAGGAGGAAGATGTAAAGGGGTGGAGATTAAAGAAAGAACGATGCAAGCTGTCTCACAATGTTGACTTTCGTGTTGAAGTAAAAATCGGCAAAGTTTTTCTTGCGGTTCGATATCTACGACTTTTAGATAATCTATAACTTTCTCACGAACTAGATTTAAGTAATTACGAGTTTCTTCAATACTTGGTAATTTGACTCGTTCTGATTTTGGTAAACCATCTGCTGCATATAGTTTACGATATTGCGGGAACATGCACGCTTGCTTGGCGCCGCGTTCCAATAACCAAAGTGACTCAGTATAAGCAATATGTCCTAAATGCCAACCAACCGGACTAAAATCAGGATGCGCTTGACAACAAAAAGTCTCCTCGTCCAAACTATCTAATAGTTCCAGCGTTTGTGTGCGACACTCCTGAAACCCACGTATAAAGTAATCTCGTAAGCTATATTTGCTCAATTCTAATATCACAGTCTTCTCCCACACTAATAATGCTATTTTCTGGACATGCCTGCCAATTACCAGTAAACAACGGTTCCGAAGCAATAATTACAGAGTTTGGAAAATTTGGGCCATTTTTAATCCAATAAAGCGTGGGTGCAGGTTGTTTTGTTGCATAACGTGAAGCAACTAGTCGCTTACCGTCGCTAATAACCAAATTTGCTAGTGCATAAGTATCGTAAGAAAGCGCCATTTCTTGAAGTTCAAGCAACGTTGCATGTACAGCTTGTTCAATAGTTTTATCAGGATTGGCAGTGAGCTTATTTAATATCATTGCAAAAAAATGCTCTGAGTCAGTGTTTCCACTAATCCATTGGTAAATTTCATCGCTTAATTGAGTGCGTATAGGACGGTATAAAGTCTTTTTAAACTTATCAATAAGACCGTTATGGATAAAAGACAAATTCTTATATTGAAACGGCTGTGAATTGCTCATATCAAGCGCTTGACCCGATGTTGCGCTACGCACATAAGCTAAAATATTGTTAGATTCCACGTAGCGACTAATACTTGGTAGATTAATATCATTCCAAATTGGTAAAGTATTTTTATAGATAAAAGGCTCCGAACCCTTTTTCAAATCATACCAGGCAACGCCGCAGCCATCTGCGTTTACGACACCTGAAAGCATTTCACGTGGTTGATAGCTTTGAACAATCAGTGAATGTTCTGGTTCATATAGAAGCGTTTCTAGATTGACAGGGGTACCAATATAAGCAAGTAAACGGCACATAAATTAAAATTTGTCCTTACAGTTTGACATGTTAAACGTTATTCCTGAGAAGCCCCTGAATACTAGATGAGTATTTCTCTCAGCATCTTTACATAAGTTTACATTGTAGTGGCGCCAGTTTAACTTGGAACCCATCGCTAGAAAGAAGTCGTCTTAACAAGAGTTATGGTAATAAGTGAGAATGTAATGAGTAATGCTATTGCAGTTATTTTTCCTTACAGACACAATGGAACCTGGGTATTCGACGACGAACGGGTGGGACTCGTGCAAGAACCATTTGTCAGTGGAATACCCGAAATGATTGACATTTTGGTTAAAGATATTTCAAGCACTGACGAAGGTTTCAAACTTTTATTTTCAGGTAATCCTTTTCCTGGGTATCAAGCTAAGTTAATATGGCTACGCGAAGAATATAACGGACACTGGTATCTATGGGGTGAAAAAAAACTAGAAGGATGGCTTTGTCCTGCCTTATTTAAATACTTTGAAACGCAACCAAACAGAATTTATTGCAAGGCAGAAAGTCTTTATCGATAAAGTAAATTATAATATATTCAAAGCAATTGTATCCACGCTAGCTTTAATTATATTGCGTTTAAGATAATACTGAAATTCGCTGCATTAATCACTAGATGCGGTATATTAAGTATTTTCTGTGTTGAGGAGTTCATTGGAATGGTGCCAATTAAACTTTTGCGATAGGCTGTATTATTACTACTTTCACTGGACTAGTTTCAGGCGCCTTTTATTCTACCATTGCACAAAAGCCTCGTGTACAAACACAGCAAACTTGTAAAACCTGGCAAGAAGTCAAATCACAAATACAAATGATATACATGGGTTCAATAGGCGCCATAACTATACCCGATATGCCACAAGGATTTAGAAATGGTTGTGTGTACGGTGATTTTGGCGCCTATACCATATCATTGTATGTATTAAAAGATAATTTTAAACCCAGAAACTTAAAATTCGACAAAGAAAGATTTTTAGACTCTTCCATACCTAGAATAAACGGCGCCGATCTAGTTATAGAAAGACAAATAAAAAACGGTAAAATTTTACATTTCTTCAACGTTTGCGCTTCCACAGGAACAACAAACTTCTGTAAAAGCATCCCGAAAAACACATCATATACAAAAGACGGTTTAACCGGCTTAAACAACCTTTGTATAAAAGCAACCAGCGTCCCAGAAAAAGAACTAGTAAAACTCTGGAACACCGCAAAATAACCTATAACATCAAAGAACACAAAGCTAAAAGAACAAAATTATTAAAACGTGCCCCTAATGGCAGCATAAGTAAGAGTAACTATAATTGGCACAATAATAGGGATAGCAACAACAAGCGCAGTCTTGCTAAACCTAATTTCCTGCCCATCCATTTTCATAAGAGCAATAACACCACCGACGCCCATCAACAGCCAAATACATCCAAAGCCAATAAATATAGCAAACACCGAATTATCATTCATACTTTTGTCCTACTAAATTTAAAGTAATAACGTAATGACCAGCCATTTATAATTATATTTTTTAAAATTGATCACCTGTAGAGACTAAACATGTTTAGTCTCTACAAAAGGCACCATATTATTTCACGATACACCCAATAACAATTAACACTTACTGGGGCGCCGTATTATTTTGAGGTACAGCACCGGAAGTACCTGGAGTGTTAATTCCCTGTATCACCTGGGCAACTCGGTAATTCGTCAAGCTACTAGCAGTATTAAAGTGTGTACTAATAGTTGGCAAAGCTTTATTCGCGACTGCGATCAAATCTTGATTTTGTCCAAATGCAGCTTCACGTTGATATACGGCAGCATTCTCCAAGTGAGCATTAATACCGGCTTCTTGTAAAAACGCTCTATCAAAATTCTCACCTCTTAGTTGAGACATGCGTGCTGAAAGAGCTTGATTTTTAGCATTAGGAGTACTTGGAACAGTAACACCTAATTTTGGCGCAATACGACTTAAGCTATTTCTGACATCTACCTGTTCATTAATTTCTGCCTGTGCAAACTGCTTAATAGAAGCATTAGTTGAACGCTGTAAAGCCAATTTGCCTAAACTAATCCCAGCTAAACTTAACTGACCAGCATCTTGGACATACTGTCTATCTATTGCATTCAACTGGTTAGTACGCGCGGGTGCAGTACGATTAGTTTGAGCGTTAACAAAATTATCTCCAGGCAACGCAGTACCAATAAGCAGCGATGTCAGTAACCCAAAAGCAACCAAACCAACGCTTGTCAGAATTTTCTTAATCATCTATCAATACCTTGTTATCACGTTAGATTCAAAAAACGCGCTTCTCGCTTTGGAACAAATATCTTTAATTTTGATACCAGAGAAACTGCGCTAACTTTAATAGATATTTTTTCCGCTACAGATTCCTCTGTCTTAGGTTCTAGACAGTAAGCGCTGATGGTATGTTACTTTATAGCTATAAAACCAAACGTTAGATAGTGGCGCCGTTACTGCTCAGTTTACGAAATATAAAGACATTACACGTAGCAGTTTTTATGTAATTATTTAAACTAAGTAATTTTCCGAATACGAATATTTTTTGATGTAATAACAGTGAAAGCCCCTATTAATTCATCGCAGTGATTATTAATTGCATTCCTCACTATTTCTGCTTTATCAGTTGGAGATACACTAAATAATTGAATTAATACAACACCAGCTGTAATACGACCAAGACGAAAGACGCGCTTCGCCAAAATCTTTATCAAATGTCAATAATATGGCGCCTTCAGTATTTGCCAGGTTTAGTACATCATCGTCTGAAATTCCCGGCTGCATTTCAATGACATACCAAACGATATGACCATCAAGCCGCAATCGTTCAACGATTTGAGAATCTAAGTTTTCATCTCCTAAAAACTTCAAGAAGCCTGTTCAATAGTTGGATACACTACATCATATCGTAAAGCCTGAGCCGCGAATGCCAAAGCTGCTTGAATTCCTTCATGGGTAAGTCGCGGATAAGCTTCGAGTATTTGTTCAGTGGTTTCACCAGCAGCAAGCTTTTCGAGAATTACCTCAACTGTAATACGTGTCCCCGACACTACTGGCTTTCCCATCATCACTTTTGGGTCAGATACAATTTTTTGGTTTTGCATTGGCGCCGCTTACCGATACCTTTTACTTAATTATGCTATTATTACCTGGCGCTCTGAATTGCTAAAATCAAAGTTATTGATTAGTTAAGGATGCATTCGATTGTGAAACCTACATTTAACTGGCAACCAGAGCCAGCGTTGTTACAAAAGTTAATAAATTTTGCTGATTCTACAGGTCAGGCGCCGTCGATAAGTTTTAACCGAAGTAGTAAAATTGTATCTGAAAAAGCAATCAGAAAAACCTGTTATAGAAAAGATAGTTCTATCAGAACGCGATTGGGATATTATGGTAACAACCTTAGAAAATCCTCCTGAAGCTAATGAAGCGTTAAAAGCAGCAATTAAAGAGCATCAAGATAAATACGGGAAATGGTATTGAGCAAAGGTGATAGTGAAATATTTTTAGCAGTACCTGAAAACCCACCAGAAGCTCCGAAAGCATTAATAAAAGCAGTTATAAAAGAGCATCAAGATGAGTATGGAAATTGGTAAATTAAAATAAAATTATAATTCAACTGACAATAAAACTAACTGTACTAAAGTTTACATAGAAAAATTATCAATAAAAAGAGATGTTTAATACAATATTTTTACTGGTAAATTAGAAACACTTACAGGAAGTTCATTTAGAAGATTTTCAAAAGCATCAATATCATATTTTAGCCCAGATAAATTACTAATACTTTCTGGTAATTTAGTCAGTTTATTATGAATAATATCTAAATATTCTAATTTAGTGAGATAACCGATACTTTCAGGTAAAGATACTAGTAAATTGTTTCTAAGTCTTAAGTCATCCAAATTATGCAACTGACCAACACTTTCTGGTAAAAACTCCAACTGATTATCATTAAGATTAAGGTAAGTGAGATTTTGTAATTCGCCAATACTATCTGGTAATGATTTTAAATATCCCGCTTCCAGATTTAATACTTTTAATTTATGCAATTTTGCAATACTAGATGCGAAATTTCGCGTCTCTACACGATTGTGATTGATAGCAAGATTCGATTTGCGGCGCCATGTTTATCGATTTTATGCGCGTTGGTTCGAGATTGTCGTTTTAATCCAAAATGTAAAGACGCGAAATTTCGCGTCTCTACATCATTGCGATTTATTCTATTCCCTCGATACGGTTTTCAACTTCTTGGTACAATTCGCGGAGACGTTCTAAATTCTCTTCGCTGGTTTCCCAATATCCGCGACCGTTAGCTTCCAACAATGTTGTTACCATTTTGCGGAAGGAGTTGGGGTTCAAGTTGAGCAAACGTTCCTGCATTTCTTTGTCGTTCATGAAGGTTTCGTTTGCATCTTCATATATCCAGTTATCGACGGCGCCTGCTGTCGCACTCCATCCTACAGTGTTAACTAACCGTTTGGATAGTTCGCGTACTCCTTCGTAACCGTGATTTAACATTCCTTCGTACCATTTGGGGTTAAGTAACTTGGTACGCGCATCTAATCTTACGGTTTCGGATAAGCTGCGAACTTGTGCGTTTGCGGTGGTTGTATCTGCCATGTATGATGTTGGCTTTTTACCATCCGCGCGCAAAGAAGCGACAACTTTGGTTGGGTCGGAGTCGTAGTAGTGGGAAACGTCGGTTACGGAAATTTCCGAAGAGTCGAGGTTTTGGAATGTTACCGAAGCTGTTTTGAGGCTTTGCTCAAATATCTTTCTGGAGTTTTCCATCATACCTGGGTTATCTGCACTAAAGGCAAATGACTTACGGTTAAGGTACATTTCCTGTAATTCGGCTTCGCTATCCCATGAACTATTTTCTACTGCCAAGTTAATATTTGACGAGTAGGAACCGGAAGCGTTGGAGAATACACGCGTAGCTGCTTGACGCAAATTAATGCCCATTTCTTCAGCTTGCGCTATTGCGTGTTTGCGGATAAAGTTCATTTCCAAAGGTTCGTCTGCTTCTGCTGCCATTTTTACAGCTTGGTCAAGCAGGTTCATTTGGTTAATAAACAAGTCGCGGAATACACCTGAACAGTTTATTACTACGTCGATACGTGGGCGCCCTAATTCAGACAGAGGTATTAATTCCAACTTGTTAACGCGACCGAGTGCATCAGGAACTGGACGTACACCAACCATCCACATGATTTGTGCTAGTGATTCCCCGTAGGTTTTGATGTTATCTGTTCCCCATAGTACACAGGCAATAGTTTCAGGATAGTTACCATCGTTTTCTGCCATGTTGCGCGCGAGCAGTCTATCAACAACGATTTTTGCTGATTGTACTGCGGCTTGGGTAGGAATTGACTGCGGGTCAAGGGCGTGAATGTTTTTACCTGTTGGTAATACATCTGGGTTGCGGATGGGGTCTCCACCTGGCCCAGGTAGAATATACTCACCTTCTAAACCGCGTAATAATCCTGCAAGTTCTTTATCTGCACAAACTTGTTCGAGGCAGAATTCCAAATACTCAAATAACTTCTTGATGGAATCGGTATCTACGTTGGTGTAACCACAGTTGTGCAGTGCTTCTACCCACGGTTCCTTTTTGCCCATGTTGAAGAAGTTGAGCTTGGAAATTAATGATACTCTTCCTTCAGCATCGGTTTGGGCTTTTACAAGTGCAGAAACTGCCGCACGTATTGCCAAGGTGATGTTTTGTAATAACTCAACATCTTTGAGAATGCCTTTATCGCTGTTTCGATAAATTTCTTCTAAGTCGCGATATATGCTATTGGCAATAATACGTGGTAAACCGAGAAGTTCTTCTTCAGCACGGTCTAAGCTAGCAATGTTTACAAGTGTTGCTATCGCTTCTTCTGCACTTGGAGGTTTACCAATAACGTGTAACCCGCAAGGTAATAACCGTGATTCGATTTCCATCAACTTGCGGTAAACGATACCAACTATATTATCCCGCTCATTTTGGGACATATCTTTAGCATCGGTTTCTGGTAACTCAATGTCTTTATCCAAGTTAACCATCCGGCATTTATCCATGATGGTGTTAACAATGGGGATACCGCGACCACTGTCTTTTAAAGTTTGGTACGAAGCGATTAATTCACTGAGTTCTTTTAAACCTTTGTACAAACCAGCGTTTTCAGCAGGTGGAGTTAGGTAAGAAATTGTTTCAGCGTAACCGCGACGTTTCGCAATTGTCGCTTCGCTAGGATTATTCGCTGCGTAGTAATACAGGTTGGGAATGTTACCAATTAAATTATCTGGGTAACAGTCACCTGACATACCCATTTGCTTACCAGGCATGAATTCTAACGAACCGTGAGTCCCAAAGTGAAGTACTGCATCGGCGCCCCAAACCTGTTCTAAATAGGTGTAGTATGCGGCAAAACCGTGGTGTGGACTTGCGGAACGCGAGAATAACAACCGCATTGGGTCACCCTCGTAACCAAATGTTGGCTGTACACCAATAAAAACATTACCAAAGTGCTTACCGTAAACGAGTAAATTTTGCCCGTCGCTGTTGAGGTGTCCGGGTGGTGGTCCCCAGTTTTCTTCCAAGCGTTGCGAGTAAGGTGTTAATTTCTCGTATTCAGGTACAGACATTCGATACGCAACGTTTAGTTCAGGACTACTGTACTGTGCTTGTACGTCGTGAATAACTGCTTCTAACAAAGCTTTGGGGTCTTCGGGTAAGTCTTGCACGTCGTACCCGTTATCACGAAGTGCTTTCATTACCTCATATATAGAACCAAACACATCAAGGTAAGCGGCAGTACCAACGTTACCTTTATCAGGTGGGAAACTAAATACAGTAATAGCAACTTTCTTGGTTAACTTCGGCTTTCTACGAAGGTTAGCCCATTTCATTGCCCTTCCTGCTATTGCTTCGATACGGTCTTGCAGCGCGATAGCTTTACCCGTTTTACCATCGCGTCCTGACATAATAATCGGTTCAATGGCACCATCAAGTTCAGGAATCGCAATTTGCAGTGCTACTTGAATAGGGTGCAATCCTAAATCACTATCCAACCATTCTTCGGTAGTTTGGAATACTAAAGGTAACGCCACCATATACGGACGATTGAGACGCTTGAGCGAGTCAATTGCTTTTGGATGGTCTTGTCTAGCGGGACCACCAACAAGTGCGAATCCTGTCAAAGAAATTATTGCGTCTACGTGTACCTGCTTAGATGTAGGTTCGTAGAAGTAAGCATCAACTGGTTTAGAAAAATCCAAACCACCAGCAAATACAGGTATAACCCTGGCGCCTAATGCTTCTAACTCCTGTACCATTCCGACATAGTGAGCATCATCACCTGTAACAAGGTGGGTACGCTGCAAGACTAAACCGACACAAGGCGCCAGTGGGTCTTTTAAATCTTTGGAAATATCTTTGCGACTGTTATACCAGTTGAGATACTCGCGTACATCCTCATACATGTTAGGCGCCAGAGGGTGCCAAACTCCCATATCAGGATATACAACTGGTTGTTCGTATTGTAAAGACGCGATAGGTAGCGTATCTACATCTTCTTTTTTAAATACATATTTATCGACCAGCATCAACAGGAAGTTTTCCAGGTTTTCTGGTGAACCACCCAACCAATACTGAAAACTGAGCATGAAGTTGCGCGCGTCTTGTGCTTTCTCCATAGGTAGGTACTTCAGCACGTTTGGCAGTGTCCGCAATAGCTTGAGCATCCCATCTTGGAAACCGGCGCCGGATTTTTCCTTGCGCTTTCTCATGAACTGGGCAATAGCGCTTTTTGATTGTCCCAACTGTGCCAGCGAAAAGCTACCCATCTTGTTAAGACGCATAACTTCTGGCATCGATGGGAAAACCACCGCTACATCCAACTTGTCTCGAATGGGTTGTACAGCTTCGACGACCTTCTGCGCCAAATCTTCAATGAAAATTAATGAAGCAATAAAAATATTTGCGGTTTCCAACTCCCGCTTAAAGTCCGCGTAATTTTCAGGGTCGCGGAGTTCTTCAATCAAGTATCCACTTATCTCAATAGCTAAATTCGGGTTGTTTGCATTGATTTCCCGAACAGCCTGTGATAAAGCACTTTGATACTGAGACTCTAGCACGACATAGACCACCTTGAGTAAATGCCGTCCCCGCAAGTCATCGGGTGCAATATGACGAATGGTGGACTTGACGTGTGTGAACATGCTAATGAAGCTCCTAAGATATGCGTGTTCTCTGCTGGAATTCCAATGGCTATAATAAACAAACCCTTGGCACTCCTAAGTTCGGCAATGTGAGGCACTATTGAAATTTTTATCAGAAAATGCCACTCAAAAGCCGAATTTATCGTTTGTTTGACACAAAACGATATAAAAACTGAGACTTTTTGTTACAAAACTTTAGATTATCAGAAAGCAAACACTCACACAAATATTAAATTTTATTTACATCTATATTTATTCATATAGTCATATATTTTTGTTGTAGCACAGGCATCTTGCCTGTGCAGTAGTTAATGTAATTCTTTTTACCACAGAGACTCAGAGGGCACAGAGGCATAAGTCAAAGGGAAATCTACTACTATTGTTATAGGAGACAAGATTCGGTTAGACGAAGCGAAGTCAAAATCGTAACTTTGTTTAAAGCCGAAATGTCGCTTCTAAACTAATTGCATAATAAAAATTTGGACGAGGTTTAAACGCCGTGACCTAAAATCAATAATTTAATGCTGCTTATTTTTTAATTGAATCCGAGCTTTGCATTGATTGCTGGTATAATACTTTGCAACTAATTAACAAAGTCAAAATAAAAGATATAATGCACGTTATTAGCCGTAAAAAGTTACGAGAATTTAGTGAAATACATGGAGATTGTGATGAGCTACTCAAGGACTGGTATAAAGTTTCTTCTGACGCAAGCTGGGGAAATTTAGTAGAGGTTCAGGATGCTTATCCCCAAGCAGAAGCAGTAGGTAGCTTTACTGTTTTTAATATAAAAGGTAATAAATACAGATTAATTGTTAGCATTGATTATAAGCGACAAATTATTTATGTAAAGTATATTTTAACATATGCAGAATATGACAAAGACAACTGGAAAAACAACCCCTACTATTAACTCAGAGATTTACAGCCAACTACTTCTTAAATATCAACCTAGAATTATTCAAACAGAAGAAGAAAATGAAAATTTTTTAGAGGTTGTTGAGGAACTTATGTCACGCGAAAACCTCACTATTGAAGAAGATGCAATTTTAGATTTATTGGTCAAATTAATCGAAGATTTTGAAGAAAAACACTACCCACTCAATGGTTCTACGCCACGTTCCGTAATGCTTCATTTAATGGAAGCACAGAATATAGCAGCATATAATTTAGTAGAAGTTTTTGGCTCCGAAGAGACAGTTGACAAAGTAATAAGTGGTGAATCAGAAATAAGTTTAGAACAGGCAATAGCTTTAGGAAAAATGCTTCATGTTAATTATAGCTTGTTTTTAAATTAATAAACTTATGCTATAAAATTTTAGTATTTTTTTTGGTGACTAAAGTATTCACTCATATAAATATTAAATTTTGTTTAACTATTATGATATAAAATTTAAAAATTCAGTTTATATCATATCAGCGTGCAAGTAACAAAGTTTTTTAGAAAATACTATTACACCTTTGGTATTCAACTCGGTAATATGCTTTTTAAGGTATAATAGTCTGCTACATAAATATCAATTTTATATCTCTATATTAAATCAAGCCTTACCCGCGCGCTGTTCAATATCTTCCAAAGTTTGTAAAACCAGGCGTTTTGCTTCAAGTTTCCATCCCCACTTTTGTAAAGCAATTGCTGCGGCGCCACCTGCTATAGTAGCAATAAAATCTAGCGGTTGCATAAACGAAATACCCAGCAGTAAACCTAACCCCGCAATACCCCAAAAAGGCAAAGCCACTGTCTGACGCTGATTTAGTACTATATTACTAATTGGGTCGGTTGGCTTTTCCGCGATAAGTGCTTCTTTAACTTCTTTTTGTTCTCTCGCGGAAACCGAAAGACCAATCTTTTGGCGGAGTTTCTCAATTTTACGCGCGTCGGTGCTGTACTGGGTTAGCTCATCCTCTGCCATCATAATCAAACGTTCGTACTGTGACATAGCATTGTTATTAATCTTACTTTGTAGATTAACATTTGATGGTTTAATTGGCGCGTTCCCAGGTTCTCTGAATTTCGGTGATTATTTGGGCATTGGGTGGTTGTAAGGTTTGGACTGATGGGTTAATAAGAGCGCCAGGTATATTTTGATTCCAGGGACTATTGGGAATAGATTTTAGGTCTATGGTGTTGTTGACTGGACGAAAACCATATTGGGCAAATATTGCTTGCTGTTCGGGTTGAGTCAGAAAGTCAAGGAATTTTTTTGCAGCGTTTGCTTTGAAGGTGTCTACATCTTGACTGAGGATAGCGGCAGTTGAGACTGTTTCTATTGTGGGGTCTAGATAATATATTTGATATGGTTGACCTTGATTTGTGACTGCTTGTGATGAACGATGCAAAGCAATGCTTTCGTAGAACTGTAGCTACATCAGCATCATTGGCGCCTTTGGCAATAAATTCTTGCAGAAGAATATCTGTTGAGCGAGGTGGTTGGTAAACAGATTTTTTGATTAAGCTAAATAAAGACTGGACATTTGGGTTATTTAGGTTTGTAGTGCTGGTACTGGCAAGTTTTGATTTTGTCCACAGGTCTAATGTTAGCTGACCACTGTTGGAGCGAGTCGGGTCTGTTGTTACAAAATCAAAGCTACCCCAAGTGGCGCCATTAATTTTTTCCCAAGTCCTGCTTGCATTGCTTTTTCTAAAGCTTCCCAGCGAAAACGACCATCCGGGAACAGCACTTTACTTCGTTCTTGCCAAGCAATACCCACAAGCATTGTTTTTGCGATAGGTCTTGAAGTTTCGTAAAAGGGTTCGCTATTATTCTGTGCTTTCCAACGATTCGTTAATTCGTTTAAAATAACCCCATTGGTAGGAATTAACACAGTTGGAGTAAAATCATTTTTTTGGTCAATAAATTTATTAACCATATCTTGCGAACCTTGAAACTTTAAGTCTAATTTAATATTTGGGTTAGATTCTTCAAATGTTACTTCTAGTTGTTTTAAAAATTCTTCAAGTTCTGTACCGCTTAAGTAGCACACTGCGAAGCGCGTGAGTACTATTCAATAACATATAATCCCCTAAGATAATTATTAAAATGCAAGGACACAAGGCGCCGATAATGCCGATACAATTTTCACAATTAAAGCTTTTATTGTCTTGTCCAATTTCTTACCATTACCCAAGTAAATTTAGCTAATAATACAAAATTAGACAAATAAAATTTTCTGTCTCATAATTGAGCAGATATAAAAGCAGTAACCCTGCGTCTCAAAGTATTATTCGTGTTTACGTTTAATGCTTTATGCAAAAATATGTGTAGAATTGTAACAAATGTAGAGACGTTACATGTAACGTCTCTACAAGGTTTTGGGTATTAGGTAATGTACTATGATTTTTATCGTGACATAATGTTGTTAATCTTACTTTGTAGATTACTATTTACTGGATATTACTGGTTTGTGACTTAAACTATCCATAATTCCATCATGGAACTTGTTGACAGAAGACAAAATGCCATTTTCTGTGTCGTTAAGTAATGAGTCTTTTACTTCATCCAAATATTTTTCGAGGCTTTCTCGCAAAATAGGTCTTTCAACTTTGACGGTATGATAATGATCCCAAACGTCCCATGCTAAAACAGCCAAACCAGCAATAGGATTTAATAGTTCTAAACCTAAAAGTCCAACTGCCATTTCACCTGTTCCTTCCGCAGCAGCTTTCGTGGCTGTTTTAGTAGCAATTTTAGTTACCGCCTTAGAAGCTGCTTTACTCACGGTTTTTGCTGCAATTTTAGGAGCAATAACACTGGCGCCTTTAATTATTGCAGTTGCAGTGACATAACGTGTACCACCTAAAAGTGTCCTTCCAGAAATATTCTGCTCTTTACCACCCATGTTATACAGCAGATTGCGAGTAAATGAGGTACACCAATATTTGTCGTATAAATAGGTAAAATAGAAACTCTACCTAATTTGATTAATTACTAACATTTTAGACATTTTTCAATTACTGTACCTCACCAACCTGCAATCTGCTGTATCCCTCTTCTGTCACTCTCCGGGTATAATTAATACTGTAGTTAAAAGTAAAAACTCTACAACTGAGGTATAGCAATGGATGTAGAACTACAGATTCTAAAACATTTAGCTAGAG
>JAHHGX010000080.1 GCA_019359675.1 Calothrix sp. FI2-JRJ7
CTTCGGTGTTTTATAGTTAAAAATATATCTTTATATTTACTTAACCTAAATTTATATTGCTGTTATAGTTTTATCCTCTCTAACTGGTTTTGTACGGGTTTACTCGTTAGGTGCAAGATATGAGATATGCTTTCACCATTAATTTACCTTCTAAGTCTCTAACCTGTAAGTGCTTACCAGATTCGATGATTTGCATACCTGCTTTGAAGGAAACAAAGATTTTGCCTAACACTTTCTTGATTTTGGCTTCTTCACTTTTGCCTCTTGTCCAAATTTCAATCGAGACTTTATCTTCTTTTGCATACCTCTCAACTATGTCACGCAGCAAGGGTAAACATTCTTTTGTTAATTGTCTACACTCTATATAGTCAAAATTTGCTAAATCTTTTGTTAATAGCCTGTTTAAGCTGATTTTTTGACCTTGTGCTTTCAAAATGCCATCTGGACGGTAACTTCTCTCGATTTTTCCTGTTTCATGACGCATGTAAGCTTGACTTACTTTGTCAATTGATAAGTCATGTGTTACCGAGTTGTAAATTATTGTGTAACCCATGACTATTACTATTATCACACCCGGTATTACTTCTCTACCATCTTGCTCTAATGCTTTTAGCGCTACCTTTAATACAAATTGTGATGCCTTATCTACTGCTTCACTCCGTTCTGATAACAACTGTTCTAAAACAGGCGCCTTAATTATAGCAAGTTCCTGAATTGCTTCCACCGATACTGAGCCATTATAGTCACCCATGCTTGTTTCGATTTTTGACATCTGATACCATAACCAGTTTTGAGAATTTTCTTCTCTTTGAGCTTGAGCAAGTCGCTGTTTTTCTTCCAAAAAGCTCTGAATCGCGGAGCGGAGGTTACTCTCCTGTGTAAAATTATTTTCATGAACATTATTTTCATTTTTATTCGTATCATTAAATGCAACAGAATAACCATCTTGAAGGTCAAATGGCGCCATTAAAGAACGATTAGACATATGAAAAATTCCTTGTTTATATGACGGAAGCAATGCGGTTGATGTAGATTTTTCTACACACAAAGAATAAAAGACAAATTTTTATGAATGAGCGATATTATAACTGAACGCTCTATTTGTGGCGCCTTGCTTTAGAATTAATGTAAAGCAAAACACGACATTGAATAAATGCAATCCCTGTAAAATGTATTGATTATTTATGAAACAAAGGCTCTTTTCTTTAGCCGTTATTCCGTTCTATGTTATCTACCCGGAATTTTCACAGTATTTTTAACAATTCGTTACAATCGAAGAAACCCGGTTTCTTTATTGAAATATTGTAATAAAAAGAAAATTTTGCGTAGAAACCCGGTTTCTAATTGATTATGACTAGAAAAATTATTCATATAGATATGGATGCTTTTTATGCTTCGGTGGAACAGCGGGATAACCCAAGTTACCGAGGCAAACCTTTAGTTGTAGGTGGTTCTCCAACTCAACGGGGAGTAGTTGCTGCTGCTAGTTACGAAGCGCGTAAGTTTGGTATTCATTCTGCAATGTCTTCACGTATTGCTATAAAGAAGTGTCCAAGTTTGATTTTTGTGCGTCCTCGCTTTGATGTGTACCGGGAAGTCTCAGAGCAAATTCATGATATTTTTGCGTCTTACACTTACTCGGTTGAACCTGTTGCCCTTGATGAAGCTTATTTAGATGTTACGCAAAATAAGCAAAATATTAAATATGCTTCTACTATTGCTAAGTTAATACGGGCAGATATTTTTAAACAGACTGGTTTAACGGCATCTGCGGGTGTATCGATGAACAAGTTTTTAGCCAAAATGGCTTCGGGTATGAACAAGCCAAATGGTATGACTGTTATTTTACCAGAAAATGCTGAGGCTTTTGTGGAAGCTTTACCGATTGAGAACTTTCATGGTATTGGTAAAGTCACTGCCGCTAAGATGCATTCACTAGGAATTAAAAACGGCGCCGATTTAAAGCTGCGTTCACAAAAAGAGTTAACAGATTGTTTTGGTAAAGCTGGAGAATACTATTATAAAATAGCTAGGGCACAAGATGATCGCCCTGTTGAAGCTAACCGTGTACGTAAATCTATCGGCGCCGAAACTTCATTTGCTCAAGATTTAAGCGATAAACTATCTATTTTATCAGAACTTCAAGAAATTGCAAGAATACTTAAACAACGTATAGACAAACACCAAGCTTCTGGTCGTACCATCACTTTAAAAATCAAGTTCTCTAACTATCGACAAATCACTCGCAGCAAAACTTTACTTGCCCCTATTAACGACTTAGAAACAATTGGCGCCAAAGCTATAGAATTATTAGAAAGTGTTGACTTAAACGAGCAAACTATCCGACTACTAGGTATTTCTGTCTCTAATCTTGATAATGATGATGATGACTTTGTTGATTTACCTTTATTTAAATTTTTATCTAAAAAAACATAACTTGTAGTAATATAACAGAAACAATAAATATACTCAACCAAAGCAAAAGCAATGCTTCGGATGGCTATTGCAACTTTTTATGTTCCGAATTAATATTATTTTTATCCATTATCGCACCTCTGTTAAGCTTACTTTTATAACTTTTAATTGTGCATCAATTTGCTTGACATAAACTTAACATAAGCTACATAAACTTATTGTTGATTAGAAGATAAAGGAGAACCATTCAGTGCTTGTTGCAACTCGTTGGGAGTGATATTTCGTACCAAACTCAGAGGTAACTGTGCTTGACTAATAGCTTTAGCGTAACCTGCATTCAGGTAATTTATATAACTTGGTTGTTGAGCAACATAAGTTTGAAAGAAGGGAAAACTTAAAGATTCAATATAGGAACGTGAAACTTCCGGACTGGCGCCGACAGCTTCTTGTGGAATAGGGAGAGCATTATTAGGAGATTCAGCGATAGTAGAAAAGTGAGTTCCACCATTAATCAACGCTAAATATTTATTGGGGGTAGTCAACCAAGTAAAAGGTTGAATTTGTTCAGGAAGCGCAGGAGTAACAGTATCATTACTACCAGCAACAATCATTACAGGTATCTTAATTTGGCTCAATCCAGTTTGTCCTAATATACTGCTGCCTACAGGGTTAATAGCAATTACAGCCTTCACCCTTGAATCAGACAAATTATACTCAGTCCTTGGTAAACGTACTGCTAAACACTGAAGCAACTGTGAAACATTTAAAGAACTCCTCAAAGCAGGACAATCTTTATTTAACTGCTCAAAATTGATTTTGGCGCCAGCTAAAGCCAAAGCAGTATAACCACCAAACGACTGTCCGACGACACCAACCTGCTGTAAATTGAGGCGCCCGCGCAAAGTCGTATTAGAATCTTGTAACCGTGTCAATTCATCGAGTACAAACTTAATATCCAAAGGACGGTCAACAAACTCCCTAGGGTCAGTAACAGTATCTGCTCTACCAGATAACAAAGCTTGTAACTGTGCAGCATTACTACCAGGATGCTCAGGAACCACAACAACAAAACCCGACCGAGCTAAATATTGACCCAAATAAGCAAAACTAGTGCGGTCAGACCCAAGACCGTGAGAAATAACAACAATAGGGCGCCGACCAGACGTTACAGGCACATAAACATCAGTATTAATTACCCGATTACGAGACACATCATTAAAATTAAAAGTTGTCTTCTGCGTTTGAAAACGTCTCGTAGTAACCCTCGTAGTAACCCTCGTTGTAAGCACTTCAGTGCTTCCCGCTTCTTCCCTCGACTCCTGATTAATCAAAGCAACCGCATTTTGAGTCTGATTAATTAAAATCTGAACAGTTTGGGCAATCTCCTGAGTACGAGATAAATTAACCGAAATAGCATTAGAAGAATAATTCCGAAAAACATCAAGTAGCGTAAACCCTTGTTTTTGCGCCGCCGAAACAATCAAAGCAGAACGAATAGCATAAAAACCATTTAGCCCAGACTCCAACTGAATAACATCCCCCAAACGTTCTAACAAAGTCTGACCAATAGCCGTATATAAGAACTGCGAAACCTCAACAGCACTAAGAGGAATAGGAGTAACTAAAAGTCGTTTTAGCTGCGCTAGCTCCTTTTTATCAACATACCGAGCATAAGCAGCAAAATCTTCATCTATTTCACCAGTCCTAGCGAACAACTCCAAAGACTTAATTGGAATAGACCTTTGCAAAATCCCATAAGAAATATTTATCCGCTCGGCGCCAAACGCAGGACGTACACTTGGTACAAAATTGGCGCCAACACTCATCAAAGCTACCGACAACGATAATGACGACTTCAAAAATAATTTATTTAACATAATTTAAGATAATTTCATAATAACGTAGGGTGCGTGGCGCCATGATAAAATCCAAACGTAGCTACAAAACCTCAAGCGCCACGCACCAAAATATAATTCTCAATACAACAAATGATAAAATCTTATAATTAATTATATCTCTATCAATAGTACTACTTATACAAAATTAATCTAATCTACTAGTAGTATTCCTTTTTATCTAGACTTATAGTGATACGTTGTTTATATTACCAAGCCATGAATAGGCGCCGTCAATAACAGCAAAAACGAGCAAACGTAAAGAAATTCACACTATACTAGGACTTATTCCAGGTTTCTAGGTTTTCATGCGTAAGTCCTTTATACAATGGTGTTCATATAAACATCGTTCTATATTAATTAGTCCTAGCTGTCAATCTTTTATTAGCTTTAGTCCTCACTATTCTGGAAAAAACCAGGGTATTGTAATTAGAGATATAGCAGACAAGATATATATATTAAAGTTTGGAGAAAATTTTAAAAAGTTGCTGTATATGATTTTAATCCCCCCTTAATAAGGGGGGGTTGGGGGGATATAATGTGCATCTAGTAAACATTTATGAGTGTAACGTTTGTCTGAGAGTAACAGAAAATTGATACTTAAAAACTAACAATGTTAAGTATTTGCTGTTGCTTGAGCGCATATCATGGGTAAAAAATTTGCCACTATAGATGGAAACGAAGCGGTTGCTCGTGTAGCTTACTGTTTGAATGAAGTAATTGCTATTTATCCAATAACACCTTCTTCAGGGATAGTAAACAACGTGAGGTTGACGCTCAACCCCACCTTCTACTATTTGGCGCTACCCACGCACACAAAAAACGTCGCTAGATATCACTCTCCTTGACATACTGAGGTAATAGCGATGGGTCTGCCATTATTTTTCGCCGTGTTTCCAAATCTAGATGCTTGATTTTATGATATAAAATCGCTAATCTTAGCAGCGCTTCAGGTAGCGTTTCTTTTTTCATACTTCCTCTACGTCTTCAGGGAGTTCAAGCAATTCGGGAAACAGGCACGCATACCCCTGTACTTCTTTGTGTCTTTCAGCGGGGACATATTGATAAACCAGTCGTATATTTTTATGAATTGCTGCACTTGTTTCTTCATCTAAATCCAGAGTGAACTTATAAAAAAAAATCATTTCCGACAAAATACGTTTAGCAACTTCCGACAACATATTTTTTACCCTGTATAAATCGACAATAGTATCCTCTGATTATTTACGGGTAAAAACCAGCGAAAAGGCGCCGATTTTATTTTGTTGTTCAAGCACTTACTAGTCACTGATTAGTATACGATTTGAGATTACAGTGATAAATAGCATTTTTACTTAACGTCAAGTATATCTCAGCGCATGTTTTAATGGTTTTATTCTCTGGGTAAGGCTAATAAATCAATCAATGTAACAACTTGATATTGATAGATTGTGTGGCTTATTACCAGTGGTGATATTAAATATTTTTTCTGCAATGTATATATCGCAAATAGGGATTCTATGTATCACTTAAAGTGATTTATTATCACTGATTAAAATCGCTGACTAGTCGGTCAAAGTCAGCACCAGCGATATTTTCACTGACCGCAAAATCGTTAAAAATAAAACATCAAAAACATTTTTAACGACCAAAGCTTAGTTTTTTCTAAGGCTCAATCGCTGGAAAGTGAATTATTTCGTTCGTCGTCTTGATTTTTGATTTTATCCATCGTTTTAGTTTGGTAATTGGACGGCGAATATATCTACATCCGAACGTTCGGACTATAAATAATAAGTCAATAAAAAAACAGAATCTTTACACAAAAAAGGAGAAATCACGGTATAAATAGTAACATCGTATTTGTATTTTTTTTATGGCATTAATTATATTCTTGTGCAATGAAAAAGAAATGACTGATATTCAACAGTATATACAAGAGGCAAGAGAAGAGATTGGCGAGGGTTTACCCTACGATGGTTTCTGGTGGACTGCTGGTAATACAAGAAAAATTCAAGTTGGCGATTTTTTTTTAATCCAGAGAACAATAAAAGACAGAGGCTATTTTGCTTCAGGGAAAGTAGTTGCAGCCCCTCTAGAACATCAGTTAAGGCTCGCAAATAAAAATTATTCAGACTTGAGTGAGGCTTATATTAATGATTTTAATGGCAATAGCTTTCGAGTAGCGATAGAAGTGTATAGCATAGTAGATTTTGATTATCCTTTAGAAATAAAAATTTTAAAAGAACAACGAAACTTTATAGGTGTTAATTTTGTTTTTATGTCATGTGGCTGCGAATTCAGAACCGAGTACGCCGACCTACTGTACTCAGAATGGGAAAAGCATTCAATGATACTCGCAAGGAAAGGGTTGGGGATAAGGCTTGTTGATGTTTTATGCGAGCAAGGGCAGGAGTGTAGAAATAAAAAACAGTACAAAGATGCTATTGCTCACTTTGAGAAAGCTTTGTTACTTGACCCCAAATATACTAAAGCTAAAAATGGTATAAAAATATGTAAATCTATACTAGAGCGACAATCCAAGGCTACCAACAATGCAAATGCAGTGCCTTCTACTGATGACATCGGCAACGGCAATGCTGCGGTTCCTGCCAATGAAATTGATGATGATAATGCATCGAACGAAGCCACGGAAGAACCTGTGTTCGTTTCTTATGGTAGCCCGGAGAATAATCGCAAAGTTGAAGTCGCTGCGATTAATTTCGTTACTAAATACTATGAAGAGGATGGTTGGAGTGTTAGGTCTGTAGAACTTGAAAAAGTTGGCTACGATTTAATTTGCGAGAAGTGCGGCGAGAGGCAAGATGTCGAAGTTAAGGGGCGTTCCGGTAATCTTTTACAATTTATAATCACCCCGAATGAACTGGGGAAAGCCGAGCAAAATCAAAACTTTGTTTTGTGCCTCGTGACCTCGGCACTTCGCAACCCCACATTAATGTGCTGGACTGGCAGAGAATTGCTGCAACAGTTTGAATTTTACCCCGTGGGTTATAAAGCTCAGTTAAAAGCTATTGATAATGCATAAAAACGCTCAATATCTTACCATTAAAGAACTTCCAGCGCAGCTTTCAAAACGGTTTTATCAACCTCAACGTATCGAATCAGTGATTCCATTGATTTATGCTTGGTGTGAACATTAATCTGTCAGCCAATGCTGTTTTGTCCTAGGTGCCCGGTACTGGCTATTGAAATTACCAATGCTTGTTACGTCTTGTTACGAGGATTGACCAAAGAAATTAATTAAGTTATTGTTGTGCAATCAGCTTGATGTTTCGTAAATCGAAGCGAAGCCGAAAAACCCTAGGGTTTCACGAAAAAGCTTAGAACCTAGACAACTTAATAGTTTGAGCGTTTTGATACTCAGGATAATTAGGAAACTGTATCAATAAGCGCGGCTGAAATGAACCTATTTTTGACGTTCACGAAAACTCACTCTAGAATCCTTATTCTATATAGGTTGCAGCGTGCGGACTTGAAACTCTACGAAACCCGCTTGCGGGATTGAAACATTCAATGCCCTTTTAGCAAGCCTAGTATGATTGCTTGAAACTCTACGAAACCCGCTTGCGGGATTGAAACAAATACTATTTTTGGGCGACCGATTACAGGCGGTTCTCTTGAAACTCTACGAAACCCGCTTGCGGGATTGAAACGCTACAAATACCCCTCAAACTATACGAAAATCAAGCTTGAAACTCTACGAAACCCGCTTGCGGGATTGAAACTCTTTCTGTTTGGGCACTTCGCGATAATTTGCTTTGTACTTGAAACTCTACGAAACCCGCTTGCGGGATTGAAACATCCCCCACAAGACTACATCAGTATTCAATGTACCACTTGAAACTCTACGAAACCCGCTTGCGGGATTGAAACTGTTTATAGATATAATCAACTCTAAATTAACTAAGACTTGAAACTCTACGAAACCCGCTTGCGGGATTGAAACAATTCTCTCGATAACTGCTGACACTAAAACCAATACCACTTGAAACTCTACGAAACCCGCTTGCGGGATTGAAACACTTAGTTTTTTGTTTTGAGCGGTCATGCCTTCAACCAAGCTTGAAACTCTACGAAACCCGCTTGCGGGATTGAAACGATAAATCTAAAGACACCCATGTTCCTTTTTCGCTTGAAACTCTACGAAACCCGCTTGCGGGATTGAAACAATATTACTAAGATGCTTGCTAATAGTTCTTGGTTGCTTGAAACTCTACGAAACCCGCTTGCGGGATTGAAACAGCTATATGTAGGTACACTCTATCTATATCTACATAGCTTGAAACTCTACGAAACCCGCTTGCGGGATTGAAACGACAAAAAAGCAGCAGAGGCGCCTGTTGCAGAGACTTGAAACTCTACGAAACCCGCTTGCGGGATTGAAACTCCCATCACACTTAATGGAACAGCAGCCGCTTTTACTTGAAACTCTACGAAACCCGCTTGCGGGATTGAAACGATAGAGGGTTGGATCGCTGACTTCAAATCAGAAATCTTGAAACTCTACGAAACCCGCTTGCGGGATTGAAACTTCATATCTTCTTCTCCTGTGTATATTGGTTCGCTTGAAACTCTACGAAACCCGCTTGCGGGATTGAAACAAATCGCTAACCTTCATACCATCCAAAACATCCCCTTGAAACTCTACGAAACCCGCTTGCGGGATTGAAACTTTCCTCGTGCCCAGCACGATACCGAATCCGATACCTTGAAACTCTACGAAACCCGCTTGCGGGATTGAAACCTTATATATAATCCCTTCCTTTGGAAGTCATCATACAACTTGAAACTCTACGAAACCCGCTTGCGGGATTGAAACCAGCAATGATGAAAATGAAGACCTCGAAGGAACCAAACTTGAAACTCTACGAAACCCGCTTGCGGGATTGAAACGTAAAAGTCTACCGATTGTCCACGCGCAATCAACAAGACTTGAAACTCTACGAAACCCGCTTGCGGGATTGAAACTATACGTTATCTTTCAGAGGTTTTATGGTACCGACTTGGACTTGAAACTCTACGAAACCCGCTTGCGGGATTGAAACTTCACTCGTTGGGTCAATCCCCGCATCGTTCAGCTTGAAACTCTACGAAACCCGCTTGCGGGATTGAAACCAAACTTTTGTACCTGTTGAACAAAAGTATTAAATTCCTTGAAACTCTACGAAACCCGCTTGCGGGATTGAAACAAAAATTCCCCAAAATCTCTTATCAGCATTTCTTCGGCTCTTGAAACCCTACGACACCCGCTTGCGGGATTGAAACTGGTCTAGCACCAACGCTCCAGTCTCCAGGGTCTAAATCTTAAAACCCTACGACACCCGCTTGCGGGATTGAAACACCGGATAAACTCGGCGTTAGAAGTTCAAAGTTTTGGCTTAAAAATTTTAGTGTTATAAATTTTAAAATTTTTACAATAGTAAACTTGCGGCGAGTTGTTACTGTCCTAAATATCGGAGAAGCACAGGAACAATGGATGTATACCAGTGTTTTCTATTGATACAGAATAATGATGATACGCTACGATGTTGACCCAAAAGCACCGAAAACAAGACCAGCGGAAAAGACTTTGACAGTAGACCGCAGCCTATTTTCAAAATTTACAAACCGGAATTACATCATTAGAACTACACCGGATTATTCATTGGTAAAAACCATAAAATTCATCTGCAAACAAAACCACGATACTCGATACTTTGAGCGCTCAGAATCCACAATGTTTGAACCTATGTGGTAAAAGGCTTCTACGCTCTTGGCTCTGCTAGCCCTCGGAGAATTGATTTTCTCGCAATGGGCAAAGAATGGACATTGTATTTCATCGAGCTTACAGCGCATTCTGACGGGGTGATATCGGTGATACAGAGCATTGCAGCGCGCAGGTAGAAATCGGTGTGTCTACCCCTTGGCTCGCCTCCACATGTGTTGGTAATTTTATGATACATAAATACTATAAAAGAATACACTGAATATCCATCTTTGAATTTTGATAATGATTATTACTATTGTAAAGACAATCTAATTATTCAGGAGTTGTCCACCTGCACACTTTCCAACGATTGAACCTCGTAAAAAACTAAGCTTTAATCGCTGGAAAGTCCGCTACATGCAATCAGCGTTTTAGTATCTTTGTATCGTCCGCGCTCTTGGTGTTTATCTCCGTTTCCCGTATAGTATGTTTGATTGTTAAACCTTGAAAAAAAATGACACTCTTATGATTAAAACTTTCTTCGACAAAACAATAAATAAACGTTGCCACGCCTTCTTTTGCGATGCTTGTGGACAAATAATAAGCAACAGCGGAGGTTATGTCTTCTACAAAAGAGAAGACTCTCCGTGCGAGGTTCGTCACGTACACTATGTAAGCGAATGCTTTCGTCAGGTCGAGGGCAAAGATGGATACGACTTGTATACATCCTTAGAAGACCATGTAGTTTATTTAGTCCATAATTCTGATTTTGATTTGACAAAACTAGCAGAGCGCGAAAAAGATGGTCGTTACAATATTTGAAGTACTGACATGCATCAAAACATTGGCACGTCCCAAGTTGTAGGTGTCCACCGGGTAGTGTCGGTGGTCAATCAAAATTAATCTACTGGGTAAATATTTTCGTAGTGATCAATGACAGTAAGAAGCTTTGCCAATGAGTTAGCGACAGATACAGCATCAAATATTTCGTTATATCTGATGGTAAAGCATGGTCTATTTTGTGAAAGATAAATCAAACAATTTTTACCTTCGGTATCAAACTGTGTCCACTTGCTTACACCATTGATAATGTCCATTGCAGTTAAACGTGTTTTATCTGTTATTTTCTTTTCTGCGCTTCTCGCCGGATGAAAATCAACGAATATTGAATAGCAACCATTCTTTATTTTTTTGTAATATAGTTCAATACCGCATAAATCAGCGAATATTTCATTGTCCTTTTTGAAGAATGGGAGTTGATAGTTTACATTATGATTAATTTTTAGTAACTTCCCTGATATTTTTCGGTGAAATATATTTTCATCGTCTTTTATTTTTGTCATTGTTTTTATGTCTTTATTATCAGTAATAACATCATATTTTGGTATAAAACAGTAGATTGCAAACTGTAAGCGAAACTGTAAATACCTGGGTCAAACCATTGTATAACAACCACTCCACCGAAGTGTGGAACTGCTTCATTGATATTAGTTAATAATTACTTGCGCTGGTTCGCGGCTTTCTATTCTTGAAGTATTCATAGGCATCATTGATTATCGATGCTTGTTCGGTGATATTAAACGTTTGTTTATATTTCTCGTAAGCTCCTGTGATGGCTTTCATCATGGTTTCGCCACTGGGATTGATGTCTGGGTGGAATTTCATTGCAAGAGCCTTGTAAGCTGCTTTAACTTCCTTCTGTGAGGCATTCGGTGCTACACCTAAGACTTCATACCATTGTCCATTAAAATTAAAGATTATTTCTTCGATTCTGTCCCAGCGGGTATTGAAGCAAACTTCGTAGATTCTACGCAGTATATCTTCACCGAGCTTAGTTACAGCGACATTGTGCCATTGAATAAATGCGGTGCGAGTCGTCGCTTTTGTTTCCTCAGTCCAATTCATCATCACGTATTCCATGCGGTCTATCGTAGCTGGTTCGCCCATAAAAAAAGGACGTTTACCTTGTACCAGTATTTGTAAAACTTTGTTGGTATAGTAGCAAGGTTCTGGTAACGTTAGCAGCACTGTTAATTCACTGGCAATTCCCAGTGATTCTGGGTTGAGCTTCCATTCCCAGTAATTGTCTTCATATTTTCCTAGATTTTCCGTGTAGTATTTCTTCCAATAACTTTTTCTATCGATTGGTTTGTGTTCACCGACTTCTAACGCTGCCAGCATATCGTAGCGTTTTTGTTTTACGGCGTACTCTAACAAGTAATGTTCACAGCCAAGTGTAGAGAAATTATCTTCTTTGAAAAGCTTAAACATTTCACGGATACTAGCTTTGCGTGTACCCGCTGGGATTTCTATTAAATTGTAAATGTAGAGTTTTTTTAATATTTCAACAGCATCAGAATCAGCACTGTCAATAATTATTGAGTTATCTATTTGCCACAGTACTGAGTTTATCTCATCGGATAATTTAATAAACGTCTTTAATTTTTGTTCCTCGTTGTCGATATAATATTTTTCGTCCCAGTCGTCTTTGTAGTCAATTAAACATTGGTTTGCTAATGACTCATAATCATCGTCGTCTGGTTTTGTCGCTAAATACCACTCTGATAATATTTCTGCTGAGATTCGGCGAACTTCAGTTTTGACTTTTACTCTGCTTTTTTCGATGAAAGCATTACGCACCGATTCGATATATGGGCGCCGTAGCGATATTTCGCGAAGAACGTCGTCAACGATATTTAATCGATAATAGATTTTCTTATTTAGTACAAAAGAACACACATCATGGTTAGTTCCTAGCGGTCTTGCAACACCGAGTTTATGCCGTTGTAATCCTTTCGTAAGGCGTTTCTCTGTTAATCCGGGGAATACATTCAATAATTCTTGCAATGATACGTACTGGCAATTCTGAAGCGATACGCCTTGTACTTTGATTGTCCCTATTGAGATTTCTGTTGGTAAAACTTGCATTGTATTTTTTCGTTGTTGTGCTATTTATATTATTCCGTGGTGTAAGTGCAAAGTGTAAGTAGCGGCGTTAAACACTTCCCATAATTTAATTATAGCACACTATTTACAGTTTTTATTTACAGTTATTTTGTCAATGTTTTTATCACCGAATTTTTTCACACGGCACATAAACATTGGTTTACCCCCGTCAGGATGCGCTGCAAGCCCGATGAGATTAATCAGTGATGTTCTTCTGCCGTTTAGAGAACGGCGATTCTGCGACGGCTGCAATGCCCAGCGTCAGGTCTTCGGAAAAGCGAGAACATCACAAAAGTGGTTTTTTCTTTGCCGCACCCATTAAATAACCAATGATTAGTTTATGTAATGTAGGAAAAGCAATAAAGTGTAGAACAGTGACTGCTTATTATATATAGACTGTTGGGGATTCACTGTTCTACGCCTCCAACGTTACACAGCGCAGGTTTCGACGATTTCAAAATCACTGTTTTTTCTCGTTATTTTGCAGAACAGTGAATCAAGCATTAAGTATTATTGCTTATCAACAAAACTTATCATTCACTGCATTTGTTCAATGATGGCACTAAAACATAGTGCTAAGATTATCGGTGTTACACCGGGTAATCTCAATGAGTTCTCCACATTGTTATGGAAAACAGCGGCACCGCTAAAACACTGTCATAGATGGAGTTCCTGCAGGATAAGAAACTCGACGGCGGCGCCCTGAAACCCTGTCATAGACGGAGTTATCGCCGGATAGAAAACTCAACGGCGACACCACTGAAACCCTGTCATAGACGGAAGTCCGCCGAATGGTGGAACTCAGAATTATAATGACATTCAACAAAAAGTGTACGCGGGTCAACCCATTGCTAGATAAGCGTTGTTATTGCAAAACTAGTCTTTTCTTACGCACTTTGTACGTGGGAGTCAATATCTGTACTTTATGACGATACAGCGATTAATATCAATGGCATTCCTCATTTTTGAGGAGCGCTGAAAGTATCACTGTACATGCTTTACGTCGTGTTGCATGACGCTACATAATATATAATCAAATGGTTTTCATGCAACGGATTTGCTCTTATAGGTGGAAACCGATGAGAATTATTCTCACCGAATAGGTGCAACAGATTGACCAGTAATTTAACCCAAGTTATTAAGTGTGTTATCAGTAAGCACAGCTTCAATCAATGGTTTAAGCCGTTATGCTAATGCAATAATAGGTGCCAATGTTGTCTAGTCCTTTAATTGAATCATCTATACGATTCGTTGCGTTTAATCAATGACACGTACCATATAAAAAGTTCGGTGAGTGAGACGTACATTAATTAAAAAGTCAGTGACCGCTGCGAAGATGCGTTATAAGCCCGGTGTAGAGTACAGCGTGTGGTTCTTCTATCGTTTATTCCAAGAAATTGATTCTGTGGCGTATATAGAGTCTCCCTCATTCGAGGGACACTGACATTACAGAGTGTTTTAAAGCAAAACTAATAACAATGGTTATTTTCAGTGAAAGCACCAGCGGATAAAGCTTTAAGTGTTTTAAAGCAAAACTCAAAACAATGGTTATTTCAGTGAAACTACCAGCGGGTTGTGTATTGACACGAATCAGTGTGTGTGATATATTAAGGATATAGAAAAAACCCTAAGATAGTAGTCTTAGAGCTTCGCTGTTATATTTGTTGTTGATAGTGTATCTTTTTTATTTCCTGGTGAGACTAGCCTCTTCGGCTAGTTTCGTTGATATGTAAGCAATAAAATCAAATGCATCGGCACCGGGATTATTTAGAATCCATTCATGTGTTAAATATTTTGCACACAATTTATCAATTTCTTCTTGGTAATTCATTGGTATTTTTTCCTTATTTTTCCTAATGAGTGTATTGACAGATATCTAGCAGAGTGATATAGAGCGAACCTTATTCTTTGTTTGTTGGAAACAGCGGATGTACCGGGGGTTTGTCATTTGAAACTTGAGCAGCGAATGGTTGTAACGGATTTTCGACATGATTAGCTTGAATTTCTTTATGGACGGAAAAAGCAGAGAAAGATAATGCGCCGACCATACCCCAAAAAAGATATTTTAATGTGCTATTGCCCTTGATTCTAAATTTTGGTTGAGTCTTCATTGGTTGTTCCTGTGATTCGTTTGTGTGGATTTTCTGGATAGCGTGTTGATTTTTCATATCGTAATAAACCTTTTGTAAGTAAAACCGCGCCCATAGCGGCGGATATAGCAGTGAGTGGAATACTGAATGTAACAGCGGCAGTTGCCAGTAAAGCTGTGGCGCCGAAACCACCGATAAATCCTAAAGATGCAATACCGAATTCGTGTACAAGTCTATCGCTTAGAGTAACTTCGATACCTTCTTGTTGTACATATTCGCAGTAGGCATCGATGTAATCAACCGTAGCTTTAATCCCTGCTACTGCACCAGCGTTCGCAGCAACAGTGATTAATTTAGTTTCATCTACTGTGTTAACCCCGCTTTGAACTTGGACAAAAAATCATCAATCTTCCTCGCTGATTTAGTGACTTTTAGGTCTAATGCATCGACCTTACCTAACTGTGATTGGATATTTTCGAGTACCAAGTAAGTCTGTTCTGCGGTATTCTTTGCTCGTTCCTCGAAATAATTAGCTAATTCAACATCGGCGTTTTTGTAGATTTCACCCACTGCCATGTTACGGACTTGAGTCAACGCCTGGTGTGCTTCTAATTCGCGGTCAATACTCAATGTAATCTTAGTGTTTAGAACTTCAGCGGCGGTGACAACGATTGCACGTTGCTCGTTCACTGGCATATCAGCGACTAATTCTACTGATTGTGAACCACTGAGTTGAGCGCGGCAAGAGTTACGGATTACTTGTGCTTCAGCTTCAGTGATTTCTTTCACTGATTCCCACTTTGCATTTGTTTCCGAGAGCATTAATCTGATGTTGTCAACGGATATATTTAGTTCAGCGGATAAATCGTTAATTTTCATTGTTGTGGTTCCTGTTGTTGTTGTGTTTGCTTGACTGATTGACTGAGAGTTGGCATTTGTGTAAGACATTAGAGTTTGATTCCTGTTTGTTTAGTGAACGTATACTTTGAGAACTGGTGTTGATTTTCGCGAATTTGCTTTACGATGAAACTTTTGTTGCGGAATACTTTAAAAGCTTCGTGGATTCGGATAAGACACCAAACTTGGTATCTATTCAGTGGAAGTCTTTCTTGAAAATTGAAGTCTGGGAGTAGAAGCTTTGCTAGTCGCAGGTGTCGGAATATTGTTGATTTATCTATTTCTAAAACCTGTGCTAACTCCAGTTGAGTTGTATACGGATTGAAACTTTGAATATCGAAGGGTAATACTACATCTTTGGTTATCATTTTTAGTTTACTGCGTGAAGTCTGTATGCATTATCGTTGTGAAAATTTTTTTGAGTTTGTCAGCGGCTTTGTTTTTTTTTTCGCCGCGTTAATCTCTATACTAATATTACCGTACTCCGTGCCTAAAATAGTGCTTTTTATGGGTAAAACCAAAGAAAAATCAATCACAATTTAATATCGAATATCTAAAAATGATAACTTGAAGTTATGATTATTGTTTTATATTCTCTGGTGAGAGTAAGTACAGCATTTTTCACTGAATTTAACCGGGGATTACCTGCTGAAAAAAAATACTGTTTTGATTTCTCCAATTTTTAGAACATTAAAATAAAAACGGCGGTTTACTCTAGCGGATTGTCTGTGATTTAATTACTGTATGCAATTTGCACGACTATTATTTACGGGATTTTACGAATACTGCATCGTTTCTCACTAATAATGTACTAATTCTCACGGTCTTGATATATGGGCGTTTCAGCGGGTGGATATTGCATTAATACTGTAACGACCTTTCATTTGGGCTATCCGCCGATAAAGCCGCAGTTATACTAAGATATTGTGTATAATTATAGTTAAGTACCTAAAATATGTGAGGTTTTATCCGTGTTACCATGAGAACTAGCTAAGTGTAATATTGCGAGGGTTTATTTATATGAAGTATCTTGACATAAATATAATGAGAAATCCCCTAAAACTACTAATACCAAATGCTGATTTGGACTCAGCTTTCACTTTTTACTACGACGAAACAAACAATATTAGAAAATTCTCTGTAAGAGAAAAGGGGTTTAACTCTCCATTGTTTGAATCAAACTTTGTCATAGGGGGAGTGGTTATTGATGAATCTAAGCCTGATATTGGTAAATTGTTTAGTGGACTAAATCTGGAAAGTTCAATAAAAGAAGTAAAACTAAAACATTTGGCGAAAGGAGATTTTTTGTCTTGCCTAAATTCACATAAGCTAAATTGTTTCCTGAGGTATTTATTAGAAAATAGTTTCTATATTCATTACTCAAACATTAATTTGCTATATTTCTCATTAGCTGATATAGTAGATTCTGCCTTATTAAATTCCAAAACGGGTACACAGTTAGGACTTGGATTTCCACATCTCTTAAAAAACTGTCTTTATAAAATTGCTAAATTAGAAATAGATTCTGTTATAGATTTATTTTATAAATTTGAGTACCCTAATATAAAAAAATGTTCTGTTATACCTTTTATAGATGCACTTACAGAACTATTTGAAGATTATGAAGACAAACCTGAATTTCATCTTGGATTAACATCATTAAAACAGATACTTAAAAAATCTAAAAATAAAAAATCGTTGCCATTTATAATGGATGAAGAAGACTATATTCTCATGGAGAACTTCTCAGGCTTCTATTTAAGACCTCTTTACACGTTTAAAAACTCTACTCATATCTTTGACAAAGAAGATTCAATTGAAGATATATTAAATAAATTTGTTATTAAAGATGGAGATAAGGTGTTACAATCCTATTATTTTGAAAATTCAAAAGACAATTTATATATTCAAGCCTCAGATATTTTTATAGGATTGGTAGGAAAATTATCAACATTCATTAATACTAACTCTCCAGCCGATATTAAGAACAGTATTCAAAATTTGAGTACTTTTCAATCAGAAACCCTTAATGTATATTTTGATTTAGTTAAAAAAGCAGAGAGTAAAAACTTTGCTTTTCTTCACTCCATAGACAGTTTTGAAGAAGCATCAAAATTAAAACTGATATATGAAATGAGAAAAAAATAGTATATTCATTGATTTGCTTCCCCCTGTTTGCTGCCGCCGCAGGATGCCGCAAGGTGTGCCGCAACGAAAACCCTTGCTGTGTAAGCATTGCCGCAATGCCGCAGGTTTAAAAATCAAGGTGGTATCGTTGGAATAGCCGGGGGATATACCTTGTTTTTTATTTTGCGGCATCCCCGGTATTTCTATACGATACTATAGAATCCATCGTCATCGACAGTGGCTATTTGCGGTGTAGTTTCTATTAGTTCATTCAGTGCTTTTTGTGCTTCGGTTTTAGTTAAACGAGTAGACTTTGTTATTTCTCGAATATCCTTAGAACCATTTCTATCTAGATAGCTTTGTACCTTTTTGGCATCACCTGATAACTTAATTATTGGTTGGGAATCAGCGACTTCAATCACTGGTTGTGACGCCGACGACTCCCAAAGAATACGATAGTTTTGGTATTCTGTGTGAAGCGTCTGTGGTACAACACCTAATGTCCAGTTGTCGTGGTTTGCTAACACTAATCGTTCATCACCGATATTACCCAGTGACTCTAATTGATTGAGTAGTGTTTCACGTTTTTTATTGTCAGCAAGGAGGTTATTATTGGTTAGAGCATTGTATAAAAACTCTCGCTTATCTGTCGTTGACAAGTAAATTAATTGACCAACACCGCGAGAATCACGGGAACCAACAAAAGGTAGAGTATCGATATTTGATGAATGACTGCTGACCCACACAGCACTATCATATTCTCTGCCGACCAACCAGATTTCATTAAGAGACGCTTCTAATAATTTAACCGCTGGTACTGCTTCGGGGTCTTCCTTTCTGTCAGTGAAATATTCAAAGGTTTGTGGATTAATAAAAATACCACTCAAAGAGACTTGCAGTATTTTATTCATAGTTAAATAGTCATCTAAGAATAATCGGCGTACCTGTCCGTGGTTGTGCATTGAAGCGCTGATGAATTTTAGAATTTCAATAGCAGCTTGTAGTGGGCTATCCTTAACGGAAATAACTTTGTCGGCGACAGCACTGAATGCTTTAACGTCTGTTTTCTTGACAACCACCGCTAATGACTTAAACTTGTCCGCATAGGTTTGTTTCAGTTTACCCCAAGCAACGCCAAGGAATGTAGTCTTACCCGCGCCTGGTGCGGCGAGAATAACACAGCCGCCTAACTTAGATTTATCGGCGTCATTTACCAATGCTTGATTAATCTCTAGTCCTTTACCTCTGAATTCTTCCATCGATATAGACGCTGCTGGCAAAGCCTCTGACTCTAACCGTGCTTCTTGTTGTGCTGGGTAAAACGCTTCTAAAGGCATAGAAGCAAGTTGATTGAGGTTTACCCCACCGCTGTATCCTTGCTGCCTTAAAATCTCCATTTTCCAGCCGTTCTCACCGCTATCTAATGCCCAGCCGTAATCAGCGTATTCGTCCGGTGTTATACAACTTTGCAGTGCTTGGATTTCCATCGGGTTCAAAGCACCAATGCGCGTCGCCGTTATTGTTTTGGCTCGTGCCTTAGCCAAGGCTTTTAATGAACTAGTATCTGCATCTGAGATAAATCTTTCATACTCATACTGACTGCGTATTGCTGGTGATTCTAGAATTGCATCTTTGTTACTTTTTCTTGAGAAGAAATACGCCGCACATCCAGAGAATAACCCACCGAGAGCCAAAGGCAATTTATTGGGGTTATCAGCGGGTAGTTCGCGGATTACTTTAGCGTTGTTTAAGACAGCATCGCGGTTATATTTTGGATTACTTGGTAATTTATCAAGTCCATCGAAAACTTGCGCTGGCAATACTCCGGTAAGTTCAGGAGTACATTTCGGTAATCCTTTATAACACACCTCAACCATCTTTACTCCATCGCCCTGTATACTACCAGTGGTAAGTACAAGACTAGTTACTAACGCCGCAATCGCAGATAATTTGTTGGTAGCTTTTTTTGTTAAACTCATTGCTTTAAAATCCTTGTTTTATTTTTTGTTTCTTAATTTGAAAACTGCGAAAGCTGCTACTAGAAGGCAAATCATTGATTCAATCGGAGAGAAATTAATATCGGGCTTTTTGCCGTGTACAATAGCTTCACCAGCTTTAACCTCTGTAATCGCGCCCTGTTTTAGGTTCTCGATTTCAAACCCTTTGTAGATACTGTACCCAGCGTTTGCTGATGTTATCCCTGCCCCTAGAAGCCCTGAGATGAACCGTTTGGGGTTATCTATGGAAACACCCATTGAGTTGTCTATTTGCGTCAAAGATTGGTGTATAGGCGCCAAGCAGGGGATAATGACCGCTACAGTGGGAAGGAACCCGGAATAACCAAGTATGCAATTTGCTGCTGTTTGTGCTGATAGCAAGGCTAGTAGCTTGGCTACTTCACTAATGTTTTGAATTTCACCGTGCGTATCGTTAATATGTGATTCTAAGCGTTTGTGGTCGAAGCTTTCCGGTGTTGGCACCGCCGGGGGTACCTCTTGTTCGTATTTCTTTAGTAACGTCATTTATCAACCCTCAATTATTTTGTTCATCCAATTACCGAGTCTCTGTCCTAACTTGAGCAATGCACCACCACCGGGTAATGTCTTAACTTGTTCTTTTGTTACTTGTTCGCTGATTGCTTTTGATTGTGCTTGGGCTGTAATGTCCAATATACGCAGGTTCGCTTGATGTTGGAGATTCATAGTACCCAGTGCCTTTTGATGCGCTGCTTGCCCTAATGCAAGGGCGTTGGCAGTACGTCGTGTAATCAGTTCGATACTTTGCTTAACTTCCTGGTCGGCAACACGGTTGCTTGCCCATGAACTCGCTATCTTTGTTAGTGAATCACGGGCTGTAGCAAGGAATTTTGACTCTGCTTCTGCAATCTGTGCTGTGGCAGTGGTTCCTTCAGCAAGAGTACTAAAGACTACTTCAGCGTTTTTAGCACGGGTCTTTTGGTACTCTGTCCACTGGGTTATTGCTCCTTGTGCTGTGCCGTCGCCATTTAAAGCCGCGTCTACCAATTCTTTGGTTATGCCGCTGGCTTGGTCTAGTAGGTTGTAGATATAAGGCGACGAATTCTCTCTGTCTTTTTCGCTGAATAAGTTCCAACTCATTTTCTTTACCTCCTATTCCGCTGTTATTATTGAAAAAACTATTAGAAAGCCAACGTAACAACTTGCTATGTATGCTTGTGTAAATAAACACAGTGAGAATATCGATATTAAAACTATTTGCTCACTTTTTCCGAAATTTGGTCTTCTGTACATATACCGCTCCTACTAACGAAATGTGGTTATCAAAATGAATACTAAAAATAATCCTTGGGCTGATGCTAAAACTAAAAGCTTTGATTCTGAATTCATGGGAAAATCTTTGTGTGTTATATCGCTTTGGGGTTATCGCTGAATTTATTCGGTGGTAATCTTTTTTACTTTTTACCTCGAAGTCCTCTTTACCCCTCTATTTATATTGTACCGTACTGCGTGCCTAATTCATGCATTATTTAGTGTTTCATTAATCAGAATATTAGTGATACAATACTGATATAATTACTTAAAGTTATGTATCGCTTTAAACCGCAGATTAAAACCCCGGAATAACCAACGAATAAACGGTAAAATACTTACAAAGCCTATTATTCATCGCAGGAAGGTACAAAGTGGCAACCAAAGGGTATAAAGGAAAAAGAAACAACATCACTTTTCCCGTCTCTCTCGCTGAAGTTATCGAAGATATTGCAGAAAAAGAAAACCGCGCATTCTCACAGGCAGTAGTCCTGCTCTGTATCGAAGCTATCAAAGCTAGAGGAATTGAGTATGATATCACTGATTACTTACGTAACATGCGAAGCAAAGCAGCAACCGCCGATTAAAAACAATAATCTCGTATGCCGCACAATCCCTAGAACTCATGTCCTAGGGATTTTTCGTTGACCGAGCCTTAGAAAAAACTAAGGTTATGTCGTTGAAAAATCTATTGTTACGTTGCCAGCGAATAAACCAATATTGTTTGTTAATACTGTTGATTCCCTACATTAGCCACGTCAGAATCGCCTACAATACCTATGAAAACATTCAGTAGAATCTTTGGTTATTCGGCAATTTGTCTCTCAGGTACACCTACAATGAGCTACAAGGCAATATCATTGTTTTGTGCGGTCTTCACTTCGATTTCAAATCGCATCGAGCCACCTGCAATGACCTACAAGGCAATATTCTTTATCCGTGCGGTGTTTGCCCCATCGAATTAGTTCGGTGATACCAGCACTATATCTTAGTGCCATCGATAGACAACAAGTAAAACAGAGACACTTGCCGCTAGGTTAAAAACGGTGACAATTGTTTGGTTAAAAAAAGCACTGTGTTAGCACCACTTTATTATTTTATTGGAGAATTTTCTCATAGCCCCCCATTAATTCTTACAATAATATAGGAAGCTATGAGTAAACTCTAACCTATACACAACAAAACTTTCAGCGATTTTCAAAAATTGAAAAACACGTTGCACTAACTGAATTCTCAACAAGTTTTTCCATTAAATCACAACGAACTTTTAGCATGGGGTGGGCACCAAAGGTTAAACGAGCCGTGTCGTATCAATAAAATATACAACAAAAATACCCGGCGCCTAAAAAACATCGGGTATAATTTAGGTATTGTGTTTTTTCGTTGGGGGCACTGGTTAACCCTGTGCTTCCTCGTTTCTATCCTCTGAAAGCTCGATACAAGCCCCACGTAATTCTAACGCCGCCTTTTTCCCTTTGGGGTCATCATTGAGTGCCTGAGAGCATAATTCAAAGAAATCGGTTAAGTTCATACGTTCACTTTTATTAAAGGCTTTTCTCAGAGCATTTAAATCTCTAAGTGTTTTTGCTAGGTTGACGTCGTACATTTCACAAATGTCTCTGAGTGTGTCGATATTTTTCTGTATTTCCTCATCTTGATTCATTATCTTGAGTTTCCGCCGGAACATTTCTATTTAATTTTCATTGAAGTCTATATCGGTGGCATTTCCAAGGGCGTTCAGCGATGTTTTATCGTTGGGGAGCGCACCCGGTTAATCCGGTGCTTCCTCCTTTTTATTTACGCATCGACGCTATCGCAGTAAGTCCAGAGTTCTTCAGCCGCCGTAGCTTCTTTAGGATGACTATCGAGTAAATTCTCACTTAGTCCATCGAATAGCTCACCAAGGCTTAAATCAGTGCTTTGGAATATCGTATTTAACACTGATAGTCCCCGTGCTACATCCTCGGATTGAAAACCATTGTCTTTCATGATTTGAGCAATGACTGCTTTGTTTTGCTCTCTCTTCGCTGCTTTTTCTTGAAGAATCAGGTCTTCACGGATAGTTTCAATGTGTTCATGCTGTTCGCGGCGGTACTGGACTTCTAAGTAAACTCTTTGTGCTGTGTAATCCATGATTTTAATCCTTGTGTTTTTTCGTTGGGTGAATTCGTCGTTAGTCTTTCAGGGGAACCAGACTAGGAGCCTGGTTTGTCGTCTCTTACTGCTTAATCGAGTGGTAGTATCTTGCTTCGTATCTGTTCAGTAAGTTATTCGGTGGATAGCTGTAAATCACAATCGCTACCATAAGCAGCAAAGAAGGCATTGAAAATTTAATCATGGTTGAAATCTTTTGTGTTTTTTCGCTGGGGCTTCTCTCTCTCTTGCCCTCATGTATCTAATATATCGCATTTGGTGGTATTATGCCACCACTTTCAGTGAATAATGCATAAAAATATACCGCAGACTTTGACATTCTTTGTGGACAAAATCAATGGATAGTGGTGGTAAAGTGGTGGAACTTATGTTAGTATATTTGTATAAAAAAACAGGGAGATGAGAATGCCAAGAAAAAACCAGGATTTAGTAACCAGAACAACGAGGATGCCTAAAGACCTCGACCAAATAATCAAAGATTACAGCCAGCGAAATAAGATTAGCGAAAATGCAACTATTAATATTTTTGTAAGAGAATATTCAAAGTTAAAAGGTCTATTGGTGGAAGACATAAAGCCAACAAAGGAAATAACCAACGATTAATCCAGTAAACAATAAATATAGAATTATTTGAGTTAAGTACAGAAGAACAAAGGAAAACAACCAATGATAGGTCTAGAGCAACCAAACCTAAAACCCTTACCTTGGGTTTCCCTCAATGCTAAGAGCCAATTACCAGCTACCAGCGGCATTTACATTGCTATCAATTCGCAAAATAAAGTTGAGTATATTGGGCGTAGTGTTAATATCCGCCAGCGATGGGAGAACCACCATAGATACAAGCAGTTAAAAAGTATCGGCGGAATAAAGCTCTGTTATCTTGCTGTCGAGAACGTTGATTTACTCAATAGATTAGAAACAGCATTGATAACTTGTTTAAAACCACCGCTAAATTTTACTCGTGTTCAATCATCTAAAAAGAAACAGCGGATTGCAACAAAGACAACGATTTTTTCGTATGAACTCGGAGAAATAACCTTTGTTCATGATAAAGAACGTGAACTACTTAAAATTTCAGCAATGGTTTTAATGCTAAAAGATGTATTTACCCACTGAATAAACAAAGCATTGCCAATGCAGTAATACTGAGAATCAATGCAGTATTTTTACGCAGTATGCACGCAGTAACAATCAATGAGCAAACAGAAGCAAACCAGGGAACTAGCCAATAAACTACGCTTTGATATTCAAAATCTTCAGGGTAAACTAGGGTATCAAGACAGAAAATGTCCAGTGTGGGGTATCGTTGATAAAGATACACAAAGAGTAATTGCAATGTACTCTAACTGGGACTCAATAATTAAGTTTTTAAAATCAAAGATAAATTAATAATCTACCTCTGGTTAAACCAAGGGGCTTTTTAACATAAATTCACGACATTTATCGCTGTTGCCTTGGTTTGTTGCCTTGGGCAACACATTAATATTGCGTTGTTAGGCAACAACGATACTTCCCATTGGATTTTAGGCAACACCAGGTAAATCGTTGATTTTATCCCTGTGGCGCCGCTGTAAAACGTTAACTCACTACGGATGATGCTTTAGATATTCAATAATAAGTATCAGCGCTCTTTCAATAAATATAAGTATCAACAAAAATATACTTATGTCCGATGCTTCTTTATCTATTGATTACCCTCTGTTAACAGCAACCAGCGGTGTTTATCGCTGTTTCCTAACTTTGTATTTGTTGCTACATTTTCTGTTTACTTTAGCTGTTTCCTTCCTTGTTTCCCAAAGGAAACATCCGATAAGCTGAACTAAGGAGACAAGAAAACACTGGGACAAACGGCGATTTTAACCGCTGTAGCGACGCTGTAAAAATATCGCTGGTTAACCAATAATGTGAATGAAGTACTACTATTCGGGTTATTATTAAAAAAGATAAACTTATGAGAATTTTTTATGGTAGAGCCAACGCGCCGATATAAGGGTAAAAAAGTAACAGCGATAGTGCCATTGACGACATACGAAGAAATCGAAAAGATTGCAACCGAAGACAAAAAAAGTATTGCTTCAACATTAGTGGCATTGGCTATCGAAGGATTAAAGTACCGAAAAAACCAAAATTGAAATACAACGTTTACTAATTAATGAGCCTCTGAGATTTAGACCCAGAGGTTTTTTCTTCGATTAAGCCTCGTAAAAATTAAAGCCCAGTCGTTGTAAATTAACCTTGATATTTTTATTAAAAATTCTACTGTACACCAACGATTTCCATATAATCTACGTTTATCCGTTGGTACGTAAAATCGCTGCGCGCTTACTGTCCCAATTCGCGGAGAAGTTGAGCGACTTTCTTCTTATGTTGCCGAATCGACGGCTTACGCTCTGGCTTCGGTAGTTGGGGTATCGATGCTTCCAACCACTGAATTGCTCGCTGTTTTTCTTCTGAAAGTTTGCCCATAAAATCCACAATTCATGAATGCAGTCCTGATATTTTACGGTGAAGTAAGCACTGGATAAATTTAATTATTTACCCCCTGTTGCCTCAAATCGGCTCCGTGGGATTTTTGTTCCCTAACAACGGCATATCAATGTTTTGCCTTAAGGCAACACAAAATGTATCAAAAGTTATAAAGTTAGGCAACACTAATCTTTTTACTGGGTTACTGTTAAGTAATTACTGTAAATACTATAGCTCGGAACAATGAGGTTATACCAGTGATTCCTATCAAAAAAATATTATGAAAATTCGCTACAACGTTGACCCCAAAGCATCGAAAAATAAACCAGCGGATAAGGTCGTTACGGTTGACCGTGCATTGTTTTCAAGGTTTAAAAATCGCAATTACATCATTAGAAATCCAGAGATTTATTCAACAATAAAAACCATAAAATTCATCTGCAAACAAAACCGCGAGAGTCGATACTTTGAGCTTGTCCATGAAATCAGGCACAGGTTTCAGCTCAGAAAACCCGAAGAATGGGATTTTTGATTACTGAGTCTTGTAGGTGCCGGAGAATCAATATTTAGGAAATGCCAATGATATAGCCGATGGATTTTAAAGGGCTTACAGCGCATTCTGGCAGGGGTAATATCGGTGATACAGAGCATTGCAGCGCGCAGGTAGAAATCGGTGTGTCTACCCCTTGGCTTCTTTCTTTATAAGAGAAACAGATTCATGGGGTAGACAAAGATGTGGAATCAATGACCTGCCCTCGCCTCGGCTCCACATGTGTTGTGTTGAAATATACTACATTTTAAATACAAAATAATACATCGAACAGGTGCCGGATGTTAGCCATTAATGCGCGATAATTATTCCCATTATAGGTACACAAAAAGTAAAATCCTTGATGCATGAGCGCTAATTATTTATATATTAATTACAGTCATGCATCACGACGTAAATAAGTCAGGGGCTACTTTACAACGCATTTTGCCCTTGCTGTATCCAATTGCTGTAACATTAATGTAGTACGTTGAGCCACATCCATTGCACCTAGTCGAGGGGTTGCACCGGACTGCCTCTTGGTAATAATAACTTTTGTACTAACAATGTCTTTGATACTGCGTGTTTTTGTGTCCCTTATTGAGAGGCGCTGGAGTCCTATCGGCTGACATTAAAATGAATGCGCTAGCTGTTATTCAGATATCCATTTCCAAACTTGGTAAGCACCATATCCGACAGCGGCAGCAGCAGCGGCAGGTGCTGCAACTGTAATAACAACACCCGCAGCCATTCCACCACCTACTACTCCACCAATCGCTGCTAAACCGGATGTTATGCCAGCAGCACTTAAACCTGCCGTTCCGGCTGCTGCAACTGCACCAATCGCTCCCGCTGTACCAGCCGCAGCACCAACAGTCGTCATTGACCTACCAACAGCACGAGCTTCCCGCTCCTCGCTGGTAAGATTTTCGTCGTCCTCCAAAACTTTATTCATTGCCACAGTTGTGATTGCAGCAGGAGCCATACCCAATGCGCCAATACCAGCAACGGCACCACCGCCTACAATACCACCGACTGTTGCAAGACCAGACATGATGCCTGCACCACTCAATCCTGCTGCTGCACCCGCTGCACTCACAACACCAAGACTACCAGCAACTGCGGCACCACTACCAGAAGCGCCCCCTGTTGCTGAAGAAGCATTTTTTACTTGCTCACTTTTGTGAACACCAGTCTTACACCATCTCGCAAAGTGTTCACAGTTATTATTAAATAAGTTGTAAGCACTCTCCCCTATTCTGCTTTGAGCGCGTTTGATTACAAAATCTGACGAGTCGCACTTACCATAATTTACTATAGTCACACATCTACCAGATGCAAAGGCAGCCCAGGTGGTGAGTTCAATAATACCTTTACCATTTATTTTTGTGTAATGTATAACTTTGCCATTCCCACAGTCAATACCGTGATGAGTATATGTACCGCAGTTAACGTAGATGTGGTCGCCCTTAGCCATAAATTTTCTCTAAATATGTTCTTTGTTCCAATATCTATTCTTGAAACTAGAAATAGGCAAAGAAACTGTAAAGACAAGCATAAATTTTTACTACAAAATCAATAAATTACTTGCTTTATTAAGCGTACTTTTACTGACATAGAAAAGATGCCGTTCATGCAAAAAATTGAGGACGTATGATGATAAGCGTCGAAGATGCCCAATGGCTAGGGTTAAAGACCAAATCAGTGGTACGTTTTTTTGTAACTTCACCGAAGCCCCCATTGACTCTCAATCATCGCTCCATAACGATGGAGTAAAGCTATTAGAGGATTAATGGTAATAATTCTCATGATTGTATCCAACGACCCAACAAAGGCTCACCAAAGATTTACCAAAGCTTGATATCAACGGCTATTTCAGCATCTTAGCTCATTGGAATGAGAATAATTCTATGTTCTTGGTTTTTGTTTTGCTGGAGGGGGGGTCAGCAAAGGTTGCAAAAAAAAACACCGGGCATGTTCTCCGGTGTATCTAGCTTTTATGGCATAAAAAAGTTCCTATCCTGATTGTTCGGAATTTTGCGATAGGAAATAATCTTTGATAGCCTCTCGGTACTGCTTAAAACTGCGACTACGAACAACCGCCGATTTCTTCCAAGGCTCATGACGGTGATTTCTATGCTTTGGCGGTTGAGACACAGAAAATTCAAGCCAAGCAATAGCCGCGTCTACCCTCGCTCGGTCTTTAATTTGTTCAATATTGCCTGCCACTGATTACCTCCCTCTTGAGCAATGCTATAAACCTCTTGTGCTGTCAGCGGCGCCGCTGATTGTTCTACTGTTTGGGTTGCTGGTGCAGGTTTCACATTGGTGTTGTTTGTGTTGGTGTTTTTGTACCAATTTATACTTTGCTCTAGTTGCTGCTCATAAGCTGCGGTATTACTGCGCCATATTTTTTCAATTCGTTCAAAACGCTGTTGCATGTCCTTTTCAAAATCTGAAGCCATAAAATTAATAAAAACAGGTTACATAAATACATTCCCGTCAAAATCGGAGAGCGATACCAGCGGTCAAATTTACTGTTCCCGTATTCCCCGAATAGTTTCGTAGTTTTATTTTTGACATGCTATTATGTGCTAATCCGCCTCGCAGCTTACCCACTGATGCTTCACCGCTCTTATTTTTGTACAAATATACTTGCTAAAAAAATGAAAAAATAGTATAAATTTAATTGGTATTTAATGAGCTAAATTATGCATGACAATATTAAAGAAAAATTAACTTATTCTATTAATGATTTACTATTAATTATTCAGCCTTTAGCTGCTCAATTTGTTGAATTATATAGCCAATTTAGTAGAGTTGGAAACTCTCAATGGAGTTCGGCATGGGCAACTCGTCCTAATCTCACAAAAATTTTCATACAAGTACAATCAGTGCTAGACAAATTAGGCAATGAGTTTATAGAAGTATTTCGTACTAATTATCCTAGTTATGAACATTTGGTTGGGTTCCGAAGTTTTGGGTTATTGAATATTTTACATGACCCATCATATATTTTAAGAAGTATTCTGTGTGAGTTATGGAATAGACATAAAACTTTCCAAGTTAGTTATGGGCAAGTCGATACAATTGTTCAGGAGTTTGCTGATTTTGTAGATTGTTCAAATTTTCGGTTTCGCTACTTCGCACAACTTTTGAACTACAAGATGGCTCCGGAGATAATCCCTCTAACTAATGATATTAATATTCGGCAGTTAAGCGAAAAGGAAATTAATGAAATATACGCTAACCCTTCTTTAAGCTTTAACCAAACGCTACCCATGTTTGGACCACATGACTTTATACTAGAAGGTGAATTTGAAGAAAGAAAAGTATTTGGTAATCAAGAACAAGGGTTAAATGACGAAACCATTGTTGAGAAAATAGTTAAACCATCTCTTGATAAAGCTATTCTTGCATTACGAACATTTCAAAGCGGACGTGTTGGTTATAATATGATTCGCTTTAAACCGATTAAGTTTTGTCCTGTAATAGTTCCAGGTTTGGGTAACGGTAATCTGTATGTTCCTATTGGAATTTATAATGTATCGGAGCATGATGTAGAAAATTTACAACGTCATTCAAAGTTAATTTTTTCTAGTTTAGATACACCATTAGAGACGGCTTGCAAAAGGCTTAGTGATGCAGAAACCCGAACAAGCCCTCAAGACAGTCTTTTTGATGCAGTAGTAGGATTAGAGGCTATTTTGCTTGCTGATTTAAACGAGCGCGGAGAATTAAGATTTCGTTTTGCAATGAACTACTCTACTTTATTTGATACCCCAGAAGAACGGTTAAACGCATTTAATATTGCAAAGAAGCTTTATGACCTCCGTAGCACTATTGCACATGGTAGCACGTTAAAAAAAACATATAAATTAGGAGATGAAAATTTAACTGTCAGTCAAACTGCACAAAAATCCTGTCAAATACTTCGTAATGTCATCAATTATTTTTTAGATTATCCAGATAAATCAGCTTATAAAAAGTCAGAGTTCTGGGTAAATAGATATTTTGGTATTAAAAAATAATAAGTGCGGTGTAGACTAGTGGGGAGTTTTAATGTTCCCCATCGGTTTAGATTTTAAAAGATAGAAACCTGTGTACATTCGTTGTTAATTAGCGGTGGTTGTTTCACTGTGTGTATTTTAGTGAACTTCACCGTGGGCTTGGTTTTAAATGAGCCTCAATCGTTAAAAAGTGTATTGTGTACATGTTCCGCTAAACTAAAATCATTTAAATCAAAAATACGGTTGTACCCAGCGCTTATTAGCCTGCGTTCCGATTCAGTGCGTAGATGCCGCTCAACATGACGTGTCCACCTACCCTGTTTCTTTAGCGCAGCAAAATTATCTCCAGTTGGGCTAAAGAAAAATACTTTATCCACACATGGACGACCTGCGCTTAACTCGCGGATTTTATTCCGCATTTGACTACCAGATTTTAAATACAGTTTCCACATCTTGGGGGTGGTGCGGAGAAAAATCGTAGTTTCTTGTTTGTTGCATTCCATTGATTTCTATAAAGAAGTAACGAGCTAAAAACGCATAAGCATTGCAGCGTAACCGTTTTAGCTTATGGATACTGTTATTTTTCCTGTAATAACATTCTATAGGTTGCAATCAATGGATAATGCAAAAACCATTGAGTAACAGGGTAGGTAACAGAGTACAAGCAAACCCTGTTACTCCCAGGATGCTTGTACAGCAAGGGTTTTGCAACAGGGTAACAGAGTAACAGGGTATTTTTTAATCCGTTATACTTTTAAAAGTTTTTTTTGATTTTGCTTTTGCGTTTTTTTTTACTAATCATTCCATAGCACCACAAAGATATTGGGGGGACAAATTTTCCAATAAAAAATCTTTTTGGTCGCGCAATAATATGTATACTACCTTTTGTCTCGATGTCTTTCTAAAACCCAATAATGAACACTCAACTGAATAACCATCTTTCAGCGCCTAAATACTTTTGTAGTATTCGTGTGACAGTGCTTAATCCGGTTTTCTGTTCGGATGCTACTAGATAGCCTAAATGCGAAGTAGTTTTTGGATTTGCAGCTAAAGTCAGGATATTTTGATTCATTGATTCAACCAAATCGTTATTTAGAGCCGATCTGGAAAGGTAGTTTCTTCAGCAAAAGCTTAGATACCGAACTCCCACAGACAATTTTCAAGCCACATCATTTATAAAGACCTGTGAAGCACCACTGTATTAATTATACGAGATATTTAAGTATAATAACGCAAGCGTCGAAAATTGTAATATGACGATACAATAATACAAAATTTCTATTTTTACGTATTGCTAGGTATAAAAACTTAAAATTTATAACTGATGTACATTAAAAACACACCTTAATCATGAAGATAATGATAAGCCTTAAAGTGCTTAATTAACCAAATATTGTTGGTGGGCTTATTTCGTGTCCTTAATCTTTTGCTTCTGCTTCTATTTCCTGCCAGCCTTTGATCGCACCAACAATAAAAGCACCTGCTGGATTATCAATTGCTTTTTCAAGTGCAGCTAAACCCCCTTCCTTAGCAGCATTTATGACACGTTTTTTCAATGTTGGACTGCTTTCAATTTGATTAATGGCTTCTGCTGCCACTACCATTTGTTGTGATGTAGTGGTACTTGGATAAGTTTGTTCTAATTGTTTTAGTAACAATTGAATCTCACCAGCAGCTTGGGCAAGACTTTGGGGTTGTCCCGCAGCGTAGTAATTACCTTGCACGTAGTCGCGTTCAATGCGCTCGTTGTAGTTGCCCCCACCTGTATTGATATGGCGATCGCTAGTCATTGTTGTATCTCCTTGATTGTTATAGGTTTGTGCATAAAAATTAGGACGCTCCAGCGCTGTTGTTATCATATTTTCTAATCTGCTAATTTGAACGGTTTGGCTAGTTATTAATTCTCTAAACTCTTGTTCTGCCAATGCTTTAAGTTGATTGTAATTGATATAATATTCTTTGCTTAATTCTGATTTATTTGCTGCTATTGTGGTTTTAGCACGGAGTAATATTTTATCCTCACCCCGCCTCTCTATTGCGACTATTTCAAGTTCAGCATTTGGATTGTCTTCCGCCAGTTGTTTGAATGCGGTAGCGATCGCATGGGGGTCAACACCTTGGCTGTGGTAAAGGTCTAGGGTGTCAAAAATAGGCTGAATAAAATCCCTAAACTCCCCATCTTCAAAGACCTCTTCTCTATTATCTGGCTTTCGCCAAGGATCGGGGTCATCTTTTGTAGGAAGTCGCATATAAACGTACTGGCATCTCACTCCATCAATTTTGGTGTCGGTGGTAATGCCCCAATCTTGAATGTATGCCCCTGTGAGAGTAGCCCCTGTTAAATCAGTTTCATTAAGTTGAGCCTGTACTAATTTTGCTCTGGATAAATCTGCATCTTTTAAATTCGCTTTACTTAAATCTGCGCCAATAAAACTCACATCTACTAAATTGGCTCCTTGAAAATTTACTCCTCGCAAGTCTTCGCGGTCAAAATTCAAGTTTAGTCCCTGGCTTGTTACCAGAACTTGACGCAGTTGTGCTTTTTGCAGGTAAGTTGTTCCAGGGCGAATACGGTCAAGTTTTTTAGTTTTACTGAAACAGGTACAAGTCAAATTAGCTTTTCTAAAGTCTGTACTTTTAAGTGTGGCTCCAGTGAAGTTGACATCAGTTAAATTAGAAGAGCGAAAGCTTGTACCGCCTTTGGCTGCAAAAGCAACAGCAATATTCCGAATAATGGCGTATTTTTCATCTCCTTTCATTGCTTTCCAGGCAATGTAAGCACTAAGTAAAACTCCGGCTCCGGCGACGGCTAAAGCTCCGGCGACGGCTCTGCCTCCGGTGAAGGCTCCGGTGAAGGCGAAAGCGATGGCTCCGGCTAAAGCTCCGGCTCCGACGAAAGCGAAGGCTCCAGCGAGGGCGACGGCTCCGGCGACGGCTCCGGCGATGGCGACGGCGGCACCTGCGGCGACAGAGAAGGCTTCGGCTCCAACGAGGGCAATGGTATACCTGATGGTTCCAACGAAGGCGAGAGCGATGGCTCCAGCGAAGGCGACGGCTAAGACTCCGGCGACGGCGACGGCTAAGGTTGGGTTTAATCCTTGGCGAAGGATAATTATAAATAAAACAATTACTATTATTAAGGCAATCCAGCTTGTAATTTTATCTTCTAAACTTGAAGTCTCAGAAGCTATCAACACTCCAGTGATAGCTGAAAAAAATCCTGAAATTCCAGATAGCACCCAAGAAAGACAGACTAAAAAAATAGCCCAACGCCTTTGCAGTCCAGCAGTAGCATGACTAAAGTTTGCGTTTCTCAGATTAGCACCTGTAAAATTTGCGCTTCGGATATCTGCATAGCTAAAATTAGCACCCTTAAGGTCTTGACCTTTGAATGAGTGACCGCGCAGATTTCGACCGGAATAGTCTGCTGGCATAACTTTACAGATTAATAAGGTAATATTGATATTCAGATACACTTAAATTATGCAGCATTCCGGTAAAAATACAAAAATTCCGGTAAAAATACAAAAATATACTTAAAATAGCTCCTGTTAACTGCTGTGGTTTGCCAATTTATACCTAATGGGCATCTTAATCAATGAAAAAGCCCTCCCCATTGAAGCGGTGATTTTGGATCAAGAAGCGCAGCCCATTCTCGGCACGCCCCTACTTAAACTCATATGCGAAGTAACTGAAAGCCGCTTTGTCATAGACTTTTTGCGCTCGATTATCAGTTTCGAGACCAACTAAATTGTTGAAATTGTCCACTTCTATGAGACTGTTTAATATCTTTTTACCCTTAAACTAGACAAAAAATAAGAACTAGAGATTGAGCCGAGATACGAGTAATTTCCTGCAAGATGACCCCAAAAGGCTTGATTTCTTGTTACCAACCACAGCTTTTTGACTCTAATGTAGCAATTTATTAAACCTTGACAGAGTAGGCTATCTAGTAGCATCCGAACAGAAAACCGGATTAAGTTTCCAATGCTCTGTCGTCGGAAAGTCTATTATTGTGTTATTCGCTGATACTTGTTTTCGATACGAGACGGCGCGCTTTATTTTTGGTGCCCACCCAGTAAATAACCAATCATTAGTTTATGTAATGTAGGAGAATCAACAAAGTGTAGAACAGTGACTGCTTATTATATATAGACTATTGGGGATTCACTGTTCTACGCCTCCGACCTTACACAGCAAGGGTTTCGACGATTTTAAAATCAACGTTTTTTCTAGTATTTTTGTAGAACAGTCAACCCAGCAGTGAGTATTATTGCTTATCAGCGAAACTTATCAATGGAAGAGTTTTGTCCTTCCACTGATACATTTACTAGGGCTTGATTTTTATATCTACCTTAGATACCTTTGTGCTTCTTCTGGATTTTCTGTAAAGCAACACTACATTGGTTAAACGTTGGTACTTACAGTGAATCTTGTCGGCGATTGGTGCCTTTGTCTCCTTTATCCGTTGTAATCGCAGGAAGTCGGAGACAATGTTTATTTGATTACTTTTTCCCCAGCCAGGAATTATTGCATTCTCTGGGAGTGTTGTTTCGACAATATCATCATTTGCTTGAATCGGGGTGTATCTCGATGAAACAGACTCTTCGATTGCATCGCGGATTGCACCAGTGAACATAATATCGGTGAGAGTGTAATAACGGGTTACTACTTTCTTGCCTTTTCTACCATTGGGATATTCAGTTTTGTCTTGCCCTTCGACATGAACCAGTTTTTTACCGTAGTAAGCAAGCAGTTTATTAATCGAAGTGATTGATTTAGTGAAGTCGGCATTGTAACTGATTTTAGTCAATTCCTCGATTTTCTTTTTATTAGCCTTCCACACTGCCATAAACTCTTTGACAATTTCGTGGTTACAGTGATAGAGAGTACCAGCGGTAAACACATCGAATGTTTTTAGTATTTCTTTGTGTAGTAGATGGACATTAGAAGTTTGTTCGTCCATTGAATCGTGCAATGCAAAGCTCTTACTGTTTTTAAACTCTTTTGCTTGCTTTGCAAATTTCTTCGCTTCTTTTACGATATGGGCATCGAGATTTTGAAACTCAACCCAGCGACGTATCGCTGTTAAATTAGCGTAGTTTGATTCAATGACTTCTTCTCGGTAAAAATCAACTTCATCTATACCTAGTTGAGTTATCGTACCTGAAACTCTTTTTGGTTCGTCTTCTTCAATTTCAGTAAAACCAAAGTCTTTCTCCCAAGAGCTTAATAACCCAGGATATTTTTTCTCGAAAACCATCCGTGCAAGTTGTGGTGACTTGTCTTCGCCGCGTCCTTGATTGTTTAATAGTTCGTCGAAATCTAACCCGTAAGTGTTAGTATTGACTATTATTTCTGCTCTTTCTTGGCGAATTTCTTTCTTCTGTTCTTTGATTATTTCAGCAAAAGACTCGTTGTCGCCGTCGCACAATTCAATGGCTTTTGGTTCAATTTTTTCTCCATCAAACACTAGTTCGTTGATTTCTACTCCGTCTTTAGTGTATAGGTTAAATCCCTTGCAGTTATGACCAATCTCTGATAAAAAGTCGAGTAAAGCAACATCAGCATTCTTTTGCATGTGAGCGTCGATTGCTCGTATTTGAGACAATAAAGTTATTTCGGGGTATTCACCAACTTTGATATTATTAAATACTTGGGACATGTATTGTTGTAGATTAGCAAAGTGTGTATCTTGTGGTGCAAGCTCACGCGCTTTAGCAAAGAGATAATCACCAAAAGAAGCTTGGCTATCTAAGTGTTTTTCTTGCTCATCACCAAAACTTGATTCGCAGCCTTTAATTTTTCTCGACTGATTAACAAAGACGACTCTATCGACAGCGTGACGGATACGACCTAGCATTTGAGCGAATTTATCAGCGCTTAAGTGGTAATTGTACCCGATTACAATGTCGAACCAAGGGGTTAGATTCTCCCAGTTATCAGCGGTTTCTTTCTCGGTTGAAGCATCGGTAGGTAATGCAACCAATTCTTTGGTTAATTTAACGCTGATTCCTTGAGAAATTGTCGGAGATGCGATAACAACCTGTGGTTTAATTCGTCGTAACTCACTATTGATATCTTGCAACGCTCTCGATTGAGATTCTAAATCTTTGGTATGAGAGTCGCAGCGCAATAAAGGAATACTAGCAAACTTAGACTTTATTACTCGCTCCAACGTTTCCCCTTTTAACTGATTATCTGTCACAACCCAAACGTTTTTTCCTTCACTGATTAACTGAATAAGTTTGTCATCAATGTATCCCTCGGAGCGAGAACCACGATATTGGTAAAAGTTCCACGCTTTTGGTTTGCGACTTGAAGTAATGCTTACAATGTCTTGACCGGGGCATATAGCCTGCATAAAATCAACCATTGGTTTCATTAAGTGCGCGTCAAGGGCGATAACAAGCATACCGTCGGTAACGCTATTTTTGCACAATTCCTTTAAGCAGTTTATCGCTGATTCCCGTCCACCGTTTTTAACCAATGTGGATGATTCCATAAGGTGTTTTAGACCGCTTACAACTTCGTCTAAAACAAGGATTAAGCCTTTTGTTTTCTTGCCAGCGATATAATGCAGTGAATCGTAGCATATAGCTAACCGTTGAGCTTCTTTGAGAGCATCAGCGATATTGTCCGCGTCTAATTTGATAACAACATTTTCACCGTCTCTTTTAACAGGATTACCTTGTCCATCAGTTAAGATGTTGTTCTTGGTATCTCTTAGCGTTAATTGCCAGTCGAAAGCTTGGGATTTTGCAGTGGAAGTATTTGGAATTAGACTGAGAACTGCTCTATCGGGGTGTTTTTTGAGTATTCGTCGAATTAAATTACTCTTACCATTGTTCATTGGAGCTTTAACGAAAACCAAACCTTTGTCTGGAATTTTATCTAACACGTCATCGGATAAAAACCGAGTGTGACTTACATAGTGCTTTCCAACAGGCTCGAACGCGATTAGATTCTTGTAATGTTGTTCTTCTTTGTTGGCATTTATAGTTTTTAACGCTTTCTCAACATTCTTGATTTTGTCGTTAACTTGTTTCTTAGAGAAGCCATCGGGTTGCTGCGCTTTTTCTTCTTTAAGATTCTTTAACGCCCATCGCTGATAAATACCTAAGTAATAATCTTTACCAGTGGGTGCAGGCTCCGCGTTTTGCCATGCTTTTTCAGCGGCACGAGTAACAAAGAAATCACCGATTGGTTCACTGCATCGTTCGCTGAAATCTTCTATTAAACTTTCAACGTCACCATCGTAGGGGATACCAAAAGCATCGAGATTTTTAGCATGTGAAGCCAATATTGTAGCGAGTCGCAGTGCCGTTGGTTCACGTCCTGCTGTTCCTTTTTCTACGCCGGAAAACAAAAGCTTCTTAGCGTCGTTACCTAAAAATAATTCCAGTGGCGCCGCCGCTGAACCAGTTTCTCGTAATGTAATCTCTGTAGCTTCATCGATATCTTCCGAGGAATAAGCTCTAACTTCTCGTTGCTTTGGCTTGAGTTCGTCCCAAGGAGCATATAATGCTTTTTGTACTTCGGTTTTATCTAGCTTTGCAACACGACGTGCGCGGTATAGCTTCCATCTTTCATCGAAGTTATCGGGGATATTTAGCACTGAGTCTAACTGTGCCTCAAACCAGTCTGGTTCGTAAATTGCTTCTGGACGTGAAAACTGAACCTCTTGGTATGTATCTTTGTCTAGTCGGTAAGTACCAGCGAGGCGCATTTGTTGGCAAGCTTTTGTGATTGTTACATCACTGTTAAAAACGATAACAAGCTTCTTTAATATCCGTACATATGTTTCTGTGTCAACCTTTCGAGTAAATCTGTAGAAGAAGTGTATAGACTTACCACCGCTGTGAACACCCAAAGTAGGGACAATACCTGTTCGTCGAGCAAATTCTGTGTTAACTTGCCATTGTTCTTCAATAGAGATTTCATCAGCTTCAGCGAACACACAGTAAGAACCTTGGTTATATTCATTAGCGAGTCCACCGTCTTGAATCCCAGGTGCAATATGCCACGAACCTTTTGTTACTGCTATTCTGTCTAAGCCTACATCGGTACGACCGCGCTTATTGATGTTGTGACCATTTTCTTTTACTGTTACGATTTCTCCTTTATCATTAATCTCTTTGTCGGGGATTAACTGAGTGGCAGAAAAATTACCATCACCTTGGTTGATACATTCATAGTGGTTGTATTTATCGTGAGTGATGTAGAACTTACCACCGATTTTTGGTTGTGTAATCTCAAACTGTAATTTGAGAGGTTCACGTCCGATGAGTTTTACCTCTGGGGCTACTACCAAATCTTGTTTTTCTGTGTGAAAACACGGTAAAATAGTATCAGCAGGGTTGTTTTGGTCGTTGACGTTTTGTGTATTGTATGGCATGATATTTGTATTGGTTTTATTAGCGATGGAATAGTCGTTGGTTAATTGGTCGTTAGTCATTCGGATTGTTCCTTGGTTTTATTATTAGATTTCCTAAAAAACACTTTGGATTGGCGTCCGGGTGTTTTTTGCTTTGAGAGTGCTTTAAATCTTAGCCGTCGCTTCTATTCAGTGATTCAATCACCTACAGCAGATACCAGCGTTAGTACCTGGGCTTTGTTAGAGCCTATCCCAGCGGTTATGCACCGTGGGGAAAGTTACCGGGAAAAGATTTTATGTCTTCTACTCATCGGGGTAGGTTATGTTTTGGTTCGTAGCTTTATTCGTTGATTAATCTATTGAATATCCCCGGCGGGTTAAATATTCGGCTATTGCATGTAATGTTAAATCCGTTGTGCCTAGCCCTAAATCTCTTTGAATCTCCTTTAGATTCCATTTCGGTGGTATTCTTACCGAAATTTTATCCTTTGCGTATTTACTGTAATCTCGTTTCTTTTTTAACATTTTTTGTCTCTGCCCTACAATTATATTATTCCATAAAAAACGCAGACGTGCAACTGAGAAATAAACGCAATTATATCTCTTGCTATTATATAGAGGGAGTTTCAGAGGTATCAAATACCATGAAAAGATAGTTTTCAGCGACCGCAACTTAGTTTTTTCTAAGGCTCGGTCGATGAAAAATTTACTACGTATACGTTTGCAGAGATGAGTGTCTGCTGTCATATTTTTTACGATATTTTTACTCAATAAGTTACTCAAATAGGTCGCTGAACTATTACGAGGATATTTTGATGAATCACGCTAAGAAAATTTTTTGTGTCTTGTGTCCCCGTGCTAAAAAATACGCTATGGGTAAATGAAAAAACTTGTTGTGATTCAGTTTATAAGTAGTGTGTTTTCAATTTATAAAAATCGCTGAAAACCTTGCTGTATATAGATTAGAGTTTACTCATAGCTCACTATATTATTGTAAGAATTAATGGGGAGCTATGAGAAAATTCTCCAATAAAATAATAAAGGTAGGAACAAAGGGGTTTTAGCAGAGGTGATGCGTTACCACTTTTGCAAAACTCGAATCATTGGATAAATACCTATGAAAAAAAACTGCCGAATAGCAACATGGGTAACAATTCAGCGGTTTATTTTATGATAAGATTATTGATAAAATCGCTTCATAGTATTATGAGAACTCGCAAAGAAATTTTCACAGATTTTTTACAGAGGTTGCGTGATTGGGAGATGCCTCAGAATTTTAATTCAACGGTAATATTACCGGATTCATCGGTGGTAAATTTAGAGACTAATTCCTTAAACACCTCTTGTGTAAAATCATCATCTAGAGATTCCCAGAAAGCCGCGTAACCGACCTTGTGAACAAGTTCTAGGTAATCATCGTCTTTATTTTGAGGCTGCATCTTAGCTCTTGCAAGGGCGTTGTGAAGCTGGGTTTCTAGGTCAGTTATTGCGTTTAAAATTGCCGGATTTCGAGAGTTCATGCCGCGCAAATTTGATAACTGGGTGCGTAGCTCTAAGATTTCGGGTGATTCAGTGCTTTGCTCTTGGTTTGTTGCGTCACTAGCCATAGTGATAAGTTGTTGGGAGTGTTCAATGATTTTTTCAATGACATTTTCAATGACTTTTCTCAAATGAATATATTTTTTGTTAGGACAAAAGTGGTCGCCCTTAGCGTGTTTTCCGCAGCGAAGGAACTCAGTACGTTTTTTCGATTTACCAATCTCTCGAACTAGTCCACCGCCACAAAGAGCGCATTTCCCCAAGCCTGCCAATGGGTATTTTCCTTTGTTTGGACTACGACCGCGAAAAGTTCTGTTAGTGCTTAAATTTTGATTAATTCTCTCGAATTCCTCTTCGCTCATCAACGGTGTATGAGTGTTGTAATGTAGTATCGGGTCAATATTTTCCTTATCTTTATAATAAATTTGCTTGTCCTGAAAATAATAATAATGAGTATGCCCTCGCAGCGACGGATTCATGAGCCATTTTTTTAATCCACTTATTGAAATTTTTATATCGTAAACTTCATAGATAATTCGGCAGCAACTTCTTAATGGTTGTTCACAGAGCAATTTAATGATTTGTTTGGCGACTTCACTGTTAGATAACCCTGTTTTTTGATTTATTGTTTCATCTGGGATTAAAATACCTTCGCGTGTTCTGGTATACCCAAAGATTGGTTTAAAACTCTTCTTTTGAGAGCGTATATAGGCGTTACCGTGGCGCACTCTATCGCTTAACAATTCCGACTCAAATTGCGCGTATATTGCGAGTGTGGCTATATTTAGCCTACCGACTGCTGTTGAGAAATCTATACTAGATTCAAGGACTCGTAAATTAACGTTATGTTTTTTCAATGTTTGGACAGTCTTAAAAAAATCGGGCATAGAGCGAGATAGCCTGTCGATTCTTGTTATGAGAAGTTCGCTGATTCTATTTTGCTGAACTAAACTCATCAATTCCTGAAACTGCGGTCTATCAGTACTTCTGCCGCTTTTAATGTCAATATATATATGTTCAGCCCCAGCGCGTTTTAGTCTATCAATTTGCTGCTCAAGTCCAGTTTCAGCGGCTTGGTCGGTAGAGCTTAGTCTCGCGTACCCAACGACTACCATAAATATTCCCCTAGGTGATATCAAGGAATATTATCATAGATAACCTCACGTTGAACACTATTCTCAGCTATTGGAGAATGGGCAGATGCTTGGTCTGCTGTCTCCCTTCCAAATTTATGGGGTACTGTTCCTAGTGTTATTGAAATGCAAAGTGAAGGTGGCGCCGTTGCTGCTGCACATGGCGCCTTACAAGCTGGATCACTAACAACAACTTTCACCTCATCACAAGGGTTGTTGTTAATGATTCCCAACTTATATAAAATTGCTGGTGAACTTACAAGTATTGTTGTTCACGTTGCTGCACGTGCGCTTGCTACTCATGCATTATCAATATTTGGCGACCATAGTGATGTAATGGCAGCGCGCGCAACTGGGTTTGTGATGTTGTGTTCTGCTTCAGTACAAGAAGCACATGATTTTGCTTTAATAGCTCAAGCTGCTACCCTCAAAGCACGAGTTAGTTTTATGCATTTCTTCGATGGTTTCCGTACTTCTCACGAAGTGCAGAAGGTAGAGTTATTACAAGATGAAGATTTAAAAAGTGTAATAGATGAAGATTTAATTTTGGCACACCGTGCGCGCGCTTTAACTCCTGACCGTCCTGTGTTACGTGGTACAGCCCAAAACCCCGATGTATATTTTCAATCTAGAGAAGGCGCCAATCTTTATTATCAAGCTTGTCCAGATATTGTTCAACAAGTCATGGATGATTTTGGAAAGCGTACAGGTAGATATTACAAGATATATGAATATTACGGCGCCAGTGATGCTGAGAAAGTTATCGTTATTATGGGGTCGGGATGTGAAACAGTACACGAAACAGTAGATTATTTGAACGCACACGGTGAAAAAGTCGGTGTCGTGAAAGTGCGATTATATCGTCCCTTCGATGTCCAAAAATTTATAGACGTATTGCCCAGTACCGTAAAATCAATAGCTGTTCTCGACCGTACCAAAGAACCTGGAAGTGCTGGAGAACCACTTTATCTAGATGTAGTCACCGCTATTCACGAAGCTTGGTCTGGTTCTAATTATCCTAAAATAATTGGTGGTCGTTATGGGTTATCTTCTAAAGAATGCTGTACAATCCAGAGTACGTTATAGATGTCGCGAAAAAATAATGATTGTAGGGTACGCAAGGGTTAGCTCAAAGCATCAAGCCGATACAAATGCATTAGAGCAGCAAATCGAACGTCTGAAACATGCAGGCGCCGAAGAAATATATATAGATATTGAGTCTGGGTACAAAGGTACTCACAGGCAAGAATTAGAGCGCTTGCTTGAGGATATTAGGGCAAAGCGAGTAAGCAAAGTAATAGTAACGCGCGTTGACCGACTATCCCGACGTGGTAAGCAGTGGTTCACTTTGGTCGAAGATTTTATCAAAAGTGAAGTTGAGCTTATGGCGTTGGATGAACCAATCGACTTAACAACAGCGGCGGGTAAAATGCAAGCGGGTATTATCGCTATACTTGCTCAACACCACAGTGACCAAAAAAGTGAATCGATACGTCACGGTTGGGAACATTTACGGAATAAGGGCATAGCAACCAAGGCGCCATTTGGCTTAATAAAAGTAGGGGAGAAGTTTGAGAAAGACAGGCGCCCGTTCTTGTGTTTGCTGCACCAAAAATCTGAATTATCGTCCTGCGGACAAACTTCGTTAACGCGCTACGAAATAGCAATTGATATTAAATCAACATTTCTTGAACAACGAAGTATCAGAAAATGTCTACAGGGGATTAACCAGAAATATGGCATTTGGGTAAAGTCTCATAGCAGCGAATGGGGTGGGCGTATCGCGCGTGATATGTTTCGATTCTCCGTGTCCGGGCTTCGCGATTGGCTCAACTCCCCTGTACTACGCGGACACACCCGCTACCGTTCCGCAAAAGGCGAATACGGAAATGAGCACATAATTTATAACACCCACCCTAGCGAAACTATCATTACCGAAGCCGAGTATACGGAGATTAAGCAGATACTTGACTGGAACAAAAATACGCGCGGGTTTGGCTCAACACGCCAGACGCACCCCCTCTCTGGCTTAGTCTTTTGTGCTGAGTGCAACAGTGCGTGTTACAAAGGTTCTGGCTCAACTACTCGCAGGAAGGACGGCACTATCAGCAAAATAAATAAATACTATCAATGTAAGAATTGGAGTACTCGCAGTTGTAGCCAGCAAAAAATGGCGCCTGTTGCACCCATTGAGCAGGCTGTAGTCGAAGCTTTAGCACAAAGAGCGGGCGAAGTTGCTAGCTATGCGCTCTTTGAAGATGAACCAATTGAACCCGAAAACATCCGCGATTTACGCAAAGAAATCAGCAACCTCGAAGCAATAAACAGTAATAATCCAATTATTAAAAACACCATTGCTCAACTCAATAGTCAATTGCGCGTATTGCTTGGTCAGGACAAGAATTCAAACGCGCTTGACGGATACAAACATCAAATCCTGTGCGATACTTTCGGCGATGCTGAATACTGGCAATTTCTGACAGATGAACAGAAAATCCCAATATACCGGACTTTAATTAGCAAAATACTTGTTCGCGACGGGAAGCCTGTTTCGATTGAACTAAACGTTTAGTCCAATCGGCATCTGCTTTTTCTAACCTTGCTCACCTGTCGTAAGTCGTTATCAAATAAAAAAAAGCCGATTCTTCAGTAACTAGTATGCTAAAAATATAAGAAATAAGGTTAAAAAATGTAAAAATATTTGTACAAGTATTGCAAGAAGCCTGACCACCTTGACCTACACCAAAAATGTTTTGTATGCGGTCGGTTATTTCCGCCACAATATCAATCTGATTATCAGCATGGGGGTCATAAATCTGAACTAGTTGGTCACTGCTAGCGCGGTTTATGGATAGCAGCAGAATTCACCTGACAATGCCGCGAACCATAGGGTGTTTTGAAGGAGAATTAGAAATTATGGTGTAAACACTTACCTCATCAAGGTTTGAAGCTTGTTACATGTTGATGAGGTTATTGGAAATCCTGAAAGCATTGCCATATATATATTTCAGCAATTTTAATCGGTGCCTGTTAAAACAGTACAATTATGGGGTCAATGTATTCCGGTTCTTGCGGTGCAGTTGGTTCGTTTACTTGAACTTCTGGCACTGGCGCCGATACAGATAAGGTCTAAGTTACATTAATTAGTAAAACAAAATCCTTATCCAGCAAAGAATAGCTAATTACTCCCGGTTCGCCCATTTTAAATTGAGGAACGGAAAAAGCTGAACGATTTAATAAGGGTTCTAGCTTATGGTTCAAATGCACTCTTGCTCCAGAATTGGCGCCATTGCATAAAAACAGAGTTTTTAAAGCGGGATGGTATTTTAAGGTAATTTAGGTAAATCGCTCAAACCATTGTGAAATCTAGATTCTAAGTTTTTAGGCAATTTCTCAAACTCCAAAAAAAATCAGCGAACCAGGAGTAATTAGTTATTTAAGGTAAATAATATTGTAACTAAATACGACAGGCGCCACTTACATTTCTTTGTTAACTAATTTCCTTTTACTGCTTGCCTTTACCTTCGTATCAGAAGGTAAGTTGTTGAACGGTGCGGCTTTAGTCGAGACTGCTTCTAAAATTAACCCTGAAATAAGCGCCAGAAAACCCTGTGCTCAACGCCTTGCGAATGTTCAACGCTTTACGACATCTTAGGTTACAGCACTCAAATATCATGTTCGACCTCGAACATTGGTTAGGTACTCAACGCCCTACGACATCTGAGGTTACAGCACTCAAATATCCATGTTCGAGTCGAACATTACTAACGTGCTCAACGCCCTACGACATCTGAGGATACAGCACTCAAATATCCATGTTCGACCTCGAACATTGGTTAGGTACTCAACGCCCTACGACATCTGAGGATACAGCACTAAAATATCCATGTTCGATGTCGAACATTGGTTAGGTGCTCAATACCCTACGACATCTGAGGATACAGCACTCAAATATCCATGTTCGATGTCGAACATTGGTTAGGTGCCCAATGCCAGCCCTTGATGGCGCGAACTAGAGTACTATGAGTTCGGCGCCTGAAACCCCCATTCTTGCGTTACCATCAAATTCGGTTTTTTAGTTAACCACCCAACTTGATTACTTTGCATATCTAAAACGGTCAACATGGCACCAATAAAATTGTTCATTTTTTTGAAGGATATGCCGCAAGTCTTGTTATTAGGAGGTTAATCGAATACGTATTTTAGGTAAAAAATTTGGTACTAGTGTTCGCGCCATCAAGGGCTGGGTGCCCAATGCCTTACGACATCTGAGGTTACAGCAGCATTTTCGGTTTCAATGTTCGACAACGAACATTGGTTAGGTGTTCAACGCCCTACGACATCTGAGGATACAGCACATTACGGATGTGGGGATTATTTTCGAGGAAGTGTTTGTGCTCAACGCCTTACGGCATCTGAGGATACAGCACTGCCATACTCATGCGGGCGCCAATTCCAACCAACATAAGCCAACGCCTTACGGCATCTGAGGATACAGCACTGCCTGCGCCTCCTGAAAGCGTTACGCTATAAAGCCTCCTGAACAATTTTACAAGTACCTAACGCAAAATAGCATTATAGCGGTTGGTTGGTTGTGTGAGTAAGTAGGAAAATTTTACTTCTACAACTGTTTACTAGTAATGCTTTCAGGATTTTCAAGCACCTATAATGCTTTGAAAACTATTCTAAACTCCTTTACTACAAGCCTTTTGGGCAAAAAGTAGCAATATTTGGTATTACACCCAGAGATGCTTGCAATTTCGGCATATGGATAATTTCAAAGAAATTAACTTGAACCAATGCCACTTTTAGGCAATTGTATCCAAGAACTATTAGGAGGACGTAAGCAAAATGAACTCGGTGTAAACACTTCCACTTGGGTTTTGCTATTATCTACTCGGTTAATCCAAACAGTTAATCTACAATATCCACGTTCAGCCCAACGGTTTCCTTGTTGTAATGGAGAATACCAACGCGCCATAGGAAGACTATCAATAGGTTCAATTGAATCAAATAAAAAGTTATTGTCCCCAGCAAATGGTAGCCCATACCGGGATTCGTCTAATTCACCATTGAGTCCTTGAAGAATACAATCACACAACCATTTTTCGGCTCGCATACCAATAACTAAATTTAAGCCAACTAAAACTTGTCGTTTGACTGGCGCTATCCAATATTTAGAGCCGTAGGTTTTTTCTGCAAGTTCTTTACCAGATTCACCAACGAGATATTGATGTAACTGCTGTGCTAATGTAGCTATTTCTGGCTGAGAAACTTGAGCTATGGCAATCTCAATTTCAGGTAAATCACTTCTTACCAATGTCACTGGATTTGTTAACTCTGTTCGCTGTTCGATTCCAGCAATATTAAGTAATAATCCGTATACAGTAGATGGAGAAGGTACGGGTGTACTTGAGCGAGAGGCGCCAGATTGAAAAGGTCTAAACGACGCAAATGGAGCTTTAAGGTGAAAAAATTGCTCAACCAAGTTTTTATTTTTAGGATTTGTCATCATTTATTGCTTGGTAAAAACTCTGTTGTAAGAGCATCAAATAATTTTTCGGAATTAGTGTATAAATGCGCTCCTGCTTCTTTTAATCTAGTTAATTCGTCATTTTCCATATTGCGTACAATTTCGCCACCTATCCAGAATTCTTTGGCAGGTAAATCACAATTTTTATCTTCAGCTTTGCCCAAACGGTTCAATTCGGAAAAGCCTCCCATGTCATCAAAATCATAGGTATTATAACCAGCTACTAATTTAGGCGTAAGTCTTGCGACTACCGAACGCGGTGCGAATTCATAATAAGCACGAGCATGACCACCGGCTACTTTATTTAGTTGGGCAATGGCTTGGAGTAATGCTTTTACCCATTCGGGATGCTCTAAACAATCGCGCTGTGATAGGGCAAAAGGATACTGGAATGCTGTATGAGTAACTTCTCGGTGCAATAATGCGGAAGTACTGGCATTACTCCAAAAAGTTTTTTCGTTGTTTTTAGTTTCCTGGTTTAGTGGAGATTGATAAAATACCGCATCATATTTATATGGACTTAATGCCACTGCCATATTACAACGAAAAATACTATCACGCTTCGGTGGTAAAGGTTTGTTTTTCTTTATATCTTCGGTCTTAGCGACGAAGAAACCGAACAGAAAATCATCTGCATATTTACTAGCGTTGGGAAATTCTTTAAATTCTACAGCTAATTGGTCTGCATCATAAACTCTAGAGCGGTTATGAGGTAGTCCCATAAAAATCAATGTTTCTCGTAAAGCATTACGCATAGATTCTGGACTGACAACAGCATATTTTTGACCATTTTGAAAAATTTTCTGCAAAACTGTGCGATTTTCTTCAGATTCCCCACGATAATTGCTAGAAGGAGCAGGATAAGTTAGAACTGTGGCAAATAAATTAATATTTTTCATTGATTTATTCAGTAATATTTAACACACCTAATGGCAATCTAAGATAAAACAATCATTAAGCTGCATCAACTTCATCAGGTTGATTATCTTCCTTTTTCGCGAATGGGAATTGGCTTGAAAGGGCTAAGAGTGTCACTGCGCGAACATCATCGGTTTGGTTAAATAATATCTCCGTAAAATTGACAAATTCATCCTGTTTTACAAAAGGGTAAAAAGTCGAGACAAAATAATCAATAAAGGCTTTACCTTCTGTTCGAGAGCGAACTGCAAGAAAAGCTTCATTAGCTATTTTATATTTCTTCTCATCAGCTTCTTTTTGAACAATATATTTCCCATCTTGCAAGTAAGCTTTTTTATCTTTATCCCATTTAATTTTATATTTACTTTTAAGTTTACCTATAACATAACCCTGACAAACATGATAAATTATTTGAGCATAGTCGCGAATCCGTTTTTTCATTTTAATTCCAATTTCCTGTTCAAATAAATTACGAGCATCATGGCTAAAAGTAGAGTCTTGCAGCCAAGTTCGAGGAATGCGGCTCAGAACTGCGTCAAAATCAGTCCAAGGTTTAATTTCTAGAAAATTGCTAAGTTCTTCTCCATCTGGTTGTTTCCGTAGAACATTAACTAATAGCTGCTTGCGAAACCACGGACACCAGTATGATTTTTTAATTCTTTTATATTTATCAACTTGTTCTTTAACTGGCTCAACTGTGTTAATTGAGCGGATTTTAATATTATTACCGATTTTTTCTGCATGGATAAGTTCAATACCTAAAATCATCCGCTGCAATTGTTGGTCGCCTGTTTCATGTTCAATGCGCTCACGTAATAATAGCAATAGGTCAAGCGCACCTTCTTCGGGTAAATCAATCACTGCTTCACGAGGTAAATAGCCCCACTTCTTTACATCCCGCTCTTTTAATACTTGGGGAAATACCCGGCAAAAATTCTTCAATTTCGCTACATCAGGGATTGCCAAAGCATAACCAGCTAATTTACGTTTACCATCTTTATCTAAAACAGCAGGACAATAAACCTGTGCAGCAAATACCCAAAAATGCAATAGAAACTGATAACGTGCTTTATCTTTAGTGGGTATATTTTCTGCATTTACAGCCATTGCACCCAGGAAATAATTACCTGACTGTCCAGTAATCTTGTCTGGATGTTGTAATTCCTCCCAAATATCTCGTGTATCTTTTGAGTAAGAAGCACCATTAATACGATGATTGAAAGAGTTACGAGTTGCAGGCACTCCCCGAACTATATTCCAAAGCATATCTCGCCAAAGCTTTATCCACAATCCGCGTTGAGAATTATCATTCGATTTATCCCAGTTAGAAAGAAATGCTCCTTGGGGAACTGTTACGGTATAAAAGTATCGTAGAACTCGCTTAGTTTTAGTTTTATCCTTTTTATCTGGTACTTTTACTTCCTCTACACGGTGATATTTTTTTATTTTCGTCTCCGTTGAACGTTCTTCTGTAAATGCTTTATAAGTTAAGTCAAAAAGTGCCTGCAATCCTTGTAAATTTAGCTTGATATTTACGCCAAATTCATTTAGATTATTTAATTCTAAAATTACCCCTTCACACTCTTTAAACCAAGGTTGGGTATCGCGTAAATACTGCACCATTAAAACCAAACCTGCTAACCCTGCACGATGTTGAGCAGATGGTAATTCTGCCAATTGATAATTTATTTCTAACTCTTCTTCCATTCTCCAAACCCTCTTCTTGGACAATATAAATTTGCATCTGCAATAGCTAAATAACGTGGTAGTTTTTCTGGACGACCTTCCCATTGCCAATGAGCTAAACGCTGAGGTATCGTTAATACATAACCGTTGTAGGGCTTTTTCTGTTCGATTAGTTTTGCGACTGCTTCCAAATCACTGCTAAGAATTGCGTCCACCGAGTAATCATCTGTATCTCTAAATGTGTAAGTAGTAGCCCAATAACCACCTTCTAAAAAATAACAACTACCGTCAGCATACCTTTCTCCGGGACAGTAATTCTCTAATGCCAAAGCTAGTTGGGCTTGACTAATGTTTTCTCCTTGTATATATTCAACAAACTTTTTTGCTGCCACAATTTCATTTTCAGAATAAGGCTTAATATTAGGTGGCTCATAAACTAATATTTTGGAGCGAAATTTATTACCGCGAGAAAGATGGCGGTTAGAGCGTCCAAATCGCTGCACAAGTGAGGAAATTGGCGCCAGTTCAGTAATCAGAACATCTGCATCTAAATCCAAGGACATTTCAGATACTTGTGTTGTCAAAGCAAGCGCTGGTTTTGGTTCTCCGATTTCGTAAGCAAAGGCGGCAATAGTTTCTTGGTGACGTTCTTGTCTATCTTTCAGCTTAAATCGGCTGTGATAAGTTAGAACATCAATATTTAAGTCAAATTCTAACCCTGTACCATCTTCGCGCCTTCCAGCGATTAGGCGACACCTATCAACAGTATTTACAACCCAAAGGACACGAGATTTGTTATCTCGGTAAGCTGATTTTGTATATTCATAAGCAGTCTCAAAATCAACAAACTCTACATCATACCGAGGATGTTCTTCAATTTCTCTCAACTCCTGATTCGCAGCAGTTGGAAATACTTCCAACCCAGCGTTTTTCAATTCTTCCTGCCGTGTTTGGCTTAAGGTTGCAGTCATACACAGCACTGGAATATCAAAATTTCGCAGAAAACTAATGAGGTTATCGAACATATCGCGAGAAAAACTGTGAACCTCATCAATCACCACTACCGAGTCAGCTAAAACAGGTAGTAAACATATCCCACTATAACCGTGGGTTAAAAAACAGAGAAATTGGTCTACAGTGGCAGAAAAGAACCGCTTACCCCAAAAACCTAAAGCAAACAAACGTTCATCAGTTGTAAAATCCTTACTATCACATGAGTCTGAAGGATTTTTAAGCATTTCCTGTAGTTCATAGCTAGCTGTTCCTGTTACTAAACTAGCGTCGGTTTCTGGCGCCCAGGAAACATAATCTTTAAACCCTTGTGTTGCAGTACCACGAGTTGGATAAAGAAATATGACATGGCCAACTTCGTTACGACTTAACGCAGCTTGATGCCATTTATAACCAAAAATTGTTTTCCCACTACCGCAACCACTTATCAAGAGAAGCCTATCTCCTTGCTCTTGGGCTTTTTTCTGGAATTGTTTTAACTTAAACTTTTCCCCAGATTTTTTGGCAATCTGAGCGTAACGAGGTTGTAGAATTTTAGTTTCTAATTCTTCAGAAGTGATTGCAGGTGCGTGTAGCGTCTCATCCACCCACTTTTCAAGTGGTTTATTTTCACGAAACATTGCTGAAGCAACACAGTCCGCAGCTATTAACCCAGCTTTTACTGCTAGCAGTAATGAACGACGTTCGAGGTTATCTGAAATATCACAACCGAAATCTATCCCTGTATTGTTTGCATCTGAATAAGCTTGTTTCCACAAAGAATCTTCTTCTGACCATTCTTCAGGGAATTCATCAGGTAAACCCTCAAGTTCTGCAATCCCTGCTATTTGTTGCAGAATATTTATTACTTCAGTATGACGCAAAAAAAGTTGTACCTGTTTAATGGATGTTCGAGGTTCACCCCAATCTTTATAACTTGCCTTCAAGTGGTGGCTAAGTACGGCAGCGGTAATCACTTCCACATCTAAACCTAATTTACTAGATGCTAACCAAGTTCGCACACTGGGTAAATGTAAAATTAAAGCACTTAGCCACTCATGACGCAGTGTTTGCTGTTTGAGTTTTTTCTGAGCTGCTGCATCAAACTCAGCATTTGCCTTACCAATGTCGTGAAATAGCGCAGCAATTTTCAAATGAAGTAAAAAACTATTAGCATCTTTCAGCCGGAAAAAGCGGCGCCAATTCAATAATATTCTACCCTTGAATATTGCAACACCCACATTTTTAGTATCTGTTAAGTGTTGCTCAAGAGTTAATATTTCTCCGTCTTCTCTTGGGTTTTTAGCCAATAGTTGTTTCTGCATTGATTTTACCTTTTAAACTTTGGTATATTGTAATATTAGGAAAAAACACACCGCAGCCTAAACGACGCTTTCCCCCTAAACCATGTACTTGTAACTTAATAGAGTCATCTGGTTTTAAGCTTGATACAACGACGCTAAAGCCGACAATAGTATATTTTTTAATTTTGAGTGTGAGTCTTTTGGGTGTACCGTTATCATTTGCAATAATGCCAATGTTTGCACGAATATCGAATGACTTTAGCTGACGTTCTGCTGCAAGCAAAAATTGCTCTGCTTCCTTATAACCTTTAATTGTCACTAATCTAGCTCTAAGGGTCTCTACAGGTTTTAAGGTTTGAAGCTCTGGATTACCTAGCCCAATTGTATATTCTCCAATTTCTAAACTTTCTCCAGCAAGTAAATAAACATGGGCAATTGCTTCGACTGGTAATCGCAAATATAACTTTGATTTATTAGTGAGCTTGATTTTACCTTGTTTATCCGGAATACCAGTTATTGTGTTAATTGAAAGTTCCTTTAGTTCATGAAGAATCGGAAATTTTTTAGAAATTCCTGCCAAAAGATAGTGATTATGGTCTGCGTGTAACTCTGTACCATAAACTGGAAATGCTAAATCGATGAAGTTACTCATGCCTAAAAAAATAAAAAGCAACTAATTTTTATAAATTTTGTATCTTTTTTAAGTAATGAAAGTATGCCCAGCTTTTTACAGATGTCTACAGTGCAACATATAGATTTATTAATGGTTGATTAACTGCCGATTTTTATACTATATAGTGTTATCTCTAAATTTATCTACTAACACAGAATATATCTTTCCAAATAGAAACCTGCTACTAAAGTCAAAAGTAAAAATGCTTGACGGCATCCCAGATAGCAACTGGCTTTTAGGCGATACTCTTCTAAAATTATCAACTGCTCAACGCCTTACAGCACTTCCGGCTATTATGCAATATAGTTTTATCTCCTTGTCCCTCTCCTATCATAGCTTTCAGCTTTTAGGATGTACCTCATAGCTACCGGAAGTGCTGTAATACACAAAACTAGCATTCAGCCGAATCAAAGGCAACTGTTGTCTTCTATATCATTTGGTTCAAAGTATAGGCCCGAATCTAAAGGTGTACGCTAAATCGAATATTCGGTTGCGTCGGTATCGGAAAGCGCGCACTCGTATCCGTTGCCATCATTAAATACGGCAATGGGTAAGGTGTAAGGCGCCAGTGGTAGAGTTAGTGTTTTAGTCATACACTATTTCCTGCGCGGAGTTTTCGGAATGAGTCGTGCGTAGATATTAAAAAGCACCTTCGGATAAGAAGGCATCTGGTGTAGTTCTGTTCTCTTGGGTAATTTGTACTCGAAGTTTTTAGCTTTTGGTGAATCTGATGTTTGTGCGGCAAGACAGTAAGCCAGTAAGCCGCGCCAGTCTCTGATAAGAAGGTGCTTACAGTGGCGCCTGTTCTTGCTGCTACAAGTAGGTGGGCACAATTAAACGGAACTATATAAGTCTATGTAAAGTGCCGTAAAGTCATTCAAAATAAGGCTTTTAAGCTATTTATGTTTCTCAATCTAGTTATGTTTTTTAACGCCCACCTACTTAAATACAGTGTCACTATTTGAAGTATTGCGCTCGATAGTAACGAATTAAAGATACGTAGCGCTGGAGAGACTACTTGAAATCTCGTAGATTTCTGTATTCGTAAAGACGGCAATAAGGTCGCCAGCATATAACCTGTCATCACTCTAACGTCCGTCTATTTCGTCATTACCATTTCCTACGCTTAAAGTATCATCTCTACGAGTGCCTCCAATCTTATATAATTCTCCTGTTTGAATAACTCATAATCTCAACTTATAAAACGAGTAATTAGATGTCACACATATCCATACGCGATTAACTTTTGTTTATGCAAAAAATGTTTCTTGTTTTAATTGTCGTTTAGAGGCGCCGGAGCGCACATTGTAATAACTTGGCTTTGCAGTGGCAGAAGGGCACAAGCCAAATAAAAGCACCTTCTGATTAGAAGGTAGTCACAAATTAGCGGCACCAACTTTCTGATTAGCAAAAGTCATTCCAAATTGAGGCCGCATCGTCAACAGGCTGATTTGATTGTACTGTTAAGCTGCGCGGCATACTCTACTCGCTACCTGCATTATTGCCCCTAACAACTTATCAATCTTTGAGGAAAAGGTGTAATCAAGCACGCTAATTGTTTGAATGAAGTACGTGTTGCTGAAATCAAAATTCTCAAAGGACAACTTAATTCAACGGTGTAGTAATCATGAAAAATACCATGTTTGTTGACGAACATGAAACCGTTTCAATCTCGATAACAGGATTCGTTAAGTTTCAAGATAAACCGTTATGCAACAGCGTTGCATAACGGCAATGACGTTTCAGTCCCGATAACGGGATTCGTTAAGTTTCAAGTCCTGGTTAAGCTGTAGCTCTTTTTCGGTAGCGGTTTGTTTCAGTCCCGATAACGGGATTCGTTAAGTTTCAAGAGTAAACAGTCTGAATAGTGGAGGTATACAAGCAGTGTTTCAGTCCCGATAACGGGATTCGTTAAGTTTCAAGAAGAGTGGGAGGGCTATGAAGGTATCATAGTTATGAAGTTTCAGTCCCGATAACGGGATTCGTTAAGTTTCAAGTGCTTGTTGGTCGTTTATTTCTAAAGCAATAGAAAGTTTCAGTCCCGATAACGGGATTCGTTAAGTTTCAAGGAAATTTAAAACCTAATCATAAAGATTACTTAGTTGTTTCAGTCCCGATAACGGGATTCGTTAAGTTTCAAGTGAATGCTGACCAATCGCCCCGCATCAACTCTTTGAAGGTTTCAGTCCCGATAACGGGATTCGTTAAGTTTCAAGTAAAAGTTTGCTAAAATTGTTCAAAAAAGAAGGAATTCAAGTTTCAGTCCCGATAACGGGATTCGTTAAGTTTCAAGCGCAATATAAACTTCGTATGTGTCACTCGTAAAGGCGCGTTTCAGTCCCGATAACGGGATTCGTTAAGTTTCAAGGCTACAAGGATTACAACAGTCTTTCACTGAGGATACAGTTTCAGTCCCGATAACGGGATTCGTTAAGTTTCAAGTAACAAGACGGATAATACCAGTTTCCCCATTAGCTCGTTTCAGTCCCGATAACGGGATTCGTTAAGTTTCAAGTCGCCTGCTAGGTTAACCGCTACCAAGTCAGCCACGGATTGTTTCAGTCCCGATAACGGGATTCGTTAAGTTTCAAGTTATAATACATATCATCGTCGAATTCTAACCATATTGGTTTCAGTCCCGATAACGGGATTCGTTAAGTTTCAAGAGCTTATAGCACGATATCGTAAAGGTTATTATGTGTATGTTTCAGTCCCGATAACGGGATTCGTTAAGTTTCAAGTCGCTGGTGTCTGTGCCTGTGCAAAGCTTATTTCTATGTTTCAGTCCCGATAACGGGATTCGTTAAGTTTCAAGCTTTTTACCAGGCGCCTTTTGTGGATTATATGGTTTCAGTCCCGATAACGGGATTCGTTAAGTTTCAAGCCGATTTACTCGAAGCCGAAATAGTAGAAGCATGGGGGTTTCAGTCCCGATAACGGGATTCGTTAAGTTTCAAGCCATAATTTAAATATTAAAATAACGTTGATGTAATGTTTCAGTCCCGATAACGGGATTCGTTAAGTTTCAAGAAACCTCGCCACATTGGAACCTGACCGGGTTTGTCAGTTTCAGTCCCGATAACGGGATTCGTTAAGTTTCAAGCTTTCTTCTACTTCTTTTATTGATTCTGAGGTAGAAATGTTTCAGTCCCGATAACGGGATTCGTTAAGTTTCAAGTTATGTATTGTATTGAATCGAATTCGACAATTTAAGGTTTCAGTCCCGATAACGGGATTCGTTAAGTTTCAAGTTTCTTGCCTGTACAGCGTCTTCTATATCAGTAAAATGTTTCAGTCCCGATAACGGGATTCGTTAAGTTTCAAGAGTAGGAGGTTTACTGCATTTAAGTCCTTTCTTGAGTTTCAGTCCCGATAACGGGATTCGTTAAGTTTCAAGCCCCACGAAGATTAAATAGTGTCTACAAAAATAACCCGTTTCAGTCCCGATAACGGGATTCGTTAAGTTTCAAGCCCGCGCGCTGAAACCCTTACAGGATAAGCATTTCATAGAGAGTTTTCGTGAAACCCAAAATCGGCTTGATTTCAGTCGTCCTTATTCAGATTTATTAGCATTAGCCTCAACATTCAAAACGCTAAAACTATTACGTTGTCATGGTCCTGGCTTTTTTCGTGAAACCCCTAGGGTTTTCGCCCGCGCTTCGATTTACGAAACATCAAGCTAATAGCTTAATCATAAAACTATAACTTGTTCTTGTCTAGGTTTTTCGGAACCATAAGTAATTGTTCGTTTTACAGACCAGCGTCCAATACATATACTCTCACGGAGTCTTCATCTGGCTTGATTAATTTCTCTACTTTAATTTGTAGTTGAGTAAATTGTACCGCAGTTAAGAAGTGTCAGTTAACAAATTATTTGTCGTCTTAACCAATTAATGTCACTGGGCTTCTAATGCCCAAAACAAGTTTTATCAAGGATTAGCCCGTTCAGTATATATAAACTTTATATTTAGTATTTTTACTCAAAAAAACTTTCTATTGCTGGAATGTCTGCTACATCAACTCAAAATCGCTCACGACATTAATTTGTTAACCGACAGCAGTCTAACGGCGCCTTGCTAATAGGTTCTGCTTATACAAAACAATTGGGCTTAAAGCCAGGGGATGAATTTTCCCTCAATATAGGTAGAAAGCATATCAAGTTGATAGCAATTTCATTGCTATGAAAATCAAGACGAAATCGCTGCTTAATAGCTTTTGTGAATCAATGGTTCCGAGGCGCCCAAGAGTTATGTATTTTGGGGCGCCTAATTTACTATTCACTCTTTACGAAATGTTAATCGGCATCAAATTTATCCTTCAAATTAAGAATTATTCAAAATATTTATAATAGTTATTGATAATTTTCTTTGGAATTAGATTGGCAGAATTGAATTACTTCTAAAATTTCTTGGTCTTGAAATTCTTTTGCTAGTTGCTGTATTTTTTTAGCAAAGGGAATATATATTTCATTCATTGCCTCCAGCCCTGCTGCTTGTTTCATGATTCCTTTGAAGTTGCCAAGCATGACCAAATTGTAGAATTTCTCTAGCTCTGTTGCAGGTGGAGCAATTAGTTCGGTATTATTTTGCTGCGGCTTTTGGATTATTTTGTCTTCATAAATCCAGATTAAATTTAGATGTTGTTGCAAAATTTTAAATAAATCAAAAGCTTGTATCGGTTTGGGCAGAAAATCATTTCCTCCCACTTCTAAGCTTCGGTGGCGGTCAGCTTCAAAAACGCTTGCCGAAGAGACAATAATTGGCATATTTTTAAAATCTTGAAATTTTTCGGATTTGCGTAACTGTTTAATTAAGCCAAACCCGTCCAGTTTTGGCATCAACAAATCAGTGATAATAATGTCTGGCTGAAATTCTAAAACCGAGTGCAAACCTTCCTCCCCGTCACCTGCCTCCATCACCTCAAAGCCGATTGGACTAAGCAAGTTCGCAATTACCGAGCGATTTTCCCATTTGTCATCAATAATCAGCAGCTTCGGCTGGCAACCTTTAATGCCGATGATTTGACCCTTATCGTCAGTTTGTAAGCTTTTAACCCATTCCAAAGTTTGTGGCAGGTGAAGATCAAACCAAAAAATACTGCCCACCTCTAATTCACTTTGCACTTGAATCGTGCTGCCCATGAGTTGGACAATTTTTTGACTAATAGCTAGCCCCAAACCAGTGCCCTCATCTTGCCTCTTCCTTTCGGAGGCTTGCTCAAAGGGTTGAAAAATAGTTTGTAGATATTCTGGAGCAATGCCAATGCCTGTATCGCGCACTTCAAAACGAATTTTCTCCTTACTGGCGTAACAGACAGTAAAGGTCACGTTCCCTGCATCAGTAAATTTAATGGCGTTAGAGAGCAGATTAACTAGAACTTGCCGCAGCCGTTTTTCATCAGCACTAACCCCTACGGGCAGTTCTGAAGCTATTTGATACTGAAATTGAATGCCTTTAAGCTGGGCACGGACGCGGCACATTTCCGCGACCCCTTGTAAAAAGGCTGGAAAATGAAAATCAGACGGTGTAATGACAACTTTTTGGGCTTCAATCTTGGATAAATCCAGAATATCGTTGATTAAAGTCAATAAATGCGAGCCGCACTCGTAAATAACATCTATTTTGGAGCGCTCTTCTGGTCGCAAGTTTTTGGCACGCTGAAGAATTTGAGCGTATCCTAAGATACCGTTGAGGGGAGTACGCAATTCGTGGCTCATATTCGCCAGAAACTCACTTTTGGCGTAACTTGCTGCTTCTGCTGCTTCCTTAGCCTTGGCAAGAGCGATTTCAATTTGTTTGCGCTCGGTAATATCTCGCGAAATGGCGATGAGACCGAGAATGTTACCGTGCCCATCACGCCAAGGAGCTTTTGTGGTAAGAAAAGTGCCATTATATACACCATTAGACACTTCCTCTTCGCAAGTCTGGCTAATACCTGTTGCCATAATTTGGCGGTCTTTTAGCATTAGTTCCCGCCCGAACTCTGGGGAAAACAATTCAGTATCATCTTTGCCAATAATCTCCTCTACTGGCTTGCCAAAAAAGTTGGCTAAATTTAAGTTGACCACAACATGCCTTCCCTGACAGTCTTTAACGAAGACCAAACCGGGTGTATTTTCTAAAATCGAGTACAGCAGGTTATTATTTTCGCGCAAAGCCTGTTCCGCTTGCTTGTGCAAGTGAATGTCTGTGTGAGTTCCAACCCACTCTATAATGCTACCGTCACTTTTTAGTACTGGTACGCCTCGCACCTGCATATAACGATACTCGCCGTTGTGTTTTCTTAGACGCTGCTCAACTTGAAATAAACTTTTGGTCTCAATAGCTTTACTCCAAGCACTAGCAGTCAGGGCACGGTCCGAGGGGTGAATGGCATCGAGCCAGCCCCAACCTTGAAATTCCTCAAAACTTTGCCCAGTGTATTCTCTCCACTCAGGCATGTCATCGGCTACTAGGCCATCACCAGCCACTACCCAAACTATCTGAGCGGAGGCAGTCACTAAAGAGCGATAGCGCTCTTCGCTTTGTGTAAGTGCCAACTCCATTTTTTTGCGCTCAGTAGTTTCAACGACGAGGCTGCCAATTCCTAGAATTGCACCATCTTTTGCTATCAAAGGGTAGTAAGAAGCTGACCAGTGACGTATAACACCAGGTTGCTTCGATGTCTCGCCTGTTATTTTATAGTCAAATACTGGCTTGCCCGTATCAAGAATCCCTTTCAGAAGTGGTTCCAAAATAGGAGCTATTTGGGGTATCATCTCATGCAATGGCTTACCCAGATGCTGGGAAGCTTCTATACCGTTGATTTCTGCCAAAGCCTGATTGATATAAACGTACCTTAGCTGGCAATCCAAAATCATCATTCCAGCATTAGCACAGTCAAAAAAGGCACTGAAGCAAGCCTGTTGCATCAATAGCGAGTTTAAGTTTTCTAGCTTTGTACTAGTACAAATATTTGTAGGTAGGGATTGTTGACTCATGGTCGATTCTAAAATCTAGCTTGCGTTATAGGGTTTGTACTTAATTCAAGGTTCTACATACAGATGTATAAATATGCAATATATAGAGTTATACTTATACTTCCCTGCCAGCCTAGACTAATAACACCAGCCGTTATTCTTTACAACATGGCGGTTTGTTGTCTATTGGATTATTGGTGTTGGTATTGGCGCCTTTAATCACAGCTAAGATTAGGAAAACAGTTTGAAAGCATTAAAAATATCCTCTGGAGTAGAACATTATTATCTAGTATTATCTGGAATGAGAATCATTGGCGTTGTCAAGAATAATTACTAGCTTCCTATGATTAAAAAATATGTACTTTATGATATAAAACAAATGCAGCAAAAAAATTGGTGCCTGCGCTCGTTTTTTAGTAGATGATCCACTTGCTACTTTGGTAATGTGTCATAGCAGAGTTTTTATTTTAGATGTACAGCTTGGTATAGGCGCCGATAATTAACAAAATCGCATTGCTCCCTTTACATTATCATATGCGTAAAATTGTTCAGTAGTGGTACTGGTTTTATACATGCGAGAGCGAGTACTATTAAGTTCTGTACGGGCGCCGAACCGATATATTTCGAGAAGAGGTTGGTTCTTGAGTTTGTGTAGGCGCCTAAGATTGATTTACGAGTAGTAGCAACGACTAACTGAAACTCGCTCTGTGCAGCTTTTTCAGCTATTATGTGGCGGCTGATAACAGCTTCGTTACTTTTGTCCCTAAGTAGTAAAATGAGTGTTGTTACGTGCTGATGCTAGTTAAACTACAGCTAGTCTTTCTAAATAAAGTAATTTTGAACCATAGGTTTGCAACGGGGTAATAAATGAAATGGATAATCGCAAACAAGCTCGCAGCGGGATTTGGTGTAGCACTCGCATTTATAGCAGCTAACACTATTGTTTCTTATCAAAACACAATTAAACTAATCGATAGTCAGCAGTGGGTATCACATACGCATGGAGTTTTATCTGAAACCGAAAGTACGCTATCAAATTTAAACAAAGCTGAAACTGGACAGCGCGGTTATCTAATTACAAAAGATGAAGATTATTTAGAACTTTATTTTGCTGCCCGCTCCCAAATTTACCAAAATATTAAAAATTTCAAGAAATTAACTGCGGATAATTTAAACCAGCAACGTCGGATTCTCCGACTTGAGCAAAAAATTACTACCAGACTCAACCAGCTCAATCAAGGAGTTATTTTATGGAGAGAAAAGGGGTATAAAACGGCGGAGCAAGTAGCCCTGTCTGGCAAGGGAAAGCAGCTGATGGATGAGATTCGCCAGCTAATTAGTGAAATGGAAAATACAGAACAGGAATTATTGCTTTCTCGAATTAAACAAGCGCAAGCAAATTCGCAGATGGCGATAGCGACGATTTTCACCACTACATTTTTGAATTTCGCTTTTTTGACTTTACTTTACTACGGAATCAAGCGTTACCTACATCAACAAAAGCAGTCGCAAGAGAAACTGCGCTCAAGCGAACAGCGTTTTCGCAGCACATTTAACTCTGCTGCTGTTGGTATTGCTCATATTGCCCCAGATGGGAAGTGGCTACATGTTAATCAAAAGCTTGCCGATATTGTTGGCTACAGCCACTCTGAGCTAATAAACCTCACATTTCAGGATATTACCCACCCAGAAGACATCGATATCGATCTAAACTACGTGCGCCAAGTGTTAGAGAACAAGATTCAGACGTACTCAATGGAGAAGCGTTATATCAAAAAGGACGGTTTTTTAGTCTGGGTAAAGTTGACAGTCTCACTTGTACGCCATTCCAGCGGAGAGCCTAAGTATTTTATTTCTGTTACAGAAGATATTACTGAGCGTAAGCAGTCAGAAGAAGCACTGCAAAAGTCAGTAAAAAAACTGGCGGATATCAAGTTTGCCCTCGATCAATCCTCGATTGTCGCAATTACTGATTCTAAGGGAACGATTACCCACGTCAACGATAAGTTCTGCTCTATCTCCAAATATTCCAGAGAAGAACTGTTGGGACAAAACCACCGCATTATCAATTCCGGTTATCACCCTAGGGAATTTTTTCAACACATATGGGTGAGCATTGCTAGCGGGCAGGTGTGGAGAGGCGAAATCAAAAACCGTGCCAAAGATGGTACATTATACTGGGTAGATACGACAATTGTACCATTATTGGATGCCGATGGAAGACCGTTTGAGTATGTAGCAATTCGCACTGATATTACAGAGCGCAAATTTGCCCAAGAGCAAATCCGCTCACAAGCGCAACTGCTAGACAAGTCGCAAGATGCCATTGTTGTTCTAGACATGGAAGATAACATTGTGTTTTGGAACAGAAGTGCCGAAAAATTATTTGGTTGGACAGATCAGGAGGTACGCGACGGAAAAGCACTCTCCCTTTTGTTTGGGAAAAATCTTTCACAGATGCAACAAATAAAAGCAGCAATTGCCTCTGAAGGCGAGTGGCAAGATGAGTTGCAACAATTCACAAAATCTGGTCAAGAAATTTTTGTCGAAAGTCGCTGGACATTAGTGCGCGATGACAACGAGCAACCAAAATCAATTTTGATTATCAACACTGAGATTACAGAAAAGAAAAAACTCGAAGCACAGTTTCTCCGCGTTCAACGGATCGAGAGCATCGGCACCCTAGCTAGTGGTATCGCTCACGATCTAAATAATGTGCTTGCACCAATTTTAATGTCAGTGCAACTTTTACAGATGAAATACTCCAACTCCAGCGATGAGCGTCTGCTCAACTTACTAGAAAGTAATGTGAAACGCGGGGCTAACTTGATCAAGCAAGTATTATCGTTTGCACGCGGACTTGAAGGGCAGCGCACTGTTATACAAATAAGACATCTAATTAAGGAAATTCAGCAGATTATCAACGAAACATTTCCCAAATCAATCGAATTTCACACAGATATAGCTTCAGATTTGTGGACTATCGCAGCAGATGCCACCCAACTGCATCAGGTGTTAATGAATTTAGTGGTCAACGCCCGTGATGCTATGCCTTCGGGCGGTACCTTGAGTATTTCTGCGGAAAATTTGGTCATTGACGAACAGTATGCAGCGATGAACTTTGGCGCCAAAGAAGGTGCTTATATTGCAATAACTGTAACTGATACGGGATGTGGGATGTCGCCCGAAGTCAAAGAGCGAATTTTTGAGCCATTTTTTACCACTAAAGAAGTGGGGCGAGGTACAGGGTTAGGTTTATCGACCGTAATTGGTATTGTTAAAAATCATGGTGGTTTTGTCAATGTGTACAGTGAAGTGGGAAAAGGTACAAGGTTTAAGGTGTACTTAAAAGCACAGGAGGAAATTGAAACACAACATCTTGAAAAGGAATTCCAATTACTTAATGGTAAAGGCGAATTAATTTTAGTTGTGGATGATGAAGCAACGATTCGGGAAATTACTAAATCGTCTTTGGAAGCATACAATTATCGCGTACTAACCGCCAATGATGGTGTCGAAGCCTTAGCAACATACGCGCAGTACAAACAGCAAATTAGCGTAGTCTTGATGGACATGACGATGCCATCGATGGACGGAGCTATTACCATCCGCACTTTGGAAAAAATGAATCCCTTTGTTAAAATAATTGCCATTAGCGGACTTGAGTCAAATCGGCAAATTGCTAAAGTATCTGGCGATGCGGTCAAAGCTTTTTTACCTAAGCCTTGCACAGCTAAGGAATTATTACAGACAGTTAATGCGGTTATAAGTAAACAAAAAATATGAGGAACTTGTGAGTATCTAAACCTCTGCGTGCAGAACTCAACTTAGAATGTAAAGACGCATCATTTCGTAGTCCTCATGAGATAGCATATGGCAGTGCTAAACGTATTTTCCTTGTTTATCATAGTGGTCGGGCGCCCTGTTTTCTTGTTGTCCAAATCAATAATTCCTAATCCTGGACAGCTTCCTACTGCTACATGAGCTACGGATTGAGGCAAAGTACACGTAAGGCAATATAAATTCTTTTGTCTTTTAAATCAACTGAGTCAAGTACAGATTAACTCAGTAAATTTATTGTGCCGTGGGCATCCTGAACATTAGCGTCAAGTTAAGGTTCAAACCCATTTGTCAATGAGAGGTTTTGTTGATGACAAAGTATAAATACGAACTTTTTTATTGCTTTTATACGGTATCCTAGACCGATACAGATAAACAAAGCATTCATGGCGCCATCTCAAAGTTCGTTTTTTATTCGCTTGAAACCTAACTTTTAAGCATAATTACTCATTGACTTAACGAGTTTGAGCTGAACTTGACACCAATGGCATCCCGAACCGCCCTTGTATACTTAACCTGAACGGGAAACGCTATATGCTTCGATTACATCCACATGAGCAAAAGCGCAAGCTAAGAATATCGAGAGATGGATACACGAAAACGGGTACGTCCAGATTAAACTCTTAGGTGTCCCGGATAATACTGGGTATCGACTCTATCAAAGGTTTGGCAGATGAATGTTCATGTCCGCAGGAAATTTGTCTACGACAATGAATGTAATGCGAAGTATTTCTCGTAAAAAATTTGAGCTTACGGAGTAACCCGGCGCCTAGACCATATGGGGTTGTACTTAGGATATGACTCTTTGAAGCTCAAGGTAAATAATTTTTTCCTCAAGACTATCGGTAGCCAAAGCTAGACACTTTTTACTTTCAATAACATCCTTGGCTCTTACAGGCACGAGCCAGACATCTAGCTCATTGCTTAATTCCTCAATTAATGCTTCGTAGCTTTGAAGTTCGTTATAAGATCGAGTCTGGGTAAAATATTGCCCCTATGAATACCCATTCTGGGTACTCTGGTTCCGCAATTACATGTACAAAACATTTAAAGATAATAACAAGTGTGCATTTTCATTGCATTGTTCTATGTTTCAGTCCCGATGACGGGATTCGTAAGGTTTAAAGTCCCAATCAAATCAGCGAAGAAAAGCTGGTAAATGGGTTTCAGTCCCGATGACGGGATTCGTAAGGTTTAAAGTCGTATAGCCACGCAGGGACTAAAACGCTATTGATGTAGTTTCAGTCCCGATGACGGGATTCGTAAGGTTTAAAGTTTTCACCAATTGGGTTGTACTGCGGTCTATATTTTAAGTTTCAGTCCCGATGACGGGATTCGTAAGGTTTAAAGTTGGAGATGGTTCGTCGATAGAAAATATGGCTCGTTTTTTATGTTTCAGTCCCGATGACGGGATTCGTAAGGTTTAAAGCTTTGAGATTTTACTAGATAGCGTCGTTTGAGAAACACTTGTTTCAGTCCCGATGACGGGATTCGTAAGGTTTAAAGTTTGTAAGCAAAAATAGCCGCCGAATAATTATTAGTTTCAGTCCCGATGACGGGATTCGTAAGGTTTAAAGGTTAAGTATGGTATTGAAAAAGTTATCGAATACGTGTTTCAGTCCCGATGACGGGATTCGTAAGGTTTAAAGAGGGGTTAGCTCAAATATTCAGGAAGTTGTAGATGAAATGTTTCAGTCCCGATGACGGGATTCGTAAGGTTTAAAGGTCAAGATTAGTTAATTCAACTGTTTCTTGAGTGCCGTTTCAGTCCCGATGACGGGATTCGTAAGGTTTAAAGGTTCATGCGCTATATATCGTCGATCAGCATTAGCTCGTTTCAGTCCCGATGACGGGATTCGTAAGGTTTAAAGCTGCGGTCACTGAAAAGTCGTCAATGATATTCAAGTTTCAGTCCCGATGACGGGATTCGTAAGGTTTAAAGTCAACAATTCCATCAACGAGTGTGACGTAAAGGTGTTTCAGTCCCGATGACGGGATTCGTAAGGTTTAAAGTCCGGTGCTGCAAATACAGTGTTCGCGGCTTGGTTGTTTCAGTCCCGATGACGGGATTCGTAAGGTTTAAAGCAAGTAAAAAATTGTTTGAGCTAGTCGAGCAGCATATGTTTCAGTCCCGATGACGGGATTCGTAAGGTTTAAAGCTTTATTTTATGGAAGTAAAGAGAACCAGGAACGTTTCAGTCCCGATGACGGGATTCGTAAGGTTTAAAGTGACCCTGTGCCGCAACATATATTTACCATATTCCAGAGACGTTTCAGTCCCGATGACGGGATTCGTAAGGTTTAAAGAATAAACCATTATTGCCTAGATATATAGGTGTGTTGTTTCAGTCCCGATGACGGGATTCGTAAGGTTTAAAGTCCGCGCGCTGAAACCCTTACAGGGTAAGCACTCCATAGAGGGTTTTCGTGAACCCCAAAATCGGCTTGATTTCAGACGTGATTACTGAGACTTATTGGCATTAATCTCAACATTCAAAACGCTCAAACTATTATGTTGTCAAGGTTCTGACTTTTTTCGTGAACCCCCTAGGGTTTTTGCCCGCGCTTCGATTTACGAAACATCAAGCTAATAGCTTAATCATAAAACTATAACTTGTTCTTGTCTAGGTTTTTCGGAACCATAAGTAATTGTTCGTTTTACAGACCCAGCGTCCAATACATATACTCTCACGGAGTCTTCATCTGGCTTGATTAATTTCTCTACTTTAATTTGTAGTTGAGTAAATTGTACCGCAGTTAAGAAGCACTCAAACACGCTGTACTGCGTCCATGTTCCGTAACCAGTAAGCATTTTATGCAAGCGAGTCCGGCGCCTGTTAGCTGCTTTGTTATCTGGTAAATCGTAAATAATCAGATAAAACAGTGTAGTCATGATTTTTTGAAAATAGGCAGAATAAAGTATAAAAAGCTTCTCCCCTTGCAGGGAGCCAGCCGCGTCGGCGGTGAGCGCAGCCTTTCAGGTTCGTGAGTTTGGCGAAGAGAACTGCCGTGCGGGGGTTCCCCCCGTTGAGGCAAGTTCGGGGACCCAAACCAACACCCTTACGGGTTCGCCAGTTCGCTTTCTCCTTCGGAGACACTTCGTGAACGGAGGGAAACCCTCCTGTGCGACTGGACTCACCGCCAACTCACTCACCACACGTGCGGCACCCTGGAGCCGAGTAGACTGCCGAACCGGAAGCCCCCGACTTGAGCGGACTGGCGTGATAGGTTTTGAGAGGGGTTTTTATCGCAAAATCAAAGGTTTATAAGGAGTTCCTTCTTGTAGATGCCGACTTAACAACCGTGCTTGTAGTTCTATCGCACGTCTATACGTACATCGATAATCGAATACGGGATGTTTAAATTCATCGTTCATTTTGCGTTCAAATGCTTCTAAAAAGCACTTTCTTCCTGATTCAGACAACTGATAGGCGCCTAAGCTTTCAGTAAAATCATTGGGTTTAATTTCACCTTTACGTAATATTCCCAACACCACGCTATCGGCAATCAAGGCACGAAATTCTTCCATCAAATCCAAGACCATCGAAGGTTGCCCATGATGAACTTCGTGTAAGTAACCAATGTAAGGGTCAAGTCCAGCAAGATGAACACCTGCTGTAACCTGAACTCGCAATAAACCATAGGCAAAACTTAACAGCGAGTTCACAGGGTCAGTAGGTGGACGCCGATTTCTACCAGTAAAAGTCCATTGTTTACCAACCATTCTGTCCCAACAAGCAAAATATTCTCGTGCTGCTAAACCTTCTATTCCTCGTACTTTGTCTATATTTTGCTGGCTTTGAACTTGGCTTTTACGTTGTTTAAGGGGATTATTTCGTTCGTTATGACGGTATAAAATTAAATATTGGTTATGTATTTTAGCAGCCACTATTGCTTTGACTAATTCTAGGCGCCGGACTTCATCATTATAAACTTGATATTGTGCCAGCCTTAATTGACCGTTGCGTGAATGTCCCGGAAGTGCAGAGCCTAAGTATTTGCCGAATGGGGAAAGGTAATGTATGGGCATTCCTAGCTCTAGAGCATAGACTAAGGCATCTCCAGTAACTTGGGGATTGCCCATAAGTACTACTTGTTCTACCGTTTGTGCAGGAACATTCTTTTTGCTCCAAGTTCCATCTTCTTGTTTAAGGGCAACAGTAAAAGCTTCGTAGTTTTTACTGATAACAGCTTCAGGTTGGGTAACGTAAAGAACAGTCATTTGGATTTGGGATTTTAGATTTGGGATTTTAGATTTGGGATTTTGGATTTCTCTTGTGGGATAGGCTGTCTCTTGCCCCGTGCTATATTTACAATGTTGGTGTTGGATTACGCTACGCTCCTCCACCCAACCTACATACCCTACATGCCCGTGCGTAGTGCTTTGACTTCAAAGGGCAAACAAATTCTTTGCAAGCTACATGATTGACACTTTTTGGTATTGTCAATTGGAGGTGGCATGGCGCCAGTAGCGGCATTTTGAGCAAGTACAATTGCCTGTTCGGTTGCTTGTCGAAGTTGAGGTGTAAAAGCTACTGTTTCCCGTCTTCTATTAGCGTGGTAAAAAATATCACCATAAGGAATATTACGCCCAGTGCGTTCCTCTATACATATAGCAGCGGCACAGAGTTGAAAATGGTCATTGAGGTGTTGTGCCATTTTGCCTTTTTTATATTCAACTGGCACTAGTTGACCATTACATTCTTCAACAGCATCGATAATACCCGCAACTTTTAATCGGTCACTCCATACCCATTGTTGTTGACGAATTACAGTATCACCCTCAGTGAGTATTGTTTCTTCGTTGATATTGCGGTGTAAGTGGCGCCCTAATATTATGTGTTCGTTATCTTCCATTTCGCCCAAGACATATTCTAGATAGAACCTGCGCGCACAATATTCCCAAGCGTTTAAATAAGCTAGAGGTAAATAATTTTCTATCATTGGATATTTTGAATTATTTTAGGTCGGGTGTAGCGCAGCGTAACCCAACAATTAACGCTCGAATTTATATTGAAGGATACAAAATAACCGCAAAGGGCGTAAAGAAGGAGTTATCTTCTGAGTAGTTGGCGCCTCTCTTTGTGTCTCTGTTGTAATAGCTTGAATTAATGTTGGGTTGCGCTGCGCTCCACCCAACCCAACCTACTCAGCACTACTCAGCACTCATTACTTATTCTTGTTTGCCCCATTCCCATTGTGGTTTTGCGACCCACCCCGGCGAAGCAGGCAAAATGGGCTAGGACAGTGGCAATTTTGGCTTGTTCTGCATCCGCGAAACGGTATTTAACAAGACCTTCGGCGCCTATTTCTCCTCCTCCTTCCATTTTCATCGCATGGGTTTTGAGTTCGTAAGCAGAAACTAAACCGTTCCATTCGACTGGGGGAAAGTGTAAGTTTTCAGGGGCAAATTTATTCCAGCGTCGTAGTAAACCGTTAAAAACTAGTTCTAATAATGGGAATGGTTGGATGTGTTTGCCCACTTTAAAACTTGTAGGGGTAAGAAATTCTAGTTGTACAAAGTTCTGGGCAGGTATTTGCATGAGTTTTTCATAGCTGCTTGCTTGCACGACATCAACCCAAGTATTTAACCTACAAGGTATTCCTGTAATGTTAATCTCATTGCCTAAATCTGAACTCATCCCCCATAGTAGTGGCGCCAGTAATTCTTTTTGTAATAAGTTGATTTTGAGCAATATTTTTTTGGCAGAGCAATACTCTATCCCTGAAGTCATTGGTAAATTCTCTTGTTTGTGTAACGTTTGTGCCAAATCTGGGTCTGCTTTAGCAAACCAGTGGAAGCACAAAGCGTGAACCGCACGTGCAATGGTGGGAGGAAGAGGACTAACAGGGTTAATTGCTACTTGAATACTATGTAAAGAATTGTTGTTTACTTCTACTCCTGTTAATTCGTAGGATTTTTGGCGCCATTCCACCAGATTATTACTGCCGATTTGATGTAAAATCGACTGCATCAAGCTTTCATACAAAGCAGGTTGTGGAAATACTGGCATAATCTTTGTTACACCATCAATATACCGTTGTGGTATCCAAGCTGGAGATAATTCATTTGGCAACCAAGATGTTAATGGGGTAGCGTCACATACTGCTTGGGTTGACCGTAAAACCACGCTCAGTCCAGCCAAATTGGTTTGTGTACTAGTATCTGTGATATAAGTCATAACGGGCACCAGTAGCTCGAAGCTGTAAAGGTAAATATCCAGGTTCTATTATCCTGTCTTTATGGAGTTGAGCTTTTTCTCTGGAGAAAGGATTAATAAGGTTAAAGGTTGTTTTTTTACCCAAGTCATCCATCGGTTGGATAGTGAAGCTGTTGCTAGGGTTTGATGTAAAGCTGGGTTCAGGAGTTTTTTGAGTGGCGCCAGGTAGAAACTGGAAAAAACAACCTCGTTTGCCAAAATAATTAACTTGAGCAAATAGTTGTGTGAGTTCATCAAGTCGCGTAGTCTCACCGCAGCAAATTTGTAAGTTTCCCTGTAAATGTATCCATTCCCGAAATACAAAACCGTCTTGCATGGGTATAGTCGAGCGATTTTTATCGGCTTTATCTGCGGTTTGGTCATAGTAACGCAGTTTATAACCGTTGCGATTTACCACTAACTGTTCTGGTGGCATTACATATATATGTAAATCCCGAATCCAAGTAAACTGATTTTTTATCCACGAGTCGAAGTCATTTTGATGGTATTTTCCCTCACCTTCGAGTAGCACTTTCAGAAGTGCCATTTTAATAGTGTATGGTGTGGGGACTAAGTTAGACCTGGCAGCCATACTCGTTGCATCAGAACGTTTAAGCGAGAATAAACTTACAGGTTGATAGGTAACGGTTAACCACCTCTCAATATTGCCCTCTCCTTGCAAAAGAGGGGTCGGGGGTGAGGTCTTATTCTTCGGCATTATCACTTTCCCAAGGTTGTGCTTGTGCAATAATTGTTTGAATTTGTTTGGCGAATTGTGCCATTGACTCAAAATCAAAGCAGCGAATTGTATCGGCGCCGTTAAGATTATTCAAGGTATCAGCCAAGCTGTGAATTTGACGGTGATAGTCAGTTTCCAAAGGACTAAGCATTGGTGCGGGACAGCGACGAGTACTTACAGTGATTACTCCTTCAAAGTAATCAGGGTGAGGTAAATTTGTATTACGTTTGGCGCCGTTGGGTTGCATGTATGTATAAAGTACACTCTTGAGTAAAGCATCCAAACGCTTTTTACGCTCCACACCATCGATGCTGTAGTTGAAATTGTGGGGATTATAACCTATGCGGAAAGCTTCAATATTCAAAACTGTAGCGTATAAACCCGAACTTACCTGAACATTATAAGGAGTAGGATTGTCAACACCGTATTTGGCATGGAAGTAACTTTGGGTTTTCACAAGAGTAGGTAAACCAACAATGGCGCCAAATTCAATAGCAGATTCGCGTTTGAGTGTTTGTCCTCCTTTGACCGTCACCATAAACCCTTCTAAATCACTGATAGTACAGCGTTGAAGTACTTTATGAGTTTTGGTGCCTAAATCAGCATCTTTATCGTTAAATATTGGCAGATTTTTCTCGATATCATAGCCAATTCTATCAGGATTAAATAGTTTACCACCTTCAGATAAACTTAATCCTTCTTCAATTGCAATCCGGTGTAAATGTTCAGCTTGAATATGCTTGAGCATATCACCAGAAACACCATTGACATATTCCGGTTCACTCATCCCCTTTTGAATAATATAAAAGCGACGAGTCAAAGATTGGTTTCCTTCGTTACCTTCATTATTCAAAGCATGAAGTTGCCAGGATAGCAAACCGCTAATAGAAATAGAGTAAGCAAGAAAGTTTGTGTTTTTCATGATTTTACTAAAATTGTAAGGATGTAGATTGGGTGTAGCGTAGCGTAACCCAACATTTAGATTATGCGTTTTTCTAAATTTTGCTTTGTGTTCCTACCCGCCTTGGAATGTAATTCCTAATAGCACAAGTGCGTTGAAACGCACTGAAAATTTAGAACAATATTTTCAAGGTGTTTCATATTCTGGCGCCACATAGCCAGGACTTACGCATGAAAACCTAGAAACCTGGAATATACGTTGATAACATGTAATAAAAATGACGATTTGTCTGCGACAATGAATGCGCTCGATTCCAGGTTTATGCAGCGTAAGTCCTAATTCAATTCGCGCATTCAACTAAACTTTCATCTGTTTGGGATACCTCATCCTTCTGTTTACCCCAACCTTTCGCATATCCATAAGCAATTAAAAGATTAGCCACTAAACTAGACCCATGCTTCTCAATTAAATTAATTAACCTATCCAAATCATCCTTAGTAGTCCAAATACGGCGAGGTTTCTTCTGTGTACGTAAATCATCATCAATGCGTAGATTCTCATTCTCATAACTAGCAATAAACGACATAATTTCAATAATAAAATCCTTTTTAGAACCAGATTGACTGCTTAAACGCTGTGCCAAACCATAAATTCTTTCCCAACCAGTATCTTTACTTTGATTCTCTTTATCACGAATTGTGCCAGCGTAAACGGTCGCACTATTAATTGCTTTTGCAATGTTCAAAAATCCTGGGTCTTGCGTAATTTCAGTTAAAGACCAATCTCGGTCATCTTGACGATACTTATTATTTAAATTTTTTATCATGAGGTCGATACCCTGTTTAGAAAAAAGTGCCACTCTACTATCGGCGCCTGCCAATTTCTTAGTAACATAATCGGCATAGCTAACTTGAAAACGAAAGAACTGGTATAAATCATTGCCAGTAATAAAGTCTCGATATGCAGCGATTAATTCACCATGACTTTCATCAACAGAAAGCGCGCGGACTACGTTTAGATGCTCTTCCAATACATTTTGATAATCAAGTAATTCATCGTAGTTAGAAGGACATATCCAAGCGGGAAGTCCTAAACTAAAGACTTCTTTGACTCCATACGATTGACCCTTGGAACCAAAAAGAGTCCCAGCAAGGTTACTCACAAAATGATTCACTGGTTTATCCCAGTCGTCTGTGTTTGCTGCTGTACGATGATGATTAAGTAATTCCTGACAAAACCGCAATACTAACTCAGCATCAAACCGTGCGGCGCCGTGTCCTCCTCCAGGTGAATGTATTAATAGTTTCTTTAAAACATCCTCATATTTACTCAAACATATATCATGAGGCTGTAGCGCAACGAGGCGCCAGTCATAAACACGTTCAGCAATTTTCACCCGTTCCGCAACACCAAAGTTAAATAGCCCATTGGCAATTAGCCATAAACTTAACCAATCTGTTTTTTGCGAATCAACTTTGTTATTGTCTGCTTTAACTCTGTTTACTCCCTGAACAGAAGTCGGTAAATAAACCTTCACTGCACTCTTCTCAGGCAATTTACATCCAGTCGCAGCTTTAAATAACTCTGCTACGAGCGCAGTTGTAGCATTTTCCTGGCTAAAACCTTGCAATAACGCAATAATTAAGGCACCGAAATAATCCCGAAGCTCCCAACCAGTTAGCCATAACTCATTATGGTTACGGTCATGACGCATCGAAGTTAAGATGGCGCCATTCTGAGTTCTAGGGTCTGGAGGTTGTGGTGATTCTTCCGTTCGTTCTTTACCTCGTTGTTGAAACATAAACTCGCGGTAAACCTTGCGAGCTTCACTATGTTCAACAGTGTTAAAAATATTCACCTCCTCTGGTATCTTAGTAATATCTGTTTTTTGTCCCTTTACTGGTGGAAAAGCAGAAGTATACTTAATTTTGGCTATAGGTTCTAGGTTCACAGCCTTTTTAAACTGGATACAATAGCGTGTCCCTTCATCAATAAGTTGGATTTCGCTTTTTTGCTTAGTCTCCTTGAGAGCATATTCAACAACGCGCGCTAAACCCAACAAGAAAAACGTGTCAGCATAATTACCGTAGTTCTTTGGAATCAATAATCGTAACATTTGGCTTGGCGCCGTTCCTTTATTTACTTTCCAATATCATATACCCCCTTGGAATAGGGGTCTTCCAAAGTTAATCAAATGCTTGTAACCCACATACGCCAGCATTTATGGTATCGCTATGTAAGCAAAGCCTGCCAAAACGCAACGGCTAAAATACTTACAGACTATCAAGTTGACTTAGAAGCTGAGAGTTTTAATCCCGCGAACAGGATTCGTTAGGTTTCAAGTTCTTTAACGTAACGGCTTGTTGTTCATTGCTTAACGGTTTCAGTCCCGCGAACGGGATTCGTAAGGTTTCAGTTACATTGCTTGTATGCATCGTATGTTTCTATGTTTCAGTCCCGCGAACGGGATTCGTAAGGTTTCAAGGTGGAGAAGAAGCATGATAAAACTCGAAGAACTTTGGCGTTTCAGTCCCGCGAACGGGATTCGTAAGGTTTCAAGGTAGGTTCTGATTATTTTGAAACCGTCTCAATAGTCGTGTTTCAGTCCCGCGAACGGGATTCGTAAGGTTTCAAGATTAGCTATTTTGCACTCAATGTCTCAAGTTACAAAGGTTTCAGTCCCGCGAACGGGATTCGTAAGGTTTCAAGTTGACGCGATGATTGCGGCGCCGAATCAAATTTTTCTACTATTGTTTCAGTCCCGCGAACGGGATTCGTAAGGTTTCAAGTTGAGCGTGAGGAATCGAGTTAAAGTAAGATAACTTGTTTCAGTCCCGCGAACGGGATTCGTAAGGTTTCAAGTAAACGTAATCACCTACTTTAACATCCAAGCTTGTATCGTTTCAGTCCCGCGAACGGGATTCGTAAGGTTTCAAGTGTAGCTAATACTATTACGCTTACTAATCGCTACTACTGTTTCAGTCCCGCGAACGGGATTCGTAAGGTTTCAAGGCTGATAAATTTCATGCTTCTAAAGGAGATATTCGTTTCAGTCCCGCGAACGGGATTCGTAAGGTTTCAAGTTAATTTTATTAGACAGCAAGAAATAATATCAAATAATAGTTTCAGTCCCGCGAACGGGATTCGTAAGGTTTCAAGAAAGTTAATAATATTGAGAAATGGCGCCGTATAGGGGTTTCAGTCCCGCGAACGGGATTCGTAAGGTTTCAAGCAGTTACCCTTTGCAACAATCAATATTATTTTTTGATTAAGTTTCAGTCCCGCGAACGGGATTCGTAAGGTTTCAAGAGTACTTTTTGTCTGAATACAAAGTAATGTTGTGTGGTTTCAGTCCCGCGAACGGGATTCGTAAGGTTTCAAGCGGGTTAAAGATGTGGGGTACTTCGGCGTAAACATTGTTTCAGTCCCGCGAACGGGATTCGTAAGGTTTCAAGTCCGCGCGCTACGAAGCTTACAGAGTAAGGGTTCCAGAAAGGATTTTCGTGAATACCAAAATCGAGTCGATTTCAGCCGCGCTTGTTGAGAGTAATTTGCAGTTATTACAACTGTACAAATGCTGTAATTATTATCTTGTCTAGGTTCTGGGCATTTTCGTGAACCTACGGGGGTTTTTGACCTCGCTTCGGTTTACGAAACATCAAGCTTATTGCTTTATCATAAGACGAGATATTGCTTTTGTCTAGGTTAATGTAACAATTGTACAGACCTTTGGTCACATAGGCGCAGTGCCCTAACTATTAATAGATATAGTTGGAAGTACTCAACTTCATCGCTGGTAAATTTATTTAAGTCGAGTTCTTTAATTGGGTAGAGGTTACGTTTCAAATTTGGCTCAGATAAGTGTAAGTTTTGAGGTAAAAATCGTTTCATGCTTCGCCAGCTTTGAGCTATTACTTTCTGCGCTTCTGGATGTAACTCTATGTTCCGATACTTTGCTATATCTTGACTATCCCATCCGCTTGCCCAAGCTGAGTGATGGCGCCCTGTTGCCATTATTACTGTGTAGTAAATGTGTTTAATTTGCTCAGTGTCGGCGTTAAATTCAGTTTCTAGTAGTGGGACTAAAGATTGCTTGAGAATCTCTTGTGCAAGGAAAGCGCTTTCAACTGCGTGGTTGGGACGTTTGTTTTTACGTTCGTAAGCTTTTAGGGCTTGCTGTTGCTGCTTGTCTTCTGGGTTGTAGTCTGTATGTGCAAGTAGATGGTTTTTAGGGTTAGTACCTTTAAATTGCTGATAAGCTATTTGTTGCCATCCTCGCATGACTTGCTGCCATTTGGTTTGGAGTTTGCCTAAGTCATGGGTAAAGATAGCTAAGAAAACTAATATTTCAAATAATGCTTCTGTTTGGCTTTGTGTTGCTTCGAGAAAGATTTTCGCTTTGATGAATTTTCCACCTGCTGTTAATAATTCATCCCGCGTGCTGATGTATGTGATTTTTTCAGAAACACCATTTTTGATGATAGTGGTTGTAAAAGGTTGGCGCCAGCATTTCCACATTAATACTAAGTGTCCTACATAATTATCCATTTTGTAGCAGTACTGGCTAGTCGCTTCTTTCTCTTGCTTGGCTGGAGATTGAAAACCATTACCAAATACATCTATACCTATTTGTAATCCAATATGCTCGTCATAGGCAATAAACCGAGGATTTACTAATATCCGAATACTGCTAATTAAGAATTCACGCGAAGTAATTGGAGTACAATTAGGTTCTGCGTAAGTTTCTGATTTATCTCTTTGCGGCGCCTCAATTCGTTTAAAAATCCAATCGGTGCCAAAGTCTAGGCTTTCTTTAAAATCTCGCCAAGCTTTGCATAAAGTCGAAATAGGAACTGAGAAAGGCAGTAATTGATTAGGGTCAATAGTTTCTGTATCAAAATCTGTAATAATTGAGTTATCCCAAGTAAAAATACTACGACTATCTACATTTCGTATCAATTCTCGCGCAGTATGTTCCTCTCCTTTAAAAACAGCATCTTCAAAGTTTTGCTCAAACTCAATCCGACTATTTTGTCTGCGCTTTTCTCCTAATAAATCTTCTTGTGAGTGAACTTGATTTATCCATTCTTTCTCAAGCCTAAAACCAACGTTTTGATTTACAATGTCAGAGTTAGTATGTGTTTCTAACACTTGCCATGTAAGCTCACATGTTTCTTTAGGATATGGCAAAAAGCTAATTTTATTCTCTTGATTATCTTGTGCTTCTGGGTCAATATCTGCCTCAGCTAATTCTATATTTCCCTGATTAACTTCCACCGAACGATAAACAAAAACCTCTCCTTGTTCACCATTAAACCTCGCACAGCGTCCCGCACGTTGCAGTAGTGAATTTATCGGGCAAAGCTGAACATGCATAACTTCAGAGGTAATATTAATCCCTGCTTCGATAACCTGTGTAGATATTAGAACATGGCAGGCGCCTATATCATCTAATTGCCAATTCTGAGCAAACGCTTCTTTGAGAAAAGACTCTTTTGCCGCGCGGTGTTCAGGTAAAAACCTGGAATGAAGCAGGGTAATATTTAGTTCAAAGTCAAAGTCGAGTGCTTCTAAGTCTTTATATAATGCCTGTGCATAAGAGACAGTATTACATATAACTATTACTCGCTTGCGTTGATGCACGCGGATGTCATCCCAAATAACTTGTGCAGTTAGAGGTTTAGAAAGCGCGCGGAAAGTACGACAACGGTTTGCTTCAACTAGTTGTAAGTCGGTGTTTGCTACTTGGATAATTTCCATTGGTATATAGTGTTACTGATTAATTTGTAAACGACGTAGATGTAGAGACGCGCGTTTTTAACAAATAATTTCAAATCCCAATATATTAAACATCTACCACACTTTTAATTTGACTTGCTAGCTCATCAGTTAAAGTCGCTGTCATTAACAGAAACGGTGAAATACCTTTAACTTGCTGCAATACTTTCAAAACAGTTGTAAAAGAACGTTCAGGGTCTAGAAGGTGTAATTCATCAAACACCAAGTAAGACGTAAAAATGGCGCCTGCGTTGATATTAGCAGAACCACGACCAACCGAATAAGGAATATTTAAAAAGCTGCTTAACATTTGGTCAATAGTGCAGAAAACAATATCACCCTCAAAACGTGGGTCTTCAGGATTCTCCCCAGTTTGCAAAGTTACTACAACAGGATAAGTTAATTTATGAACCTGTGACCAGCGCGCAACTAATTCTTCTGTTCGCTGACGCAAGCTATTTGCAAGCGTTCGCAAAGGAACAACGTAAATTAACTTATTGGGAAAATCGAGGTTAAAGGTCTTAGCAAAGAGGAACGGTGCTATTGCAGTCTCAGTTTTTCCAGAACCAGTAGGCGCCCGAAGTAGAGTATTTTGCCCCTTAAGAAGAATGCTAGTAATAGTTTGTGTTTGGAAAGCGCGCGGGTTATAGGTAGTGAGAGTTTGAAACAGATAGGGAATGTCCATAAAAGTAGACGCGCGGTTTATCAAAGATACCCCTCTCCTGTCACTCTCCGGTTTCTCCTATTATTAATATTTTCCGGACAGAAGGTATATTCAGTAAATCACAAACTTTTCAAAAAACCGGAAAATTCTAACTTAGAATACAATTTTTTGAAGAATAACTAATTCTTGAACTTTACCCCAAATCTCATTTGACAATTCACACCAGGTTTTAGTTCAAGCTCAAAATCAATATAATGCATATCTGGAAATTTAGTGGCAAAAGCCTTTACTCTTTCTAGAGTATCGCTCTTCAGCCAATAGCTGCACTAATCTTAGTATTGCTTGCAAATTTTGTTGTTGCATGGTGGGGTTGAGTAAAGCTTGTTGAACAGCAGCTTATATTTTTGCCCTTTTCTCTGACGCCATTTGTTCTAGTAGCTTTTTAAAAGGTTTTGTTTTTGGCATACTCTTATTGACTTCATCCTAAATATAACTTAACATTTTTAACATCACCGTCTTCTTTTAGATCTGTAACTTTAATCTTCACTGCTTGCCCTTCCTGTAAAGACTTGATTTTTTTCTTTTCTCCAGTAGTTCTATTCTTATTGTCTAAAAACTTATATGTGACATCATTACCTTTTATTTTAGTAATTGTAGCATCTAAAATTTGACCAATCGTAAAATGAGATAACGCTGTTTTTACTTGATTAGTTTCTTGCTCTAAAGATATACTTTCATCTGGTTCTGTATGAATACGGTTATCTTGACCCTGTATATCCATCACTTGGAAAGGACTAGGAAGTACTAAACGACATTTATATTCGTTAACTGTTTCATCCTCAGCTTTAACTGGGTTACAAAGATAACTTTCTCTAACGCTCCTTTTAATTTCCATATATCTTGTTCTTATATCAACTGGTGGATATTTATCCCATCTCAGCATGAGAAGCAACATTTTTATGCGTGGTATATCTTTTAATTTTAACTTTTCAGTTTCTGTTACGTTATAATCTTGTGGATAATCAAGTTTATTAATTTCACTTGTTATATAGTCTTCAAAACGGTTAATGCAGTTAGCACACTCATCATGAGTAGCAGGACGGTCTCCAATTAACCATTTATCACCATCAAATAGTTTTGTATAACGTTGCTTGGGTTCATTACGATATCGCTCATTCAGATGCAGCTCGTACTTCTCAATTCCTACAGCACCCATCCCTAATGGTTTACCCATACCCAAAGAAAAGGAGTACCTTTCCTTCGCATCTAAACTAAGTAATTGTCTTTTTTCCTTTTCTCCTACTGGTAAGGTTAAGCTTAATGTCCATAATAAGGCACCTAACTCTACATCTGTTAAATTCTCAAAGCTAATAGTAAACTCAAAAGTAACTCCAGATTTAATTGGTTTAATTTTAGTATATTGCGACTGCTTATTTTCAATTTCCTCTTCTGGCAGGTTCTCTCTAATTTTTTCTATCCTAACATCTCCTTTGTGCCAGTAAAGTTTATGACCCCGAATTACAGTATCGACATCTGGGTCACTCGCGTAATGTTTGAGATTTTCCTTATTGCATTCCTTCTGTACTAAATAATGCTGGAATGTTGTCGGTTTAGGACTAGCGAGAATACGAGGTGTGATTATATCGTTAGTTAACCAAATACCATCTTCATCACCTTTATATAGAGCATCACTAAAAAAAACACGTCCTGCACGAGACTGCTCTTTAGCTTTCTTATCTCTCACAAATCCAAAAATGGCATCTGTTATATCAATTATTTCAGATTTTCCAATCTGTTTTGGAACAAAATCAACTGCTGATGCTGCTCTACCAGTATTTTTAGATAAATAAGGAATACGAAAGTTCGGACTTTGACCAAATAATGTTACTACTGAGCTTGATTCTTCAGGTGTACAATAAAAAACAGGTCTATCTAGTTTCAAAAACCCCATACTTTTACTAAATTTGTTCCTGGGATTATCTTCAAACAGCTTTCCTTGTTGAAAGTCAGTTAGTGCATTACAATAATCACGGATAGCATCTTCGCTAATTTCAAGAGCAGGCGCCTTTGATCGTTCCAATACAATATAATGATTTTTACGGCCTTCTTTACGACGAAGTAATCTTCTACGCTCTGCTTCTGTAACATTCAATGTTTCTAGCATATTACCGCTAGTTACTAAATAACCTTGACGACTACCAACTACCTCACCTTCACTAACAATGATATTTTCTTCATCCAATTTGACATTAATTTTTATATATTGAGGCAAATATTCATCCTTCTCCATTATAATTAATGAAGGAAGATTTGCTCTATTAATATCATTAATATCTTGCTCTTTAATTTTTAAAAAAGATTTATTATTATGCTCAGTAGCTGGACGAATAAACCATTTATCACCACGCTTTTCTAAATACCCAGCTTTAACAGAATTTTTTATCGTATCCTTATATATATTGCCTAATGGGTCATCACTTTCAGCAGCAACTGCACGAAAGAAAAACTTATCTTGCTCAGATACACGTTCAATTTTACTAAAACTGATAATCTCTACTATATTCCTAAACATTCCTCGCAAACTGCTACCTGGTAAAACAGGGTTTTCATTATTAGGATGCTGGAAAAACTGAGCATATTTTTCGCGCTCTTCAGAAGTTAACTCTTCATTACTCTTATCTCCAAAGTTTGCAAAATCATCTTTATTTAAACCACAACGAGTATATAAAGGAGATTCAGTTTTTAAAGTACATACAATTTTACCAGTATAACGGTCAGAATAGTAACGGTCATGCGCGCGTAAACTACCGTCTGCTTCCAACTCTGCTGGAACAACTTTATTATGTAACTCGACAAAATTATATGGAGCTACTGCTTTACGTTGTGGAGAAACTTCTTTAATATGTCTTGGAATCATTTATTATTACTCTCTATATTAACTAAACGACTGAGAAAAATACGAGCTACCCCATCCTTATCATAATTATAATAATGATGTAACTCTAGACGAATTGGACGATATAGCTTATTCGCATCTTTTTTAAATGCTGTTTTGCTTACAGCAATAGGAACAGCATGTTTAAGTCCCTGAGAACCATCTGCAAGTAACGTAAACTTACCACACTCACTTAACCTTCCTTGTGTTCCCCAAAGAATTTGCTTTTCCTGTATTACACCAATTTCTTTATCAGTAACCAGTTTAGACACATTCGTTTCTAAAATCAAACGCGCGCGCCATTCTCCATCAACATTCCATAGTAAAATTTCACCAGCACTGCCAAAAACACGACATTGCTGTAAACTTGATAAATTTAAAGAAGCAAAATCACATTCTGGAAAAGCTTGTGTAGAAGTGCTAAGAATGCATGAGTCAGCTTCAAAAAAACCCCAAATAACTCCATCCAATGCATGAGCTAACAAATACGGTAAATGGTAATCTTTAGTTATAGCTTGTTGCTTCAACCAGTTTTCTAACGAATCTTTAATACCTTGCGTAGAAATTTCCTGGCATAAATCTTGACTTATCATACCTGCTCTACCAATTTTTCTACAAAATACTCTAATCTTTGTTTATCCTGCTCACTAATTATCAACTTTCCCTGATTCTCAAAAATACTCCGCTTCTCTTCCAACGACCCAGAATTACAATTATACCAAACGATTCTTGCCTCCAAACCTTGTAAACGTCCCCTACCAATACTACTAGTACCACCAATAGGTAAATCACTCACCCATAAATCCTTAAGTAATAAAAGCAATAAACCAATTTCGTACTCTTTTGGGTTTTGTAACTCTATTTTTAAACTAATATTCACATCCTTTCTACTTTCATCTGGATTTTTCTTATACTTATTTTTATCCTTCTTCTTCTTATCATCCTCTTTTACCTGAGCAGGATAAATAGGTTGTTCTTGAAATAATGCTCCATGATACGCTCCACCTGTAAAACGGTCGATAGCAATTCGACTTTGCACCAGTTCAGAAGTATTCTCTATAATTGTTTCATCTACCAGTAAACGACTTGCTTTAGCTTCCTTAGTCTCTTCATCCACAAAACCAAACAACTCATTTACAATTTTCAAATCTTTATCTAAAGTCTTAACAATTCTTTCCGCACGATGCCATAAAACTCCTGCTATACTGGTGCCAGATACAATGGGTTTATTTCCACCCTTCCGATACGAATGCAAATGTACAGTATCAGCAGAACATTTGTTTTGAATTAAAGTTTGATTAGAACGAATAAGTAAAGGAGTAACAAGCTTAAAATTAGCGGTGATAAAAAGACGATTACGTTTATCAATCTGTTCTCTCTTCACATTTTGTAATTGCTTACTACTATGAGGTTGTGTACCCCAACGTTCAAAAGTCAACCAAGCAATACAGTCACTCTTTTTAGTTAAATCAAATTCCCAGATTTGCCATTCTTCCACATGACATTTTCCAAAACCTCGTCGTTTTTTCATTCCAATACCAATTTCACCTTTTTTCAACCCCTCCAAAACTATACTCAGTGCTTGTTTTAACAAAACTTCATCCTTATCGCTTTCAATTAAAAGCTCAAACCTAAGAGAAAACTGAGTTCCTGCTGATAAAAGTTCCAAATCATATTTCTTTTTATCCAAAGCAGTACCCGTTTTCCCATCTATCTTAACTCCATCTCTTAACTCAACACGAGGAACTTTAGTACTAATTGATTCATTAATTATCAAAGGACTTTGAGTATCTTGTTCTCTAAGTTGAATTTTTCTCGGTTCTGAAAGATTTCTCTCATTCTCATCTTTATAAGCAAATAAATCTCCAAATAACTTAGTGGACATATTACTCCTGGTTTCATTGCTCCCATAATTACATTCATACTCATGCAAATAATTACGCAACGCTCCAGCTATTGAGGAACCAGTCAGCAAAGCCTTATCACTAATGCTATCACGCAATAACATCATATCCGTGGTGCCTTCTGCATCGCCATTACTTAGGCAAGTCGGTGTATCCAAAACTAAAACACCATCTACAATTATACGCTTAACAATATTTCTAGAAATACGTTCTCTACTCATATTTTTTATCCTTAGTCGCTTGTTTGGCAATAGCGATGATTAACCGTAACGTATACTCAAGCTTTAACTTCTCAACCACCTCCGACGCAGCACCTTCCCCAGCTATAGAAACTTGTAAATGCTGCGAGTCTATCCACGAACTTGGGTTATCCAACCATTCAATAATCTTTCTCTTGAAAGAAACACCATCAAGTTTTGAATCTTCAAATTGACTATTTGCATTTCTAGGCAGTTTTTTCAACAACTCCAACACAAGACTCTTTGTTTTTTCAGTTAAAGACTGTTGAGCAACAATCATTAACCGAGAAAGTTGACTATTAGTTAACCTGCAAGGATTAAAATAAAGACTATCAACTTTTTCCAAAAGCAACCTATCTAGCTTCTGTGCTAACAACCTTTCTGCCATTTTCACTGCAATATTCTGGTCTTCGCTCTTTGCTTCTAGCTTTGCTTCTTCCAATTCAACATCATTATCAAGCAACTTAGCTATAAAATATGGAAGTTCCTCCAACCAATTAATTGCGACTCTGCCAAAACCATCAACCCTTCTTTCTCCAATACCTCTATTTTCCAGATTTAGAATTTTCTCTGCTTTTAATTCTCCACTATAACTAAATACAAAAACGCTACCTGATGCAAAAGCTGGTACTTGGGGTAAAGGTAATCCCCATTTACGGTTAAAACCACCGACAAGAACGGTGCTAGTATAACTATCCTGTAATTCTAAACCTACATCTAAATATTCTTGTAGAAGCTCAGTTACCAACTCAGCTTCAGGGTTAACTATATAATGACCCCACTTATCCAGTAAAATTAAATCACTTAGCAGGGTAACACGAAGTAATTTTCTTCCTCCACGCAAAGAAGCATCAATACCTAACTCACTCCAATTATCAAACTCTTCAACATTATCAATTTCTATATATCCATAACCTGCACTTTGGGAACCACCCAACCAAACCTGACTCGGTTCCAATAAAGGTTTAATTTTTTCAACATCATCTGAGTTATCGCAAATAATCGCAGCTTGAAAAGTTTGTCCAGCTAATAACGCATCATAACGAAAAACGGCGCCGCTGCCATCAATCCCTTTACCTTTTTTCCGATTCCGCATATTGTGGATATTAATATGGCGCCCTTCTTGGTACAATATAATATCCCTGTCATCATCAACAATGCAACAAAAACCCTCATCTAACGACTTATACGATAAATTCTCATTATGGCGCCGATAACTAAAATCATAAACATTCATTTCTCCATATCTAGAATACTTATCATCTTTTATCTTTAACCAAGATAAAGGTACAGGTAAAGTTCGCTTATCTTTTTCCTGGCTATATAAATAAGCATTTAAATAACGACTTTCCCCACTAAAAAACAACCGCTTTACATCCGGTAAAGCCAAAATATCATCATTCTTACCTAATCCACACCCTTGCAGATAACGACTAATCAACAACCCCCTAATCACACTTCCGGGAATATAAGAAAAAGACACATCACTATTTGGATCTCCTTGAAACGAAGTTACTAAAATAGGTTGCTTAGTATGTAGTAGAAAAGTAATAACCTTCATCTTTACACCCCCTGCTCAAAATCACGAAAATGCTTTTGGGTAACATCAACACTCTGAAAATCATGTAAAGTACAACAAACAAAACCACGTCCTCGGTTACGTCCACTACCAACCCGTCTTAAAGCCAAAGTTCCTACCGCTAAAAGAGCTAACATATCCTTAGTTGGTTTTTCCTCAAAAAAAAGCTCCGCAGTAAAACACAAATCTCGTACAATAACCCGACTTGCACGCAAACTAGTTTCCACAGGAACACCACTCACCGTATTAATAGCAGTTTGACGACGAATACTAGTCAGAGAAGAAAGAACATCAAACTTAGTTAGCTTTCTCACATAACTTCTATTATTCTTCTCTCGGTACTCCTCTTGTTTAAGCTGCAAACCTACGACTTCTCGCAACTTCTCAGGTAAACAAGCATCGCTAACATGCATTTTAGAAGTAGTACCTAGCGTACTACCAGATACCCCAAACAAATCTTCCGCAACAACTTGCCATCGCGAAGAACTTTCCCCAAGCACAGAAATGACATTATCACATTCCTCACTCAGCAACCCCTTCAAAGTTCTTCCCCGCAAATAAGGAAAACCATTTACATCATGCTCAACTTCCTGGTCAACCAAACCTGCAACCCCATCACCACGTCCAAAAGTCGCATCACTAAGCAGTCGCATTTTAAATTTATAAATCTCCATTAACTCTTCTCACATAAAGAAACATAAAACTCTAAAGCTTCAATTGCATCAAAATAACCACAAACTCTTTCACCCTCCCTATCAACCCAACCACATTTATAAAAATCATCATTTGTTGACTTTTCATAACGTGGTAAATACTGTTCAGTTAAACCACAAAGCTGTAAAAACTGCTTTGTCTTATCCTTACCTTGACGTAAATGTTCCCGTAAAGCTATAACCTTATTACGACGACCAGCCCAATTATCATCCATATTAAACTTATTTACAACTGTAGTAAAATCTTCCCAATTACGCCAATCATCATCAGAATACAAGTACATAGGTCGCATAGTCAAACAACCTTCAAAAACTTCATACTCACGTTGACGAATTTGGCTAATAGAACCAGATAATCCACTAGCTGCAAGATGCCAATCCAAAGCAGAAAAATCCTTACATCCTAAACGTTCCTTCTCCTCACGCATAAAAATTTTAGCATTTCTGCATAGCGCTTCACTTAATTGATAAGCTCTAGCAAATGGGTAATGTGTTTTAACAATAGCAATACCCGCACAAGCAGTTAAATCTTTACCATCTGCAATTTTTTTAGATTCAAATTCTTTAAGATATAGTGCAGCAAGAGACAACCCTAAACGGCCATCACAAACAAACGTAACATCATCACCCCCATAAACAAGGGGACGGAAAGGTAAATATTTCTTACCATCTCTTTGCGTAATAGAAAACTCTTCCTGTAAATCACCATTAGATAATTGAACAACTTTCCTTGCAACAGCTTTTAGAGCTTCAATACCAGCTTCGTTAACAGTTTCTGACAACTTACGCATATCAATAATATATTCACGATCAGACTTACCCTTGCCATATTGCTTAAAACGCTTCCCCATCCCATTTCCATCAGCATGAACAATAGCAATATAACTACTTTCTCCTTCCGACCGACCTAAATCATCAACATCATATGGAATTTCATAATCATGCTGTAAATCCTGAAAAATCAAACTTTTAAGCTTTTCATTAGCAGGAGCTTTATTCTTAGAATCAACAACTCTCAGCTTCTCAACAATTTCCCTAGAAACAGGGTAACTAGTAGGAACACCAAAATTATCACTAACATCAATCGCAGACAAACCTGTAGAAAGACAATTTGCAGTAACGCCCAAACCAAGCAGAGGAGTCGAAGGATTATATGCGCGTTTCTTGCGTTCCAACTCCTTCATCAACTCATCAACAATATCCGCTAACCTCTCCCCCCATTCAAAATAGCCACTATGAGCTACCACAATTCTCAAACCGGGAGCATCCTTCAAAACTTTCTCACTCAAAGCTTTAGTAAACCTAACGGCATCGTCTTTCTGTTTAAATATAACAACCGCATTACCACCACCAGTATATACCAACTCAGCATCAAGGTTATCTTGCTCAATGCGTTTTTCCTCCAAACCAGCTTCCAAACCAGCTTTGTATGTATATGCATTTGCACCAAACTCAGATTTGAGAATAGACCTTACCCAATCATTAGTAGTTTGCTCTACAATAAAAGAGGCACCAATATTTTCGCGTAAACGATTACTGCCAAAAATATAAGATTGAATCCCCGTCGTATCAATTACAGTTGCAATATATTCATTCATAGTCAAACCTATAACACTGGGCTATTAATTTCAATCCATTGCTTCAACTTTTTCTTAAACTTATCAGGTTGAAGGTCTTTACTACCAAAAACAACAACTTTCTTATCCCTTAAAGTAACTGCTAAATCACGCTCAATACCACCAGGATAATTATTAAAACAAACCAAAGCAACCCTTGCTTCATCACCACCTAACTGCCTTGCTCTTAAATGAGCTTCAAACAACTTTTGCTTACAAATAGGCTTGGTACCAGCAGTAGTACAAGATAAAGCAAACAACTGATAATCCCGCATAAAAGCGACATCAAACTCAAACCTATCATATCTACTATTGCTATTACCTGGGTCATCAATATGAAAAGACATAGCACACTCATGAATAGCAGGGAACCCAGAAACAACACTCTTTACCATGCCCAAAACATAATGCTCTAACCAAATACCACTTAACCAAGCACAAGCATCAGAATATTGAGCAAAACCCTTATTTTTAAAACTTCCCAAATCCAAATTTCCTTTCTTATCCAAAACATCAAAATTATCTAAAATAACTTTAATCTTTTCCGGTACTGAATTTAAGCTAACAATAGTATTAGCTTGGATTAAATTTTCACTCCAAAAATTATCTTCATCCTTCCTTCCATATTCCAATTTATCTCTACACCAATTCTGCCACTGTCCTGCTATACTTGAGGCACCTTTTGAAGTATCTGATAAATAAGCATTAAGAAACTCTTTTGCAACATTATATAATATAGGAGTATAATTTGGCGGATTACTTTGCTTCCATCGTAAATTATGTAAACTAAAAAGTTCTGCAAAGTTGACTTTAACATCAACAGGAATTGCACTAGGGGATTTATCCTCACGCTCAATCAACATTCGTAAATTGCGCGCATCCAAATAACTATACTGAGGATTGTAATCTTTTACAGCATCCAACATTGCGCGGTAAGCATTTACAGACATTGCCTTCGTCCCACCAGTGTAATTTATCCCCAAATTCAACTCATTTGAACTTTTTTTAAGACTTTCTATATGTCCCCCAATAGTATCTCTAATGTATTTAGAATCACCTTCTTTATTGCCTAGAGAAATAGTCTTAACCTTAATAGGTTTTAACTTCCTCTCTAAAATACCTGCTTCACCTGACGTATTAGTACTATGTACCAGATAAACCGTTCCATTCTCTTTCAGTAAAACCTTCGCTGCAACATAGTTCGGTAAAGGGTTCTCACCGACAAGAAGAAACAAATGGTCTACTTGGTCTAAATTGTTAGTGTTTGGTTCAGCTATACTCATAGCGTAGATGTATTCCTTTTCAACTTCATATTCCCAAGATTACACCCTACCGGAAGACCCCCCTTCCAATACCTGCTAACTTGGTAATAACACTTAAGATAGCCTAACTCATATGAATCTCAACTGCCATAGTCTTCCTCATCCCCAGCATTTACAAAACTTAGCTAAAGGCTCGCTAGACCAAATCCAGAACCTTACCCGCGCACTTCGGCTATGGGTATTGTTACGTTGGCTATACAGTGACAATGAATACGCTATTGGAGATAGCTTTACTTATAATGAATGGCGCCAAGCGTTTTTCAGCAAAACACACAAAGACGAAAAACAAGAAGATATACAAAATCATCAAGACCCTAACTGCGCTTGCAATAAAACAACCAAACAGTGGCTAATCGATTTTGAAGTTAATTTGGATGAATGGCGAACTGCTTTGCAGAAACAAATATCCATAGCTGACTCCGATATAGACCAACTTTTAGAAGAACGTTTGTTCGCTCAGGTTCGTAAATCGCTGCAAAGTGACTTCGATTTATTAGTAAACCGAAAATGTTTAAAGCAACTAGAGAATGTAACAGGAAGAAGTAAACATTTCTGTCAGGTTGAAGAATTAAAAATATTTACCACTTCAAAAAATATAACAAGTAATTTAACGCAAACAAAACAAGCATATATCGCTGGAGCATTGGGTATGTTTAGCTTCCTCGACCCAAGATACCCACTTTTAGCAGAAGAATTTTCCGAAGATATAGACGAAGACAATCACCGCGTCTTTTTGTACGTTGATTATGTTGTACCCGAATCTAGCTCTATACAAGATGCAGTAGACGAAATTCAAAGCCAATTACAAGAGATTTGGGATTCTGGAAAAATACAACCTATACTGTTATCTTATTATAGCGCACACCAAAATAAGATAAAGGAGTGTGCCGTATATCCAGTATGTATATACTTCATGGAATACGCTAAGTATCTTTGTGCTTATGGTCGAACTCCAAAAGATGATATCAACTGGTATAAATATCGTCTTGATAGAATTATATCCCAAAGTATAGAATTATTAGAATGGCAAGACCCGCGTGTTCCACAGTTATTAAGAGAACAACATAAAGCTGATGAATTACCTACTCCAAAAACTGTAAACAATAAACTAAAAGAAGCTTGGGGATGCGACTTTTACAAAACGAAATCACTGATGATATTACGATTTGATCAGGATTTTGATGAGAATTATGTAAAAGGAATAAACGTTCACGAAACCTTTAAGCCAATTGAATATCAAACTGTATCTGAGTTAATTCAACAACATACACAAGACCCAGGACAAAAAAATATACTCAAAGCTTTTAAATCACGTCCAAGTACAGATGCTTATTACCAAGTTTATTACCGAGTAACAGATTATTACGTACTTAGATGGCTACGAGCTTTAGGTTCAAAAGTTGAAGTTTTATTCCCTTGGGACTTACGTCAACAAATGGCAGAAGAAATTCAAAAGATTTGGAACTTATACGCTAACTTCTAGTTAATCTGGTCAAACCGTGCGCTAAAGCTTTTACCATTTCCTTTACGTAAATTCAACACATGTTGGATGATTGTTAAATTTTGTACTGAGTCCGATACTTATCCACAACCTCCTTGGGAAGTGCTGCTTTTGAAGTTTCAGTCCCGATGACGGGATTCGTAACTATTAAAGTAGATTATAATGGTTCGTTCCGACTGTCCAATCTTTTGTTTCAGTCCCGATGACGGGATTCGTAACTATTAAAGATTACCAAACTCAATTCGATGCTAGATTTTATTACAAGTTTCAGTCCCGATGACGGGATTCGTAACTATTAAAGTTAAAGTTTAACTACAGCATGATTGTTGTAGATGAGTTTCAGTCCCGATGACGGGATTCGTAACTATTAAAGTTTGTAGAATTACGGATTATGACTTAGCTCAGATATTAGTTTCAGTCCCGATGACGGGATTCGTAACTATTAAAGCGGAAAGAACCACACGGATTATAGGTAGGGAAAATAAAGGTTTCAGTCCCGATGACGGGATTCGTAACTATTAAAGGAGTTATGCGACTTCCTAGACGAAAACAATAGTATGGTTTCAGTCCCGATGACGGGATTCGTAACTATTAAAGAACCTGTTTTTAAATTAAAAACAGGTTTTGTAAATGGTTTCAGTCCCGATGACGGGATTCGTAACTATTAAAGATTGAATCCTGGTTTACAGCTAAAATCCGTCAAATGTTTCAGTCCCGATGACGGGATTCGTAACTATTAAAGTTGCTAGAGACTGAGGGGCGCTGGCAGTTAATAGAGTTTCAGTCCCGATGACGGGATTCGTAACTATTAAAGCAAGAAATAATATGGGATAGCAACATTTCAGGAAGTTTCAGTCCCGATGACGGGATTCGTAACTATTAAAGCGTAGTAGCTGCTGTGCTATCTAAATCAATGTATAAATGTTTCAGTCCCGATGACGGGATTCGTAACTATTAAAGCCAAAAACGCCGTTACCTCTCTCAGAAAAGAATAATCGATGGTTTCAGTCCCGATGACGGGATTCGTAACTATTAAAGTGACATATCCATGCGGTATTTTTCTACCGTTTAATTGTTTCAGTCCCGATGACGGGATTCGTAACTATTAAAGTTGAGAGAAATCATTGAAACTTACAGTGAGAACGAGTTTCAGTCCCGATGACGGGATTCGTAACTATTAAAGCTGGGGCGCCTATTGAAGTATCAGCAAGCGATTGATATCGTTTCAGTCCCGATGACGGGATTCGTAACTATTAAAGTTTAGGTTATAGCCAGATTGTTGTTTGGTTTCGGTTAAGTTTCAGTCCCGATGACGGGATTCGTAACTATTAAAGATTTTCAAGATTCTCGGTAGCAGCGGGAGAATCAAGTTTCAGTCCCGATGACGGGATTCGTAACTATTAAAGACCTTGGAGATGTTTGGCAAGGTTAGAAACTATAGGTTTCAGTCCCGATGACGGGATTCGTAACTATTAAAGGCAAATCTATAAAAATTGCTCTAATCAACTTTCTGTGTTTCAGTCCCGATGACGGGATTCGTAACTATTAAAGGTAGAGGTATGCGTTGCCGCCGATAAGCTTTTAGGCGTTTCAGTCCCGATGACGGGATTCGTAACTATTAAAGCTGAATCATTCGGTGAATCCTCTTTCATTAAAGTGTTTCAGTCCCGATGACGGGATTCGTAACTATTAAAGTTGCAAGGTATTGACTTGGCTTTACTCGGAGTAATTAAGTTTCAGTCCCGATGACGGGATTCGTAACTATTAAAGTCGATTCTAGGGCTGAATTGTGGGATTATTGCCAAATCATGTTTCAGTCCCGATGACGGGATTCGTAACTATTAAAGTTTAGGGTCATCGAGGTGTCTACGCCATAGATTAAGTTTCAGTCCCGATGACGGGATTCGTAACTATTAAAGTTTAGAACTGGTGATACTTATGTCATCATGAATCGTTTCAGTCCCGATGACGGGATTCGTAACTATTAAAGTCTCGTGGTGTACGCTTGGCAGCCGACCACGCCAAGGTTTCAGTCCCGATGACGGGATTCGTAACTATTAAAGGCTTTTAAATTCCGAGAGAAACCGATTTCCCTCAAAATTAGTTTCAGTCCCGATGACGGGATTCGTAACTATTAAAGAACTTTCCGGGTTAAAACTCCCATTCAACAAGTCAAGTTTCAGTCCCGATGACGGGATTCGTAACTATTAAAGCTCGTGTTGGTTACGAATGAAAACCGAACCAACAAGTTTCAGTCCCGATGACGGGATTCGTAACTATTAAAGGCTGATTTTTCTTGAGTCTCTTCAGATTGTGGTTGGTTTCAGTCCCGATGACGGGATTCGTAACTATTAAAGCCCGCACGCTGTAACCCTTACAGGGTAAGCGTTCTACAGAGGGTTTTCGTGAAACCTAAAATTGGCTTGATTTCAGCCGTGATTATTGAGACTTATTGGCATTAGTCTCAGCATTGAAAACGCTTAAACTATTATGTTGTCAAGGTTCTGACGTTTTTCGTGAAACCCCTAGGGTTTTTGTCCTCGCTTCGATTTACGAAACATCAAGCTGATTGCTTAATCATAAAACTATAACTTGTTCTTGTCTAGGTTTTTCGGAACCATAAGTAATTGTTCATTTTACAGACCCAGCGTCCAATACATATACTCTCACGGAGTCTTCATTTGGCTTGATTAATTTCTCTACTTTAATTTGTAGTTGAGTAAATTGTACCCTAGTTAAGAAGCACTCGAATACGCTGTACTGCGTCCGGCTATCTTGAAGCTCAATATAATAAAAATATTGTCAACGATAATATATAAAGCTTCGGCGCCTAAATCGAAAACCGGTGATTGATGGTCAGGTTGGTTGCTCGCCATCGCGCAATTCCTTTCTAAAGTCCTTTACAGCGTCATATTGGTCAGTATAGCCAAGGTATTTAAGTAATAGGGCACGGTCTAAGTCTGGAAAAAATCTACTACGGTCAACCTCTTTATATTCAAAATGTTCGCCAACGTGTATTGCGGCTGGGTCTAATTGGAATATACGCAACTCTCCAGACTTCCAAAACCAAACTTCCGGCACTCTTAGGGGCTTGTATAACTCCTTTCTGTTAATAGTGCCACTGCTAACAATAACTTCAATAACAATATCAGGTATTTGTTTGTCTCTACCAATACAGTAAGACTCGTCAGGTGTACCCGAAGCGTAACCCGGCGCCTCTAAAGTAAAACCGCCGCGCTTATAAAACCTCACTCCCTTCTTTCTCATGTAAGTTTCCAGCAGCAAAGACAAGGTACTTTTTATATACTCATGCTCGCGTCCAATTGGTGACATAATCTCTAGCACCCCTGCTAAATAAGTTAATTTGACATCATGGTTATCTAAGAGCGGCGCCTCGATTGCCTTAAATCGCTCCCACGTTACACCTCGTAATGTTACTACTCTTTCTTCTAGTGGCTGGTCTATAACTTGAATGCTCATAAAACTTGCCGCGCGCTTTATCAAAATTCTAAGCTAATACAAGAGTTTTGGTTAATTTAGTCATCTTCGTATTAGAAGGTGGGTTGTTAGCAGGCGCCTGTTTTTGGGCTTAATGAGTTTAAAGAACGCCAAAAAATTATTGATGAAAGTACCTTTTACAACCGCAAACCCCTTAGATTTCAAGCTTCGGCTCGTTTGGGGACACGAAACAGGACGCAAACTAGTAGCAGAGTTTTCTGATTGTAGGTGGCTACCGCGTGCAGGCGAAGCCTTGGTTTTGCCGATTGATGACGCTGATGCTAATAATAAATGTCACGATTGGCACTGGTTCAAGGTCAGAAATCTCGTTCACGATTTCGAGAACCAAACCATCTGCGCGGTTTGTATGGCAATGGAACCACACTTGCTGCGAAAAAAGAAGCCAACGACCTCGACACAATTCTTACCAAAAACCGCGAATGTATCAACGCAAAGTACACTGCCTAGCAGCTTTGTACCGAAAACAGCGTTTCAAAGGCTTGAAGAGATGGAGAAGCGAGGTAAAGAGATTGCTGCAAATACTCCAGCGCTTACATTTGAAACGCACTTGAAGGAAACTAGTTTGGATGATGTGGTTGATGCGGAATTGGAGACACTGAGAAAGCAATTAGACGATATGTAAAAAGGCGCCTGCTGTCTGGAAACAAGGCGCCTTTTGCCAAAAACCGTTAATTAAAGGACTTTTTAATTATGAGTAACAATTAATACAGCACCCAGTATTTACTTCTGAGCGATTGCCATCAAAAATATACTCCAAAATCTACGCCCAATACCTCTTCGATTTTGCGGAGCGTCTCTTCAGCAATCGCTTCTTCACGACCATTTACAAGTTGATACCAGTAAGTTCGGCTAAATCCAACTGCCTGACATATTTCTGAAACGGGCTTCCCAGATTCTTTCTGAGCCTGAGCGATTTGCTTAGGCAATTCGGGCGTTTCAATTTCTTTGCGTTCAATTTTTCTAACTTTCACAGCCATGTTTAACTCACCTCCATAAATCTACTATAAGTGCAAAGTAAATGGTTGACAAGTGCAAAGTATGCACTTATATTAGAAGACATAGAAAAGGCGCTTTGGTTTTCTCAGGACACAGGCGCCTTTTCTAGACCATCGTTTATAGAGGCTAAATTCATTATGACTCAGCAGACGCTTGAGCCGCAAATTTCGCCTGCAACATGCGCTTCTTGTCCTTACTTCCAAGCGCACAATGACGGCACAAATAAAGGTTGGTGTGGCTTATTCAACCACTTCGCGCGCGAACATCACGTTCAAACTCAGGATTGTGTAAACACGATTCGTGAGTCAGTCAGCGGTGTCGGTTTCCGCCCCGTTGAACTGACGAACCCGGAGGGTGATGAGCAAGAAGAAGTTAACCAAGAAGTTAATCAACAAGTTCTTGAGTTGGCGCCTGAGTACGAAATAGACTCTGTTGACGATGCCCAATTTGGCGAGCTTTTTCGCTTGTGGAAGGGTTGGCAGTTCGCAGGTAGCTTCTACAAAGCGCACGATGGCAAGTGGATTGCCCAGCCAATCAAGGCAGAAATTAACGGCAGATTTAGCACTCATACCCAAGCAATTCTGATTCTTGTCACCATTTTTGAGACACCAGAATTACAAGTTGCCTAGATTTTCCTATCACTTATTGAGGCGCCCTAAACTGCGTCTCTTTCTTGCATAGAAACATGGAAGAAAAACTTGAAAACATCTTCGCAAGCGCAATTAAGCAGCATCGCGTTCGCACTCTACGTGAGTTAATGAATGAAATTTTCCCGGTTTTTCAAGACAACGGTTTTACTTTCGATGACTTGCTAAACGCGCTAGCTGATTACGCAAACGACAGTGACGACTTAGTACTACACGAGTGTATGCCTTGTATCGAACGAACCATCAACCATCTACGTAAATTACAAGCAAGGAGCAATCATGAGTAACCTAACAGTGTTTGAGTTTGAACAAAAAGAAATTCGCTTTGTTGGTACACCAGAAAAGCTTGAGTGGGTTGCCGCTGACATTTTGTATATCCTTTATCCCGAAGCGGACAAGCGTAATCACAGTAATTACCTGAAAAAGGTTCGTAATAAATGGAAGGGTCATAAAAAAATTATGACCCCTGGCGGAGAACAAGAAGTTGCAACATTACTTGAACCTGGTTTGTACTATTTAATTGGACGGTCTAACAGTCCGGTCGCAGAGCCATTTCAAGACTGGTTGTATGAAGACGTGATTCCAACCATCCGTAAAACAGGCAAATATGAACTAGCGCCTTCCCCTTCCCCCTCACCTCAACCTGTACTCCCACCTTCCCTTGAGCAAATATCCGACCTAGTTGATCTGACTTTGGGTAAAGCGGGAATTGACCCAAGATTAGTAGCAGGCGCCAAGCTTAACGCCATTGTTAAAGAGTATCCGTCATTGAAAAGCGCTGCCGAAGAAGCTAAATCTTTGCTTGTTGTGCCAGTAGAGAGAAACTTGCTTAACGCTACTCAGATCGGAGACAAGATTGGCAAAACCGCGCGCGAGGTAAACAAACTGCTTTTAGACCAGGGTTTTCAAGTCAAGAATCCAGAAGGTAAAAACCCTTCGTACTTGCCAACAGACAAGGGTAAGCCACATAGCCAAATGACCCTAGATACTGCACAAGGCAGAGATAAAACAGTGCAGCACTTACGCTGGCATGAAACCGTAATTGATGCTCTTTCAGAAGAAATCAACGATAAGGAGGCGCTATGAAAAATCGAGCTAGAAAATCAATTCCTTATCCCGCTAATTGGGGCGCCCCGAAGTATCATCTTGGACAATTAACCAAAGAAGGACCGATTGTTGGTATCGAATATCTGGGGTCTGAATACGGATTATACAAAGCTTCGGGTGAAGGCTGGGGCTACTGGATAATCATGAAAGCCGGAGACATTCAAAAATTCCCTGAAGACTATATCGAGTTACTAGACCAAGCTGAAATCCAACAAATGATTGAAGCGCGCGCTGCTGAGATAGAGATTCTCAAAGAACAACTAAACTTGATTGCCTAACCCAAATACCTTTGCTCAAAACCACCTTCGTTTCCGTTGGTGGTTTTTGTTTCTTCTGGTTGTGATTATCTTGAATTAGTTTGGATTAACTCGCCTTCGTTTCCGTTGGTGTACCGAATATAACTGGCTCTCCATCCAAAATCCAGCACGGCGCCCCATATGAGCTAGACTGAAGCTGATTAACCTTTCCACTATCAATATCTGGCGCTTCTATGCTGCTGGAATCTTCGACAAAAGTCAAGCTTGCCTTAACGATTTTGCTTTCAAATCACGCAAGTAGTAAAAGTATACGATTGCCAATCAGCGTCCCCATTCCTTTGATACTCATGCTGCTTTGTAGTGTAATTTTGCTGAGTTTATCGATTGGCGCCAGTGCTACTACCCAATTAGGCATAAGTCTTTGTTTGAGCAAGCCACAAAAAATAGAAGCAATAGTTGCAGGAATTTGAACTTCGTCTTCAGGGCGCCTGCCTGATCCACGAACAGGCAATTGAAATAAGTAATGGTATGCTGTCAGTGGATCGAAGATCGAGGATCAAATCCAGGTTTAACTTGATGCCAATGGCAGGAAAGCCTGCTAGCATCCAGTGCGATGCGTAAAATTCCCTGGCACCAGCTTGAAGTTGGCGCCAATTGGTTATTAAATCAGTCAAACCCGTTTGTGGCATTGAAACAAGTATCGAGCCTAGTAAGTTCTTTGCATCCCTGGTTTTCAAAAACCTGTTCGTATAATTCAAAACAGTTAGCGCCCCATGTTCGTTGACGAACATAGGACCGCTTCAATCCCGATAACGGGATTCGTAAGGTTTAAAGTTGATTAGTGTAGGGTACCCGACAGTGTTTAGACAAATGTTTCAGTCCCGATAACGGGATTCGTAAGGTTTAAAGTTCAATGTAAATTTTACGTGTGGCAGATTATTGAGTTTCAGTCCCGATAACGGGATTCGTAAGGTTTAAAGTTAATAATGTGGTTTGCCTTGGTGCTTATACTAATGTTTCAGTCCCGATAACGGGATTCGTAAGGTTTAAAGCCAAAACACTCCGTTTAATACGCATAAAGACAACGTTTCAGTCCCGATAACGGGATTCGTAAGGTTTAAAGTAAGGGTTGATGGTTCCCCATTAAATCTACTTCCTGTTTCAGTCCCGATAACGGGATTCGTAAGGTTTAAAGTAGCCTGGAGGCGCCTCTATCATTGACTTTAACTCAGGTTTCAGTCCCGATAACGGGATTCGTAAGGTTTAAAGTTGTAGATTCATACAACCTTTGTGTATCAATAGGAGTGTTTCAGTCCCGATAACGGGATTCGTAAGGTTTAAAGCCATTTTGCGTACTTGGCGCCGAATACTAACGGAGAACAAGTTTCAGTCCCGATAACGGGATTCGTAAGGTTTAAAGATAACTGTTTTCCCTCAAGATAGATGCCTTTTTTCGTTTCAGTCCCGATAACGGGATTCGTAAGGTTTAAAGGTTTAACTCGGTGGGTTTATATATGCATTATAATACGTTTCAGTCCCGATAACGGGATTCGTAAGGTTTAAAGCCCTATTTTACTAGAACGAATTGCACATTAAACAATGTTTCAGTCCCGATAACGGGATTCGTAAGGTTTAAAGATTCATTAACTATTTGAAACGTATTCTTATCTGTTGGTTTCAGTCCCGATAACGGGATTCGTAAGGTTTAAAGTCTCAATCAATAGTTATGGCAGAGCCGCTACAAAGTCCTGTTTCAGTCCCGATAACGGGATTCGTAAGGTTTAAAGATGCACCGGGTGGACCAGCTATAGCGCCACCAATTGGTTTCAGTCCCGATAACGGGATTCGTAAGGTTTAAAGTTAAATTCATTCATTCGCCACTTGTTAATTTCTAGCGTTTCAGTCCCGATAACGGGATTCGTAAGGTTTAAAGCTCTTTATTAAATAATAAATAAAAGAGTATCCCATGTTTCAGTCCCGATAACGGGATTCGTAAGGTTTAAAGTCCATTCGCGCAAAAGGCAAAGAACCAAACATTAGGTTTCAGTCCCGATAACGGGATTCGTAAGGTTTAAAGCCGACTTATTGTCCTTTTTAAAGTTTCTTGAATCTCAAGTTTCAGTCCCGATAACGGGATTCGTAAGGTTTAAAGATAAAGCGCCTTTTCGTGGATTATTTGAAGTATTTGGTTTCAGTCCCGATAACGGGATTCGTAAGGTTTAAAGTCTATTGCAAAAAATGCATCGAAAGACCAATTGATTGGTTTCAGTCCCGATAACGGGATTCGTAAGGTTTAAAGTAGAATAAAGCAGTAATAAATCACTAAAAAAAATGGGTTTCAGTCCCGATAACGGGATTCGTAAGGTTTAAAGCCGCATCTTGGATTGCGCGAGGATTTTCTTTTAGAGTTTCAGTCCCGATAACGGGATTCGTAAGGTTTAAAGCTTCCCAGAATTTAACAAGCTGCGAACCGCTAAAGTTTCAGTCCCGATAACGGGATTCGTAAGGTTTAAAGCATGGGAAAGTATAAGGACGGCTCCAATCGTCCCCGGTTTCAGTCCCGATAACGGGATTCGTAAGGTTTAAAGCTATCAATATTTCTATCTATATGATACGTTTCAGAGTTTCAGTCCCGATAACGGGATTCGTAAGGTTTAAAGTGCGCGCGCTGAAACCCTTACAGGGTAAGCACTCCACAGAGGGTTTTCGTGAACCCCAAAATCGGCTTGATTTCAGACGTGATTATTGAGACTTATTAGCATTAATCTCAACATTCAAAACGCTCAAACTATTATGTTGTCAAGGTTCTAACTTTTTTCGTGAAACCCCTAGGGTTTTTGCCCGCGCTTCAATTTACGAAACATCAAGCTGATTGCTTAATCATAAAACTATAACTTGTTCTTGTCTAGGTTTTTGGAAGCCATAAGTAATTGTTCGTTTTACAGACCCAACGTCCAATACATATACTCTCATGGAGTCTTCATCTGGCTTGATTAATTTCTCTACTTTAATTTGTAGTTGTGTAAATTGTACCGCAGTTAAGAAGCACTCAAACACGCTGTACTGCGTCCATGTTCCGTAACCAGTAAGCATTTTATGCAAGCGAGTCTGGCGCCTGTTAGCTGCTTTGTTATCTGGTAAATCGTAAATAACCTGGTTACTGGGTTAAAACTTGATAACCGATACGCAACAAGTCGCACAACGAAGCTTGATTGTCCACAACTAGGCGCATATATAGTTAAAGTGTTATTAGGGGCAGAGTAAACCTGAAAAGATTGCTATATAAACTTATCAGCTATCGATAGATCTAAAATCATCGTTCTGTAACTCGTTGCAGAACGGTTGTTTTATTTGTCCTTTTCCTGCCTTTTTCTGCCTTTTTTGACCCACACCTTATCTTCTACGTTCGTTAACATCTCGATATTCGCAATCAAATTATGCATAATTTGCGAACTGTAGAAGAAGCAGAACCGCGCGTAGAAGAAAAACAATTCCTCGGCTGCCTAAGCTTTTCTGTCCCAAGTGCAACTCCACTGATTTAAACCGCTGGAACCACAATAAAGACGAAACCAGGCAACGGTACAAATAATCTAGCTGTGGGAAACAATTTTTCAAATGATAATTTTTGTTAAGATTTTGGTGCTTTCCTCAGCAACGCGCAGGATAGCAATTGCTCGGCTTGAAGAGTGTGTTTCTCAATTAATGGCTGGGAGGAATTGCAAGTTGAGGTTGATGGTAGTAATAATGACGATATTTTCTCGTGGGATTCCGAGGTCGGTGAAGGCACAGAGTAAATAGACTATTCAATAAGGGAGGCACCAGCTAATCTAATTAAAAAATGTAGAGTGCAATCTAGAACAGCGATTTTGAATCAGGCTCCAACTCCAATTTTCCAGCGTCCATCGGGAGCAATTTCCTGCGGACATAAATTTGAACTGTTTTGTGCTGAAGCGGACATTTTAGCATTGGCACAGGGATATCTATTTCTCACCGCTTGTTCGGCAATTAGTACTAACTTAAACAATTTAGCGTGGCGCCGATGTGTGTTTGATGCTGTTTTCTTCATTGTTTCTATTGGAGGCATTTTATTTGATTTTACGTATACGTAGTAGTGCTGATGGAATGGCGCCTGTCACTTTGATCTGAGGGATTGATAATAAAAAATATCAAGCTTTAGATACTCGAAGCAGCCAATAAAAGCAGCAGGTTAGCGCGATACTACCTGCTGATTCTCATAATATTGTGTGCCATTAGAAATCCGGGTTTAGTAGATAAATACAATAAAGATGCTGATACAAAAATGGTGCCGCTGGTTTTAGTTTTGATGGTGTTTGACATACTTCTAATTTTTGTAGTTCAGTAGGGTTAATTATTAAATAATCATTCAACCACTCACACACAACCATTATGTAATTGTTCTCCTATATATTTAAAATCAGGCGCGACTCTTTTCCTTCAAAAAAGCCGCGCCTTAAAACCCATTTACTACTGATTATTATTATCGTTTTCTGAGTCTAGCTCTGCTATAATCTTATCCAAACGGTTGTTCGCGTCCTTGGCAACACGCATACAGCCAATGCTGGCAAATAACCCGCAAGCTGTTGTTGCTGCTGTTTCACTGGTTTGGTTGGAGAATAGCAGGGTGGCGCCTGTTATACTTACCAATAAAGAAACTGATGCAGAAATTAACGCAAAGTTAAAGCTGTAATGAGCTTGGCGTAATCGTTCTTGGATGATAAGTAACTTAGCTTTTAATAGGGGGTCTGCGTATTTGTGCTGTGGTTGATGACTGATAATTGATTTCAATTGCTTTAATAGAGAGGTTGGTGTTTTTCTAGGCTGAATTTTCATAATTAGCTTTAATCAACTTATTTAATATTTAAGCTAATGGGATTGATTAAGAAGACGTAGTAAAGTAAAAGTTTCAATATTAGATGTTGAACTTATGTAAAAGTTTAACTTGTGTAAAAGTTGTGTAGTAATTAGGTATAATTTGAAGATGGAAAGGTCTTGTAGATTATCAGAAGAAGGATGTGAGAAAGCCAAAACAGCAATAAAAAAGAAAGGTTGGAAGCAACAAGAACTAGCAGATTTTGCTGGGTGCAGCCGCCAAACTGTAGTTAATTTCTACAATCGAAAACCTATTGATAAAGGTTATTCTAAACAAATATGTGATGTATTAGAGTTGACGTTTGAAGATGTTGTGGAATTAGAGGTAGAAAAAACTGCTACAAAAAATAATATATATGCCCAGCAAGAAAGCGCAAATAAAACTGATATCAAATTAGTTAACGATGAAACTGGTGGAGTTATAACGACACTACCCAAAATAAATGGCAGTGAAGCAAATAAAAATACCTCTAAACAAGAGAGTAAAGCAGTTATTGTATTGAGTGGTAGATTATTACTAGGTGCTCTAATCGAACTAAATGGTCAAAAATATGATGTTGAAGAAGTTTTAAAGCAGTTAAATAAACAACAAGGATTTGATTTAAAAAGTATAGATATACAAGAAGGTAGTATAAAAATTATAGTCAGTGATTCTCCTGAAAATATTGATAGACTTAATGTATTATTTAAATCTAGAAATTTAGTAGAAGTTTTAGGTATTCCTATTGAAAAAGTAGAATTACTAAATAATAATATAGAAAAAATTTATATAGAAGATAAAAAATTACAATTAATCGAAAAAATTATCGCTGGTGAAGTATCTGGTGATGATTTAGTTGGCACTGACTTAAGCTACGCCTTTTTGTATAAAGTTGACCTCCTGGGAATTAATTTGCAAAAAGCTAACTTAGCAGGCGCCGATTTGAGTGAAGCTGAATTATATGAAGCTAACTTAGAACTAGCTAACTTAGAACTAGCTAACTTAGTAGGAGCTAACTTGCAGGGAGCTAACTTGCAGGGAGCCAACTTGCAGGGAGCCAACTTGCAGAGAGCCAACTTGCAGGGAGCCAACTTGCAGAGAGCTAACTTGGGGTTAGCTAAATTGATATTACCTAACTCGGAGACAGTTAGAGTGCAGATAGCTAACTTGAAGGGAGCTAACTTGCAGGGAGCTAACTTGCAGGAAGCTGGTTTAGTGTTTGCTAAATTACAAGGAGCTAACTTGGAGAGAGCTAATTTGGAGGGAGCTAACTTGGAAGATGCATCAGTTGAAGATGCTTTATTTAGCAATTCTTCAGGTATTACACCTGAAATGCAAAAAGACTTAGAAAGACGAGGTGCCATTTTTGGAGACAAATCCTTTGCAAAAGTTTAATTTTCCAAATACCAGGCGCCAGCACCATAAAGACGTTGCGCCGAGATACGAACAATAGTACTGAATCAGGGCACATTGATTTTAGTACTCCAGTTCTTATTTAAGGTAACTTTTCCACCCCCCCTACATCCCAACAAGATGCAGGGGTTTACTCTTAAATTTTTGAGTGTGTTATACCAATTCGCTGAAATAAGGCAACAGATTCAATAGGCTTAGTAATTACGGTAAAAAACTATCAAAAACTATGTGTTGCCATCAATTAGAGAATTGGTATTATGGGCGCACTCAGAAACGGTTTGTTGCACCACACCCAAACGCCAAAATTTTACTGTTGTAACTTTTGATTTTTTTATAACCCTAAGTTATGGGGGGTTACTATTTCAACAAAGTACAAAAACCTCCCGAACATGTTGATTTTTAATCTCCCCGGTGGGCAGTACAACCTTAACCGAACCGTTTAGCTTGTCATGGCCACTTAGGCAGAATATTCTACGGCGCCAACAACTTGACCAATTACTCGACGATAGCCGCATTGATAATGACATCCAATCGCAGCACTCAAACAAAGTGGTACCGTCTCTAATCGGCTATCTAGTTACATCTTTTTTTGATTCATGGATTTTATACGCGAACATGTCTTTTTGTCCAAAGTCCAATAACTTTTCCCTTGTTGGCATGTCCTTAGCTACACCCCTCAAAAATCCTGAAACATAATCTAAAACATCTTACTTGGATGGTTACTACCCTAAATTTTGCAATTATTGAGGAGTAAATCTCCCCCGCTGTTGGCGCCGTTAAAAACCTTCGATTGGCTCAGATGAGTTTGGTTGCTCCACATAACTTTTGAACCCCCAACTATAAAACCAAGCTGAACATTTTTGCTATATATCCTGATATAAGCGGGGTTATCGGTCGAGGTGTGCCTATCAAGTGGTAACAACTCGAAAGCACTATGAGTTTACTTTTTGGCGCCAGTGCTTTGATATGTTGGTCGAGGGGCATCAGTTCGCTGAGGGGTAGATTTTGGGTAGATTAGTCGTGGTCAAACTAAGGTCGAGCAACCAAAGCAAAACAATACTGGCGAAAGACAGCTCTACTAACAAGACTTTTTCTGCATCTGTAAGAAATTTCTGGCACTAAGTAAGCATCAATACTTTTTGTTAGGGGGTCAAGCAATTACAACCTAACGGGATTACACAAGCCTTTCAAATCAATGCAACCCGTTCCAATTGGTGCGACTATCGAGCCTAATAAGTCCCTTTGCAGCCCTACTGTTCAAATAAATGCAACCCGTTCGTAGGATTTAAAAGAGTTGGCGCCTCATGTTCGTTGACGAACATGGAACCGCTTCAGTCCCGATGACGAGATTCGTAAGGTTTCAAGTCTCAAGAAAACTTTATCATGTTCGACCTCGAACATCTTTAAGTCCCGAAAACGAGATTCGTAAAGTTTTAAGCTTGAAATGTTCGAGGTCGAACATGGGTATTTTATTGTTTCAGTCCCGATAACGGGATTCGTAAAGTTTCAAGTTTTGTGACCTACGGGTGTTGGAGGGCATTTTTAGGTGTTTCAGTCCCGAAAACGGGATTCGTAAAGTTTCAAGCTCCAGTGTTCAATACCATCCTCAGTGACGTAGTAGGCTGGTTTCAGTCCCGAAAACGGGATTCGTAAAGTTTCAAGGTTAGCCCGTTATGCAATTGAGTTGCATAACGGTTTGTTTCAGTCCCGAAAACGGGATTCGTAAGGTTTCAAGTGCATTTATTTCTGTTTTAAAAGGTGCATCAATAAGTTTCAGTCCCGATAACGGGATTCGTAAGGTTTCAAGAAAGGGTGTTCTAAAATTAGACATTGTTGAGAAAATTTCGTTTCAGTCCCGATAACGGGATTCGTAAGGTTTCAAGTTCGTCAAGCTTCTCAGCTAATCACAACAATAAAGGTTTCAGTCCCGATAACGGGATTCGTAAGGTTTCAAGATACATCGCCGTCTATTGCCACTCAAGTATGTTGTGCGTTTCAGTCCCGATAACGGGATTCGTAAGGTTTCAAGTATATTATTAATATAGACAAGGGAGAGAGCAATGAATGTTTCAGTCCCGATAACGGGATTCGTAAGGTTTCAAGAAATTGCTCGTAAATCCTACAAACGTAACTTATTATATGTTTCAGTCCCGATAACGGGATTCGTAAGGTTTCAAGCCTAATTATTAACTGTTGGCGCCTCTTAATTAAATGTTTCAGTCCCGATAACGGGATTCGTAAGGTTTCAAGTGTTACATTTCCTGATGTATCTAGAGGTCTGATTTGTTTCAGTCCCGATAACGGGATTCGTAAGGTTTCAAGCGTCCGGTGCTGCAAATACAGTGTTCGCGGCTTGGTTGTTTCAGTCCCGATAACGGGATTCGTAAGGTTTCAAGGCTTTGTCTATATATCTAATATATCAATATATCTGTGAGTTTCAGTCCCGATAACGGGATTCGTAAGGTTTCAAGAGTATCTAATATGGGTAATAAATTAGAAGAGTTTGTTTCAGTCCCGATAACGGGATTCGTAAGGTTTCAAGGGCTTAATAGTTGGGGGCAATCCTGATACTGATGCGTTTCAGTCCCGATAACGGGATTCGTAAGGTTTCAAGACTTCTAATGTTTTGAACGCATTCCAAAATATTAGTAAGTTTCAGTCCCGATAACGGGATTCGTAAGGTTTCAAGCCCGCGCGCTGAAACCCTTACAGGGTAAGCGTTCTACAGAGGGTTTTCGTGAACCCCAAAATTGGCTTGATTTCAGACGTGATTATTGAGACTTATTAGCATTAGTCTCAACATTCAAAACGCTCAAACTATTATGTTGTCAAGGTTCTGGCGTTTTTCGTGAAACCCCTAGGGTTTTTGCCCGCGCTTCGATTTACGAAACATCAAGCTCTTAGCTTAATCATAAAACTATAACTTGTTTTTGTCTAGGTTTTTCAAAACCATTAGGTTACGGGATTAAAACTTGATAACCGATATGCAACTGGTTGCACAACGAAGCTTAATTGTCCCTAACTAGGCGCACGTATAGCCAAACTGTTTCAGGAGTAGAGTAACTCTGAAAGGATTGCTATATAAACAGCTATCGATATACCTAAAATAATCGTTCTGCAACGATTTGCAGAACGGTTGTTTTATTTGTCCTTTTCCTGCCTTTTTCTGCCTTTTTTGACCTGACGTTGTCTTCTACATTTGTCAACATCTCGACTACACCCCAGAATTGGTAATAATATTCTCCAATTCTTTCATCACTGACTGCGTAATTGAAGGCTTGGAAATAGGCGAATATGATTAAGCCGGCGCCACTTGTATTCGATAAAATCCGACATGATTGCGATTAGAGGAGTTACTGTTGAGTGTAAAGTTAGCGGAAATCTGACCCTTGACACTGCGTAAATCAATGATTTCTCCTTCTTTTTGTCCTTGCAATCCGATTCCTAGTCCGGGGGGAGTTTTGACTATCTCCATTTTCAGCACTAAGTCGTCGAAGTCTTTGTCACCCCCACCTTTCAAATCTTCCCAAGCTAAATCGAAGGTGCTTTTGCCCTTGTCTTTCACCCGCACATGGTCAAATTTATCTGTATTACAAGCGCTGAGGGAAAAGAAGACGTTTTCTGCGGTTTTCCCAGATGTCGTATCTATGCTACTGGTGGTGTTGTCTGCCACTAAGTAAAACCCTAAGCGTTCCCCTGCTTTAAAGCTTAATTGACGAACAAAGTTAATCCCAGCAGATGCTTTTTCTGATAAAGACGAGAAAATTACGCGCGAAGTAGCAAGAGCGGCTTGCATGTACCCTTCTTGACCTGGGGCGATACCGTTGACTGTGCCTTTGTCGTCAGAGACAACAAACACCCCGATTTCATTGATAAATGCTGCTTTCCGCTGGCTTAAGCTGAACTGGACACTAGTGCTGCTGCTACCGCTAAGAGCAAAAATATTACTTAGACCGTTACTATCCTGAAAACTCAATTTGTTAATGCTAGCTTCGATTGATAGGTCGTTGGTGTTTTTGTCCATGACAAGTATAAATTTATATGAGCAAATACTCTATGTCAGAGTTGTTACTGATATAGTTCCCAAAAATCAAGACTAAATAACATCAACGATCTCAAAATCAGTCCCGAAAACGGGATTCGTAAACTTTCAAGCATGTTCGTCGGCGAACATGGGGCAGCACATCAATTTTCCTGCCTTTTTGGCCCTCACCTTGTACTCTAGATTCGTCAATATTTTGACTACACGCAGAATTGATGATGATATTCTCCAATTCTTTCATCGCTGACCGCGCAATTGAAGCCTTGGAAATAGGCGAAAAGGTCATAAAGAGGATAAATATCAATTGTGTTGCAATTGCGATGAATATGTTATATTTCCATGTAAAATTGAATTGAGCAAGTAAAACAGGGAGGCTCAAATGCATGGATAATGCTATGGAACTGATATATGGGCAGCCAATGACTGAACGCGAACGATACCAAATTACTATCACTCTCTCAAAGAAGGCTTTTGAAGAGTTTCAGGAAGTTGCGGAGTGGAAAGAAATCCCTGTCGCTACACTGCTGCGACAAATACTAGAACGCGAACACGAATCACCCAGTTTTGCGAGCTTACATCGCCGCACTGGCAAAGGTAGTGGAGGCTTCTAGGCCTGAACTTATCTTTAGCTCAAAAAATTACGCCCGTTACTTAGGCACTAGAAGCGCCCCCAATACTCGATTATTGGGAGCTTCCCAACTGTAGAAATGACCAACAGAAGGGTAAATACCATCATGAACCAAATAGATGCACTTGAAAACTATCGCAGCAAATATAATCTCTCCATAACAGATGCTTCTGTGGACATCGGTATTACCGAAACAGGCTACAGAATGTACTTGTTGTCAACCAAAAACAGGCGCCAGCCGTCACCATCCGTTTGTCGCACGGTGCAGCTACTTGATTTCATCCGCTCGCACGGTTTAGAACCACCTATGTCCGATTACCAAAGTAATTAACGCTGTAAATAGCCATAGCGCGCGGTATTTTTTAGTATTAGTGCATTGCAACATAGCCTTAATATATTTTAGGTACGTTAAAGGCGGATTGCGATTGATTCAACATCAACGCCATATCAATGCAACATGGAAAAATACTAGAAGTACTCGAATCAAAAAGCGGTCTAGGAGCTTATTTCAGGGATTTCTATCAATCTCGCGAAGAATGGGCATTAATTCTTGGATGTGACCGCGTATCTATCTGGAGGTGGGAACGTGACATTATCCGGTTAGTGTTTCCTATTCTTCGGGAGTACCAGAAATCTAAATTTCTAGATAACTACCAGCGTTTTATCCTTGCCACTATCCACGCACTTAAAAAAGGATGGTGCGATGGTAAGAAGCGAAGCAACCAGGAGACTAAGGATTGGTTAAAAACTAACCACAAATACCTTACGCGACAACAATTCAACAACTGGCTACAAGCCAAAGCACAGGAGGATACATAGTGTTTACGCGAGCAGAATTGTTTGAATATTTCGCTGACCGTTACAAGCAATCATCAATAGAGCGCGCGCTTGAAGAATTAGCGAAATTTGATGAAAGTGTTGATTCAGGCACCTTGGAGTTTCCCGACCAAATAACCGAGCAATTAGAGACGGTCTTCGATACAATCGAAGCGACGATAACAGGGCAGAAATCATTATCTGGCAAGTCATTGACGGTGCATGACTGTGCGACAATAGCAGCTCAATCTCTACAAAGTCAGCATCACATAACAATTCCTGTCGAGTCGCTAGCTTATCTAGTTCAAGCAGCGATTTTGGATATTAGGGAGAGCGCACGCATTATAACCGAAGCGTCAAAGGTTGCTTTTACGCAAGAGATAGACGCTCTTAGAGCGCAATTGATAAAAGAAATTATCAAAACTACTGGTTCAAATGCGGCTCAAATCAAGCAAGCCTTTTCTCCACAAGGCATTCAAAAAATGGTTAATGCTGTATGCCAACCTGTTGAAAGTTTTGATTTGAAAGCATTTTTATCCGAGATGCAGCAGGAGCGCGTATTAACGTCAAACTTTGCCGAGGGAACATTCCCCCAACAAGATTTGACAGCAACTGAACCACGTTTTGATTTAGACAAGTTTTTAGAAGAGGTGATTTTGTGAGGAGTAGGTTTTGGCGCCGCAACAAGCCAGCCATAATCTTTGTTGGGTTAGTTTTGATAAGTACTGCATTTTCAATTAACGACATCCTAGATAAAGCCGCACGGCTGGGCAAAGTGCGGGAGGAGGTAACAGCAAACAACTTTAATCAAATAAGAATCGAACAAAATGATGAAATTGACCAGAAGCGCGCAGCAATAGCCAACGCGCGCATGAAGAGGGGTTGTGTACTGGTAGTTGATTCTCAAAGCGCTAAAAATTTAGTAACTTTAGTCGAAGGTCAACCAGTTAGGGACAGAGTTAATAAATCAAACCTTTCGCAAGGGTTGACTGTGTGTGGCGCCAATGGAGAAACTGCTGTACTAAGAAATAACAAGGATGGTATTCCTGTGATTAGCGATATAGCCGTTGGCGACAGAGAGCTTGTTTACAAAAACCTTTCGAGAATTCGAGGCGCCAAAGTGTTTTATAACACTCCGGTGGGAGGAGGTAATTAATTGCAGTTAAAATTTTTGGGCAACAACAAGAAACCATTTGTATACTGGTTTTTTTGGATACTGCTTGTTGCTGTTTGTCTTGGATTAGTTGTATTCGCATGGTACAACATTCAACCGTATCAAAATGCAGCAATGGCAATCTTTAAGATTCCAAGAAACGAGCCATCGAAGTTTTTTGATATACTTTGGTTCAGGTTCAATTTATCCACTAGCTGGGTTATCGGCGCCATAGCTTGGGGGATATTGCAAGGCTTCCAGGTCAATTATTTACTGATTACTCAATCAGAAAAAGCACTAGATTTCCTGATTAGGCAGAGTAATACAAAGGGTAGTTACGCTCTCAAAGAGCAGGATGACAAAGAACTTAAATTTGCGAAAAAGCAGTACAATCGCCTACCACTAAGTACTTTAACTTTTCTCCGCGTTGCTCGGACAGTTTGCTACACAATCGAGTTATTTGTTAGTTTGTACAGTTATCCTTGGATAAATGGCTCATGGTGGGATTTTGTAGTCAGCGTTTCGACTGGAAGATTTGACAGATTGAACTATAACAATATCGTGATGGCTTTATTGTTAATGTTTGCTGTCGAGTCTCTTGTATTTGCAGCAATCATGATATATCGAGTAATTGAAGTATTTAACAAAAGTGGCGCCTACAAGAAAAACAATTCTGCAAACAATTGGAACTCATGAGTAGATTTGATGCCAGAAGGGGATATAAATCTCCTGAAGAATGGACTCAACTAGCTTTTCAGAAGTCATCTGAAGACAAGCTAGTTTTTATTGTTATTGGTGGTTTATTGGCTGCCGGCGCCACAGGGTTAGCAATATCCCCCATAACTGGAGCGGTAGTAGCAGCATGGGCGGGTGTTAGCGCTTGGCAGAATATAAAAAAGATTGGGCGCAATCAAACTGCAATTACTGAATTTGGCTGTATTGCTCATATGCTTGATGAAGATAACTTCAGAGCATATGCAACACAAGTGATTGATGAGCAGGGTATAGAGTCACTGCATAGAGAGCTACGCTTTGCGGTAGAAAACGATTTAGAAATTAACAACGCGGCTCTTGATTATCTTGAAGACGAGGCACCACAGTTACTACATAACCCTTCGAGGCTGCTGCCACAACTCAGCCAGCCGGCGGTGTCAGCTTCTATCGCGTTAGACAGGGTAGAAACTAGTAGCATCAGCTTTGAGAAAGAACCTCCTGACTTGCTTGCTGGGTTAGCCGAAAACCTTGGGCGCCTAATTATTTATGGTGTCCCTGGCAGTGGCAAGGACTTTTTTATGTGTAATTTGAACGTGAAGATTAAGGAAGTTCATGGTAAAAAAGCAACTATTTTTATGATGGATTGCAAAAATGACCCTAAAGAAACTGGCTATTTTGAAGGTAAAGTTGATAAGCTTTACCGCAAGCGCGTTGAGACAATGGAGCCGATACAAGTTTATGAATGGTGTTGTAAAATACTTGGTGAGTATGATGCATTTGATACAGGAACAGGGTTTAAGATATTAGAGATAAACGAGCTTGCGGGCGTTAATTCTAAACTTGCAGCATGTCCAACAAAAAAAGGAGAAGTATCACCAATCAAATGGTGGATAACAAAGATTGAAGGTTATGCTTCTTCAGGTGATAGCTATGGCGCCAAGTTAATATTTGCTTCCCAAAATGGTCACAACGATGGCATTAAATTTAGTGGTGGCACAAAGGCAATATTCTGTCCAATCTTAATTGCAAGAGATACAACAATGGCAGAGACCGAGCTAATCATGCAAGCGAAGATTATCCCTCAAGATAAGAAGATTAGTAGTTCAGAAATGTTACACCACTGCGAAGCTTCTCCAGTTAACAGGGTTATATTTCATGGCGGGTTGAATAGCTGGGTTCCTATGCCAGAGATGAAAAATTACTCTGGTTACAACAGAGACAAGCGCGAATTTATTGAAAGGCCAGGACAAGTAGACGCGCTTTCTGAAAAAGAAAGAGCGCAATTAACATCAAGAACTAACGCCAAGCTCGTCGGACAGAATCTTCTGCCTAGCAGATTTGGTGAGCAAACTAACTTAGTAATCGCAAAGTTAGAAGCCTCTGATAAAACCCTCGATAACTTTATCAAAGAAGACTTGAAAATTTTTGAAGAGGAAATTTTTAATCAAATTAAGAGCGCTATAATTACGGCTCTTAGAAAAAACGGGAGGAAAGATTTACTAAAAAAGTTCAACCTTGGGACTACTCAATAAGGTATGCCCCAAACTGGAGTGAAATATCTAGAGAGTGTAGGCGCCAGATTAATCACAAATGCTGCTATCCAGAGTGTAATTCTTCGGCAATTGAAACTCACCACGCCATTTATGCTGATGAATCAGGCGCCATAGCTGGCAGAGAAATTGCAGGAGTACATATCTTCCCTTTGTGTAAGTTGCACCATAGCCGCAGGCATAAAGAAGGTGCCCATAATTGGCGCCACTGGAAGCACAATTTTGACAACCCTGTACTTGGCAGCGGCAATAATCAAGAGTATTTGTTGAAACTCAGAGACGGCTGGGTAAGTAAAACAGGGGGCTAAAATGCTATACAAATATCGAGAAGCAGCCAATCAACTGCCGCATCCCCTTGTGGGTGCGGCGTATGTTTCTAACCGAATTAATCGGTTGAAACATTTGGCGTATTGGCCGATTCCTGCCTTTCTGGCCCGTAGGTAAAAGAGAGAATATAGTCATCTTGGATGTTTTTAGCTGCATTCAAGTTTTGTAGTACAAGTCGCTCCTGCTCTTTTAGTTGGAGTAGCAAATTAATATATCGTTCATCATTTATGCTTCCTCCTTCTTGAGGAAATTGACAGCAGCAGCAACGGCACCAGCGTTGCTCACTCCCAGTAACTCACTCAACGCGCCAATCAAGCCTTCAACTATCAATTCTTCTGGCGCCTGTTTACGCGCTTGTGCAATATCAATAATCGTTCGTGCAGCGCTGTCGTAAGTGTCGTGTAAATTAACCTCCGATTCAAATATTTTAACTCGATAATGACGTGTGGCATTTGGACCAGCTACCCAACCACACTTAGTTTTAATTTTCTTGTGTGGTTCGGGAAGCTTGCCGATTTCTCTAACTGCGGCACCGATATCAGAAGCCTTTACTTTCCTGTTTTCGGATTTAGCAACTTCACAGGCTAATTCCCAAGCTTTGCGGCAATCCTCGATATTATCGCGCAGCGGGTAAAATTCGCGCGCTTGTGTTTCTGGTAGAGTGCCAATCGAAAATCTTAAATCGTACTCTAATTTACCTGCTTGCCACTCCTTTTGCAGGGAAGAGTAAGCCTTCTTGAAAAGGTGGTGGTAATTCTCCAAGAACTGGCTCATAGAAGCACAATCGTAGGCTTTATAACCTTCGCGTGCGTCTATAACTACGAGTGCATAACGGGTAAAGTTTTTAGCGAACCGCGCAAAACCCTCAATAGATTCCGAGTTTTCAACAATCAGCTCAATCAACTTCTCGACATCTTCTTTAGATAGCGATTCTCCATCTAAGTTATTAGGGATTTCAAAAAGGCTGACTTTCTGTGCTGGTGTCGGAGTTGTTTTTTCCACCTTCTGATACGAAGGTGTACTTTCCACCTTGTTGAGGTGCCACAGCGGAAGCTGGCGAACTAGAGGTACAGGGTTGTTGTCAGGATTAGCAGAGTTCAAGTGCCGAATTGATGCTTGCCCATCTTTTATGTGAATAACTTTATATACATCTGGCAGGTCGGTTGTGGTAACTTCGTCTCCAACTTTGATATTTGAATTGAAGCACGGCGCCGACGGCAACGAAGATGAATGTTCACTTTCCAACATCAAAGCGTTTTTGCTGTGGTATACAGTAACTTCTTGCTCTCCTGCCTCGAAATTCACAAAACTAGCAATTCCAGTCAATTTAGATATTACGCCTTTGCCCAAAGTTTCGTGAATCACTTTGTCTCCTTCTTTCCAGGTTGGCTGCTTTATTAGGTTTAAGGGGTTTACTGGTTCATGGATTTGCTTGTCGTCAAATAACACCCAAGCATCGGGCATTGCTAACTCCTGAATACCTTTATAGATACCGTATCTCCCAGATTGTTGACAAAATACCTTGTCCCCTTCGGTAAGAGAGTTAAGAATCTCAAAGCGCTTTTCTCTCGTATCATCTGGATTAGATTCTACTTTATTTAAAGATTTTTTATGTTCAGTAGTTGTGACCATAATATTTTTTAATCCACTAATTGATTGGGTTCAATCTCGTTGCAAGTAGTTGGTTTGGCTTGATTGATTAATTTTTTTACAGCAGTTGATTTTTACTACTTGACCTTCAGTAATTTCTACATAGGCATATTCAGGTTATGTTTGCTACAAAAAAATGCTAACTTTTGAGCCGAGTCTATAATAAGTAATGCTTTTGCCTCTTGGATTAGAGGTATTTTTGTTACTTTGGATACTAAAGTATTTTAAGTAGTTTAAAAGTATCAATTTTAATTCAGTTGTCGTGGAAGAGCGGCGCCTGCATGTTCAAACAGGGTTGATTCAAGAAGAAGTCAAAAAACCTGATTTTAATTTGTACCTTCGTTCACCAAAGCTATTTCCATACATGAGCGCGGCTCTAAATAATCCCAAAATTCAACAACTTCTTCATCAGTTAAAAAACAAAGCGCTCGTCTTTGGCATTTTCTTGAGATAAGATGCCTCATCTTCGCTTCGCCCTTGGTTTTTGATGCACTCCACAAGATGCGCTCTACCAAGCTGTCTTTATAGTTTGCTCATACTACCAAACCTCACTGATAACACTTTTGTTAAAAATGGTAGTTTACTGTATGTAGCAAATTTATCAACCACTGATGCCGTCTGCGTCAATAGTTTTTTATTGGAGCGCTAAAAATTCATTTAAGTTCCGAAATGGTACTTATGACTATCTTTGTGAATTTCGGTTTTATAAAGATAGCTACATTTCTGACGCATATGAAACTTAATTTTTCATTTAAAGTTTTAATCAAAGCTACTTTACTTACTGGTTTACAGGTGGTAGCGCTGGCTCAATATCATTTTAAAGATGTTGGTGCCGACAGCAGCGGCAACATTTATTTTGTTGATAATAGAACTGTTCGCCCTTATCAAGGATTTCAAGTTCGTAAGCTGCAAAATGAAACTATAGTACAACTGACAATGAACCCTAACTGCCAAGAACGAAGAATTTGGGTTACTAAGGTTGAACGGTTCTCAATAGATGGGCAGTTAATAGGGCAAGGTGAAGACCGCATGGAAGAAATACCATATCAAGAAGGTACGCCTCCCACTAATGCCTTAAAGTACTATTGCTCTTCCGTAGCATCAGCTTCCGTAGCATCGGCGCCTGGTTGGTAATGTTAGCGCGAATGGGATTTTGGGTTTAATAAGTACAAAATTATGAATTTTGTATATGATGAAACGCCAAATTAACAACAAGCAGTTTTTTACTTATGTTGTCTTCGCTTTCAACGCCACTTTTTTAATTAACCTGTATCTAAGTCAATTGGTCGTTGAAGCCCCTTTACGCTCGCTTGACGAGAAAGCCGAAGATGCAAAGTTCGCTATCAAAGAACCTAAGCAGCCAAAACAAGATATCGCCAGTATTCGGCAAGTTGATAAACACATTCGTGAAACCCAGAAGTTTATAGCTGATAAATATTGGCGCCTGTGCAAAACAAAACTCAATAGTCCTGAAGATTATTGCTCAAAGGCTAGGGAGTTTGAACAACAGGCGTGGCAATAAATGCTTTTTACACAGCTTTAAGCCCACTGCTCATCAAAAATTTACATTAAGTCCAGCAATCACACTTAAAACTATCTTTCTCAATCTGGGACTCATAAAGACAGTTAAATAAAGTGTTTATGAAACTTAATTCATTCAAAGCGTTGCTCGCTGTTACTGTACTTGCTGGTTTACAGGCACCAGTACTTGCTCAATCACATTTGGTAAATATTGGCGCCGATGGTAGCGGCAACTTTTACTTCGTTGATGCTAGAACCTTCGCTCTGAGCAGAGGTTCTAAATTCGCAAGCTGCAAAATCGAACAATGATGCAATTAACGATGAGCGCGAACTGCCGAGAACAAAAATCTGGCTTACTAAGGTTGAGCGCTTCTCAATGGATGGAAGATTACTAAGGCAAGGTACTGACTTTATGGAAAAAATGCCATATCGAGAAGGTATGCCCGCCACTAACGCTTTGAGATACTAATGCTCTTCCGTGGGTGTTGGCTGGCAGTAACACTATTAACAAGAACCAAATTTTGGGATTCATGAGTATAGTTTCAAATTTTACCAACTTATGAATGATGCCATCTTCTACGCTTGCGCCATAACCAGAAGAGACGAAGCGAGTACTGTTAGCACAACCGGGCAACATAAGAGGTAGCGAAAACCTGAGCAGTAACGATGTTCAACGTTACGGCAATGAAATACCTAACCGTTGTAGGTGTGTATTTGGTTTTCAAGGTTCAGAGCCAGATTTGCGGGTGCCGACGTATTAGGAAGTCGGCGCCTGCAAATAGCTGGTTGAGCGATGGCTAAACACCATCATCTAAAAAGCTAGCACAAAATTAGCCATTTTGCTACATACTGGCTATACAGAAACAGCTACTAAAAAACTTCACCCTCCGCAGGATTTGGCAGAGGGTGAGGTTTTTCTGAATGAAGTAAGCCTTGAAGTTTGGCTACTATTCCTTCTAACTCAGCCTTCAATCGCTGGTTCTCCGAAGCTAGCTCGCTTGTAACTTTCCCAGCTGCTCTTCAATAACTAAAACTTTTTTGGCTAGCTCGTTAAAGCTATTGATATCAACCACATTAGAAGAGGATTTTATTTTAGAGAGACGAGATTTTATATAAGATTCAATATCCTCTGTTAGTGTCATACCTTCCGCTTCTAAAAAATTTTTGTACTCTTTGAGTAAATTCTCGTCTAGCCGAACACTCAACTGCCCAACTTTTCTCCTAGAAACTGGTTTTGTCATATTCATACTCCGTTATTACAACAATAATAAGTCATAGTCTAGCCACTGGCTATTTATATTGTTATCACTTAATCTAGCCAAATAGTTATTGTGACCAAAAAAGTCTAACCAATGTCTTGACAATAAGCTAGCCATTAGTTAGACTCAATTTAAATACAGTTAAACGGAAAACCTGGCGCCAGCCAAGGGCAAGCAAAATTTATACTCACCAGGATTTTAGCAATGAAAATCCGCTCACAAACAGAACTTGGAGCAACAAAACTCTCTGAGTTAAAAGAAATTACTTACTCGCTCAATGTCGAGTCAACATACGACGCGCGCTTAAAAAACTGGATAGATACGCCAGATACTCGGCACCATGCCCAGAACATTGAAGTTAAAGAGGCGCCAACCACAACTTCCAACACCACGGAAGAATCCGCACCTTCTAATAAGAAGGTAGAAGCTAAAGTAAAAACCTGGGCTAACTGTCGTTTATTTGGGCTTTTTCACAACGATGGAAGTGGTAGCAATAAAGTAGCGTGCAAACATCATAATTATATTAGTCGGTAAGTTTTTGAATTAATCCTAGCGTATCGATGCTCGATAATCGTATTGCCAATTAGCTGAAACCCTTGCTGTGCCTTGCATCTTCTCATTACAATTGCGCTATATTCAACGTAAATTGCATGAGTTTCCGCATAATCAAATACCAAAATCAGCACAATCAATGTCGAATACTCATCCATATAATCGACAATTGATTTAATTAATTCTAGCGTTCCCATGCTCGATAACTGTATTGCCAATTAGGCTCAAACCCTTGCTGTGCCTTGCATCTTCTCATTACAATTGCGCTATATTCAACGTAAATTGCATGAGTTTCCGCATAATCAAATACCAAAATCAGCATAATCCATATCGAATATCCATCGATATTAATCGATACTTTATTCAACATATTCTAGCGTATCGATGCTCGATAACCTTATTACCAATTAGGCTCAAACCCTTGCTGTACCTTGCATCTCCTTATTGCAATTGCGCTATATTTCCGCGCAAATCACAATAGTTTCCGCAGAAATTAAGTACCAAAATCAGCATAATCGATATCGAATATCCATCGATATTAATCGATAATTAATTCAACATATTCTAGCGTTTTATGCTCAATAATCGTATTGCCAATTATGCTCAAACCCTTGCTGTGCCTTGCATCTCCTTATTGCAATTGCGCTATATTTCGAGCGAATCCATGAGTTTCCGCATAATCAAATATCAAAATCAGCACAATCAATGCCGAATATTCATGGATTAACATCGATAATTGATTTAATTAATTCTAGCGTTCCCATGCTCGATAACTGTATTGCCAATTAGCTAGAACCCTTGCTGTGACTTGCATCTCCTTATAACAATTGCGCTATATTCAACGCAAATCGCATGAGTTTCCGCATAATCAAATATCAAAATCAGCATAATCAATGCCGAATATTCATGGATTAACATCGATAATTGATTTAATTAATTCTAACGTTCCCATGCTCAATAATCGTATTGCCAATTATGCTCAAACCCTTGCTGTGCCTTGCATCTTCTCATTACAATTGTCCTATATTTAACGTAAATTGCATGAGTTTCCGCATAATCAAATACCAAAATCAGCATAATCCATATCGAATATCCATCGATATTAATCGATACTTTATTCAACATATTCTAGCGTATCGATGCTCGATAATCATATTGCCAATTAGGCTCAAACCCTTGCTGTACCTTGCATCTCCTTATTGCAATTGCGCTATATTTCCGCGCAAATCACAATAGTTTCCGCAGAAATTAAGTACCAAAATCAGCATAATCCATATCGAATATCCATCGATATTAATCGATAATTTATTCAATTAATTCTAGCGTTTTATGCTCAATAATCGTATCGCCAATTAGGCTCGATTAAAATACTATAAACTATAGTACATTTGCTCAAAAAAGCTCTTGCCTTATCTTTATATAACCGATAAAGTAAGTTAAGAAGATAAAAAACTCCAAACGTATGCCAAAAAATAAATTTCTGGCCCAAGCCACATCTGTTAGGTTCCTTCCACATCAGTTGGAACAGTTAGAAAATATATCTGAGGAGTACAAGATGAGTATAGCTGCACTTATCCGCGAGGCAGTGAAAGAATTTTGCGAACATAAAAAAGCTTCTGCTTAGAGCGTCATAGCTTTTACAGCAACCCGACTACAACTAAACAGAAAGCAAGCAAATATAAGTTATTTTAACGATGATGACACAGCTAGAGACTTTTGTGAATAGCTACAAACACTACTTGACGTTTGGAAGACTATACCAACTACCTCTAAAAGACTGCGAGGTTTGTTGGATTAAGGCGCAAAGCTCGCCACGGGGACACTCCCTGGTGGCAGACTTTGCACCGACACCAGAACAGAAAGTCAGCCTTTTTGAAATCCCTAACAACTTAGATGGAGAACCGTTATCTAAAGAAGATGTCGAGAAGTTGATTGAGTAGATTGTTAAGAACTCGGAATCTATTAGTTGACAAAACTCATACCAATTTTTTGTGAAGCTGCATAGAAACGATGCTTATATAGCAAGGCTTTTAGCCAACTGATTATGTGTAGCTTCGTATTAAAATGGTATCAGGTCACAATCGAAGATTTTCACACATTTTTTTCAAAAAATTTCGACCTAATACCCAGGAGGTGAATGCTATTAAACGACTAGAGCCATTTGATGAATTAGCCGAATACGAGCAATTGATGAAAGATTGCAAGCGGCTTCTAAGCGAAATCAGCCGACAAGCCTATCGTATGTTGCTACTACGAAAAACCAAAAAACTTTATGGAAAGCTGCGTGCAATACAAAGCAAACTGAACCACCAAAACAAGGTAAATTTTTACTGGGTATACCAAGAAATTTGATGGTTGCACTGCGAGTATGCTTCGCTGAAACCGCAGCTATTCAATTTTGGGAATATTTTGAAGACTGGGAATGTGTGTCCCAGCACCAAACAGTAATCACTTAAATCACTTCAACCTTAAATATATGACCATTCAAAATCAAAGTCAACCGAAACAAAATTACTCATCAGCTGCTAAAAAGCCTATGCTCCCTATCCTATGGGTACCGTCTATTATTGAAGCGGGTGATTTATTTGGCAGATTTGAGCTTATACAGCATTCACAAGCGTCATCCATAACCGATATACCAACGGGAGTACATTACATATATATTTCACCATCCACATCAGAAGCAGATGTAAAAAATATCATCTGGCACCTTAATGAAAATAAATGTATTTGTAGTGTCTATTGTTCAGAGACAAATTTACATGATTTTCTTAAACATGACTCTACAATCCTTGAAGAGGTAGTAAAGACAATAACTAGTTTTGATATCCCTTCTGAAGTGTGGATTGAGCAAAGAAATAATGTGCGAATCAGTGAACGAGAAGCCCGTCAGATAGCAAAAATTGCTTATTTATTACCGGAAGATAAAAAGAGTGCAGAACTAGCTACACTTAGAGAAAGATGCAGGTGTAGTAGCTTCGATTGGAATAGGTATATGGAATCTCTAGAAAGTCGATTTATAAAAGAGGTTGAAAAGCGAACTGGTGTAAACCCTGAAGAAGAATGGATTAACAACCAGATTGAACTATTAATTCAGGAAACTGACAAAACTAAAGCAGTTTTGATTAAGAGAGAGCTTTATAAGAAAGGTATCGGTAGAGCAGATATTAAGGATTTACTTGATAACCGCAATGCTAAGGAAGATAAGAAGTTAACTATTTATTCAGCAAGTGAGTTTGAAGCGCTAAATTTAACAGGTGTCAAATATTTGATACCTGGTATTGTGCAATATAAAGGAGTAACTTTATTTGGAGGTAATACAGGCATAGGTAAGACTCGGTTAGCCTATGACATGGCGGCATGTGTGATATACAATGAACCATTTCTTGATGAAAAGCCGAATGAGACAGGGAATGTTTTGTTTATTAACAGTCCATCTGAAATGATTCTTGATGAAGTTAAAGAATACTTTTTTGATAGAGGAATACTGGGGAGTGGTAAATACTCGGTAATTACTGATTTTACTATGCATAAGCTTGAAGCACTTAAAACAGCAATCAATGATGGTACTTTATCTAACTTAAAGTTAATTGTTGCTGATAGCCTTATAGGGATACTCAAGGCCACAGATGCCAATCTTGATGAAAACTCAGATAAAGCGGGAATAATGATTACTCAACTTAAGCAATTCAGTGAAGAAGTGGGCATACCTATTGTGCTTCTACACCACACCAGCAAAGACAAAGAAGCTAGAGGTGTGAACAGATTTAGGGGTCATTCTTCAATAGTAGGTAATTCAAACTGTGCATGGTTGTTGAGTGGTAGTCCAAATTCAAGTCATAAACACCTTACCAATGAAAAGAGCCGCTCTATATCTACCAATAAGAAGGTGTATGTAGATAACTCCGGTAAATGGCATTTATCTGAAGTTAATGCAGAAGACTCAATCAATAAAAACACTTTTGATAGAGTGGTTGAGTTTATGCAAACTACTGACGCTACTAAGAAATACACACAGTCTGAAATACTCAAAAGCATTGGATGTAATCAAAATACTCTTAAATCGGCGCTGAAATATGGAGTAGATAGAAACTATCTAAATAAAGAGTTTTGTAAAAAAGATAACCGATGTAGGTTTTATTGGTTAGTTGAAAATAATATTACCCCCCCCTCTCCTAATGATAGTGTGGTGGCTTCAACCTATCCAACTGAAAGTGTTGATACACAAGCATTTGAAAATACATTGACGATAGGTTGTAATAAGGTTGAAGATAGGGTGACACTAAATGAACAACCTAATAATCAAATATTTGAAGGCATTGCCACACAAGCTTTCAAACTAAATACAGAGATAGGTTGTAGCAATGACACACCCATAGGGAGGGGGGCTAACAATAATTTAGACAATCAAAATACTGTGTATTCAAATTATGAAAATAATCTAGTAAATACACTTACTAATTTTAGTGAAACATTGGTGCCGAACTCCGAACCATCAGAGGTGCCAACTCAAACCATCGTAGCTATTCAAAGCAAACCACTAGAGGCGCAAATTAGTGTTAAAACACCACAAACCGCACCACAAGACAATAATACCGCAAGCGAAGCATCAAAACAGATTTGTGATAAAACACCTAAACAACCGGATAAGCCAAAGTCTATTAATATAAACTCGCGTGTTGTAATTAATGACTCAGACTACGGGAATGAGGTTTATGTAGTTGTTGGCGGGGATGGGCGTCCAATGTGGACAGTACAAAAAGAAGAGTTAGCAAAGCAAAAGAAACAAAGCAATGCCGATCTGATTGAAATTAACGCTAGCAAGGTAATTAAATTAGAACCAGTGGGTGATGGTTCGTAGTATCGGCACCAGTGGACGCTTCAAGCCGTTAATGGCTAACAGAAAAAACGAATTGTTGAGACTACTCTAAACAAAAAGAATTCTACAAAGCCTATGACCATCAAAACAGCTCGCGTAATCTTGCGGGAAACCGCAACTCTTTATGCAAAAATAAAACATCTACCGCGCGAGCAAGTAAAATTCTACTTACAAAACATCGACTCTATCGACTTAGACAATTTCCCGATTCCAGACAAGCAATAACTTCCCAGCAAGTAAGGCTTTCGCGCTTAACTCTGTATTGTAAAGCATTCAAAAGAGTTTACACCCGCAATGGTAAAAGCTGTTTTCGATAACTTAGCGAGCGAACAGCCAAAAAATCACTTTACCGTTGGTATTAATGATGATGTTAGTTATACTTCACTACCTTTAAATACTAACTTTTCTACCGAGTCAGATAAAGTAGTTCGTGCGATGTTCTACGGACTTGGTTCTGATGGTACTGTCGGCGCCAATAAAAACTCTATCAAAATTATTGGCGAAGAAACAGATAATTATGCTCAGGGTTACTTTGTCTATGACTCCAAAAAATCAGGTTCGATGACAGTATCCCACTTACGGTTTGGTAGTACACCTATTCGTTCAACGTATCTGATCGACAAAGCTAATTTTATTGGCTGTCATCAATGGGTATTTTTGGAGAGAGTCAATATTCTCAAAGACGCTAATAATGGCGCCACTTTTTTAGTTAACAGTCCTTACGATAGTAATTCTGTATGGGAACACATCCCAACATCAGTTCAACAGCAAATTATTGATAAGCAACTCAAACTCTATGTTATTGATGCAAATAAAGTTGCCCGTAATAGCGGTATGGGTGGACGCATTAACACTATTATGCAGGTTTGCTTCTTTGCTTTAGCGAGTGTACTACCCCAAGACGAAGCTATCGCCAAAATTAAACAAGCTATAGAAAAAACTTACAGTAAAAAAGGCGCCGATGTAGTTCGTAAGAATTTAGATGCAGTTGATAACACCCTAAATAACCTCCAAAAAGTAGATATCCCTAATTTAGTCCATAATCAAAAACCACAAATCCAAACTTTAGTAAGTGCGCCTGAGTTTGTTCGCGATGTACTTGGTAAAATGATGATTTGGGAAGGCGATAATTTACCTGTGAGTGCATTACCCGCAGATGGCACTTTCCCCACGGGTACAGCTAAATGGGAAAAACGCGACGTAGCAGAAAATATACCAGTATGGGATACAAACTTGTGCATCCAATGCAGTAAATGCGTTATAGTTTGTCCTCATGCGGCAATACGTAGTAAAGCTTATGACCCAAATGAGTTAATTAAGGCGCCTGCAACTTTCAAGTCAACTAATGCTAAAGACAAAGACTTTGCTGGTGATAAATTTACCATTCAAGTGGCGCCATCAGATTGTACAGGATGCGGTATATGTGTTGAAGTATGTCCAGCTAGAGACAAACAGCAACCCGAACGCAAAGCGATAAATATGGAACCACAATTACCTTTGCGTACACAAGAATCTGAAAATTGGGATTTCTTTTTAAACTTACCCCTACCCGACCGTACTAAACTCAAATTAAACCAAATTCGTCAGCAACAATTCCAAGAACCATTATTTGAATTTTCTGGCGCCTGTGGAGGATGTGGTGAAACTCCCTACTTAAAACTATTAACACAACTATTTGGCGATAGAGCAATGATAGCCAACGCCACAGGATGCTCATCTATATATGGAGGAAACCTACCAACAACTCCTTGGACAAAAAATGCTGAAGGTAGAGGACCTGCTTGGTCGAATAATTTATTTGAAGATAACGCGGAATTTGGCTTTGGTTTTCGTCTTGCTTTAGATAAACACGCAGAATATGCAGCAGAGTTATTAAAAAAATGGGGAGAAGCAGGAGACAAAGAGTTAGTAAAATCAATATTAAACGCTTCGCAAAACACCGAAGCTGATATATACGAACAACGTCAACGAGTAGAAGTATTAAAGCAAAAGCTTGAAAATGCCAGCCATCTAAAATCCCTTGCTGATTATCTGGTTCGTAAAAGCGTTTGGATAGTAGGTGGTGACGGATGGGCGTATGATATAGACTTTGGTGGACTCGACCATATACTCGCTAGTGGTCGCAATGTAAATGTCCTAGTAATGGACACAGAAGTATATTCTAATACAGGTGGACAATCATCCAAATCAACACCTAAAGGCGCCGTTGCCAAATTTGCAGCTAGTGGTAAACCTGCGGCAAAAAAAGACCTCGGTTTAATTGCTATGACCTACGGTAATATATATGTCGCTAGCGTTGCAATAGGCGCCCGTGATGAGCATACGCTCAAAGCTTTTATTGAAGCAGAAGCATATGATGGGCCATCATTGATAATTGCTTACAGTCACTGTATTGCCCACGGTATCAACATGACAACAGCAATGAGCCACCAAAAAAGCCTCGTTGATAGTGGACGCTGGTTATTATATCGCTACAACCCCGACCTACTCAAACAAGGTAAAAAACCTTTATTGCTAGACATGCAAAAACCCAAACACCCTGTAGAGCAATCAATGTATCAAGAAAACCGCTTCAAAATGTTGACTAAATCTAAACCCGAACTAGCCAAACGCTTACTCAACGAAGCTCAAGCCGAAGTTAACGCGCGTTGGAAAATGTATGAATATCTAGCTCAATTGTAGGTTGGATGGAGGCTTTGCGGAACCCAACATATATATATAGTTAATGTTGGGTTCCGCTGTCGCTCCACCCAACCTACATATTACTCTTCGGCGCCTGCTGTAAAGGCAGTTGTCTTGCCGCGTTTTCCAAGAATTTCACCTCGCAGCTGGTCGGGGGTGATACCTCTTTTTTCAGCAAGGTATTTTATCCGTTGTTCAATATCTGGTATTCGTTCATTGAGTTTTTCGGATAGTAAGCTTTGTGCTTGCTGGACTCTGGTACGGTTGCTTAGTTCCGCATCAATATCTAGCAGGTCATCAAAAAATTCTCCCAAAGCTGGGATTTGTAAGCGCTCTTCTCGGCGTTGATTCATTGTAAAGGTAAATTAAACACCTTTACTATTGAATCAAACATGTGACAAATTGGAATCGGTACTACAGCTTTTCGTAGGCGCCTAAAATAATCTTTTCTGTTTCCTGCCAATTTATACACTGGTCTGTCACAGAAACACCATATTTTAAGTCTTTTAGGTTACTAGGTATTGGTTGATTACCCTCAGATAAATGTGACTCTAGCATCATCCCCACTATTGAGTTATTCCCATCTACAATTTGTTGAATTACATTTTCAAAGACAGCACCTTGTAATTTATAATCTTTGTTTGAATTCCCGTGACTACAGTCTATGACAATAGAGGGTGAGACTTTAGCTTCTTTTAGCTTTGCTTCTACACGCGCAATATTTGCCGCATCGTAGTTAGGTTGACCGTTGCCACCTCGTAGAATAATATGTCCGTGGCTATTTCCTTTTGTTTTAAATACGCTGACTTGTCCTTGCTGATTTATTCCTAAGAAATTATGCGGACTTTTAGCAGCTTGCATTGCATTTAACGCTACTTGAATATTCCCATCTGTACCATTTTTAAAACCAACTGGCATCGAAAGTCCACTCGCTAACTCTCGGTGCGTTTGTGACTCGGTAGTACGGGCGCCAATTGCTGACCATGCCACAAGTTCGCTGATATACTGAGGTACAATCGGGTCAAGAGCTTCTGTACCCGACGGCAATCCTAATTCGGCAATTTGAATTAGTAAACTACGTGCTATTAATAACCCTTTTTCTAAATGGAAAGAATCATCCATATCAGGGTCATTAATTAAACCTTTCCATCCAACTGTCGTGCGAGGCTTTTCAAAGTAAACTCGCATAATCAGTAAAAGCTTATCTTGCACCTTCTCTGCCAAAGCCTTTAATTTCTCTGAATATTCAATAGCAGCTTTTGTATCGTGAATTGAACAGGGACCAACTACTACAAATTTTCTTCTATCTTGAAAGTCTAAGATATTTTTGATTTCTTGTCTAAATTTTAAAATATTTTGTTCCGCTGATTCTGTTAAAGGCACTTTGGCTTTTAACTCATCGGGCGTTAATAATATATCAGAGCTTTCAATATTAATATTATTGATTAAATTGTCATGCATGTTTGACATATCTTTCATGCTCGCTTGGGGTAGTGCATAAATGTTGGGGGCGTTACTAATTATAGATTAATTTGTCGAGCAAAAGATAATCCCCCCAACGGGCTAGGGGGGATCAAATCCAAATCAATATTAAGAGGAATGTTACAATTTCATTGAAAATTTAATTTTTCGTAACATTATGTAATACTGCTTTGGATGTGCTTAAAAAAGGCTATCTATCCTTCTTCTCCAGGTTTATACTGAATGGCGCCTTCGGTAAAAGCGGTGACTTTACCTCGCTTTGCAAGAATTTCGCCCCACATTTGATTAAACGTAACACCTCTCTTGTCAGCGAGGTATTGAACTCTGTCTTTAATGCCAAGTAACCGCTCCTGAAGTCTCTCAGATATTAGACTTTGCGCTTGCTGAACCTTGGTGCGGTTACTTAGTTCAGCGTCAATATCTAGCAAATCATCGTAATATTCCCCCAAAGCAGGAATTTGTAGCCGTTCTAAACGGTCTTCCCGTCGCTGATTCATCGATGTAAATTTTAAGGTACTTTTGTTACTATTCAACCTCATATGCGAAAAGTCAAATCAGTAATATTTTTTACATCAATATTGAGTCAAATAAATTTCACTAAAAATTCATTAATGACTCGTTTCCGATTATTATAGAAGATGTAGCCAGACGACTGTATTAAGGTGTCCAGCCAAGCAATACAGTCGCGAGGCTACCCTTTCCACGTTTGAAAAGGTTGTCTATCTATAATGACCAAATTTGAACTGATTTACAACTGTACACACCAGTATGACGAACAAACTATTTGCAACAGCAATATTATCCGTCGTGCTATCGACTCAAACCACGCTGAGGAATTAATTGCTGGCGCCAGTACACACGCAGTAGTCGCTGTTGCCTCACCTCTAGCTTGCCCAGTTCGGCTTGGAGCGTTAGAAGTTAGCGCTTACGTAGAGAAAATGGGCTTCTACCTAGGAGCAGGCGCCTAACCGAAGAAACCGGGCTTCTAGAAAAATTACAATTAAGAACGCAAAATACTCTGCGAGAAGCCCGGTTTCTATCAAGTTTCCCATCACGTAAACGCGCCCTTACCTACAACACAGTAGCCAAGGGCGGTTTTTTAAACTGTAAATTTTTGATACTTTCCGGTGCATTCAGATGTTTAAAAATTAGATTCGCAATTTCGTAATTTCCAATGATATATTTTTCTATATTTATACGTTTCGCAATATCTTCGATAATAGAAGGCGCCGTTGTCTTTGATTTAAGAAGATGTAAAAAAATCTCTATACGCTCTGTTTTAACGGCAATGTTTTGTAATTCTAGAGACAGTAATTTATTATACCTAAAAATTGAACTATGAAATTTTATAAACCAATTAGTTACAAGTAAAGGGTCTTCAAGTATAAGCAAAGGCATAACAGGGTTATCAAACACAATATCAGCCATATTCGGCTCTTTAGCAAATAAATACTCTAGTAATTCGGTAGAAGTATTCGGATTACTGCCAATTGCTTCTAATATCTGACGCTTATAACCGCGAACTTTATGCTCATCATAAATTTGATAAAGCTCATCTGGATGAGTGCAAGGGTCAGTTGCCTTTTCAAGAATATCTTCAATATACATAAATATAATTCAAAATTACTACTTTGCTGCTAACATAAAAAAAGCCAATGATTTCAAAATATCAAAAATACAAGAAAATATCTAGAAACCTGGTTTCTCCGTTGATAGCATGTAATGAAAATGATGATTTGTCTGCGACAATGAATGCGTAGAAACCTGGTTTCTGAGGCGCCGTTAAATCTGGAAATTAAGTATCACATTCTAATCAAATTAAAGTTAAATATGCTTTACAAATGAATCATTTTGTCCTAATATAAAATGTAGTAAACGCCAGCATTAAGGTGTCCAGCCAAGGGATGTAGCGTAAACTAACAACTTTTCACGTTATACAAGGAAAAAATCATGACTAACGCGCAACCAGAAGATATCAACGTCAGATTAGAGCAAATGGATGAGCGGTTAGAGCAATTAGGAGACGAGCTAGACTTGATACGTACCATCCAGAATGCTAACCGCAGAGAAACCCGCGCAAATTCTCAAACAATAGCGAGAGTTGAGCGTAGTGTTGCAGAACTTGCGGATATCGCGCGCTTACACCAGCAAGCATTAAAGCTTAATCAACAAGCTATAGCTATTAATCAACAAAACATTGACCGTATATGGTTATATCTCGAAAGCCAAATCCGAACAAACGGTAATGGTAATGCGGGATAAAATTTAGTTGAATATTGGGTTGGGTTAGCACCCAACCTACGTGGAGAAGAATAATGCAAATAACTAAGCGCAATGTTGAGTTACGAGTTGACGATAGTTTGATGCGTGTTTATGTGGCTACTCCGAAACCACCAGGTCGATACCCAGGTATTATTTTTTATAGTGATATTTATCAATTGGGCGGCGCCATGTTACGGGCTGTCAATTATTTAGCAGGGTTTGGGTATGTTGTCGCGGCGCCGGAAATTTTCCATCGTGTTGAACCTGTTGGTCAAGTTATTGAACCCGATGATATTGGGAGAATGCGAGGAAATGATGATGCGCGTCGCACTGCTATTTCTGAATATGATGCTGACTGTAAGGCTGTTTTGGAGTTTATTAAAAGTGATGCTTCTGTAAATTCTGAGAAAATAGGCGCCTTTGGTTTTTGTATAGGAGGGCACCTTGCTTTTAGAGCGGCTTTTCAAAGTGAAGTTAAAGCGACTGTATGTTGTTATCCTACGGGCATTCCGAGTGGTAAGTTGGGTGCGACTATAGCAGATAGTATTGAGCGATGTAATGAAATTAAAGGTGAGATGTTGGTAGTTTTTGGAACCCAAGACCCACATATTCCTGAAAATGACCGTCAAATAATTTTAAAGTCACTTTCAAATGCTGATATACAACATAAAGTTTTGTTGTATGAAGCTGAACATAGTTTTATGCGCGATGATGGGTATAGGTATGACTCAGAGCAATCAACATTAGCTTGGTTTGAAGTTACCACATTTTTAAAGGGGATATTTGGCAACGGATGATAAGCGGATGTAACGGATAGGTGATTTTAAATAGCTCATCCGTTACATCCGTTGTATCCGTTACCAGTTAGTTGATTTGAGGTTGACGAAAGGTGTAGATGTCTTTGAGTGCTGTTACCCAACCGTCAGATACAGATTCGAGAATTTTTATACCTTTTTCTTTGGTTGCTGTTGTTGCGTCTCCTATTACACCACTTTTACTTAGGTCGCGCGTTGTCCATGCGAAAGGTAGTTTACCTTCTGGTGAAAGTAAGCTGCCTTCTGGTTGTTCGGGTGGATATTCGGTAACTGCACGCTCCATTTTTACTTGTTCGGGTAAAAGTGCTAAAATTATACTCGTCTCTAAATCTCCTGCGTGCATTCCTAGCTGCGCTTCTTTGGGTGTTACTAGTTCTTTAGAAATATGTGGCACACGCCATGTAAATAATGGGAATACTATAAAATCACTATATTTTACGTGTAAATCTCGCGCTACCATTTGCATCACTTGTGGTTGTCCACCATGCGAATTCATTAGTACTAACTTTCTAAATCCTGCCCGATATAAGCTATCTCCGACTTCCATTAGTGTTGCGGAGAGCGTTTCTGTACTTAAAGTAATAGTTCCAGGGAAATGCCAATGCTCATTCGATTTACCGTAGTAGAGCGATGGCATTGCATAAGCAGGAACGCTAGAGTCCAGTTTTTCGAGCGCTTTTCCTAGTACTCCCATGCCAATTGCAGCATCCACAATTAATGGTAGATGTGGACCATGTTGTTCAATAGCTCCCACAGGTTGAATGATTACCACATTTTCTTTATCGGGCATTGACTCGATATCTGTCCACGTTAAATACGGAAAAAAACGCTTAGGAGGGATAAAACTATGCATAGGGGTATATATATATAATCCTTAACTCGAATTTTACCTGGGTTTGCCAGATTTAAGAACATAGTACAGAAGGAGAACAAATTTCAATGGCTGACACAAATGTATCTACTCGCACTTTATCAATAGATATTGGTGGAAGCGGTATAAAAGTAATGGTATTAGATGAAACTGGCAACCCTTTAAGCGAACGTGTACGTTTAGATACTCCACAACCTCCAACACCCGAAGCGGTAATGAACACAATAGCCCAATTAGTAACATCAGTTGGGGAATTTGATAGAATTTCTGCGGGGTTTCCGGGTGTAGTGCGTGCTGGAGTAACCGAAACAGCCGTTAACTTACATCCTAACTGGGTAGGATATGATTTAGGAACCGCATTATCAAAGCAATTTCAAAAACCCGCACGAGTTATAAACGACGCTGATATGCAGGGATTAGGCGCCATTGCGGGTAAAGGAGTAGAATTAGTAATTACCCTAGGAACCGGATTTGGGTCGGCATTATTTTTAGATGGTAAATTAGTACCCAACTTAGAAATGGGACACCATCGCTTCCGAAAAGGAGAAACCTATGAAGAGCAACTTGGAAGAGCAGGGTTAGAAAAAGTAGGGGAATCAAAATGGAATGAAAGACTAGGAAAAGCAATAGCCTCACTGCAACATTTATTTAACTATGATTATCTATATATAGGTGGTGGAGAAGCTAAATTAGTAAAAATAAAACTAGCAGATAACATCAAAATAATCTCCAACCTCAATGGTTTATTGGGTGGCATCAACCTTTGGAAAGATTAATTTTACATTTTGTGGGACAGATACCCATAATGTAGAGACGTTACATGTAACGTCTCTACAAGATTTAATTATTAACCGACCCGTTGAAACCCCTTAAACTCAACTTTTTCCAACTCTGGGTCAACTTGATTTAAATGCTGCTCTAAAATTTCCAAATTCCGAATATTTGACTTATAAAAAGCGTCAAATAAATCACCGAAAAAAGGAACACTACCAATGACAGATTCCAAACCAACATTAAAAATCATCTTCCCCAGCATATCTTGAGGAAGATTAAAGCGCATCGCTAAATATATAATATAAGCAGAAATAATAGTACTTATCAAATCACCCAGTCCAGGAACCAAACCAATAATAGGGTCTAAACCAAAGCGAAACTTAGTACCGGGAATGCCAAAAGCAGTATCCATCAGACGGCTGAATTTGCGGATACGATTAAGAGTTTCTAGTTTTTTAGTAATATCCATAATAAATTAATACTCCATTATTAAACATATAAAATCTTGTACCATTAGAAATAATTTTAAAGTTAAAACGCATCTAACTTAGGTTCGGTTAGTTGTATATTCATTGACGTAATAACCCCCCTCAATTAATTGAACACATACGATAGTATCTATGTTCACCCCGTCTTTGATATTCTCGATACATTATCGATAATTGAAAAAGTCCCAAGTGAACAAAAACTCAATCAATCACTGTGCCACGATAGGAGAGGCAGACATGAGAGGAAATCTGCAACAAGTGTCAAATGATTATTTCGCGCGCGACAGTGGAGTTGGGCAAAGTATGTCAAAAGCCTCGGAGCAGCTACTTGATGCATATTCGCAGGCTGTAATTAGCGTCGTACAAAAGGTCAGTCCAGCAGTTGTCAACATCGATGTGCAACGGCAAGTAACAGGACGTAACCGTAATTATCCACAAACCCAGGAAGTACAAGGTAACGGTTCTGGCTTTATCTTCACACCTGATGGATATATTCTTACTAACTCTCACGTTGTTAACGGCGCCACCAAAATCGAGGTTACACTATCAGATGGTCGTAGAATAGGCGCCCAATTAATAGGAGATGACCCAGACACCGACCTAGCGGTTATAAGAATTAATGCACCCAACTTAATTTCGGCACGTTTAGGTGACTCCGAAACGCTCCAAGTTGGTCAACTAGCAATCGCAATTGGTAATCCCTACGGTTTCCAAGCTACAGTTACCAGTGGCGTAATTAGTGCAACCGGACGTTCATTCAGAAGTCGTTCAGGTCGGTTAATAGACAACATGATACAAACCGATGCAGCACTGAACCCAGGCAACTCAGGTGGGCCACTCGTGACATCCCACGGAGAAGTAATAGGAATAAACACAGCAGTGATATTATCTGCCCAAGGACTATGCTTTGCCGTACCAATAAATACAGCCAAGCTAATAATTCCATCACTACTCAAAGACGGAAAAGTCAGACGTGGTTACATCGGTATAGGTGGACAAAACGTAGAATTACCAAGGCGCCTCGTTTTATACCATGAACTTAACAAAGAACGAGGCATATTAATCATATCTACCGAAGCCAAAAGCCCAGCACAAAAAGCAGGACTTCGAGAAGGAGATGTAATAGTAGGGTTCAACAGTCAACCAATAGGAAGCGTTGACGAACTACATAAATTTCTAACTCACGAACGAGTTGGAGAGCGCGCGTATGTCACTATATTGCGTCAAAACCAAAAATTAGTCCTAGAAATTATCCCCGAAGAATCACCCACTCTCACCTAACACACACAAAAAACCATCGTAATAAGCACTAAAGTGCTTCACTTGCAGAGACGTTACACATAACGTCTCTACATTTGCTCCTTGGCTAGTTGAACAAACAAATTCACAATACTGTTTCGCTAAACAATAATTAATAATCTACTCATATCTAGTCTCAGAGATAACATAGGAATTATGGCTGGAACTTACACTAGGTAGAAAAGCATGGGACGTTTAAATCCATTCTCGTTACAATTACAGATTACCCGCATGTTCGAGCAAGGGCAATCATTCTTTGCAACCACAAAAGTGCATGACTGGTTGAAAGAACATGGACATGAACCAAACGATTATGATATTACTTTTAAACAAAAGCCGGCGCCTCCTGGTTCTAAGTCTGTGATGGTAGTAGAAATTGAGTTCCAGCGAAAAGACGGACAACCTGTTGACCCTTGGTTAGTTGAACAAGCAAATTTAGAAGCAGGATAGGCGCCGTTATTTGTATAGAAAATAATTAGGAGGTGCGTGAAATCACTAGATTTTGCGTTTTAATGATGATTTTTAAAGCTTTCACGCACCCTACATTTACTGGTTTTATGGTTGTGTTGCTTGTATTTGCTGAATTTCTTCTCTTGTTAAACCTGTTGCTTTTGCTACTAAGTCTATTGAAACACCTTCTTTTAGAAAGTTGATGACAAGTTGTCGTGTTGTTTCCTCGGCGCCTTCTTGTCTACCTTCTTCTCTGCCTTCTTCTACAATAGACTGGTATATTACTGACTCGCGCATGTTATCTCTCCTTAATATACGTTGAATGAGTGTTTTATCCAAAACCAAGCCAGCAAGAATGGCAGCAGATGCTGTAATATTATTTTGCGTTCTTGGGTTGGTAATGTTTTCAATCTGGGCTACTACCGATTGTAACGTATTGACTTGATTATCGGTGTTGCTTAAAACTGCGAAGGGTAGCAAACCTGGGTTGGTCATGAACTGATTAACTGGCTGTTCCCACAGGCGTATAACTTGAAATTTATGAGTTGTGTTTTCAAGTTTAAATTTATTTACTTTGACTAGCTTTAAATCTTTTTTGCTTGTTACTTTTCGTAGATAAACTACCACCTGATACATAGCTTTTTCGGGAAAAAGACGATATCCACGTAAGCGATAATCTGTCATCCTAAAAGGTATGTCTTCATCAGGTAGGGTTTGAAACTCAATGTGAAGGATTAACTCGTCGGATTGCATTAATATGAGTGAATCTGCACGAATGGGTTCAAGGGATAACTCTTTAGGACTCAACTTACTCAGTGTTACTGGTTTTCCTAATAGCCATGTCGCAAATTCATCTGGAAAGTTTTCTGCTAAGAATTTACAAGTGTTGTCGAACATAAACGCACTTTTATACTGGTTTGCTAAAATGTTTTGCTTTTTAGTTCAGTTCGATTCTAACCGCATTATTTTTTATTTGTCTTGAAATAAAAATATTTTATTAATATTTTAGGTTCGTTTATTAAAGAAACCGGGTTTCTACGCAAAATCGTCGTTTTGATTACAATATTTCAATGAAGAAACCCGGTTTCTAGGATTTTAAACAACTTAAGGGAGTCCCCCAGGAACTCAAGCTTCCCCCAACTGCGGAAACCTAGTATTTGCAAGCTTTATAACCATTTTTATCAAAATTAGCTTCGGGGAAGGCAATTTGGGTACTCTATATTTACGAAGGTGGTTTGCGGGACTATGGCATGACTTCCGTACCTGTTTGTTAAACTGTCATACAAAGTCGTACCGACATTCCCCGAACTGCTTTCAGAAACCGGGTTTCTTCGTTAGGATATTGTAATCAAAACGATAATTTTGGGTAGAAACCCGGTTTCTAGAATTTTATTTAACCCCAATATATTATGTTAAATGTAGAGTTCCGCGCGCAGCAAGTAGCGCAGGAAGATTTAGTAATGTTTATCAATGCTTGCTTTTCTTGTAGTGGTCAGCGTGAATTTTATGATGATGCTTATGGGCAAAAGGTGTCTATTAATTTTTTACATGATTATATATTAGGTAATTATCGTTTACTTTATGCTCGCACTTTAGCTGCTGGTATTAACCACTTTAATCAAGCGCAAATTATTATCAAGCTTTTAGCTACAGGACGTGATACGCTACCTCACTATCGTACTGAAGAATCTGCCTTAATTACATCTGCCCTAAATCAACTACCACCTCAGCGTGGTTGGGGCGTATTACAAGAGTTACAGCGATTACGAGTAAATAATCGTCGCGCTAGAGCCATTGCACGCGATTATATCGCTATGCGTCGAGATATCGATTTTGATGCTATCAAGTATCGTACTAAAGTTAAAGCGGCAGTATCACATGCTCATTTAAAGCTATCTGGTGAGCTTCCTAAGTTTTTGTTTAATTTTCACGAACAAAAGGGTTTTAGTACAAAATTATTTGAACAATTCCGCAAAGCGCATTATAGTACTGAGGCAATATATGAATTACCTTTTACTATTGCCGAAGGGTTTGCTGTTAAACACAATATTAAGCGCGAAATTTTTCTCAAACGCATTCAACCAAAAATGACTGTAGCAGAAAATCTGCGCTATCAAGGCGCCGCATCGCGTAGTGAAGTTGATATAAATGTAAATTGGGAGCGTTTACCGTTGACCAAGTTAGCTTTATATATTCTGTCACTTTCACTTGAAGCACGCACCAAAGATTTTGATAAATTTAACCAAGCTATGGAAGCTTCTGCTCGTAACGCTTTGAAAAAAGCACCAATGCAGTTAGGACGAGTTGCTGCTGTTTTGGACTGTAGTTATTCTAGCTCTGGTTCATCTGAAAAAAGGCGCCGTCCTTTGGGTGTGGTACTTGCTGCACATTATCTACTCAAAACAGCATCACAAAACTATCGCGCGTTTTGGACGGTTCCACCAAAACACCCATTACTTGTATATCCATATGGACAAACTGACTTAGCTACACCATTACTTGCTGCGCTTGGTTCCGGCGCCGAAACTATTATTATAGTATCTGACGGTTGCGATAATGACCCACCCAACGGCGCCGCTGAAGTATTGCGTGTATATCAAAAACTCGACCGTTGTCATAAAACCTCGATTATTCACTGTAACCCAGTATTTAGTACTGAAGATTACTCATTGCGTACCCTTAGTCCCTATATCCCCACAGTTGGGTTACGTGATGCTGAAGATATGCCTACAATGTTAGGCTTTGCTAAATTTGCTCAAGGTTCTACTACATTATCTGACCTAGAAGCATATTTAGCGCAAAGAACACAAGAATTTACATCAAATACCCATAATTAACTATGTTATTAAAAGGACTTGAAGTTGCCCCTTCTCAAATTTGTGGCAGTATTCGTATTGTGCCCCTTATTCGTCGTAAAATTCGTGGAGATTTACGATTACAACGTCGTAACTACGATGCTAAATATAGCATTGTTTCACTCGAAGATGATATGCAGTATATGTCTTACATACCTCATGGTATGGTAATGTCTTGGAATGATGATGGTAGTGCTGTGGCTAATATTGGCGCCAATATCATTAAAAAAGATGGTAAAAGTGGTAAAAGTGGACGTAATGTGCAAGTAATGCAACGTATGGCAAAACGTGAAACCAAAAATTCATTACGGTTCCTACCATTACATCTGGCAATGGAAGGTTTTCTATCGTTATATTTCAATGGTCCCAAAATTGCATGGGAAGAATATTCAAGGTATGCACTTACTTATGGGTTGGGTTGCCGTAGCGAATATTCATACTCAGGACGTGCGATAGTTGGGTTAGAAGAAGCACTACGCGTTTTTGAAATTCATCCAAACCAAGTAGGAGTACTAATATATGTTGCTGACGCATTAGCATCAGCGTTTGTTGTCTCCACACCTGAAGACTACCTTTGTTTACACTATACCTTGCTCGAAGATTTTTACGGCGAGTTAATATATCAATATGCATCATTATATGATAAAACTTATGAGATGAGCTTATCTATTGATGCATCTAAAGTTAATAACTTAGCTGACTTGAGAAGCGCTGTTGTTAAAATGCGTTCCGACTGGGCAACATTTCATCAAGGAACAATGTCAACTGGATTAATTGGACGCTCAGTAAAATCAAAAACAGTATATACAGTAGGTCGTTTTCAAGTACAACGATTTATGACAAATGTCAATTCACCTTTAGATGTAAATAATGAAAATCATATTGGTGAAGTTATATTACGTGATAATGGAGAGGTAGAATATTTACATACATATCGCCTTTCCCAACAGCAAATAAATCGAGTCTACTATCTGGGCAAACTTGACGAAAATAATTGGAATATTTCCCAGACAGCCAAAGCTTTATTACGAACCGATGATGAATTTGTCTTGATAATGGAGGAACTTGGCTTTGGGTATTTATTTACACAGAAGTTACGTGATAAAGCGCGTAAAAAAGCTTTCAAATAAATTAGGACTTACGCTGCATAAACCTGGTTTCTACGCATTCATTGTCGCAGACAAATCGTCATTTTTATTACATTCTATCAACGAAGAACCCAGGTTTCTAGGTTTTCATGCGTAAGTCCTGTAAATTTATCTAATCTTTACTAAACTGGCGCCAAAATTCGCATAAAAATCTTGAGTAAAAGTGAAGAATAAATAAATCACTTTGAAATAAACTTATGAAGTCACATCGTTTTTGGATTATTGCCTTTTGGTTCTACTTAGGTATTTTATTAGCTATCTCCATATCAGCGTACTTGAAGGTTATACCAACAGAAATAGCAAGGTTTCCTTACTACGATACCGTTTTACACTTTGTTTTACTAGGAATTGCCGCTTACTTGAGTCATCTTGCCTTAAACAAACGACAACTTCATATACTTGGTACTGCCTTACCTCTGGCGCCGTTTATAGTATTCTTCTTCTGTATACTAGACGAAATCATCCAAAAATTTACACCGCATCGCAGTGCAGATATTGTAGACCTTATCGCTGACGTATGCGGTATTATTGTATTTACCTATCTTGCCGAACATACCTCCATACGCAAAACATCACAATTTCATAATTAGGCCAGTTAACCTAATAAGATATTATTGATGACATAAACCTATATTGTGGAATGGGCATTTTTGCCCGTTCCAATTGTTGGGAGATGCTCACCTACAAGAAATAAGTAAATATTTTTTATTTGGAAGTCCCTAAGCATGTTTTAGTGTAATATTAAATTAATGATTATGTAAAATTAGCTTAAGCTTAGTTATGGGAATTGAAGAATTATTATTGCCACTACGAGAAGAAATACTACAAATTGCAGCTAAACATGGTGCTTATAACGTGCGGGTGTTTGGTTCTGTAGCTAGAGGTGAAGCTTCTGTAAATAGTGATGTCGATTTTTTAGTAGAAATCGAACCCAAGCGGAGTTTATTTGATTATATTGCCTTAATACAAGATTTAACAAAATTACTAGGACGTAAAGTAGATGTAGCTGAACCCGAAAGTCTACATGATTTAATTAAAGAAAAAGTATTAAGAGAAGCTGTTATATTATGAAGGACGAACGCTTGTATTTAAGTAATATAAAAGAATGCATTGAACGAATAGAAGAATACACTGTTGGTGGAAGAGATGTTTTTATGCAAACTCCGATGATTCAAGATGCAGTCATCAGAAAGTTTGAAATTATTGGTGAGGCAACCAAAAGATTATCTCCTGAGTTGAGGTCTACATATTCTGATGTTCCTTGGCAACAGATGGCAGGTTTACGAGATGTACTGATTCATGATTATTTAAAAGTAAACCTCAACTTAATTTGGCAGATTATTGAGGAAAATTTACATGAGCTTAAAGAACAGGTATCAGCTATTCTTCAAAGTTTAACTAAGAACTGATGCAATACTCCTCGCTTAAAGTGTACTGGGGTTGCGGGAAAAGGTTTAAAAAGCACGTGGATAAAAATTTTTCCTTTTCCCTTTCCCCAAAACCGAACAGTGTTAGCGTCGTCCTTGTGCAACTTGTCTTTGAAGTTCAGCAACTGCATCCTTTGCCGACATAGGTGTCCGGTTTGGATGAGCGTTCATTTACTCGCAACTCAGATTCACTCATTTTTTTGTAATCAGGTTTACTCATTTTATTAATGTCTCCCTATTTATTAGATAGGTAGAAGTGAAACATGTGCCGAAACAACTTTCCACCCAATGTCAAATTTATACCACATTTGACTTTGCCTTCCTTGACGTTCTACTCCATCCATTACGCGACGAAATTCTAATGTCACGCTTGCAAAATTACTATCAAAGGTAACAACTTTTAAGTTATAAATTTCTCGTTTAATGTTGTATGTGGGTCGCGATGCACGAAATGCGCGTATTTCATCACTTCCATATAAATTCTCTGCTAACCCAAATCGCACTACTTCAGGCGCCTGCCAAAACAGTTCATCCATCACTTCTAAGTTATTATTACAGAGGGCATCCTCGTATTTCATATATAAATCAGTCAGTTCGGCAACAATTGCAGCATCATTTACAATAGTCATTACAACCTCCAGATAGCAGCATAGTGAGTCTTAATGTTAAATATACTTGTAACAGGCGCCACTGGAAATGTCGGGAAAGAACTAGTTTGCTTATTAACTGACCAAGACTGCCATATTTATGCAGCAGTCAGAAATCCTGAACAAGCTAAAAAAATATTAGGTGATTCGAGTAAAATTAGTTACGTTGAATTTGACTTTACAAAGCCAAGCACTTTTACAAACGCTTTTCGTCAAATAAACAAAGTTTTCTTGGTACGTCCACCTGCACTTGCCAATATTCGCGAAATTGCTCCAGCACTAGAAGCGGCAAAACAAGCAGGTATCGAGCAAATCGTATTTCTTTCTATAGCCGGCGCCGAGCGTAATCGAATTGTACCGCATTCCAAAATCGAACGCTACATCAATCAACTAGAAATAGGCGCCACATTTTTACGTGCAGGTTTTTTCATGCAGAACCTCAACACTGTACATCTAGAAGATATCAAAACCCGTGGTGAATTATTTATGCCAGCAGGGAATGGTAAAACAAGCTTTATTGATATACGTGATATTGCCGCAGTCGCAACACGCGCACTGTTAGAAAACGAACATATCAATAAAGCATATACCCTTACAGGTAGCGAAGCTTTAACGTATTATCAAGTAGCTGATATATTTACCGAAGTTTTAAATAAACCAATTAAATACACAAATCCTTCGCTAATAAGTTTTATTATTACAATGCGTGCTAGAGGATTACCAATTAATTTTATTCTGATAATGGCAGCAATATATACAACAACACGTTTGGGACTAGCAAGTCAAATTACACCAGAAACAGAGCAATTACTTAACCGTCCTCCATTAACCATGCGTGATTATGTTCAACACTACCAACAATATTGGGTGAATAGTTAGGTTTGGTGTATTGGAATTTCAATGCAGAATTTAGTACCTTTTCCTGGCGCAGAATCACACCATAGTTTACCGTGATGTTTTTCGGTAATGATTTGATAGCTGATGGAAAGCCCTAAACCAGTACCTTTACCTATGGGTTTGGTAGTGAAAAATGGGTCGAATAGGCGCCCATGCACGTTGTCTGAAATTCCGCTACCGTTATCGGCTATTGTAATTTTAACCCAACTGTTATCTTGTACAGTGGTATGTATCCAAATCGTATTTAAATTACTCTCTATCTCTGTAAAACTACGTCCTTGATTAGTTTCTTCAAGAGCGTCGATTGCATTAGTTAGTAAATTCATAAATACCTGGTTAAGTTGTCCAGCATAGCATTCAACTAACGGTAATTCCCCATACTCTTTAATAATTTGAATTTCCGGACGATGGGCACTTGCCTCAAAGCGATGGCGCAAAATTAACAGCGCATTGTCAATACCTTCATGTAAATTGACGGCTTTAAATTCGGCTTCATCCAAACGGGAGAAATTGCGAAGCGACAGAACAATTTCGCGAATTCGCTCTGTACCCACTTGCATAGAGCGTAGAAGTTCAGGAAAATCTTCCCTTAGAAAAACTAAATCGATGTCTTCTATTTGTTCTTGAATAGCTTGTGGAGGATTTGGAAGATACTGCTGGTAAGCTTGCACTAATTCTAAAATATCATGGGCGTAACTATTAACATGCTCTAGGTTGCTATAAATAAAACCGACAGGATTGTTTATCTCATGCGCGACACCTGCTACCAATTGACCTAGTGCCGACATTTTCTCTGTTTGAATCATCTGGGTTTGAGTACGGTGCAGTTCTTCTAAGGTATTGTTAAGTTGAGTGTTTTTGTCGCTTAATTCCTGAGTACGCTCTACCACCCGCTTTTCTAGTTCTTGTTGGGCTTGTTGTAAATCTTGTAGTGCTTGTTGGGCTTGTTGATAAAGTCTTGCATTTTCTAAGGATATTGCAGCTTGATATGAAAGTAAGTGAATAACTTCCAGGTTGCTTTTTGCAAATACAGAAGAAGTGATTTTATTTTCCAGATATAAAATACCTACTACATGTCCTTGGTTAACAATTGGTGTGCATAATACACTTTTTGGCTGATTCAAAAGCATATATTCGCCAATCACCCCTGGAATATCTGTTTGACAATTATCTATCACAACAGTTAATTGGGTATTTTTGACGTAATTAATTATTGTTATTGGTAGATATTTACAAGTATCAATTGGTTCGGAAGTTAGAATACTTTTAATTTCACCTTGTGTTTTGTTCTCGTGATTTATAAAAGTAATTGCTCGTACTTGCCAAGTATTTTCTTCGGGAAGAATTAAGACAGTTTTTAGGGCGCCAGAGTTTTCTAAGATAATTTTAGTTACTGTCGTAATTAATTCATCTACTTCGATACTGCTAGAAATCGCAATAGCCGCTTTGAGGACGGAAGTAAAATCTAGAACATCGCAAATACTGCTGTTACTAGCAGTGAAACTACAAGTTGATGTAGAAATTGAACTACGGGCAATAGTCCCAATCGTTTCTAGGGGATTTAGGTTGAGTCGTCGCTGTTGCAGGATTGGTTTGAGAAGTTGGGGATAGTGTTTTTCTAAATCATCAGTTTTGGCTTTCGCTCCCCAGCGTGCGTAGCAGTAGTATGCTTCTTCCATATAACCTGCGGCCACTTTATGTTTGCCCCAGTCGAGATAAAATTTGGCGCCGAGTTCGTTCGCAAGCGCTTCTTCTTGAATGTAGCCGTTAGCTTTGGCACCAGCAATAGCCTTGTCATATAACTCAATAGCTTCTGTTTTCTGCCCTAAAATACGATATTTTTCTGCCTCTACTAACTCAAATCGATGCAAATGATTCATTGGTGCATGATTTGCCCACTGTTGCATGGTGTCCTGATTTTGTGCTACCTGCTGTAAAATCCTCTGTTGTTCTTCGGGTGATGACGTAGGAAATAAAGCCAGTTGCAGCAGCGAATCATAAAGGTTCAGCACTGGGATACTCGCCATCGCATATCCCGAACCAGAATATTGTTTTGCTAATACTGCATATTCCACTGCCAAATCCAGTTCTTTAAACAGATAACAAAGTATCAATTTGTTCACAAAGAAATGCCATAAACCAGTGGCATCATTAGTTTGCTCATGTAAAGCCAGCATTGACTTTTCCGAGTAAATGGCGCCGATTAATTCCCAAGGATTAGCTTTTGACTCAATTAGATTCAAAGCTACTTGGTGGTAAATATTGTTGTAATTGAGTGCGGTTTTTTGGTTAATTTTTTCTAGGGCTGCTCCATAAATTGCTAATTCCGAAGCTAGTTTGGTTAATTCTTGACCACAAATGTAAGCATGGAAGCAATAAATGAAGGCAGCATAACCAGCAAATGCCAAGTCCCCACAATCTAACCCACTCGTATAGGCTTTTAGTAATGGCTTGAGCGTTGCTGTTACTGGCTCAACCCAGTGGGTGATAAAATGATGAACGATAACGAGAACTCTTGCTTCGTATTCCCGTTCTGGAAACTTGGACAGTAGTTGCAATGCTAACTGACCAAATTCATAACCTATAAAGATACTACCAGGTTGACCACACAGTATGAGTCCATACACTGAGTAGGCAAAGGCAGAGGCAGAAGTATTTCCATGTTGGACACAAAGCGCAACTTCCTTCACCACCAAAAGGCGATGGAGTTCAGCTTTTGCCAGATAAGCAGGAGTATCTACTTTGACTAAGACACGCAAAGCAGCACGTAATTCTGGATTCTGCATCTCTGGCAAATCAGCCAACTGTGTAACTGTTCTGCCACTCAAACTAGCTTGAAGCTCTTGTAATGCTAGTCCAAAGTCCTCCAAAGTTGGTTCTTTTGGAAACTCGATACCAATTGCCTGTAAAAATTCCATAGCAGTATCGATTGCTGCAAATAATTTTCCTTGAACTGTGTAAGCTTCAATTTTTATTTCATACACTTTGGCTGTATCAATAATAGCTTTTGTCTGTTGTAAAACCAATGAAGCAAAATCTTCCATTGCGTCAAGTTCACCACACAGATAACTGACTTCGGTTGCTTCGCTATACAAACTTAAGCTCAAATTGTAGTTAAATTGCCAAGAGTCGGATCCTAGTAGCTGGATACCTATTTTTAGGTAAGCCATTGCGGAACTGTATGCAGTTGACGCTTTTGCCTTTTTGCCAGCAATGAGATTTAACTGGGCAAGTTCATAACGTTCTTCCAGTTGATGAAAATGTTCAATCCCAATATTTAGCTGATTGGTAATCGTAAAAATCTGATCTTCTAGTTGAGATTCTGGAGTATTCTGCCACAGCAGGCGCCCAATTTTGATATGAGTTGTCTGTTTATCGTTAAGAGAAATCAGAGAATAAGCGGCTTGTTGAACCCTGTCATGCAAAAACCTATATTTAACAACCTGGGATTGTTCAATATTAACTTGTTGCTCCCCTATATAAAACTTATAAACCTCGCTTTGCGGTAATATAAATTCCTCCTGCAATGCTTTCCACAAAGCTATTGCCGTCTCATCTTGTGACTGTTGCGAAATAATCGCTAACGTACTCAAATCAAATTGATTACCAATACAAGCTGCTAATTTTAAAATATTCTGGGTTTCCTCTGGTAACTTCCGTAATTGCAATGCCATAAATTCAACGACATCATCAGTTAAGGCTGTTTCTCTGACTTTGATAATATCACATTGCCACCCCCCCAAACTTTCGGGAGATGAAAGAGGGTCAAAATTAATTAACCCATCTTCATGCAAAGCCTTGAGGAATTGGCTACTAAAAAATGGATTTCCTTTTGTTTTTTGATAAATCAACTGCGTTAACGGCTTTGCTAAATCGGTGCCACAATTAAGAGTATCGGCAACTAACTGATTCAAACTATTTTGGTTCAACGGTTGCAAAGTAATCGTATTGATTGTAGCACCAGCTTGGTTCAAATCATCCAAAGTCATCATCAAAGGATGCGCTGGAAATACTTCGTTATCTCGATAAGCACCGATTAATAGCAAATAACTACTGTTAGACTCGCTCATTAATAATTGCATAAGTTTTAATGATGCCGAATCTGCCCATTGTAAATCATCTAAAAATATCACTAAGGGATGTTCTTTATTTTTAAAGACTTGAAGAAATTTTTTAAATAATAAATTAAAACGATTTTGAACAGCGCTACCCGATAATTCCGGAGCGAGTGGCTGCTTACCAATGATGCTTTCTAATTCGGGAATCACTTCAATTATTATCTGAGCGTTATCTCCTAATGCTTGGAGTATTTTCTTTTTCCATTGCTTGATATCTTTATCACTTTCTGTTAGTAACTGCTCCATCAAATCACGAAAAGCTTGGACAAATGCTGAAAAAGGAATATTACGATTAAATTGGTCAAATTTCCCCTTAATAAAATATCCCCGTTGTTTGACTATAGGTTTATGAACTTCATTAACTACCGCAGTTTTTCCAATTCCAGAAAAACCAGCGACTAACATTAATTCGCTACGCCCAGACTGTACATTAGAGTTGTTTTCTCTATCTTCTACCCCAGAAACTCGGTTAAATGCTTCTAATAGAGCTTCAACTTCTTGAGTTCGACCGTATAATTTTTCTGGAATAATGAATCTATCACAAATATCTCGTTGAGCTATTTCAAAATATTCAATACGTTCTGTTTCTTTGAGTTGATATAAACATTTTTCTAAATCGTGTTTTAAGCCCAATGCATTTTGATATCTATCTTCGGCATTTTTTGCCATCAACTTCATTACAATATCAGAAATAACTTGAGGAATTTCTTGATTTACAATTGGTTCTGGTTGTTTAGCAATTTGACAATGTACTAATTCCATTGGTTCTGAGGAGATAAATGGTAATTTTCCGGTAAGTAATTCATAAAATGTTACTCCCAAAGAATAAAAATCGCTGCGATAGTCTACCCCCCGATTCATTCTTCCAGTTTGTTCAGGGGATAAATAAGCGAGAGTTCCTTCTAAGACATTGGGATTTTTTATTTCTTGAGTTTCTCTAGGTAGTAGGGAAGCGATACTAAAGTCGATTAATTTTATTTGTTTAGTTGCTGGATTAATTAAAATATTTGCTGGTTTAATATCTTTGTGGATGACGCGGTTTTGGTAAAGATTATGGAGAATATCTGTAAGTTGAATTGCAATTGTTAAAAATTCTTCTAAATATGTTACGTCTAGTCTTTTAATATTTTTTCTATATTCCCGCAGTGAAACTCCTCCAAATTCCATCACCAAAGCATAACCATTGCGATATGCTTCCAAAGATAAGGGACGAACAATTCCTGTAAAATTCAGATTAATAGCGAGCGTATACTGATTACGAAACTGCAATAATTCGTTAAAACTGGGATATTCTGAACCTAAAAGCTTGATCACCACTACTTTTGAGTCTTGCTCTCGAATGGCTCGATATACTATGGTTTTGGAACCAGCATACAATTGTTCGCCAATCTGATATCCGGCAATGACTGGGGTATTGCTTATAGTGGTCATTGATAATTACCTCATGTTACAAAGCTTTTTTCCTTCATAAAATTAGTATTCCCATTCGTAACTGCCTAATATCAACAAAGTAAATTCATAATTATAAGTTTTTACTATGTTAATATTTTGTAAAATAATTTCTAAATTGAGCAAATTAAGGCAAATTTGCATAAAAATCGCAAATAAAGCTTATCAAAGTCAAATTAATACCGTTTTGATGTGCGCTTTGCGGTGCGAGATGAATAATCCTGACACTACTAATACTTGTGGTTTTACAGCTTTAGCATCAAGTTCGGAAACGATTTGTAGTGCTAACTGACCAAACTTTACCCCTGTATCCACATCTTGCTTCAGATTACAAGCAATGATGCCATAGTTGACATAAGCATAGGCTGAAACCAAAGTATTTCCATACTGAATGGATAGCTTCACTGATAAGCAAACCAATAATGGGTACAATGGTAAGGGGACGCGCTGATAAAGCTGAACAATGTAAAGTATCGCTAACTAGTTTATTTGTATCATGAAACGCAAGTGGCGCCAGAGTAATTGTGTTGACTGTCACCCCAGTTTTTACAAGTTCATCTCTCATTAATATAAAAGGATGCGCCTTAGAAACTTCATTGTCACGATAAGCACCCAACAGTAGCAAATTCCTCTTATCCCCTATGAGTAGTTTAATCAGCTGAAGCGACGCCAAATCTGCCCACTGCAAATCATCCAGAAACATTACCAGCGGATGCTCTTTTGTTGTAAACACCTCAATAAACTTTTGAAACAACAAGTTAAAGCGATTCTGTGTCGCAATTCCCGATAGCTCTACGGCGCCTTGTTGCTTGCCAATTACTCGCTCAAGTTCTGGAATCACATCAATTAGAACTTGTCCATTGTTTCCCACAGCTTCTAAAATCTAACACCCATAAAGATAACTTTCAGAAGTATAATAATAACTAATATAAACTACCAAGTCAAAAAATTATTTCTTTAATTTTGCTCTCAATAAGACAAAGAGGAAAGGATAATTTCCCCTCCTCCTGAATATACACACTTCTAAACAGCTTCTTGGATAACGCTATGCAAACCTTCTCCCATTCGCAAAAATTGCAGCTTTTCTTTTAACTCATTGCTCATTTGAGCCACAAAAAATAAATCATCAATCAACTGTACACCTAAAATTTTCATCACTTTCAAAAACTCAGATGCATAATCGACATTATTTTGAGGTTCTGTTTCATCTGAGCAAATTTTCGCCAATTCTTGAGAGGTAATTTTAAAAGCTATACTCGCTTTGATTGGTAAATCAGATATTTGTTCTGCACTTTCTACTTCTAAAAGGATAGGATTTTCTGGGTTATGAGCAACTAATACTTCGTATTCTGCTATTTCTGCTTGAAGCTTTTGCATCAAGCTCTTATTTTCTGATGCGATAACTTCTACTTGCTGTTTTGCAATCGCCAATTCTTGTTCATTCTTAATCATAATCTGCTACTCCAAAAATTTAAAATTCAGTTAACAATCGACTTAATCAACTGGACTGCCAGCCTATATATAAATCAACCTTATTTGTCACGAAGAGTAAAAATTTTGGATTGATAATTCCAGCAGTGTTTTTACTTACTCATTAACCTTAACAAAAAATTCACTATTTAACACAAGTTTAGATATAACAATAAGTTATTGTGTATAATGATTTTTTTATTATTAATTGTGATTACTAATTACTGGCGCCTTTTTGCCACAATATACAAGTTTGGTGCGTGAAGGCAGCCAGGTTTTACAACTACGCCCTCGATTTTTTTTTGCCTTCACGCACCCTACCCTTTTTGCTAAAATTCATGCGGATGCGATTTGGTGCGTGAAGCCTACAATATACAAGCGGCGCCGATTAAAATACTTATAAGGAAAAGGATTTATCAATGGAGGCGCCAACTTAACTTATGTCCGATAATGTGATTACTTTATCTAACAAACCAACCCAAGTACAGAATCCATATCGAATACTGAATAAACAGCAATTAAATGAACTCAACGCGCGTTCTAATATTTCAGGTTTAGTACAATTGACTCTCCATCTTACCATTATGGGATGCAGTGGCTACTTATGGACGACAAACCATAATCTATTTGTAGCAATACCAGCACTTTTCATCTACGGGTTTAGTATAGCTTCGATGTTTGCACCGATGCATGAAGCTGTTCATCGTACTGCTTTTGCTTCACCGAACCTCAATAAAATAGTAGCTTGGTTTGCTGGAGTGCTTTCATTCTATAACAGCACCTTTTTTCGTCACTACCATAAATGGCATCATCTATATACACGAGTTCCTGGTAAAGACCCAGAGCTAACTGACTTGACACCAAGTAATTTTAGAGAATACTTACTGATATTGAGCGGTTTTCTTTGGTGGAAAGGTAAAATACAGGGGCATTTTCGTATTGCACAGGGGAAAGTTGAAGATTACCCATTTATCCCAGAGTCCGCAGGCGCCGAAGTTATTCGCTCTACTCGCTTACAATTGACTATATATATAGTAGCTCTTGGTATCTCACTGTTTTATGGTCAGCCTTGGTTTTTCACATACTGGTTACTGCCGAAGCTGCTTGGTCAACCAATCTTACGCTTTATTTTACTGGCAGAACACACAGGTTGCACGCGCGACGCTAATCTTCTGACAAACACCCGCACCACACGAACACTTATACCAACACAATTTTTAATGTGGAACATGTCATTCCACGCAGAACACCATTTATATCCATCTATTCCTTTTCATGCGTTACCAAAATCACATGATTATTTAAACACTCATTTTACACATATCGACCCAGGTTATTTCAAAGTTAATCAACATATCGTAACCAAGCTAGGACATTTACCATAAAAACCATTGTAGAGACGTTACATGTAACGTCTCTACATACTGACATCAGCTACATATAGTTTACGTATTTAACATTCAGCATAGCAAAATATTAGTAGAAGTCTTGAGATACATAGATAAATATTTATGTATAAATTATTTTAATAATTTTACAAAATCATTTAGGCGCCTGCAAATCCTTCCTTATGCATCTAGATGTTCAAACATCTAAACATCTAAATATGTTACTTGTTTGTGACACGAATAAATCTGAGAAAAATGTTCAAGGTGAGGAATATTCAGCAAAACCAACGTATCCACCTGGGAAATGGTTTTTTATGAGCAAATATTACAAGTTCCCATTTATGTTGTTTTTGAGCCAGAGGGGGATTACTAGAATTTTATAAACTTGAAAATGGACGATGCTTAGGGGCGCCGTTGGCTTCTCTCTATGGGCTTATTTTTAGGAACTTGGCAAGAAACTAAAGAAGGACGCACGGGTTACTAGCTACGTTGGTGGGACGAAATTGGCAATTTATTACCTTGGGCAGTTGAAAAAATTGAACAAGAACGTCAACAAAAAGAACGATTAGCTGCTTATTTGCTATCTCAAGGTATAGACTCTAACAATTTGTCGGAAGTATAAGTAAGTTGGTTTTCACGCACCCTACGTCTTATACCATAAAATACGGTGTGTGACGCTATTGGTTTTATTGCTACGTTCATATTTTTTATGGCGCCACACACCCTACGAAAAAATTCATAAATTTGTTTTGACTCCTCACTAAGTTAAGAAACCCTAACACAGCAACCAATACAAGCATTTATGCGAGGCTGAAAGATTGTGCTAAAGCTAGTAAGTACAAAAAACAGTATTAACTGTTACAGAATTATTTAGGTCTAAAAATACACAATCTATATTAATTAGTTAGAGTTTCCGTAAAATTCTTAACAATTTGTAACTTAACAATGTATACACTCAAAAATATGTATTAAATATCCTGAATATTTATTAATTTTTTAAAGACTTTATCAAGAAGTCTTGACTGTTTCCAAAATAACCTCATAATAAAATATTAATAAAAACTTAACCATCCTGTATTTAATTTTTGAAACAGGATGAAATAAGTTTTTTGAAGAGCGAGGTTGATTTTCATTTAGCGGTTTTGTAGTGTCGAGTATTGCTTAAAAGAAAATGTTGAAATCCAAACCAACGAAAAAAAGACCAAGAAGAAATCGAGCGCATGTAACTTCGCCTCTGAATTATTCTAAGTATAATTCGATGACATGGCGCCTCCAAAACACAATTAAACTTTTATCTCCAAGCTGGCAGGCTACTATTCCCCTAGCCTCAATAATCGTGTTGGCATGGGGTTATGCTGCTGTGGCGCAAACACCTGCTGGCCCAAGTACTGGCGATTTAAAGGTTGCACTAGATACATTATGGGTTGCGATTGCAGCGTTTCTAGTCTTCTTTATGAATGCCGGATTTTGTATGTTAGAAACCGGGTTCTGTCGTCAGAAGAATGCTGTTAACGTTCTTGCAAAGAATTTGATTGTATTTGCATTAGCGACAATTGCATTTTGGTCGATTGGTTTTGGGTTAATGTTCGGTGATGGCAACGATTTTATCGGTTTGAGTGGATTCTTTTTGAATGGCGCCGATAATAGTCCTGCCGTAGGTGATGCTTACAAAGGAGTTTTTGGTTCACTAAATTGGACTGGTGTACCCCTTGAAGCAAAATTCTTATTCCAATTGGTGTTTGCTGGAACTGCTGCTACTATTGTTTCTGGCGCCGTTGCTGAAAGGATAAAATTTGTTGACTTCTTAATTTTTAGCCTTTTACTTGTTGGTATAGCTTACCCAATTACCGGACACTGGATTTGGGGTGGTGGTTGGTTAGCTGACATGGGCTTTTTTGACTTTGCTGGTTCCACCGTTATTCACTCGGTTGGTGGTTGGGCAGCTTTGATGGGTGCAGCTTTCTTGGGACCTCGTATTGGTAAATATCAAGGTAAGCAAGCGGTTGCGATGCCCGGTCATAATATGAGTATTGCCACCCTTGGTTGTTTAATTCTCTGGTTAGGTTGGTTTGGTTTTAACCCAGGTTCCGTAATGGCAGCTGACCCTAAAGCAATTACTCACATTGCCCTAACAACAAATATGGCAGGTGCAGTTGGTGGAATTGCGGCAACTGTAACTGCGTGGTTATACCTGAAAAAACCTGACCTATCGATGATTATCAACGGTATTTTGGCGGGTTTGGTAGGAGTCACAGCTTCTTGTGCTTATGTTAGTATCCCAAGTTCCATTGTCATCGGTTTAATTGCTGGCATAATCGTCGTCTTCTCAGTCACCTTCTTCGACCGTCTAGGTATCGATGACCCTGTTGGTGCCACTTCTGTACACTTAGTTTGTGGTATTTGGGGAACTTTAGCAGTTGGATTATTCTCAGTTGGACCTGGTCGTTATCCTTGGATGGTTGACCTTGCTGGTAAACCAGTTGGACCTCATGGTTTATTTATGGGTGGTGGACTTTCATCGCTTATTCCCCAACTTGTAGGAATTGCTTCTGTTGGTGGAATGACAGTACTTCTGAGTACCATCTTTTGGGTTGCACTCAAAGCTACTTTAGGTATTCGCGTTACTGCTGCTGAAGAAATCGAAGGTTTGGATATTGGCGAACATGGTATGGAAGCTTACCACGGATTTGTGAAAGAAGCTGACACCGCTGGGTTTGCTGAACCCTCCCATTACGACAAAAAAGCATAGTAGGGTGCGTGACAGCATTACAAACCAAAACATAAACGATAACTTAACTGCTGTCACGCACCATCATATTATTTCCCAGCGCCATTCATATGGCATTTTTTTTGGACATCTCAAACATCTAAACATCTAGACATTGAAATTCTATACTGTAAAGATTCTGGCGCCGTTTATACTTTTCGTTCTTGTCTAAGCTTAATATTAATCTACTTAGCTAGAGTTTTTACGCAGATTATTTTGTTTAAAATTAACAATAATTACAACGTTAGGTGCCAATATACGGTGATTATGTGTTCGCTAGATATTTGAAGTTGGATGCAATACACAGTATACAGAGATGTTTGTTTTGAATGGCGCCATGTATGGTTATTTGTGATTTTGCGTTGTTGTTGAGAAACCTGGTTTCTAAAGAAACCAGGTTTCTAAGGAATTAGGTGTTTGAGGATTGTTTTTGGGACTTTTGTACTAGTAACTGTATTCCTAGTGCTAGTAGACCTATTGCGACTATTCCAAAGACCCATATTCCTAGTGATACTACTCCTACTACTAGGGAGCGGACTACTGAGGAGATGTTTGCTACTATTTGATTGGTTGTGTGTATGGGTTTGTTAGCAAAGGTTGTTGCTATTGCACTTGTTAGGTTATATGAACCGTATGACATTGCACCAGCTAAGAAGGCGCCTATTGTACACTTTAATGGTGTTATAGTTTCCTTAACTGGTGTTTCTGGTTCTTTGATTATCTTTTCTTCACTCATATGTCACCTTGCATTGCTATGGCTATATAACCATAGATATATGGATATGTAAGTTTTGTTATCTATATAGATGACTTTAAATGAATACCTTGGGAAATTGTTTGTGTTGTAAACAATTCTAAATCTTCGTCGGGTATCTCCGAGCGAACTTGTAGTTTAACGTTTTCTGCATGTTCCAAGGATTCGCAAATTGCAAAGACGCTGGGTCCAGAACCAGACATCATTGTTCCTAATGCACCAGATGAAGCGAAAGCTTCGCGTAACTCTAAGACTTTGGGATACTCTGGTAAGACAACTTTTTCTAAGTCGTTGTGTAATTGCTGTGATATTTCTCTAGCATCTTTGTGTACTATAGCTTTTATCATCGGCGCCGAGTGTACAGGAGAAGAGCGCGCTGTTAAACTTTGGTTATCTTGGGGATATGTATCACCGTATGTGGCACGATAAGTTTTATATGCCCAAGGTGTAGAAACACTAAGACTACGATGTTTACCCAATACTATATGTATATTGTCTAAACCTAAAATTTCTGCGAGTTGTTCACCTCGTCCTGTTGCTATCGCAGTTCCACCCGCTACACAAAAGGGAACATCTGACCCTAAAGTGGCGCCTAATTCTTCTATCTCAACTTTAGTTAGTCCTAACTTCCATAATAAATCTATACCTACCAACACTGCTGCTGCATTTGTGGAACCACCTGCTAAACCAGCTGCTACAGGTATACGTTTGTGAATTTTTATATCAACTCCCCCAAGTTTTGCAAACTGTTCGGGAAACTCTTTTACCATTAACTCTGCTGCACGGTAAGCAAGATTTGTTTTATCTGCTGGTACTTTCAAGTTATCACACTGCACACGAATACTCTCACTGCCATTTGCTGTGATATCAATTTGGTCTGCTAAGTCAATACTTTGCATCACCATCGCTAACTCATGATACCCATCATCACGGGCGCCGATGATTTCCAAATATAAATTTATTTTGGCAGGAGCTACTAAACTATAACCTTGCATTGCTATACATTAACTCGTCTGCTTAAATATACCTGTATTTAAGGCGCTGTTAACCACGATATTGGTTTTCGGGTGGTGTGTGGTGCGACGAGGACTATTTAGCTCTTAACAATTTTTTGAATCCACGGTGATTTTGCTATATTTTAATTAGTATTGTCTGGGACAAATCAATGCTAAACGTCGCTTTCGTCTCAGAAAGTTTCAAAAATTTCTCTTTGTCAGACTGGATGCAAAACCCTCTTGATGATACAGAGTGGGTTAATGGGGAATTAGTAGAGAAAAATTGCATAACACTTAAACATAGTCAAGTTCAATCTAAGCTAGCTCGTCAATGGGGAAATTATAAAGATTCTAGTGGTCTTGGAGGAGAAGTTTATACAGATGTTCCTTGTCTTACTAATATACAAGGTCGGCGCCCTGATGTTACTTACTTAACTCCTGACTTAGTTTCTCAATATGGTAATCAAAAAGTCCTTCCCCAAAGTTTCCCTCTTAGTGCTGAAATTGTCTCTCCTACAGATTATGCTGAGGAGGTTATTGCTAAGACCGCTGAATATTTACACAAATTTCACATATAGAACAAACTAGAAATGGTACTTGTAGTCAATTATTTATAGCTTCTTGCTCAAAAACTATTACTTTAGGAGAAGAAGAAGGAGACGTAAGTATTGCTATTGAGCTAAACAAACAAGATGATAAATATTCTGTTGCCAAGCTTGAATCTAAGATACCGCTTCTATTTTGTGATTTTCCGTTAATTGGCTCTGAAACTAAGTTTAAATGCCCAGTAGTAATTAATAGTCCATTGCTAGAACCAACTGAGCCGAGAGATAGTATACTACTTGATGACCGTGTAGAAACAGGTGGGAGAAAGAACAGAGAGATTTTTACACATGTAATTTCTCTTTATAACACTTTGTTAGATTACGGCGCCGCAAATTGGTTAAACGTACACTTACTTGTTAAGTCTGGACTACCTAAAAATCTTGAATCTTAATGGTATGAAGCTCACATTCAAAGTTTAATTCGAGCAAAAGCTCTTGAAACTTCCATTGTACGCACTAGCACTTTTGACAAACCTATATTACTTAAAAATGCTTTAATTCCGTATTGTTCAAAAAATCTCTTAGAATTTTGGGACTTAGCAATATGGATGCATCCTGATAAACTGCCCCAAAAGCAGCATGTTAAAGACTGGTATGATATTATTAGCTCTGATAACGGTTGGTCAAAAAGCTTGCGGTATGATTTGCAACGACTATTAGCGGATATACACGAACAAAAGAATTTAGAAAATTTATGCGCGCGTCTTGAAAGCAATGAACCTGATACTTTAAATTGGTTAAATAAAGTAATCGCTTTTGTCTTTGAATCCAATCAAAGTCAACTTTTAAGTACTGAGTACGCTATACTACCCAACCAATACGGCGAATTTCAGCTTAAAACAAATCTTGCTAAGGATGAAGGTATCCCCGAAGGGTTAAAGGATGTTTTAATTCTTTTAGGTGAAGACTGGAAAAAAGAACTTTTACATTTAGCGATTAGTTGTACTTTAGAGAAAACTCGAAACATTAGAGGTATTTCGGAAAGGATAAGCGCACTCATTACCGAAAAAACTTCACCCAACCTTCGCGAAGCTGCTTACCTCCTTATTAGTTATATCCCTGAGATTAACAGTACTAAACTAACCCACCACCAAGACATTTCAGTGTATAGACGAAAAATTTGGGAATTTGCAGCTTCCCTAGATAAAGACAATGTACCTGAAATCAAAACGTTATCTGATTGGACTCCCTCTCTTTGGAACATTTGCGACGAATGGATTTTAAAAACTTTAATTGGAGATATCGCTCAATTAAAAAAAGTCAGTCAACTTCAAACAACTTTAGAAACGGAAACCGAATTAGAAACAGTTGATTGGTTGAGTAATTTTATAAGCTTCTTAAGAGCAAGTAAAAAAGAATCATTGTGCAGCGAACAACCCATATTTCCTAACCAGCTAGGCATTTTTAAGAAAAAAGCAGAGCTACTTTTCGACAAGAATATCCCCGAACAACTAAAAGATGTACTAGAACTGTTTGGTTCTCCTTGTAGAGGTAAACTTTTACATAGGAATATTTTAGGTTACAACACTAGTATCGAGCAACTTCGCGTTTCTGATGTTTCTAAGCAAATTAACGACATTATCAGAGATAAGACAACTAATCAAAGTCATGAATTTAAAAGTGCTATTTATAATTTGATTAGTTTATTTTCCACTACCAGTAAAGAGCAAAATAGATTTAAAATTTGGCAATACGCGCGTGACATTTACGCTGATATAATTCCTGAGAAGGTTTTTATCGATAATCTTGATGACTTTTCTTGGAAAGAATGTAACACATGGATTATAACACGCATCGTAGAAGAAGTAGAAGAAGCTAAAAATCTAGACTGCTTGGCTGATTTACTCTTGTTTAACAAGGAAGATACGATATCTTGGTTGAATAATTTATTGTGCTTACCAACAGAAGATTTTTCTGACCCTTCTAGTTTTTCTAATGCTGCTTAATTTTCTTCAAGAATCAGCTGAATATTTCGCCTTTATTCTCAATAATGAATACAATTATTTGTGAAACATAATCAAATTTGAACCAATATTCTCAATATCAATAATATACACCGTGATATTTCATGTAGTCATTAGTTCAAATGGCGCCGTTTTTGTCCTAGACGAAATTGAAGAAATGTAAATGTGAACCACGGTTCACATCCAATACTGCTCGGTTTAGAAATTCAATAAAACCGAAAATCTTGTAGAGACAAGGGTTGAAAGAATGTCTCTACATCCCCGAAATGATGCGAAAAATCAACTGAGCAGTTTTGGGTTCATATCTTTGTTGAAAAATAGTGCGTACTTCAACTATACTCAAGGCGCCTTTACACAATACCCTACATTAAATATGCAGGTGCCTGCCATTCCCACATACTGCACCTATTTATATAGTTTATGTTAGTACAAAGCTAATTGCTTTGAGGTAGGAGTGAGGTATTCATAGCTCGTCTTCATTCAGCTAGATTGTTTGTGTTAGTCATAAATATTTTGTGGCTATGCTGAAAAATAGTTGGTTTCGGAGCGTGTGTTTCAGAATTTGCTTAACCGGGCAGTATTAAAGGATAATGAAGTCGCGGTCTCTGATACAAAAGCTAGAATAATGTCTTCTTCAGGAATACCTTTGTCTATTAAATCTTGGGTAATCCCTGATTCCATACCATCGTACTCAACTATTACTTTTTCACATGATAAAGTAATATAAATTAGATTGCCTCTAATTCTTTTTCCTCTATCCCAGCCTACTTGCATCAAACTATACCTATCTTGAGTTTCGTCAAATACCGTGTCTAGCCTGATATCACCATGAGATGGTTTTAGGCGTGAGTAATAGGTAATTACTTGTTTGACTGTTTGACGATACTGGTTTATCTTATCCATTTTATTATCTCAACTCTTTCTAAATTTACGATAATCATTTTTAATGGTAGTTCATTAATTACAAGCTCACCTATTGGTTCACTAAAAAAATTTTCATAAAGTGTATCGGTAATAGCCAAGTACACTTCTCGTTCTGGATCTATCTTATCCAAAAGTCACTTATATAAAACATACTGCCCAATTGCTTGCTCTAAATCTTTAATCAAGGATTTAGCTTTAAAATCCTTAATTTCTATTGCGATACGGCTATTATCTTTGGAAGCTCCTATAAGGCTACCCTGAATATTATCATTACCAGATTTACTTGCTCCAAGGTCTACAAAAAGAAATCTTTGCCCGTAAGATATTACATAAGGGTCATCTGCTTCCGTAATTATCCAACCATCCTTCATAACTGCTTGCTTAACTATTTCATGAATTGTATTCCTTGGTGGCACTATATTTCTCCTATACATTATGTTCGGTGATTATTTTACCATCAAAGTAAATTAAAGATTCCTAATCTGGATGTAGCGTAGCGGCGCCGTCATTTCTAATTTTCTGCTTGGCAAAGAAGAAAGACTAAAATTTAAGTGGGTTATCTTTATATGTGTTAGTTCATACCGGAGTTAAGCTATGGATGCTCAAGAGTTGTTGCAGCGTTATACTGCTGGGGAAAGAGATTTTGCAAATATTGAGCTTTTATCCTCCTTATATGCGCGAAATGAGTGATTATGCGGTGATGTAAACAAGGGTATGGATAAAATTATTATCTCCAATTGTATGAACTAACACCTGTACAAAAGCACGCGCGCTTAAGTTGCCATGACTACCGCGCCAATATTAAATTAGTGGTGCCGTTTTCGTTCTAAACAAGATTGAAGAAATGTAAATGTGAACCACGGTTCACATTTGAATATAACAGCTTCCTATATAAAAGATTTAGTTTATAGACGTACAAATTGTTCTGTATTTTATCCATCAGCTTATCTTCATAGTTTGGGAATTTGTCGCTTTCTTAAAATTGGCATCCACCCCAACGTTCTGCTAGCTCCTGTTCAATTTCTGCTTTGTCTAGTAATTTCATCCCTGAAGCTATTGCTTGTTGACGATACTGTACAACAAATATTGTATTGTTCGTATAAGTTATAATTAAAATATTGAAATAGTTGTCTGTAATATCAAATAGCACCTTGTAAATACAGATAAGCTACATAAAGTACTATATAGAGATAATTTTAATCGCTGTAACCTTATGTATAGGTTTGGTTATCTTTTCAATAGTAATTAGTTCTGATGCTTTGAGCCACAAGGCAGCGGCAACATGAAATGCATCCATTGCCGCTAAACCCATTTCCAAGCGGGTCAATTGCAAAATCAACAGTATCACCTATGTTAAGCGTTTGGGTTAATGAGTAGTTACACACACCAGCAGAAGAATGATACTTCCACCACTATCTTCATCCTCATCAGATGCATCAATATTACTTGAGTGGTTTCGGAATAAGCAATTCCACGCTCCAATTGTGGCTTTTGGTAGATATTCAAACCAAATAAAACTTTCTGTAGTGAACAATCTATATTTCCTAACCAGTAGCAGTAGGTTGGGTGGAGGCAATAATAACCCAATATTTCTAATTAATATCTTGGGTTCCGCTTGAGAATTTTACAAATCTTTATAAGTCAAAGCTGGGTTTGCCCAATTTGTCTGCTCTAAAAACTCGCTAAACGTAGTTAAGAGTTCTGGAAACTCTTGTCGCAACTCTTTAACATCGGCATTATACCCTTGATTACGATACCATTGAATCAAGTCGTAAAGTTCTTTTCTAAAAAGCAGTAAAAACATCCAAGCTGGTGTTTCTTTGTAAACTACTGTCGTTTTTTGAGCTTGAGAGAATGCTGCTGTCATCTCTATAGGTGTTAGTACATCACCTGCAAGTTCGATATCTCGACCGATGTATTGATTACTATTCTGTATTACATATGCAGCGACACGACCCATATCTTGATTTGCTATTAAATGAATAGGTTTTTCAGGCTGAATAGCAAAAGAAAATCTACCCTTCAAAATAGATGGTCGTGTGTACTTTTTCCAAAATTCTTCCATAAATAAACAAGCTCGTAACATAGTTGTTGGTAAACCAGCTTGTTTAAAAATTTGCTCAACTTGATATTTTTGTTCAATACGACTAATTTCGGTGTTACGTTCGGCACCACCTGCGGAGTTGTAAACTAAATGTTTAATGTTTGCATCTTTTGCTATTTGCGCGACTATTTTAGCTCGTTCTACTTCACGAGTATCTATTTTACTTGTATCTGGCGCCAGTGCATGACAATATACTGCTGAAACTCCTGTAAATGCTGATAACAGCGTTGATGGTTCATCTAAATTTCCTTCAACCAGCGAAACTCCGGCGTTAATTAACTTGGCAACCTCAGGACGAGTAGAATCAATTTTTCTGGTTATAGCTTGTAGGTTACTTACTCCTCGTTCCAAAAAACCCTTAACAACATTCCTACCTGTACCACCAGTAACACCGATTAACAATACTTTACCAACATTTGAGTTTGCGTTGTCTAAACTACACTCCATTGAACGCTACTCCTGTTTAACTAAGATAAATAATATATAGTAGTTAAAATTATAATAATTTCTTAGTCCTCTTGTAGAAAACTTGCGCCCCGCCGCATAGGGGTTTTTAACACGCACACCAGGTAAGAACGAAGCCAATAATCTATAAATACACAAGTGATGATTGTTACATCTAGGCTAGTCCAAGATGTAAGGGAGGCACCGTTACAATCTTCAATCAAACGAAAAATAATGTGCGTCCTACCAAGCACATTGAGTAGTCGGTGCGTGACTGCATTTAATTTAACTTGTTTACGTTAGTACCAAAGAAATGGTTTTTAAATTCTCGATAGAGGTATATAGCATACTGCGTCTAATCAATATTGTTTACGTTAGTACTAGATTATGCCCTTCTGAGGTGTTGGTGGAGGCGCCGCCAACATGCTACGTACAATTTATATTGTTTGCGTTAGTACTAAGTAATTTTTGAGTTCTTGTCAGAGGCGCCGTTATCTCTTGATGAGAAAACCTGGTTTTCTCTAAATCTAGTTGCTTCTTAAACTACCATCTGGCATGATGGTGTCTTTGAAAATAGCCCTCTCGAAGTAAGCGTTTCTAGCATTCATGAAATTAGCTGTTGTTAAATTGGCTCCCCCAAAGTGAGTTTCAGCCTGCATTAGCTTTGATGAAGCTAGCACTAGTACAGTTTGGCGTAAATAAACCATTATCGTAATTAATTTGTTGAGGCGCCGACTTACCAAATGCTCTGAACATAAAGTTAAGGTGTCTTCTATATTGTTTAAGTTAGTACATTCTAGTTTATTTTTGGGGTACAGCCAAGTGCAGCACTAAATATAGATTCTTCTCTACGTTCAGAATGACATTTTATACCTTATTTGACGTTTAAAATATCCTCTGAAATAACTAATCTTCATCTTCATCCAAAATACCAATTTCGTCTGAGTCTTTAAGCTCATCCTCTAAATTATTATTATGTTTTGCTTTCTCTTTTAATTCATTACTCAACTCTACCCATTGCACAACACTAATATCTTCACCGCGTGCTTGAGGATTTATATTTAATCGTTCCAAAATAGCAGTTAACTCATCACGCTCAATAACACTCTGTAAATTATTCCTCAACATCTTTCGCTTTGCACTAAACCCCAATTTTACTAAAGTCTCTAAATACTTTGGGTCATTAGCTTGTTTCTCTAATTGACGCGGTATTAATCTTACTACTGCTGAGTCTACTTTCGGCGCCGGATGAAAAGCAGAAGCTGGAACTGTACAAATATATTCACACTTTGCTAAATATTGTACACGCACAGTTAAGGCGCCGAAAGTCCTCGAACCAGGTTTAGCAACAATTCTCTCAGCTACCTCTTTCTGTATCAATAACACAATCGACTCATACGGTCTAACATTCGGATTCGCAATCGTTCCCAATAATTTCTCAATAATCGGTCCAGTAATATTATACGGAATATTCGCTACTACCTTATTCTGATTCTGAAACTTCTCAAAATTACCAAGCTGAGACTCTACATCCAACTCCAAAAAATCACCTTGCAATAGTAAAAAATTCTCTCTCTTCCCAAACTCCTTTACCAACATCTTACACAAATCCCTGTCAATTTCCACAGAAATTAAAGCCTGTACCAAAGGTAAAATTCTGCGCGTCAAAACCCCAGTTCCGGGACCTATCTCCAAAACCCTATCTTCCTTACTACACTCTGCTGCACGTACTATGTTGTCCAAAGCACTCTCGCTTTTCAGCCAGTGCTGGGCAAGTGACCTGCGCGTTCTTACTTCTCCTTTCCCTTTCATATCAATACTTTCAGCCTCTCTACTCAATTCATTTTCTTATTTATTACTTACTTGTTTTAGCAACTTTTCTAGCCTATTTTATACATACCCTATTGATTTAAAATATAAATTATGGTAAAGAGGTTGTGTTTATGATGTGAGTAGTGTGGTAGTGGTAAGGTCGGACAGGAATACATAGGAAAAGGCGCCTGATTTAATAAAATAGAAGTGAGCGTATATAAGTTTAAACCAAATTGGCTTAATTAAATTAACTTGATTTAAAGTGGATTTTATAGGTTTTGTAGTTTTCCTGATATACGTAGGTTATTTAAAGAGTAATTATAGATTATTGAGGCACCCATATCAGAGATTTTTGAATGTGGTGTTAAAAAAGTAAGATTTGAAACAGCATGAAATTTATCGTTCGTATACAGCAACCGTAAAAATATTTTATATTCTAACTTAAGATGCATTACTGTAAAATCAGGAGTTAATATAAAATGTAATAAATCTACCCTCTTAAGAAATAAAAATGTGCAAAAAAAGTAGCACTTACCCTATCCGTATAGTGGGACGGAGAATGACAATGTATACCTGAGTTAAATTTTCAAATATCATCTAATACAGAATTACGCGCAATTTCTTTTTTTTTACAAGCTTGATATAAAATTTTAATTGGCTTTTATTTATATATTTTATAGTATGTAAGTTCTTTAATAGCACTTGGCTGTGCTTTTTTTAACTCTTGCCAAACTTGAAACGATTGACGGGGATAAAGTTGTCGCTCATCGGGGTCAAATTCTCCTGCCCAATGCGTTATTATTTCCAATTCATCACTAAAAATGATTATTGTTTCAACATGTTACAAATTCCTAACTAGTCTATATGACTAGACTTTTGCTATCTTTATGGTTATAGTTCTAATTAAATAGCTTAATAACTAGTTAAATATAATACACTACTACGTACATAAAGAGCATTAGAAAACAAACTATATTTTTATTGTAGAAGTAGCGCCTGTTTATAAACGAAAAATTCAAACATCTAATGATTGGCAGCATCTAAACATCTAGATGTTAGAGAATTCTTTACTGTGTTTCTGTTCATCTTGCTCAAACATTTAAACATTTCAACATCTAAGCATTTTATGAATACATCCTCTAATATTCATGCTAAAGTTAAACATATGTGAAAGTAATGACTATGACCGAGACTCTACCCAAAACATTGACTTTCGAGGAATTTGTCCAGTGGTTGCCAGAAAACACAGGGAAACGCTACGAGCTACATGACGAGGCAGTAAAGCAGCTATTAGAAGACATTTTGACAGTTCTAGCTGTAGTTCACGAGCGAAACATTATTCACCGTGACATCAAACCCGCAAACTTAATGCGGCGCCACAAACTGTAAAAATTTTAATACGCTAGTAATCGTTTGGACATTCAGATGTTTAGTGTAAATAGATGTCTAGATGTTTAAATGTTTAATGAACACAAGAACAGGTTATCCAAAAAATGGAATTAGTTAAGTAGTTAAGTAGGGTGCGTAACCCTATGATAAGCAAGCAGGGAAACGAATAACCATTGTAGGGTTACGCACCTGAGCTATGGTTGGTAATGGCGCCATATACAATAAAGTAAATGGTGCGTCACAGCAGCTAGATTTTTAGTTTCGTTGCGAAGTTATAATGGCTGTGACGCACCCTACTCAAATTCTTTATCGATAATAAGGTTTTTAATATTAGGTACTTCTGAAGTACCCCAGTCTTTGGAATATATGTTTTGTTTGACTAACCGATGGTAACTAGAATATTTCCAATCTTGAGGGGAGTTACATAAACCATGTTTGACTGGATTGTAATGTATATAATTACAATGATTCTCATAATCTCTGTCGTCACGAATTAAATGCTCCCAAAATCTTCTTTGCCATAAATTTCTTTCTCCACGTTTTTGACGTGATTCACTTATAGGATATTGTAATGCTAGTTTATCTGCGTAACGTTTTGTAACAAGATATTTAATCAGGCGCCAGCGTGTTGCAAAGTCACTATCACCTTCTGGTAAAGTTAAAATACAGTGGAAATGTTCTGGTAAAAGAACAAAAACGTCTATTTTAAAAGGATATTTTTGGCGTACCCTATTCATTGACGTGCGAAGTGCAAAGCGAGCATCTTCATTACATAACCAGGGATACCTATCGTAGGTGACTAGTGTGAAAAAGTATGTGCCACCTTGGTGCTTTAATCTCCTGTATTCAGGCTTATTCTTTCTAAAGAGAAATATGATGTTTTACTACCATAACCTAGTAATATGAAATTGGCGATACTTGAAATAATGATGGTGTGTTACATCTGAGAACAATGAATGTTATGGCACTATAACCTCTAAAAGATGGTGCGTTACTAAAGGATGGTGCGTCACAGCAGTTATATTTTCGCTTCGTTGCTGGGTTGTTATAGCTGTGACGCACCCTACTACTACGCGCCACGAGATTCAAGGCAGGTTAATATTTATGTTAGGAATTCTAGTTGGTGTTTGATTAAGATTGATTTTAGGGTGTTGTTTTCGGCTTTTAAGGCAATGTTTTCGGCTTCTAGTTCTTGGATGCGCTCTTTCATGGCTTCTTTACTGGCGCCTACTCGGTGAATTACTACTTCTTTATATATTTCTAGGTTGGCATCTTCGCTCATCCAGCGTTGGTATGTTTTTGTGTGTTCGTTGACTGTGTGTCCCATATAGTCGGACATTGTTTTGATGGGTACTCTTAAACGGTGTCCACGTATTGCGTATGCATGACGCAGGTCGTAAGGGCGAAAGTCTAGTTTTACTGTTCTAAAACGGGTGTGGAGTTTGGCCGTTTGATTTTCTAGAGTACCACCAAGAGCAGGCGCCTTGATATTTTTTAAGTCGAATAGTTCTATCCAGTGTGGGTATAAGGGGGGAACTCCACAGTTACGTTCTCCAGTTTTGGTTCCTTGGGTTAATGCTGGATTGAGTTTGATAAGGTGGAAGGTGTTTTCGGGGTTGGTAAATGCTTCTAGGTCTACTGCAAATAGTTCGTGTGGTCTTAATCCATATGTTGCTAACATTCCATATGCCCACTGCCATTGGTCAGGATATGTAATATTTTCTTTACTAGCATACTGAGAAAGTGGCGCCCCTATTATATTAAATCCTTCAATTATTTCCTCGTCTGTAGGGATTCTTCTAATTGTTGGCGCCGGATTTGGTGTTGCATAAGCGGTAATATTTTTTGCAGCGTCTATACCGCAAAACTCGGAGAATTTCTTTAATTGCCAAGATAAGTAAAAGCGTGAGGAAGTGTTGGGTTTGGTTTTTTCTAAAGCTGTTTCTATAGCTTCTAGGGTTAAAGGTTCATTTTGGGGTAATTTATTTAAGTGCCGCAAATAATGACTTTCCCAGGTACGTACCCCTTGACGGTTTCTTTCATGGGTCTTCCAAAACGCTTTTTCATATTCTTTAATTAATTCAGAAATCAGCTTTGGTACTTTTGCTGTATCTGGAAGTATTTTCTGCGCTTGTTTACCCAGTAACTCAGCAGTCCATTTAAATTGTTTGGTGACTAACAATAAATCTAATTCACGCGCTTTTGCAACAGCAAGCTTTAAACCAATATCATTTGCTGTGAATCCCAAAGAAATAGTATACTGTTTTTTGGGACATCCCTTTTTACCAACATCCCCCGGTTTACAAGGAAAAGTACCCTGTAATCCAATAGATTTAGAACTGGTTAATTTTAGCTTAACTTTTATTCTTTCTAGTAATAAGGCTGAGTTAGCAACTTGAACCGAGTGCTTCATACGTAAATACTCACGCTCTAATTTAACTGACTCATCTGATAAACCAGCTTTCCATTGCTTCCATTTCGCTGGTGGGTATTTATCTATAGGTACATTATCCCACTCAGCTTTACGAGGTTCATATGTACTATCATGATGAGACATAAGCTTCACTCATAAACTGAATCTAAAGGCTCTATACTATTTGATTGAATGATATAAGGCAAACACACACAAGTATACCGTGCATGTAAGATAAGGGTTATACAGAATATCGGCGCCAGTACGGGAATTTAAAATAACTAAAATATTTTGTCTCCCCCCTTTCTTATTTTCCTCATTGACTGCAAAATTATACGGAAACTTTATCCTCCACACTGAAGTTAAATGTTAACTCCCAAGGCAGCAGGAGAGCGTGCAAATTATGAAAGTTGTAAAAAAACTGATTGTTTCTTTATTTATTGTGACAGTGGCAGCTAGTCTTAGTAGCTGTGCATCAAACCCAAATGAAAAAACGAGTGAAGCACCCGTGACAACTACACCTAGTGTCGCAGCATCACCCACACCTGATATTATCGCAGTAACACCGACTGAAACCCCCACCGTTACTGTATCGCCAACACCAACTAGTGAGGCACCTTCCGTTACAACAGATCCTTCTCAATCTCCCTCACCGAGTGCAGCAAAATTACGCGAAAAAACACTTACCTATAACGCTATTCCCACAGAAAGCGAGGCGCCTGCTGGTAAAACAGTAGACGTTACCGTGTATACTATTGATTCACAGTGCCAAGATTTTGTGTCGAAAAAAACAAGCGTTCCTGCGGATGAACCCGTTGCAGGAGCAGTAGGTAGAGCATTAGAAGGACACAATAACGGAGACTTTAGCTTATCCGGGTATCGTGTAAGCGTTCAAAATGGTACAGCTACAGTAGACTTACGAGTAGCACCCAACTCTAAACGGTCATTAAGTTCACTTTCAAGTTGCGAAAACTCAGCTATATTTGGTAGCGTCAGCAGAACTTTAACCAGCAACAGTAAATGGAAAATTAAAAACGTCCGCTTCACAGAAAAAGGAGAAGAAGTCGTATTTTAGTAGGGTGCGTGACGCTATCAACAAATCCAAACGAAGTAAATAACCTAGTAGCGTCACGCACCAAATTAAAAAAATTATAAACCAAAGCCTGGAGAGGCGCCTTATTTAAATTGGATGGTATGCACCAAATTAAAAAAATTATAAAATAAAGCGGAGTTAGGCGCCTTATTTAAATTGAATGGTGCGTGAAAGCACTAGATTAAGCGTAATGTTGATTGGTTATAATGGCTTTCACGCACCCTACCTTGACAACCATTGTTCGACTAATTCAGCGATAACATCACTCATTTGTCGGTCTTGAGATAATGCTGCTGCCTTCATTCTTCGATGTAACTGTTTTGGTAAATAAATAGTTGTACGAATATAGTTAGGGTCTGTACTTTTACTCTTTATACCTAATTTATCTTCTTCTACAATCGATGGTAACTCATCGCGTTGTTTACGACTACGCGCTGCATCAATCAAATCATCAAAACGACTACCCTTCTTTTTTTCACTCATATAATAATTTATGTATTCCTATCCGTTACAGGAGTGGTATTGTTGCACATTTCTTTCCCTACTTCTACATAGCTTCTCCACGCAATTTTCGCTTTTGAGTCTTTGACTGCGTTTACTGGCACCCCCTCTAATGCTGCATCTTGAAATACACTCAGGCGCCTTATACTTGTTTTAAATAATGGTACTCCGATACTTTCCAACGTTATACGCGCTTCTTCTCCTGCTTTATTTGGATGCGGTGGAACTAATGTTAGTAACACACGATACTTCGCTCTAACTCCTTTCAAGGCACTAAACATTTGTAAAGTCGCTGCCATAGACATTGCATCCGGTGCTGTCGGAATAACTAGTAAATCACACCCACGTGCTAATGTTTTTAAATCACTCAGCGATGGTCGTGCTGGAGTGTCTATAACTATATGCTCGTAAAGTCTTGCTAAATTTACTCCTTTTTCTTCGTCTGCCACTTTAAAAGGTAAACTACCACGATTTGACCAATCTAATGAACAACGATTTAAGTCACCATCTATTAACAACGTATCAGCTTGTGTTTGTAAATACGTTGCTAAGTGCAGTGCTGTTGTTGACTTCCCTACTCCCCCTTTAAAGGCTGCTACTGTCACAATCATACGTTTTCAGTATTTATACGGCAAATATACCAGATTCGGCGCCTATATGTATAGATGTTTAGGCATTTAAATGCAATAAAATTAAAATATTAATAAAAAATTAAATTTTAATTTAATTAATCGCTTTTTTAATAGATAAAATTTAATAATTTATTTAGATTTTGTCAAATATTTTGAGTTTAGAAAAAAGCGTAAATATTTGTTATGATTTTGAGACAATTCAAAGAATAGACAAATATTTTATAAACCAGATGACCGACTTTCGAGAAATTAAAGAATGGGAAAAAGCCCATGAGTTAACAGTTGCTGTCTATCAAGCTACACAAGAGTTTCCAGAGGTGGAAATTTTGGGTTTGACGCAGCAAATACGTTTAGCTTGTTCTGCTATTCCAATTAAAATTGCTCAGGGATATGATAGGGAAGATTATGAAGAAAAGATTAATTATTTGGAATTAGCAAGCGATAATGCTACAGAAGTTCAATACTTTCTTTTACTCAGTTACGAGTTACAAATGTTACCCATTGAAGATTATGACCGTTTGGTAAGTAAAGCTGTGGAGGTAAGAGAAGCGATAGATAAGTTAATTACAAAGTTCAATAATAAATTTTAGGCAATAAGATTTTTTAATAAATCTTCAAATGATACAACTTACTACCTCACATTTACAAATCATTTACAATCATGCAGAAGGCGCCTATCCTGAAGAGTGCTGTGGTATTCTACTTGGTGTAGCTTCGGGGAGTAATAAGGAATGCGTCAAAGTTATTACTACAGAGAATGTTTGGAATACGCAAGAAGATACACCTGATTTGTTTATGAATCCAGAAACGAGTCGGAATCGAAGGTATACAATTGCACCTAGAGATTTGATGAAAGCACAAAAACAAGCAAGACAAGATTCATTGAATATCATTGGAATATTTCATTCGCACACTGATAATTTAGCGGTTCCTTCGGAGTTTGACCGTGAGTATGCTTGGCAATCATATTCGTATATTATTGTTTCTGTCTATGAGGGAAAAGCTAGGGATGTGAAAAGCTGGTATTTGGACGAAACTCATCATTTTATTGAAGAAGTCGTTCGATATTAGATATATATTTAATCGTCGAAAAATATATTGATATATTCTTTTGCGTCAAACCCGGTTTGCTCACCTGTTTTCATGAAGTGTTCGAGTTCCATTTGGAAGTGTTCTATTTCAAAATCTGATAAGTCGATGGGTTTTGCTTGTGATGGTGGCTTTTTGACTATGCGCGCTTGATATGTGTTTAAATCTATATCAACAAGGTTGTCTCCGGCGCCTTGTTGTAATAATTTTAAATATTCTTGTTTTGGTAAGCTCCAGTAAGAACCAAGTTGAATTACATAAAATCGACGAGCCATAGTATATTAGGTGAATAAAAAGAAAGAAACCAGACTTCGCTATTGATGTCAGGTTTCTTTTTCTAAGTTAGAAGTTTTTAGTGGTTAGAGTATATTACTTTTTATAATTTTTATGGCAGATTCTCAACAAAACTTAACAACAGAAATATTTTGTTGTTTAGAAGGAAGCATTGAAAACCAATGTCTGACCACTATAACTGGTGAAGTCCTTAAAATAAAGGGCAATTGTGAGTTTAGGAGTGCGGGTATTTGGATATGCATTCCTGCTACCGACTCGAATGGTACTGTAGTAAGTGTTTCAATTGTTTCTCAGGTAGAGTCAGCACAACAGTCTTATTGTATTGGCAGAGTCACACAAGTCGCTAAACGTGGCACTATTTTAGTGAAGGTATCCAATAGCTGTAAAATTACTTTTACAACTACGCAAATTTTACACGTTAGTAGTATTTATCGATTGGACTTTGAGTTTCTTTCTGGAAAGTTATATGTAACTACAGCGATTAAATTTGATTCCGATTACCAAAATCAACCAATATCGGTACCGTTACCAGAAACAGTTGTAGAACCTGTGGCAATTCCTGCTACGGTTAATACAGCTACTACAGTTGCTACGCCGAAAACACTAGAACAAATATGGCGTGAAAAGTTAGAACCGTTGATATTAGAGAAAATACCAGGAATAAAAATTTATGAATTTAATGTGTACACTGGGGTTTTGGAGTGGGAAGGTACGCTACAAGAGAAAAGGTATCGAGTTCAGGGTACTGTTGGGTCTACTTCTTTACTTATTTATGAGTTGGGGTCTTATCACCAATTAGCATTGAGCGATGATAGTGATATAGATGATGATGATTTTGATGATGAAGACGAAGACGAAGAGGAAAACGAAGACGATATATTAAGGGTTACACCTTTAGGCGCCGCGCGTTCGATAGGCGCCTCTTGTTTTAAAGTAGAAATAGGAAAGTATGAAATAGTGCTGGATGCGGGGACTCGACCGAAAGGGGATAATCCGTTACCAGCGTTTGAGTTACTGAAAAACCCTAATCTTATATTAATTACACACGCGCACTCTGACCATATCGGCGCCTTACCTGTGTTACATCGTATGTTCAAAGCGACACCGATGATTTGTACTCCAGGTACTCGGTCGATTGCACGGGTGATGTTGGAAGATTGTTTGAAGGTGACTTTAAAGAATGAAGACTTTGAACCTTTATTTGAAGAGCAAGATTTACAGCAAACGCTTTTACACCTGGAAACTCAACCTATTGGTGTAGAGTTTGAACCATTACCAGGTTTAACCGTTAAGTTTATCAATGCTGGACATATTGTTGGCGCCGCTTGTATTTATTTAAAGTATGGCAATCGTAGTTTAGTATATACAGGAGACTATAATATTGCCAATAGTCGAACTACGGTGGGACTAAAATTAGCTGATTTACCTACTGCTGATATTTTAATCACAGAAGCAACTTATGGCGCCGCAATTCATCCCAGTCGCAAACAGCAAGAAACTGAGTTAGTACAGGCAGTTTGGAATGTAGTTGCCAAAGGTGGTAATGTGTTAATTCCCGCTTTTGCTCTCGGACGTGCCCAAGAAATTATTTTACTACTCAAAACCAGCGCTTTATTCACGAATAGTAATATTCCCATCTTTGTGGATGGGTTGGTGAGAAAGATTACTGATGTATTTAATGATAATTTAGACTTGTTACCCGAAGCGGTTAGTAATTTTGCAGCAAATTGTCGGATTCCACCGTTTTGTGATGGAAAAAAGGTGATTTTTGTCGCTGATACTAAGGAACGTCCATTTGCGATGGTTCAACCTAGTGTAATTATTGCCTCTTCTGGAATGCTGACTGGTGGCGCCTCAGTTTATTATGCCAAATCTTTGTTAGAAAGAGATGATGCGGCTATTTTTATGAGTGGGTATACCGACGAAGAATCACCGGGACGATTATTACAAAGTATGAAGTCGGGTGAAGTTGTGACGATGGATGGAGTGGATTATACAGTAAAAGCGGAAATTCGTAAATTTAATTTATCTGCTCATACCGACCGGATTGGTATAGGACAAGTTATTGCCAAAGTGGCGCCGCGTCATTTAATTTTAATACATGGAATGCCCGATAGTCTTTACGATTTAGCACGAACCGATTTACAAAAGAATCACGTTGTGCATATTCCATCTTGTGGGGAGACTATAGAATATGGAGTGTTTCCAGATTTTTTGAGTCAAAAACGACAAGTAGAAATAGAACACCCCAAAGAGGTGGAATTAGAAATTGTAGCAGAACATGACGGCGCCTGGATTCGTATTCCTCAAGAAGTAGTAGATACAGACCCTCGTTGGCAAACTTTATCACAAGTAGGTATTATTCGGGCAAAATGGCATCGAGATAGTTTGATGTTACTACCAATAACAAAGAAACAAATACCAAAAAAACCACCGATGATAACTGCTGGGAATTGCTGTGCAAGATGTAAATACTTTGATGGTAGTTTATGTTTAATGCCAGAAAGTATATTTCATAACCGTCAAATTGCTCCTGAAGGCAGTTGTCCCGAATTTACATTAAATGCGTAACGTAGGGTGCGTGAAAGCCTTTACAATACATCAATAAAATGTAAAATCAAACTGCTTTCACGCACCTAATACTGAATTTACTAAAAAATCTGGCTGCAACAAGCATTAGGAAAAGGTCAATTTGAACAACTAGATAATCTTGTTTCACCTAAAATTAGTTATTTATGGGAAACAGCAAAACATGTTATTTCGCCAACTTTTTGATAAACAAAGCAGTACATACACTTATTTGATAGCTGATGAAAAGACAAAAAATGCAGTATTAGTTGACTCTGTTTTAGAGCAAGTCGAACGCGATTTAAAGATGCTGCGAGAATTGGGGTTAACTTTATGCTATAGTATAGAAACCCATATTCATGCTGACCATGTTACAGGCGCCGAAAAGTTGCAAGAAGCAACGGGGTGTTTAAAGATTTTACCAGAATATACTAAAAATAATTGCGCTGACCGTAAAATTAAAGATGGGGAAATTTTACAATTAGGTGAGATAGAAATCAAAGCGATAGCAACCCCAGGACACACAGATACTCATGTAGCTTATTTAATAAATCAACTTTTAGTGTTGACAGGAGATTCGTTATTAATTCGTAGTTGTGGTAGAACAGACTTTCAAAGTGGAAATGCTGGTACTTTGTATGATTCCGTTACCCAAAGATTATTTACTTTAGATAATAATACCTTAGTATATCCTGGTCATGATTATCAAGGGTTTACAGTATCTACTATTGGTGAAGAAAAACTATTCAACGTACGATTTAAAGGACATAACCGCGATAGTTTTATTGAATTGATGAATAATTTAAATTTGCCTTATCCTGAAAAAATGACGGTTGTAGTCCCAGCAAATGAAGCTTGTGGCAATATTTATTAACTGTGATGTTAATTGATTGACGAAAAATAATTTTTGGGTTAGCAATTCATGGACAACATCAAATAAGAAAATACATGTCCAAGCTTATTACTGTAAAGATGGAACTTATGTAAAAGCTTATACGCGCGATAAATAAGTTAAGGTAGGAAAATGTGAACCACGGTTCACATTTCTACAGGCGCCAAATATAGAAACCCGGTTGATGTGGTATTATTGATGGCTGTGGTACTTGCGACACCGTCTTAGCAACAACTGGTCATAATAAAGAGTGGTGCGTGACGCTAGAGGTATTGTAAATACGTTGATATTTGTTCGTAGCGTCACGCACCCTACGTTTTTCGATGTTGTCATAATGATATTATAGAAAATCGGGTTTATTTGGGTTGTTATGTGCTAGAATTGGTAGCTGCGGCACTCGCGATAACGTCTTGGCATACTGGCGCCAACCGAAGGCGCATGGGTCGATGTTATACAACGTGAGTACTATGTCTTTTTCAACACTTGGTTTGTCGAATGAAATTATCCGTGCTGTGACTGAGCTAGGATATACGCAACCTACACCGATTCAAATGCAGGCAATTCCTGCTGTACTTTTAGGGAATGATTTGTTGGCAGGTGCCCAAACGGGTACTGGGAAAACCGCGAGCTTTACTCTACCTTTACTACAGCGGTTATCTGAAAGTAGCAATAAAAACAGTCAAAGCGAAGGATACGCACCAATTCGAGCGTTAATTTTGACACCAACGCGCGAACTTGCTGCACAAGTACAAGAAAGTGTTTATCAATATGGTAAATATCTAAATTTGAGGTCGATGGCAATGTTTGGTGGTGTAAACATCAATCAGCAAAAACGACGCTTGAGGAATGGTGTAGATATTGTCGTTGCCACACCTGGGCGCCTTTTAGACCATGTGCAGCAGGGTACAATTAATCTATCAAACATTGAGTTCTTAATATTAGATGAAGCCGACCGAATGTTAGATATGGGCTTTATTCGCGATATACGTCGTATTTTGAAGCTTTTACCTAGAAAACGACAGAATTTACTATTTTTTGCAACATTCTCCGACGAAATAAAAGGACTTGCCGCAAGTTTACTTAATCATCCGACAATGATTGAAGTGGCACGTCGTAATGTTACCGCTGGTACGGTGACACAAAAAGTATACCAAGTTGATGGTAATAAGAAGCGCCAATTACTATCTCATTTGATTAAACAAGACAAATGGTATCAAGTACTTGTATTTACGCGCACTAAGCATGGCGCCGACCGTTTGGTTGAACAGTTAGGTCAAGACCGTATTCAAGCGTTGGCAATTCACGGAAACAAAAGTCAGTCAGCTCGTACCTTTGCTTTAACGAAGTTCAAAAACGGTAATTTACAGGTGCTAGTAGCAACAGATATTGCCGCAAGGGGTCTTGATATTAATGAATTGCCCCATGTCGTCAACTTCGATTTACCCAACGTCCCATCCGATTACGTTCATCGTATTGGTCGTACTGGTCGTGCTGGTGCTTCAGGTGAAGCTGTATCATTAGTATGTCCCGAAGAATCTAAGCTATTGGCAGACATTGAAACACTAATCGCAGTTAAATTGCCTAGGGAAACAATTATCGGTTTTAGTTCTAACCCACAAACTAAACCTGAAAAAACTCCAGATAAAGGCAAAATGCAACCTAAAGAATTCAGTCAACGTACAAACCGAGTCGGCGCCAAATCAGGTACAAAAAAACCAGGAACACGAGGTAAAATCAAACGGGAGCGACCGAAGTAAATTAATTAGAGTTTAATTTACAGTATTTGTGATAAGAATTTGCGGGTGCGGTCTTGGGTGGGGTTTTGGAAAAAATTAGTAGGGGTTGCTTCTTCGACTATTACACCGCTATCCATAAATATTACTCGGTCGGCGACTTCACGCGCAAACCCAACTTCGTGGGTGACGACTACCATTGTCATACCATCCGCAGCTAATTTTTTCATTGTCTCCAAAACTTCGCGCACCATTTCGGGGTCAAGAGCAGAAGTTGGTTCATCAAATAACATAACTTTGGGTTGCATAGCTAAAGCTCTAGCGATAGCAACCCGTTGTTGTTGTCCACCCGATAGTTGTCCTGGATATTTTTGTGCTTGTTCTAATATTCCAACTCTCTCAAGCAACTGCATAGCAACTTCATTCGCTTTCGCTTTCGACCATTTTCTTACCCATATCGGCGCCAGTGTAATATTATCGAGTACAGTTAGATGTGGAAATAAATTAAACTGTTGAAACACCATTCCCACTTCTCTACGAACAGCGTCAATATTCCGCAAATCATCAGTTAAAGCAATACCATCAATTTCAATACGTCCCTGCTGATACTCCTCCAAAGCATTAAAAGTGCGAATAAACGTAGACTTTCCAGAACCAGATGGTCCCATAATCACAACGACCTCTCCCCGGTTCACCGTCAAACTCACACCCCGTAAAACCTGAAACTTTCCATACCACTTTTGAACATTCTCAGCAACAATAACAACATCTTGCGTACTCATATTTACCTCTGACCAATATTTAACTGTTTTTCTAAACGTTGAGAAGCAAGAGACATCGAGTAACAAAACACCCAATAAAGCAACCCAACAAACAAATAAACTTCTGCATAACGATTTAAAAATTCAGGTTGAGCTAAAATAGACCGAGAAATACCCGTCAACTCCAACAACCCAACAATAGATAACAGCGAAGTATCTTTAAACAAACCAATAAACTGACCCACCAATGCAGGAATGACCGCCCGCAAAGCTTGAGGTAAAATAATTAGTATCATAATATAAACACTATTTAACCCAATAGCTTTACCAGCTTCAAACTGTCCACGAGGTATAGACTGAAGACCACCTCGAACATTCTCTGCCAAATAAGCAGCACTAAATAAAGTCAAACCCGCAATTCCTCGCAGTACCCTATCCAAAGTAATATCATCGGGTAGAACCAAAGGTAACATCACCTGAGCGATAAACAAAATCCCAATTAACGGTAATCCCCGCACTATCTCAATATATAGAATACAAAAATTTCTTACCACAAACAACTTACTCTGGCGCCCTAAAGCCAAAAGTACACCCAAAGGAAACGAAATAACTATACTAGTTACAGCCATTACCAAAGTTAGCAATAAACCGTTCCATAAATTACTATCTGCTGCTTGTAGTCCTAAACCACCACCAATTAACCATAGAATAACAGGAAAAGATATTGCCCATCCTAATGGTAGCCACCTATTCGGTATTTTCTTAACCAAACTTCCTATAGTTACAATCGTTAAACCCAGAATAATAAATATTGATACCCAAATTCGCCAATACATTTGCACTGGATAACGACCGACTAGAAATAGCTGTAGGTTGACAGCAATAACTTTCCATTGTGCGATAAACAATATCCAGGTAAAAATAGATTTGGCGCCCCAAACAAGCAAGAATACACAAACAATAGTTAAAATACTATTGTACCAGGTGTCAAATAAATTTTTCCGCAACCATTTTATGATTTCTTGATTCACTTGCTTATCTTTCCTTAAGTTGAAAGGAACGGTTTAATGTGTTCATTGTTAAGGAGATAGTCAAACTTATAGTTAAATAAGTTACCATAATTAACAACATGACTTCTACTGCTTTACCAGTTTGATTAAAAGTGGTAGAAGCAACGAAGTAAATATCAGGATACCCAACCGCAATAGCTAAACTAGAGTTTTTGGCTATATTTAAGTATTGACTAGTTAAAGGTGGAATAATTACTCGTAAAGCTTGAGGAAGAATTACTAACCGCATAATTAACCCTGGTTTTAAACCCAAAGCACGTGCAGCTTCCCATTGTCCTCTAGCAACCGACTGAATACCTCCTCGAATAATTTCTGCAATAAACGCACCTGCATATAATGTTAATCCGAGAATTAATGCAGATAGCTCTGAAGAAATTTCGAGACCAAAAGGTAATTGTGTACCTTTATTATTAAGATTGATTAATCCAAAGAAAGAAATTTGATTTTCAAGTTTGGGTAAACTGATAAAAACGGCAAAATACCAAAAGAACAATTGTAAAAGTAATGGTGTATTCCGTAATACTTCTACATAAATCGAAGCTAAATTACGCACCAACCAATTAGTAGATAATCGTGCGATTCCAACAACGGCGCCTACAATTGTTGCTAAAATGATTCCAATGATAGAAACTCGTAGTGAATTGACTAATCCAACTAGCAACGCACGATAATAAGAGTCAGTAGGTTTGTAAGGGATAAGAGTTTCACCAATATCAAAAGAAGCTTGCGATTGTAAAAAATCAAATCCAAAACCAATTCCCAATAGTTCTAAATTATACGTCAGGTTATCCCATAATATAAATACTACGATAGCAACGGTGAAAATAGAAATTAATTGAGCGGCAATGCTTAGAAAACGTTGGTTACGCCAAAAAGGAGTCATAACAGATTTTGGATTTTAATTTGGAATTTTCCTGCGGACATGAATGGATGTAGGGTGCGTGACACCATAACAATCCTAAAACGAAACAAAAATCTCGTAGTGTCACGCACCTTACCTAAAAGGAGGAGTTGCGGACATGAATGGATGTCAATACTGCTCGGTTAAGGCGCCTGTACGTTGGGTGGAGCGTAAGCGGAACCCAACACAAAGCTTGCTGATGTTGGGTTTCGTCCCTCAACCCAACCTACGAATTTTTGTATTTTTAGCTTAACCGAGCAGTATTGGAATGGATGTAGGGTGCGTGACACCAAAACAATCCTAAAACGAAACAAAAATCTCATAGTGTCACGCACCTTACCTAAAAGGTGGAGCATATAAAATTCCACCTTGATTCCAAAGCTTATTTTTACCTCGTTCTAACTTTAATTCGGAGTTTTTACCTAAATTGCGGTCATAAACTTCGCTATAATTACCCACATGTATAATAATACGTTTTACAAAATCATTGGGAAGTCCGGCGGCTTTTCCTAAATCACCTTCTGTACCTAACAAGCGCTTAATTTCTGCATTATTACTATTTGCTAACTGATTAACATTTTGAGAATTAACACCTAATTCTTCGGCATTAATCAAACTATTAATAGTCCATTTTACCACATCAAACCATTTAGTATCACCATTTTTAACAGCAGGCGCCAAAGGTTCTTTGGATATCAATAAATCTAAAACAGTATGTTCATCTGGTTTGGATAAAGTAGTGCGTCGAGAAACTAACTGCGAACGGTCAGAAGTGACAGCTTCACAACGACCCTGCTCATAAGTAGTAAAAACAGTATTAACATCTTCAAAAACAATAGGTTTATAACTAATACCTCTTTGTCGCATTTGGTCGGCTAAATTTTGCTCGTTAGTAGTACCAGTCTGCGTACAAACAGATTTACCTTTGAGGTCTTCTAAACTTTTAATATTACTATTTTTCCTAACCATAATACCTTGACCGTCGTAAAATACCACAGGTGCAAACTCTAAACCAGTAGAAGTATCTCGACTAAAAGTCCAGGTAGTATTACGACTTAATATATCAACCTCACCTGTTTGTACAGCAGTAAAACGTTCCTTCGCGTTTAAATTACGGTATTCAACTTTTTTCGGGTCATCGAATATGGCAGCAGCAATAGCACGACACACATCTACATCCAACCCTGCATATTCCCCGTTTGCCTTTACAAAACTAAACCCAGGTAACTGTCCACTCACACCGCAAACAAGTTTACCCCGACTTTTAATTGTATCTAACCTACTTATAGTAGTAGTAGTATTACCACCTCGCAGGCGCCTGCTGCAAGCAGTCATTGAAAGCATTACCGCTAAAATAGAAAATAATAAATACCATTTTCGATTCAACATTTATCCAACAACTCCTTTATGAGTATGTTAATAACTTTCTTATAGACCAAGAATATTACTATGATTTACTCTAATTAAGCTGGATTTTTATGCAAAATCTCGTAGAAACCTGGTTTCTATTTTTGCAAATATTGTACGTGTCAGTATAACATCTGGCACAAGTAACCATATATAGAAATACAGTTATATTATTTTGATTTGAACTAGCGCACTTGGGAAGGCGCCTTCAAAGTGCGCGGTATCATGTTATTAGTAAAAAAACCTGGTTTCTATAAAAAAAGGCGCCTTCATTGAATTAATGGCGCCAAATTATGTTATAGAAAATATAATTACTTGTTGGGTTGAGGTGTCATACGAAGGTAAGGTTTAATTTCTTGATAACCTTTGGGGAATTTTTCCTTGAGAACTTCGGGGTCTTTAAGGGAGGGGACTATCACACAGTCGTCACCGTCTTTCCAGTCAGCTGGTGTTGCTACACTGTAATTGTCGGTAAGTTGTAATGAGTCTATTACACGCAAAATTTCGTCAAAGTTACGTCCTGTGCTAGGAGGATAGGTAAACGATAGACGTAATTTTTTTTGTGGGTCAATTACAAATACAGAACGTACCGTTACTGTAGCTGCTGCATTTGGGTGAATCATATCGTAAAGTTCAGAGACTTTACGGTCAGGGTCAGCCAAAATAGGGTAGTTGAGTGATGTGCTTTGAGTTTCTTCAATATCACCTACCCAACCGTTGTGTGAGTCAACGTCGTCTACACTAAGGGCAATTGCTTTAACGTTACGCTTATCGAATTCGGGTTTGAGCTTTGCGACAGTTCCTAGTTCTGTGGTGCAAACTGGTGTAAAATCTGCTGGATGGGAGAATAAAATTACCCAGCTGTCACCTGCCCAGTCGTAAAAGTTGATTTCACCGTGGGTTGATGCTTGAGTGAAGTTTGGTACTGTATCGCCTAAACGGAGAGCCATGAGAGATTCCCTGTACTTATGAAGCCATAATGTCTACTTAAAGAATCATGCCATAAAACCCAGTATTCCGATTGGACTAACGCTGTATGTTACAAAATTTTAAGTATTTTTTCAATTTTGTTTGCATTGTGACATATTACTTTAGAAACCGGGTTTCTCTAATAATATTGTAATAAAAACGACAATTTTGCGTATAAACCCGGTTTCTAGGGTTTTTTCAAGCATTGCGAATCATCCAAATTAAAGAAGAAAGAATAAAATCGATGGGAGGAATAGAATATTCTGATAAATCAAAGGTTACTGTGTTTTCTTCAAGCTTCATAAATCGCAATTGAGTACCACTAGTAACACTTCCAATAAATGGTGTTTACAGATTTATTTTTCATTTTATTAAATCGTTGGGCAGCAACCATTTCTGCTACACATTGTCCAATTCCAGACCTTAAATCTGATTTTTTTGCCTCTACAATTACAACTGCTGGAGCATCAATTTCTATTAATTTAGGTGAGCGACTAAGCAAAAAATAACATCTTCCCAGAAAAAATTGCAATTTGTTTCTCTAATATTTTCCATACTTCTATTAGTATAGGAGAAATAATTAATTCTGAACGCACTTTTTCGCTACCAGTTGCGATGGCAATTGGTAATACTTCTTCTAAATAGTCTACAAGTTGTTGGGAAGGTTTAATTAGTTCGATATCGGGAATAAATCTTCTTCCTTCAACGGTGGTTAAACCGAAAGCTTCTTCCGCTTTTGTGATTGTTGTGAAGTCGCTGTATGGCATATGTTTTGAGGGATAATTGGTATATAGCACCATTAATATGTTAATTGGCTGGGAAAAGGCGCCAATAAGATTGGTAGGGTGCGTGAAAGCTATTACCATCAATCAATGTAACGCAAAATTGCACTGCTTTCACGCACCATTAATAGGATAATTGGTATATAGCGTTTTCCGTTCTAATGAAGTACACAAAGGCGGGCAAGGATGCCTAGAACATAAAAAATTTATCAATTTAATCTGTACCTCGCTTGACTAAGAAGCGCTATATAGCACCATTAATATGTTAATTGGCTGGGAAAAGGCGCCAATAAGATTGGTAGGGTGCGTGAAAGCTATTACCATCAATGAATGTAATGCAAAATAGCGCTGCTTTCACGCACCATTCATATGTTAAAAGCTATTACCATCAATGAATGTAACGCAAAATAGCGCTGCTTTCACGCACCATTCATATGTTAATTGACGTTTATCGCTACGTTGAGGTTGGTGCGTGACGCTACGAGTTTTTTCGCTACGTTGTGGTTTTGTGATGGTGTCACGCACCCTACGTTGTGGTTTTGTTGGGGCGTCACGCACCGTACATCACGTTCAAACACCTTTGTTATGCTGTTTTAATTGGGATGATACCTTTGTCGAAGATTTGATTGTCGGTTCCAATACCTGATACTTCGATTTTGTCTGTATATACTTTATATGCGGCAAAGCTGAGTTTTTCTGCTGAGTAAGCTGTCCATTCGTTTTTTCCTACGGGACGAGTTCCGGCGCCTCCTCCACAAATTAAATATGTAGTACCATTAATGGCAATGGTGCGTTCGTAATGGTGTTCGTGTCCGTTAATATAGAGTTGGACGTTATGCTTGGTAAAGATGGGTGTGAAGGCTTTGATAAATTCTGGGTTGCTTCCATATACACCCGATGCATAAATAGGATGATGTCCATATACTATCTTCCAAGGCGCCTTTGATTTACTTAGTTCTGTATCTAACCAAGATAGTTGAGTTTTAAAGTCAGCATTACCGTTGGTATCGAGAACAAAAAATTGTACTGGCCCACGATTATAGGTATAATAGCGTCCGCCGTAGTTAAATGCAGCATATTTTAACTGTAAGTCACCGTTGGCAGTTCTAATATCATGATTACCTAAAGCGGCTTGGAATTTAACGCCTTTTTTTAATAGTTCTGCATAGGGACGCTCGAATACTGCGTTGATTTTTTCGATTTCGCCATTTGTATAGATATTATCTCCTGCTAACACGACTAAATCGTAAGGATTTTGAGTATGGTAGTTAGTCATGGCTTTTGCTACCGCATATTGTCCATTGTCACCTGTACCTGTATCAGCTACAGAAACAAATTGATACAATACTTTGCTATCAGGTACAACAGGTTTTATAACTTGAATTGAGTTATGAATGCGCGGTTTTATTGGTGTTGCACAACCTGCAAAACCAGCTGAGATAGTGCCAACAGTACTTAGAAATAGGAATTCACGTCGTTTGAGCTTCATAATTGTTGATTATAAATGTAGGTAGTTTAACGAAATTGAATTGCAGAACAGTGCTAAATTAGGTCAAGTGTTGCAGCAATGTTGATTTGCACCCTGAATTAAAAGTTCCATGTCCCAAGATAACCCAACCCCCCAACTACCAAACCCAAGAGGTCGTCAACAACGCTACCAGAGACGACTACCATTTTGGAAGGTAAAAATTATCCAATTTTTACGGGGAACTATCAGAGTCTTAGAAACGGCAGCAAACCAACTTGAAGACCCATCTTCGAGAGTGGGGGGTGGTATTATCGCTGCTTTAACTGGGATAATTGCTTTTGTTGCTGTAATTGTTGTATGGACGACTTCATCTTTTAATAGTAAACCAGCACCGCAAATTGCAACGGTTCCACCAGAAACACCACCTGTTGCGGTAACACCCGAACCTACACCCACTCCATTAGTTGAAGCAACACCTTTACCTACTATAGAAGAAACACCCATTGCTTCGGCACCAGAACCACAAGTTGAAGAAACACCCATCGCAGTAGAAACATCTCAACCAGAAATAGAACAAACACCTATTGCAGAAGAAACTCCAGAACCGGCGCCAACACCGACACCGGAATTTATACCATTAACACCCGAACAAACACTGATAGCAGCGATAGAAAACAAAGTTGCACAAGTAAGTAACAATACCTTCTCAGGAATAGTAAAATCAATCAAAGCAAATTTTCGTAGTAGTAGTTTAATAGTAACAATAAGTGACGATTGGTACACCCTCAAAAAATCACAACAAGATAAATTAGCAGCAGAGATGTTGCAACGTTCGCAAGAATTAGACTTTACCCATTTAGAAATATTTGACTCTCAAGATAAACTCATTGCCCGCAACCCAGTAGTTGGTAATGAAATGATTATCTTTCAACGTCAATTAATTTAAAACGTAGGGTGTGTGACGCCATACAAAAACTTCAAAGTAATAATCGATGTAGCGTCACGCACCAATTTTTCGATTTCACATGTAGAGACGTTACATGTAACGTCTCTACAACATGATGTGAAATTACATGTTTAGATATTTGATGGCAGACTGTACATCTTTGTCACCACGTCCAGAACAGTTAATGACAATGCGAGGACTACCTGTGAGTTGCGAGCAAAGTGTTTCTAGGTAAGCGATAGCATGAGATGTTTCTAATGCTGGAATAATACCTTCCAAACGTGATAAACGTTGAAATGCATCTAATGCCTCAGCATCGGTAACACTATGATACTCCGCACGTCCCATATCTTTGAGAAAACTATGTTCGGGACCAACACCAGGATAATCTAAACCTGCACTGACTGAGTGAGGTTCAATAACCTGTCCTTCTTTATCTTGCAACAAGTAGCTCATCGACCCATGCAATACACCAATTCTACCTTTGGTTAATGTTGCTGCATGTTTGTCGGTATCAACTCCAAACCCTGCTGCTTCAACACCAATAATTCTAATGCTTTGTTCGTCGATAAATTCGTGGAATAAACCCATCGCATTAGAACCACCACCTACACAGGCAATTAAAATATCGGGTAAACCACCCCATTTTTCCATTGCTTGTGCGCGTGTTTCTTGTCCAATTACAGCATGAAAGTCACGAACCATCATTGGATATGGATGAGGACCTGCTACTGAACCGAGAATGTAATGCGTTGTTTCGACGTTTGTTACCCAGTCACGAATTGCTTCGGAAGTGGCATCTTTAAGTGTACCTGTACCTGCTTCGACTGGACGTACTTCGGCGCCCATTAATTTCATTCTAAATACATTTAATGATTGGCGTTCCATATCGTGAACACCCATATATATGATGCATTCCAATCCAAAACGCGCGCATACTGTCGCAGTTGCTACACCGTGTTGTCCGGCGCCTGTTTCAGCAATAATCCGCTTTTTACCCATGCGTTTAGCTAGTAGCACTTGACCTAACGCATTATTAATTTTATGGGCGCCTGTATGATTTAAATCTTCACGTTTTAAGTAAATTTGTGGTGTCGCATCTTTGCGTGCATAATGCTCACTCAAACGTTCAGCAAAATATAAAGGAGTTGCACGTCCTACATAGTCGCGCAATAGCTGCTGTAACTCAACTTGAAAACCTGGTTCATTACGATATTGTTGATACGCAGCTTCTAATTCAAATAAAGCTGGCATTAACGTTTCGGGTACATATTTACCACCGAAACGTCCAAAGCGTCCTTGTGCATCAGGACGCTGCATAACTTGATTGGGGTTAATGGGTGTAATGGTCACGGTTACTTTTCCACAATTACGGAACGTACCTAATTATAGGCAATTTATCCGGATGGGTAATGACGTATTTTTGGCATTCGGCGCCTCGATATTGACTCATTTATAATTATAATGAATATCAATATAATTATTTTATTGTCTCTCACGCTTTAATATGAAGCCAAGTTCATAAAGTTGCCAAAATGGCAACACGATTACTTGATGTTTGTTATTAATGTACATATCAGGGAATTCCGAATAATACAGCAGATTGCGGGTAAATGAGGTACAATTATAATTGGTGCATCAATTACGATAATGAAAGCTTACTCCATCGACTTCCGGTTAAAAATTGTTCAAGCCTACGAGCAAGGGGACACTTCAATC
>JAHHGX010000081.1 GCA_019359675.1 Calothrix sp. FI2-JRJ7
ATTCGGTGTAACCTAGTTAAAAAATATATATTATACACGTAAATAATAAATTTATATTGTAGTTACAGTTTTATCCTCTCTAATTCACTTTGTACGGGTTTACACGTTAGGTGCAAGATATGAGTTATTCCCATTGCAATACCGATATTTGCCGCTCTCAATGCTGGGGCATCGTTGACACCATCGCCTGTAAGCGCCATAAAATGCGTTAATTGGTCAATAAAGCGTAATAATAAAGGGCGCGTTTGCTGTTCTGGAAGTTCATTGTAGCCGTATTGTTGTAATCTTAAATTTGCTTCTACTTCGCTTATTCCTTGAGGAGTTGTAGTTAAATTATGGTAAACTTGTTGGGGAGTAAGCGACCAAATGGGATGATGTGAGTTCATAATACCACTCTTATAATTTAAGAAGCAAACAATTCTGTACAAAATTGCTGTATTCTCAAGTTAGGAATAAAATTTGAGGAACTTGTGAAGATAATTTCCGTATAATACATTACTTAAAATTTATATACAATTCTTTACAGTCAAGGCTTTACATTTAATATTTCGTCAAATAGCGGTAAAGCTTAGTTGCAAAAAGTCGAGGAATTAGGCGCCTCCAACTGCAATTGATTACGAACAAGAAGATGTGACTGCTCTTCTCTTATAAATAACTGATAGCCCTAACAATTCAAAATGTAAAGCCCGCATAGGACTGCTAGAGTTGTAAACTCTATGCGGTCAGAACACTGAGCAACCACAGGTAATTGCACACTAACTATAGTACTTTAGTTCGTTTGTTCAAATTGCTTCAAATGAAAATAAGCTGAGAAAGAGCTAAGAAAAAATATTTCTAAATTTATATAAATTCTCAGCTATACATAATTTAGTTCTTGGTAACACCACCGATAATTGTTCTTATCGAAAACAGGGACATGTCAAAAGGTGCTTATATGAACTTAGTAGATTTTCTAGGGCTTGTTCATCCTTTCATCGCAATTTTCTTTGTTTTTCCCTTACTTGGCATCGTGGTTAACTTTGCCTGGGCAACACGTCAGCGTCGTTTACAAAGCAAAAGTGCAGGTAAGAGCAAAATTCCAGCGTCGGTTGGTGTTGAACATAAACAATTGGGGAGTTGGCTAACAGGCGCCATTGTGGGATTAACTTTGATAGGATTAGCTCATCCAATCGGCAAACATATTATTACGAATCAAGTTTGGAGCAAGGCGCCGTTTAAAGTAATTTTTATTTTGTTGATGTTTGTAGCGACTATTATATCTTTAGTATTCCTCTACCGTGCTAATACAAAGCTATGGCGGTCTGTGTTTGCAACTCTCACAGGTGCGGGTTTAGTAACTTTAGGATTTCAAGACGGAGTGTTTCGTCGTGATAACGAATGGTTTTGGTCGCATTACTATATCGGTATGGCTGCGGCAATGCTGATGATTTTCTCTTTAGCTATTGTACCCGAAATTTATAAAGATAAGTCACATCGCTGGCGCCTAATTCACACGATTTTAAATTGCGTTGCTTTGTTATTATTTATGGGACAAGCAATGACAGGCACGCGAGACTTATTAGAAATTCCTTTAAGTTGGCAAGAACCTTATATCTATAAATGTGATTTTGTAAATAAAACTTGTCCCATATCTCAACCGGAATTAAAAAAGTGAGTAGATTCAACAGATTATTTCCTAAAATTGACTCTTTTTCATTACAATTTCGTTTGACAATCGGTGTTATCATAGTTTCTGCTTTTGGATTAGCTGGTCTTGCTAGTTGGACTGGTTGGAAAATGCAACGAATTTTAATCGATAGTCATAAGCGGAATATTCAGGAAATCGCTTCACGTCTACCGCGCGATGTCGAAGTTTACAGTGAGATGTTGCCAATTGAGACTGCATTACAAAAAGCAATTGACAATCGAACGGAAAATGACACTTTGTTATGGGTAAAAAGTCAAGATACAAATCAAATACTAGCTAAATCAAATAATTTCAATCCTGTATCTGGCTCTAACATTGCTGAATTAATTTCTCTTACACAAATGCCTGATAAAGCAGAAATTTACGCGGTTAAAGGACATTACTTTGTTTTATGCGGTGAAAAATTAAGAATCAAAGGTGAGTTAATAGGTGAAATTTATATAGCACAAGATATTACCCGTGACCAAACCATGTTTGTCACACTGCTACATAATGTAGGTATCGCTGGAATTGTGGTAATTGTAATAATATCAGCAACAATTGCATTCTACATTAAAAATTCCCTCCAACCTCTACGACAAATTAGCCAAATGACAGCAGTAATTCAAGCAGAAGATTTAGACTCATATAAGTTACACCTTGCTCAGGCGCCGACAGAGGTTAAAGAACTCGCGCAAACTGTTAATATGATGTTGTCTCGATTATCTCAAGCTTGGGAAAAAGAACGACAATTTACCAGTAATATTTCTCATGAACTGCGAACACCATTAACTGTTGTATATGGATATTTACAAAGTGTACTAAGAAGACAACAAAATTTAACCGAAATTCAGAAAGAAGCTTTGCAAACAGCAGCATCAGAAGCAGAACGTACCATTCATATATTACAAGATTTACTCGACTTAGTTAGAATAGATAGTAGGTATGGGCATTTTGATATTAAACCTTGTACGTTAAATGATATAGTTTCCGACCTTGTGGAGATGGCATATCAAAATAGTAATAGACAAATTAAAATTGAGGCGCCTACTCATCCAATTATTGTAAAAGCAGATAGCAACAAACTCGAAAAAGTATTACTTAATTTGATTGATAACGCAATTAAATATTCTCATCAAGATACACCCATAGTTATAAAGTTAAAGCAAATTAAAAACGAGGGCATAATTGAAGTTTTTGACAATGGCTACGGTATTCCCTTACAACACCAATCTCGCATTTTTGAGAGATTTTATCGTGTAGATGACGCGCGCAGTTCCAATGGTGGTACTGGTTTAGGTTTATCAATTGTTAAAAGCTTTATAGAAAGTATGGGTGGTACAGTTATGGTGAGTTCTAAGATAAATCAAGGTAGTGTATTTACAATTATTTTACCTTGTTGATATTTATGAATGGTTTGCAGGTAATATTATACTCACGGTTGTTCCTTGTTCGGCATTAGATGTAATTACTAACTTCCCACCGTGTGCTTCAACAATACGTTTAGTTATTGCAAGTCCCAGTCCTGTACCATCCGGTTTCGTTGAATAAAATGGTTGAGTTAGTTTTGATAATACTTCTAGTGCTATTACAGCGCCACTATTATGAACATTGATTCTAACTTGATTGATATTTGATACAATATCTAACTTAATAGTATCTCCTACGTTTACGGCTTCATAAGCATTACGGATTACATTTATTAATACTTGTTTTAACTTGTCTTTATCTCCGAGTACCTGAACGTTCGTACTTGCAGGAGTAAATTTTATATATCTCCCCTCTGCCTCTAGCATATGTAGAAACTCTATAATACATGTAACGAATTCGTTGAGACAAATTGGCACCACTTGTAAAGCTTGGGGTTTAGCATAAAGTAATATTTCTTGTAATAATCTTTCTAAACGATTACCTTCATCTAGCGCTAGAGATAATCGTAATTTTGCAGCATCATTCAAATCCAGTTTATTAAAATAATTCAATCCCATTTTCATAGTTGTCAATGGATTACGAATTTCATGAATAATACATGCAGCAAATTCACCAATTGCCGCAAGACGTTCTTGCTCTACAAGTTGAGCTTGTGCTGCTTTTAATTCTTCACTTCTCTGCGCGACTTCAGCTTCTAACAGTTCATTAAATTGCTGCTGTTGTTTATAAAGATAATAGTTATCTATTGCTGTAGCGGCACGTTCTGCAAATAATTCCACTATATTAACTTCTGAAGAAGAAAAATTGCGTGGTTCTTTATGGAATGAGCAAATTGTACCAATAACTCCTGAATGGGAAGTGCGTAGTGGTATTCCTAAGTAAGCTTGATAACCTTCTGGAGCTTGACCATATTCTGTACAGCACTTAGTATCTTCGACTATTAAACTGCGTCCAGTTTCTATAACTGTTCCGGATAATTGACCATGTACAGAATAAGTACCTATTTCTCTACCTAAATCTATACTACTAGCCAATACCTTGCCAAAGCCTTGCTGGCAAATAGTTACAACAGACCAATCAATACTAATTAACTCATTAACGCCACAAGCTATTTCTTTTAAATATTCGCTTAATTCACCATTTCGATGACTAAGCGACGATAAAACCTCTATTGTCCGCCTTTGCCGCCAGTAGAAGTCATTAGACATGATATACCTAAATAAAAAAATACCTATCTTATAGACTTAACACTTGATAGGACTTTTTCAGCTAAATAAAAACTTAAGATTACTGGCGCCAGTGATAAATAATTGTTAAATTATGATATATTTTACAGTATTAATTGTCGCGTAATGCATACCCGATACCCCGCACCGTATGAATTAAGCGTTTTTCATTATTTGCTTCCAACTTCAAACGGACATAGCGAACATAGACTTCTATAACGTTAGAGTCTCCAACAAAATCATAACCCCAAACTGTTTCTAAAATTTGCTCTCTGGTAAATACCTGACGCGGGTAACTCATTAAATACTCAAGCAAATCAAACTCTTTCGCTGTTAGTTCTATTGTTCTGTTACCTCGAAATACTTCACGAGTGCGACGGTTTAACTTTAAATCTTCAAATTGTAATATATCAGAACTATCTTCTTGAGTACGACGCAGATGAGCGCGGACTCTTGCTAATAACTCCTCAATACTAAAGGGTTTGACAACATAATCATCGGCGCCAGCATCCAAACCAGTCACACGGTCGTTAACTTCATCTTTTGCAGTTAACAAAATAACAGGAATTTTACTCCCCGTTGCACGCAGACGACGACAAATTTCTACTCCAGTTAAACCAGGAACCATCCAATCTAAAATCGCTAAATCCGGCGCCGATTCTCGTGCTAAAGTAATTCCCGTCATTCCATCGTTGGCGACACTAACTTTATAACCTTCGCTAGTTAATTCTAACTCGACAAATCGAGCTAGCTTTACATCATCTTCCACTAAAAGAATATGTGCTATCATAATTTCCCCGAATTAGATACCCGACTTGTTTAAAAAGTCGGGTATCTTAATAATATTATTTTAACCCGAAAGATTAACTACTCATTATTTGACTTCGCTTGGAGCAAAAGCGGTTATTTTACCTTGTTTAACTGCAACAACTACATCGTAAGTTGCACAATAAGCAAATGTAGTATTATTAGCTTTATTATAAAGATTTACAACCATACCTGCACCACCAGGTTGAACAGCAATTGGTTCTAAATCACCGAAGAAATAACGACGGAGTTCATCACCACTGCCAAACATTCCTTTATGTTTAGTCAGCATAGTGATTTTTTGAGCAGGAGTTAAGCCTGTAACATCTTTCATTGCTTCTGCTTGAGCAGAACGCTGAGTAGATGTCATCATTGTGCTTGTTTCTTTTGCTACCGCTTGATTCGACTGTAAGTTAATTGCACTGAGTGAGGCGCCACCAATTGTGACTAAACCAGTTAAAGCAGCAGTAGTTACAATAGTTTTGAGATTCATTTTGGATGATTCCTTTATAAAATCGTCTGTCTTCGATGTTTATTAGTATTGACTGCATTCCTGAGTTTTTGCTGAGAACAGGATTAGCTGGTGTTAAAAACTACCATTATTTTTTTAATCTACTGAATGGTAGTAAGCATTTATTCATGCATGACATAATTTAAGAGCTTAAAATTAGCTGAGAAAACCATAAGAACTATCAAAGGCAAATCTCAGCTTTATAGACTGAAACATTTAGAGCTTTATAACCTTTAACCGGATAGCTTAAGCAACAATCAAGTTAGTTAGTTAAAGCTAAAGCAAAACCTATATCACTAACTGATGCTATATCGAGGAATATAAAGCTATGAAATTAAGAAGTCTTTTAATGCTAAGTCTCGCATCCCTGTTGATAGCAAGCTGTGCAAAAGAAATTAGTGCAACTGAAAATCATGTGGCTATGAAGCCTTCAAATATTCCTGTAGTTAAGTTAGCACAATCTCAACAAACTGCGAAAGTTGGTACTTTTGTTTCTGGAGAGCATACAACACAAGGTACAGCAAGCATTATAACAAATAACGGCAACTCTTTTCTAAAGCTTGATAAGTCATTTAAAACTTCCGACTCTGGGCCAGATTTAGTTGTAATTTTGCATCGTTCAGATAACGTAATTGGTTCAACTAAGCCACCCTCCTATTCCTTAAAAAAAGGAGATTACGTCATTCTTGGCCGCTTACAAAAATTTCGCGGCACCCAAACTTATGCTATTCCTAAAAACATTGATTTAGCGAATTATAAATCTGCTGCTATTTGGTGCCGTAAGTTCAATGCTACCTTTGGTGCTGCCAAGTTAAGCAATAGCTAATAAAGTATTAAGTTTGTCATGGTTAAGAAACACAACAGAATTTCAGGACAGATTTGCCTCTGGCTTGCAATTCTGATTTTTGGAGCATCTAGTGCCATTACCCGAAAGTTAACAGAAATTGGCGCCCAACATTTTATAGATGCTCGTAATCCTATTTCTCTTTGTAATGTTTTATTTGTTGGTAATATATGCGCCTTGTTGATTTTAATTCCGATTTACAGGCGCCAGTGGAACAAAGCAACATTAAGGAAACTATCAAGAAAAAACTGGTTAAATCTAACAAAGGTTGCAATTTTATCGGGAGCTATCGCACCTGCTTTAATCTTTCAAGGTTTAGCATTAACGAATGTTAATAATGTTGTTTTGATTGGACGCTTAGAACCACCTTTAACATTAGCTTTATCAGTTTGGCTATTGAAGCAAAGAATAAATATTTGGGAAACTGTAGGAGCAGTTATTGCCTTTATTGGTGTCACCTTAACCATAATTCTTCAACCTCCACAACCCATGACGCATATGGGAGTTCATATAGGTGTTGGGGAAATATTGTCTGCAATAGGAGCTATGGCTTTAGCTGTTTCTACAATTATTAGCAAACAACATCTCTCTAAAATTCCTTTAGGAATCTACAGTGTATTTCGTACAGCTTTGGGAACAATAATATTTTTCTTTCTTGCATTAATAATTTATGGTCGCGACCATTTTACAGATGTATTTTCGCCTTTTCTTTGGCAGTGGATGTTTGTATATGGTTTTGTAATTGTAGTTCTAGGTCAGTCATTTTGGATTAAAGGCTTGAAAGTTTCCAGTGTATCGGTAGCTTCTTTAATTAGCTCATTTACGCCACTCGTAGGCATTTTAGCAGCTTACTTTATTTTGGGTGAGACGCCGACTATGGCTCATTATATTGGTGGTAGCTTGATTTTGGTTGGAGTATTGTTGAGCCAAATTGGAATTAGGCGCCAAGCTTCTCTTAGAACTGGGTTGCCCAAAATAATTTTTACTTCAGCACAACACAAGCTAGAAACAACTATAGGATTTAAAGGAATGTAATTTTGTTTATACGTGCTTTAGCCTCTGCATGTGAAACAATATCACCATCAGCCACCAGATGAGTGCCCTTGCTCTACTTTATACAAAAAATACAAATACTCCATTACTTCTGAAAAAGTAACGTCTTGCGGCATTTCTTCTAAAGCCTTCATTATTTTTTGCTTTACTGTAGTGGTCGTCATGAGACTGAGCCTAAATTAATAATTAGTAGTTTGATACAAAATAATTTTTACCACATCAGAAAGATATTACATTTTCCTAGAAAGCATCAGGACACAAGCGCGCTTGAAGGCTTAACCGGATGCAGACCTTACAGAAATTTAATACCTATTCCTATCAACAATCGCTCTCACTAACTTCTCTGGCTCTACAGGTTTTGTGATGTAAGTTTGAAATCCGGCCTGAAGTGCCCGTTGTTGATCCATTTCTCCAGCATAGGCAGTCAGTGCAATTGCTGGGATCATTCCACCTTGATTAGGTGGTCGCGAACGAATTTGCTGGAGTAGCATATAACCGTCCATCTGGGGCATCCCAATGTCACTCACTAACACATCGGGAATAGATTGTTCCAGTGATTGCAATGCTTCTAAGCCAGAAGCAACGACTGTAACTTTTGCCCCACTCTGGCTTAACAGAAAAGCTTGAAACTCACGGGTATCTGGTTCATCATCTACCAGCAAAATTTGAATGCCTGCTAGCGGCAATCCAGCATCTGTTTGGGTCTGGATAGGTTGAGGTGCTTCTTGCCATGTCTGTTGCATCGTCGGCAATTGCACAATGAAGGTGGCGCCTTGCCCTTCACCCTGGCTCTCTGCTTGCACTGTTCCCCCATGCATCTCCACAATTTGCCGCACGATCGCCAGTCCCAATCCCAAGCCGCCAAACTTGCGCGTGGTTGAACCATCCTCTTGTCGGAAGTACTCAAACACATACGGCAAAAACTGCGGATTGATGCCTTTGCCCGTGTCAATAACTCGGATTTGTGCTTTTTTGTCGAACTGCCGCAGTTCAACAGTTACTTGTCCGTGATTGGGTGTGAATTTGACGGCATTGGTCAGCAAGTTCCAGACAACCTGCTGCAAACGGGCTGCATCTCCAGAAACGGGGGCAACCGCTGGAGCAAAATCCAGAATGATTTGAATGTTCTTTGCTTCTGCTGCTAACCGCACTGTTTCCACGGCAGCAGAAATCACAAAGGTCAAACTAACGGGCGCCACTGTTAGAGATAGTTTGCCTTGCATGATCCGGGAGGTGTCGAGCAAATCTTCGATCAATTGCGTCTGTAGTTTGGCGTTGCGTTCAATGGTTGCAAGGGCTTCTCTTTGGCGAGCAGCATCGAGTTTGCCCTTCTGTAATAATCGAGTCCAACCCAGAATGGGATTGAGGGGCGAGCGCAGCTCATGGGACAGCACGGCTAGAAATTCGTCCTTAATCCGATTTGCATTCTCGGCAATTTCTCGTGCCGCTTGTTCACAAGCAAGGAGTTGTTCGCGCTCTTGCTCGGCGGTTTTGCGATTATGAATATCGACACTGGCGCCGAACCAACGAACTATCTCGCCCGTTTGGGGATCTCGATAAGGCTCGCCACGAACAAGAAACCAGCGATAGGTTCCCTTCATAGAGCGAATTCGGTGTTCTACCAAGAAGATACCGCCGCTGCGCCGCGCTTCGTTAAACGCCGCCATTGTTAGATCGCCATCCAGAGGATGAACAAAACTAGCAGCCACCTCCGCTGCTGTCGTCGGTTCGTAAGGAACTCCCGTGTAGTTGCTCCATTGCTTGTTGAAGAACTCAACCCGCCCCTGTGCATCTGTAATCCAAATGATTTGTGGAACGGCATCCGCCATCAGTCGGAAGCGTTGCTCACTCTCACGCAAGGCGCCTTCAATGCGGGCACGTTCAACGTCTGCCCAGGTTCGTTCTGCGGTTTCTTCAACTAGTTTGACCTCGGTTTTTGTCCACTGACGCGGCGTGGATTGGTGAACGGCTAGCAGGGCAACAAATTGATTGTTTTTGATCAGCGGTACATCAATGTGTGCAGCAATATCAATCTCGCGGTATTTCGCCTTCTCAGTAACCGTATATTTCGGATTATTAGGAATGTCGGTAACAACCTGGGTGCGCCCAATCTCATGGTCTGCGGTCAGGTTGCGTCGGTAGTCTTCCAAACGGTATCGCCCACTCAATTGAGCCACCCCATTTGTGTAGTTGCAATGAACAATGACCTCCTCACCACCCGACACCACTTCGATGTAAATTACGCGCGTTGCCCCTAAAGACTCACCTAAAACGCGAGCGGCGACCGCTTGTATTTCTGAAGCATCGGTGAGCGGACGGAGAGCATCTGCAAGTTTAACTCGGAACGCATTGAGTTGATTTGCTTGGTGTAAAACTGCCTCAGCAGAGCCATTTTGTCGCTCTTTAGAGTCTAGCTTCGTCTTTTCGGGTGGCTTTGCTTTATCAAGTTCGGTCAGTAGGGTTTGCACCGCCATTTTCAGGTCGTCCGACCAGGTTTCGACGGCGCCCAATGTCGTTTGTGACCAATTGTGCGCTCGCAGCAACGCCCCCAACTCGCCGCCTCCAACAAACAAATTCTCAGCTATTGCCCTGGATTCTTCTGCCCTCATGCGTTCATTTCCTTATGGCAAGTATTCCCCTCGCATTTCCTGGGTCAGCTTTAGAGTGTGCCGGAGTCCTCGAATCAATTGACTGAATTGCTGGCTGCTCAATACTGACGCATTGCTGATGAAACGCCATATTGCTCACAATTTATAAAATCTTTTACATCTTTAGTTAATTTTAAAACAAAAGCAATACATCTCAAGACACAAGTTCTTCTCCTCTCTCTGTGCCCTAGAAGCCTAATAAGGTAAAAGTTTCTACTAACAAAATTAATCACATTGACTATTAGCCCCCTCCGTGCCCACCTCTTCCGAAGCTACCAAAACCACTGCGCCCAACTGTAGAATGACTTCCACCATCACTGGCGCCACTTCCAACCCTACTAGAACTACCAAACCTACTACCAGAACTACCACCATAGTAGCTTCGACTACCACTACTACCACTGCTTGAATTTGGTGGACAGTTGTTAACTTGTTGGTTAGGTTGTCCTTGTGCTGTTTGCGCGCGATTACATTCCTGACTTGTTTCGGGAGTTGATGCACAAGCAGCTAGAAAGGAAATTGTCATTAACGTGACAATAAGTTTTAATAAGCTAGGTTTAAGTTTCATTGGATTTTATAGTTAAATTTCTGGGTCAAATTGCAAAGCTTTAAAACAGTAACTAAAGTAACTACAGATCGAGAGAACAAAATTTCGCTCTTTCCTCGCATCTTTGTATCTACGTATTTATACTTAATGTATCTATTTTAAATAAACATATATTTTCATCAATAATACTAAAAATAAGCCTTTTTAGCCTGCGTAGGCAGGCTTTGTTCGTATAGTCTCACCCTTATAGGGTGTAGGTGCAAGATATAAGTTTCTCTCATATTTGACGGACAGGCGAGACGCCTATCCTACGGGACATCGATTCTGCGACAGTCTTGTAACCATGTGGCAGAATTTATAAGAGAACAAACATAAAAAACATAAAGTCCTTCCACACTTATATTTCCCAGAATGACCGCAACAATATCAAACACCAACCTCCCTAGCGTTTACGACCCAAAAGCCGCTGAATCCAAGTGGCAACAGTTTTGGGAAGATAACCATATATATAAGGCAGACCCGAATAATCAAGCCGAGCCGTACTGTATCGTTATTCCGCCTCCTAACGTTACGGGTAGCTTGCATATGGGACACGCTTTTGATAACTCGCTTATCGATACATTGGTTCGCTACCATCGAATGAAAGGCAAAAACGCCTTATATCTACCAGGTACTGACCATGCGAGTATTGCAGTACAAGCAATTCTTGAAAAGCAACTCAAAGCAGAAGGCAAAACTCGCTACGACTTGGGACGCGAAAAGTTTCTCGAAAAGGCTTGGCAGTGGAAGGCTGAGTCTGGAGGGACTATTGTCAATCAGTTGCGGCGTTTAGGTGTGTCGGTGGACTGGACGCGCGAACGGTTCACTTTAGATGAGGGTTTATCAAGGGCCGTATTAGAAGCTTTCGTTAAACTTTATGATGAAGGACTAATATATAGAGGCGAGTATTTAGTAAACTGGTGTCCTGAATCGCAATCGGCGGTTTCAGATTTGGAGGTTGACCAAAAAGAAGTAAATGGCAACCTTTGGCATTTCCGCTACCCACTCTCTGATAATTCGGGTTTTGTTGAAGTTGCCACAACTCGTCCAGAGACAATGTTGGGTGATACAGCTGTTGCGGTTAACCCAAACGACGAACGTTATAAAGATTTCATTGGCAAAACTTTAACTTTGCCAATAATGAATCGAGAAATTCCGATTATTGCTGATGAACTTGTTGACCCAACTTTTGGGACTGGTTGCGTTAAGGTTACACCTGCCCATGACTTGAATGACTTTCAAATGGGTAAACGTCACAACTTGCCGTTTATCAATATTATGAATAAAAACGGCGCCCTCAATGAAAACGCCGGAGAATTCCAAGGGCAAGACCGTTTTGTTGCGCGTAAGAATGTTGTTGCAAAGCTCGAAGAGCTAGGTGTTTTAGTTAAAATTGAAGAGTACAAACATACAGTTCCATATAGTGAAAGAGGTAAGGTTCCTGTTGAACCGCTACTTTCCACGCAGTGGTTTGTTAAAATTCGTCCTCTGGCAGATAATGCGCTGGAATTCCTAGATAATCAAAATTCTCCAAACTATGTCCCGCAGCGTTGGAGTAAAGTTTATCGTGACTGGTTAGTTAAGCTAGAAGATTGGTGTATTTCTCGACAGTTATGGTGGGGTCATCAAATTCCTGCTTGGTATGCAGTTAGCCAAACAAATGGAGAAATTACTGATACAACTCCTTTTGTTGTTGCTAAAAACGAAGAAGAAGCAATACAAAAAGCGAAGCAACAATTTGGCGAAGATGTAAAACTCGAACGTGACCCAGATGTGTTAGATACTTGGTTTTCTTCTGGGTTGTGGCCCTTTTCTACAATGGGTTGGCCTGAACAAACTCCTGATTTAGCGAAGTATTATCCTACTAGCGTTTTGGTTACTGGCTTTGACATCATATTTTTCTGGGTCGCTAGAATGACTATGATGGCTGGGCATTTTACTGGACAAATGCCGTTTCAAGATGTTTACATCCACGGGTTAGTTCTCGATGAGAAGGGCAAAAAAATGTCCAAGTCAGCGGGTAATGGTATTGACCCGCTACTACTTATCGATAAATATGGTACTGATGCACTGCGATATACGTTAATTAAAGAAGTTGCTGGCGCCGGACAAGATATTCGTTTAGACTACGACCGTAAGAAAAATGAATCGCTGTCGTTTGAAGCTTCGCGTAATTTTGCCAACAAATTATGGAATGCTTCGCGGTTCGTAATGATGAACTTGGATGAACAAACTCCTTTACAGTTAGGAGTTCCGCAACCAAGCGAACTTAGCGATAAGTGGATACTTTCACGGTATAACCAAGTTATTAAAGAAACTAGTAATTACATAGATAATTATGGTTTGGGTGAAGCTGCGAAAGGTCTTTATGAGTTTATTTGGGGTGATTTTTGCGACCAGTATATAGAACTTGTTAAGTCTCGGTTGCAAAGTGATGCAGACCCAAGTTCGCGAAAAGCTGCACAGCAGACGCTGGGTTATGTTTTGGAAGGGATTTTGAAGTTACTGCATCCTTATATGCCTCATATTACTGAGGAAATTTGGCATACGCTTACTCAAAAAGGCGCCGATTCCAAGGAGAGTTTATCGTTACAGCGTTATCCAGAGGTTGATGAGGGTCAGATTGATGTAGGGTTGGAAGAACAGTTTGATTTGTTATTTGGGGTTATTCGCACTATTCGGAATTTACGTGCGGAAGCTGATGTTAAACCGGGTGTGAAGGTTGCTATTAATTTGCAGACTGATAGTAGTAGGGAACGCGAGGTTTTAGCTGCTGGGTCCGTTTATATTAAGGATTTGGCGAAGGTTGAGAGTTTGAGTGTTGGTGGTGGGGAGGTAAAGACGGGGGAAAGTACGGGGGAAAGCATGGGGGAAAGCACTGAAGTGCTTACAACGGTGCTTACAACGACGACTACAAAATTCCAAATTCCTCAAAAGTGGCGCCTTTATCTCAAGATTATTGGTGTAATACTTTTAGTTAGAGTTGGGTTTGCTGTTTTTAATGCTATTAATCATGTTGCTGTAATTGCTGGGTTTTTTGAGGTAGTCGGTCTTGGTTTCTCTGGTTGGTATTTGGCAAATAATGTTTTTAACAAAGAAAAAAGACAGCAAATACTTCAAACTGCATCCAAGTCGGTAGAAAAAGTACCACAACCAACGGTAGAATCTGAGCCTAATCAAGAAGAAGCTATTGCAGGTGTTATCGGTACTGTACAAGTTATTTTGCCGTTAACCGGAGTCGTTGATATTGCTGCCTTTTGTGCCAAACTACAGAAAAAACTTGAAAAAATCGAAAACGATATCAAGTCTCTTTCTGCTAGACTTAATAACCCTGGTTTCGTAAATAATGCTTCCCCTGAAGTAGTTCAAGGTGTACGCGATAATTTAGCCGAAGCCGAAAAACAAGCACAAATCTTACGTGACCGCATTCAAAAATTATCACAATAAAAAAGTTATGAGTTATGAGTTATGAGTTAAAAATTAATAACTCGTAAGGTGCGTGACGCTACTAGATAATTAGCTTCGTTCTAAAATTTCTATAGCGTCACGCACCCTACTCCCAACTCCTAACTCCTAACTTCTAACTAATTTATGTTGTATTTAGCCCAAGTACATAAAAACGAATTTCTCGAACAATACCAGTTACGTTTGTTAGCTCGTAAAGAAGCTGAGAATATGTGGGCTACTATTCCTGAAGAAGCATTTATTCTTTTGGGTAAAAGTAGTGCGCTGACCGAAAAGCTACTGGTTTTAGTTGAACTTTCACCCACTGGTGATATTGCACGACTCGAAGATGCTACAAATTGGGTGCTATCGTTAGTAAATACTTACCTAACGACTGGCATTACCCCAGATTTTCTGACGCAAGAAAAAGAACGTGCTGAACAATGGCGCCAAAATTTAACTTTACAAAATCAAGATTTAGCACGTCGCTCATTAGAATTAGAAGCACGACGCGAACAAATTCAAGCTTTAGAAGAAAGTTTAAAGCGTGAGAAAAGCACCTTCAGTAATGGTAGTCATCCTGAAGAAAGCTAGGAGACTCCAATTAACCTAGTTTTACAAAGCAGTACTATGCTACTTTGCTGCTGAGTATCCGCTTGATTGAGCTTCATTAACCCTTCTACTAACCAAGCTAATTTTACCTGTCGCTTGAGGCGCCGTAGTTCCTTCCATACAGATAGTGATTCTGCGACTCTCCAACCGTATTTTTGAAAAAAGCTTGTTCCTTCTTGAGGAGCAAATAACAAAGTTTTATTTCCACTAGCAAAATATTGGTCAAATATTTTACGAGCGTAGATTTTATTATAATTTTGTAGAGTGTCTGCTGACTCTAACTCAAATAACCACCAGTTCAAGTTTGATTGCTCATAAATATCAGCAGCAATAGATGCTACTTGTAGTTCTGGTAAGTAAGAAAGAAGTCCTTCAGTAATTACAAGCGCTTGCTTAGAGTTTTTGGTAATCTCAGCAAATAAATGTTTTCTTAAAAAAGCATCTGTAATATCTAACTTAATCCGCTCCAAAGTACAAACAGGTGTAGCTTGTAAAAGTTTTTGTTCCTTCTCAACCAAAATTTCTGGGAAATCAACTTCAACCCAGCGAAGCGACGCAGGAAGATTTAATCGATAAGGACGAGTATCTAGTCCTGCTGCTAAGTTTAACACCGTATCAATCTTGTGATATTTAACCAACTTTTCTATTTGTTCATCGATAAGACGAGTACGAAGCGCTATCGCATTGGTAATTTTTTCCTTTTCTCCAAGCACCTCAACCAGCATCGCTCCTTTGCCACCTGCAAGTAAACGTGCGTAAGGGTCATGAAATAAAGCATCAGCGCGTTCGCTTTCCAAAGCACGATACATCGCTACCAAATAGGCAGTATCTGCAATATTTTTCATGTGTATAATAATTTATTTATAAATATTTGTGTTATGGATACATAAAGGAGATATAAAATGGCGCCTACGCTATTTACTAATACACTTCAATAATAAATTTTCAGGATATTTTCAAAAGAAACCTGGTTTCTTTTTTTGGGAACAGATAATGGTATTATAAACGTCTTTAACTAATCCCTACATAATGCTTTACGTCAATGAACTCAAATAAGCTATCAACTGCTTGCTTATTCTTACTAATTCTATCAACCAGCGCACCCTTCAATACGCGCGCATTAGCATCAGATATAAGCGACATTAAACCATCAATACAGCAAGCAGCACTAAGAAAATTATCTAAAAAAGTTAGTACACCTATTGACAAATTGGAAATTGTTTATACATTTAAACCAACTTTTCGGACTATTGGTAAAAGTGGATTTGGATTTGTAGTTGTAGACAAACGTAACGGTAAAATATTTGACATAGCAGTAGATTCTAATGGACAAGAAATGAATATAGAAAAATTAGCGCAACAAGATAAAACTGCTTATGTATCTAAATATGGAAAACTATCACAAGGTTTATTTGAAAAACTTGCAGAGACTAAACCCAATGACCAAATCTCTGTGGTAATTAAATTAAAAGTAGAACGTCAAGAGGTAAAAAGTATTCAGGCGCCAGTTCCAGCCAGTACAGATACAGAACAGCAAACTGTAGAAAACGAACGAGTTGTGAATGAAGCAATTAATAAAATTGAAGAATTAGGGTTTAATGTAACTGGCGATAACTCTAATCCTGCGGTATATGGAAATTTAACGCCTACCCAAATACGCGCGATAGAAAAGCTAGATATTGTGGATAGTATCGATATATTGTAGGTTGGGTGGAGGCTTTGCGTTTACGTAGTACGCCGTAGGCGCAACCCAACACAAAGACTTGTTATCTCACTAATAACCGCCTATGGTTGAAACCCATAGGCTAATAGCATAAGTCCATTAAAATGGACTGAATATAATTACGTTAAATTAGTTAAATTAATATTTAGATTTATTGGTTTATACTTACAAGCCTAAGATAGAACTTATCTCATTAATATCCCTTAATTCGTTTTATAAGGGTAAAGAGCTTTTACAGCAGCCAAACGGACTTCTTCATTTTCATCATAAACTAAGTGTGCTAAAACTGTTTCTGACGTATTCTTATTCTCTGCAACCACGCAGCGAATATCATAAAACTTGTCTTGTGCAAGTTGTTTGAGAGTCATTTCTGAAGCTTGATTATTAGCAGCAACTAAATAACGTATTTCATCACCTTTGTCTTTTGCTAAAAAATCTAAAGCTTTTGCTGGCGCCTTTTGATTCCTTGCTAAATTTAAACGCACCATATAAGCTTTATCATAAGCTAGAGTTTCCAATATATCTACTGGAGTATTTGGATTAGCTGCTACTGCCGCACGTCTTTCTTGATGTTTATTATTATAGAATTTTTTTAAAACATGAGCAGGCATATTTTTATGACGTAAAGCAAGACAAGAAATTTCCCTATCGCTCTTTAACGCTAAAATTTCTAATATATCTTTAGGAGTATTAATATGTTGAGCAATTATACGTTGAAAAGTTTTGTTGCAGTGTGCTGCTAAATTTCTTATTACATCGCTTGGAGTATTTGGATTCTCGACAACTCAGCGACGTACACTAAAAATGTCATCTTGAGACAGTTTCTTTAAAATTTGAACAGGAGTACAAGGATTTCTTGCCACAGCAATACGTACTCTTTGCTCTTTATCTCCGGCTAATTTCATCAAAAAAGTCAGAGGGATTTTAGGACTTATTGCTAAAGAAGCCCTTATTTCAGCATCAGAGCTATGAAATGCCCAGGTTAGGAAAAATTTAGGTATCTCGAATTGTTCAAAGATACGCTTATTTGATTTGTAGAGGTCTTCAAAAAAACATGGATTTTCCAATAGTAATAGAGAAAGAGCAGGGTTATTTAAAACATTTAGCGGCGCCTCAGAGAATAATTTTATCAGTACATCTGTTGGTGTATTCGGATTTTGAGCAACAGCAAAGCGCGTTTTTACCTGATTACTTATAGCTAACTCTCGCAAACGTTCTGAGGGTGTAGTTTCATCTAACGCTTCTTCCAAACTTTGACTCATAGTAATGGAATCACAAGTACTATCTCTATATACTTATTATTCCCCATGTAGATAAAAAACTGACCTTTGCGCCCTTTGCGGTAATTTCTCTAACTCCCCCTCTGTGTCCTCTGTGTCTCTGTGGTAAATAAATATTTTGAGGTTTTTGTAAACAAAGTAGATTTATGAGATTCTTCGCTGCGCTCAGAATGACATTTTGTATCTTAAAAAAAGTCCCTCTCCGATACGGAGAGGGACAGATTTTGGCAAATGCCAAAATTAGGGAGAGGTTGTGCGAACTTCTGTTGCTGCTAGTAATTCTCTAACAACTCTTGCCGCAGCTTTTTGTGCGATTTGACCTGTTATTTGTTGCCCTAACTTTTGTACACCAGGGTTAAAAAGTATCTGAGTAAGTTGAGGCGCCAGTTGATTTGCATCAAACCCGCGTGTTTCTTGTAAAATCTTGGCAATATTCTTGATATGTTCTAACGTTTGCTGCTGGTCGGTGTTGGCAGCAGGTGCCTCCGTGACTGCGGTCAGCCCAACTTGTTGACGCAGTAAGGAAGTAAAATTGTGTAAAGCATTTCTTCGTAACCCATCCACACTTTTAAACAACTCGTCAACAAGTTTTTCACGAATATACTGACCACGTTCGGATGATAGAAAGTCGAGTGCTTGGTTTAGTACTAAGTTAAAGTCGTAGTCTTGGTTGCCACGCGCGTTCTTTAACAAATTTTCCAAACGGTTCCAACGGAAGCTACCATCTTTAAATAATAAGTCTCTTAAAGAGTTTCTTAATTGCGGCGCCGGGTCGGTTAATAATCGTTTTGCGACATATGGATATGCTTCGCTTAATACTTTAAAGTTGGGGTCGATGTAAATAGCGATACCTTCGAGTGTTACCAAGGAGCGAATAATCAACGCATAATAAGGCGGCACACGGAAGGGATACTCGTACATCAATTCTGACAGGTCGTCAGTTATACTCTTGATGTTGAAATCAGCGACGCTGGCGCCTTGAGCATTAGCAAAGACTTTGGCAAACGCTGGGACTATTGGCGTTAAGTCAGTGTCGGGGGTGAGAAAATCTAAGTTGACGTAATCTTGAGCTAAACCTTCAAAATCTCGGTTGACCACGTGAACAATAGCTTCGATTAAACCATAACGCTGTGCTGGTTGAACTTCGCTCATCATCCCAAAGTCTAAATAAGCAAGTTTTCCATCAGGTGTAGCAAGTAAGTTACCTGGGTGAGGATCTGCGTGGAAAAATCCATGTTCCAGTAACTGCCGCAGCGAACACTGTACACCAACTTCGATTAAATAACGAGCGTCGATTCCTTGTGCGCGCAATTCCTCAGTTTGATTTAATTTTGTTCCATATATCCATTCCATCGTTAAAACACGACGGTTTGTATACTCCCAATAAATTTTGGGAACGTAAATATCTTTGATATGACCGTAAAGCTGAAAAAATCGCTCTGCGTTTTCACCTTCGTGGATGTAGTCCATTTCCTCGAAGATACGTTCCCCTAACTCGTCGAGTATTCCCACTAAGTCGCTACGTACCCGCTTTACAGCCCGTTGTGCCCATCCAGCAAGTTTACGAAGCAAGTATAAATCTATGGCTATAGCTTCGCGTAAGTCAGGACGTTGAATTTTTACTGCAACTTCTTCACCACTGAAAAGCTTTGCTTTGTATACCTGTCCTAACGAAGCAGCAGCTATTGGTTGCGGTGAAATTTCTGCGTAAACTTCGTGTGGCTTTTGTCCAAGTTCTTCTTCTATAAATTGATATGCTATTTCGTTTGGGAACGCAGGAAGTTTATCTTGTAACTGCGTCAGTTCTTCTAAATATACAACAGGCACCAAATCTGGACGTGTTGATAAAGCTTGTCCAATTTTTATATACGCTGGCCCAAGTTTTGTCAGCAGTTTACGAAACTGTACAGCGCGCTTAATGTCGTTTTTTACTTTGACACCTCGTTTTCCATCCCACCATATCCCAAAGGCAAATGCCAATGTTGGCGCCAATACCTTGAATATTCTTTTCAATACCCTGAATAGACGCGACTGATAGTAAACCGCAATTGCATCAGCATCGTACTTTAACTGCAAATCACTATTCCCCGAAGTCGAAGTTATCGCTCTTGGAGGTAAGTTTGCTAACTCTCCTGGTGCGCTATTTAAAGCCATAGGTTGAACCTCAGTCAGCGTCTCGGGGTGACTATCTTTTTCAAGCACTAGGTTTGGTTGGGAAACTTTATTCACGTTCATGAACTACCACCACAGCTATATTGTTAAGTATTGTAACAAGTAATAAATTAATATTAAATTAATTACAGTAAGGCGCCTCTATATTTCAGCTTAACTTGCTTCATTAAAAGGGATGTACCCAAAAAACCGCCAATATTATATTAGCGAGCCGACAATAAGCAGTCACGAGGCATTAGAGATACAACATTGGGTATAGGGGTGAGTACTAAAATTTGTACTTAAACCGAGCTTTGTCACTGATTATTGCGACAAAAGTAAAAGCATACCAGGTTTGATAAACTCATACTTGACGGGATAATTTGATCGTATCCCGCTTCTAAGTACGGCACGGAGATTTAGCTGGATGTTGCGAGTTCTACGAATCGAGAATTTTGCCCTCATCGACCAATTAGAACTTGAATTTGGAACTGGATTGAATGTTCTAACTGGTGAAACTGGTGCGGGAAAGTCGATTATACTCGATGCAATTGATGCGGTCTTGGGTGGCAAAGTCTCAAGTCGTGTAATTCGTACTGGTACTAATCGCTCACTAGTCGAAGCTACTTTTGTTGCTGACTCAGCTTTAGCGCATTGGTTAAGCGAACAAGAAATTGATTTAATCGATGATAACTTACTAATCGTTAGCCGCGAAATTTCTATTACTGCCAGTAATATCCGCAGTCGGTCGCGTTTAAACGGTGTACTTGTTAATCGTCAAGTCATGAACGAGTTACGCGATAGATTGGTAGAAATTACTGCCCAAGGACAAAGTGTCTTGGTCGGACAATCTTCTCAAGTTCGTGACTGGTTAGACGTTTACGGTGGTAGTACGCTTCCCCAACACCGTGATGTTGTTGCAGGTGCTTATGTTACCTACCAACAAGCACATTTAGCTTTAGAACAACGTCGCACATCCGACCGCGAACGTTTACAGCAACTTGATTTATTAACTTATCAAGTAACTGAACTTGGCGCCGCAAATTTAGACGACCCCGACGAACTCGAACTACTCCAACAGGAACGCGAGCGTCTTACCCACGTCGTTGATTTGCAACAAATGAGTTATAAAATATACCAAGCTTTATATCAAAATGATAGTGATGCTCTTACTGTTACAGATTTACTCGGTGATAGTGAAGGCGCCTTAACAGACATGGTTGAGTACGACAAAGAGCTACAACCGTTATTAGATTTAATATGTGATGCTCAAACAGCAGTTTGCGAAGTCGCTCGACAAATAAATGCTTATGGTGAAAATCTTGAAGCTGACCCGCAGCGCTTAGAAGAAGTTGAGGAAAGAATTCGCGAACTCAAACAAATAATTCGTAAATACGGGCCAACATTAGCGGATGCCATTGCCCATTACAACCGTACACAAGCCGAGTTAGCAGCACTGACCAACTCAGAACAATCTATCGAGAGTTTGGAAAAGCAAGAAAAAGCTTGTTTCGACAAATTAATCAAAGCTTGTAACAAGTTAACGCAATTACGGCGCCAAGCTGGTGAGAAGTTAGAAGCTGAGTTAATTCGCGAACTCAAACCGTTAGCAATGGAAAAAGTGCAGTTTAAAGTTGATATTACCCCAATTGCACCAACTTCAACGGGCGCCGATAAAATTACCTTTATGTTTAGCCCCAATCCAGGTGAACCTTTACAACCCTTGTCAGAAACTGCTAGTGGTGGGGAAATGAGTCGATTTTTACTCGCACTCAAAGCTTGTTTCTCACAAATTGAGGCGCCGGATACAATGGTGTTCGACGAAATTGACGTTGGAGTATCGGGAAGAGTCGCGCAAAGCATCGCCGAAAAACTCCACCAAATTAGCTATCAACAGCAAGTGTTATGCGTCACTCACCAACCTCTTGTAGCGGCAATGGCAGATAGACATTTTCGTGTCTCTAAGCAAGTAATAAATCAAGCCCGTAAAAAAGAAAACAACGGACACGCAGAAGAACGTACAGTAGTAAGAGTCGTAACCCTAGACAACCTAACAAAGCGTCGTGACGAACTCGCACAGCTAGCAGGAGGAAAATCTGCCCAAGATGCCATAGCTTTCGCTGACTCACTACTCGTACAAGCACAACACCACCGCAATAAACTGGCAACGGATGATAAACGGATGTAACGGATATAACGGATGAGCGCAAAAATTATCCGTTACATCTGTTGTATTCGTTGCCAAGTTTACATTTTGAAACAATTATCGGAAATTTGGGAATCATAACTGTAGTAAAACTATTGGCAGTAGTATTGAGAAGTCTTAAATGAACGATAAGTTGCACTTGAATGGGCTACTTGAAGAAATTTATCAACAGCTATTACCCCAAGTGAAGGTAGAAAGCGTTCACCCTCACGACCCGGTAGAAGTTGATAATTTGCCTCAACCCTGGCGCCTGTTAGGCAGAGGTAATTATGCTGCGGTATTTTGTCATCCTGATTACGCAGATGAAGTTGTAAAAATTTATGCTCTGGGACGGCAGGGTTTTGAGGAAGAAATACAAGTGTACAGTCGTCTTGGAGAGCATCCAGCTTTTTCTCAGTGCTATTACGCGAAACCAAACTTTTTGGTTTTAAAGCGTTTACTTGGTACTACTCTGTACGACTGTATCCAACGAGGTATGCGTATACCGAAGCAAGTTATAGATGATATTGATGAAGCATTAGAATACGCACGAAGAAAAGGGCTTTATCCTCACGACATTCACGCGCGTAACGTCATGATGCAGGAAGGTAGAGGTTATGTGGTAGATATATCAGACTTCCTTCATCAAGAGAGTTGCTCGAAATGGGACAACTTCAAAAAAGCATACTATTGGCTCTACCGTCCCATACTGTGTCCACTTGGCTTGCGGGTACCTTACTTCGTCCTTGATATTATCCGTAAGGGTTATCGTGCTTTTTCTACGTTCAGAAAAAGTTGTCATCGACAATTAGGGATGTTACTTGGTTACAAATCTTCAAAACATCTCAAACGCTTTAAACGATAGTTAACCTGTTTATAATCCTAAAAAAGTTATCTCTAATTATCTATTTTGCTCTTGAATTAATTTAATACAAGACTCCCATAACAGTAAATATAACCTGCGGAAGCTTATATTTAGCTAAATTCAGCCCTCAGAAAGATGGAGAATAAGTCATTTATTTTTTACTCTTTCTATTAAGGAATATAAAACCACATGAGGGCAAATAATTATGGTACTTCATAAACTTGGAGATTTTGATCCAGATTACCGCGATACTTTTGAAGGAAATGATATCAAAGGTTTGAGTGTATATGCTGAAACAAGCGATGAAAAAATCGGTACTATCAGCGATGTATTAGTAGATGAAGAAGGTCGTTTCCGCTATTTTATTGTAGATTTAGGTTTCTGGATTTTTGGTAAGAAAGTATTATTACCAGTTGGTCGCTCACGCATCGACCATACTGCTGACCGCGTTTATGCTATTGGTATGACACGTGAGCAAGCAGATGCACTACCAGAATTTAATAACGATCTTGCTATCGATTACGATTACGAAGAGAATGTTCGCGGAGTTTATCGCGGTTCATCCAGCAATGTTCGTACTTCTGATGTAACAAGTACTGCATCCCTAGAAGCATCAACACCATTAGATGCATCAATGCCTCTCGACGCTTCCGCAGCAGCAATGGGTACAGCATATGCTTCAGGCGCCGCAGCAGTTCCAGCAGCTACATCTGAGTCACGTAAAATTGCTGATACCCCTGTATACAATCGTGATGCATACACATACAAAAATGAACCATCGTTGTATGACCTGAATGAGCAAGACCACCAAACATTACGTCTATACGAAGAACGTTTAGTTGCCAACAAGCAGCGTCGTAAAACAGGTGAAGTTGCCATTGGTAAGCATGTTGAGACAGAAACCGCACGAGTAGCTGTTCCAGTCGAAAGAGAAAGAGTTGTTGTTGAGCGTATAACTCCTACTGATGCAGGTAGAGCAGTTACTCCCGACGCAACCGCATTCCACGAAGGTGAAGTAGCTCACGTAGATATTTACGAAGAAACTCCTGATATCCGTAAAGAAACTGTTGTTCGTGAAGAAGTTCGCGTTAGTAAAGTTGTAGACCAAGAAACAGTTCAAGCACAAGAAACAATTCGTCGTGAAGAATTAGACGTAAATGCTCCTGGTCTCGATATTGAGCAACGCTAAGAACTTTCAATAATTATCTTGTAAACTCTTGTAGATTCTTGTGGGGTGGGCATCCTTGCCCGCCCTTAAGTAAGAAATAAAACAGGCAGGGATACCTGTTCCACAAGTGTTGCACAAGAGTTCCACAAGATTGATATATTAAAACCTTTTTTATAAATAAAAAATAAATTTAAATATCTATAAATTTACCAAGGATTGAGTTATGACAGTCGCTTCAGAAAACGTTAGTAATTTAAATAGTACAGATAAACAAGCACAAATTACATCTTTACTAACCAATCTCAATAAAAAGATCAGAAATTTTGCTGTAGTTGACACAGAGTTAGAGCAGGTTGGTGCCGTTAAAGATGTGATAATTGACTCTAATCGGCAAATAAGCTTTATTGTATCTGACGCTCAAACTACACCAAGACTATTTATACTAAAGGGTCAACACGTTCAAAAAATAGACCCACAGCTTAGAAAAATCTTTCTAATTATAGATAGAACACAAGTTAACAACTTACCAGAATATCAAGAACGAAACATGGAAATAAATACAGACGCACAAGGTTTATCTTCAGATAGCTACGTTGTAGATTCTCATTTAGCTGATGCTACATCAGAAATACATACGCAGCAAACGACCTTGCAAAGCGAAGACGTAATTAAGTTACTTGAAGAACGGTTAGTTGTTGACCGCACTAAGCGAAAAATCGGTGAAATAATTGTTCGTAAAGAAATTGAGACCCGAATGGTGACAATTCCTGTTCGTCGTGAAAGATTAATCGTTGAACAGTTAAGTCCCGAACATAAGCAACTTGCAAATATTGACTTAGGGGAAGAACAATTAACGCACGAAGAGTCAACACCAGTTAGCTCAACTTCAGCAATGCCATTGACGACTAGTTTTGAAGGTAGCTTGACTATTACTGGAGAGTTCAGTTCGCCAAAAGTCGCAAGTTTGTTACTTAATGCTATTGCCCTGGAACGTAATCATGGTTGTCAACGGATACAAGTGACTATCGCTGTCGATAATGAGCAACTTCAACAAAAATACCAAGAATGGTTTGCACGTACTTCCATTGGAAACCGTGAGGAGAATGGTAATGGAAAATAAAGAATTTATTAAGTTATGAAACAATTTATGCAATTTGGGCACCATATGGCTGCCTTTTTTTTGGTTGGTGCAAAAAGTTATAATTCTTAATATATGGTTTCTACCTAGAAAAAATTCGGAATTACCCCGTTAGCTAGTTGTTAAAAGTTGTAGGCTAGAGTAGTGGGTTTTTTTATATAAGCAATGAATTCGGTGTATATCCTTGTCGCGGTGGTTTTAGCTACGGGCGGGATAATAGGGAGTGTTGGTGACAAATTCGAGAAAAGAGTTCGTAAACACCGCTTATCACTATTTTTCCTACGTCCAAAACATACAATTTTACTGATAGCGTTTTTTACAGGTGTACTTATTTCAGCTTCAACGCTTTTTATTGTGTTTGCTGCTGATGCTGGGTTACGAGACACGGTGTTTCAAATTGATGCTTTGCAGAGGGATATTAGTCTTAAGCAGGAAGAGTTAGATGTGTTGATTAGGCACATTCAAAGTTTGGAGAATAGTTAGGGATGTTTGGGGCGGGCAATCTTAAGCCCGCTCCACAAGATAGTAGTACACAGGAATACTAGACTAGGGGTAGTAGGATTTCAAATTCGGTTCCGGCGCCTGGTTGAGAGTGAATTTTAAATTTGCCTCCGTGTCTTGCTGTAATAATACGGTAGCTGGCGGCGAGGGTTGTTTCTTTGTCTGCGCGCTTTTCGACCGAAAATGATTCGATTATTTGTTGTTGGGTTTCTTCGGATATTCCCTTGCCGTTATCGGCGATGCGTACTGAAACCCAGCGTGAGTCAACTGCGCCACTTGTTGTTGGTGGTAAAGAAATTACCTCGGTTATAATCTCAATTCGAGGTTTTTCTTCGTTACAAGTGGTATCCAGCTTATTATATTGCTGTCGGATTGCTTCATCGAGTAGGCTATCGACTGACCGACTCAAAATATTCATAAATACTTGATTGAGTTGCCCTAGGAAACAATATACAGGGGGTAATGACCCATAATTTCTAATTATTTCTATTTCGCCTTTGACTTGGCTATTAATCAACAAGATTACGTTTTCAATACAGGTGTGTATATCCGCTGGTTTGGGGTAAACGGCATCAATATGACAAAAGTTTTGCAAACTGGTTACAAGTTTTTTGAGCCGCTCTGCTCCTGTTCGGATACTTGTAAGCGATTTATTTAAGTCTTGCTCTAAAAAATCAAACTCTATATCTTGTATCAAATAAGCGATGTGTTCTGAGGGGTTGGGCAATTCTCGGTTATAAGCTGCAATTAGTTTTAATAAGTCTTGGCTATAGTTAGAAACGTGGGTCAAGTTACCCCATATAAAATTTACTGGGTCAAGAATTTCGTGCGCTACTCCATCGACTAATCGCCCTAAAGAAGCCATTTTGTCGTTTTGGATGATTTGCGCTTGGCTACGTTCGTACCTGACTTGTGTTTCTATACCCCGAATTTGCCATGATGCTATATTTAATTCCGATATATCGAGTAAGCGATAGGCGCCTTCAGATGATTTGACAACAACAGGTTCGCTTACTAGTTCAGGAGAACGCCTTAATGCTAGCTGCATTGCCGTCAAAATAGAAGTTGTCTCAGACAAAAGTAACACACCAGTTCGGGCATAACTGTAAAGAATACTCAGGGGTTGCTCGAAAAACATTTCCTTCCCAAACGGGCGAATTAAAAATTCTAATAACTGGCGCCGCGAAAGCATTCCTATGTAATTACCGTCTTCGAGCAGTATCACCCCAGGTAGAAGCGGGTATTTCTCAAACACTTGAGCAACACAGGCACCTGTACAGGATGTTTTAACCTCGAATGTGTATAATGACAATTCTTGCAGCGTAGAGTCTAGACTTAGATCACCTCTATTGCCTTCGATAAGAATCGGCGCATTGATTTCGGAAACAAATTCTTGTTGCACTCTAGACCCTGATTATTCATTAATTTACGTTCTTAAAATATTGCTAACGAGAAATCGCTAGCTCTTCTAGCCTATTTCAGTTTTGCGTTTTGCGGTATGTGGAAAATAGGGAATAGCAATTTTGTGCCAACTGGTAAACCTCCGAGCCATTTTGATTTTAAAAGCTTTGTAAAATCTCAATAAAATTACGTAAAGTTTTCTTTTTTACGAGCAATTTTACTGTAAGTATATTCATGGCTAGATAAATATTCTATGTAAGTATCATCAATATAAACAAATACTATGCTGTTATTTCTCATGAAATGTATATATAATTTTCAAATTTTTGTGTATAAATTATTACAATATTCTGCAAAGATGAAGTATGGAACAATAATTAGTAGTAAGTAGACAATGTAACAACTGCTACTTTAATCTCAACGTCAAACTCTGTTTAAGTTATATTTAATTACCTGTACTTGTTTTTGATCCCCATTTCGATACAATGCGGGAACATAACTATTAATGCTAATCTCCGCTTTGCTCCAGCACACTTATGAATCAACTGAGTAACGGTTTTACGATATTTCTAAGTTTATTAGTCGAGGCGATACCATTTTTGCTGCTTGGGGTTTTGTTCTCTAGTGTGCTGCTGTTCATGGTTGATGAGCGCAAGCTAGTTGAAAGAATGCCAAGGAACCCTTTATTGGGGGCGTTTGTTGGTAGTTTAGTAGGCTTTTTGTTCCCTGTCTGTGAATGTGGCAACGTTCCAGTCGCTCGTCGTTTGTTGATGCAAGGGGTTCCTACATCCGTTGCAATTGGCTTTTTGCTAGCGGCGCCTACAATAAACCCGATTGTAATTTGGTCTACATGGACGGCGTTTCGCGACCAGCCAGAAATTGTAGTGCTACGGGTAGTATTTTCCTTGGTAATAGCAACAATCGTTGGTTGGGCATTTAGCTTTCAAAAAGATTTAACGCCACTAGTGCAACCAGCTATCGCGCGCTATCTGAAATTCAATCCACCCCCACAACAATCATCAAAACGTCGTAGTGGCAGAGGGCAAAATACTAGAGTGCAAACGGGTAATTCAACATTATTACAGTCGGGCACTTATATTTTGGGTGGTTCGTCTTCTGGTCAAATTACTCGTATCGACACAAGTCCAGAAGAAGTGGCAATCGCAAATCAAACAAAACCAATATCTGATAAGTTGCGCTTGGTGTTGGATAATATTATTCAGGAACTGCGCGAGTTAGGGGCAGTGATGGTGATAGGTAGTGCAGTTGCAGCAGCGATTCAAGTACTTGCACCTCGCGATATAATATTGAGTTTGGGCGCAGGAACGATAACTTCAATCATCGCAATGCTTGTACTAGCAGTAGTAGTATCGATTTGTTCTACAGTAGATTCATTTTTTGCCTTGTCATTTGCTTCTGCTTTCACAAGTGGTTCATTGCTAGCATTTCTGGTATTTGGACCAATGGTTGATATTAAAGGTATTGGGCTGATGCTGTCAATTTTTAAACCACGAGCATTGTTTTATTTATTTACATTGGCAGGACTACTCACGTTTTTGATGACGCTATTTTTGAATTTACATGTCTTTTAATATCAAATGACTAGTCAAACGAATACTAAACCCAAAATTTCTCCCAAACTTCTAGCTTGGCTCGATGTTATAGCGATTGGTTCTTGGGGAGTTTTGATGTTGAAATACTGGCAAACTGGTAAATTAAACATTTTAATTCACCCTGATTATTTCTGGTTAATAATTGTCGCGAGCATAGCGTTATTATTAGTTGCTTCTCTAAAAGCTAAAGAATTATTACAAAGGCGCCGCTATAACGAAGTTGCCCTAGCCCAACATCTAACAGTTTTTCCTCCTGGTTGGAGTAGTTCGTTATTAATAATTACAGCGCTTCTAGGCTTTTTTATTACACCCCAAGTTTTTGCCAGTCAAAGCGCAATGGATAGAAGCGTCACCGAGCTACTGGGGCCAACACGTTCCCAACCGCAAGCTTTCCGTGCTTCAGTTCGTCCAGAAGAAAGGTCATTAGTAGAGTGGGTAAGAACCCTCAACATTTACCCAGAACCTGATGCTTATACAGGGCAAAGAGCAAAAGTTCAAGGTTTTGCCATGTATCCCAAAGATATTGGTCAAGACTTTATGATGCTGTCACGGTTTGTAATTACTTGTTGTGCTGCTGACGCTTACCCAGTTGGAATACCCGTCAAACTATCTGAAGGTCGAGATAAATACCCCGCTGATAAATGGTTTGAGGTTGAAGGCAAAATTATTACAGAAACCTTTAATGGAAAACGTCACCTCGCCATTAACGCTACATCTATTAAAGAAATTCCACAACCAAAAAATCCTTACAGTTCATAAAAGAAACCCGGTTTCTACAAATGGCTAAAAAAAAGTTTACATTATTACCTATTGACCGTATTTCTATTGCCCTGATAGTAATAATATCTGTACTAATTGGTATATTACTTATCCAAGGTGATGTTGTTAGGGCAAGCGTCAGAAACTTTAGTTGGGAAAATCAAAAAGTCGGCGCCGATGATACTTCTTTCAGCATGATATTTAGTCGTCCAATGGATGTTAAAAGTGTTGAAAATAATTTAAAAATAGACCCCCCGTTAGCTGGAAAGTATAGCTGGGCAGGAAGACGGATGGTGTACACGCTGTTAACTCCGGCGCCTTATGGTACAAATTATAAAGTTCAATTACAGGGAGCAGTCGATAAGTTTGCCAAAAAACAGGGCAAAAACTTAACGCTTCAACCTTTTTCAGGCGCCTTCCGCACGCGCGACCGTGCCATTCTTTATATTGGTGCGACAGGAGAAGAACAAGGAAGGTTAGTACTTCAGAACTTGACGCAAGACCAAAAAATAGTCCTTACCCCCAAAGACCTAGCGGTTATGGACTTTAAACCTTATCCAGAAGGAGATAAAGTTTTATTCTCTGCACGTTCGAAAACAAACCAAGATTTGCTCTCCAGCAAAATATATACTGTCACAACAGGCTTTCCGAGTAAAGCCACAGAAGAAGCACAACCCGCAAGTCGAGTGGACTTGGTACTAGATAGTAATGGGTATCAAAATTTAAAATTCGATTTATCAGCCGATGGCAAAACTATTGTTATTCAACGTGGCAAAAAAGATACTCCTGGTGACTTTGGGTTATGGTTTATGTCCGCACATAAAGATTCTTCGGAAGGAACTAAACTTACTCGTCTAGAAAGTCAACCAAGTGGAGACTTTTTAATTACCCCCGATAGCAAAGGGGTAGCTGTTGCCCAAGGTGAAGGTGCAGCAATTTTGCCATTACAAAAAGACGGTAGCAGACCGCTTGACTTTTTACCTCAGTTTGGTTTAGTACAAGCGTTTTCTAAAGATGGGACACAAGCTGCAATGGTTAAATTTAACCGCGACTTTCAAAACCCGACTCGCTCGTTATTTTTAGTCACAAACCAAGGTGTAAACAAAGAACTGATAAAAACCACAGGTACAATAATTGGTTGTGAATTTGACACAGCATCTCCGAATCTTTACTGTTTAATTACCCAATTATTACCTGGCGACCAATTTTTGGAACAGCCATATTTTATAGCCATTAACCTAAAAACCGGGCAACAAAAAGCATTACTAGTTCTTCCAGCAGGGCAACGTAATATACAAATGAGTCTTGCACCCGATGGTTTAGGGTTGCTGTTCGACCAAGTAGTAAGCCAAGAAGGTGGTGCCTCAACAACTAGCAACTTAAAAACCTCATCAGGTGAAACAATATCAGGCAGTAGTCTTTGGCTAATGCCCTTGCTACCCGTTGCCGACACATCAAATGCCGCCGAAATAAAACCCGAACAACTACCCATAGCTGGCTTTTACCCACGTTGGCTCCCGTAGGGTGCGTGACGCTATTAACAATCTAGAAACTCTTCGAGCATCTAATAGCGTCACGCACCAACTCCCATAACACCAACACCAGCTTTCTATCCTTACCAGTAGAATGTAAGTACAATTAGTGCTATAAAATACTATGAACAGGTTTGTAGACCCCAGGTCGCTTCAAAAGTGTTCTGGGTAAAATTTTATAATAAATGCGCTAAAAACCCTCGCTCAGTACGCCAGAATAATTTTTAAACTTGTGGGTGAAAAGTGATGAATGAAGCTAACACCCCAGATAATGGGGCTACCGAACAACCAACATTATCTGAGACAACCGCACAATCTGAGCCTATAGATTGCCCGTTTTACTCGGTTGTGCCGCATAATTTGACAAATCAAATGTTGACAAATACAACCCATGTGTCAAGCGAAGAGGCTAATGACGCTGATTTTAAGCAGCAAGTTTTCACCTTAAATCAAGAACAATGGGAAAGTGAGGTAATTACAACCCCTGAAATGTCAGAAAATAATGACAACCAGGCGCCGTCAAAAGATTGGGTAGCAGAACCAGACAGTGCCAAATTAGCGGCAATTGATGCAGAATTTCAACAAATGCTCGCGTTAAACCATGAGTTACGAGCAGCGAACGATAAACTATATAGTCAAGTAGAAGAATTAACGTCTCGTTTGGCAGAGTCTGAAAAAGCTGTGCAATTTCAGCAAAAGCGTTACAGCGTCACCGAAGCAATGCTGAAACAACAAACGCAAGAACTTTGTGCCACTCAAGAACAAGTTCAATCACTTTATCAGCAATTAGACAATTCTTTACAAAACGTTCAACGTCAAGAAACTTTAGTTGAGACGTATAAAGCTCAGTTAGAATTTAACCAACAGCGTCTCGCGCAGTTAGAGCGAGAATGCGCTAACTTGCAAGCTAACTATAGTTCGCAGTCACAACAACTAATTCAATCAGAGACCGCATGTAAAGAACTGCGAACAAGGTTAATGCGACAGCAGCGTCAAACATTGCAATTTAAGGCAGCGCTTGAAAAATGCCTAGACCCTATGTCTGTTGTCGAAAGTAATGATAACGAATCTCCAACGTGTCAAACTACAGCTAACAATTCTACTTCTCTGAAAAAATTTAAGTCTTTGTTCGTAAATGCCCAACCGATAAAACCCTGGTCATCAAATGAAGATTTTGATTCTGTAGACCAAAGTATCGAACCACTAAACGAAAATATAATTGTACCACAAGATACACCCGCACAACCAGAAGCATTAGAGGCGCCACCAATAGAAGCACATCCTGCAAACAACTTAGGTGAGCAAATCGACAGCGTAATTCAAATGTACTTTGTCTCTCAAACGGCACCAGCTTCATCAGAAGTGAATATAGAACAAGATATACAAGACATTATAGAGGTGCCAGAAACGACTTCTTTTAAAGAAGCAGAAGACATATGGGATACAGTAGTGGACGAAGTTCAAACTCAATCATTTGATTTTATAAGTCAACAAGCAAATAAAAATAGTACAAATAATGATACAGCAATTACTCCGGAAATAGTAATAGAGAATAACTCAATTCCAAATGCTGTGGAAGAAGATTACTGGGCAGAAGTCTCGCAGCTAACACATTTAGATTTACCAGCTACAGAATCACCACATCATCCTTCCCATAATATTGATGATGCAAATTCTCCTTCACCAGTAGTTTACCCCAGGCGCCCACCTAAAGGACGTAAATCATTATCCTCTGTACAATTACCTAAATTTCCTCGAAAACCTCAACAGTAAAGAGCGTTTCAAATCAACTATGATGAACATAACGTACTAACGTTAAGTGTACTTATGTTATTTGATGAAACCCATCTGATGCGACTGTCGCAAGGACAGCTTAATACATTAGAAAAGTGTCCACGACAGTTTCAGCATACTTATTTAGAGCAACTTTACTCTCCTGTTGACCCAGACCACGATGAAAAGTTAATGCTGGGGAGTCGGTTTCACTTGCTCATGCAGCAACGTGCAATGGGTTTATCTATCGATACTTTTTTGGAAACTGATGCTCAGTTACGCGGTTGGATAGATGGACTTAGTACTGTGGCGCCGTTTATTCTAGAGAAAACGAGTGATGAAACGTTCAAGGAAAGCGAACACTACCGAACTCTACAATTTCAAGATTACTTACTCACGGTTGTTTACGATTTGTTGATTGCTGATAATGTACAAGCGCAAATTTTAGATTGGAAAACTTATCCAAAACCACAAAATTCCCATTACTTAGAACAAAACTGGCAAACAAAGCTTTATTTATTCGTTTTGGCAGAAACTAGCCAATATGTACCAGAAAATATTTCTATGACCTATTGGTTTGTTCAACCTCATCATAAACCACAAAGCATAAAATTTAATTACAGCACTGCTCAACACGAGCAAAGTAAAAATAAATTAAATCAGTTACTTACTCAACTAAATCGATATATAACTGAATATTACAACGGCAAAGATTTTCCACAAGTTCCTGAAGGCAGTAAAATATGCGACAGGTGCCAATTTACAGCACGGTGTAATAGAAATAACTTGCCCATTAGCACCTCTCAACAGACTCCCTCCTTAGCATTAGACCCTTCACTACTCGACTTAGTTACGATTGAAGAAGTAACCCTTTCGTAAATGTAGAGACGTTACATGTAACGTCTCTACAGATTAATTTTTATTTTATGCAATTTGATAATAATGACACAGTGTTTGTCCGCGAGTTAGGAATTGATGATATTGCTGCTATTTATCATTTAGGAGAAGAATTATTCACGAGTGATTTATACCCATATCTATACCGAACTTGGGATGAGTGGGAAGTAATAGGACTTTATAACACCGACCCAGAATATTGCTTAGTTGCTGAAATTGATGGTGAACTTGCTGGATTTATTTTGGGAACGATTATCACTAAAGCTACCTGGACTTATGGTTATATTCTATGGTTAGGAGTTAATCCAAAGTTTCAGCGTCGTGGTGTAGCTGACAAGCTGGTAGATAAAGCTATTTCTCGCATGATTGAAGACGGCGCCCGTTTTATGCTCGTAGATACAGACCCTGCGAATGTACCAGCACTTAAGTTTTTTAACCGTAAAGGTTTTGGTAACACGCGAGAGCATATTTTTCTATCGATGAATTTGAGTAAGCACGAGCATTACGGCAGGTTAATAGAATACGAACATCAAAAAGCAGAACGTGCAGGATATCGAAGAGTAGCAAGGGAGCGGAGTAGACGTAACCCCACGTTGCGTGCTGGTAAACCAGATGCAGGCGCCAGTGATGTTGTTTTGAATCCCCTTGTCAACGATATTCCATCAGTAGATGAAACATCTAACAGCCAGGATTAAAAAAACAGCTTGTACAATGTAAAAAAAAGTTATGCTAACTTTTATGAAGATTTAAGAATTTGGGGAGAACACGGCAATGGAACTATCTCCATCGGTTAAGTACGGGTTGAATTTCGTCCACCCAGTCCTGATGTGGGGGTTATTATTAGTATCACTGTACGCAGCTTATCTGGGTTTAAAAATACAACGTACCCGTAGCGCGCAAGGTGAAGAAAAGAAAGAGCTAATTAAAGGACGTTATAATGTCCGTCACTTTCAAATTGGTTCTTTGCTATTAGGCTTTATGGTGGCAGGTTCTGTAGCGGCGATGGGTGTGACTTATATTAATAACGGCAAGTTATTCGTTGGTCCCCACTTGCTTATAGGACTTGGAATGACAGTTCTAATTGCGTTTTCAGCATCGCTTTCCCCTTTTATGCAAAAAGGCGCCAATTGGGCACGCATGACGCATATTTTAATCAATTTCACTATATTGGGTTTGTTTACTTACCAAGCTATTAGTGGTGTACAGATTGTACAGAGAATTATAAGTAAAGCTTAATTGAAAAGCGAATGGTCGCTGGAGTATTTTCCAGCGACCATTAAGCATCGATTATTGAGCATTATCACTTTTTTGGAAAAGATACACCTATTGAACCGTGAAAATCGTCTTGAACCTTACGTGTTAAGCGACGTGAGACTTGACGAACAATTTGGTTGAGCAAACGGTCACCCGTGCTTTGTATCAACGACTGAGGTAAGCGCTTAATAAACTTAGGGAATTGAATATGAACCGCTAAATGTAATTCCCACTCAACGCGCGTCAGAACCGAACCAATTGAAACATCTTCCTCACGGCACTCGACGAGTTGCAAGCTAGCACGGTAATCTACATCGTATCCAGGTGGATTGTAATCGGGAATTGGGATGGTCTGAATATTGTAAACACCTTCATTGGGTGGTAAGAGTTCTAAACCGATTTTTGGTTCAACTTCATAATTGAAGGCGCCAAAGCGACCAATAACCAAAGCATAACCATTTTGACCAAGTGGCTGAACCTTCATTGGTTCTGCACAGCGTACAAACCATTTAGAATGACAGTTTAAATATTCTGCCACAGTTTGAGATGGCGCGTACATTTCCATACAATCGCTGTAGCGACAATAAAACTTTATTGGTTTGCCAGCGTCAATATTAGAGATTAAGTCCTCTGTGTTGACTAAACCTGATGTTACAGACATTACTTGCTCCGTAGTATCAAGTGCTTGGTAGTCCTGGTCTTTCGATAGCATATCCGTACTCCTGTGTCTTTTTCCTTGCCTTTTATTAATCATTCCCACATTTAAGATAAGGTTTCGTACTAATCTTCTATTTTTACCAAAACCTTAAAAATATGTAACAAAGTTCATTTAATCTTTTTAATAATCAGACTTAATCAAACACTTACTAGTTTCTTAGGGTAACGTTTATCATGAAAGCTTTTGTAGCAGGTGCAACAGGAGAAACAGGTCGTCGCATAGTTCAAGAACTAGTTGCGCGTAATATTCCTGTTCGTGCCTTGGTTCGTGATATCAACAAAGCAAGAAGTATTCTTCCTGCGGGTGTTGATTTGGTACAAGGTGACGTTCTTGAACCTGGTACCCTTGCGACAGCACTAGGTGATAGTACCATAGTTCTTTGTGCTACTGGCGCCAAGCCAAGTTTCGATCCTACAGGACCATACAAAGTAGACTTGGAAGGCACAAAAAACTTAGTTGATGCTGCCAAAGGTAAAGGGATTGAGCATTTTGTTTTAGTTACTTCGCTGTGTACTTCGCAATTTTTTCACCCGCTGAATTTGTTTTGGTTGATTTTGGTATGGAAAAAGCAAGCTGAAGAATATCTTCAAAAAAGTGGCTTGACTTATACGATTGTCCGCCCAGGTGGGTTAAAAAATGAAGACAACCAGGATGCAATTATCATGCAAAGTGCTGATACATTGTTTGACGGTAGCATACCTAGACAAAAAGTGGCGCAGGTTTGCGTCGAAGCTCTATCAGAACCGAGCGCAAAAAACAAGATAGTCGAAATTGTGGCAAAACCCGAAGCGGTGCCGAAAGGTTTTGGTGAGTTATTTGCTGGTGTCGCTTAAAATTTAATTTTGGGTTGGGTTTGGTTGGGTTCCGTTCCTCCACCCAACCTACTTATTATTTGTGTAAAGAATTATATAGTACGTACTTTTAAAGTAATATGTGGCACTAAGTTGGGAACTCTAAATAATGAGGTGTAATTATTCAGATGTAAACAACGAGGCATATTGATTATGAATATATTGACTTGTGATATCATCGAGCGCAAAGTTGCTCAAGATAGATTGCGTATACGTGAAGAGGACTTACGACTTTTAGTTGCATCTGTAAAAGACTATGCTATTTTTATGCTAGATACCAAAGGAAGGGTTGTCAGTTGGAACAAGGGAGCTGAAGCTATTAAAGGGTATCAAGCGCATGAAATTATTGGGCAACATTTCTCTCGTTTCTATACAGCAGAGGATTTGGAAGATGGTAAACCCGACCGAGAACTGCAAATTGCCATTGCGACTGGAAGTTACGAAGAAGAATGTTGGCGCCTTCGTAAAAATGGTTCTCGTTTTTGGGCAAATGTTTTAATTACTGCTTTATTTGATGACGATGGAGAGTTGCGGGGTTTTAGCAAGGTGACGCGAGATTTTACCGAGCGAAAACAAATTGAAGACAATTTGCGTCAATCTGAATTTCAATTACGGCAAAAAGCCCAAGAATTAGAAAATACCTTAATCGAATTGTATAAAACCCAAACGCAACTGGTACAGAGCGAAAAAATGTCTTCCCTTGGTCAATTAGTAGCTGGGGTTGCACATGAAATCAACAACCCCGTCAATTTTATTTTTGCTAATCTAGCTCCTGCAAGTAACTATGCTCAAGATTTATTGCGTTTGTTGTATTTATACAGCAGATTGCAGGTTGGTGAGGTACAGTAATTGAAAAATGTCTAAAATGTTAGTAATTAATCAAATTAGGTAGAGTTTCTATTTTACCTATTTATACGACAAATATTGGTGTACCTCATTTACTCGCAATCTGCTGTATCAACAGTATTATCCGAATCCGCATTTAGAAATTCAAGCAGAAACAAAAGCAATAGATATTGAGTTCCTGGTTGAAGATTTTCCTAAAATAATATCTTCAATGAAAATGGGAGCTGAGAGAATTCAAACTATCGTGCGTGTACTTCGCAACTTTTCTCGTATGGATGAAGCCGAAGTAAAAGAGGTAGATATTCACGAAGGTATCGACAGTACTTTAATGATTTTGCAAAATCGACTGAAGACGAAACCTGAATATCCCGATATTCAAGTAATTAAAGAATATGGTGATTTGCCTTTAGTGCAATGTTACGCTGGACAACTGAATCAGGTTTTTATGAATATCCTTAGCAATGCCATTGATGCGATAGAAGAATCAAATAAAGAACGTCCGTTGTACGATATTATAGCTATTCCAAGTAGTATTAGAATTAACACTTCTATAAATACTGATAGCGCAGTAATAACAATTTCTGATAATGGTTTGGGCATTTCAGAAGATATACTTAGCAAAATATTTGATCCATTCTTTACAACCAAAGCAGTTGGTAAAGGAACAGGTTTAGGCTTGTCAATAAGTTATCAAATTGTCACAATGAAGCACGGTGGTAAACTTTGGTGTGAGTCAATACCAAAACAAGGAACAAAGTTTGTAATCGAACTACCTATCAAATTAAATATACCACTTTAACTTGAATTATCTATGTCTCTCAACCTTATCAGCAACTACAAATCTTTTGGTGGTAAACTCAGCTTTTACTCCCATACATCCACCACTTGCAACAGCGAAATGCGCTTTGCTATATATCAACCTCCACAAGTACAAAAGTCTCTCCCAGTTTTATACTTTCTTTCGGGGTTGACTTGTACAGAAGAAAATTTCATGGTCAAAGCTAATGCCCAAAAATATGCTGCTGAGTATGGGTTGATATTAGTTGCACCAGATACAAGTCCTAGAAATACAGGTATTCCAGGTGAGGATGATGATTGGGACTTTGGCACAGGCGCCGGATTCTATGTTGACGCAACACAAGCACCTTGGTCAAACTATTACAACATGTATAGTTATATAGTTGAAGAGTTAACTAATTTAATCACAGCTAATTTTCCGATTGACATAAACAAACAAGGTATATTTGGTCACTCAATGGGAGGACATGGCGCCCTTGTTTGTGCCATAAGAAATCCAAATAAATTTAAGTCAGTATCGGCATTTGCACCAATAGTGGTGCCAATGCAGTGTACTTGGGGAACAAAAGCGTTTACTGGTTATTTGGGTGAAGATAAACAAAATTGGCGCTCCTTTGATGCGAGTGAGTTAGTTAGAAAACATAAATATCACGGTAATATTCTAATTGACCAAGGTACAGACGATAAATTTATACAAGAACAGTTGAAGCCAGAATTATTCGAGCAAGCTTGTCAAGAAGTTAACCAACCTTTAACGTTACGTTATCAACAAGGTTATGACCATAGTTATTATTTTATTTCTAGCTTTATAGAAGACCATATAAAGCATCATGTTAAAGAATTGGGTATTAAATAGTAGGGTGGGCAGTGCCCACCTTACCCTAAGCAGTATTTTAAAAATCTTTGTGGAATTTCTGGAGAACTTCCCCAGTGTTGGTGAATATAAGAAGCATGAAGATTAAATTTTGTACTCCAACCTTCCAAACCTGTAGCTTCTTCTGTATCAACACGATAAGTTTCAAATATAGGCGCCTTTGAGTTACACAATAAGTGTGAACGATGAAATTCATGTCCATATATAACTGTATTTGTATCAAAAAGAAAATTATGAAGTAACGTGACAGCACGTCGATAACCCAAAGTTAAGCGTTTGTCCATTACAGCTTGAGTTGGTAATGCTCCCACCATTGGCCAAGCTTTGCCTTCAAAGTTGATAATTTTTTCACATAAGTACATCAAACCACCGCATTCAGCTATGGTAGGGATTCCTGCGTTTATGGCAGCTTTAACACTATTAATGGCGCTTGTATTGTTAGATAACTCTTGAGCAAATACTTCTGGAAATCCACCACCAAAATACATTCCTTGAATATCTTTGGGTAAATTGTCTTTGATTGGACTCCAAAAAACTAACTCGGCGCCAAATTTTTGTAGTAAATCCAAATTATCTTGATAGTAAAAATTAAAAGCATTATCTAACGCAACAGCTATTCTAACTGTATATTTCTCTTCTACCCTTTCCCCTTTCCGCTTTCCCCTTTCCCGCAACAACGGTAATAACGTTTGCCAGTCAAAACAATTGGCGCCTAAGTCAGCGAGTCGGGAGATAATAGCATCAAGTTCTGGTAGCTCGCTAGTTGGAACTAAACCTAAGTGACGGTCGGGGATTGATATGTTATCTTCACGTCGCAGTACACCTAAGATTTTTACTTGTAATGGTAAAAGTGCATTTTTGAGTAAATCTAAGTGACGGTCGCTTCCAACCCGGTTAAGAACTACACCAGCAATATTTATACTGGGGTCGAGTGTGCTGTAGCCATGTACGATTGCGGCTACTGAACCTGATAATCGACTACAATCAACTACTAAAATTACAGGTATATTTAATAACTTTGCTATGTGCGCTGTGCTAGCGAAGGGAATAGTTTTATTTCCAATTCCATCGAATAGTCCCATCACTCCTTCTACTAAAGCAATATCAACTTGTTCACGATGATGGAGAAAACATTCTTTTACGTAAGTTTCTGATGTTAAAACTGGGTCTAAATTACGACTAGCTTTACCCGTTATATAACTGTGAAACATTGGGTCTATATAATCTGGCCCAACTTTATATGATTGTACGTTGTAATTATTTTTACATAAAAATGCTAATAGGGCGAGCGTGACTGTTGTCTTGCCCACCCCACTGCGTTCTCCGGCGATAATTAATGACATGGTTGTTTGGGCGGGTTTACGAGATATGCGTACTGTTTTAGGATATCTGTTAACCCGCCCCTACAGTTACTCTTCGGTGCTGAATCCTAATTTTAGGATTTGGGCTGTCATTGCTAGGCTTTCTTCTAATAATGCTTCGTGACCCCAGCGTTGTACTTGTTGACTTAATAGGGCTTCTGCTTTTTGTTCAGAAAGTGAGGTTACTTGTTGGAATAAACCTGTAGATTGGGCGCCACCTTGAGTTTCCATCCGCATACAGCCACCTGTTTCGGTGCAAATTAATGTACCGCAGTCAGCATTTATGTTGGTGGAACTTAAGCGCAGTGCGATTAAGTCACCTGGTATTTCACCACTTTCTCCCATTGGCACACCTGCTAATTCGGCTTCGATGGGTCGCTGGTCGTTGGAAAGGAACTTAATTTTGGTGATGTCGTAATCGCCTTTTTCTTGTTGATAACCAACTGGTTTCCAACCTAAGCGACTAGCAAACCAACCGATAAATAATAGTGCTTGTACTGGACTACCTTTTTCGTAATCAATATTTACACGGTCAATATCACCTAGCGCTGCACGACGGTTTGGTGCGTCATATGCTTGTGCTGCTAATTCTTGCCATCCAGAAATTCGGCGCCAATTTAGGTCTGCAAGCGGTACACCGTTTTCAACTAACTCTTGTAAGTTGAGTAAATCTTTTTCAGGTTCGTTGAAATTGCAGGAGTCAACAATTATGTTATTACAAACTGCTGACAAGCGTTTGAATAATGGGTTATTTGGGTCGGGTGTTGCTTTCCACCATAAAAATTTAGGCAAACCACCAATTAATAAAGCTGGTATCATCCCACCAATACGTTCGAGTGCAGTTGCTGTACCTGTTAAAGTCAGGTATTCACAACAAACAAGCGTACCCGATGATTGTTTTTGAATAGGACAATAAGCAGCAACTTGAGCTTTTACACCTTCATCAGCACCCGCGACCGGAGAAAGAGTAACTATACGGCAGGGATTACGAAGTGCAATTTCATCGGCGATACGAGGACTTTTTGAGTCTCCCATAGATGAAGCTGCCTCAGAAATTGTTCCCGAAGCTCGACTTTTCGCTGCTTCTCCTCGCAATATTGTAAGTGTATCGGGTGTTGCGGTTCCTGTTTGTGGAATTTTAAAAGCTTTTTGGGCAGCCCGCAGCGCCACTTCAGTTTGAGGTCCTAATATCCCATCAATTGGACCATTGTAAAATCCTAACGCTGCTAAAAGTTGCTGCGTTTCTTCTGGTTCATAAACAACTAAAGTAAAAGTTGTTGCACGAGTTGCAGCAGGTAAAGCACCATCTTCACCTGCCATACCATAACTTTGCCAAATTTGCCCTAATTCCGCTTCGATTTCAGTTAGCGAAATATCTTTAGGCGCCTGGAGTGAATAAATTGTAGGAGCTTGAGAAACCATAATTTTAACTAAGTATAAACAGTGATGAGTGCTGAGTGCTGAATGCTGAGTAATGAGTTAAGAGATACTCAGCACTCAGCACTTTCTACTCAGCACTTTTTTAGAGTCTTCTCCAACGACGACCGTCGCGGTTAATGAGTAGTTCGGCTTCAACAGGTTCCCAGGTACCAGCTTCATACTGAGGAACTACTATTGGGTTTGAGGATGCATCCCAAACACTTAGTGCTGGTGTTACTACTTGCCATGCGGCTTCAACTTCGTCACCACGTGTAAATAGCGTTTGGTCTCCCATCATGCAATCTAAGAATAAACGGTCGTATGCATCTGATGTTGCTTCGATACCAAACGAACCGTAACTAAAGTCCATATCTACAGAACGAGTACGGAAGTCTGCTCCAGGCATTTTCACTTCAAAGCGTAGCGAAATCCCTTCGTTAGGTTGAATTCGCATAGCCAGAACGTTGGCGTTAACTTGTTGAGCGGCAGATTGGAAAATACGCGAGGGGACTTCGCGGAAGTGGATGGATATTTCGCTGACTTTTTTGGGCATTCGCTTTCCAGTTCTGAGGTAGAAGGGAACACCTTGCCAGCGCCAGTTATCGATGACAAATTTCATCGCTACAAATGTGGGTGTGGTTGAGTTGGGGTTAACACCTGGTTCTTCGCGATACCCAGGTACTTGTTTGCCCTTCATCCAGCCAGCACTGTATTGACCGCGTATTGCGGATAAATCTAAGTTATTAACGTCTGCCAGTCGAGTAGCTTGTAGCACCTTTACTTTTTCTGTACGGATACTTTCAGCATCCATTGCGTTAGGCGCCTCCATCGCGGTCATACAATAAAGTTGCATGAGGTGATTTTGCAACATGTCTCGTAAGGCGCCGGATGATTCGTAGTAACCTGCACGGTCTTCAACACCGACGGTTTCAGCAACTGTTATTTGTACGTGGTCTACAAAACGACGGTTCCACAATGGTTCAAAAATGGCGTTGGCAAAACGAAATACCAACAAGTTTTGTACTGTGTCTTTACCTAAATAGTGGTCAATACGGTAAACTTGGTTTTCTTTGCAGTGTTTTTGTACTACAAGGTTTAGAGTTTTTGCAGAAGCTAAGTCACGACCAAATGGTTTTTCAATTACTAAGCGATGCTTGTAAGGGTCATCAAGCATCTTGGCATTACCAAGCTGTTTGATAGCTTCGGCGAATAGGTTAGGAGAAAGTGAGAGGTAGAACATGCGGTTGCCGCGCGTTCCTCGTTTCTCATCAAGTTCGCTTAAAAATTTCTTAAGTTTTTGGTAATCTTCGGGTTTATCGGTATTACCGGAACAGTAAAACAAACCTTGAGCAAAGTCTTGCCAGAGTTCTTCTGGATGTACACCACCGTGAGCTTCTTCCATACCTTTCCGCATTTGTTCACGGAAATATTCGTGAGTCCACTCGCGACGCGCGACTCCAACAATGGTTGTTTCTGGTGGTATGCGTCGTTCTTTTCGCAGCTTATACAGCGATGGTACAAGCTTACGCCAAGTCAAGTCTCCGGAGGCGCCGAAGATTATAATGATTTGGGGTTCGGGCATCCCTTGTTGTTGCAGACCAACCCGCAAAGGATTTTCTAGCAGACTGACCATAGAATTTTGATGAAGAATGAATGGATTTTAGATTAGGTTAGGGGCTAGTCCCTAACCCATATTTCCTACACAGGAGACAATAGCTTAATTTTGTCTTCTAAAGAGTTCATCAATGACTCAAAAGGTTTGACAAACTTATCAATACCGTCGGTGAGAAGTTCATCCATAACGGTATTAATGTCAATATTGATATCTGGGTCTTTAAGACTATCAATAAGGTTGTAAGCTTCGTCAACATTGCTTTCCACGCGACTTGCAACGTCACAATGGTCGCTACAAGCTTCGATTGTTGCAGGAGGTAAAGTATTAACGGTTTCTGGACCAATTAGTTGATCAACGTACATAACGTCACTGTAACTTGGGTCTTTAGTACTTGTAGAAGCCCATAGTAACCGTTGTACATTTGCACCCTTTGCTGCTAAAGCTTGCCAGCGTTCGTCTTGTACAATTTTCTTATACTCTTGGTAGGCGATTTTGGCGTTAGCAATTGCGACTTTTCCTTTCACTGCGCGTAGTTTAGCATCTACAGCGATGTCAGGAACCCCCTTTTTAAGTGTCGCATCGATTTTGGCATCAATATTGCTATCGATTCGGCTAAGAAAGAAACTAGCGACAGAAGAAATTTTGTTAATAGCATTACCTTCTGCTGAACGTTTTTCTAAACCGCGAATATAAGCCCAGAAACAATTAACATAACTTTGCACACTAAATAACAGTGTGACGTTAACGTTAATCCCTTCCGATATTACAGTCTCCACAGCAGGCAACCCGGCTTCTGTTCCGGGAATCTTAATCATTACGTTGTCTTTGCCAATTTCTTCGTAGTAGCGACGAGCTTCTTTAATTGTCGCTTCAGTATCGTGAGCAATAGTAGGTGGGACTTCTATACTTACATACCCATCTAAACCATCTGTAGCATCATATACAGGGCGTAATATGTCACAGGCGTTGCGAATATCTTCAAATACAAGCGATTCGTAGATTTTATACGTAGGTAATCCGGCACGGACACCTGCTTCGATATCAGCATCATAGATGGCATTACCGTATATAGCCTTTTCAAAGATGGCAGGGTTTGAGGTAATTCCACAAATGCCTTGGTTTTCGACGAGATTTTTGAGTTCTCCTGATTTGATAATATCCCTAGTCAAATTATCCATCCAGATACTTTGACCGTGGTTTTTAATTTCCAGTAGATGATTGGTTGCCATAATTTCCCTCGCAGATTGCTAATTAATCCCCGCTATAGCCACATGAAAGGAATTATTGTTTGTTACTACTCAGCACTCAGCACGATTCACTCAGTACTCAGCACCTTTAATGAATGACTCTACTTTTGCCACGTCATGCTTACTACCAATGATTAAGGGAGTACGCTGGTGCAGTTTTTCTGCCACTACATCCAATATATCTGTAGTACCAGTAGTAGCACGACCACCAGCTTGTTCGATAACGAATGCTAATGGTGCCGTTTCGTAGAGCAAACGTAGTTTACCTTCAGGTTTTTTGACTGTGCCAGGATACAAGAACACACCGCCTTGCAATAATACTCTATGAATATCACTGACCATTGCGCCACTATAGCGAGCAGTATATCCTTCCGTCCGATGGACATAGCGAATGTACTCACGTATTGATTCATCCCACTGCCAGAAGTTACCTTCGTTAACACTATAAACAGAACCTTGGTCAGGAATCTTAATATTTTCTTCAGTTAAGATAAACTCGCCCAAACTAGGGTCGAGTGTAAACGAATGAACCCCACGACCGATGGTATATACGAGCATTGTGCTGGGCCCGTAGAGAATGTATCCAGCAGCAATTTGATTACGTCCAGCAGTGAGCAAATCACTAGCTTTGCCGTCTAAATCTTCGCCTTCTTGTCTACGAATTGAAAAAATTGAACCAAGACTAAGATTGTTATCAGTATTTGACGAACCATCTATTGGGTCGTAAAGCAAAGTATACCGACCAATAGGACAATTTTCTGGGATGTAGTAAGGTTCATCCATTTCTTCGGATGCGAGTCTACACACCAAACCGCTTTGCTTAAAGACGGAGATAAACACGTCATTGGCGTATACATCCATCTTTTTGACAGATTCACCTTGAACATTAACCTCTCCAGTGAATCCCAATACACCTTCCATCAACCCAGCGCGACTAAGACGACGAGCTACTAACTTACCAGCAAGCCCGATACGATTCATTAACGCGCTTAAATCCTGTGCCTCTGGCGAAAAACTCTGTAATTGTTGTAGAACGTGACGTGACAGGGTTGTACAATCACGGTCTAAGCCATCTTGATCAGCGTTAACCATCGATAAATCGGCATATTCTGATGCTTGAGCCATGTTTTAAATCCTCTTGCTCGTGCTGCCTCTATATTAGAAATTTAATTTCAGAACTGATAAGTGTTTTTAGATTAACTAAAGAAAGTAAGAGTGAGGCGCCTGACATCAAGCGCCTAAAACCGACCAGTCGTGATAGTTATAGGAATAACACGACTCGTCGGTTTACATTGTCTATGGCTTACATTGACCGGAATTGTTTTCTGTCAATAAAAACGCGACCAATGGCTTGCGTAGTAAGAAAACAATTTGCTATGATTATGTTCCATTATTCATAAGCTTCCTGTTTCCCTGCCCAATCTCCTCGTCGATTACCGCCACCGCCACCGCCACCACCACCTTCTCGTGGTTTAGCTTTATTGACCCGAAGTTGGCGCCCCATCCATTCGGCTCCATCGAGTTCAGTAATTGCTGTATCTTCTTGGGCATCTTCGTTCATGTCAACAAAGGCAAACCCGCGCATCCGACCAGTTTCACGGTCGGTAGGCAGGACTACTCTAGTCACCTCGCCGTAGTCTGCGAACACTGCTCTTAGGTCTGCTTCGGTAGCACGGTAAGAGAGATTTCCAACGTAAATAGTCATGTGGATCGCGTTAAATATAAACAGAAAACATTTTCGTTCAACTGCAAGACCGTTTGTTACAAATTGCTGTCTGGAGTAAGCTATTAGTACTTTACGATCAATAACTGGTGCCGTCGGAGGCTAACATATTATTATGTCATACCGTAAACAGCGCAACCATTATTTGGGCTGAACTTTCGTATACGCTCATAATAATAACTGATTGTGTGAAATTTCAAAGTATGAGATTTTACAAAGGTTAGTAAGTTTAGGTAAGTCTAACTTATATTTCAGATGCCTTAACCTTTTGTGGTGATTAGACGTATATCTTTTCTTTGGATGAAGATAATAAAACCATCATTAAACTTGATTTAAATAAATTCATAGTAACCATAAGAAAATAGAAGCATTCTCTTAAACTCACTTTAAATTTAGCGCATTTTCATCGCATCATCCACAAATTTTTCCTTGAGTAATTATACCCAATATGTAGGGTGCGTGACGCTACCACCAACTTATAAACGAAGCAAACATATAAATAGCGTCACGCACCTTACCATAAAACATTACTCAATAGAAATAGACTGAGGACCAGTAGACTTGCCGTTGTGAGTAACAGGTGGAGTATAGCTAGTACCCATTTGCTGGTTAAGCCAACTTCTTACAGGGTCATCAGCAAGGTGAAGACGCAGGGCGCCAGAAGCAAAACCGCCCAAAAACGAGACCGGATGCTGAAGCAATTGCTTAAATATAGGTGACAGTTCATCAAGAAACATAATATTCATACCCCCAAAGGCGCCGTATCATAAACCATTGTAATCATTAATTATTGTAACAATCGAAGCAATTGCTAGGGATGGGTTAAATGAAAGTCATATGTGATCCCCCCCAACCCCCCCCGCTCTCTTCGGGGGGGCAACAAGCACATTTCTATAACCCTTGCTATTATTGGCACAATCCATATTTTAGGATATTGCAAATTGTCATCTATCATTAGATATAAAATATATACTAAAGCAAAATCAAATTACGACCACAATCAGTAGATAAAGCAATAGGGTCGAATGTCGCTTACTTAAGCTCGCAAAACTCGATCGTAGGTTGGGTGGAGGAACGGAACCCAACAAATTTTGACGTTACGTTGGGTTCTTTTAGCCTCTACCCAACCTACAATTTCTTAAGTAAGTGCCATTCAGCAATAGGGTTAATTAATTTACCAACAAAATCACCATTAGCATTAGTTAAATGAGAAGCTAGAAACCAAAAATTCCCATTTCGACATTCAACAACCTTCCCGCAATACAAAAAACCAGTTGGGTCAGTAGGTTCCCCAATCAAAAACTTGTCAGTACTAAAACGAAACGATTTTAAAGCATTATCAGCAGCCAAATAATGTATACCTGTAACAGGTTGTGCTTGCAATCGCTGATTACGTGCTATCGAGTGCGAAGTATGTAGAACAGAAAACATCAAATAATAGCGTTCATCAATTTTAACCAAAGATGGAACTTCCAAATCACCTTTCCTCACCTGGTTCAGTAATAGGCGCGCCTACTTGCCAGTCAATCAAATTACTTGAACGCGCGTAACCTATAACACCGCGACCATCGGTTTCTCCAGTAGAGCAACGAGCAGTTATCAAGATATGAAAAAAACCATCTTTGTAAAACACCCAAGAATATAATTTTATCGGTTTTGGCTTTGAAGTTAAATTTGATGTTATTGGAATATTTAAAATTATCTACATTTTCTACGAAAATTAGGTTACCGCACCACTACACACCACTCGAAAACCGATGTTATATACATCGCGCCGTGATGTTTTAATAGTTTTTGTAGTTCGATGATGGTTTGTTTCCAAACAGCAGTAGTACTTGTTTGCTCAACTACTAACGCTAATTCTAACCATCTAGTAGCAGCAGGTTTAAGGACTGGTGCCCAAATATCCGCTTCCGCAATACGGCGAACAGTGGCTTCTTCGTCGAGTATATTTTCTGTATGAGAAGGGATTTTCCGCATTAAAGGACGCAACGCGCGGGATAATGCCAGAGAATCTCGCAACGAAGAAGCTGCTGGTATTTGAATCGAAACAGTTTCTCTAGCTTCGCTAGTATTCGAGCTGGTTTCCTTTGGTTTCTATTGTAGGTTGTTGTGCTTAGTGGGGGAAACCAGGTTTCTGGGTTTCTTTACTCTTGAAGTATTTCGTACCAGAATGAGAGGTCTTTGACGTGGTGGGAACCGTTAATGGGATGGCGCCCAATGCCAAAGTTGTCTCTGTTTTGTAGCCAGGATGTTCGATATAAGCCGACTGTATCGCCTGTGACTTTGCGTAGGGCTTGGTATGTTACGTTACCTAGAACAGATGCGGCGCCTAGGGCACCTGTGATGGTTGCTACTTGTGGTGCTGCGATGGCTAATCCAAGTAAGGTTGCGGCGGCGCCTTTAAATTCTGTAGATTGTAGTTGTTCTTTTAGTAATGTTGCTAGGTCATCAGAATCTTGGCGGTTGCGAGATACTGTAATGAAAATATCTAGGAAGTGTTGTGCTTGACCGTAAAAGATTAATAAGCCGTTTTCACCTGTGGGTAAACGGTCGTTGTTTTTGACTCCGGGAAAACGGAAGGTTTGGGGTGTGTAAATACTTGTTTGTTCTCCTGGTGTGGCGCAACCATGTACGACTAGTGCGTCTAGGCGCATTTCGGCATCACCAAACCATTTTTTTGTGTCCCAAATAAAAATATCTTGCAGTCGAATTGCTATATTTACTGGTTCGGCTATACTTGCTGATTCTCTAGTGGCGCCTCGACTGACGGGTTGTTCTTCAAGGGCTACGGTTTCATCAATCAACCATTCTTGTTGAACCATCTACGGCTCCTTCGATAGAGAAATACACCGTAAATTTTATCACATGGGAGTAGGCGCCGTTCTTTGCTGTTCGTGTCTCTACCTTTGTGTACTTTGTGACGAGCGTGGTTAATCTTTCTTCTCTGTGGACTCTGCGTCTCTGTGGTAAAAAAACTATATGACTATACAAGCGGGACGGGCAAGGATGCCCGTTCCACAAGAGTAGAATGTTAATTTGGACTTTGTTCTGGCATCATGCATTTGTCGGAGTCACAACCTGCGGGGCCTGCTTCTGACATTTCGCCAAAGTCGTATTTTCTGAGAGCGTCATAAAAATCATCGTTATTACGGCGCCTTTCAACTTCTTGGCTTAGTTGTTCGTATTTTTCTTTGGATATTGGCTCGAATGGTAAGCGGGGGAAGGTTTGCAGGTCGTCGAAGCGTGCGAGTAATGCAGCGCTGATGTAACCTTCGTCGTCGCGGATGGCTTCGTAAATGCGAGTACCGAGAATTTCGATTTCGTTTTCTCGTAATTCAATAGTGGCTGAGGTGTTGTGTGTGACGTAAGATTTTTGCACTTGCATGTAAAAATCTGTTTGTGCTAAGGCATTGAATTTACTGATATCGATTTTATCGGCGCCTGGTAAGTCAGCCCAAGATACAGCAACGGGTATTTCTACAAGCCATTCTGTACAACGTGGGTCGAATGGGTCGTTGAGCAAATTACCGTTTTCATCTTTGTCTGATTGCGAAGGTACAATTGGATATCCGTAATCTAAACAAGCGAGAGCAACGGGGTCATTTTTACGACATGTAATACGGCGAATAAAACGCTGGGCTTTTGGTGGGTGCCAACCTGGAGAGGCGCCTGTAAGTAAAGATTTTGTACCGCTAGGTTGAACGGTTGTACAGCGGTTTGGACGTTTTAAACCGTGTTTGTCGCAGTATTCCCACACTGCTTTATGTACAATTTCTTTCCACCGAGTTAGATACTCTTGTTCATTGGCTTTAAATATTACACCTTGAGGTGTTTCTGGGCGCCCTTGTTCCCACCAACGTAACCAGTCAACACCAAAAGCATGAACAAAGAAGTCGAATAACCCGGTAAACGAAACACCAACAATAGGGTCGAGTTCACGACTATATTGATAACGTGGTTCGAGGAATTTGTGGTGTAATAGTGCTGCTACAGATAAAGCGGCTGCGGTAAATGCTTCTTCTTGCTCTTTATAATTATCAGGGTCGAGTAAATTTAAGTGTACCTCTGCTAAATTACAAAAGAAATTAGAACCAATAATTTCTCCGCAAGGGTTTAAACCAAACCTTCCTAAACGATGCTCTAATTCATTGTCATCTATATTAGGATGACGTTCTTGTAGCCATTGTTTCGCTTGTCCTTGCGAGTAAGCTTTGAGAAAATCTATTTTTAGTTCTCTAGTTGAGAGTAAGTCGCAATTGGAACGCGCTACAGCTTCACCTGCCCATTGAATGGCGCCTTCCCCACTGTAATATTGCTTACGTACTGCATCAATACATTCAGTTAGCGTTGGCTTACGGTGAAATACACGGGTGTGGTTTGCCATACGAAGAGCATCACGTTCTGGGTCAATACGCCAGTTACCTTCTTCATCCTGCTGCCAAAGGTTTGCTTTTGCATCGGCAAACAAAGTATCGTCGTTGGTGCCTTGCCTCATACCTGCACTGTTATGTGTCAGATAACCGTCGCAGTAAAAACAATGTGCTTCTTCCACTTCTATGTCGTAGGTTTGTACATGGTCATAGCTGCCCAAACCTTTAACTGTAACGGGAATATCTAAATTAATCTCAGACTCGGCAATATAGCGTTCGTAATTAGCATCAACTGAGCGAGAACCCAAAAATCCCATTTTTTGCATTTCGCTATATGTATAAGTTTCCCGCATAACGGGGCCAGGAACTGTAAAACCATACATTTTAAGTCCTTGACGCACTAAACCTTTGGCTGAATGGGGAGCGATTAGTGCGTTATAGCGTTCTTTCAAAGCAGGAATAGTCAGACTGTATTTTAGGCGCCATTTTTGGTTTTGTGGTCGAACGATAGAAATTCTGCCAGCAATGCCCAAACTGGATAAAACTGCACCAACTTGTCTAATAAAAGAACGATAAACAGTAGTAACAAGGTGCGGTGGACGGTTATTAACGGCGCCATCGCTATCCATTAAACCAGCTAAGTAGGCTGCACGAATATCAGTAGTACCTTGCAAAATAAAGCTAGGAACTTCAAGCGGTATATTGGGCTGTTTGATGTAACGGTGGAAATATTCAGCTAAACGCATTGAAGAACAAATGGATTTAGCTGTATTTTCACCTTTGACAGTGCCATGATGTGCCGTGAGTCCAAATAAGGCTAATGCTGTATCTATTTTGGCTTGAATTCTTGCTGTTTCCTCTATGTTCAAGCTATTTGCTGCCCACTCGACTCGGCCATACGGCTTGTTATGCTTGTTACGACCAAGGGCAACATAACCGTCACCGTGAGTAAAACCAATCAGCCAAGCAACTTCTGGTGTTAGTGTCGGAATTTTAAATGATTTAGCTGTACGACTTTGTGTGGGTCGTTGCTGGGTAAAGTCTGGTGGTAGTTCAGTAATTGTACCTGGTAAAACTTGTGTATTGTGTAGCAGACGCTCACCTTCTGTTAGACTTGCCACAAATTTCCAATCAACTGTACCAATAGCATCAGCAAGTACAGCTTGTCTATGGTTTAAAGTCGCTCTTGGGAAAGTGGAATTAGTTTCGATTTCATAAACATCCTGAAATCCTTGGTCAAATTTGTTTACTACAGTTCTAAATCCCAAGGGCGTTTGTACTAAATCACCAATTTGTACATCTTTTATGGGAACCAAGCCTTTTGATGTATGAACAAGAGCATCTTCTGGCAAACAGCGTCTAATATTACCTGCAACAATACATACAGCAGCTTGGTCAATTAATAAGCAACATTCAACAGAATTTAATTGTCTACCAATTGCCTTATTGAGAATAGAAGCACATTTGGTATATAGTTCAGGCAATTTAACAGGGTTTGCAACACCACCAAATCCTTTTAGTGTTTCACCTGCTTTACGAACATCGCTAAGGTCAACTATAACTTTTACTTCTTCTGTAAAACGGTCATCGGTAGAAAGTTCAAGTAAAGTTTGATATGACTTAACCCAACCTTGGCGACTATCACCTACATATATAGTTACTTGATTTGCCTCTATTTGAACTACTTCGGTTTCTTCACGGCGCCGTTCTAAGTTCGTTTTACCAATTTCTCCCTGTAATATTACACTTAGCTTATTGCGAATAGGTGGTAATTTACTAATATATTTTGGTTCTAGGATGGCGCCAGTACCACAGCCCATCATCGCTAAATCCATCATTAACCCGAAGGCTTTCCAATCTTCAAGGTTAGTAGAGGTACAATTGTATCCTCCTGAAAAGTTGGTAGGTTTTTTTATCCAGTCGGTTCCACCCACCCACAACCACCGTCCACTAGGTAATGCCTTGATGCTGCGCTCCATTTTGGTCAGGAGTTCCGCTTCTTGGGGTGTTAGCTTACCTAACTCGACTAAACCATTAATAGTACGTTCGCACACCTTATTCCAGCTTTCTCGCATTCCTAAGTCGTTACGACGGCTGTAGGTTCTAAAAAATACGGGGTTGGCAGCAGGGGCTGTAACTGGAAATTCTGCACTCTGGGATTTACGCTCAAGCTCTCGAACCATAAAACAAGTCTTTTTGTTTCAGACACTTCTTGACAGATTAAGACTATACGTCAACTAGCGACGCGAAGAAAGGATTGCCAAATATTGAAAATTACGCTCTACCTTATAGGTACTCGTTCCTGTGTAAAATAAATATTTATTATGACACTTGCTCCTTGGCGCCAAATTCTCACGGGTGTACTACATCGTAATCGTAGACTACCTTATTCTCGTTACTTTCAACTAGCTACTGTCCAAACGGACGGTTATCCAGCTAATCGCACGGTGGTGTTTCGCGGTTTTCTTAATGAGACTAACCAATTGAAAATAATTACTGATAGCCGTAGTCAAAAAATAGACCAGATACAGCACCAACCGTTTGCTGAAGCTTGCTGGTACTTTACAGAAACACGTGAACAGTTTCGGCTTTTGGGTAAACTAACGTTGATAGGCGCCGATTGTAATGACACAGAACTGTTAAATGCGCGCACTTCAACTTGGCAAGATTTATCAGATAATGCCCGCATCCAATTTGCCTGGGCACATCCTGGTAAGGAACGAGCAAACCCGGAAGCATTTGCACCACCACAACCTGATGCAGTTAATCCTTTACCAGAGTTTTGTTTATTGTTGCTTGACCCAGTAAAAGTTGACCATTTGCAGTTGCGGGGAGAACCCCAAAATCGTTGCTTATATACACGTGACGAACTCGGAAATTGGACTTGTTTCGAGATTAATCCATGAGAAGGCGCCCCGGAGTAGACACGTAAAAATAACACTCAAAACTTAAATCTCAGCATCTTAACTTTACAAATCGTAAAATGGGTTCAGTCTCTGGAAGTTCTAGAAACTGTTCTAACGTCAAAGATTGGGCAGGCGTTTGTACCATTTTACTTCTCTGTGCATCTATATATATAAATATTATCTGCTTGGATTAGGCTGTAATAAATATTCCTCTATTACTTGCGAACTATCTCTTTCGTCAGTGGTACGCATCATATTTAATTTCTAAAACTGATTGTTATCTATTTAGTTAAAAGTGCTGAGTGTAGAGACGTGATATATCGCGTCTCTACTGAGTGCTAGATACATAGATGAGGCAACAGTCAATGTATAAATTAAATCATAATTAATTTATGGAACCCATACAACTGAGTCAGGAACTGCGGCAAGGCAAAAACCCCAATATGAGCAGACGCCGTGCGATTATTGGATTATCAATGCTAGGTGGTTCAATGGGACAACTTGTAACCCTCTACCAAACAGGGGTAATTAGTCATCTACCTGACCCACCAGTTCCGATTTTCAACGCAGATAAAGTAGACGCTTCTAACTATGCTTACAAACGTTTCAATGCTCCTGATGGACCTTTGATGATAGCAACATACGCTTTAACTGCGTGGTTAGCTTCTATGGGTGGTTTAGAACGTGCGCGTCGTAACCCGCTAATACCAATAGCAATGGGTATAAAAATTTTATTTGACTGCGCGACCAACGTACAATTAGCACGCGAAGAATGGCAAGAAAATAAAGCTTTTTGCGAATACTGCCAAGTTGCTTCAGTGTGTTCATTCGCGTCGCTAGTGCTTGCATTACCAGAAGTTACACTAGCTATGCGCGTTTTACTTGGGAAGAAAGATAAAGAAACCACAGCAAGTAATACGTAGGGTGGAATGGCACGCGCCTTTACGATATTATGGTGCGTGAAAGCACTTTAATATACGTTACATTGATTGGTTGTAATAGCTTTCACGCACCCTACCTAATTTTATTGGCGCCTCCAAATGCGTGAAATAGCGACATTCATACGTAGGGTGTGTTACGCTATGCAAAAACTACACTCAACACAACAAATTGTGTAGCGTAACGCACCATTAATAATGATTTGATTTTAAATTTAAGTAGGTTGGGTGGAGGAACGTAACCCAACATTAACAATTAGCTTCGGTACACTCCGTGAACGCAATTACCTTCAGTACAGTATCAGGTACAACCGAGCGTCCACCAAATGTGCAGCGAAGCTCTGTATAAGCACGCGCTATTTTCTGAGGTTTGAGGGCAACATTAATAGTACTAGCTAGTTCAGTTTGAATAGTACTGTGTTCACCTTGTGGCATTGGCTTTTGAATTATTTGACCATTAATATATTCGCTTGCAGGTTCGGTCTCTGGAAGTTGCAGAAACTCTTCTAGCGTCAAAGGTTTAGCGGGCGTTTGTACCATTTTATTTCACCTTCTTGACTTGGGGGAGTCATAATTATTATTTTAGCTACTTAGAACAACTTGAGGTGGCGCCGCTACGAGTTAGACTTGCTTTAATGTTGCCAAGCATAACAAAAATCAACATAACTCATGTTTTTGGCACAATGGTAAATTAAGTTATAAATAGCTTCATAGCGATAAGAAGTATTATTATAAGTTGTTTTATGTGTTGAATTACTTTCAATATTTTTAGCAACAGTGTGAAAAAAACCTTTATTTTCAGGAAATTTTTGTGTTGCAGTTAAAACAGCAACAGTATCTTTATGATTTGGATAAAATTGCAGGAGATATCTAAAAGCTCTATTATCAAAACGTGAATTTTCTGTCTTTGTGATAATTTCAATTAGAGTTTGTCTCGCTGTTTGATTACCAACATCTAGTTTGGCTAGATAAAAAGCACAATTTAGACGAACATCTTCTGATTCAGATGCTAGCTTGTGAGATAATATTTTGATAACAGGTTGAAAATCAAAGTTAATTTTTAACAAGTTATCGATAATCACACTAATTAGATGATAATCATTAGTGGCTTCTAAAATCTTAACAAGAGCATTTTGTGCAACTAAATGATGTGGGTTTAGCTCCCATAATGTAATTGCAGTTTTAAAGTAATGATTATCATTGTGACAAGCATTATTTTTTAATCGCTCAACCAGAGCTATAATGGCTTGTTGATTACAGGAAGCAACGGCGCCTAAAGCTGTCATAATATTCCAACAAAGAGATACATTTGATGTCTTGGTTAGAAAACTTATTAAAGCTTGGACTGCATTTTCATTGCCGTGACCGATATTTGCCAAGCTGTCAATTATTCTGCGTTGCGTATGTTCGTCTGTACTAACATCGAGTAACAGAATTAATGCAGCAATGGCAGTTTTATTGCCTGTGTCAAGTTTTCCTAACTCTGTAGCAGCATGTCGCAGTGTCACCCTACTTGTAGTTGTGTGCAGTAATTTGGTAAAAGCTGCAATGACTCGTTGTTTATCGGTGACTTTTAATGCGTCCCTTGCTGCTGCTTGTAATGGTTTTGGTACTATTTGCCAACCAAAGTAGACATAGCTCCAGTTGAGTAATTGATTTACAATTACATCACCAAGGTATGATTTTGAAAAATAACTTAAAGCTTCGGCAGCTAGAAAGTACGCACGGTATCTGTAAAAGTTTCCACAACCGTCATCAAAGTTTATTAGCGCTTTGATAAATTCGTCTTTCTCTGTATTGGAAATCTCTTCTCTACTAAACCAGTGCAGAATTTCTGCTTTGCTGTCTGGTTCAAATATACGGTAAGTACTTTGCTCTAAATTACCGGGAATGTGATTGAAGAAGCATTTGTATTCATTCATTGCCTCCTTTCCACCAATTTTGTGGAATGCTAAGGAATTGTATAAATGATATTAATCTTAAATCGTTAAATATGCAAGTAGTAGAGAACGGCGCCTGTTTGTAGTAATGTTGGGTTGCGCTTGCGCTACACCCAACCTACATCTTTAAATTCCTGAACCGTCGAGAAATTGTTCGATTATTTTATTGTTGAGGCGGCAGGATTCACCCATACTAGTTTCTGAGTCATCAAATGTTTGATGATTATTTATACCTGCATATGCAAATGCGGGCACATTGTCTGGTGCCAAGTCTTTGTTTTGTGCTTTTTTCAACTCTGTTACTTGTTGTTCGAGTTGTTCTAATCTGTCTACTAATGCTCGAATTACTTGGGCTTCAGCATCAGGTAAGCTAGCATGTTCTAGTGGATTTACGCGCACACCTGAGCGATATACTATACGTCCTGGAATCCCGACTACGGTGCAATCTGAAGGAACATCGCGTAGTACTACAGAACCAGCACCAATACGAACGTTGTTACCAATTTCGATATTACCCAAAACTTTGGCGCCAGTACCAACAACAACGTTTTCACCAATAGTTGGGTGACGTTTACCGCATTGCTTACCAGTACCACCAAGCGTAACACCTTGATAAATCAGCGCATAATTACCGATTATTGCTGTCTCACCTATTACTACACCCATACCGTGGTCTATAAATACACTTTGTCCAATAGTGGCGCCGGGATGTATCTCAATACCCGTTAAAAAGCGGGCAATGTGCGACATAAAGCGCGGGATAAAGGGAATATTTAGGCGGTATAATGGATGTGCAAGTCGATGAAAGAGCAGTGCTTGCAAACCGGGGTAACAAAACATTACTTCTAACCAGTTGCGCGCAGCAGGGTCACGCTCGAATATAATGCGAAAGTCGGCTAGGAGTGTAGATAACACGTTAATAGCATCCTCGTTTTGGCAAAATAGGCTCTATCGTAATATTAACGTTTTTTGGCGCCATCTCCCCTTCGTCGATAGACAAGGTAGGGTGCGTGACGCTATCAACAATCTTAAAACGAAGCTAATTATCTAGTAGCGTCACGCACAGGAGCGAAATTTAGTCATTTCAAATAGCTGTTTGGCACTGTTACCAAGAAACCCATCGAACAGTATTCGTTTACCGTCTACCTCTACCATATACCGTTCGGCAATTTCATAGTAAGCGTAAGTCCAAGGAATTAATATCTCTTGCTCGGTTTCATCTACTACAGTAACTAATTCTGTAACTGCTTGCGTTGCTGTTTGTCGCAAACCTACATTTACAGAACCTTCAATTTCCGCTTTCATTGGAACACCTAAATTTGCTAAAGCGTTTGCAGTAGATTCTATATCTGGATATTGGAGAGTGTTTTGACGGTTAACGTATCCTGTAAAGTGGTTGACTGCGTACCCGTGCAGAAGTACCCATGCACCATATTGACTAATTTCGTTGACTTTTTCTACCACCGAACGAGATGGTGGTTGCCAAGGACGAGTAAATATTTGTGTTGAGTTAATAGACGGCGCCATTTCAAAGTTGATATTTTCTAGATTGGCGCCTTTTACTGTGTCATATATTAATGTAGCTATATCAGGTGGTAGGTGTTCTACAATTAATTCGCTAATAAACAACTTTGGTAAATCATATTCTTGTTGTTGAGGGTGACGGTAGTAACGTGCGTAAAGATGGTTTGGAAAAAAGTACTCGTCTACTGCTTCGTAACCAAATGCACGTAGGATTGGTTCAAATAATTTTATACCTAGATTGACTTTATCTATATCTAAACGCAGTGAACGAAATGCAATATGGTCGTTGGCAACTGTTCCTTGAGCGTTTGTTATCATTTGTTGATATACACGTGCATAGCTGACTCTGGTAAAATATTGGTGCCAGAGAGTGTTCCAAAAATGTGTAATATCTATAGGATGTATCATTTGTTTATTTTATAGGGAGTTCAATAACAAATTCTGTGCCTTTGTTAGGTGTCAAGGAAAATTAGTTGGAGACATTGAGAATAAGTTTAATCACCAAAATTATTGGCGCCGTATTGAACTAACTTTATAGTTCCTAACTATATGTGGTCTTCTAACAAAATTTGTGAAATGCCCTTTCCAAATGTCTCCAAAGCAACTTGAATTTGCTCACTATCAATAACCAATGGGGGGCAAAAACGAATAGCAGCTTTACCACAACCTAGTAACAATAACCCGTGGTGAAAAGCAGCATGGAGAAGAGCATCGCGCAAACGTGTACTCATATTACCCTCTGCATCTAAAATATCTACTGCTACCATCAACCCTTTCCCACGCGGTTTAGAAATTCGACCGTAACGTTGATACAATTTAAATAAACCCGCTTGTAACAATTCTCCCATTTGAGTTGCATTATCCATTAACCCGTTCTCAAGTAACTGTAATGTTGCGATACCCGCAGCACATGCAACTGGGTTTCCACCAAATGTAGTAGCGTGCGAACCAGGTTTCCATGTCATAATTTCACTACGAGCAATAATGGCGCCCAAAGGTAAACCGCTAGCAATACCTTTTGCTGTTGTAATAATATCCGGCGCCACGTTCCAATGTTCAATAGCAAACAATTTTCCAGTCCGTCCCATCCCAGACTGAACTTCATCGATTATCATCAAAATACCGTGTTTATCGCATATCTCACGGATACGCTGTAAAAACCCATTTTCAGGAACAATATATCCACCTTCACCTTGTATCGCTTCTACTATAATTGCTGCAACTTCGTTAGGTGGTAGCATTGTTGTAAATAACTGTTCCAAATAATCTAAACTTGTTCCCGTACCATAAGGTATATGAGTAACTCCTGGTAACAAAGAACCAAAATTTGCTCGTTGTACAGTTTTAGAACCAGTCAAAGACATTGCTCCATAAGTGCGTCCATGAAAGGCGCCTAAAAATGCCACAATCAAATTACGACCAGTATAATAACGCGCAAGTTTAATGGCGCCTTCATTAGACTCTGCGCCAGAGTTACTAAAAAATACCTTAGATTTGCCGTGGAGAGGCGCCCGTTCTGCAAGCATTTCCGCCAATTCAATCATTGGCTCATAGTAAAAATCAGTACCAGACATATGCAGTAAATTTGCTGACTGGTCTTGAATTGCCCGCACAACATCAGGATGACAATGACCAGTTGAAGTAACAGCAATACCTGCCGTCATATCTAAAAACACATTACCATCAACATCTTCCACCATACATCCTTCACCTCGTGCAACAACTAACGGATAATCACGGGTATAAGAAGGTGATGTTACAGCATGGTCACGTTCAACTAACATCTTCGCACGTGGTCCTGGTAACGAAGTCAACAACTTAGGCGAATGTGGCAATGGTCTTTTTACAGGTATACTTAACATTGCTTGTATATTTAACTAAATATGGATTTAGCTATTTTTACGATAAGTATCATTTTCATTCTGTCACTAAAATAACAGATTTATGACTTTCACACTTAAACCCGCCTATAGCTTACAGTTATAGGCTAATAGCTTAAGTAGATTAAAATGGACTGAAAATAGAAGTTACAAGACGTAAGTTAACTTTTCTCTTTGTGTCTCTGTGTCTCCGTCGTAAAGAGATATACTGTCAATATTAAGGATATGAAATAATCTTTATATTTTTGATATTTCCTCATAGTCAAGCCAGGTAGAATAACCAAAAGTTCTCGTTTAATAATAAAGATGCTAGATATTTTGAATCTTTACTATTAAGATTGCGAGAGTTGTCTAAGTTAACAGTTTCAGAAAATATTAACAACCGTAGTAAAAGTCTTCGATGTCATTTGATTACATGGAAAGACACAACATAACCGAATGGTTTTGGGATACCGAATGAACAAGAAATTCTTGGTTATGCTTATCAATTTTAAATCTCTTCAAATGAACACGGTCGAGTTCATGGTTTTTTATAGAAAACATTTTTTATATTGTTTGGTTAGACCCAAATCATAATCTTTATCAATGAAATCAAAATGTGTAAAGACGTTACATGTAACGTCTCTACGTGCGTGTATTATATATGTTAATCACGGTTGTCAATTTGGGCGCGTTGTAAGCTTCCAGAAAAGTCTACATATACAGTTTTCCATTCGGTAAATGTATCAATAGCAGCACTTCCTGCTTCGCGATGTCCGTTACCTGTTTGTTTGACTCCTCCAAATGGTAAATGAACTTCGGCGCCTATAGTTGGCCCGTTAATATAAGTAATACCTGCTTCAATATCACGCATTGCTGTAAATGCACGGTTAACATCACGGGTATATATAGAAGATGAAAGACCGTAGTTTGTATCGTTGAGAATATCTATAGCTTGTTCAAATGAGTTTACTTCGATTAAAGCGACTACTGGTCCAAATATTTCTTCACGAGCTACGCGCATATTTGGAGTGACGTTATCTAATATAGTAGGTTGAAAAAAGTAGCCCTCTTTAAGTCTACCTTCGCTTGCTATTCCACCACCTATTAATATAGAGGCGCCTTCAGAGCGAGCAATATCCATATATATTCTGACTTGTTGAAGTTGCTTGTCATTAATAATGGGTCCAATTTCTGTATTTGTGTCATAACCAGCACCCAAGCGTAATTTACTCGCACGTTCAAAGAGCATTTGTGTGAATTTGGCTTTGATATCGCGGTGTAAAATAAGACGACTTGTTGCGGTGCATCGTTGTCCTGCTGTACCAAATGCTCCCCATACGGCGCCATCAAGTGCCAATTCTAAATCAGCATCTTCCATAACTATCTGAGCATTTTTGCCTCCCATCTCCAAACATACCCGCTTATGGAGGCGCCCACAAATTTCTCCAACTAGCGAACCTGTTTGAGAAGAACCAGTAAACGAGACTAAGTTAACGTCAGGATGTTCTACTAAACTTTTACCTGCTTCTTCCCCAATACCATGCACTAAGTTAACAACACCAGGTGGAAAACCAGCTTTCTCAAATATTTCAATTAACTTAGTCGCACAAGCAGGTGTATCTTCAGCAGGTTTTAAAATAACGGTGTTACCACATACTAATGCTGGCATTGCTTTCCAACAAGGAATAGCAATAGGAAAATTCCACGGAGTAATTAAAGCGCATACACCTATTGGTGTTCTAACAGTCATCGCGAACTTGTTTGGCATTTCGGATGGAGTCGTTTGTCCGTAAAGACGGCGCCCTTCCCCAGCACTATAAAAAGCACAGTCAATACCTTCTTGCACATCTCCGCGTGCTTCGGTGAGTGGCTTACCCATTTCGCGACTAATTAACTGTGCTAACTCTTCTTTGTATTGAAGTAATAACTCTCCAACTTTAAATACATACTCAGCGCGTGCAGGTGCAGGAACTAGGCGCCAGTTCTTGTAAGCATTGCGTGCTGCCATTACCGCTTCGTTGACATCTTCGTTTGTAGAACGGGGAAAAGTAGCGACAATTTCATTTTTAGACGCTGGGTTAATACTTTGCAGCCTATTGTCAGTGCAATCTAACCATTTACCGTTGATGAAATTACGACAAGTGAAGGTAGCAGCCATAATTTATAACTCCAAATCGGTAGTACACTGATACAGTTGCATTTAGTTTCGCTCGAATTTTATAAATCGTCAATATATTTTTCCATATGCTTCCGGTACGTGACACCAGAGAATACGTAGGGTGCGTGACAGCCTGAAAAATTCAGCAAATAAACGAAAAATAAGCTGCTGTCACGCACCAGTACTAATGAATGCCAGTAATTAGGATTTGGTGCTGAAAAATTATGAGGTAGCAATTTCTGTTCAGCAACGGAATCTTAGTCTCGGCAACGTTGCTTGCCACCGTGTTCTCCGCTAATGTTTTTACATCCCAACTTGCTTAAATAAGCGTGGCAAGATCCTGCACCTTTACCGCTTCCTAATTCTTCACCGTTTGCTCCTTTGCCATAACACTTAACTGTACCTGCTGTTGGATTGGCGCTTGTACTTACTCGTGAACTGGCAGTATGTGCCGATTGATTGGTCTGCGCTAGCAATAAGGAAGGAAATGCTACTACAGAAGCAAAAACTGATGCTGCTATCAAGGTGCTAAAAGAGGTAAACTTTAATGTCCGTAATTTCATTGTTTTCAATCCTGGTTAAAATTAGTTATTCGTTTGAGGTTTTGAATCTCTCACTTTTACATATGTCAATCCAGGAATATTTATGCAAGTTCGCAGCTACCTTTACTTACAATATTGCCAAAACTCCTACAGGAGAACCCGAACCTGCTTGCAATAGCATTGGCGCCACGACAATTTTAAATCCACGCACAGGTAATTTATCAAGGTTTGTTAAATTCTCTAAAACAATGCGGGGCTTTTCTAAGACCATCCGGTTAATAGTAAACGTCGTATCCAAACCACCATCAACACCATGTGTATCAATCCCTACTCCTGCTATTTGCCGCTCTCTAAGTAAAAACTTTGTTGCTTCGGTGCCAAACCCAGGAAAATGCATGTTACCATTTACGTCTTCACACATAAAAGCACTGGGGTCATGCCATTTTGCTGACCATGCTGTATGCAATAAAACAACACAATCGTGAGGTATTTCACCGTGTAGCTCTTCCCAGTCCAAAATATCAGATACATTCAGCGTATAGTCAGGATTCTCTTGGGCTTTTGTACTGATATCAATTACAACTGCTGATGCTAATAATGATTCTGCTGGGTATTGGTCAATAGTGGTGCCGTCTTTATAGAAACTGATTGGTGCGTTGATGTGAGTGGCGCTGTGTTCACCAATTGTTAGTTCGCGTAAAAAGTAACCGTGGGTTTTAATTTGTGCGGCAGGTGTAAATTTTACAGGTGGGTCGCCTTGCCATTGAGGAATGTTGTTACTAATAACATGGCTTAAATGAATTATATTATTGTCACTGCACAGGCAAGATGCCTGTGCTACATGTGTTTTTTGTACTACATTTGTACGTGCTACATTTGTCAATTTTTCCAGAGTAGCAGCCATGACATCGCGTGTTTGTCCAGTGACAGTACATATTAATGCTTCTCTATAAACACGTTGTGCATTGTGGTGCTTATAATTTGCGGCGCCGCTAGAAACAGTAACAGCAGCATGAGCAATGCGTGTAGTTAATTCAATAGCCCAAGCACGTAAATGTAACTTTTGTGCAAAACTAATATCTTTATTTACTAACGCATCACGAATAGTAGCGCGACAATCATTCAACTCATCCTGTAACGAAACATAAGCATTGGTAATAAACGATAAATTTTTCTTGCGTGCTGCCACCTCAATAATATTCAAGCCAGCAAGCGCACATCCCGTAGCCAAAAAAGTAGATTTTAAAACATTACTCTTATCCTGCTCATGAATCCAACCAGGAGGTTTAATAAACACCACAGATTCCGAAGCCAAAAACCAATTACTGAAAACAACCTCCACAGTATTAGTAGATGGCATCGCAGCGGTGGGAGCAACCGCACTAACACTAACAAACCCATCTTCCTCAAAAGGCGCCATCCCAAACAAAGCACTCCCATCAGGTAAACTAGCAGCCACAATAAACTCGTGAAAAACACCCCAACCCGTCACCCAAGGAACCACCCCATTCAAAACATACCCACCCTCTACTTTAAAAGCGGTAATAAGCGGTGTACCTTCACGTCGTAACTGTGAAAAACCCACACCTAATAAAACCTCACCCTTACTCACACGCGGTAAATACTTCGACTGCAACTCACCATTACTGCTGTTTACCAACATACCGACAGCACTTTGGTGTTGAGTTTGTAAAAAAGCTAAGGCGCCACTATAACGAGCAACAAGTTCTTGAAATATACCATACTCAACTTCTTCTACTTCCTTTCCACCCCAAGCACGAGGTAAACGCAGCGCAAGTAAATCTAAATTTCCTAACCCTCGTAAAGCGCTAAAAAGTTCATTACTGTCACTATCGATAGCATTAGCATTCTTTTGTACTTCTGTAAGTAAAAACGATTTAATGGTATCAATTTGATTCAAGTCGTTGTTCATAACTACAAGGCGCCGTATTTTGGGGAAAACAAAAATATAAAACAAACCCTTGCGTTTTTGCCTCTTCCCCAAAAAATAATCCCCAGCACACCCCCGTAAATACCGGGAGCGCACAGGGGTTCAAATGTTGCAGCAAAAAGTGAATTAGTAATAAGTTAACAGGTTTTAATTTAAAATCTAAGTAAATTTAGATTAAGATTTGGTAAAACAGGCTAAGTAGGGATACACAGTTACTGACCAGAACTGAGTAATGTATCCATAAAGCTACTGACTTAGGTTGATTTTGCGCTTCTACCCAGAAAATTAATTGCTGTAGACGTAAGCTTTTCAGTATTAATTTTTTTATCTAGATTGAAAATATTACGTTTTAAACGAAGAGTATGGGGAGAGGGTACACACCCCCCATTTCTAGAGCGCGTCGTAAGTAAGGTGCGTGACGCTACTAGTTCATTTGTTTTAGTTTGCGATTGTTATGGCGTCACGCACCCTACATTTTACGGTTCAAAGCGACATCGTAGAGAGTCAAAGACTTTTTCGATTTTTGGAAGCGCGTTTTCGCCGTTAGTAATGATACTGACGTTTCTTTCTATGCCGTTTTCAGTGATTTTGACTAGATAGCGAATTGCGGGGACGGGTGTAGCTTGTTCGTCAAATATTTGTTTCCCGTTTTGAACTGAGACAGGAATGGTTTTACCACATAGCTCTTTGTTCTCGGTTTTTGAGTCAGTCGGAATAAAGTCACCCTGAAAAATTTCTTGGAGTGTATCGTCTAAATTAACTGTGTCGTCCTCTGGTGTTTGTTCTATTGGTACTTTGCTAACAAAGAGTGTCACATCTGGTGGACTTGTTTTACTTGTGATGATAGCAATATTTTTGGCGCCGAAGTTTAAACCAGCGACTCCTTTGGCGCCACCAGGTATCTGATAATCGAATAAACTCTGAGCAATTGCTTCTGCTCGTGCTGGAGTTAGTACATTAGTTAGCGTTTTTGTTGCAACTCCAACCAAAGCAGTACCAACCAACCCAAATGCTCCCAGCAGAATTAAAAGTAATTCCCATACTCGTACTGGATAATCAGGTGTGACATTTGTTGATTCTTCTTTCATATATAACCCTGCAACACCTAACTTAAATCGACTCCTAAAAAACGGTTAAAGAATTTAGAACGCCATACTGCTCTTAGTATAAAACACCACTCAAATGCTACTAAGACCAAAAATAGACAATCTTGCCAGCTTAATACTGCTAGTTCAAAAAAGCGCCGTAATGGTGGCAGCGTTAGAACTACCATATATACTACAAATAATATTGATGCAGCAATAGTGTAACGCCAGTCATTACTCAAAGGTTCTGCGGCAACCCAAACTCTCGTTGGAGGTTTGAGGAAGGGAAGTAAAAATAAATGGCACAAAACGAGAATACTTACCAAAGCTGTACGGGGAAGTGTGTAGTCAACGTCGTTAATGTTTTGACCCGGTGGTAAATCTAAAACGGCTCTAACAAGATAGAGTAAGAAAACCAACAGTGCAACTAATGTCATCGTCAATGTGGCAGGAATTGTAAAATGCATCAACGAGCGAACCATACTGCTATGCTTTGTTGTTTCTCCTGGTTTTGCCCAAATTGGAAATACTGCTGTTGGTAATCCAACTCCAAACATTGCTAACAGTGCGCTATGTTTGTTTACTAGTGGGAAGCTATTGGCTACCATACCTGTTGACAAAATTAGCAGTGCGACACAAAATACCCTAACTATAAATAGTGCTAGTGAGTCACGAATACCGTTACGAATTCTTTGACCTTCTAAAAAGGCAAATGGTAATGCTGCAAAAGAGTCTTTAAGTAAAATAATATCGGCAACGCTGCGAGTTGCTTTAGAACCACTCTCCATTGATATAGCTAAAGATGCTTGTTTGAGAGATAAAACGTCATTAACTCCGTCACCAATCATTGCCACATAATTACCTTGTAAACGCAGTGTTTGTACAAGTTTGGCTTTTTGTTCGGGGGTAATACGACCAAAAACAGTAGAAGTTTTTGCTGCTGCTGCAAATTGAGAGTCATCCATTATTGCTAACTCTAAACCTGATACGACGCTAATATCGTCACGTAACCCTGCTTGTTTAACGAGTGCTGCTACTGTGTCTGGGTTGTCTCCCGAAATAATTTTGAGGTCAATACCTGCTTTGTTGAATGAATGTAGTGTCTCACTTGCTTGCGGACGGAGTTTATCGCTAAAGACGATAACACCTAGAGGTGTGAGTGTACTTGGCAAAGCTATTTTTTCTGGTTCAGAGCTAATTACATCCAAATTTTCTGTATAAGCGAACAAAAGTACTCGCAAACCTCGTTCAAAGTTTTCTTGGATGTAATTATTTATTGATTCGGGTAATGATATTGATGGAGCTAATATTTCCGGCGCCCCTAAAATAAAAGTACCATGTGGTTCATCATCGAAAGCGATTGCACTCCACTTACGCGCGCTAGAAAAAGGTATTTCTGATAAAGTAGAACGTTGTTTACCGCTACAAGATGACTCAATTGCCTCACTAGTACGATTAGGCGCCGTTGTATTAGTTACATAGTCTCCTAACCTTTGTCGCAGTTCGGTTTCACTAATACCAATCGCCATAAGATGCTGTAGCTCTATTTGATTGCTTGTTAATGTTCCTGTTTTATCTAAACAAAGTATATTTACGTGGCTAAGTGATTCTACGGCATTAGCTTGTTGAATTAATACATCTTGACCCAACATTCTGACGGCTGCTGCACCATAAGCTAAAGTAATCGCGATTAGTAGTCCACTTGGAACCAAGCCAGCAACAACAGCAGCATGTTGAACAATATCAGCTAAAGAATAAGAGCGACTGGTAAAGCTAATGCCAACTAAAATCCATAAATAGCAAGCAAGTAATAATAATATGCGAATAATTAAATTAATTTCTTGCTGTAGCGGTGTATTAACGTGACGAAATGCGCGCGCTCCCGTCATTAGTTTATATGCTACCGTTTCGGCGCCAACTTTTACAGCTTCAAAACAAGCAGCGCCGTTCACACAAAAAGTACCAGAGTAAACACTATCTTGGGCGACTTTGGATATTAAATCAGATTCACCCGTTAATAAAGACTCATCAACATCAATGCGACCATCACCAACAACAACCCCATCAACTAAAATTTGGTCGCCAGCAGCAAGGACTATAATATCACCCTGAACAATTTGTGTAGGGTCAATGTCACGTTTATTACCTTCTCGAATTACAGTAGTGTGAGGACGGTTAAGCAAAGCGATTTCGTCAAGCTTGCGCTTCGCCCATATTTCTTGGCAAACAGCGATAATAACACCGCTAGAGATAATAACTACAACCAGAAAAGCATCGCTATAACGGCGTAGTAGAATCATTACAGCGCTAATCGCAAAGAAAACGATATTAATAAAATTGAATATATTCTCGTTTATAATTTGGCGGTACGAACGGCTCGTTTGCAGAAACACATTGTTGCCAAGACCTTCTGCACGCCGCTTTATCGCTTCTTCCTCCGTTAGACCTTGCGGTTGTAAGTAGTTATCCATTAAATAAGGCAGTGGTTAATCAAAGTGCTAGCTGTTCTAATATAAACACTACAACAGCACATAAGTTAACACGATTTTTATTCCACCTGCCATAACATCCCCCTCTTGTAGCACAGGCATACGAACTGTGCAGTCACATAGTTAGAAAAAACACACACAACTAATTAGCTTCGGAAAGACTTACAAAGGCGCCCGAAGCTGGATAAAATAGTACAAATGCTGCTAGTAATAGTGGAAAGTTCTGGCTAAAGGAAACCAGCAGCAAAGAAATACCAAAAGCTACACCTCCACCCAAGATAAGCTGGCGCCTAAAACCAATATCCCCCAGTATTCCCAGAATTGGTTCTATCAAGCTACTGATAGTATTCGGTATTGTAAGTAACATTCCAACTTGTAGATAAGAAAGATGCAAGTCATTACGAATTAACGGCCACGCGGCGCCACGTACTCCATCAACAAGTTCATCTAATAATTCAATAACTAGGAAGATGAAGGTTAATAAAATTACATTCCTAGTAGTTTTGTTTTTACCATTAAGTGGCATGAAAGTATTCTCCCGTCCTCAAAATTTGATACCAACGCAAAATCGTGACAACGTTGGAGAGGAGGGGGAATCCACGAGCAAAATTTTCGCCCTAAAAGTAAGACGAATCGTTTGCTGAATAATTTTCTAGCAGCTTACCAGGGTGGAAACATCATATAGGGCTAGTAATCTTGTGTGTTAATACTGTAGCATAGTTAACTACAAAATTTTATTTCTCTAAAAGTAATCCAAGATTTTTATCAATTACACGAAAAATCAGTTTTTTTAGCCTGCTCCCGGCAGGCTTTGTTCGTATAGTCTCACGCTTCGAGGGTGTAAATGAGTGTAAAATCACACGTATTATAATTAAAATTTGGTACGCCAAAGCTCATGATTTTGATTAATTACAGCGTAGTTTTATCTACAAATAGACCTGGTATTTCTCTAAGGTCGTGACCCCCAAGTGTTAATGGTTGATTCAATACATCCATAGAGTTGACTATTACAATCTCGGATGCATTACTAGATTTAAGGGCATTTATTGCATTTTCAGGAATATTATCTAAGAAAATAATTATTTTTATAAATCCTTTATGTTGAATTGCAATATCAAACATTGTTTCAAGTTCTAGCCCATAGTCCCACAATTCATTTAAAGTGGGTATTCCATCTGATCTTATTAGCTCAGAGTTTGAAACATATTCATCCCATACTGGCTCACAAGCTTCATTTCCTTTTGTTGTAATTGGATAGTCTGGAAAAACTCCCCAAAATGGTTCTCCTCTATTTACACGCCAACTAATTGCAGGTAATAAATTACTTTTGACATAATTATCGTATCCAGCAAACTCTGCCTCGTTTCTTAACCATTTAACAAGTAGCTCCTGAGCATATTTTTGAGCGTGAGTTTTAGGTTTTAGCATTTATTGTTCCTCGTTATTATAATTTAACTTCATTCAAATCTAGATAATCATATACAAATGCTTTTCTCAGCAAAGGGTAAGGTATGTACTCATCATACTTCTGAAGTTGCGGCGCCTCAGCTTCACTTACCAGGTGTTCGGGTATTATACGCTGTGTACACAACGAAGTTATCTCTGGGCCCAGATTCTCTACTTTAGATGACGGTAATCTAACTCTAATATAGTATGGACACGAACCACCAATACTTTTTATTTCTAACGATTCACGGCAAAAAGTATTTAGCATTCTTTCTAAAGTTTTAAATCCTGCTGTTCCTAACCAAGGAAATATTACACATTTGCCTTTCGGTAGTCGCACAATATAGTTCTCATCCAAACCTAAGCTTTGTACTAGTTCGCGTACTTGTTTTAATCGCTTTAAAGCATTTGGTTGTAAATAGCTATATTCAGTATCTTCGCATAATACGCGACGCATACGTTGTAGAACTTTAGTATGTACTCTGCCACTACCACCACGCCAAAATACACTACCTTGTCCTTCAGTGGGTTTAACAGATACCGACTTTTTACGAAAGTCTACATCTAAGACTTGCCATGTTCTTCCTGCTAAACCAAATTCACTACCAACAGTTGGTATTATAGCTATACTACCAATATTAGTTACATCGTCTTTAACGGCAAATTCGAGATTTTCAGGGAAAACAGCATAAAACTGGAATCTATTAACGATTTTCTCGCCGTTCATGCCTAACATTAATCGACCTTTGTCTGTTTTCTGGATATGGTGAATACCTACTAGGTAGTTTAGTAATAATCGATAATCGTCTTAAGATATATATTGAAAAGTTGATAAAGCTAAGATTCGTTTTGCCAAATTAGCTGGTGATATTTGACAATTAGCTGCAATAATACTCATTGTTTGGTGATATAACAACGAGAACGGGTATTTTACTGGTTTAAATGGTTCTACCAAACGTTCAGGGCAAACGCATCTGTAAGTCACTTAGCTGAGAACCACTGTAATTACGACATGTATAATCTAACTTCATTTAAAACATTGAATACTAAGCAGCAGCAAGAAGAATTGATTATATTACAGCAAACCTCGTTATCTGAATCTGATTCTATTATTTCTTCTTTTGGAGAAGTTGGAGAAAATCTCGGTTGGAATGGCTGGTGCCGTTCTGGATATCGCGATACAAGTGGAATGTTACATAAAGGAATAAATCCGCTTAGAGCTTTTGTTTCCGATTTAACGCGCGAATATCAATATCAACAACAGACTATGGTATAAGTAATTCGGTTATAGGTTTTAGAGCCGTTTTCCAGTAATCATCATCCGCACCCCGCCCGCAGGAGCAAGGGTAAACCCACGACGTTGTAATTTAACGGGTTTATCCTCTGCTAAAACAAGTTGATACTTGGATAAAACCGTTGCTAGGACTAATTTCATTTCCAACTGAGCTAAGGCATGTCCTAAACACCGCCGACTTCCACCACCAAAAGGCAAGTATTCTCCAGCAGAATACTGGCGCCCCATAAAACGTTCTGGTTTAAACTGTTTCGCATTGGGATACAAATCTTCCTGGTAATGTACAAGGTAAATACTTGGCGTAGTTTCTGCATCAAACTCATATCCGGCAATCTTTATGGATGATTTGCTGATGCATGGGAACAGTATTGGAATGACTGGGGTCTGAAATTGTATAAGTTGAAGTAAGTCATACCAATTAGGTATTGAGGCACTGACGCAGCCGAAATTTAAATCAAACTTTCCAAAAGTAAAATTATGTTTAACTTCAACAAACAACTAGCTGCTTGACAAAACTTGAGAAAGTGTTCCATTTTATACGTATCCCAATTTAACCCCGTATAGAAACTATAGCGAAAAATTAAAGTATGAAGCTAATTAAACAAGGAACTGCGGGGTTGTTGCTAACCCTAGGAATTTTTCTCCTCACCTATGCAGCATACAAGGCAGAGAATAATGACCTTTATAGAGCTAAATATTTATTGCTGCGTGGTATACCTCTAACTGGAGCAGGCGGATTGCTGGTATGGGAAATGTATCAAAAAGATCGTAAACAGCGACTCCATTCAGTATTTTACCAACTACTAAATCAAAATCAGGGTAGAATTACACTCATGCAGTTTGCCTTGGAAGCACAGCTAACGGCAGGTGTTGCTAAACAGTATTTGGATGAAAAAGCAAAGGACTTCGGTGCAGCTTTTAACGTTAGTGAAGATGGGCAATTTTATTATTGTTTTCATAGTATCCTTTCAGGAGGGTAAATAACCAAAATAATTCGCAATTTACCTTCGGTACACTTCGTGAACACGAAGGTCATAACTTGGTAGAAACGTGATTAATCACGTCTTTACATTAATCACGTCTCTACGTCTTTTCTGGAAAGTAAAATATAACTTCATCTAAATCAAGATAATCATGTACAAATGCTTTTCTTAGCAATGGGTAAGGTATGTACTCATCATACTTCTGTAGTTGCGGCGCCTCGGCTTCACTTACCAGGTGTTCGGGTATTATACGCTGTGTACACAACGAAGTTATCTCTGGCTGAAGATTATCTACTTTAAATGACGGCAACCTAACTGTAATATAGTATGGACACGAACCACCAATACTTTTTATTTCTAACGATTCACGGCAAAAAGTATTTAGCATTCTTTCTAAAGTTTTAAATCCTGCTGTTCCTAACCAAGGAAATATTACACATTTGCCTTTCGGTAGTCGCACAATATAGTTCTCATCCAAACCTAAGCTTTGTACTAGTTCGCGTACTTGTTTTAATCGCTTTAAAGCATTTGGTTGTAAATAGCTATATTCAGTATCTTCGCATAATACGCGACGCATACGTTGTAGAACTTTAGTATGTACTCTGCCACTACCACCACGCCAAAATACACTACCTTGTCCTTCGCTGGGTTTAACAGATACCGATTTTTTACGAAAGTCTACATCTAAGACTTGCCATGTTCTTCCTGCTAAACCAAATTCACTACCGACAGTGGGTATCATGGCTATACTACCAATATTAGTTACATCGTGTTTAACGGCAAATTCGAGATTTTCGGGGAAAACAGCGTAAAACTGGAATCTATTGACTATTTTCTCGCCGTTCATGCCTAATATTAATCGACCTTTGTCTGTTTTCTGGATATGGTCAATGCTTACTAGGTAGTTTAGTAATAATCGATAATCGTCTTGAGATATATATTGAAAAGCTGATAAATCTAAGATTCGTTTTGCCAAATTAGCTGGTGATATTTGACAATTAGCTGCAATAATACTCATTGTTTGGTGATATAACAACGAGAACGGGTATTTTACTGGTTTAAACGGCTCTACCCAACGTTCTTGCATGTAAAGCTGTATAATGGCGATGCTTTGTATAAGCTGCCACGGTATTTGTTCGTATATAGGCGCCTCATCTAAAACTTCTTCTGCACATACAAAGCGCATATCTGAAGGTTTACCGCGTCTTCCCGCACGTCCTAACCTTTGTAAAAAACTTGCTACAGACATAGGTGCTTCTAATTGAATAACTCGTTCTAAGTTTCCAATATCAACACCTACCTCTAACGTTAAAGTTGCCGCAGTCACAGCAGGTTTATCTTTTTCACGCATCGCATTTTCTGCTGTTTGTCGTAAACTAGCGGCAATGCTGCCATGATGGACGTGGTAAATATCTGGCTCTTTTTTCCGTGCGGCAATTTGTCGTAATGCTGCTATTATCGATTCGGTTTGAGCTTTATTATTGGCGAAGATAAGACATTTACTGTTTTTACTGAGATTGTATATGTATCCCTCATAACCCTCTTGCCCCCCTTGATAAGGGGGGTTGGGGGGATCAGAAATGTAAAAATGTTCTAAAGCCAGTTTTATATTGCGTTTTCCAGCTTCGAGCTTTGGTGTAATTACTTGTTTATCGGTATCTGAACGTAACCACTCTTCAGCTAACTCATAATCTCCTAATGTTGCCGATAACCCAATTCGACGATGTTGTTTTCCTGTAACTTGGGCAATACGTGCAAGTTGGCATAATATTTGACAACCTCGTTCGGTTCCCATAAAAGCATGAACTTCATCAATTATTACAAAACGTAAGTCTCCAAACAATCTGGGCAAATCATCATTTTTGTTAATTAGCAAACTTTCTAATGACTCTGGAGTTATTTGTAAAATCCCACGCGGGTTTTTTAAGGCTTTATTTTTATGACTTTGCGCTATGTCTCCATGCCAAGGTATTACTGGGATATCTGCTTCACGCAGTAATTCATTTAGACGCTCAAATTGGTCATTTATCAATGCTTTGATGGGGCCAATATAAATTACTCCAATACTACGGGGATTTTCTGCGTGTAATACCGTGATTACTGGCAAAAAAGCCGCTTCTGTTTTACCTGCGGCAGTTCCAGCAGCAACCAGCAAATGCGCGTCTGTGTCAAATATTACTTCGCTTGCTGCGGTTTGAATGGGTCTTAATTCCGTCCAGTTATTGTTGTAAATATATTCTTGGATAAACGGCGCCAGTCTGTTAAAGGTTTTGTTCATGTTAAATATACATATATATAGAGAAATTACTTAAGCTTACATCAAATGCAAACACAAGTAATCTTACAGTGGAACGGCACCGTGAAGTAAAGCTATAAATGCAACATAATAAATTGAACAATAACAATAATGGATATATCTAAGTTTATCAAGGAACCATCGCAACGTAAGGTGATGATTCTCAAAAATGATGATATTGTTGAGATTTTTATCCCTTCGGTAGGATTATTTTCGCGCTTTACAATGTTAAGTCTAATTTTTTTGATTTTTCCGGTTTGTTTAATCAATTTTTTTACAGTTTCGCTTCCCAACAATATCAGATTATTTCCACCAGTATTTACTTTTAATTTAGTAATTTCACTTATAGCTATTGGAGTAGTTCTACTATCTGAGTTTGCTCAAAAACGCTTTTCTATCACTCGCAAAAAAATATCTTGGAGCTATGAAATTTTTGGACTGAAGCTAAAAGAGCCTTTCCCTGCTTCAGTTCCCGGAATTGTTCGCATTGCAAAAACTCGCCCATATTGGAATCGCTGGTTTCTAGAAATTTGGGCTGGGCGCCGACTTTACGAAATTTCTACCAGCGATTTCTCTCCATTTGCAGTGACTAATTCTGAAATTGACCTGCTAGCACGGGAGCTGAGTAATTGGTTTGAATTGACGATTCTACAGGATTAGACTTCACGTTGAAAAGTATACAAGCTGATAACCAAACTAAACCAGCAGCGTAACCAGCCGTAACATCTGTCAACCAATGTACACCCAAATATAACCGACTAAAACCAATTGCCATAATGAAGGCAACCGCAAGTGCAGAAATTTGATTACGGTACTGAGGATATTGTTTAGCTAATGTGTAGCCAATATAGCCATAAACTATCATCGATACCATTGAGTGACCACTGGGGAAGCTGTAATGACCAACTTCTACAATTCTGTCCCACAATTTTGGACGTGACCGAGCAAATAATAATTTGAGTAGACAATTCAATCCAATTCCACCAAATGCAGCAACCATCAGGGTATTTGCATCTTGGCGCCGATTCTGACGCAGTAACCAATGTCTATATAATCCACTAACCAATAGTAAAGTTGTCCCTTCTCCGAATAAAGTGGCGCCAACCATAACGGTATCAAGGAACGGAGAATGTAATTTCTGAATTGTCAATAATACTTTTTCATCAAGTCCACGCGCATACACTGCTAAAGTACAAAGTGCCAACGCACCAACGGCGCCGGTCATTAGCACCTCAGTACTAATTGCGCTTTTAACCTTTTCTGAATTTATAACCTGGGTAGGTATGGTGTAACTAACATCCATACTGTAGTTTGAGACAATTTTTTGAATTAGTCCAGCAATGGCGCTTTGACTCCAGTTGGGGTGATACAGCACAAGAATGTTACCTGTATCACTATTTGCTTGCACTCGTTCAATAGCTCTATGCTGCGATAGTTGAGATTCTAAATATTTTTTGAGCGCTTTATTCCCATATAGTCCGTACACTTTATATCTAGCTCTACCTGTAACAGCAGTATGTACAGGGGTAATTAATGAATGTTTGGATGTGATATTTCGGGAGAGTTCGTTATACATTAGTTTAGTTAGTAGTTTTAAATAAATTGCTTTCCAGAGAGGGCTTAGTTAATATACGAAAGGTTTGGAAGATGTTTACTGCGTCAGAAACTCCTGTAATCGCGACTATTTTAGTTGTCGCCTTTGGTATTTTAGGTTGGGGCTTTTATCGCGCCAGACCTTTTGGTAAGCTAGGAATCTTAGCCTGGTTGCAATCGCTTGTGCTAATGACTCCGTGGCTACTGTTCTTTGGCTTGTTCGCTGCGGGGATTTATATTAATATTATCGGCATTGTTTTGCTGCTAGTTGTCTCCGCAGGAATATATGTGTACTTAGGGCGCCAACTTCGTGCTGCTGGACAAGATGTTATTTTACGCCAAAAAGCTGTTGAGAGATTGGAGAAAGAAAGTCAATCTGATACAAATGCACCTCAAGTAGCGATATTGGTACCTGAAACGCTATCGATACCCGATGATGATTTGAGTGCAATTAAAAGTATTTTTGGTATTGATACCTTTTTTGCCACGGAAACAATTCCTTATCAAGATGGCGCCGTCTTTAAAGGTAATCTACGAGGAGAACCTGAAGAAACTCACAACCGCTTAACTGAGAGTTTAAAGTCACGTGTAGGTGATAAATATAGATTGTTCCTTGTGGAAAATGCGGACTCTAGACCTGTTGTTATCGTGCTTCCTAGCCGTAATGACCCGCGTCCAATGTCGATAGCGCAAAAAGTGTTTGCTGGAATTTTGTTAACTGCGACACTTAGTACTTGCTTAGAAGCTGCTGGTTTACTCTTGGGTTTTGACTTCTTTTCTTATCCTGCACGCTACCAAGAGACTTTACCTATCGGTGGAGGCATTTTCATTATTTTAATCGCGCATGAAATTGGTCATTGGGTAGCTGCACGGCGCCATCAAGTTCGTTTGAGTTTACCTTTTTTCCTGCCAGCAGTGCAAATTGGTTCATTCGGCGCCATTACTCGCTTCGAGTCATTACTACCCAACCGTAAAGTCCTATTTGATATATCCCTAGCTGGCCCTGCGACTGGAGGAATTCTTTCTCTAGTACTGTTAATAGCTGGATTGTTGCTATCAAAACAAAACAGCTTGTTTCAAATACCTAACGAGTTTTTCCAAGGTTCCATTTTAGTCGGAACTTTGTCACGGGTAGTACTAGGCGCCGCGTTACAATCACCAACAGTACCAGTAAACCCATTAGTAATTATTGGATGGTTGGGTTTAGTAGTAAATGCTTTAAATTTAATGCCCGCAGGTCAACTAGACGGTGGTCGCATTGTTCAAGCAATATATGGACGCAAAATAGCTAGTCGAGCTACTATTGCCACCTTAATAGTACTAGCACTAGTTGCTCTTGGTAATCCATTAGCTATGTACTGGGCAATAGTAATTGTATTTCTACAACGCGACCTCGAACGTCCTAGCTTAAACGAAATTACCGAACCCGACGACCAAAGCGCAGCTTTAGGTTTACTCGCACTATTTCTAATGATTGCAACACTTATTCCCCTAACCCCCGCTTTAGCCGGTAGACTGGGAATAGGTTAGATTAAAACTACAGAAACCGGGTTTCTTTAGCACTAAGCATTACAACTATAAATGTTTATAACAGAAACCCGGTTTCTCAATAGTAAACAAAGTCTACAATAAAAATACTCCGAAGCGTGGTAGCAACAAAAAATCCATTATGTCCTTACCCGTTATATTACAATTGCCATCATCATATAAAATGACAGACGAGCAGTTTTTCGAGTTCTGTCAAGTTAACCGTGACTATCGTATCGAACGTAATAAATTCGGAAAAATATCTATAATGTCACCCACAGGCGGCAAAACAGGGAATCGTGGTGGTAATATATTCGGACAGCTTTGGGTTTGGGCACAAAATGATGGAACAGGTTTAACTTTTGACTCCAGCACAGGGTTTATACTATCAACAGGCGCCGAACGTTCTCCTGACGCTTCATGGATGAAATTAGAACGTTGGAATAATTTCAATGATGAACAGCAAGAAAAATTTCTACCTATTTGTCCTGACTTTGTAGTTGAATTAAGGTCAGCGAGTGATAATCTCAAACCATTACAGGAAAAAATGGAAGAATATATGCAAGAAGATGAAATAAAACTTGGTTGGTTAATCGACAGAAAAAACCGCAAAGTATATATTTACCGTCCGGGAATGTCAGTAGAATGTCTTAATAATCTTGACACAGTTAGCGGTGAATCGATTTTACCAGGATTTGTTTTAAATATGAGCCTAGTTTGGTAATTTACCACGGCGCCACCAGTTAAAATTATAATCCATAAGGAAATCTCCATTATGTCCTTTCCCCTTGTATTACAGTTACCATCTTCATATAAAATGACTCCTGAACAGTTTTTTGAGTTCTGTCAGGTTAATCGTGACCTACGCATCGAACGTAATAAATATGGAGATATATCAATAATGCCTCCTACTGGTGGAATAACTGGAAATCGTAATTTCAACATCGCTGTGCAATTAGGAGTTTGGTCAGAGCAAAACGGTACTGGTATTTGTTTTGACTCAAGTACTGGGTTTACACTATCAACAGGCGCCGAGCGTTCACCAGATGCTTCTTGGATAAAATTAGAACGTTGGAACAGTCTATCACAAGAACAACAACAAAAGTTTGCCCCCCTAACTCCAGATTTTGTTATTGAGTTGAGGTCAGCGAGTGATAATCTCAAACCATTACAAGAAAAAATGGAAGAATATATGGGAGAAAAGGGGATACAGCTTGGTTGGTTAATCGATAGAAAAAATCGTAAGGTGTATATTTATCGTCCGGGAATGCCTGTAGAATGTCTTGATAATCCTCCGACATTAGATGGTGAGAATGTTTTACCTGGATTTGTTTTAAATATGGGTAAGGTGTGGTAATTCAATAGGCGCCACCAATTAAAATTATAATCCCAGTAAAAGATTATTCTTGAGCATACTTACAAGCGTCGAATTATCTTTATTACCTAGGACTGACGATACTGTCATTAATCATGAGTGGATGCGTACCACTTGCGAGCGTCCTATTAATTTTGGTCGCCTATAATAATTTGAATTAACCTTAAATTAATAGCTTCAAGGCTATTTAATGCAGCCCTATTAGTAATTATGTATTATAAATAATCTTGTTGATAAGCTGCAAAATTTTCGCGCATTGTTTCGTGACTATCACGTAGTTCGGTTCTTTCGTTCAAAGCGCGTGCTAAATTTTTAATTAAGTCGATAACTTTCCTATAAAATCAAGGCTTACAGGTGCTTATAGTCTCAATTTGAGCCAGGATGCCTTCCTTGTAGTAAATAATGGGTGTAACAAAAGCCCTATAAGCATTTCAAGCTTATTTCTCAACAAATATAGCACGCGCTCAATTAATTGGATTAGTCATTGGTGGCGCCGTTCTTGCTATTAGTATATTTCCCCAAGTGATAAACTGGCGCCTCGATTATACTGCTACCAGTGGGCAATTAGTTCAAAGTAACATCCTCGCGCTTTACCATTTTCCAGGGACACCAACCAATTGGATTGTACTCCCCGAAGCCGTCATGCATCGTTTGTACTTGCAGTTCGTGGATAAACACACGGTTGGCAGCAATTGCAGGCATCCTCATTATTCCAGAACGCTACTATTGTCAGCCACAACGCTCTTGTCGGTGCGTGACGCTACAAGTCTTATCACTACGTTGAAATATTTTCGTAGCGTCACGCACCCTACGGTTTTTATGTACTACTTGGTTTTGGCGCCTTTGCGTTGCGTTCGAGAAACCAGGTTTCTGTTATAAACATTTATAGGTATTATGCTTAGTGAGGAAGAAATCGGGTTTCAATCTAATCAAACTCGGTGACTAGCATTTGCCATTCGGTGATAATGTTTGTGGGTATTTTGATTTGAGTGTCTGAACCTGATAGTGGGAGATTCAGTTTTAAAGATTTGGTTGTTGGCAGTTGATTTAATATGGCTGTGAATTTATATTCTCCTACATTCGGCGCCGGTGAACCGGATGCATAAACATCTGGTGCAGTTAATAGTAACCCATGTGCTGTCATGACTTCTAATGGCTGCGGATGCTCAAATTTTACTATACTTGGAAAACCTACTAGTCGAAGATTGATGTCGGACGAGGCGCCGGGATTCTTAACTTTGTATAATATAATTTGCCATGCATGTCCTGTTTCGTCTTTAATTGATGCTTGTGAATGATAGCGCATTACTCCCGGTGATTCTTGGTGCTGACGAAGTAATGCGGTGGCACTTGGTGCAAAACCAAATGTTAACGTCAATAACGTCAAAAAATATACTAGAAGTTTTTGTGGCATTTTTGTCAGAGTTGGCACAATAACAAATTTAGGCGTTAGTTATATCTCTATAAATAACGCATGAAACTTGTTATTCGCAGCATCTAAAACCACCATCAGCATACGTAAGGAAAATTTAATGTTGCTTGCTTAATCTATGGTAACTATTTGGGTCATCTGAAATTATTCGCATTTCGGTAATTTCATCTAAACCGATGTTAGTAAGCAAGTTTTTCCAATCGGTTTGAATGGTAGTATTTTGAGGGTTTTGTTGTTTTAGCTGTATGAGCGTTGCCAAAGCTTGATGCCATATACCGTTTTGAGCATATATGGCAAATCTTTGCAATGGTTGCGCTGTTTGTAGCTGTTGATCAATTGCTGCTGCAAGGTTAACTCGGCTAACTACACCTTCAACGTAAACTGGAGGTGATTGCTTTTCTTGGTTACAATATACAGAAAGAAACCAACGGTATTGCTTATTAACTTCTAATGCTGGAATGTTTGCTGGAACTTTTATATTGATTATTCCAGGTTGTTTGGGTAGAGATATCTCTTTTTTATAAACTGGACTTGATTTTTCATTCAGAAGCACAAATTCTGTTGGATACCCAGAACTTTTGGTATATGGAAGGTAAAACCAAAAGGTCGGACGTTCATCTGTTGTTAACCCCCACACGTTTTTTACCGTCGCTGGTTCTTCGGTTTCTGGCATTAAAGCGGTGAGTTTAGGAGTCGTCGAAGGACATGTATCACGACGACCACCCCCTGTGCGACGTCCTCCTGGTGGTGTTCCTTCTGGCAACTTTGGACGCACAAATTCTTTATTTGCACTATGAAGAACTTGTTTTGATGATACAGACAATATCGACTTTATCTCAGTTGCTTGACTACTGCACGCAAAAGCTAATGCTACAAATATTATTTGTGATTGTAAAAAAAGTTTCATATTCACACCTACGGCAAAATAGCTAAAACCTAATGCTCTTTATTATCAAAGCCGTTCCACTTAATGCTATTACACTTGGTACTAACGGCGCCCAATAACTCTCACTGAGGAACCCAAAACACACCATATAAACTATTCCAGCCGCTGTCATGATAGTGATTATCAATCGCATTCTTTGTTTACGCAATCGTAGCGTAAAAACTCCTCCTACTAAAGATGAACTGAATATCCAAATTATCTCATGTATAGGCACCAAAGTTTGTAGTAAAGAACGATTATCAAGAACATGGCTAAGAATTTGACTTAGCATATGTGCGTGAATTACCACTCCTGACTTTTGTGTATTTGGGTCACTACCTAATGGTGTTGGTAAATAATCTTGTAAATCTCCTTTGGCAACAACTCCAATAAGTACAATTTTATCCTTGAAAGAACTTGGGTTGACCTGAGAGGTTAAAATTTCTGTCAGCGATACTTTTTCAGATAGTTTATCACTCGCGCGCCAGTTAAGCAAAACTTGTCCACCACTTGCGTCGATATTTTGATATCCTCCACTATAACGAGTCAAGGGTTGGAAAGTCGCTTTGTCAATTTTGAGTGTATTATCAGCAGGGTTTATGGTAACTTCCTTAATACCTCTAAATTTAAAATATTCAAACGCTAACTGTAAGCTTAAAGAATACTCTGCTCTACATAGCGAGTTAGGTTCTTGCTTCATAAACAAAAGATGGCGCCTAATTATACCATCTTCGTCTCGAATAAAATCACTAAATCCCAAACGGTCGCGAATGTGTTGAGAAGGGATTTCTGGTGGTGGTGCTATACCTTTACTATTGGCGCCAATATAACTACCTTTACATATAGTAATTAAATTTCTTGTTTGCTGAAGACGCTTTGTTAACTCTGGGTCTTCAGATTTAAAGTCGCGGTATATATCTAAACCAATTACAGAGGGTTGATACTGTTCTAATTTTTCTAAAAGTATGTTTAATGATTTATCTGAGATTGAAGTCCCCTTTAGAGACTCACCTTTGCGACGCTGTTCTGCTAAGTCATTATCATCTATTGTCACCATTATTATACGATTATCGGGTTGTTCTTTAACAACTAAAGAGCGTAACCACAGCATTTGGTCGAATATTTTTAACTCTGTAGTCTCAAATAACCCAAACAATCGCATTAATATTAATACGGATGTAACTAAACTAACAATTATAGTAAAGTAGATTTTAGTTCGATAATTATAAAAACGATTTGACGGCACCGATATCTTATTGTTATTACTTATTTCTGTAGATGTCGTGATATTATTTAAAAGCTGGCGCCAATTTAAAGGTATCTGTATCGGATTACTTTGGCAAATCATTGGCAGCCAAGTGCAATTCGGAAATGTATCTTCAAGTCCCTGTAATCTTTCTCTCGCAAGACGTACAGCAAGATAAAATTCTGCCCCATTCGCAAATTCATTTAAAAAATACTTTAAAAATTCGCTAGCAATTTTGTCAGGAACAGGTTCACGCATAAAAATGATTTCAGGTATTTGTAAACAAGAAAGTTCTCTTGCTAAACCCAAACCATCACAAGAATTAAATATTGCTAATTGTAATCCACGGGCAACAGCTTTTTGAAGCGCATACCGCAATTCTGTCATACTCAAACTGTCGGTTTGATTTAAATAGATTTTGCCGCTTTCGTCCGACTGCGTTAAACTGTGTCCAGCAAAAAATAATATATCCCAATTATTATCCCATAACTGGTCATTCAACTCCTGGCGCCTTGGTTCAACTAAAAAAGTAATATCCTTGTCGGGTATTCGTTCGAGTATGTTTCTATCTGCTTGAGTATCAATACCTCTACTATCACCAACTATTGCTAAAATCTTAACCCTCGAATTGGTATGATGAATGATATCGCTGCGTTCGTAGTTGGGAGATGAAACTGCTATTTCTGATGAAGTGTAGCGTTCTAACAAGTCCCAAGCGTGCCAAGGCAAACGTAGTAATGTACTATTATCTGTTTGTAGTATAACTCTAATATTATCTGTACTATCGAGACGTTCCAACCATTTTTCTCGTAGTGGACGGAAGGAATCAGATTGTAACCAAGAATTAAAGTTTGTGCGGAGAATTTGAGCAGTTGTTTGACAATCAGCAGTTATGGATACATTCGTCACCTGTACTTTATCAGCAGACAAACGAAACGCACTACCTAAACGTCGGTAATTTGAACGCCAATGATTATAGTACATTAATAATTGCGGCGCCGCTGGTAATCTACCCATAATTTCGATATCAGGTAGTCTACCTTCAGTCCCAATTTGTAACGTTACAGTAAATCCGATATCGAAACTGCCGTCACCAAATTTTAAAACAACTAGCTTGCCCATATGAAAAAGTGTGAAGTCCCAAATTTGGTAGTATACGAACTAAATTACAAAATGTTCGGTAATATAAGCTCCATCATGTCCTACCCTTACACTAAACCTTTCTCCAACTTCACCACTAAACTGTAACTGAATGTAATTATCGGCACTTCGCGATTGAGCTTCTAAGAATAAATTTAGAGACTCATCCAATACAGATAATACAATAGACGGCTGTAGATAGACGGCGCCTGTAGGATGCAATTGCAGACGTACACTAGTTTTTAACTCTGTTTGAGGTATAATTTCCACTATTAATATTACGGGTTGATTGGCAATTTGAATTCCCAAATCGAATAACTTTGCCCGTCTAATCGTTGGCGCAAGAGTCTCTTTTATTACTGTATCACCACTAATAGCTTCCACACTACGAAATACATACGCAGGTCGAAGTTCAAGATTTTCGAGTAAAGACTCAACAGTTTGCCAACCATATTCAACCACACCAGACACCCATCGACTCAAACTAACTAAAGTTGATTCAGCTAATTTCTGCCGCTCAAGATGTTCTGCTAAATCTTCCAATGGCAACAACTCCTCGTAATGCAGTACTGAAGTACTGCAAAACTTCACAAACCCCATCACTTTAGCTTCCTCCAAACACTCATCAATCACCACCACAACATAAGCTACACGTGTACCCCAACTTTCAGGAGGGATGTAACAAAAATCCTCATTTATGGAAGCAGGACGACATTCAATTTTACCAACTCCAGGCACATCCAAATCAGCAACATCCATAGATAACCGCATAACTGGATTCCAAGAGTCAGCAACATTAACGTCAGTTGACACACCCATTAAATTAAGGTAGTAGCTCACAGTCAACACTGAAAGTGTATTCAAAAGAACTTTTTCGGCTTTTTCGCGAGTTGGTTGCAGTTGAGCAAAACTCCGTGCTGTAAAAATCGCAGTTTCAGATATTGGCAACGGCAAAGCATTGCATGTCATATTTACTCCTAGACGGTAAATGCTGCTATTCACATATCTGCTAATTTTAAAGATATTACGCACGATATCTATAAAATTCTCAAGAACCAGCAACTTCACCACTATACGGCAGTAATATACTAAACTCGGTGCCTAATCTCAATAGTGATGTAAAAAACAACTGTCTGCTATGCTGCATTATCATTTGATGGTTAATCGATAACCTTAAACCCGTTCCTTGTCCTACAGGTTTTAGTGTAAAAAATAATGCGCTAAATACCTGGTTAAAACGGTTTTGCGCTTCGGTATAATTACTAGGTGCGACTGGCGCCTCCTGTTCCCCTATAATTAATTCTAGTTCTGGAATAATATCTATAATCACCTGTCCGTTGGCGCCTAACGCAACTAGTAACTTATCTTTCCAAACTCTCAACTCTTGGGTACTGAGTGTAAGTAACTGCTGTATTAGTGATTTAAAAGCTTGAGTAAAAGCAGCATAAGGGACTGTGCGCTGAAATTGGTCCAATTTACCGCTAATGAAAAATCCTCGTTGCTGCACAATAGGTTTATGAATCTCGTGTACCAAAGAAGATTTTCCAATCCCAGAATATCCGGACACCAATATAACTTCACTTCTGCTGGTCTTTTTATCTTCTTATCTTCTTTTGTAGTTCGTTCAAAAGCAGCTAATAACGTTTTGACTTCTTGTTCTCGTCCATACAGTTTTTCTGGAATGAGCAGTTGAGCAGTTTTGTCACTCTCCCCTAATGCAAAATCTCTAATTTCTCCAGTAGTTTTAATATCATCCAAGCAGCGTTGTAAATCTTTCAATAATCCATTTGCGCTTTGGTAACGGTCTTCTGCGTTTTTAGCCATTAATTTCTCAATTATCGCAGCTAACACACGTGGTACAGTTGAATTTGTTTGAAGAGACGGCGCCTGTTTAGCAATATGAGAATATATAATAGAGAGCGCATCATCCGATTGAAATGGTAAGTTTCCTGCAAGCATTTCATAGAAAGTTACCCCTAACGAGTAAAAATCGCTGTGGTAATCAAGCGAACGGTTCATTCGTCCAGTTTGTTCAGGAGATATATACGCTAAAGTTCCTTCGAGTTGGTTGAGGTTAACGATTTCGAGTGTCTGTTTATCTAAACGTGAAGCGATGCTAAAGTCTGTTAATTTAACTTCGTGCGTATCTAGATTTAGAATTATGTTTGCTGGTTTGATGTCTTTGTGAATAATGTGGTGTTGATGCAGCTCTCCAAGTGCTTGTGCAAGTTGTACGGCAATACTTAGAAATGAAACGAGTGATAATTGATGATTTTCTAGGTAATGCTTGAGACTGATACCACCAAAATCTTCTAAAACCAAAACCACACTATTTTGATAGTTCTCTAAACTTATAGCTCTAACAACCGTGGGCAAGTCTAGACTTTCAATAATACTGTACTCGTGCTTTAACCGTGCTACTTGCTCAAGCGAAGGATATTCAGCTTTGAGTACCTTGAGGATTACTCGTCTAGATTCCGACACCCCTCGGTAAATGATTGAATTTAAACCTTCATGAATTAATTCTGTAATTTCATAACCGAGTATCATCGACTGCATCATCATCTCCTGGGAAATCTAACTAACTATCACTGTCTCTATATTTCCCACTGGCAAAACAAATATAACCAATTGAATCAAAATAAAATTCTACTCTTGACAAAACAACTTTATTGTGATACACATAGGCATCTTGCCTGTGCGGTCATCTGTATAAAAATTTCGTTAATTACACAGATTCATTCTATTAAATAGCGCTTTTTTTGCGTTCACGGAGTGTCTCCGGAGGAGAATAATACGTAATTTTAAAAATAAAAGTAATAATATTTGCCTGGTGCTAGCATTTTTACCACAGCGACTTCTAGGACACAGAGAGAAGAATTTATTGCGACAAAGGATTTTTATTTTGTGCTGCTGCATTTACTGTTTGCTCAATCCGCTTTAATCTTGTTTCTAGGCGCCTAGCAGATGTAACCCATAACAGGATATTCTTTTTAGAAGTGCTGCTAAATCCTTGGAAATTCTGGAATGCTATCTCGTTTGCTTGCAAAGCTAATTGTAAATCATCTGGAATAATCAACGCTTCGATAGCATCTAAGGTAGTCCAGGAACCATCGAGTTTTGCTGCTTCAATTTTAATTAAACCAGCTTCGGTCATTAAACCTTGTTCGATAAGTTCTTCTATATATTGTTTATTTAGCTTTGACCAAACGCTTTTGGGTTTGCGAGGTGTAAATATTTGCATGTAACGTTCTGCATCTAAGGATTTAACTTTACTATCAATCCAGCCAAAACACAAAGCTTCTTTTACAGCTTCGCTATATTTTACACTTGGTTTACCGCTTTTAACTTTGTAATAAATAAGCCAAATTCTAATACAAGTACTGTGGTTTTCTCTAAGCCATTGGCGCCATTCTTGACGTGATGAAGCATAAACCGATTTTAGCGTATCTTCAAATTTTGGCATTGTCAATTTTATTTCAACCTAAAGATAGATGTAATTTTATTTTTTTTTTGTAAAATTATTAGAAGAATTCGGTTTTTGATTAATCTCTTACTCAATACCCGTTTTTGTTGCGCTCACTGTGTTAGGCTTTGAAAGCTTTTGTCAAGTTGACTTAACCTACTGGTGTTATTGTGAGTTAAGTCTGACTGTTAACTATTTCGGCTAAGTAAGTTTTAAGTTTGTCTGCCTGTTTTTGTGGAAACGGCTGTTTATCAAGGAAAAGAACAGCTATGTATTGTGCATCTAATTTGAAAACGAATTGTAATTGTTTACTGAGTTATGTTATTTTACTCCGGCGCCGGACTAATTTACATAGATGTTCGATGAAAAATGCAGAAGCTCACATCTCATACTTCTGTTAAAAATAAGCTTTTTTACTCTTTTCTCTGTGCCCTCTGCGTCTCTATGGTAAAATAAACACCTGTGCGGTCATATGTATTAAAAAATAGCTAATTACACACATCTATCCTATTAAATAGCGCTTTTTTTGCGTTAACGCAGTTTGCCCGGAGGGCAAATAATACGTAATTTTTAAAGATAAAAGTAATAATATTTGCCTGCTGCTAGGATTTTTACCACAGAGACGCAGAGACGCGTTCACGCAGTATCCCGCAGGGAATTATCGCGTCTGATATTGAACCTGTTGCTCCAATGACGTTGTAGTTGTTATTTACTATTGATCTAACCAGTTAAGTAGTCCAAGTGAAGTGGCACCTCCTACAAGGTGAGCGCCAATTAAATTGACGTTTGCCAAAACTACGAAAAGGTCTAGGGGACGAATGGTATTTTCAGGTCTCGTGATTGCCACTCCTTGAGGCACAGCCAGAATTTTCGATAGTGCAGTAATAACGGTAACTTCAGATGCTAAAAAAGCTAAAGCTAGTCCTATCAAACTGGCGATTAATCCAATTTCTAATACTTGAACTACATCCTGCTTTCTTGGATGTAATTCACGATTTGGGGACTGTAAAAGTTTGTCAAAACGTCTGTAGCGGTTTCCCCAATAAAGTCTAAAACACAGCACTAAAATTCCAATAATACCCAAAAAGACTCCAACCTGCATGGCTGAATTAGTCGTTGTTTGGACAGTGGAACTACGGCTAAATATAGCCAAAAACAAAGCCAAGCTAGAAATACTACCTAGTGCTAATTGTATCCAGAAGCTAATTGGTCTTACTACTTGAAAAGTAGCTGCAAATCTTTGCTTAGTTGGTATAGGTAAGTATGAATTCAAGTCATTTGACATAATATTACCTTGGTTGATTTCCTATTGAATGTTTTATGTTAGCTCAATCAGTTATACACCTATATAGGACTTACGCTGCATAAACCTGGTTTCTACGCATTCATTGTCGCAGACAAATCGTCATTTTTATTACATGCTATCAACGTATATTTTAGGTTTCTAGGTTTTCATGCGTAAGTCCTGCTATATATAGATGTATAACTCGAACGTTTGTGAATAATTAATTAGCAACCCCCTGTGTCGTTTTATTTGGTATTGCAAAACCTAAGTATTATTCAAAAAATTAGTTAAAGACCTTGATAGATATATTCTTTGTTAACAATCAAAGCAGCGTATCCTACCTAGGTGTCAAATATAAACTAAAGTTAAATCAATTAAATCAATCTTTAGAGTGATGTAATAACTGACACGTATCTTGGCTAAAATTTATGATGATGCTTCGACTAAAAATGTCTCTAAATGCCTCTGTGACTCTGTGGTAAAAATATTTACCATTAATGGCATTCGCATTGATTGATAGTACTTCAAAGAAAGGACTCTTCGTGCTTAATACACAATTTTCGGGTAATATTATGTCCAATAATTTAAGCTACAATCAGGTTTATGATGAGATAAACCAGCATAAAGGTAAGTTGCTAACACCTTTTCAGCACAAAACTCTGGTCAAGTATCTACAGACAAATTTGCAGCGAGAATATCGCTGTCGAATTGAAATAATGCTACTAGCAGATGCAGGTAAATCTCAAACGCAAATCTGCGAAATTGTCGGTTGTTCACAAGAAATGGCAAGTTCTTGGATTGCCATTGCAGCAACTGGTTTAGCGCACAAATGGAATTCACGACCAATTGGTAGACCTAAAATTATCAATAATCAGTTTTTAGAACGTTTGCAAGAACTTGTAAAACATAGTCCGCACGAATACGGTTATGCATTTGGGTGTTGGACAGCACAATGGTTAAGTAAGCATCTTGCTCAAGAATTTGGCATTCAAGTCAGCGACCGTCATATTAATCGTTTGCTTAAAAAAATGGGACTTTCGACTAAATCTACTAGTACTGTATGTGATTAATGAAAGAAAATTGCCTGTGGTACAATTACAACCAATTACCTATTAATACATATGCTGCCCAATGGGTTGGCGCCTTATAATTAGGATGGTTGAGAAGTTTTAACTGTGCTTGTTGTAGCGCAGTTGCTCTACTAACTTTTGCGTCTTTCAATTTGCGGTAAAATTCACCTACAAATATTGCTGTTGGTTCATCTTCGATTTGCCATAATGAAGCAATTGTACTACGGGCGCCTGCTTTAATCGCGACTCCAGCTAAACCAAGAGCAGCACGTTTATCACCTTCGGCAGTTTGACAAGCACTCAAAACAAGTAATTGTAGTGCTTCAAGTTGGGTTTGGTCACGACTACGCAATATATTATCGAATTCACGCACATTGATGGGTCCATCTGCTGCCAAAATAAACGTATCCTCTGGACGCGAGCTAAATTGACCGTGAGTGGCAAGATGAACAATGTTAAAGGGTATATCGTGAACTAGATTGTTTAATTCTTTGCTTGTAAACTCCTGATTCAGCAATGTTTTGGTTTTAATGCCAGCTTGGCTAATTTGCTCTAACTCTGATTTTATTCCAGGTAAGGAGGCAAATTCTTTATATGGATATGGAGGTTCGATTAAACCAGCAGTTAAAGCATTTAGCTTTTGTCTTTGCAATGGTTGAGGGTCTAAAAGCTGTAATCCTGCATTCATTGCAATTGCATATTTTTCAACCAAGTAATTTTTTCCATCAAAGAGCGCTGAGAATGGTATGCTACCTAATACAGTGTCAGGAATAAATACAAGAGTATTAACACCATTAGGCGCCAAATTAGGTTCTAACTCTTTAACTAGCCATGTATAAAGCTTTTGCGATTGAATTTTTAAGCTTTCAGTTGCTGAAGGGTCGATTAAATCGTGTCTTAGTTGGGCAACTGTTGTCTCTACTTCAGCTTGACTTATTTTAGTTGTGTAGAGTTTTAGCTGTTGATTGGGAATTTTGACTATAACTTGGAGTGTATCGGCAAGAATAATAGGATAAAGTATAGCTGTATTCGGATTCTCTTTATCTACAACTTTATCTAAGACAACTTTTTTGCCTTGTAAACAAGCTTCTTTAAAAAAGTTATCAAGTTCGGCAAGTTGCAAAGCCTCAATATGCTGACGTGCTTTATCAAGAACTTTTGGGTCTGGGTGCCCTGGAGTTTGAGATTCTAAAAGTAGTGCTACCAATTGACGATATACTGGTTCTACGCTCTCCTTGAAACTAAACTGTACATCAGTATTCACCGCTACTAAGTCACTACGAAGTTTTGATAGCGTTTCTACTGCTGCATCATATGACGCAATGGCGCCAAAAATATCTTTTCGTATACGTAACAATCGACCAAGCTGCCACTGTAATTGATACGTAATCACATCATCTACATTTTCTGCTTGCGCTATCACCAAAGCCTTTTGCGTTAATTTTAGCGCTTCTGGATACTGTCGCGTTTTTTCATACAACTCTCCCATGTCACTCAATGCGTATGCATATGCATGATTATCATTAATATCGCGCGCAATTTGAATAGCGTTAGTAAGTACAGCATAAGGACGCTGCATGTTACGGTCTATTTGCATTAAACGTTCTGCAAAGTTAATTCGTGCGTAAATAGCTGTGCGACTTGGTGGAAGTTGTTGAAGTAGCGGTTCAATTACAGAGATTAAGCTTGTAGCTTCTGTATATTTTTTAGCTTGTATTAATAAACTTACATGATTCAGTAATGCTTCGACTTTAATTTGCGGTGATGGAGATATATCAACGGTTTGTTTGTAATATTCAATAGCTTGCTGTGATTTTCGTTCTGAGAGTGCATGATTTCCTAAACTAAATAAACTTTTGCCAATTTCAGTATTATTATTTAAAGCACGAGCAACTTTTAAACTTTGTTCTAAAATTATGCGTGATTGCTTTAAATCTCCCACTAATTGCAAAGCATCACCTAGCGAACGCAAACCCGCTAATTTCTCTATTGAATCTGGTTGTGAGTCAAATGCCGCATTTACTTCTTTGAGAAGTTTGACAGCATTATGATAGTAACCCAATATTTGTAGTGACTGTGCTTGGTGAACACGCGCTTTTAAACTACCGTGTTTATTACCTGCTTTCTCAAATACTTTTTCTGCTTGTGCCCATGTCGAGAGTGCTGCATTCGTTTGCCCTGTAGAATATAATAGGCGCCCTTGTATGATTAAAGTTTGGGCTAATAGGTTTTGGTTTTTTGGTTCTGCTCCTTGTAAACGCAAACTAGTTGTAAGTGCTTCAGATGCCAACTTCCAATTACCAAGCTGCTGATATGCTAAAGATAAATTAGCCAAGGTGGCAGCTTGTTTTAAAGCATCACCTTTTTTTTGATATTCTTGTACTGCTTGCTGTAACACTTGTACGGCTTCTGAATATCTGCCAGCATCATATAATAGTTTGCCTTGGTCGGTTTGAGATTTTTGGTTTTGGATTATTGGGGTGATACTTTGTGTATAATGCGGGTTTGCAAGACTTGGTAGTGCAAACCCACATATTAATAAACTCACTAATATCAAATCTCGTCTAATCCACAATCTTAAAATGGATTGTAAATAACGGAGAAATAAATACCATTTTCTTGCCACGTGTTTTTCCTTGAGTCTATAGATACTAAAGGAATACCCCAGTCTATTTGTGCATTTAACCGGCTACCCAACTGTAATCGTAATCCTAAACCTGTTGATACTAAAGTACTTGTTTCGGGATTTGGAGTATCACCTTTATTCCATGATGTACCGACATCAATAAAGGGTACTACTTGTAATACTGATTGTGACTGACGCTGGCGCCATATTGGTAAGCGAACTTCTGCACTAGCAAAAAATCCGTTGTCAGTAAGCAGCGCATCTTGACGATATCCTCTAACACTTTGTTGTCCACCTAAACCAAATTGTTCGAGTGCAACAAGTGGTCTGTCGGCAAACTGTAAATCACCACGTAAAAGTAATAAAGTATCAGGAGCAAGTAACCTTACCCACTGTGCTTGTCCTCTCCATGCATAAAACCTACTATCTGGAGAATCGGCGTTAGTTGTAGAATTAAGTGCATCGAGTCCAATACTAAACTGCGAACGTGCGGCAAATACCTGCTGACTATCGCGCTGCGTCCATTCTTGAATAAACCGTAATGCTGTTACACTAGTTCTACCATTAGAGTCGGCGCCAACAGCAGGAAATGGAATTGGGCCATTTGGGTCGTCATTTAATAAGCTAGCTTGACTTTCGCGTCGAGTTAGTGCAAGTCCTACTGCTAACTCACGATTTGGTTTTTGAATTATGGGTTGACGTAGTGTAACTTCGTAATATTTTGAATAAGATTCAATATCAAGTATGTTAAAGGGACGTTCGATAACGTTGTTGTCAGATGTTCCGTAACTAAAAGCAAAAGTACCGTTGCGAGGATTAATTGGGACTGTATAGTTAAAGTCAAAAGAGTTGCTACCATCAGTATTCGTATAGCTACTGCTCAAACTATCACCCCATCCTAAAAGGTTTGCTTCGCTTAATTGCACAGAGCGTCTAAAACTACCTACACTTGGTGAACGTCCATTATCAATACTAAACTGCGCGTCAAATGTCTTAGCTTCACGCACCTCTACTGCAAGTGTACTAACACCAGGACGAGTACCTGCAGCTAGTTCCGCAGAAAGATTTTGAATTAACGGGTTCAACTGAAGAACTTGCAACGCTTCGAGCAAACGTTCTCTATTTAAAGGTTTTCTAGTGGCAATTTCTAAACGACTTCGTACATAACCAGCATTGAGTCTGCGTGTACCGTTTACCTTAATCTCTTCGAGCGAACCTTCAATAACTCGAATTTCAACTACCCCATCCTTGAGCTTTTGCGGTGGTATATATGCTCCACTCGTAATATAACCTCTGTCAACATAATACTTTGTAATTTCCGAGCGAACCTGAAATAGCTCGGCAATTGTAATTGGACGGTTTCTATACTTTTCTGTAATTTTATCAAAATCTTTCGCGCTGAATACAGTACTACCACTCACGTTGAATTTTGTTACTTTTATTGTCTGCGGGATATCCCCAGGCTGATTTTGTTCGGGTGCTGTCGGTGTATTTACGTCGCTGCCCGGTAACAATTGTTCGGGAGGTGGCAACTGTGGTGGCGCCGTTGGTTCAGGCAAAGGTCTATCAGATGGTGGCTTTATTTCTGGACGCGGGAAATCTGGATTTTGCTGTCTACCTGGTAAATCCTCTGGTCTTATTACCTGTGCTTTCAGTGATTCTACTGTGTTAACAAGAGTTATAACAACAAGATATAAAGGAATGTAAAATCGCTGAATACGACTGTTTAAAAGCAATTTATAAAACATAATAAACGAATTTGCTAAACCACACCACTCAAACTAAGCGTAAGTACAAAAGTCCTACTTAACGCGTATGCCATCTGAATGACAATTATTTCTTAAGCTTTGACAATTTTATGGTATTTAAGTTAATCTCAACACATACTGCCTAAATTTATGCCAAATTGGCATAATTTCAAGTGTACAGCTTGTTACATCCCTGATACTGGCGTTTTTTTTGTTGTGATGCATAAGTTGATAAGCCTCGCATCTATAGAAAGGCAAAAGCACAACGCTTTTAGTTTGTGCTTACAGAAAGATAACATTTACAATACTTATGAGCAAACAACTAGAATCAAACACCTACCCTGACGCTGGTTTCGGTACACTTCCAGAGGATGCAAGCAAATTGCAGCAATTGCAACATGATGTTTTGCAAGAATTTATGAAACTCTTAAATAACTCTCAAATGGATGATATAGTTAAGCGTTATGGTTTGACGGCTGATAAAGTGATTAAGTTTGAGGCTGTTATTAACTTGAATAAAATACAAAGCATGGGTGTAGCACTTAGCGACCAGGAAATGCAGCAAAGCTTAAAACAAATTCCAGGAGAGGAATTAAAGCTATTTAGTTGCTGTTTGTGCAATGGTCGGTGCTGCCCTTGCTGATAATGTAGTATTGTGGGCGCCTAGCCCACCTTACAAAATATTCTCGCGCTCGTGGTTACACAAATGTTACATCCGTGGGTACATTACATTAAGTTAGATTGTGCAAGAGTTATATTTCTTGCAGCAACATTACAAATAAGTGTACTATCTAATACGTGTGTAGCTCAAATTACTTCAGATACTACCTTACCTATAAATTCGCGCGTTTCCGGTCAAGGTGACACCAAAGTGATAGAAGGTGGAACGCAAGCTGGGAAAAGCTTATTTCACAGTTTTGAAGAATTTTCAGTTTTAAATAGAGAAACAGCTTACTTCAACAACTCTCTACATATTCAAAACATAATTACTAGAGTTACAGGCAAGTCTAGTTCTAATATCGATGGTACACTTCGCAGTAACGGCGCCGCGAATCTGTTTCTAATTAATCCTAACGGTATTATATTCGGCGCCAATGCTTCATTAGATATTGGCGGTTCGTTTGTTGGCACTACAGCTAGCAGTATAAAATTTGAGGATGGTAGCAAATATAGCGCAGTAGAACCTCAAACACCTTTACTTACAATAAGTACACCAATTGGTTTACAATTTGGCACCAATCCTGCATCAATTCGTAATCAATCTCAGGCAAGTCCGAACGGTGCAACTGGCTATTTTAATAATCCTGAAGGTTTGCGGGTTTCACCTGGCAAAACTTTAGCATTAATAGGTGGTGATATTTATTTAGAGTCAGGAAATTTAACAGCACCATTAGGTCAAATAGAACTTGGAAGCGTTGGAAGTAATAGTTTTGTGAATTTAATACCAACAAGTGGAGATTGGATTTTTGGTTACAAAGATGTTAAGAATTTTCAAAACATACAAATTACAAGCAAAAATCTTTCAAATTCATCGAATATTACAACTAGTGGTAATAGCGGTAGTGGAAATATTCATGTTATTGGCAATATTGTAGAAATATTTGGTGTTAGTGGTATTTTTAACCTAACTTTAGGTGACAAAAATGCTGGTGATATTGTTATTGATGCAGATAAACTCATACTTAAAGATGGCGCCCAAGTGCTAGCTGGTACAGTTGGAAATGGTACAGGAGGAAATTTAACTATAAATGCTTCTAATATAGATGTGCTTGGTGGTTCATATACTGAATTGAATTATTTCGCTATTAGTACATTAGGTAGTACGACTTACAAAGATGGAAACGCAGGGAATGTTAACATTAATACTGGAACATTACGAGTTAAAGATGGAGGAAATATAGTAGTTGAATCAAGCGGTATAAATACACAAGAATCATTATTTAAAGATGTGTTACCTGCAACAGGCAATGCTGGCAATTTGACTATTAATGCTACACAGTTAGTAGAAATAATAGGTAAATCTCCTGAAAATAACAGTAATTTATCTGCTACCACATTAGGTTCTGGAAATGCTGGGAAATTAACTGTTAATACAGGTAAACTAATAGTTAATAATGGTGCAGAAATAAAGGTAGGTAGTAGAGTCGAAATTAATAGTAGTGGAAAATATCTTGGAGACAGATTTAATTTAGGTAAAGCAGGTAACTTAGATATAACAGCAAATTCTATACTCATTGATAATCAAGGCAAAATTACATCCGAGACAGATTTAGGGCAAGGTGGTAATATTACCTTGCAAACACAATTATTACAGATGCGTCGTAATAGTTTAATATCTACCAGTGCAGGTAAAATACAATCAAGCGGTGATGGTGGTAACATCACAATTAATGCTCGTAACGGTTTTATAGTTGCGGCAAGAAATGAAAATAACGATATTATAGCCAATGCGTTTAGCGGTTCTGGTGGTAAAATTACAATTAACGCGAATGGTATATTAGGTATCAAAGCACTTAATCGAGAAGATTTAATACGTAAGATAGGTAGTAACGACCCATCTCAAATCGACTCACAAAAGCTTTCTACAAGTGACATTTCTGCAATTTCTCAAACTAATGCGAATTTAGACGGGGTAGTAAGCATTATTACTCCAGATGTTGATAGTAGTAGCGGTTTAGTTAATTTACCAGAAAAACCTAATGTACCAACAATAACCCAAGCTTGCAAAGCAGACACTACTCGGCAAAACAAATTCTCTATAGTTGGACGCAGAGGACTAGCTACAAATCCAACAGAATTTTTAAGAAACACTACAATACCAGATAACGATTGGATTTCTCTAGAAAATTACCCAGAAAATCCTACAGTGCAAAATCCGAATCAACAATCTCAGACCCTCACTACATATAACAACAATAATAATTCAGTTATAGAAGCACAAGCATGGAAAGTAGATAAAGATGGAAGTATTATATTAACAAGTACCGCACCAACAGTTATACATCACTCTAAAGCATTTGTGGCGCCTGCATGTTAGTAGAGACGTCACATGTAACGTCTCTACTTGGGTATGGCGATTTTATCAGGTTGTTGTGTAAACACCTTTTTCATGACCCAAATAGTAAAAATAGGTATTGCAATAACCTGTGATATTAATACAGTACATGCAACCGCAAAAATGCCATACTTAACTGCAATCAAGAGCGAAACAGCAAAAATACCTGTAAAAATTAAGTTCCAGTAAAAATCAAGATGCGTTTTATTTACAGCTTGCAGTAACTGCGAAGTTGCTCGCGATAATGCTATAGGTATAGCCGATAAACAAATTACAATCAATATCGGTATTCCTTCTACCCATTTTTTCCCAAATACAATCGGCACATAAAACGGCGCCAGACTAGATTGTAAAATTACCAATGGAATCACAATTAATGCAATAGTTTTTAATCCTCGAAAGAACTGCTTTTTCATTTGCACTTTGTCACTCTGTACAGAACACAAATAAGGGTAAAGCGCTGACGTAAAAGCATTGATGACGCTTTGACTAATTCCTAAACCTGCATTAAACGCGAAAAAATACACTCCTAATGCTTCAATACCAATAAAATATCCCACTAATAAATAATCTAAATTCATTCTCAGTTTACTTAGTGCATTTACACCAAGCATTTTTAGCCCAAAGGTAGTAATTACACGCCATTTATCTAATGTAAACGATTTGGGCGGGCGCCAGCTATGATTCATCAAGTTGACTATAATATTAATGGGTATAGTCATAACTACAGGTAAAATTACAGCCCAAGACCCCATTTTACCCAAAGCTAAAATTATAGTTAAAATATTTCCAAAAATTAATTGTACTGCTGTAGATATAGCAGTGATTTTTAATCGATTTTCACGTTGGATAAGATTAGCTTGAATAGTAAATATAGGTAGAAATAAATAAGCTGTTGCAACTACACAAATCGGCAAAATCAGTTGACTATTTTTATAAAAACTAGCAATTGGGAATGCTGCTAAACATTGAAATATAAATAATAATATACATACCACCCAATTTAGCCAGTAACTCGTATTGCACACAGTTTCTAGCTCATCTTCAGTTGCTTGCACAAGTTTGGCGCCAAATCCAGGATTAATAGTTAAAACATAGCCAAAATCAACAATAGTAAAAATTAATGAAGCAACACCATAATCATACGAAGTAAAAGTACGAGCTAATACCACAGTAGTGGCTAACCTTGCAACCCGATTAAAAAGTTCTGCACCCCCTAACCAGCCAATATTACTAATAAAGCGGTCTGATAATAGCCGTTTTATTTTATCAATTATCATTTAACTATAAATACGGAACAATTGTATAATTTTATGCTAATACCGCTGTAAAATCAAATACTTTATAAATACGCGATACAGCAAATTCTTAGCCCCCCTTATTAAAAGGGGTTGGGGGGATAAATTCCATCTCTTGTAGCATAGAGTGTAGATTATTCCTAGTTAAGGTATGATTAATGCGAATAACTTTAGCAGGATTTCCGGCAACAACCGCATTTTCAGGAACATCCTTTACAACAACAGAACCCGCTCCAATTACAGCATTATCTCCAATAGTAACGGCGCCAATAATTACAACATTCGAGCCGATATCAACATTATTTCCTATTTGTGGACAAGCACTACAAGAGCCATCAGCTAGTTTTTTATTTCCAATTGTGGTATTATGCCTTAAGGTACAATTATCTCCAATTGTCGAATAATGGTTAACAACTAACCCGATTCCATGTAATAACTTCAAATTCTTGCCGACTTGGACATCCCAAGGTAATTCTATTCCAAGTATCCACTCGACGACAAAAATATAAAGATTACAGTAGATTTTGGAAAATATGTTTAATGGAACAGGAAATTTCCCAATTATTTGTGCGGAACGAAAAAAAGTTAAAGCAAAACGTGTTTTAGAACTGCTGTCTTTATTGGTTTGCCAATCTTGGAATATATAGTTAATTATGCTTCTCATTTGATTATTAATATTGGTTGATTTGATAAAAAAGGCTTTAAGGAGTAGTTGTTTGTGGTTTCCACTGCCAACCAGCAATTGCTAATATTGTCCACCAATAGAAAAACATCGTTGTATGACTCCAAATGTTTTCGGTAATCATCCCAACGGGTACAGCAAGTAAAAACGCCAACAAAGTTAAACATAGCGAACGTTGTGAAGCGACTGTTAAAGGAGATTTTATAATGCTCCACAACCGAACACCTTGGGCAAAAAAGAATAAAATATAAGTGGTAAATCCAACAATTCCTCCTTCAACTAATGCGCGTATATAGTCGTTGTGAGGTAAAAGTTTGTTCGTGCTGACATGTATACTTAGTCCTAACCCAAAACCAAACAATGGATATTCCTGCCATTGTTCGAGTAAGTACGTCCACTGGGACAGGCGCCAGTTAAAGCTGTTATTATCTCCTTGAGCAAGCAGAATTGCGCGTGAAATATCCATATCAGGGTTTAATAAAGGTGTATTACCTAGCGAACTCAAACGTTCTTGTCCAAATGGAGTGCTGGCAAATAAACCAATTACAAACATGAAAAACAGTATTCCACCAATGAGTTTTAGCAAATTTAATCGTGGTACAATTAGTACTAACACGAATATTGCCAGCATCATTAAGCTGAATAAAGCTTTGGTGCTGACAAAAAACATCGATAATACTCCTAATAACAAAATCCACGGTAAACGATTTTTAGCTTCACCTAGTTTCCACCAAGTTAAAGAGATAAAAAGTAGTAGGTAAGTTGCGAAACTGTTAGGGTGTCCAAAGGTACCTTTAATACGTGCATCGCTTCCTGACAGCAAAGGTGGCAATATGGACGGTAGAAACATTTGCAGTAAAGCTAATGTTATTGGCGGTACTAACCCTAGTAATAATTGAGACAACATTACAGATGGTTCTACTTGGTCTTTGAGTTGCATTACTAGCAAGTAAATCATCAACCAAGAAAATAACCGTACCCATTCGCGTAAACTATCTACTAGATAGGCGCCATCTAGTCCTAAACCACCAAGGGGTAAAAGCACTACCCAAACCGCTTGCGTTAATATCCATACAACAAAAAACCACCAAAAGCTATCTGTGTGGACTTTTTTTTGTTGCAGTAGTAATTTAGTGACATACATTAGCGTTAGTATATCAATACCAATTGCTAAAACAGAAGGTATTTGTAACTGCGAAAATATGTCTACTGAACTTCGCACTATTAACAGTACGAGAACAGCTTGAGAAAAACTTGCAAAAAAGTAGGTTAGCGCTAGTATTACAACTACCGCTAAACCCATCAATAACGGCTGTATTCCAACTGCAACACCAGCAGCAAAACCTATTGCTATACATGCCGATACCAGGAATGTTACTAAAGGTAATTGGTGTTGATTTGTTGGCGCCATACTTACCTCTCTGATGTATTATTCGGGTTAAAGGTGCCGCCAATGCGTGCTAACCCCTTCGGTAATGTAGTTTGGTCATCACTTATATTACGGTAGTTACGATAGTATTTGTCACTAAGCGTATTAATTCCATTTACTACTACTCCTAACATTGGAATGCGGTCGCGCGTCAAATCGGATACTGCTTTCTGAAATATTTCTTTGATGGTGTAACGAGGACGAGTCACTAGCATAATGCCATCGCTAAGTTGACCTAATGTCGTTGCATCTGCACAAACACTGAGTGGAGGAGTATCTAAAATTACTAAATCATAATTTTCGGCAGCTTCCATCATCAAAGCTTTCATTTGTTTAGATTCGAGTAACTGCGATGGACGTGTGGACATGGAACCGCAAGTTAATACAGAAAGGTTTTCAATTGCTGTAGGCTGAACAAAATCTGCAAGGCGCCGACTCTGGGTAATAGCGTCACTAAGACCTGGCGCATTTTGCAAATTGAATACACGGTGTAACTTAGGTCGGCGTAAGTCAGCATCGATAAGTAAAGTTCGACGCGATAGCATTGCCGAAACTGCTGCTAAATGTGATACTACTACCGATTTGCCCTCACCACTCAGTGCGCTGCTGACGACAATTGAATGTAATTTACTAGCACTGCGGCATTCGAGTGTTTTTAATAGCATTCGATACGGCTCGACTAATCCCATATCATCTAGGAATAAGTCGGCTTCTGCGAGCGCTAAATTCGATTTCGATAGACGTGGCAAAACTCCTAGTAAAGGTAACTCTAACAACTCAGCTTCAGCGACATCATGCAAGCGGTTGTCCATCATTTCGAGTAGAAGCACCATAGCCGTTGATAAAAGAATTCCAAAGGCGCCTGCAATAGCTAAAATAATTGTGGATTTGGGTGTACTAGGAACCGTTGGAACAGTCGCGACTTCAATAACACGAATATTACTAACTTTTTGAGCTTCGGCAATGCGAGCTTCTTCGAGTTTACGCTCAAGTGCCTTGAATGATTCAGCAGCTTGTTCACGTGCGCGTGTTAACGCTGTTAAAGGTTCCTGTTTAATAGGTAGCTGCGCGAGTCTAGCTTGCAGCTTGACTCTTTCTGCTTGCAAAGTTCGTAATTTATTTGCAACTGCTGTTCCCTCAACTGTATTTGTAACGAGTTGAGAGTTAAGAGTTTGGCTTAAATTATCATTCGATACACTAGTGAGTGCATTTCCACTAGATACACGCGCTAATTCTTGTTGATACATTGCACGCAAAGTATCACGTTGTTGTATCAAGCTATTTAACTCTGGATGTTGAGGAGTAAAACGCTGTTGAAGAGCGACTATTTGCGTTTGCAACTCAGTTAGTTTTACTCGCAAGTTTTTTATTTGCTCATCTTGACCGCTACGTACCGAAGCATATGCACTACCTAGGTTACTCGAATTAGTAACTTGACGCAATGAAGCATCTCGCGAACGTGCTTCTTGTAGTTGAGCAAACAGCATTCGTTCTTGGTCTTCGAGATTTGCCAGACTTGTCACCAAACTCTTACTTTGCTCATCAAAAGAAACAACACCACTTGTTTGACGGTATTTATTTTCTTTAATTTCGGCTGCTTTGAGCCGTTGTTGAGCGTTGGGAACTTCGTTTTTCTCTAGAAATTCTCTGACTTTCGTCGCTTCTGAACTCATGGATTTGATGTTTTCTTCAACCATTGCGTCAGTAACTGCGTTGACTAACCTAGTAGCAAACACAGCGTCTGCTGCTTTATAGCGAAGTTCCAGGATATTAGTAGCAGGAATAATTTTGACTTTTAAATCGCGACTAAGTTGTTTAAATGAAAGTTTTTCTGAAGAAGAACCTGTTTGAGGGTTAGCTTTGAGAGCAGTAAGGGCTTTTTCGAGAACTTGCTGTGATTTAATTAATTCTGCTTGGTCAGCTAATGGACTTGCTCCTCCTGGAGTTCCTGCATCTAATTGAGTGATGTCACGTCCAAGTGCAGATACCGAGACACTTTTGTTATCGAGCATTAACCGGGAGCTTGTCTCATACATACGTGGAGCTACCGCTAAGTAGGTGACGGCGCCTGCCATTACTGCTGATAAAGTTAAAAAGGCTGGTAAACTCCGCCTTCTAACAACTGCCCATAAAGATGATATGCCTTTTTCCATAACTTTTATCTCAATAAATGCAGAATTCGTCTATCACATAACCGTACAAACACTAGTTTTAGTAACAAAACTAAACGATATACGCTGTTTTTTCGGCTTTGCTAGCGCCTAACAAATTCTGATAAACTTCTATATTCTGTGCTGTTATTTTATCCCAAGTATAGTAACGCTGAACATGACGCTGTGCATTGACTGCCATATTTGCCAGTTCATTGGGATGATTTAATGCCCATTTCAAAGCATTTACAAAACCATCGATATCACCATTCTGAAATAGTACACCACGCTCTTGGTCTACAAGTTGCTGGTGAGGAAGAATATTACTTGCCAGTACAGGAACACCTTCACACATTGCTTCGAGCATAGCTAGTGGTAAACCTTCAACATTAGAGGGTAAAACAAATAATCCTGCACCTCGGACAATTTCAGCTAACCGTTTACCACGCAATTCTCCTGCAAACACAATTTGTTTACTACCTGCAACTTTTTGCAGCATTAAATTTGTGTATGCTTGAGTATCACTAATACCACCTGCTAGCACAAGTTTCCAACCTTGATATTTAAGTCGAAGAAAAGCTTCGATTAATAAATCTGGACATTTTTCTGGTACTAATCTACCTAAAAATAGTAAGTAACGTCCTTGTGTAAGTCCTAAAGCTTTACCATAAGCAAAGTCTGGGTCTGATTCTGAATAACCAGCAGGTGCATTAGGAATATAAACTGTATCGCGTTTGTAAGTTTCGGAAAAATAACTTTGTAGTGCTTGGGATACTACGATAATTTCGTCAGCATACTTTACCGCTGCTTTCTCACCAGCTAAAATTACTTGACTCGAAAAATTCCCCCACTTCGCACGTTGCCAGTCTAAACCTTGACAAGTTACAACAATTTTAGAAGCTCGTAAAACGCTTGTAATGCTACTAAATAAAGCTGGACCTAAAGCATGGAAATGTACTATATCATATTGCCTACCAGATGCTGCCACTGCACCTAGAGCAGAACTCATAAACGCATCTACACCTTTTGTAAAAAAACTTGGTAAAGATATAACTTGCACACCTTGATAGTTGCTCGAACCAAACCAGCTACCTTCGGTATAAGAACAACGTGCAAATAAATCTACAGTATGTCCTTGTGTAACTATTCTAGGGTATACTTCCGCACAGTAGTTTTCGATTCCTCCCTGTTTAGGAGGTAAACCTTTAGCACCAATAACAGCAATTTTCATATCTATAATAATACAAATAGTTAAATAACAAATGTTTTATTCATAAAACGGTAAATAATTTTTGACATTCCCCAAGCAGTAATATCACCTGCGTAAAAACCGCGTGTTGTACCAATATAATTTCATTCCGGAAAATTTACTAGCTTTCATAAATTCTTCATAAAATCTTTACAGATTACTGTAACGTAGCGTATTGCATTGTTGATCAAAATCATGGTCATACAGTTTTTTACCACAGAGACACAGAGTACACGGAGAGAGGAGAGTAAATTGACCTTTACTACACATCTGGGACTTTGTGCCACAACCTCTCAAATTTTATGAGACAGACCATTAGGGTCTGTCTCATAAAATTTGGGGAATAAAGTTTTGGTGTGTCCTTTATTCCTAATTCTTTCTTAGCGTCCTTTGCGTGCTTTGCGGTTCGTTTTTTTAACCCACTAAAATTAATGACATGAACTAGTGGTTCGTGTCATTTAATTTGGGGCGTTGGCGCCTGCCGTTACGGTATGGTAGGGTGTGTGACACCACGGGAAAATTCCACTCAAGATGAAAAGACTTGTAGCACCAGATTCTCGGTGGTGCGTCAAAGCCCATAATTTTTCATTTGATTGAAGATTGTAATAGCTTTGACGCACCCTACCTATTCAATTTAATAATTATTCTTATTATTACAACGAACTTTCTCGAAATACTGTTGATGTTCGTCTGATGCTAACCAGTATGTTGAAGCGGGTTTGATATCTGTTACAATAGCTTTTTCAAATTTTCCAGAAGATTGTAAACTCTGTTTAGAATTTCTGGCGATAGTTTCTTGCTGACTTGTGTGGTAAAAAATTACACTACGATACTGTTCACCTCGGTCGGCGCCTTGTCGATTTAAACTTGTAGGGTCATGAATGTCCCAAAATATGTTTAGTAGCTCTTCATAACTTACAATTGCAGGGTCATACTCAATCTGCGCTACTTCTGCGTGTCCAGTAATTCGCGACACCACATCAAGATGACACGGGTTTTCAAAATGTCCTCCCATGTACCCAACAGAAGTTGATAGTACTCCCTTCACTTTACGATATGCTGCCTCTACACCCCAGAAACAGCCAGCCCCAAATGTTGCTTTTTCCATATATATAATAATACAGGGTAAAGGTTTTTCCCTTTACCCTTTACCTCAGTTTATACTGCGGCGCCTACACGAGCGCTCTTAAGATAAGCAAGCATCGTGTCAGCATCAGAAACTTCAAACGGGTCAGTAGTACAATTATCTTCGTGACCTTCTTCTATAAATATTTTTTCGATTTTGCAATCATTAACCACCATTGCATAACGCCAAGACCTCATTCCAAAACCCAAGTTGGACTTATCCACCAGCATTCCCATTTTACGGGTAAACTCACCATTGCCATCAGGCAAGATAAACATTCTTTTGATACCTAAATTTTTAGCCCACTGGAACATCACAAACGCATCGTTCACAGACAAGCAAATAACCTCGTCAACTCCCTGCGCTTTAATTTCATCGTAAAGTTCTTCATAACGTGGTAAGTGCGTCGAAGAACAGGTAGGAGTAAACGCTCCAGGCAATGCAAGCAGTACAATTCGTTTTCCACCAAAAATTTCTTGTGTCGTCAGGTCTTGCCAACGAAAAGGGTTAGATCCACCAATTGACTCATCGCGTACACGGGTTTTGAAAACTACGTTTGGTACTTTTGTTACCGCTACCATCTCATCTACTCCTAATATATGTATGTTTGTTGCTGGACTACGCTCAGAAACCCGGTTTCTTCATTCAAATCTTTTATAAAAATGACGATTTGTCTGCGACAATGAATGCGTAGAAACCGGGTTTCTAGGATTTGGTTTGTCTTTTTACTCCAACTCAGAATAATTCTGATTTAAGAATTAGTCAATAGTAATAAATACTCATATTCAGTAATGCTTCTGATTGTAGTATGATTTCAAGACGCGAACCATTACAATATAGAGACACCATTAAGTGGCAGCAATAAGCAATGAAAGAATTAGTCGATGATATAGTTAAGACCTTAAGAGGGAAAGGTCTAAAAGTGACACCTCAGCGGTTTGCCGTTTACGCGAACTTACTATCACGTCAAGACCATCCAACAGCAGAGCAGATACTTCTTGACTTGAATAAGCAGGCGCCAATATCATCGCAAGCAACGGTATACAGTGCGCTTCAAGCTTTACGCGATGTTGGTTTAGTGCGTGAAGTGCTTTTAGAAGCGGGTGTATCACGCTACGACGCGAATGTAGAAAAGCACCATCACTTTTATTGTCGTGGGTGCAAAACAATAGAAGATATTCCTTGGGAGGCTTTTCCCAATGTTAGTTTAGATAAATTACGTCCAGGGTTAAAAGCGCAAACTTACGAAGTTACTGTATATGGAACCTGCAACTGTAATATCGAACACTGATTTTATTACCGACTTAGCCCAAGCAGCAGATGCATTTCGAGATAGCAGTAAAACTCGTCCCAAACCTGATGTAGTTGTGAATGCACTACTACAAGCAGAGAAAACAGCAAAGCAACAAAAATTAACATACCCGTTTACCTCATTATCAGGGAACTGGCGCCTATGTTTTGCCACCGGAACACGTAAAGTCAGAAAACGTTCCGGCATAATTTTAGGTAAAGGTTTTTACATGCCTAAATTTTCTCCTGCTTATATAGGTTTTGATACATTAGATACATCTATAAACAGAGGTAGAATAAGTAATAAAATTCAGTTTGGCGGATTTGCGCTAGAATTATCAGGCTTAACTCAATATATCGATAAAAAAAATCTACTAGCTTTTGACTTCCATACTTATGAAATAAATTTATTTAATCACAAACTATATAGTGGTAATGTCCCTGGTAGTCAAACAAATATAAGTAATTTTTATGACCAAAAAATAGCCAAACTAGCGTTTTTTGCATTCTTTTTAGTAACTGAAAACTTCATTGCAGCGCGTGGTCGCGGTGGTGGTTTAGCATTATGGATAAAACAATAATTGAGGTAATCTGACTATGAAAAGAATAGCTGGCTTAATATTTTTTATTGTGATTGTGGTAGCGGCTGTCACTCTTGGATTAAACTGGATGCGGCGCCAAAAAACAACGAGAAGATAATGTCGAGTGTATCGATTATCATACCCACTCTTAATGAAGCAAGCAGTTTAGAGCAAACACTGCGTCAGCTAACTGTTCTTAACCCAAAAGCAAAAGAAATTCTGATAGTTGATGGAGGAAGTTCAGATAATACAATCGAATTAGCTAAACACTGCTTGCATTTTTTCCCTCTTAATGTAGATGTAGAAATTATTAAATGTGATGTTAAAGGACGTGCGGTTCAAATGAACTTTGGCGCCTTGTATGCGAGTGGTGATATTTTATGCTTTCTCCATGCTGATACTCAGGTATCCCATGATATAGTCACAGTGATTGAACAAACTCTGACAAACTCAAAAATTTCCTGTGGTGGGTTTATTTCTTTAATGACAGGTACTCAAACAACACGCTGGGGTATATCGCTGCACAATTACCTCAAAACTTACTATGCACCCTTAATATTTCGTCCCTACTCATTTTTTAAAGGTTTGCGATTATTATTTGGCGACCAAGTAATGTTTTGTAGACGCCAGGATTTTTTAAAATGTGGTGGATTTAATGAAGCATTACCAATTATGGAAGATGGTGATTTGTGTTTAAAATTATCCAAATTAGGACAAATTCGCTTAGTTAACCGCGTTGTTACAAGTTCTGACCGTCGCGTTGCACGTTGGGGTGCAATTAAAGCAACAGCTATTTATTTATATGTGGGAATTTTGTGGGGTGTTGGTGTTGATGCTAATTATTTAAAAAAGTTTTATGAGGATATTCGCTAGAAGAACAGGCAGGATGCCTGTTCCACTCAAATATACTGTTGATTAAGATTCCAATCATAGTACAAATATTTTACTGAAGTTGATGCTGTGAGTGGTAGTTTGGTATTTAAGTAAGAACGTATATATTCGGGTACAGATGGCGCCACCTGTAGAAAGTCTTGACGGTACCATTTAAAGATTTTGCTACAATAGAGTATGTCTTTATCTGCATCGTATTTTACTTTGTCTAGATTATTAATAAAACGACGCACGTCACTATCTAATTGAGAAAGAACTTGGTCGGGGTAGTAAGCACCCGCACGCAGTAACGGACAACCGATAGAAGCGCATACTATCGCAAAATGTATTCGTGGTTCCTGTAATTTTTCTCTCAGTATCTTGTTTTCAATTTCAGCTAAACTGTAGTTTTTACCGCCAACTATATAAATCTGACGCTGAAAAAACGATAAGAAAGCCAGCCAATTTGGTATTCCTAAAATTCTTGGTAATACTGACTTAATTGGATATTTGTCTAAAATTGTTGCAACTGTAAATGCATTATATAAGTTTATCCACAAAGCCAACTGGTCATTAATGTTTAGGGGAGTGCCTGCATTCTCGTTTATTTGTAGTGTCGCGATACTCGATAGCCAGTTAGCTAGCACTTCTGGTTCATCCCGTTTCCAAGCAGCATAGTTAACACGTCCCTGCTCATTAACATACTTTTTCAGCAATGTATCCCACAAATCAAAATTAATGGAATTATTCACAATACATACACCTACAGTTCAAGCAATACCGCTAATTGCTAATTTACCTCATAGTGGCTTATATATCCCGCCGGATATTGCTCTAATGATGGCGCCTGCTCATCTCCAATCCTTACCCAACAGCGACTGGCATCTACAAAAACTTTACGATTTTTTACCATCTCTGGGCATAACAGTCATGCAAGCCAACTACAATCGTTACGTAGTTGATTTAAACAGACAAGCCAAAGAACCTTTAAGCGGTAACTTTTGGTCTGCGGTCATTCCAATGCAAACAGCTTTCGGTCAACCGATATATCAAACTACTCCGGCGCCGTACCAAATTCAAGAACGCATTAATAAATATTATACAACTTACCATAATCAACTTAGCCAACTTATCGAACAAAAAGTCCGAGAGTTTGGCAAAGTATACTTACTTGACTTGCATAGCTTTGGTGGGTTAATAGATGACCAAGTTTGTTTAGGCAACATCAACGGCAAAACCTGTACAGAACGCTTTATAAACACCGTCGAGCTAGCTTTTATTAATCAAAAATATCAAGTCGTCAAAAATAAAACCTTCACAGGTGGATATATTACAAGACATTACAGCGAAAACAAAAGCGTAGAGACTTTACAAATAGAAATTAAATATCAAACATATCTATCAGAGCAAGACCTTGACAAACCGCTAATTCCCCAATGGGATGTACCAAACTTTCATGCCGCAAAAGTAAAATTACAACAAGTCATCGCTGATATTGCGAACAAATTGCATCTGAATTACTAGAAACAAGGATAAAACAATAACACAAGGTTCTTTAAGATACGATTTATGTCAACATAAACGTAAACCAGCATACATTAGAGTTACTGATGATGGAACTCCAATTGGTTTTTATGAATTTAAAAATAGACAGTTAGTACAATCTTGTAGTATTGATGCTTTTATTTGTAGTGGGTAAAAAAATAATCGATTAGTTGCTATTTGGAATTTAAAAGATCAAACGGTAGATTTCAATGTCTCATCACAGAGTAACCGAGAAATAGAAAAGGCTAATTTGGCTGAAGCTAAGAAAGCATTGAGAATATTTAGCTACAAATAGTATTAAAACCGGGTTTTTACAATATTTTGGTATGAATTTACTAAGTAGTATATTAAAGTTTAAGTAATATTCCATACTTAGTTTGTCATACTCCATACAATTAGCACATAATAGAATAGTCAGATTACAGTGTGCAATCAATTCATGCTGACTTCATCAGTTGTTTTATCTATCATTGTCACCATGATTATTCTCGGCGCCGGAATTATGGGGCTGTGTATTTTTAGAACAAGTAAAATTTTAACTTTATTTGAAATAGAAGCCGACCGTTCCAGTTGGCAAATAATGTATCGATTAATGATTTTTTTCCTGTGTGGTTACTCATTATTAGCTTATTTAATTAGTGCAAAGCTTTTTGAATGGATACCATTGTTGACTGGAATGGTTTTCTTTCTCGGAGCGCTGTTTGTTTGGTTTAGCGTTAACGTGTACTATCGGACTCTAAATCGATTTTTGCAAATACAAGATAAGTACCGAGCGGCAAAAGAAAATGCTGAAACTATTTTGTTTCAATTGCAGAAAGTTCAGCAATCTCAATTACAATCAATTCATCGCGAGACGATGTTGGCTTTAGGGCAAATGGTTGCTGGAGTCGCACACGAAATTAATAACCCAGTCAGCTTTATAGAAGGCAACTTAGGGTATGTTAGTTCATACACTAAAAATTTATTAGACCTTTTAGAGACTTACGCTTCTGTATACCCAAATCCTGATAGTAAAATAATTAATGCCATAGCTTCAAGTGACTTAGAGTTTATCAAATTAGATTTTCCGAACATTCTAAATTCTATGGAAGCAGGCACAACTCGTATTAGTGAAATAGTACAGTCGCTCTCAAGTTTCTCACGGTTGAATGAAACAGGCTTTAAAAAAGCTGATATTCATGAAGGTATTGATAGTACACTAACAATTTTAAGCCATCGTCTTAACTCTTGTGGGCGCCGGACTAAACATATTGCAGTAATTAAAGAGTATGGCGAAATTTCAAAAATATATTGTAATCCGCGTATATTAAATCAAGTATTCTTTCACGTCATCAATAACGCTATCGACGCACTAAATAAAAAAGCAGCCACAAGTCAAACAGAAGAAGAAATACCAACTATTCGCATTTGTACATCTTATTCTCAAAAAAATGAAATTAATATTCAAATAACTGATAACGGCAGTGGAATTAGTAAAGAAGTTTGCAAAAATATCTTTAGACCGTTTTTTACTACCAAACCAGTAGGACAAGGAACAGGTTTAGGCTTATCTATAAGTCATCAAATCATCGTCGAACAGCACGGTGGTACAATCAAATGCACATCAACCGAAAATGAAGGTGCTGAATTTATAATTACACTCCCCATCGATGAATCTTTAAAATTTTATCAAAGTTAAGTACACCTATATTTAACTATAGAACTGTAAAATCAATCTTATAGAGCGGGCATCCCTGCCCGCCCTAATTGTAATTTTAGAAGTCATTCTTAGACAGTTCTAAAATATTTACTGTTTTAACGACCAATATAGCCCATTCCACAAGAGATTGCACAAGATGGTTTGTTGTTTTTAGGCTTTGAAGGTTAATATTGGGCTTAACATTGCTACAACTTCTATCATTTTTGCTTCTACTTGTACATCAATAACTGATTGTATTGGTTTATAAGCGACAGGCGCCTCTTCAATTCGACGTTCTTCCCGTAAAGTAATACAGTCAACTCCAGTTAACCCCAATTCTTGTTCGCTATACGAAGCACCTTGACGAGTTAGCTCAAAGCGACTACGTTGTCTTCCTGCACCGTGAGATGCAGAATTTAGAAATTTAGGGTTACTTTTTCCCACGCATAAATATGAACTGGCGCCCATTGAACCGGGAATAATTACGGGTTGGTTCTCAAATGCTGGGCAGGCGCCTTTACGTGTTACCCATTTGTTAATTACGGGTTGAGGTAAAGTAATATTGTGAGGTAAATGATAAACTAGCGGCGCCTCGATATCACCAAATACTTGGCGTAACCGTAACCGTAATAACTCCGCTAAAAGTAAACGATTTAGAAATCCATAGTTTGCTGCTGTTGCTTCTGCTTGTAGATAACTTGCTACGAGTTCAGGATGCGAATTTATTGATAATGGGAAGATATGAGAGTCAGGATATTTTACGCCCGGCGGCCATGCAGATAAAGCTTTATCACGCCATGCACCACCGATGTATTTACCGACGTTACGTGAACCAGAATGAATCATAAAAGCAAGCTGCCCTTCTTTTACTCCCCATAAATGTGCGAGTCCACGATTTTCAATTTTGTCTACACGCTGAATTTCAACAAAATGATTACCACCACCAATAGTGGCTAAACCTCCATCGCGCACAACTCCTTCATCTGGCACAAGTTCGCATGGCGCCTTTTTCCAGTTACCTTCCATCGAACCATTAAGAAAAATACGGTCTACTTCTTTGGCTAACTGTGCAAAATCTGATTTAACGAAACTTCCTGTTGGCGCCTTCCACATAGCATCAAGCCATCCTAGCACACCATCCTGAAACAGTGCGCGCATACTTGAAGCGGTCATCGTCACATCACGAGTACCAAAAAAGTAATCGCCTTTCATTAATTCGACAAATTTATCACGCTGTGGCAGAAATTTATCGATGGTTAAATTTGCAACATGTAACCGCATCCCGCAGTTAATATCAGAACCGACAGCAGCAGGAATCATCATATTCTCGGTTTCAATAACCGAACCAATAGCAACACCTGCATCTCCTGGATGAAATCTGGTGTAGCACAGGCACCGCACACACAACCACCAGCAGGATGTTGCATACTAGCAAGTAGCGCAAGTTGATTAAAAGCCTTTGCTTCAACAGGAAAATCTTCGGCTAAAAGAACCGAAGCAACAGGTACATCTCGCTTTGATTTATTTAAGCGAACCGAATAGGTTTTATTTTCGTAGCTAACATCTAAACCCTGACGCGACAACGCGCGCAAGAGACGACACATATTTTTGGGCTGCATGAAACCTCTAGTTGTAAATAACTAGTACTCAAGTAAGTTTTTACTTTTTGAAGAGTAGAGACATTGGTTCAGCAGCCGCGTCTCTTTTAGTGTTTGCTTAATCACATTTGTACTTAAACAACATGCAACTAGCTAGGCGATGTTTCCACTATTCCACAAATTGCAAAAAATGGGGTTGAAAATATGACAGATTTTTTACTGCCACATAACTAAATAGCTAAATTGCTCTATTTATGACAGGCTGGAATATAGAGCAGTTTTTTTTTGGCATTCCCTTTCTACCACGAGCGTGAATATTTTATATTTTGTGATGCAACCTCGGCTAGGTACGCTGTCTGTGGTGTCGTCTGATTTATAAATAAATGATTAAACAACAATTTATACCAGGGTCAAATCTACCAAATTCCGAAGAAAATAAACTTTTATGTTGGCTTTCTTCTGAACTAGGCGCCCGACTTGGGCATAACAGTCAATTATCACCTACAGAGAGTACCCCTATCTACTGGGGCGCCAGCTATTTTGGCTTGAACGAAGTCAAAAGCTTTCAGTCTGCTGATTTTTACCATCAAACCAAAATATTACAGCTTTGCAATTACTATGTACTAGAACAAATATACGCAATTGAAAAAGCTTGTGTAAATTATATGGCAAAACTGGTACTGATGCATGAAAGTACTGAAGAACAAATGCTCTATAGCTTGTTTTGTGCTGATGAAGCGATGCACCTAGCCAAAATTAAACCATTTATTCCAATTCTACCATCACTAACACGGCAAGACGAAGGCAATCAATTACTCAAATTTTTAAATGATGTAATTGATACTCAAGATAAAGCTGTTATTTTATTTGTCCTCCTTGTTTTGGACGGGTGGAGTTTGAGCTATTACCGTAGCTTGGCAATAGAATGCCGTGAACCTGATATAAGCTTGATATTACAAGGTTTTTTGACAGATAAAAGCCGTCATCACGCAACGTCGGTAATGCTATTTCATAATTTGCCTTTAAGTATGGAAAGCCAAAGCACAATTGTGGAAACTTTATCTAAATTTTTGCAAATTATGCAGGTTGAACCACAGCAAATGATTGTCTCGATAATGGCACAAATTAAAGGAGATTTATCGCGACACCAAAAAATCCGTATCTTTGAGGAGCTAGACACCGAAGCTCAAAGCATGACTCGTTTAAAATTTTTACGCTCTTTAATGCGAAACCCTAATTCTTTTAGTATTGTACAGATGCTAGAAGCGCGCGGAGCTTTTCAGGCATATAATCAAAAAAAAAGTGGCTATGCCACTCATGCTTGTAATTCCCAGGTAGAACCTAAAAGTTAGTATATTGCTTATACAATTTTCAAATAGTATAAACCTACACTGTTCAGAAAATTTAATTGTTGTAGAGCAATTTTTAGGCTATGATTAGTTTCCCGTCCTACGGATTCTCTCAATTTCACGTTGGAGTTCCTCAAGCTGGCGCCTTAGTCTATCAGCTTCAGTATCATTATTTACCTCAACATTAACGGCTCCTTCGGCATTTGAACGCATGTAGTTGCCCTGACGTATTTGTTCATATTCTGCTGATACAGCCCACTCACGCAAATAATGCACACGCTCGACTGCGAAAGGGTGGCTTTGCATTTCCCCTATTACCCCTGAATACATTAGCAGTTTGTAAACCTGGTTCAGCCCATCTTCATCAAGTGCCTGATATTCTTCTGACTGTTTAATAAACTCTTGTAAATGGCACTCGTGGGCATAATTTATACTACCTCCACTTATTTTCATCATCGTCTTCATCACCGTGTTTAGGTCTTCAATCACAAGCAAAGCCGCACGGTCACAAGATAATTCAGCTTTACGGCGCCATTCGTAAAAGGCTAGCAATAAACCCTGGCTGACAACTTTACCGATACCAAATGTTACCTGACCAATCGCAGTTGCAGCCTGACTCACCCACTTCGCCATTTGAATTAAAATAGTATGACCACACTTAATATGCCCCAGTTCATGGGCTAACACCGCCCTAATCTCGACTTCACTAAGTAAGTCTAGTATGCCTGTATTGATGACGATGCAGGGATTTTCTTTTCCAAGCGAGTAGCTGTTGGCGACAGCATTTTGTTCGATGAACAGTTTAGGCTCGCAGGTAATGTCCAAATCCCGCACGCATTCGCGAAACATATGGTAAATAGTGGAATATTGACGAGGCCCAACTTGGATGGTGTTGCCCATTAGAAAAACTAACTGCGGGCGTTCGGCAAAAAATTCTACAAATTTACGTGCAAGGAAATCGAACCCTGGTAGGCTGCGGAGCGTCTGTTCCGCTTGCCTATCTAAGGGATGTCGGAATGCTTCCGCTTTAATTCCTGGGTAAGAAGCCATAATGCAATTTGTTTATGACCAAAACTAAGTTATGTGGCTAATATAACAATTGCCCACATAGTTAACGATGGCGCCTCGTTTTTCAAAGAGCGCGCATAATTGCTTTCTAAAGTTAAATTTCGTATGGAACGTAAAGCGTGTGATTGAGGCAGAAGTTCATTTGTCATTACACAACTTCCTGCGGTCGCAGGCGGGTTTCCCAGCGTGGCACCATCATTTAACGATGGCGCGGTTGGTTGCGCGCGCCTTGCGTTTGGGAAGAAGCGCCTTAATTCAAGTTGGCGCAGTTTGTGGTTATCAAGGCAGGTATCGCACTAGTTTTATTGCGTCGGCGTTAATGTGGCAATCTGGAGTCGTTATTGTTGCTCCTTCCGTTGTACAAAATCGTTTGCTTAAAGTTGAAATTCCTCGCTTACAGCAGTGGTTACGAGTTGATAAGCCAATTAGAACAGGTGATGCTTGGGTCGGTGGTGACTTTCAAGGAATACTTTTAACGACACCCGAAGTTTGGCTAAAGGCGCAACTTACACAAAACGGCGCCTTTAGCGAGGGGATTCCTACAATTATTGATGGGATTGATGATTTAGAAGATTGGGTGCGCGCTAGTCTTACTGTTACGCTTTCTCCTAATTGCTGGGATGAGCTTGCGCTAGCTTATCCGTTTCACGAGTCAGTTATTCGCAATTCGAGGGTTGAACTAACGCACAATATCTTTAAACATCCCGCTAATCCCTACGAATGCTATGCAGTCTCTGAAGCAGAAATCGAAATTTTACAGCGATTGTACTCGGTTTTAGATATACCTACCCTCCCTGACACATGGAAAAAATTCTATTCTAATTTTCAAGCTCAATCTGAATCCCCTCTTCTTTGGGCTACTATTAATCGGACGTATGGGACATTTTATTTACATACCTGCCCAGTTAAATTCGGTCAAATATTGGCACCGATTTGGCAGCGTCAACCAATTGTACTAATTGGTAGTGCTGTAGAAACAGAAACCGAGGCGCCGTTATTTCGAGAGCGTATGGGAATAGGAGAGGTAACTTGTTTAAAGTTTTCTGGTGATAATCAAACCGAAGCGATACAACTTTACGTGCCTTATAACTTACCCCTACCTAATACACCCGAATATCAAGCGGCATTTATTCACAAAACCCGTACATTAGTATGCCTTAGTGCAACGGCGCCTGGGTTAACGGTAATTTTAGTAGGGGATGTGCCACTGAAAGCCCAAGTGGGGACAATTTTGGCATCAGAATTTGGTTCACGGGTGCAAGTTGAGAAAACGTGTTTGGATGAAAACGGTATTTTAGTAACAGGTTGGGAATTTTGGCGTCAGCATCAAAGCGTTTTACCTTCACCGACTCTAATGATTATTGCCACATTACCTTTACCATCCTTGGAAAACCCCTTGGTATCACTAAGGGTGTCATATTACAAGCGTACACATCAAGATTGGTTTCGGTTATACCTTTTACCCACAGCTTTAAATGAATTGCAGCGTGCCATCGCACCAGTTCGTGAAAACCAAGGAGTAGTCGCTTTACTCGATAGTCGTGTTGTTAACCGTAGCTATGGCGCCCAAATTCTCAATTCTCTTAGTCCGCTTTCTCGCATTAACTACCTCGACCCAAATTTATTCAACCCAACCAACAATGATTAGTTGATTTGTGCTACTTGTTTAATATTCTGTAACCTACAACCTATGCTCAATGGCTATTTAATCGCGCTATTATCAGCGTGTAAGTGTGTTTGAAATACCAAATTTTAATTAAATTATGGGTGAAGCTAAACGTCGTAAAGAATCGCTAGGGGAAAAATACGGGCAGGAACAGCAAATTCTGCCGTGGTTGCCTATAACTAAAACCCAAGCCGAAAAGTTTGTCAAATGGACTACTAAGGGCGCCTGGTATGGAATTGGTGCAATGGTCGCTATCTGGTTAACGGTGCGTTTTATTGGTCCAGCTTTCGGTTGGTGGCAAACTGTAGGTTAACAGCCAAAAAGGTCAAGGGAAAAGATTTAACATAACTATTTATTTTCCCTGACCCAGTTGTATTTTTATTAAACTAGTATAATTACTTTGATAAAAAGTAATCTACAATACTGAAAATTCTAAAATCTAACTAACGGTTTAGAGCTAAGTAGCTAATGATACTTTTTTATTAAAGCTTAAGAATCGACCTGCCGAAATGGCAACATTCTCTACCGATGCTCAGTTATCTTCATTTTTATCAGTCGAGCGATTTGGTGATTTACTTCGGGATTGTAGTCAAACTTATATCAGCAGCATTGATATAAGTCTATACAAGTTATCAGGTGTATTAACCATTAGGGCATCTATTAAATTAGTACGAAAGCAGACTATCTTGGCTAGTAGTTTAATTAGACACTATTTTTTACTTATACTTAGTTGTATTTTTAGTTGGAAGGCAAGTGAAATAAGCTTTGCCTTGTAAGAGTACAACAAGGATATAGCAAAAGCGTGTATATATTTAGACATATGTACTCAAGAATAGCGATTTTTTGATTTGCGTTATTGTTAGTGTGAAAGGCTTATAGTCTTGAGCAAACTGATGGTACAAAAGTAAAAATACCATCGTTTTTCTTAAGAAAAGTAGCACATGTTACGGTGGTTCGTGAATTTTTGTGCTATTTGTAGCTTTTCCGTGCTTGACTTGTACTCAATCTGAGTTAGTGTTAAAGCGGACTCACTACAAGAGCGAAGTCTACAAACGTTGCATTACATGAAGATAAGGTTAAATCTGACAATTCTGTCCGATATAACTAACGTCAAAAGTGAATGTTTTGATACGGCAGCAAAAATTCCTATGCACTACCTTAAGCGTGAGGTAGCTTCCGGGACTTTGTAGATAACCTGGAAATTGTAATGATTAGTTTACAATACCAGTTTATGAGAAAATCTAAAGAAAATATAAAAGTACGCCCGATACCGTGGTGTAAGGAGGAAAAAAAGTGTTTCTAAGATTAGCGCAACAACACAGGCAATTTGTCCAAGACTTGGTAATGAATTTACAGGCATTGGCGATAGTACTCGAACGTCGTGGCTATCCTGCATCTTGCTATACCTGTGGCGACCAAATGAACAGTGCTTCATTTATGGTGAGCTTAGGAGAAAACCACTTAATTCGCTTTTTGGTATCCGATTATGGAATTACCTGGACTGAAATGCGTGATGACCGTGAGTTAATGAAGTTGGAAGGAGCAGAGGCTGTTAATCAGTTGCAAGAATTGGCTAATATTGTCAAATACTCTATGCAAGAGAAAGGCGCCGCTAACAAAACCCTTGCCAAGCGTCACTAAGTATAATAAATACAACTAGTATATTTATTTACAAAGTGCGTGAAGACAAGGTAATTATGAAATGCTCCTACTGGGAATGCTAATAGCTAATTGCTTGTTTTTAAAACGATACCAAAGTGCTAAAAACGCTGTTAGCCTTTAGCCATTGCCCTGAAGCCCAGAAAGCAAGCGTGCAAGACACTCACCTTATCTCAATAAGATTTAATACTAGCAAGTGGTTTTGCAGTAATAAATCAACGAGAGCAGTGATGTTCAGTTGAATAGGAAGCGTATATAGCACCGAAGCGAGTTAACTAGAATTTAATCATGAGCAAGTCAGGCGGTCATGTTCATGAATGGGGTGACATACGAGTAATAAAACCGAAAGCGATTCGACTCGCGGTGCTATAATTGCTGACCAACAAAGAAATTAAACACAAACAAATACGTATTGGACTTCAACTCTTAGAGTTATAAATATTCAGGGCTTTTCGATACTTGTTGAATTATTTCTCAAATTTTTTAGTTACGAGTCATTTTCCCGCTTAACTACAATATCTATTGTTATGCTATTTCCAGAGCAGAATCGAAATAGTTAGGCATAAAAATGGGAAAGTTTTAATATGTCCGAAGAAAAAGTAAATCAATACTCGTTACCCACAAGTACAATTACCAATCCATCATCTAGTACATACGAAAACTGGTTCGAGTACCCAGTGCGCGTATATCCTCACCATACAGACTATGCTGGAGTAGTCTGGCATGGCACTTATTTAACTTGGATGGAGGAAGCACGTGTTGAGTATTTACGCACTTGCGGTATAAACTATGCCGATTTAGTTGCTTTAGGTTGCGATTTACCAGTTGTAGAGTTATCTATACGTTACCATCGGTCACTGCAACTAGGAACAACAGCAATTTTAAAAACCCGCATGGGAGATTTAAGCGGTGTACGTATTAATTTTGATTATGCTCTCGAATCTGAAGATACCCAAGAGTTATATTTAACCGCAGCAGTAACACTCGTAGCTGTAGACCGAGAGCGTGGTAAAATAATGCGCCAACTCCCAGCTAACGTCAAAGATGCGCTTCTCAAAATTTCTAACCCTATGAATTAGATTATCATTTCTATTAAGATAGCGTGGAAGGATTTGAGTTCCCCACGCTTTTATGCTGGTATAAAATATAATTCAATACGTACAATAAGATACCAAACCTTTCTCTTAAATGTCATAAGTACCCCGAAGGATGTCAGTGTATGGAGTTGTGACTATAAGTTATACTGTGCAATACAAGGGACAGAGAATTAATTATCTACCACTGCGCGTATTTTGAGTAAACTGTTGAATTAGATCAAGTAAAGTTATACCGTAACCTGCCTGTAAAAAGAAAATTACTGCGGCAATTAATGCTGCATTTACAAGTGTTGTTTTAATGACTCTGAGAAGAAATGTAAAGATAATCCACGCTACAATTAAAGCTACGAACATATATTGTATAAAAGTAGTTAAGTATGAGTTTTAGTCAGTGGCTAATGGGTAAGTTTTAATTCTGAACCAAAACAACGATAATAGTACTCGATTTTTATGAGACTTAAAATAAATTTAAGTATTTATTGTTGCTATCATTGACATTGATTGTTACATCTGTCTATTGAATTATGTTTTCTCTATGCTCTTCGTGGCTTTGTTTCCCCCGGATTTATACATCCGAGGGTTGACAACTAGACTAACGTAATGAAATAAACTGGGGACGAGTTTCTAATTGCGATAGAAAATCTATAACTTGTTGTCTTGCCCATTTATCGGCGCCTATAATATCTTCCAAAGAAGGATTTTGTGCATTATTATGACGCGCACACGTCATTTCAATACAACGTGGGATATCTAAAAACTTAATTTTCTCATCTAAAAACAGAGCTACTGCCTGTTCATTAGCTGCGTTTAATACTGCTGGCATCGAACCACCTGCCCGACCTGCTGCGTATGCTAAATTCATACATGGGTATTTTTGATGGTCAGGTTCACGGAAAGTCAAATTTCCAGCTTTGACTAAATCGAGACGTTCCCAGTCTGTAAAAATTCTTTCGGGATATGACATTGCATACAGCAATGGTAAACGCATATCAGCCCAACCAAGTTGAGCTAGTACTGAGGTATCTTGAAGTTCAATTAGTGAGTGAATAATACTTTGCGGATGAATTACAATTTCGATGTTATCGTAGTCCATCCCAAACAAAAAGTGTGCTTCAATTACTTCTAAGCCTTTATTCATCAGGGTTGCAGAATCAACGGTAATTTTGCGTCCCATTGACCAGTTTGGATGCTTTAAAGCATCGGCAACTGTAACTGAAGCTAAATCGGATACTGCCCAGTCACGGAAGGCGCCTCCTGAAGCTGTCAGAATAATCTTACGTAATCCGTGAGTTGGTACACCTTGTAAACATTGAAATATTGCAGAATGTTCTGAGTCAGCAGGTAGTAATTTAACACCATACTCTTCAATTAAAGGTAGAACAACTGGGGCGCCTGCAATTAAAGTTTCTTTGTTAGCAAGAGCAATATTTTTACCTGCTTTAATTGCTGCGATAGTTGGAAGTAAACCAGCACAACCAACTATACCTGTAACAACGCTTTGGGAATCACCATAAGCAGCTACCTCAATAATTCCAGCTTCACCTGCAAGCAAAATTGGTTTGTAATCAAGGTCTTTAATGCCATCTTGAAGTATCGGCAATTTTTCAGGAGCGCAAATTGCTGCTATACTCGGTCGAAACTGCCGAATCTGTTTGATTAGCATTTCAACATTATTACCAGCCGCTAACCCTACAACCCTGAATTGGTCAGGATATTGTGCCACAATATCTAAAGTTTGGGTTCCAATTGAACCTGTGGAACCAAGAAGAGTTATTGCTTTCACAATTTTTTAATTATTAAAGAATAACTCTAATATAAAATGCTTTGGCATTTACATTATGGGCACATTAGTGTTTCGCGAGTGTCGCGTCCGGTTTTGGAATTTGTACCTTTGGCGACTTTACATAATTTCTCTTGCTCGTCGTCGCGTAATAATACGTCGGTAAAGTCTGCTCCATCGATTACGGCGCCATCAAATTTTGCACTAGCAGCAAAAGCTCCTTCTAATACTGCGTTGGTTAAGTTCGCTTTAACTAAGCGTGCGGAGTCTAAGGTAGCGTTTGTTAAATCAGCACCTGTAAAATCTACTGACTCAAGGTTTGAAGCAAAGAAACTTACACCGCGCAAATTAGAGTTAGTAAAGTTGCTTTGCTTTAAGTTGGCTTTGGTAAAGCTAGAGTCGCTCAAGTCACGTCCTGAAAAATCAGCGTCAATCAAAATCTCTTTGTTATAGTCGAGTGCAAAACTCGCAGGCGCCAGCCCGAAGTTGAAAGTTAAGCAAATTATTCCGTAAAAGAATAAACTAAGTATATACGTCCAAATACGTTTAGTCATATAGTTTTGAAGTAGTATTTACATCTATGGCTCCTTCTAATCATTATCTCGACATCGGTACATTAGGTGAAGACTTTGTAGCCGAGTGGTTAGCTGAAAATGGCTCAAAAATTCTACACCGTAGATGGAAGAGTGGTCGTAGAGGAGAAATTGATATTATTGCGCTCGTTGAAGCAAAAGAAAAAATAAATATTACTACTCAAGATTTAACACTAGCGTTTGTTGAAGTGAAAACGCGCAGCGCACGAAACTGGGACTCTGGAGGAAGATATGCCGTAGAGTCACGTAAACAAACTAAATTAAGGATAGCAGCACAAATGTTTCTGGCAGAACACCCAGATAAAGAAAACTATACGTGTCGCTTTGATGTTGCTATCGTCTGTTGTAAGCCAAAACCTAAAAGCCAACATGCAGAAAATTTAGAGTATTATTTAACCCTACAAGAATATATTACAGGTGCTTTTGATTGAGATGCCGATAACTGGTAGGGTCAAGTCCTAACTACCAGTCACCGTACAATTATTCAATTATTTTCTCAAACTTAACTTTTTAAGCGAGTGTTTCTGGGCAATAACCCAAACCTCGCACAAACTGTTGACGGAACGCTTCAATTTCTTCTCTTTCAGGATTTCCATGTGAGACTATCGCGACTTGATAGCGACGCATTACATCAACAGGATACTGTCCAGCTTCTAGACTCCACAGTGCCATTTGTACCCGCATTGGTGGTTCGTAAGCAATTCCTAACTCGTTTAAGAACGCGCGAAAATCACCATCTATGTCCGATGATACTTGACCTGTAAGTTTAACTCGTACCACCCAGCCATCAATTTGATGAATCACAGTTACGAAAGAAACAGGCAACTGTGGTCGGGAGTGTAAAAATTGAATTACTCTTAAGGTTAGACTGGCATTTGCCAGGTAATACAAATGTTCCATTTCGCTGCTTGGGATGAAAGCCAATCCTACATATCTATTATTGGAACAATAACCCCATCATCCGGTAGGGTAAAAGCCCCCGTTTTTTATTGGGTAGGTTTACCCAATTTTTATATTTTCGTTTACGTGTCACCTAATAGTACTCATCATAAACTCAAAAGATAAGATTGACCCCTAATCGCGTAAAGTTCATTTATAAAGAAAAGCTAAAATTACTTTATATCCATTATCAGAATCTAGATGCAGCAGGACTTAGAGCAACTCAATTTCAATCCCACCTCCACAGACGGAGAGAAATATTGTGATTTAGACCGTTCGACAGCTGGTTACGACTACGATTTACCCGAACAATTGATAGCTCAAAATCCAGCAGTTCCCCGTGACAGTTCAAAATTGCTAGTAGTAAATTCGACTAGTAAAACTAATACTAGTTCCCTTTTACACCATATATTCCGTGATTTACCGGATATTTTACAACCTGGTGATTTATTGATAATGAACGACACCAAGGTTTTGAGTGCGCGTTTACACGGTCGTAAATCTACTGGCGCCAAGTTGGAAGTTTTACTCTTAGAAGAGCGTGAACAAAATTGTTGGTTGGCATTGGTAAAACCAGGAAAGCGATTTAAGATTGGTTCACAGATATTTTTTGAGGCGCCTCCTTATGATGGCACACTAGCAGCGACAGTAATAGACTCAGATAAAGCAACAGGTGGACGGGTATTAAAATTTCATGTGCCAAATGGAAAATCTTTGGTGCAATTATTAGATACATTCGGCGAAGTACCATTACCTCCGTACATAACACAAAGCCAAGCATCCGACGAGCAGTATCAAACCGTATATGCTAATACGCCAGGTGCAGTAGCGGCGCCAACAGCAGGGCTACATTTTACACCTGAACTACTTGACACATTAGAGAAAAAAGGCATAAACCACGCGTTTATAACTCTACATGTGGGTGTAGGAACGTTTCGTCCCGTCGAAGTTGAAGATGTAACTACACACACAATGCACTCCGAATGGATAGAAGTGCCATCTACGACAGTCGAGCAAATCAAAGCAACGCAACACAAAGGTGGAAGAATTATAGCAGTAGGAACAACCGTTGTTAGAGCATTAGAAGGCGCCGCAGCAGAAACCGGGGAAATAACAGAATTTTGCGGCAAGACAAATTTATTTATCTACCCTGGTTTTCAATGGCGAGTCATTGAGGGGTTAATAACCAACTTCCACTTACCTCGCTCCAGTTTACTAATGCTAGTCAGCGCACTTATCGGTCGAGAAAACTTACTCAATATATACAAAGAAGCAATAAACGAGAATTACCGCTTCTACTCATTTGGTGACGCAATGCTAATTCTCCCTGAAAAAACATAAATATTCATCCATCACACTGTATATTTCATCCGCAATACTGGGAAACCTAGACTTATAGCCTTTAAATATAAGTACAGGTCTACCTGATATGTCTCATAATTATCATTCTCATAAGTATTTACGCCTTTATTCCCGAATTACGCTTTTTACAGCTTCTGTTTTATTAGCACTAACGGCGCCGAGTTTCTTAAACACTCATAGTAAACTATTGGCACAAAACGTTGTTACTCAAGACTTAGAAGCAGCAGGTTTATACCAGCAAGGTGTAATCCGTTACAGCCGTGGAGATTATCAGGGTGGAGAAATGTTACTAAGGCAAGCATTACAGCGCGACCCCAACTTAGCAGCCGCGCGGACTTATCTTGGTAACATCATGTTGAAGCAAAATCGTATTGAATCAGCAGTACAAGAATATTCAGAAGCAGTACGAATAGACCCAAACTTTGCAGAAGGTTACTTTAACTTAGGTTTAGGACTGCACAAGCAAGGACAACGCGAAACAGCAATAACTGCCTATCGTCAAGGATTAGTGGTTAACCCAACAATGGCAGCAGCACACTATAACATGGGGTTAGCATTATACGAACTAGGACAAATAAACGAAGCAATAACAGCTTACCAACAGGGAATAAATATCGACAGCAGTAATGCAAACGCTTACTACAACTTAGCTATTGCTTTAGAACAAACAGGACAAGTTCAAGAAGCAATGAATTCATATCGCCAAGCATTAAACATCAATCCAGATAACGCTGCTGCTTATAATCGTTTAGGTAGTTTAATGGCAAAAAGCGGTCTAACAACCGAAGCTGTAGCAACTTACACTGAATCAATTCGTCGTACAGCCGTAAATCCAGATGCTTATTATAGTATCGGCATGGCTTGGATGAACCAAGGTGAATATAAAAAAGCAAACAGAGCATTCAAACGCGCGCAGCAACAATATCGCCAACAAGGTAATATTCAACTAGTCGAAAAAATCGAACAACTAATCATCCAAACAGCACAAGGTGACAAACCCATCACACCAGCTGCATCTGAACCTCAAGTTCAACCCGAAGCAACAACCCAAACTGAAACCCCAACCGAAAACACCGAAACCCAAACTCAAACTGAAACCCCAACCGAAAACACCGAAACTCAAACTCAAACTCAACCCAATAATTCCAGCGAATCAACCCAAACAAAAGTAATAGAATTCGGTCAACCAGTGCCAGCCGAATTAGAACAAAATAAAAGTTAATACCTCTTGTAGCACAGGCATCCTGCCTGTGCAGTCACGTCACTTTCTTTACCACAGAGACCACGAGAGTTCACAGAGGAAGAGAGTAAGAAAATTAACCGCAAAAGGCGCAAAGGTCGCAAAGAAAAACATCAGTGAGAGAGCAAATAACCTAAAGCACGACGAACATATAATTGCCACGATTCTGTAGTAGGTGGAAAAATTAACCCATAAAGCATAATGCCGCTCATCATGTCAAACACAATACCTGGCTCTAAATTTACAGAAACTTCTTTTCTCGCTTTTGCCCTTTCTATAACTACAGCAAAAGCATCTCGTCGAGGTTGTAAATACTTTTCCCAATAAATACGCGCGAACTGAGAATTACTCGATGCACTACTAATTATCATCGCTACAGTCTTTCTTCCTAGAGGAGTAAAAGTTATTTGCGCGGCGCCTTCAATTAATGCATCAATGTCACTCCATATACTTCCTGTGTCAGGGATTTCCACATCTTGCCTAACACTCTCAATCGCATCAGCTACTAATTCTTCTTTAGATGTGTAGCGTCGATAAATAGTCGTCTTACCCACACCCGCGCGCGCGGCAATTCCATCAATACTCATAGCATCAAACCCTACTTCAGCAAGAAGTTCTAGGGTTGCTTGCAGCATTGCTTGATGAGATTGGAGACTCCTGGGTCTTCCTGGCGATTTTTTGCTGTTACTACTCATATATGTTATTATATTTACGATACAGTATCGTATTTAAAAAGTGAAATATGAATCCGCGTCCTAGCTACATGAATAAAAATAGCACTTTGACGCTGACCGAAGGGTTAGAGGAATATTATGCATTAAATCCTAACGTCACAGACCCTAGAAAACTTCCTCCAGATTTTGCCAAAATTCTTTTAGCGCATGATGTGTCCCACGTCATCTACGGTTGCGATACTGGGATGTACGATGAACTCAAAATTTTGCCCCTAACTTGGTGGACAAGTAACTATAAGTTTCGCGACCATTTACGTACACTCAAAGACCCAACCATTAGTCCTGCGATTCGCGTTATGTATGACGACTTAATTAAGAAGCATGGGATAGTGTGGCTGTATGGGTCTATATTATTTGTTTTTCCAAGATTACTGCCAGAGTTGATAGCAATGTGGTTTAAAGCGAAAAGGCGCTCCTACCAACATTTGGTTCCCTTCCTTGATTTTGAACCAATGCTTGACAAGTCGCTGATAGAAATTCGCTCCAGTTTTAACTTGTTTCCTTTTATGGAATGAGCTAAAGGAATTCGCCAGATTATAAATCAAGTTGTTTGCAGCATTATTAATTCGTGGATATGAGTGGGAGTTGGCGCTAGGGCAAAAACTTAGGATTGCTTCACTACGCTATTATTTTACGTTTGTTGCTTATTTACTATCAATCACGCTGCCCTAAATCCTGCTTTCGGTAATCGAGAGCATTCATAATTGTGTAATTTTATGTCGAAGTTCACACCCGCAGAACGAAATGGCACGGATGCCAAGTCGCTTCAGTGGGTGACAGTATCCTTCAGAACTGCTTCACCACCCAGCGTGAACTTATTGCGTAGTTTTTTTCGCACCGTTGGGGAGTGTCCACTCGTTATCCAAAAAAAGATTTTTAGTTTTTCCGTAACTTTTAAAACTTAATCTGTAGTCATGCTTGTTGAAATTCACACCACAGTAAAAAATCATGCCTATTACATTTACAGCTTTAAAAGAAGGTTCAACAGGCGCCGACGTTCGCAAATTACAACAAAATTTAACAACTCTCAAGTATTATACAGGTGCTATTGATGGTGTATTCGGCGCCAACACCAAGAATGCTGTCGTCAAGTTCCAACAGCAGAATGCAGTCAACGTAGATGGTGTAGTTGGGTATGAAACTGAAGCAGCAATTTTGCGCTCTGTCTGGATATCACAGCGACAAACTTTAAAGCAAGGTTCTGAAGGTACTGATGTTAGAAATCTTCAAGGTTTATTGCATGGCGCCAGCGAAATTGATCAAGGTGATTTCGGCATAACTAAAATTGATGGTGTTTTTGGCGCCAATACTAAAGCCGCTGTTATCAAATTTCAACTTCATAAAAATCTGACTGCTGATGGTATTGTCGGCGCCAGTACATGGAAACAAATCTCCTTCTTAAAGACATTTGATATGTCTCCAGAACAAATTGTTTTAAATGGAGTTTTCACCCTAGCTTAATTAGTATATTGTAGAGACCGAGTATATTCTTTCTCTACAATTATAGTAGTCTCAAGTCCTTGAAACAACGGCGCATTAATTCTTTACGAGCAGCTAGATCTTTATCTTTACGAATATCAATATTAACCGCAAAAAAATACACGTTTTTATTCTTTTCCAAGTATCCCACATACCATCCAATTTGCGGCGCCACTTTTGTTGCCCAACCAGTCTTTGCTCTAATTATATAGTCTGGAGTTTGTTCAACTACCATAATATCTTTTACAATCGAGAATGTTCTTTGAGAGAAGGTAAGTCTTGATTATAAAGACGGCGAAGAAACTGTATTTGCTCTTGAGGTGTAATACGAAGTCCCCCTCCTAACCAAAATTTGTCAATATCTTTTTCTCCACCAATTTTTTTATTACCGTAACCAACTTTTGTAACCCAGTCTTGCATTCGCTCATGTCCAACTTTACGCGCTAAAACTTGATAGAACCAAACTGCTGAACGCTTGTAAGCTTCTTTCATATTCAGGTCATGATTCCATTCCTCAATATCTCTTTTTATTCCATCCCACGTTAAAACAGCAACCTCATCAGATATTACACCAGTTTCCAAGGAAATTAGAGAGTTCAGAATTTTAAAAGTTGATGCAGGTAAAAAACTAGTTGCGTTACGAGTTGGATTATGTTGATAAGTACGATTTGCCTTTAAATCATAAATTAAAATAGAACCTTCAACCCCCATTTCCTTAAAGTGCCGTTCAAAATTGATTTTTTGGGCGCCGTCTACATTATTTTGAGGTTGTAAAGCCAAGTTTGGCATAGAGAAGACTGACTGCGTTGGCTGAAATACAAAAGTCACTACACAAGTCAACGCGATTAAGAGAATGATTATCAAACGAAATACTTGATTCATTAGCTGTTAGAAGTAGCAAAATCACAGGCAGCTTGAAACTACAATTACTATCTTTCTAATTTCGGAAAAGTAAAAGACAATTTATAAACCCTTAGATTGGCAACGCTTGGCGGCAACCCAACACACCTTCAGGAGCGCGCGCTGTATAAAATAGTTGTCTAAATATTTGCCTTTGCTACCGCGCGAACTACACGGGTAAGAGGTAGATATATCTATCAAAATGTCACATTTAAATTGGTAGCGCTTCTATATTTTTACTAATGAATAAACTATTTTTACTGAAATTGCTTGTTAAATAGGTATATGTAAGCAGCTAATTATGTAAGTATATTGCATATACTATTCTGTTTGTACTACACTAGAAATTATCTGATAATAATAGGATTATTCCTCAATGATGACAGAATTTAGATGCAATATTGAGGCGTTTTGGGATTCAGAAGCGGAAGTTTGGGTTGCAACAAGTGAAGATGTGCCAGGGTTAGTGACTGAGGCTCTTACAATTGAGCTTTTGACCTCTAAACTACGAGTGATGATTCCGGAATTAATTTTTGCTAATGAAATAGTGCCTATAGATTATACGGGTTCTATAAATTTCCAATTAACAAGTCATCGACAGGAGTTAATTGAGGTGGCTTCGTAAAATGCCTGTGTCCTTTACTCCTGAATTGAAACAAATTCTTTCAGAAGCTGGTTGTTACTTTGAGCGTCAAGGAAAAGGTGACCATGAAGTCTGGTATAGTCCAATTACAAGCCGTCGTTTTGTAGTGGATGGTTCTATCAAGTCGCGTCACACTGCAAATGGTGTTTTGAAACAAGCGGGATTACCTAAAGCTTTTTAAATAAGATGTTGGGTTCCGCTGTCGCTCCACCCAACCTACAATATTATTTCTTGTGGGGTGGGCATCGTTGCCATTGGCGTGCCCGTTAAGGCTGGCGCCCATAATATGGAACAGGTAGGGATGCCTGTTCCATAAGAAAATTAAATGGGTAGACGGTTAATGTCTTTGTTGCATCCAATTACAACCATTGCGGAACCTTTTTGCAGCCGCTTGTCGGGTTCTGGGTTAATTAAAAATTTACCGTCGTTACTTACTGCGAGAAGATTTAAGCCATAGCGGTTACGTAATTGTAATTCTGAGACGGTTTTGCCGTGAAATTCGTCGGGTACAATTACTTCGACGATGCTGTTATCGGGGTCTAGGTCGAATCTTTCGAGGATAGATGGTTTGGTTAAAGTTCTTGCTAATGCACGACCTGCTTCAAATTCAGGAAAAACAACGTGGTCGGCGCCTACACGTGTAAGTAGTTTACAATGAACTTCGCTTGAAGCTTTGGCGACGACATGGGGAACACCACCTTCTTTAACGTTTAAAGTTGTGACGATACTTTCTTGAATGTAATTACCAATTGCAACAATTACAGTATCAAATTCAAATATTCCTGCTTCTTTGAGTGCTGCTGGTTCGGTAGAATCAAGTTGTATTGCATGTCCAACTATTTGTTCTGTTAAAGCATCTGCTACACGCTTTTCGCTAATATCAGTTGCTAACACTTGATAACCAAATTTATGCAGTGTTGCACAGACAGAACGTCCAAAACGACCTAATCCTATAACGGCAAATTGTTGGTTATCTTTACGCAAGCTGCGAAAAAAACCTAATGATGATAGATTCACGATTTTTACCTTGATGTATCCTGGCTATTTCGACAAGGAGCTATTATTGGGCTATGTAACTAACTACATAAATTTGTTAAAAATAATTTTTTTATCCATAAAGTATTGTAACTGAACTTAGCCCACAAGTAGGTTTTCTTCTGGATAACGAATATGGCTTTGACGAGGGTCGCCTAATATCGCGGACATTAATAGTAAAATACCAACGCGACCAATGTACATGGTGAGAATTAATATTAGCTTGGCGCCTATTGTAACAGTACCAGTAATACCAGTAGAAAGTCCAACGGTAGCGAACGCTGACACTACTTCAAACAAAATTTGAATGAAAGAAACTTCTGGGTCTGTCAAAGAAATCAATATTGTTGAAAAAATCACTGTAACGATTGAACCAATCAGAACACCCACTGCTTTAAGAATCAAAGACAATGCAATTCTACGTTCATACAACAATACTTCTTCTTTGCCTTGCAAAATGGCTTTTGTACAGCTTGTTAACACGCGCAAAGTTGTAGTCTTCAGACCTCCACCAGTACCACCTGGACTGGCGCCTATAAACATGAGCGCAATTGTAATAAAAAGACCAGCATTAGTCATTTTACCAATATCTATGGTGTTAAAACCAGCAGTTCTAGGTGTAACAGACTGAAACCAAGCGAGTAAAAATTTATCACCAAGGTTAAAGTTACCAAAAGTTTCTGGATTTCTTAATTCCACAACAAAAAAGGCAATTGTCCCAATAAAAAGTAGAATTATTGTGGTAGTAGTTGCCACTTTGAAATCTAGTGACAATAATAATTTGATTTGCCTTTTCTTGATTGTATCACGCACCCACATGTATGTTTCTAAAATAACCTGGTATCCAATTCCACCAAAGATAATCAAACCTGTCACTGTAAAAACTATTAATGGTGATGTTTGATACCCTATCAAGTTATCTTTAAACAAACTAAATCCAGCATTGTTCCATGAATTAATGCTATGAAATACTGCTAACCAAAGTCCTTGATTCCATCCATACTTAGGTACAAATGCAATTAGTAGTAAAAAGATTCCGGTGATTTCAAAAATGAGCGTTGTGGCAATAATCGAACGAATAATTTGGTTACTACCACTCATCCCTGGTCGGTCTAATGATTGTTGAATGGCTATTTTTTGACGTAGGTTAAATTTTTGACCAATCAGCAAAATCAAGAATGTCGTGGTGGTCATATATCCCAAACCACCAATTTGTACTAATAAAGCAATAAAAAACTGACCCCAAAATGAGAAGTGTGTACCTGGGTCTACCACCGATAAACCTGTAACACACACAGCAGAAGTTGAGGTAAACAGTGCCACGATGGGGTCATTCCACGTACCACTACTGGTAGAAAAAGGCATCATTAACAAAATGGCGCCTATCGCGATAACAGCTAAAAAGCCTAGACAAATTGTACGAGAAACCGTCATATATAGGTAAAAAATTAAACAATCCCAAGCCTTCAAGGTAGGGTGTACCGACTTGGGAACGAAAAATACCCTAATTCAAATCAAATCACACATGGTAGCCTACTTACATATGTGTGACTAATCTTTCTGTTTTGTCTTAGCACTGCTTAACTTATGAGCGCAACACTTAGAGAGCAAATTCAGCAATTCTACGATGCTTCCTCTGGTTTATGGGAGGAAATCTGGGGCGAACACATGCACCACGGCTATTACGGCGCCGATGGTACAGAGAAAAAAGAACGCCGTCAGGCACAAATAGATTTAATTGAGGAGGTGTTACGATGGGCAAAAATTGAACAAGCTGAAAACATTCTTGATGTTGGTTGTGGCATAGGTGGTAGTTCACTGTATCTAGCTGGCAAATATAATGCTAGCGCAACAGGAATTACTTTGAGTCCAGTGCAAGCAACAAGGGCAAAACAACGCGCGGCAGAGTTTGGCTTGAGTGACCGAGCGAATTTTCAGGTTGCAGATGCGTTGAATATGCCGTTTGCCGATAATTCCTTCGATTTGATTTGGTCATTGGAAAGTGGCGAGCATATGCCTGATAAAGTCAAGTTTCTATCTGAGTGCTACCGCGTGTTAAAACCCGGTGGAACGATGATTGTAGTTACATGGTGTCACCGTCCACTCGATACACCCCTAACTTCAGAGGAGCAAAAGCATTTAGAAGAAATTTACCGTGTTTACTGTCTACCCTACGTAATTTCTTTACCTGAGTATGAGGAAATTGCACGTCAATTACCTTTGCACGACCTTCGTACTGCTGATTGGTCTACTGCTGTGGCGCCGTTTTGGAATGTAGTTATAGACTCTGCTTTTAATTTGCAAGCTTTATGGGGTTTACTGCGTTCGGGTTGGACGACTATTCAAGGCGCCTTATCGTTGGGTTTGATGCAGCGTGGTTACGAAACAGGTTTAATTCGATTTGGTTTATTGTGTGGAAAAAAATAAATCGTAAGGTGCGTGACGCCACCAAATGATTGCTTCGTTTAAGGATTGTTGTAGCGTCACGCACCCTACCTCTTAACTCATAACTTTTTTATGGTTCGCGTTTTTGGTGTTAAATCTCAGGGTAATTGGTTATATTCGCTGTGGAAGTTCTCTCGTCCACACACAATTATTGGTACGACTTTAAGTGTAGTTGGGTTGTATCTGATTGCTGTTGGAATTACAAATTCTAGTTTTTCTCTTACAACTCCGCTTGGCGCCTGGGTTAGTTGTATTTGCGGTAATATCTATATTGTTGGCTTAAATCAGCTTGAAGATGTTGCTATCGACAAAATAAATAAACCGCATTTACCTTTGGCAGCAGGTGAGTTTTCTGAACGTACTGGAAAATTAATTGTTGGTATATCTGCTTTTTTGGCGTTAGCTGTGGCTTTTTTTCAAGGGCCGTATTTATTTTGGATGGTTGCAATTAGCTTGGCAATTGGTACTGCGTATTCTTTACCACCAATTCGTTTGAAGCGCTACCCTTTTTGGGCTGCTTTATGTATTTTCTCTGTACGCGGCGCCATTGTTAATTTAGGGCTTTATTTACACTATAGCTGGGTTTTTCAACATAGCTCAAGCATTCCAGCATCAGTGTGGGCACTAACTTTATTTGTACTTGTATTTACATTCGCCATTGCCATCTTTAAAGATATCCCTGATATGGAAGGCGATTTGCACTACAATATTACCACGTTTACAATTCAGCTTGGTAAAGAAGCTGTTTTTAAACTCGCACGCTGGGTTATTACAGTTTGCTATGTGGCAATGATATTAGCTGGTTTATTTAGACTTGCTGATGTTAATGCGATTTTACTTGTAATTTCCCACATTATCCTATTAGTTTGGATGTGGCGCCGTAGTCAGCGAGTAGACTTACAGGATAAAACTTCTATCGCGAGCTTTTACCAGTTTATTTGGAAGCTGTTCTTTATCGAGTATTTAATTTTTCCATTAGCTTCATTGTTAGGTTAATCTTTTTGGTTAATCTTAATATGTGGTTTGGTTGTTCTGAGTTGCTTCTATATCAGCATCATATATAAAACTATAGAACCACACCAATGCTTTCAATAAGTAACCACATGCTACAACCTGCTTTGTCGCCCAAACGATAGGAAAATTACTGTATTCGTCGTATTCTTTAATTTGAGGTTGGAATCGATGCCACTCGATTGCAACCCCAATTAAGTAAGCACATAAAGCTACCCATAACCAAATTGACATACTTGTCTAGCTCCTTTAACAACACTTAATATATATAAATACTTTTATTTGAATAATCGTCAACTCGCGGAAGCGCGAAATACACTTCTTTCTTTTGATAGTGTTTATTACATCAACTTATGCAGTCATGTGATCCCCCCAACCCCCCCGCGAATTCGGGGGGGCTAAGAATATACTCTTAAAGCCCCCCTTACCAAGGGGGGTTGGGGGGATTAGACGAGAACTTGATATACTATACAGGCGCCCCACCAGTACCAATGGTATAAAATATGGAAATTCCTACAAGCGGAAGTAATTTAGCTGCAACGCTGATAGTTTTTTTTAGTGTATGCCTTCTTATTTATTTTGCGGTTAAAACTTTAATTACATCGAACCGCTTTCAGAAAGGAGTTACTTTATACCAGCAGAAAGACTATAAAGGCGCCGAAGCAGCTTTTCGCCAGGTAATTGATATAAACTCAACGAACGATGTAGTACATTTGCTTTTGGGTGACTGTTTGATGCAGCAAGATAGAACCGAGGAAGCAATGACAGAATTTAAAGATGTAATTGAACGCGCTCCTAAAAAGGTAGATGCTTACTTGCGTCTATCGAATGCTTTGATGCAGCAGGGTAATAAGACCGAAGCTGTAGCAAACCTAGAAAAAGCGCGTGACTTATTTAAAGCACAGCGTCAACCCCAAAAAGCTGAACAAGTTGACAAATTATTACAGAATATCCAAAGCGCTGCTCAGTAAGTCGGCGCCATCTCAAAGCCAGAATGGAAAGAATCGCCGAAATCTTCTGGCAACCAGAAATTAATTAACTATCTTTTAAAATAGGCTTTTAAATCTTGTGGAATGGGCATCCTTGCCCGTTTCATGCTAGTGGCGGCTTTGGTAGCAAATTGTTTGTAGGTTGGGTGAAGGAACGGAACCCAACATAAACCAGTTGATATTGGGTTACGCGCTCCGATCTAACCCAAGCTACGGTCTCAGAAACGAAGCATCTTCGTCTTCAGTGTAATCGAAGAAAATACATGCCCTAACGCACCATCAACGACCAAAACTTCTAAGTGCAAACCCTGATGATGAGTATAAATTATTGTGCCAACATCATATTAGCTGCTTTCAACATTAAACTTAAACGCTTATCTTAAAGATAAGTATAAAGTTCTACACATATATTTTTTAAAAGCGCCAATCAGCTGTCGCCACCTATTTGCACAAATATTTATACTCTAGGGTACTCATAATGTCAGACAATGCATTAGAAACTCTTCGCGGAATTTTTCAAGACCAGCCAGACCTTCTAAAAATTATTGAACTCGGTGATATCGAGTCAAGTAAATTAGTAGGCGCCTTTAGAGAAAACAATGAGTTATTTGCGACTCCGATTAATTTATATGTAACTGGACGTACTGGCGCCGGGAAAACCTCTCTAGGAAATTGCCTGTTAGAAGAAGTAGAAATGAAATCTACAGGGCATATGGACTGTACCGACAGTATAGGTTATTTCAAACTAGCTAGTAATCTGTGTTATTTTGACTTACCTGGTTCAGGTAGCGATGAAAAATATGAAAATATAAATCGTGCTGTTTTGTTAATGCCCCAAATTCAAGACGAAGATAAGGACATATTTATTAAAGAATTTAAGCTCATTGATTACTCCAATAGTGAAAATCAAAAACCTGAAACTATAAAAGTTGAAGAATGGCAATCAGAGAATAAACAGAAGGAAGTACAGTCAGATATAATTCTTTATGTAATTGCACCTCATATGCAGTTCATTCGTCCAGACACAAAATATTTAAGCAAATTACTTAAAACTCAAAAAGCATCAAATAAAACTCAAGTTATTTTTGCTCTCAATATTTTCCGTAACGAACAAACAGGTGAAGTTAAACATACTTTACAGAATGTAGAAGATGTTAAAAATATAATAACAAATGATTTTCAACAAATTTATCAAACAGATGAGAATCCTCCTATTTTTACTTTTGATGCTAAGACAGGTAGCGGTCTAAATGAAATTACAAGTTATATTTGTCAAATATTGCCTAAAGAGAAGCTAGGTAATATCCAGCAAGTTCTACGCGGCAATTTAAAAGAATTAGCTCAACAAGAGAGAATTATTCGTTATGAGAAGGCTTTAATTCGTATTGCAAGCCGTTTAGCTACTTATAAAGTTGACCAAAAAGCAGGAAACCAGGATTTAATAAAAGTTGCAGCTTCAGCAGTTTGTGCTTATGGGGTTGAAACATTTAAAAATCAAGAAGAAATTGCTCAAATTAAAGCAGAACTCAGCCAAATCATTGAGAATGCAGCAACATTAGTAAAAGAAAGCCAAGCCAAAGATATAATAGTTCCAAAAAATATTACTGAACTTAAAGAACTTACCAAAGAAATTCCAATTACTAAAGATGAATTAGTCACAGATTATATTGAAATCAATGAAGTAAGGGTTAAGGAGTTAAATGGCTTTAAAAAATGCATCAATTTTTTTACAAATTTCTTTATTGGTAATGAAGTATTTGAAGAAAAATTAATTAATGAAACAGTCAGAAAACCTATAGAGAGGCTCGAAACTCGTTTTCTTGGCTACGAAAAGAAAGTAGTTGATACTATCGAAGTTGTTGTTGGACAAGTAGAAGAAGTAGTCGGCAAAAATTATCATCAAGGTGGTTATCCAGTAATCAAGCTTATTTTAGCTTTAGGGAGAGGTGTTCAAACTTACTGTAGTAACTCCCAAAACAGCTTACAAATTTCTATTAAAGACGCAGAAGTTTATTATGAGCATAAGTTAGGTCATATCAAAGCTGAAATCGAAAATTTTATAGATAACCCTTCAACTCAAGATAAAGAGCAAAAACTAATTCACATTATAGAAAGAGAATTACTACAGTAAATATATTAAATATAAGTTATGTTATTTAAATTTAATCAACCATCTTTACCAGCTATCCAAGCTAAATTTATAGTCGAGAGATTTACAAATTTTACTGAAAGTCTTGGCAACATTAATATATTCGTAACTGGTAGAACAGGAAGCGGTAAAACTACTTTAGGAAATCTTTTGAGCGGAACTGATTACTTGATGCGATCTTCAGGTCATCAAGACTGTACTGATGAAATTAACCTGCTCAAGTTTTCTATCGGTCTAAACTATTTTGACCTTCCCGGAGTTTGTAGCGACGATAGACTAGAAAATTATAATCGCGCTGCATTAAGTTTACAACAAGTAGAAGATTTTCCCCCAGTTGATAGTTTAACGTTAGTCAAATATCTTGAAAATAAGAGCAGTGATAAAGTCAATTTTAGTGTTAATGATTTTAGCCAAAAATTGAAACCTGATATTATTTTTTATTTAATTGCAGCAGATAAACAGTTTTTACGTGATGACTGTATTTATCTACAGGATTTGTTGAAACATCATAGTAAAATTATTTATGTATTGAATACATTTAGCAATAAACAAGCAATTGAGAGTCAATCAGCAACATCTCAAAATATCACAGATATAATCGGCAAAATTAATAAAATTCACATTTCGGCTTTTGGTGAAACAAGCCAACCTGAAATAGTAAAAACTAACTGTTGGACAGGAGAAGGAATTACTGAGTTAATGACTTCTACAAAGCAAATTTTAGAACCGAATAACGCAAAAATATTTGATGAATTGATTAATTACCAGAATGAAAAGGCGCCTGTTGAGTTTTCTTATCAAGTCAAACGAGAGATATTAAGACTAGTAGCACATGTAGCCTGCCAAAAACCCATTAATGATAGTGATAATTTTTTATATGATGCTTGTAATAAACTTCGCGAATTTATTGCTACTGTGTTATGCAAATCAAAAAAAATTAGCAGTTGTGTACAGGATGTAATTAATGCTCAAGTTAATACAGTATTTCAAAAATGTATTATCAATCATTATGAGAAAGTAAAACAAAAGAAATCTAAGCAAATTTATAAATCTGTACCAATTTTCAAGACTATCTCAGAAAAAGTCACTGACTACAACAATCCAATTAAAGAAAAAAGAGAAGTTTGGGTTGATACTAGTAATGTGTTAAAAGGAATGAAAAATTTGGTAAAGTATGGTACATATGGGAAGAAGAAAAAAGTTTATGAAGTTGTCGGTTATCATACAAAAAGTGTAACTCGGCAGGTAATTGATAGATATAAAGAAGAGTATTCTCACACCGAGTATTGGGAAGAAGAGACAGGAGAAGTCAAGCTCGTAGGTACTAGTTATTATTATTTCGGATATAGTGCAGTTTCTTTGTTACTTACACTTGCTCATGTTATGACTTTTAATATCATAGATGATATTGAAAAGTTTCAAAATCATTATGAATCATTGTATAGAACAATTTCAAGTCAAGTAAAAAAGCTACCAAGTTTTCCTACTGAACCACAGGAAGAAGAAATTTTAAGGATTTTAGAAACTGATGTTGACAAACTATTCCAGGGAGCGTTTGAAATAGGCGCCGATAAAAAGAAAAAGATTATTCACTAGCAAGTTTTGCAAATAATCTTCATGAATTACCTTTTCGCTCGCTTTTATTACGCATTTTTTCGCTTGAACCCTAGTAGTCGCTAGCACCAGTTGTTTCGTCATCTTTTGGGACAACAGCAATTCTGTAACCAAGTGCATTTAGAAACTCAATTAAAGTCAAAATTTGCTCACCACCTGTTTGTGCAAGGATTTGATCAAGTTTTCCATGATGTTGCTGTGCTGATAAGGAATAGTCACCTAGCTGCTTACGTGCCTCAACTACTTTTTCTAATGCCGGATAATACTTTTGTGCTAAGGGTGAAAAATCATTTAACTGCTCGCGCGCTTCTACAACTTCTTCAAGCGCAGAACTAAACATTACAGGGTCGTAACCTTCCTCGTCTAATTCCAGCATGACAGCGATGTAACCCGCCGCATGTTCGTAATTTTTGAGACGAGAAATTAGATAGTCACGGTAACTACTGCTAGTTGGAGCTTTTACGTTTTCCATACTCTGACCTCTGTGCCCTCTGCGTCTCTGTGGTAAATATTATGCCTCCAAAATTAATTAGATGGAACAGTAGTAGGTTGGGTGGAGGAACGGAACCCAATATCAACTGGTTTTTGTTGGGTTGCGCTGCCGCTTCACCCAACCTTCGGTTTGTATCACCACGTAGAATAAGTATAATTACTAAACCAATTTATCCTGCATAAATTGGATAACCTGAACCATATTTAATTCAAATACACAAAATCGTTCTTTTTCCCGCACGGTAAGTACATTGACTGAAGATTGTATTTGTACTTACCTTGCTTTTTAGGCTTTCCTTAATCAAAATCAAAGCATTTAGCTGCTAATAAGAGCTAAAAATACAGTAACAACACCCAATTTGTATTTACCGCTATGTCTCAACCAACGATAGAATCAATTCTTCAAGAAAAGCGTTTATTCCCACCCAGTGCGGAGTTTTCACAAGCTGCACATATTAAAAGTTTAGAGGAGTACCAAAAGCTGTACGACCAAGCAAAAGCTGACCCTGAAAGCTTTTGGGCGAAGTTAGCCGAAAAAGAATTACACTGGTTTCAAAAATGGGATACTGTCCTTGATTGGCAACCACCGTTTGCAAAGTGGTTTGTAAATGGAAAAATTAATATTTCTTACAACTGTCTTGACAGACACCTTACTACCTGGCGCAAAAATAAAGCTGCGATTATTTGGGAAGGTGAACCTGGTGACTCGCGTACTCTCACTTATGCACAGCTACATCGCGAAGTTTGTCAGTTTGCCAATGTTCTCAAAAGCTTAGGCGCCAAGAAAGGTGACAGAATTGGAATCTACATGCCCATGATACCCGAAGCGGCGATTGCAATGCTCGCTTGTGCGCGTATCGGCGCCCCTCATAGTGTTGTTTTTGGTGGTTTCAGCGCCGAAGCTTTGCGCGATAGACTTAACGACGCACAAGCAAAGATAGTAATTACTGCCGATGGTGGTTGGCGTAAAGATACAGTTGTTGCTCTTAAAGACCAAGTTGATAAAGCTTTAGATAACGGCGCCTGTCCAAGTGTAGAAAATGTACTCGTAGTTAAGCGTACTGCTCAAGATGTTAACATGGCGCCGAACCGTGACCATTGGTGGCATGAATTACAGAAAGAAGCTTCTGCTGACTGTTTTGCTGAACCAATGGACAGCGAAGATATGCTGTTTGTTTTATACACTTCTGGCAGTACAGGAAAACCGAAAGGAGTTGTGCATACCACTGGTGGCTACAATCTCTATACCCATATGACCACCAAATGGATATTCGATTTGCAAGAAACCGATGTATATTGGTGTACTGCTGACGTAGGTTGGATTACTGGACACAGCTATATTGTTTACGGGCCACTTTCTAACGGCGCCACAACGGTAATGTATGAAGGGGCGCCACGAACATCAAATCCTGGTTGCTTCTGGGATGTAATTGAAAAATACGGTGTTACTGTCTTTTATACGGCGCCTACTGCAATTCGTGCGTTTATTAAAATGGGTGAACAGCACCCCAATGCGCGTAATATGTCATCGTTAAGATTACTCGGTACTGTGGGCGAACCAATTAACCCCGAAGCTTGGATGTGGTATCACAAAGTTATTGGTGGAGAACGTTGCCCAATTGTTGATACTTGGTGGCAAACCGAAACAGGGGGTATTATGATTACTCCACTACCAGGCGCCATTTCAACTAAACCAGGTTCAGCAACTCGTCCTTTCCCAGGTATTCTTGCTGATATTGTAGATTTAGAAGGCAATACTGTACCAGAAAACGAAGGTGGTTATCTTGCCGTTCGTTATCCCTGGCCTGGTATGATGCGTACAGTATACGGCGACCCCGACCGCTTCCGTCGTACTTACTGGGAACATATTCCTCCTACTGATGGTAAATACACATATTTTGCAGGTGATGGCGCCAGACGTGATGAAGACGGTTACTTCTGGGTCATGGGTCGCGTTGATGACGTGTTAAATGTATCAGGACACCGCCTAGGTACGATGGAAGTAGAATCAGCGTTAGTTTCCCACCCAGCAGTAGCAGAAGCCGCTGTTGTTGGTAAACCTGATGAATTAAAAGGCGAAGAAGTAGTAGCTTTTGTTACTTTAGAAGGAACTCATCAAGGCAGCGAAGCACTAATTAAAGAACTTAAACAACACGTAGTTCAAGAAATTGGCGCCATCGCGCGTCCAGGTGAAATTCGTTTTACCGACGCTTTACCAAAAACTCGTTCTGGTAAAATTATGCGGCGCCTACTAAGAAATTTAGCCGCAGGTCAAGAAGTTTCTGGAGATACTTCAACACTCGAAGATAGAAGCGTTCTTGATAAATTGCGCGAAGGCGCCTAGAATTTTGGATTTTGGATTTTAGATTTTGCTTTCCTGCGGAACACTGCGTGAACGCACATGAATAGATTTTTATCTATAATCTTGTGGGGTGGGCATCCTTGCCCGCCCTTTACTATAGGACACTTGAATAATATTATTATTTCTGTTAGTAGTACAGAAGTAGGTATATAGATAGTGCAAAGCCCCGACAATATAAAGCTTGAGCTAGTAAAACTGATTAACCAAGCCCAACCCGTTTACCCCAATCTAGCATCAAGGCTGCATGAAATGAGACGTTGGATTGCTAAAACAAAATCTGGTCTTTTAATGCGTAAAAAGTATGTGATGCAGTTGCTCTGTTTGCAGTATAATTAATTCCTATACTTCCAAGTTTTACCCCAAGGGGGAATACCAATCTTTTTCCAAAAAGCCTTTGCTAACCTCTCATTAATGTCATCATATAATTTTTCATTTTCGACATCGCGGTCTACATAATTGTATATTCCATCTGTGCCAACTTCTAAGGCATACCATTTTCCTTGTTTATCTTTTAATAGGTCAACGGCGCCGAAACTATAATATAAACCTGTTGATATCAAAGCCATCTTGGCTACTTCTTCTGCTTTTATATCAGGACTTTCATTATATACATATACTGCACCCTGTGCATGGGATACCCAAGGAGATTTAATATTTTTATCTTTGAATCTCCTTGCATTAAAACCAAATATTTCACTATCTACACAATATAATCTATATACTTCAGGTATTTCTGATTCCACAAACTCTTGAATAAGAAATGGCTTTTCCCAATTCTTGGGTAGTTGGCTTATATTATCAATGAATCTATGGTTTATTCCGCCACACCCTATTGGATATTTTAGTATCCATTGGATTTGAGGGTATTCTAATAAAATTAATTCAATATCTGTTTCATTATGAGCAATGAAAGTTTTAGGTCGGTTAACATCATAAGCATTAAACCTTTCTGCAATTTTTCTCTTATCTGATGCTATTTTTATTGATTTTATAGGAATAAAGCTATTTATATCATTAGCTTGTTCTTTTTCAAGGGCTAAGATATAATTCATATCTCCAAAATTATCTTTGACATCTACCCACAATGATTCTGAAAGGGTATTAGCTAACTTTTCAAATGCCCATTTACCGCCTCCCTGATTTAAAATTGCGGGTACCATGTTTTTATATTGCCTATTTTTCTTTAAAGTGTCTCGACATCATCAGTTTTAACCAATGTTACATCTTCATAAATATCAGCTATATCGCACTTAAAATTAACACTTGTAAACTCTATTTCTTCGCCTTCTACAAAAAAAATAATTCCCAACGCCCTTTTTCATTGCGACGGAAGATATCAACGTTCATTGTGTCTTGAGAAACCAGCACATACTCTTGTAAAAAAGGTGAACAACGATAATCTTTAAATTTTATACCTCTATCTTTTGCCTCAGTACCATCTGATAATACTTCAATAATTAAGCACGAATGAGATTTTGAGTATTCAGAATCTCTATCTCGTGCATCACAAGTTACCATTACATCTGGGTAGTAGTAACGACTTCTTTTATGCACTTGCGCTTTCATATCGGACATAAATACACGACAACCGCTACCCCGTAGATTTATTCGCAGCATTGTGGCCAGGTTTAAAGCAATAGTGGTATGGGGGTCACTCGCCCCTGCTATTGCATAAACTTCTCCATCAATATACTCATGTTTTATTTCGCTAATTTTCTCACCTTCTAGATATTGTTCGGGAGAAATATACTCTTGGCGCCTGTTTGTAACCATGATGCAATTTGCAAGCGTAGAAACTTCTGGTTTTTATTGTAAAGTCATAATTAATCATAATCAGGTGCGTGACGCTATAAGTATTGTAACTACGTTGAAGTTTTTTCGGCTTCGTCACGCACCCTACGTTTTATGTGCCAATTGGGTAAGTGCTATTTGGTTTAAGGAATAAGTCACGCACCCTACGTTTGAATGTCGCTATTTCACGCATTTGGAGGCGCCAATAAAATCGGGTAGGGTGCGTGAAAGCTATTACTATCAATCAATGTAACGCAAAATACAGTGCTTTCACGCACCATTAATTACGTTAAGTAAGCGCCATTCCACCCTACGTTTTATGTGCCAATTGGGTAAGTGCTATTTGGTTTAAGGAATAAGTGGATATGAGTGATAAGTGACACAAGTAAGGCTCATGTAGGACGAGAATAAAACTATGATAGGGAAAAACCCGTAAATAAATTGAGTGTTATGAAGCTCAAGAGCCTTATTATATCTGGATTTCTACCGTTTTACTGTGTGCTACCTACTATTGTGACTGTGATGGCGCCATCACAGGTGCTTGCTCAATTCTCGGAACGTGAAAAAGCTGAAAGGACTGAATTAATTCAAAAGGCTAATTCCCTTTTGGGTCAACGTGACTTTACTGGCGCTGAACAAACTCTACGTCAGCTAGTTAAGAAGTTTCCCAAGGATGCTTTCGCCCATTTCCAACTCGGTAATGCGTTGTATTTACAGGAGAAGCCAGAAGATGCGCTTGTATCTTTTACTGAAGCGGTTAAACTGAATCCGCGCTATGCCCTTGCTTATAATGGTATTGGTTTGGTGTATGCTAACCAAGAACGATGGGATGATGCTTTGGCGCAATTTCGTAAGGCGTTGGAAATTAATCCCCAATATGGTGATGCACTTATGTATATGGGACAAGTGCAACTTCAACTCAATAAACGTGATGAAGCGGTGGCTTTACTTAATAAGGCTTTGAATATATTTAAGTCACAAAATCGTAATGACCGAGTTAACCGCATTGAAGGTTTGTTGAAGAAAATTAAACAGTCTGATGACCCTAGTGTATCTTAATGCACATGTACTGCACAGGCTTTTTGGCCTGTGCCACAAATTTATTTGCTGGTTAGTTTGCTTGTGTTGGTGTTTCTGTGGGTTCGGGTGTTGTTTCGATGGTCGGAAATACTTCGGGTGATTCGGTTATTGTGGGAGTTGGTTGTTCTGTTTGTGTTGCTTGTGGTGGTTCGATAGGTTGTTGGGGAGTTTGAATTGGTGTTGGTGCAGTGTATGGAGTGTCCATGCGGTATTGATTGTTAATTATTTTGGGTGTTTGAGGTGATATGAGTTTTGGTTTTGAGAGTGGTAAGGGTGTTTGAGTTTTAGGGGAAGGCGCCACTGGAATATCGTATGTTGGTTGAATGGCTGATATTGCCATTCCCTTCATGATTATTTGCTGTAATGTTTTGCCGTTACTGTCGGTTAATTGTAAGCTTGCGCGATGTTCACCAATTTCGATAGGAGCAAATACTATTGATATATTACACCTTTGTTTGGGCGGTATTGCGGTTGCACAAGTGCTGTTAGTAATATCAAAATCTCCTTGTTTGCCTGTTGTTTCAATTTCGGCGATTCGCATTGATACCGAGCTATCGTTGGTAATTGTTACTGTTTCAGTTTCACTTTCTGTGTTTACTCGCTGTTTGCCAAAGTTTAAATCGCTGGTGCTAATCTTAAATGTTGATACGTTCGTCAATTCTTGTGGTTGCTTAGAGGCGCCACTTGGTGCAGGTGATGTGATTAAATGTGATACGACATACCAAGCGAGTAATCCGGCTAAGGTTGAACACAATAGTGGTATTAATGCAATAGCTAAAAATTGTAATTTGGTATTAGTTTGCGTGTGGTTAATTCGGTATTGTGTTATTTCATCTAGTTCAGGTGAAGAAATTTTTACTAGTTTCAAATTCTGACTAGTAGCTGCAACTTCATCTGCTAAATTCAAAGATTCACGGATTTTTAACGCACTTGTTAAGTATTTGTGCGCTTCTACACTCGTATCATCTAAGCACAAAGCTATGCTTCCTAGTTGGTGCAGCATCCAAGCTTCGTTCTGTTTGTCGTTTAAAGCAATTGCAGCGATGTTACCGTATTTTAATACTTGTTCCCACAATCCCCAACGTTTACTCAAGAATAAGGGAGCTTCAGCAGCTTTTACTAAACGTAAAATGTTCGAGTAGCGTTCTGTTTGAGTTGCCCAGGTAAGAATAGGTATTAAAGCATTGGGAGTACCCAAGCTTACAAATTCAGGATATTTTTCTGCCCAAGTTATAAAGTTAGAGAGTACACGTTCGTAAAATGAGGTTAAAACTAGCTCTTGCTTTAATGCTAGTACAAGAGTTTGATTTAGAGAATATCGACTAAACTCTGTATCAATTAAATTCCAATCTAGTAAGCTTGCTAATATTTCTGATGTATCGTTAGCTTCGCTTAAAGCTTCGATTTGCACCCTTGATAATCTAACTCCATCAACCGTTGCTAACGTCGCTAAAATATTTTGATGCTCTGTTGATAATACCTCCAAAATTTGCTTAATCAATTTTAGACTGCTTTCAGGTGGTTGTATCTTTAATACCAACTCACTCAGTGTACACACATTTTTGTTGATGCAATTTACAGCAAGCTGCATCATATATGGATGTCCTGAAAGCAAATTAGCTAGTGCTTCTACTGTCACTATTTCTTCTGCACTAATTGATTGATGTAGTTTCTGCGTGATAAATGCTATGCTATCACGTTTGGACAATCCTGATAATTCTGTAGAAGAACTAGAAGACAGCTTTTGACTTGATGATGCTACTATAAAGCGGCTATCAGGTAATATTAATTCTAGTTGCTGAATGTCTTCTGACGTTAAGTTTACGTCATCTAAAAAGATTAAAAGCTTTTTATTGTGAAGAAATCGGCGAGTTTCTAAATACGTTGGTTTATATGTTGTGTCGCTTTCGTGGAAAAGTTCAAATAGATGTTGTAGTAAGTCGCCTCGCGAATGATAAGCATTACCAAACCAAACTGCACCATCGGTAAAAATTGAATTTTTGCGGATAAAGTATAATAGATGCCTCAATAATGCCGATTTGCCTAATCCTTCTGAACCATAAAATTCGATAGATTGATTGGTCTCTAACGATGCTAAAGCGCCTTTTATTTGTGATAATCGTCCAATTAAATTGGGTAAAGGACGCGGCAGCATAACAAGGCACTGCGAATGATATTCAATCTCTTTTTGTTGACCTTTGCTAACTATAATACCTTTGGAAGATATTTGAACTTTGTGCCTACCTACACTCAGTTGTTTCGCTGGCTGAGGATTTACAGGCGCCTTTGGTGAAGCGTAGTTGTTCAAATCTAAACGAAGTGGGTTAAGTGGAATTTCTTGTTGCCAAACAGGAAGGTTTTGACCCCACTGTGCAGCATAAATCTTGGCGCTTTGTAGCGACTTTATACCTAGCTTGAGTATCCTTTTACTAATACATCTTACTAGAGCTTGCCTTTCTGGTATTTCTGCTCCCAGACAAGCAACATACAAACAACTGTCTTTTACTCCAACTTTTGCTTTAATTCCCCTCGGTTCAATCAATTCATTTATCAAAGCTTCAATTGCGTTGACATCCCCTTGCTTGGCAAGTTCCTCTGTGTGCTGCTGAATCATTGGCTTTGCACGCTTATAAACTATCAAGTTTCTTCAAGCACCCTAGTAAGTAGCTACTGCTGTGGTTTTGTATTTTATAACAACAGTACATACTTAATGTTGTCTGCTAGGGACACTTAATAAAGCGGCGCCTATCCTGATTACTTTTTACTACAAATGTAGTATGAGTATTTGTGAAATCATTGTGAGTGTTTATACACATTTATTTAATAAAAATTTGAATTTTGTTACATATAAATTACTGAGAGATAATTTATAATTGGTTGTCATAGTTAGCCATAAACATATCAACATCTTAAAATGGGAGTTATTTATGCTACTATAAGTTGGTTACAAGCATAAATTTATTCATTGCGTTGGTAGCTAAAGTCATAAAGAAAGGTTTTGCGACAGCCTAAAATTGAGAGCTGGTAGCAGTTGTACAATAAACTGGTTGCTGAATTCAGTTAAGAAAATATAGGGCTTTCGCACGGGGTATATTAACGTGAGTGACGGATTTGATTACGACTTAGTGATTATCGGCGCCGGAGTAGGTGGACATGGTGCAGCACTCCACGCCGTTAGTTGTGGCTTAAAGACAGCGATTATTGAAGCGAATGATATGGGTGGAACCTGTGTAAACCGTGGTTGTATTCCTTCAAAAGCACTGCTGGCAGCATCTGGAAAAGTACGTGAGTTGCGTAATGCCCACCACCTAAAAACTTTGGGCATTCAAATTAGCAACGTCCAGTTCTCAAGAGAGGATATTGCTAATCATGCAAATAACCTTGTCTCTAAAATCCAAGGAGACTTGACGAATAGTTTAAAACGACTTGGAGTTAATATTATCCGAGGCTGGGGTAAACTAGTAGGTAGTCAAAAAGTTAGCGTTAGTACAGATTCCGGAGAAAAAACTTTTACAGCAAAAGATATTATTCTTTCACCTGGCTCTATTCCTTTTGTGCCTCCTGGTATCGAAGTTGACGGAAAAACAGTTTTTACTAGCGACCAAGGTGTGAAGTTAGAAACACTTCCTGATTGGGTGGCAATTATTGGTAGTGGTTACATTGGGTTAGAATTTTCTGATGTATACTCAGCGCTTGGTTGTGAAATCACAATGATAGAAGCGCTAGACCAGTTAATGCCTGGGTTCGATAGAGATATTGCCAAGCTTGCCGAACGAGTTTTAATTACTCCTCGCGATATTGAAACTCATGTTGGAATATATGCCAAGCGTGTCATTCCTGGTTCACCCGTGGTAATTGAATTAGCCAATTTCAAAACCAAAGAAGATGTTGATGTTATTGAAGTTGATGCTTGTTTGGTGGCTACAGGAAGAATTCCCGCAACTCAAAATCTTGGATTAGAATCAGTAGGCGCCGAGCTTGACCGTCGTAATTATATTCCAGTTAACGACAGTATGGCTGTTCTTAGCAGTGGTGAAGTTGTACCACATTTGTGGGCAATTGGAGACGCGACGGGCAAAATGATGTTAGCGCACGCAGCTTCAGCCCAAGGTATTATCGCGGTTGAAAATATTTGCGGTAGAACTAAGCAAATTGATTACGAAAGCATTCCAGCAGCAGCATTTACCCATCCAGAAGTAAGTTATGTAGGTAAAACTGAAACTGCCGCACGTGATATGGGTAAAGAACTCGGTTTTGAAGTTGGAGTTGCTAAAAGTTACTACAAAGGCAATTCTAAAGCGTTAGCGGAAGGTGAAGCCGACGGTATGGCAAAAGTAATATATCGTAAAGACACAGGCGAAGTTTTAGGTGTACATATATTTGGCTTACACGCATCAGACTTAATTCATGAAGCGTCAGCAGCTATAGCTAACCGTCAAACTGTCCACACTCTGGCTTACCTAGTACACGCACACCCAACACTCTCCGAAGTGTTAGACGAAGCTTATAAACGCGCAGTCGCGTAGGGTGCGTGACGCTACTAACAATCTTAAAACGAAGCTAATTATCTAGTAGCGTCACGCACCGGCAAGAGTTATAAGTCACTATTAGCGTCACTACCTCTCGTTGGTGCGTGACGCTAGCAAATTATTCATTTCGTTTGAGAATTGTTTATAGCGTCACGCACCCTACTCCTAATTTTTGTTATGCAAATCCGTCGTATTAATCCTAACCCAGCGGTCAAAGTGTCTATATTGCAGTATCGAACAGCTTTATCAGATACTGAACCAAGTAATATTTTAGAGGAAATAGTTTGGCATAAGGAAGCTGAAGTGGAAATGCTTCGCGAAAAAGTGCCGTTGCGTGAGTTGCAAAAGCAAGCAATGACTGCACCCCCAACACGTGATTTTGTCGCTGCGCTTCGTGATGGTAAAACAAACCCAGCATTAATTGCCGAAGTTAAAAAAGCTTCTCCTAGTAAAGGTGTAATCCGAGAAGATTTTGACCCTGTAGAAATAGCGCAACAGTATCAACGTGCAGGCGCCTCTTGTCTATCTGTACTTACTGACCAAAAGTTTTTTCAAGGTAGTTTTGATAATTTAGCTGTTATTCGTACTGCCGTAGATTTACCGTTACTGTGTAAGGAATTTGTAATTTATCCTTACCAAATGTACTTAGCACGTGTTAAAGGCGCCGATGCAGTTTTATTAATTGCCGCAATTTTAAGCGACCAAGATTTACAGTATTTTGTTAAGATTGCGGCGGCCCTTAAAATGGCTGCCTTAATTGAAGTTCACACTTTAGAAGAACTTGACCGTGTACTAGCATTAGATGGAGTTTGTTTAGTTGGAATCAATAATCGGAATTTAGAAGATTTTTCCGTAGATTTACAAACAACCTGCAAATTACTCTCCGAAAGAAGTCAACAGTTAAAGGAACGTAACATTTTGGTGGTTAGCGAATCAGGACTTCATACACGCGATGACTTAAATGTCGTGACATCTGCTGGTGCTGCTGCTGTCCTCATCGGTGAATCTCTGGTTAAACACCCTCAACCTGAAGCTGCAATTCAAAGTCTCTTTGCCAAATCTTCATTACCAACAAAATAGGAACTTTACCCAAAAACTTGTTCTCTGTGTCACAATTCCAAATAGTACCCTACTCGTTCTGCTGACTTAATACCCCATATTTAATATTGCGAATCAAACTTCATGGATCAAATTCCTCTGCCTTCACCTGTTCATTACGAACTGCTGCTACAACTGCTAGAACGGCAAACAATGTCAGCAGTAAATCAAAACCCGGCACTGCGGCAGCAGGTTAACCAGCTTATTATTACTCTTCGCAAAGCAGCTGTCCAACAGAAGCACCTAGAAGAAATTTGCCAGTTTTCTGCGATGGAGATAGACCACCGTTGGTCAATTAATCACGTCAATACAACTTCTTTAGCAGACCGCTGATAAACAAACATTAAATAATACTACACTCAAAAGCGGGTTAAACAATTAACCCGCCACTTGTGTTTTTTATCTTTAGGACTCCAAATACATTCAATCTTACTATCGTCTATACCATCTATCAATATTTGCCACTGCCTGAGTTTGTTTGACATAAGCTTTAATCCTCTGAATGCCTGCAAATTCACTCAGTAATAATTCTTAATACTCACAGCACTTAAATATTGTAAATTTGAGTAGTTTTATTACATTATCAAGATTTGTTACCGATACAACAATAATTCTCTATTTATATCTGGTATGGTTTTTATGCTGACGTTTCTAGCCAATCGTAAATTCGCTCTAACTGGTCTAGCGTAATTAGCCCATATTGCCACAAAATCATTGGCAACGGTCCTGGGTCTTGTTGACTACGACGAAGTGCAACAGCTATTGATGCTGAAGAAATTGCCAAGTCCTCTTGTAAAAAGTCAATTAGTCCGGAATATGTTGATGGTGACATTTTTTTCTCACCTCCTTGGGTAGTGTGTATTGCCATATACTAGTGAGTAAATATTAATTGCCTAGTTGCCAGTATTTCATCTGTCACTACACAATCGTCTCTACGTTTTTCACAAAATAGCTTTGAATCAGCAAACAATAAGTTCTTTGATGTCAAGACTGGTAAAATTTAACCAAAAATTTTCTTGGCGTTATTTTGATGTATTTTATTAGCGTGAGTAAATATACCTATATTGGTCATTTAACTCGTTAAATCCCGCTGTATCAAAACTTTAATTTGCCTATATTGCATCATTAAGGTCTTCTAACTCTTGCATCTAAAGGAATATCTTTTGATACTCAAAGTTTAAGATTTTACCTTCAACTTGCGGTGCTGGTTTTGAATGACAAGCAGTATAACAAATCTTATCGCCAAAATAAACTTTTTTACAACTAAAGAGTAACTGTTTTGAAGAAGTATTTCATGTTATCTTTTCCCAGACAGGGTTTCAAGCCATGTCGGTTACATATTTATATCAGCATTTACTCTATGTGTAAAGAAGCATTTTTAACCAAGTATTTTTAGCCAGCAGTGGATTTGCCACTTGTGCTGATAGGTTGTATTTTTATACGGTTGCCAACTTTGAGCTTGAGTTCAGCTGCTCTACCTGCACGCAGTTCTATTACCTGGTCGATTAATTTATTGGGACCATACGTTGGACAGGGTTCTGCAGCACAAGGAGGAGCGGAGTCTGTAATATACTCGACAACACCTCGATGAATGAAAACCATATCTAATTTCACTGGTACATTTTTCATCCAAAAGCTAACTGGTTGAGGTGAAGCAAATTCAAACAACATACCTCGGTTATCAGGTAATGCTGGTCGATACATTAACCCCATCTGTTGTTGCTCTGGTGTTTTAGCAACTTCTAATTCGATTTTGGCGCCACTTGGCAGAACAGCCACAGCCGATATAGGTAATTGCTGCCCTCTATTGGTGTTTTGTGTCACTTGAGCATTTGATAACGAAGTTGGTGCCTGTGTAGGAGTTTTAGCCGTTGTAGATGCTGAACACCCCATTAGCCAAATACTCAAAATAATCGGAGACAAGTGTAACAAACGTAACATGGTTGAGTATTCTGAGATTTTAAACCTCGATTCTACATCTTTGTTAGCGTTTATTGGTAATTAAAGTCTAAATTTTTTATGAGAATTTTAAAACGAGTATCTCTTGGATACTACTTAAGTATTATTCCTTATTAGCCAGAAGTTTTCAAGTATCCCTTAACACGTAACCAACACCACGCACAGTTTGGATTAAGCGCTTTTGACCTTCATCCTCAATTTTGAGACGCAAATAGCGGATGTAGACTTCTATAACATTAGACTCACCCATAAAATCGTAGCCCCAAACATTTTCAAGAATTTGCTCGCGCGTTAAGACTTCGCGGGGATGTTCCATTAAAAACTTCAAAAGTTCAAATTCTTTCATCGTCAAATCAATATTGCGTCCACTATAAATAGCGCGACGAGTCGCGATGTCAAGTACTAAGTCACCAAAGCGTAGCTGTTCAGTACTATCTAGATCTGGTTTTAAGTACAGACGAATTAAATTTAAAAAATCTTCAGAGCGATAAGGTTTCAAAAAGTAATCATCAGCACCTGCCTCAAGACAAGCAACACGGTCATCAACGGTATCGCGTGCCATTAGTATCAGCATTGGTGAGCGAGTACCGGAACCACGAATACTTTTACATAGTGAAAGTCCAGATTCACCTGAAAGCATTCGGTCAACAACAATTAAAGCTGGTTCACGTTCACGACTATATCGCAACCCGCATCCAGCATCATGTGCGACAACTGGTTCATAACCAGCTTCTTTTAAATCACACGAAAGTTGATTTGCCAAGCTTTCATCGCTTTCAATCACTAAAACACAAGGATTGTGAGCAAGCGTCATATTTATAAAGTTAGGAGTTATGAGTTATGAGTTCGATGTTGAAAAATTAAACAATTGAATCAATTTTGCAACATACGATTATACGTGGGAGTACGTATAAGTATCCACGATTCCATTCGCTATTTTGATAAATTTTATATCTTATTTTAATTTTTGATTAAAAGAGGCAACAAATAAAAATGATAATAAAACTGTTCCTGGGGTTTTAACCCCAGGCTACAACCCTTATCAAGGTAACTCTACCGAACTTGGTTTAGCTATGTGGGGTAGTCCCCAACCTAGCTTTTCTCGCAAAATTCGGAAAAACTCGTGTCTTTGTAGACGAATAAACTTGGCGCCATATTCTGAACGCTCTAAATAAACCCTATCCTCTGGTAAAACATAAAAACCAGCATTCCCATCAACGACCATAACTAAACGCGGTGTATTTACTGGGTAAATATTTACCGGGTCGGTATTTGGGAAAACTAATGCTCTTGATGCCAGCGAGTGTGGACAAATTGGGACTAATTGTAGTACAGGTACACTAGGTATAATTACAGGACCACCAGCGCTTAAAGAATATGCTGTAGAACCTGTAGGAGTAGAAACAATTACCCCATCAGCAGCAATATCTACCGGAGCATGGCGCCCAACAACAACCTCAAAATGACACATCGAAGTTAGGGGTTCTCGATGTAAAACCATTTCATTCAGACAAAGCGCTTCCCAAACAACATTTTCTTTACGGAAGACTTTGACCGCGAGCATTGTTCGTTCTTCAATATCATAATCACCTGCAAGCATAGTATCTATAGCTTGAGGCAACTTATTCAGGTAAGTTTCAGTGAGAAACCCCATATGACCAGTGTTGATGGCTAACAGCGGAATACCACAAGGGGCAACCTGCCGTGATGCCGCCAATACCGTTCCATCTCCCCCCAAAACCACCACAAACTTCATTTCAGAGTCAAAACCAGGGGGTATAAGACCGGAAATAGGGGTATGACAAACAGGACTATCGGGAGTAGCATAGCCCAACATGCCACCAACACCAGTTGCGAGTTGAACCTCCCAACCAGCAGCGGTCAGTTTGTCTTTAACCTCGATAGCAACACGCTCTGCTATCGGCTTAATGTCGTTGTAAATAATGCCTGCTTTGGGCACACTCAAATATCCAAACTTTTCACAAGACGCTTTTTATTATGTTAATCGTTGCACATTTTTGAGCAAAAAGTCATCCTAGTCCTAAACGATTGACTATTGACTATTGAGTATTAGCTTTTTTAAATGGTGTTCGTTTTGGTTGCTGTTTTTTATTCTTAGATTTATTTTTCTCGTAATCAAGCTCTTTAAGCTTCTTCATAATGCGGTTAAAGTATTCTTGGAAATAGCTTTCCAGCGTTGTGGTCTCGCTTACGTCAAATCCAAAGACTTTATAGACTTCATCCATTGAAGCATCAAGAGGCTTACCACTAGCAAGTACTTCTGTAAATGCCAAGCGGTCAGAAACATTCCATCCCCACTGAAAAAATCGCAAGCCACCACGTACTGTACGTAAAAGATTTATTGGCATTCGGGTAACACGCGCAGTTTTACCAGAAAGACGTTCACATACACTAATAATTTCTTCAGCACTCCACGCACGAGTTCCAACTACCGGAAATGCTTTCTTAGAAGTTTCTGGAAGTTGTAAAGCTCGGACTGCGAATTTTGCTATATCTTGTGTATCCATATAAGCAACAGGTGATGACGCTCCTGTTACCCAAACGGGTTGACCTTCTAAAATAGGTATTCCATACTGACCGATTAAACCTTGCATAAAGCCAGCAAGTTGCAGCACCGTATAATTTAAACCAGACTCAGCTAAATATAATTCTGTACATCGCTTAATTTCCATTAGCGGTACATCTGGGTACTTATCGGCGTTTAAAATCGAAAATGTAATAAATCTTTCTACACAAGCTTTGTTAGCTGCTTGAATTAATGCGACTTTGCTATCCCAGTCAATTTGCTTGATGCTTAACGAATCAGTTGGACGGGCAGTTGCAGCATCAATTACAGCGGTCACACCTTCTAAGGCACGTTGTACGGTCTCAGGGTAGCATAAATCTCCCCCCACTAACTCGGCGCCCCATTCTCTAAGGAATGCCGCTCTTTTAGCACTTCTGACTAGACAGCGCACCTTATACCCCTCATCGATAGCACGACGAGCCACTTGTCTTCCCAAGGTGCCAGTGGCACCGACGATTAGTAATGTCATCAGGGTTTGTTACGAAACTTTAAGCTTTATTAATAGAATCTTATCAGAATGTAAGGGCTTTAACATAAAATGGCAACTTTTTTGACCAAGAAGAGTGCTGAGTGCTGAGTTATGAGTTATGAGTTATGAGTTATGAATTATGAGTGTCTATTCTCAACTCCTAACTCTTAACTTCGTAGAGACGCGATTAATCGCGTCTCTACTGTTATTCCTCTTCTGCTCCTTGGATTTTTAGCAGTGCTTGACCAAGACCCCAACCTAAGAAAATCAAACCAAAGGGTAATATCGCTGCTGCAAATAATTCGCCGCCCATATCTTAACACTCCTTTACAAAACTTTTACTTCATTTTAATTTTATCAGATGCCCACGAGAATCCGTTTGGGAACCTATGATTTGTAGTTGGTGACTAGTACTTGTAACACAGGCGCCTCGTCGGTGTCACATTGGGGTGCAAAATTGATGGAAGAAAGCGCTGTTTTGAGGCGATTTGATTGTAAATCTATATAGAAAAATTTTAAGCTGAACAACTTATGCTGTCGATGAGTAACTCTAGTGTGGCATTTTTTAAACTATCTGTAGCTACTTTTACTGGTATTTTATTAAGTTCTATTCCCAATTACTTACATCCACCTGCCCATGCACAAACATTAGCGGTCGTCAAGCCTTCAAATTTGCCTTTAGATTTAAATATGCTGAAAAATCCTGTAGGTGTCACTACAGCTAATACCTTTAATCAAGATAAATCAACAGTTCCTAGTTTGTGGTGGGCAAAAGAAAATTCGGAGACTAAATTACTTGATAATTGGATAGCTTACCCTGCAACTACACAAACTTCTGCGCGTGTTGATTTAATTGTGAATCAGCAAGTTTGGAGTGTTCTTGATTATCTTGAACGCTACCAGTTTATAAATCGTTTAGGTTATGATGCACGCAGTCACGGTTATAATATTCGAGTTTTTAATTATCAGCAAGAAATTCTTGGAACTTACACTTGTAATTTTACGGCAACTCCTGCAAATTGTCGAATTAACATGAATAATCAAAACCGTTTTCGGATACGTCCCTCAACACCTGTTTAATTAATGATTAATTAATGATAAATTTAAGATTTTTTCATTGTTTCAAATAAATTAATATACTGCTGTTCTACTTCGACTGGCAAAGGAAGTATAAATTCACTTTTATCGAGGATATTTTGGCTTATTATTAATGAGCTACGCAATTGTTTTGCGATTTCTGATGTTTCTATTTTTACAGGTATTGGTGAGTGAGTTCGAGTACGTGTTGCTATTTGTCTAGCTATTTTTGGTTGCCATAAGAAATTAATCCATTGTGTTAAAAGTTCTTGTTGGCTTTGGCGCCCACTGGGACTAACCCATAAGTCTACTGATTGGGCAGTGCCAGACTGTGGTACAATCACTGCAAGGTCTCGATAGTTAGCAAGGGCTGGTAATATATCTTGTGACCAGCCAACTGCGGCTAATGTGTCACCCATTAATAAAGGTTCTATATATTGAGTCGAACCGTAAAATTTAACTTGTTGGTTTAACTTTTTCAATTCGCTTTCTAATTCGGTGACAGATTTTAAATCTGTTTCATTATAAGATTTATTCAATCTTTTTAAAACTAAACCAATAACTTCACGTGGATGATTTAATAATGAAATTCGGTCGCGTAATTCTGGGCGCCATAAATCAGCCCAGTCTTTGATTGGCGCCCACTTTTTTTCCTCAAATTTATCGCGACGGTAAACAATAACTGTATTTCCCCAACGGTAAGGGGCGCCCCAAATTTTACCCTGTGGGTCTACAAATCCTTTATCGTTGCGCGTGACTAGTTCTTTGTATTGTTTGGGCAAAACTGACCACTGTTGAACTTTACTTACATCTATCGGTTGAATTAATTTTTTTTCTATTGCGGCTCTCAGCCAATAATCACCTAAAGTCAGTAAATCAATCGAAATTTTATTTTCATTACCTGAATTCCCAAACGATAGGCGCCGAAACCATCCAAATAAATCTTTTTTTGGCTGAGTAGGTTTTTGCCAAGCTTCAAGCTTATTAAATACATCTTGAAATTGCTCGACCAGCGCGATATTAATATCTGTATTCGATTTTAAAGTGCGACGAAATTCATCAACTACCTGAGCAGGAAGTGAATTTTTTAATAACTCTACAGTTAATCTAGTCTTATTATCAGAACATCCTATGAGCAACTGCGAGGATATTGCACCAGTACCAATTAAAAAAGAACGTCTGTCCATTAATTTTAAGTTTGAGATTTTAGATAAAAGAAAAATATTGGGTGGGAGTATGAGTTGATTTTACTCCCAAAACTTCAGCTAGCTTTGACGCGCTTGCTTTACCATTGCAATTAATGTGTGGTGAGCATCTTCAGAATCTTGAAGAGTATGGTCAAAATTTATACGTATAGGTACATTCTCGCCGTTAACTTGAGCGTTAATATCCATTCCCGTGGCATCTATTGCTTGCATTTGAGCAGCTTGCGCTTCTTTTAAACCACCAAAAGCTTGAGCATAGAGAAGTATCGCGTTGCTGTGGTCGTCGTTCATATGCTGGCATATTCGAGAACTCACTTCTATGGTAATTTCTGACATGGGTAATACTCCATCGTTGTTTTCTATGGAAACCGAGAAACCGGGTTTCTTTAGGATATCTTGTAATAAAATTACGAATTTGGGTAGAAACCCGGTTTATGCAGCGTAGCGACATTAAGGGTACTAAGTAATATACCAATCGTAGTGTGCAGGTTTAAATTATACTAGACATATTTAAGCTTTGTGTTTGAGTCATACTAGAAATTAGTGGGTATCTCATCAACTATACTCTTTGAGGTAAGCGATTAGAGTTACAATTGAGTACGGTTGAAGAGACATGCAGTAATTTTTACTGTTTTTTCCTGAAAATCACTCACAAGGGGTGTAGCCAAGAATAATTAGATAGATAAAAAATATTAGTTGGTAAATATTAAAAAGTTAAAAGTGATGAGCGCCGAAAGCCACCGTAGAATTGTGATTGGGGATGTTCACGGTCACTATAAGGGACTGATGACGCTAATGGATGCTATTTCTCCAACTTCTGATGATTCAATTTATTTTCTTGGAGATTTAATTGACCGTGGTCCTCAAAGTGCTGAGGTCGTGTCTTTTGTGATGCAAAATGAGTACCATTGTTTGCTCGGCAACCACGAGCAAATGCTGGTTAATATCTTGACACAAGGACGTAATCCGGCGCCAGTAGTACAAGCGTGGTTATACAGTGGAGGTCAAGCCACGGTAGCTTCTTACCAGCAAGGGATTGTGCCTTTCGAGCATGTAGAGTGGTTTTCTAGTTTGCCTACACACATAGATTTAGGAGATGTTTTGCTTGTTCATGCTGGTGTTGACCCTTCTATGCCTTTAGAAGATCAAACTGATGAACAGCTATGTTGGATACGTGATGAATTTCATAGTATTCAAAAGCCCTATTTCCCTGACAAGCTAATTATTATTGGTCATACTATTACTTTTACTATGCCCGGTGTGGCGCCTGGTCAATTAGCTCAGGGTAGAGGCTGGCTTGATATTGACACAGGCGCTTATCATCCTCGTAGTGGTTGGTTAACTGGCTTAGACATCACCAACGGCATAGCATATCAAGTTAATGTACTCAAGAAAATAAAGCGCGTTTTACCGATGGAAGAATTAGTCGTGCATGTCAATCCTAACGATATGAGATACACTCATCCGTCAAAGCGCCGAGCTTAATAGTTTAATTTTGATTAGATTTTGACCAATTATCGTAACGAACGAGTATTAGCTCGATATGTAGCTGTATCTAACCCAGCATTAGCATTAGTAGGTTGAGTGTCGATAAGGCGCCTGAGAGCAACAACACGGTCACCAGCACCAGGGTGAGTACTCAAGAAAGCTGGAGTTGAACCTTTTGAGTTTTTTTGAAGTTTTTGCATAAACGAAACCATTGCGGACTGAGCATAACCCGCACGACCTAAAGTTCTTAAACCTCGTCTATCAGCATCAAATTCATCTTGACGACTGCGAGGAAGATTAAGAGCAAGATTTACACCTAAGCCAACAATTTGATTTCGGTCTACACCTGCTGCGGTTGCAATACCACTAGCAATGGCTTGTTGTCGCATTTGACTAAGTAGGTGTTTACCACCAATATGTCCAATTTCATGCGCGATAACGCTTGCTAATTCAGCTTCGTTATCTGCTGCTTTAATCAAACCTGTGTGAACATAAACAAAACCTCCTGTAGTCGCGAAGGCATTAATACTGTCTTCATCAACTACTTGGAATGTGTATTTAAGATTTGGACGGTCAGTAAACGGAACGAGACGCTGACCGATGTTTTGAACGTAACGATTAATTTCTGAATTACGAGAAAGCCGAACTTCACCACCCAGAATTTGCTGGTTCATTTGTTGACCCAGTTGAAATTCCTGCTGAGATGATATATTAGATAGCTGGAATACTTGTACACTGCGAATTAACAGTGGTAGAAAGTCCAGCGCTTGGGATGGAAGCACCGTACCCAAAAACAGTGACAAAGCGACTGCTGCTGAGATTAGCGGGTATATAAAGCGGCGCCTTACAGAAAAGAAATTGCGAGAATTGTATTGCCAATTCATCCAAAAATTACCTCAATAACCTTCCGGGCTTAGATGTGTTTTGATAGAACGTAAGGGTATATGACGGCTTCTTGAGCCAATAAGTTGCATCAAAGACCCTATTACACATACTTTAGCCAACACGATACGTATGTTGCTACTACCGAGCCTGAAGAATATTCGCGCTCGTATCTTAACGAGCTTGACGAAACGCAGGTTGTAGAGTTTAACATTACTCAAAGAAACCGGGTTTCTATGTAAAATGTCGTTTTTATTACAATATTTCAATAAAGAAACCCGGTTTCTTGTGATAGACTTTCGCATGACTTAACAGAACTGAACTGAATATTTTTGTTTCGCACGATTATCGATTACTCGTTCTCAAAGGAAGTTTTTTATGGCTATTTTAGATTCTAAAGGCCGCTTGTTCGGCAAATTTAACCTTCTTGATGTCGGCGCCGTCTTCGTTATCTTATTAGTGGTTATTAGTATATTTTTCTTTCCAGGCACCACAGGTTCGGTTGCCCAGGTCAACAGCAAAACTGTACCTATCGAAGTTGACTTAGTTGTGCGAGGGTTAAATGTCCGTGATCCACAGCGCTTAGTTGAGAAAGATTTTCGTAAAGGTGGTAAAACTAAAGTCATTATCCGTAACCAACCCTATGGGGAAATCGCAATTAAGTCCGTACAGGAACTACCTCGGACTCTCAGCGTTCCTCAACCTGATGGTTCACTCAAAGAATTACTCGACCCAAGAAAAAATAACTTTAGCACCGATATGCTTTTAACCCTAGAGGGTAAAGCTAATTTAACCGATGGCGGCCCTGTACTTGGTAATAGTAAAGTTAAAATCGGTATGCCTTTTGAATTAGAGGGCTTTAATTACAATTTTAATGCCACTGTTATTGATATTCGTTTACCTTAATAATTGTCATTCTGGGTTAATTACCCGTTTTGGTAGAGACTAAACATGTTTAGTCTCTACAATGTTTTATAATTTTTAATATATTTTTTAAATAATATTAAATAACTTATAAAATTTGTAGCTTTTAGTATTTTCTCTTTTTAAGAATTGCGCTTTTTTATAATGACTATAATCTTGAACATAAACGAGTGTTCAAACTAGCACGAGAGTACCGTGAACAAGGTTACTCAGTTTGCATCTAAGTAAGTCGGCACTATAAAAGCAATGTATGTTTAGTTTCGTAAAAACTATGGAATAACCTATTTTTAAGGTATTCTGGGGCTTTACACTTCGTTATATAGGTTGATTTTTTAACGCCGACTTACTTACCCTTCTGCTGATAAATTACCACCTAAATTAGCTGATTGTTCGCTTGATTTGATAGCTAAAATGGTGAGAAAGTAGTTGCTGCTAATGTACATTCACGCAAAAGTTTAAGTCTTAATGGCTCACTTTCTTTACTTAAAATTAGTGAATCTGTTAAAGAAATCCCAGGTTGGGAATTTGAACTGGTTGTTACTAATGCTCGTAAGAAATAAAACAAACTAAGAAACCTGGTTTTTTGAAGTAACCAGGTTTGTCTGAGATATTCAATCTACAACCATTGTTAAACCTGTTTGTGCTGAACGCAAAGCTGCATCGGCAACTTTCATGGTATATAAACTTTGTTCTGGAGTTACATATAGTTCGGCGCCTGTCAAGAGATGGTCTAATACCATACTTGTATCTTTTGTAAATAATCCCTTACGGTTGATTGTTTCAATAGGTACTGTTCCGTCACGACGTATCATTTGACCAGTATCTTCGTTAAAAATTATCCCCCCGTGTTCACCGTGAATTTCAAATTTACGTTCGTTTTGCCAAAGAGTTTCACCTTTAGCGTAAATAACTTGCCCTAGTAGTCCGCTTTCAAACGAAAGTTGGGCAACACAAAAACAACCTTGGAAATAGTCATCTTCAATTTGCCAGAAGCGCTGGTGACAATTTACCGTTAAAACTTTGCCAAATAAATCTGTAAAACGATGTAACCTAGATAAGGCGCCCATAAGCGGAAACCCAAACAAATCATGGTTATAAGTCCATTTGCGTGGAGCAGGATGCTGAGATTTGATAGTGTTATAGCGAACATAGAATACGTGCCCAACTTCTGATATGTGTTTTTTAATGGCTTGATGTAAACCACCCAGAAGTTCTATATGCTCAACGTGAAGTAATAAATTTTTGTCTTTAGCTAAAGCTATAAGTTCAGTAGCTTCGATAGCATTTAGTGCTAAAGGGTATTCAACTACAACATGCTTTCCTGACTCCAACGCTGCACGAACTATTGCGCTATGCTCACTGTTTATCGTCGATACAATTATTAAATCTATAACTGTTGACTCTACCAGTTGCTGCCATGAATCTATTGCTTGCGCTTGATAAGACGCTGCAAATGCTTCGGTACGCGCGTTTTCGGCGCCTGCAACTGCTACTAAATTTGCTCTTTCATCTTGCTGCAATGCTTCTGCCCGTAGCTTTGCTGCATATCCCGTACCAACTAAGCCGATATTTATACGCTTAGTCGGATTATGTCCCAAATCGTACATTACTACTACGCCAATAATGTTGATGAATTTATCACTTGAGTATAAATTTACTTGATGATTTTACTTTGTATCAGTAAATAATATAAACAAAACTTATCGGTCAGAACTAACTAAATTTCATTACTAATCGTGTCAAATTTCCGGTTACATAGTGATGTTTTTCTCGTAGTATCAGAATGAAGTAAATAAAAAACGACGGCTAATCTTATATGATAGGTCGCCGCTATTGACTTGCGCTTTCTCTATACCGTCTGTTTGCAAAAGAGAGGATTACGAAAATGGCAACCTACAAAGTAACACTTGTTGGCGAAGAAGGTACAACCACCATTGATTGTGCAGATGATACTTATATTTTAGACGCTGCTGAAGAAGCTGGTCTTGACCTACCTTACTCCTGCCGTGCTGGTGCTTGCTCCACCTGTGCTGGTAAAATTACCGCTGGTACTGTAGACCAGTCTGACCAGTCCTTCTTAGATGACGACCAAATGGAAGGTGGATATGTATTAACTTGTGTTGCTTATCCAACATCTGATTGCACCATCGAAACCCACAAGGAAGAAGAACTCTACTAGTAGAAACGCAAATATTAAGTAGAAAAATATAGATAGCATAAAAGGGAAACATTTTTCCCTTTTTTTGCTTGTTTTTTTATTGGCGCCTTTATATCACACAGTAGGCTATTTTTTGATTTTGTCGTTAAGAACTTGAAGTTGTGTGCCTGGGTAATAAAACTGAAGAATATCGGTACTTGACCTGCCAAGGAGAGCTAAATTTTGCGCTCCAACTTGACTCAACCCCACTCCATGTCCCATTCCTCCACCAACAAAAGCATATCCCCACAAGTCTGACCCACCTTTGTTGAGTGGTTCTAAGTAAAATAGTGTACTTATTGGCGCCGCGAATGCACTACGAACTTCGTCTTTAGTCAAGTGAAACGAACCAATATCGGTTTTTATCTCTAATTTCAAAATCCGTCCGCTATCACTACGTTCGACAACTTCCATTTCGCGAACTTCCTTCAGCTTGGCAAATGGACTCTTCTTTACTGCCAAAAATTTCTGCAAAGTTTTAGTTATATCCTCGATGCGCGACTCTCTCCTCCAACGGAATAAGTCCCAGCCAGTTTCATTGAACCCTTCTTTTTTATTGATAAACGCTTTTAAATTATTTTCCTCACGTAGCGATTGCCCCGTCAAGTTCCATATATTCTTCGGCGCATCTAATATTGGTCGCAAGTACGAACGGTCGTCCCCATTCCAGACATCAGAAAATGAAGCTGTTACGCCTCCTGTGCTAGCTGAGTACAATGCGTCTACTAATTGGTTTTTATACGTTACTACCATTCCTTTAGTACTAGCGATCGCTTTGTCTGTACTAGCTGAAACATCTTTTAAACCAAAATAAACTTGACAGTGTGTATCAGCACACAGTTGATAATTATCGGCGGCAAATCTACGTATATTCCGCAAGGCGTATGTTCGAGCAATGATTGCTTGTGCTTCGAGTGCTGCCATTGGGGCGTTATTACCAATTTCGTAAGGCACTACTCCACGTAAATATGTTTCTAATGGAACGTTATTTACAAGCGTGTAAGTTCCATAAGCATTTGGTTGTATCTGTAAATTACCAGGGAATAAACGTGCTTTGTTCGGATTGAGAGTATCCTTTTTTTGCTGATTATTTGGTGCTTTTGCGTCTTTATCGTCGAGTTTCTGACCTTGGTTTACCAAAACCAGGCTTTTTTGACTATCGATAGCCAGCGAATTGACGTTATAACGCTTGTCTCCCACTGTCCAACTTACAACTGGCGCCTGTTTAATGACTTCAGTATCAATGAAAGGAGTCTTTCTACCGCTCGCTTGTAAGCTTTGTAATAATAACCGTCGCAACAGCGGAGTACTATATACTTTGCGATTTGCCCATACCTGCCAACGGTCTGGCTGGACTATTTCTACCTGGATACCTAACTTTTGCCATCTATTGGCATTATCTTCCGCTGTCTCAAAAGTCCGAAAAACCCCCAAAACAACCCGTTCGTTAATACCAGGTTGTTTTGCTGTTGGTTGCATCGCAATTTCTAATCGCACGGGTTTATCGGTACTAACAGTCTGTTGACCGTTACTCGTCCGAAAACTCAATAACAGCTTATCCCCCTTTGTTGGTTCAAGCTGTAACAAATCTTTTGGACTATCGCCAAACCGCTGCACAATTCCAATCTTCAAATCAACATCTGTTTTATCACCTTTTGTACTCGCTGATGCACCTGTTAATCCCAACAGGCAAAACACAGTCAGCGTCGTGTAGTACATACGCCCGCACATGCTCTTCATAGGAAACCGCTTTTTTTCGCTTTGCCAAAACTTACACGTACCCAATGGATTCATATTGTAATTGTAGTAACTTTGTAACATCAAACGTTTAAATTAATACATTACAACTTTCTTCGATTTTTTTTGCCAAATGGTTGCAAAACGAAGTCATAATGAGTATGATTTGTTTAAGGACGCATGAGCAGGAACAAAAAACATAGTTAGTTGGTAAAAATATCATGGTAAAGGTCCAAGAGATACGCTTGAATCAAATTCGGCGCCCATTGCCGCGTGTAAACGACCAAGAGAAAGTAAAATCCTTAATGGCATCGATAGCTGAAATTGGGCAGCTTGAGCCAATAGACGTACTAGAAGTTGATGGGCAGTACTACGGTTTTTCGGGATGTCATCGTTACGAAGCGTGTCAGCGTCTAGGAAAAGAGACAATTCTTGCTAGAGTTCGTAAGGCGCCTCGTAGTGTTCTGAAAATGCACATAGCGTAAATTATCTATAAAATAACAGGGAGATTCAAAAGGGTATGGCTACTCAAGTAAATTCAGTAAATATCGGTATTGATGACACAAAGCGTGCGAATATCGCTGAAGGATTATCACGCTTATTGGCAGACACTTACACCTTATATCTTAAGACACATAACTTTCACTGGAATGTAACGGGGCCAATGTTTCAAACGCTGCATTTAATGTTTGAGACACAGTATACCGAGTTAGCGTTAGCAGTTGATTTGATTGCCGAACGTATTCGTGCGCTTGGTTTTCCGGCGCCTGGGACTTATAGTGATTATGCTCGTTTAAGCTCTATTCCAGAAACACCAGGAGTTCCAAAAGCTAAAGAAATGATTCGTTTGCTTGTGGAGGGACAAGAAGCAGTAGTGAGAACAGCACGTTCAATTTTTCCTGCTGTTGACGAAGTTAACGATGAACCTACTGCTGACTTGCTAACACAACGGATGCAGGTTCATGAAAAAACCGCTTGGATGTTGCGGAGTTTGTTAGAAGAGTAGGGTGCGTGACGCTACCAAGAAATTTCAACGTAGTTACAAGACTTGTAGCGTCACGCATCGGCTACTACCAAGAAATTTCAACGTATTAAACTTATGAAGTAAGGTGCGTGGCGCTATTAGATTACTAGCTTCGTTGTATGATTATTATGGCGCCACGCACCCTACTATGTCTGACTTTACTTCGCATCTGCAAGATTTAATTAAACAAGCTGGTATTCCTTCGTTGAAAGCGTTGGGACGTAATGCTGGTGTGTCGGAGCGCCAAATTTTGCGGTTACGACGAGGTGAAGTCAAGGAAATACGAGTTTCTGTTCTAGCAAAACTTTCACAAGCTTTGAAAGTTAGTGTTGATGAGTTGGTTACAGGTTTTTCGGAGTCAAGTGGTTCTGAACTGGAAGTAAATACAAAGAATAATGAAAATGATTTAATAAAAAGAATTACAGAATTAGAACGTGAGTATTCATTTTTACAACAGCAGGTTGAACAGCAGAAAGAAATATTAAAGCAGGAATTTCAGCAAGAAAGCTTACAGGTATTAGAATCTCTACTCGTTCAGTTTCCGACAGCAGCGCGTGCATGTCAGGAAAATCCGCAATTACCCGCAGCGAATATTTTACCCTTGGTGCTAAAACCACTCGAACGTTTACAACAACACTGGGGTGTCGAAGCTATTGCATCAGTAGGGGAAGAAGTATCCTATGACCCCCAGTTACACCACCTGCTTGATGGTGTAGCACAACCAGGTCAAAAAGTCAAAATTCGCTATGTTGGATACCGTCAAGGTGAAAAATTGCTTTACCGAGCAAAGGTTAGTCCTGTGTAGAAACCTTAGAAACCCGGTTTCTGTTTCTGTGTTAGTTTATCGGAAAATTTGGGAATAATCTTTACTAGAGGTGAAAATCTCTCATGTATTAACTTGGTAGTTTTTGCTACTACTGTATGCTTTATCCCTTGCCAGTCAGGATTTGACGACATGAACAAGGGCAACACATTTATGGGGTACCTGTAAAATTTACAGCTACTTATTTATGATTGTCCATTAAAAATTAAATACTGTTGCGACATTAACTGTCTTTCTCCGGATTATCAGGTGCATCTAACCAGAAAGTGTCGTTAAATCCTCATTGGTAAGCTGGATTACATTTATGAGCAAATATTCAATCTTGTAAATATTTATATGAAAATAGTGCAAAGAAAGAAGTTGGCAACACTTTTTGAAATGAATTATCATTAATTTACATATCATTGTCAAAATCGAGTTAAAAGAAGCAATTTTACTAAACATGTTGACTCAAGAAGTAAAAATTTTTCAACCAAGTGGAAGTTTAGACGCCACTAAATCGCAAGCATTTCGCCAAGAAATCGCTACTATCGTCGAAAATGGCACTAAAGTTGTTTTGGTTGACCTGAAAAATGTTACCTTTATGGATAGCTCTGGTCTCGGCGCCTTAGTTCTAGCGTTTAAGACATTAAGAGCAGCTAATAGTAAATTAGTACTATGCTCAATTAACGAACAAATTCGGATACTGTTTGAATTAACGGGTATGGATAAAGTATTCGAGATTTTTGCCAATCAAGAAGAATTTGAAAAATCGATGATGTTAAGAGCTTGATTAGTCGAATCGAGCTTGCAGTATAGATAAATCGTCATCAAAGGCATCTTTAGCGTTTAAAGTCTTCAAATGTATGATTATCTCGTCGAGTCGAGTGTCAATTGGATGATATAAATCACCCAGCATTTTGATGAAACCATCCAGACCCCATAGTTTTCCATCAGTTTTGGTAATTTCATACGCACCATCACTAAACAGGTATAGCTTACTGGATTTTGCTATGCTGCAAAACCCATCAATGTATTTAGCATCCGGAAACATCCCAACTGGCATTCCTGAAGTTCTCAATAACTGGACTTCACAGCTACGGTTGTTACCGGATATTAATACACCTGGTGGATGACCTGCGCTCGAATAAATTAACTGGCGCCGTTTACGGTTATATACGCCATACCAAATAGTAAAATATTTATCGTTTTGATAATTCATCTGAAACGTTTCGTTTAGCGCTTTGAGTACCTCACTTGGTTGGTAATAATTCAAGTTTTGTAGCGCACGGGAACGTAACAAATTTAACACAGAGATTGATGGCAAAGTTGCTTTAAGCCCGTGTCCAGCAGCATCGAGTAAGTATAATGCCAGATAATCAGGGTCAAGCCAGTAATAATCGAAACAATCACCACCGAGTTGACGCGAAGGAATAAATCGGTAGCTAATATCCAATGGTTCGAGCATTGGCGGTGGTAATAACGAACAAACATACTCTGCTGCTTCTGTAAGTTCGTTTTCGAGTTTTTGTTTCTGCTCTCGTAAATCGCGACTAAGTTGATGCAGTCGTAAACCAGCTCTTACCCTTGCCTGAAGTTCGTTTTGCTCAATTGGTTTAGATAAATAATCGTCGGCGCCTGCATCAAGTCCTTTAACACGGTCAGCAACCGAATCAAGAGATGTTAGCAAAATAAAAAACGTCGTTGATAGTGCGGTTGAACCTTTAATATGTTGACAAACATCTATACCACTTAATCCCGGCATCATCCAATCACAAATAATCAATGCAGGTCGATTAGCATTCGCAATTGCAATTCCCTCTGCACCATTACTAGCTGCTATGACCTCATAACCTTGTCTAACCAACATTCGTTTTAAGAGTATCAGCACCGCAGGGTCATCATCGATTACCAAGATTTGATACATAAGAGATAGCCGCGATTTACTACTATAAATTAATCAACTACAAATTGCGAGCTTCAAACTGGTGGTAATAAAGGATTCAACCATAACAGAATAATGCTTTTTAGTAGATTTAGGTCACGGTATACTTCTTGTTTGAACCATTGTCCTAGAGCATCAAGTGGGTTAAAGTCACGCCCTGCTTGCCATTTTACATCTTGACCTAAAGGTGTAAGATGATTTCCAGCAATTATTTGCATGGTCACCATCTCGTTAAAGCGTTCTCTTAAAATTTCGCTTAAACCCACTGATTGGTCTATTGTATCGCTCGTAAATTTGATTAATAAATTACGACGAACATTATAGTATTCACGAACTAAATCGTTCGTCTGTGCTGGTGAAGGAACAAACTCGACGGCAAGCTGTGAATTTGTAAACGCTGTGTTAAATTGTTCGATAAATGGAACCGCATCACGTGCAGCGTAGTTATTGAAGGAAATAAAAATATTTCCAGCACGCTCAACTTTTGGAAAGCGACTGCCAATAAGTAAATGCAGCTTGCAACCCATACTATGTCCGATACCATATATCGGTAGGTAGCCATTGCCTAATATACCTCGTTCTTCGAGACGAATCATAGCACGCTCAAAGTTGAGTAGTACTTGCTGTGCGATAGCATCGTGGTCAAAAGTATTGACAAACGGGGTGGCAATTACGATATAACCTTTTTCAGCCAACGCTTCTAACAGCAAACGATATGTAACGTGTGGTGCAGTCGCAACGAAGGCGCCACCCAAAAAATGTATGATACCAAGGGGTTTTTGCGTTGTCGCTAAAACCCAATTACTAGATATTTCTTTCCAACTCATTGACGAATAACCATGCCTATCCATTTCCCATTATGTACCAAATCTAAGAAACCTGGTTTCTATCTAAAATCATTCTTTTTATTACAATATCTCAACAAAGAAACCAGGTTTCTAACGGTTTCTAGCTAGCTTTGGCTTTGCAAACGTTTCATTTCCAACTGTACATCTAAAGCAATTTGTAATGCCTCGTTTAACAGTCTTCCATGCTCGGTAGCTTGTTCACTAACTTGGAGTGCGCTCAAAGTTGGTAGATTATTGGCAAATAATTCGCTATTACCAATAATAAAATTCTTGTTCTCACGCAAAATTCGTTCTGTTTTTAAGGCTCTAATTAAATCTGCGCGTGTGAGCGATAAAGCATCAAGCACTTTATGTCTCTCTCTAATACTTACATCTACATTGCCCGCAGCTTCGATTTCATCATTAATATATATAGCTTTAATAACATTGTTATACCTTTCAACATCACTCAATAAAATCTTTAAAGAAGGAGTAATATTAGCTTGTACAATTTTGTTCCTTTGTTTCCAGATAAAATATAAAATATATTGAGACGCGGCGCCGCCAATTCCTAATAATAATAAAGCCACAACCCATGACGGTACGGGCAACCAAGGCATCATTAGACTACCAACGGCGCCTAAAATTAGATAACTAAATACTACTGAGGATATACCAAGAAAATAGGCAGTAGCAGCTTCTGGACCTCTAGCTCTTTCAAAAAAATTCTTTACAACTTTTTTAAATTCATTAACAACGAGTATCAGCTCTTCATTCACTGGTAAATTTGTAAATTGCTGCAATTCTTTTTTACTTATATCTAAACCTTTTAAGTCATTTTCCACAGCTACTAATTCCTTGTTCCAATAATAGATAAATATTTGTATAGTACTATATAACAATCAAGTTTATCAACTTGATTCAAAAATAATATATGTGAATTTTTTTCACAAAAATTAAGAAACCCGGTTTCTACGTATTCATTGTCGCAGACAAATCCTGATTTTTATTACAACATCTCAACAAGAAACCCGGTTTCTAGGATTGTAGCCAAAATTTTCAGTAGTCGCCAGAGTTGTGTATAACATTCAACAAAAAATCGAAGAAACCGGGCAACTTTTACGAAACCCAGTTTCTGTGAAATATGAAGTTGCCCTTTATTACCTGACTTGTCGTCGCACGTGCAACCCATCCATACCTTGCTTTATCCAACTAATACAGTCTATTTCAGATGTGAACACTTTCGGCGCCGCAATATTGTTCAAAGTTTCCGGGGGATAATGGTCATAGAAGTATTTATTGGCTTCGTTGAAAATAATGATGAGATTGTGACGAAAAGTGTAACGGTGCTTAAACACATCTGCTCGACTAGTGAAGTCAGAGTACTTGTCAAGATGCTCTGAAGCAATATCAACGATATTACCAATACTAGCTCCGTATGACTTAGCAGGATTATCAGCTTTGTGATAACGACTTCGATATCCGATTTCTACTAAAAGCTTATACGAGTATATATCATTACCATCCACTTGATTAAAAACAAAAGGAATGATGAGATAACCCTTATACGAGACTGAACTTTCGTACAACAAACGACTCATATGCTGCTCCTTGAATGCACCGATTGACTTGCATGACTCAACTTGTAATGTAGATAGCCACATTACAAATCAAAAAGCTTGAGTAAACTATGTACCTATTTACTTAGTTTAATTAAATATCAATTAGCCATAATTAAAGGTATCATTGATATTCATCTATGCCATAACCAGAGATAATCAATTTGGCACCCACCATCGTTTTGGCTATTAATTCTTGATAATTTCAACTTACCATATTTAGTTAACTATATGTATAAGGGGTTAAAAACCTCATTGGCAACGCATTATTAACGGATGTAACGGATAATTTATGATAGTTATTTTTAACCTTTGTAATATTCATTACTAGTTACATTGATAAATTAACTACTTACATCCGTTACATCCGTTGCCAGAAATCTATCGCAAGGTTATAAAAAATCCTCTGTTGTGGCGATTAAAATAGCGGTCTCAATAATTACATTAATCAAAAAGGTTATTAATTATTGACCTCACCGCATCCCCCTGGTTTTATTTATGATTGATATTTATATTCTTGACCTGCTGGTAGTTGGGTTGCTGCTATTAACGGTAACATTGGGGTCTGGATGGATTTCGCGCTTACCACTTTCATTTGCTCTTATCTATCTTGTGGTGGGTATTGTTCTTGGGCCTTATGCCTTTGGACTGATTAATCTACGCGCAACAGGAACATTCAACGCTGAAGTATTAGAACGAATAACCGAATTGGTTGTAATTATTTCTGTTTTTAGCTGCGGTTTAAAGATTGTCCGTCCCATAGGACTACGGACATGGAATATAACCATAAGGTTAATTGCTTTACTGATGCCAATTTCAATTTTTGCAATTGCTTTAGTTGGTAAGTATATTTTGCGAATGGACTGGGCAGGAGCTATATTATTGGGAGGCATTTTGGCGCCGACAGACCCTGTACTAGCATCAGAGGTACAGCTAACAGATGTTAAAGATAGAGATGAATTACGTTTTGGTTTGACATCAGAAGGTGGTCTAAATGACGCTTTAGCTTTTCCTTTCGTTTATTTTGCAATTCATGCACTCAAAGATAATAATTGGAATAATTGGTTAAAAAACTGGGTTTTAGTTGATTTAATATGGGCAATATTGGCAGGTATTGTAATGGGTATCGTTGTTGCCAAAGCGATTGTTTGGGTTGACCGTAAAATACAGCGTATGCGTCCTGCCGATGCTTTAATGGAAGATTTTGTGGCGTTAGGGACAATTTTAATAACTTATTCTTTAACAGAAATTGTAAATGGATATGGTTTTTTAGCTGTGTTTGTTGCAGGATTAGTAGTTCAACGCAGCTACAGAAATCCTGAAAAACCATCAGCACAATTGGAGTTTATTGAGCGTATCGAAAAGTTATTAGAGATTGCTACTATATTAGTATTGGGTACTATATTATTAGTACAACCAATGGTGAATTATGCTGTTCAATCATTGATAGTTACAGTATTACTATTTTTGGTGATAAGACCTTTAGGTACTTGGGTCAGCACGATTGGTATGCGCTCCCCAGATTCTAATCGTAAAACGGATGGACGCACGCGGTTATTGTTAGGGTGGTTTGGAATTCGTGGCGTTGGTTCGCTGTATTACCTTGCTTATGCTTTTGGTAACGGTCTAAAGGGTGAACTTGGTGAACAAATAGCTTGGATAACTTACACTGTAATTGTAATTTCTGTAATCATACATGGTGTAAGCTCCACGCCATTAATGAAGTGGTACGAACGCGATGTTGCTGTCAAAAAATCCAAAAAACAAATGCCGGCTACGGTAGATGAATTTGAGTAAGTCAAAATAGCATTATAGGGGAAGTAGGGTTAACTTCTCCTTGAATTAATTCGAGCTATTACAAATAATTTACCTAAATCATATGGCTGCATCAGATATTACACGCGGACAACTTGAACGGAATGTCTCGCAAAAGTTACAAGCTTTTTACTTTGAAAAAATTGGGCGCCGTCCTGAAAAAATAACATGCCAGTTCTTCGACGAAAAACTGGCAATGGTTCTCGAAAGAATCATTACTCCATCTGAGCGTTTATTATTAGAGAGTCAACGTCCAGAGTTTGCCTATCAACTCCGGAACCAAATTGATATTGAAATGAAACCTTTATTACAAGCAATACTCGAAGAAATACTTGGAACTGGGGTAGATACAATCTTAATAAACAGCGATTTGAGAAAGGATGTCTCTGGCATTATTGCAGTCTTGAGTAATATACCATCGATTCGTGACCCCGAATCTATTCCTAAAGTCAAGAGAGAGAAGGTAATAAATTCAAACAACGAGTAAGTACATGCTCTAAAGTCTCAAAATCAAATGGTTTCTCAATATAAGCATTAAAACCAGCCCTCAAAGTTTGTTCGTAAAATAAATGACTTGGTAAACTAGTTAAAGCAATTATTGGAGTTGAGTTGGCGCCTGCTCTTATACATGTAGCAAAACCAATGCCATCAACATCGGGCAGCATTAGCTCTGAGACTACCATTGCTGGCTGGTATTTTTTAAAAATCTCCAAACCTTTCAGACTATTTGTGGCTGTCATCACTTGAAAGCCATAGTAGCTGATTAGTTTAGATGTCAATTCCAAATTATCTTTATCGTTATCAATGACTAAAATCAACACTTCAGATCGATTTAAGGTTGATTTATAATCATAAGTGCTATTTGCCACAACATTATACTCAGTACAGCATTTACCCTGCATATCAATTAATTAAACATGATAAAAAGTAATTTAAAGCTAAAATTAGCCTGCTTTACTTGCCGAATAAACTAGTTACTCTCAACAGCACGCATTACTAATGAATTGAAATTGACTCGAATCACTTATTAGGTTGTTGCGTTTTAATAATTTATCCTCGCAATTAAGCTATTTGCTGTAAACAAACTGTACTATCGATTATCAAATTAGGGACTTAGACAGTTACGCACAAATAGGCATTAACAATCTAACAAGCAAAAAACTTTATTATCATCAAATACTCTTATAGCGTGGAATCAGTTGTGATTCTTACAATTTTAGCTTTTTTTAAGCTCTTTGATGAGTAACTTTACAATCTACATAAAGTTTTATTACTAAAATGAGTAAAAATGTGATAAAGTATACATATAAAATTAAGAGTTGTGGTAAATTACCAAAAATTATTCAAATTTAATTTTAATCAAATCAGTAATCTGGTAATAAATATTTATATAAGTAAAAGTTATTAAATTCACATCAGAAATGCACAGTTTGTATGCCTATGCCACAATTATGGCAGCCAACCATAATCAATATTAATTTTTCGACTGTGCATTGTTTGTTCAAATAAAGATGTTGGTAATGCTTCTTCGACTGGGTAGACACCAGGTTTGCTATACCCGTCAAGCAATAACTGAGCAATGCTACCAGTTCCGGCGCCTGCTGCTATTGCGGTGTTGTTATGTACTAAAGTAGAGCAATAAGTAGCATTTTTTCCGTCTTTAATACCGCTAACTTCCGAACGTACTGCAACACCGATACCGCTAAAGTTATCGGTAACGTCAGTCATCTTGTGGCTAACATTCGATAGAAACTCAACACCAAACTTGCTTTGTATCCAGGACTTAGGGAAAATATTGGCAGCTATCCAAGTTAACTGGTTATAAAAGTCAGGAACCGAGCCAAACTTAGTAATTACATTTTTGATGGTAGGAAAAGCTTTAGGTAGAGTAAAAGTTTCTGGCATATCGAACCAGTACACCCCACTACGTCCGTATGGTTTTGGAAATTCGACAGCTTCACGTTGAGTATAAGGCTTAACCACTTGCCATTTTCCATCAATCCAAGCATCGAAAGGATTTTGCAAACCTAAAAAAGTTGTTCGCATTACGGTAATACCGGCGCCACCCGAACCAGCAACTAAATAGTTCAAACGTATTGTTTCTGCTGTATCAAATTGTTCTATATTATGGCGTACCATACTATTTGATATACCAGGGAATATACCAGTATTAACAATAGCGGTAATACCTGATTCTACAGCATCTTTGTGATATTTTAAAGCTTTAATAGTAAAAGAGCGATGGTCACTAACATCAAGATAATTTACACCATGCTCAATACAGTATTTAAGAACTTTCGCATCGCGGTAGTGAAATGGCCCTGCACAGTGAACAACAACGTCTGAATTAAATATAGCTGTGCGTAGCTTATCATCTTCGGCTAAATCTAATTGTAAAAATTGCAGGCGCCCATCGTTAGGTTTAATTATAGGACTACGACCAGTAATAGTTACCTCCGCCTCAGTATGGGCGACAATATCTTGAGCAACACTGCTACCAACTCTTCCTCGTCCGCCGAGAATTAAAACCCGCTTGGTCATAGTTCTACAATTTAGCTACGCTTTATACATTTGAACAGGTTTTAAAAATATTTTCATCAGTAGTAAGAATGACCTGAGATTATGCACAAAGTAAGAAGTTACCTGTTTATGGGCGCCAATAATTACCTATGAGTTACCTTTTAGCATAGCTTCCACAGTTGACTTAATGGAATCTGCTGTTTTTTTCAACGTTTGGGTAATAGGTTGATGTGTTTGTAAAAACATTTGCGCGCAGTTGCGTCCTGGTAGTCCAGATATGGAGCCACCTGGATGCGTGCCGGCTCCTGTCAAGTACAAATTGTCAATAGGGGTTTTATAATTTGCAATTTCTGGTAACGGACGGAAACACAGCATTTGTTCAAGTGTCATATCAATATGATAGTAATTTCCTCCGTAAGTACCCAACCTTTGTGCTAACTCTGCTGGGCTTTCGACATGACGCGCAATAATCGAGCGTTTGAGATTAGGCGAATATTCTGCCAGTTTATTTAATACTCTATCAGCGACTTTATTCTTCAATTCATCTGTCCAACCTGTACCTTGTAACCCGGTACCCTCAGCACCAGCTATTTGATACGGTGCAAAAAATTCAATCCATAAAGTATGCTTACCAGGTGGCGCCATCGAAGCGTCGAGTCCAGTAGGCATAACTACATACATAGACGGGTTCTCATCGGGTATTTTACCCAAAGTAATCTCACTGTGGGCTTGTTCTACATGGTTCATCGAATCGGCAATTAAAATTGAACCAATCAAATATTCATCCCGATGCTGGTGATGTTCAAAGCGCAAAGGTTCAGATAGCGCACAATCTATCTTCAGAATAGTCTCGTTGTTATTAATAATACGTTTTTCCAGTCTTCTCCGTAAATTGGCATCTGCACTATCAACGTCACTGCCATCCATTAGCTGTAAAAATAATCGCTTGGCATCAAGACTGGAAATTACACCTTTTTTGGCACGATATTCTTTACCGTTACTTACTCGCACACCGACAGCTTTACCGTTATCTACTAATACATTTTCAACTCTTTGGTCAGTTAAAATTACTCCCCCTAAACTTTTAACACAATTGACTAGTGCTTTTGTCAAGGCGCCTGTACCACCACGTGGACGTGCCATACCAGGGTTGTGTCGCAGTGCCATCATCATTGCACCAAATGACATGGCTTTTTGTGAAGGTGGAGAACTAAGCTCTGCCGAAAGTCGTGCCAATGGTGCTTTGACAAATTCCTCATCAAAATACTCGTTGATATTGTCCATAGGACTGCTCAACAAGGTACGAAGTAAATCTAGGGTTGTGTCTGGCCCACCTAAAATAGACAATAAATCTTGTAGATGTGTCAACCCGTAACTGCCTGCAATATCTACTATTGATTTAGGCGCCGCATTGAAAAATGGTGTTACTGCTTTGATAAACCGCTGCCAAAATTCAATATATTCAGCATACCCTTGGGCATCACTCTTACTAAAACGGGCAATTTCTGCACATGTTTTTTCTACAGATTTATGTGCTAAAAAGTACTTCCCGTCTGGATGCGGGCAAAATACTACTGGGTCACAAGTTAGATATTCTAAACCGTATTTCCGTAATTCTAATTCTTCGATTACAGGCCCTAAGAAAATAAATAGGTGATTAATCGCACAAGGGTTAAATTTAAAACCAGGCGCCTCTTCTGGTAAAAGTTCTTCGGTTGTGGCGCCTCCCCCAGGAATAGAGCGAGCTTCAAGCAGTAGGACGCTGTACCCTGCTTTGAGGAGATAGGCGGCGCATACTAATGCATTATGTCCGGCGCCGATTAATACAACATCGTATGCTTCCATCGTTAAGTAGTAAATAATAAGGTATATTCACTGATGTTAAGAAGCATGTAGACAATTTTACTCTTTCGCGAGTTATACAAACCGCGTATTTGACTTATTTTTCGCTTTTTATCGAACTGTGGCACAGAGGAAGAGAAGACGTAGGTTGGGTGGAGCGACAGCGTAACCCAACATTCTGCAAAAATAGCTTTAGGCGAAAAGAAGCATCTCTATATATATTTAAGCGTTGTTTTGTTCGGCAGCAAGGAGACTCATTAATATATTAGCAGCTTCAGGCGCCTCAATTGGTGTCCAAACTTCATAAACTTTACTAGGGTCAAGTACATAAATAGAGTCTTGAGATATTTGAGTTTGAGAATTTGCTGTTTTGTAATGTAAGTAAGTAATAAAGTTAATTAATTCATCAATTGCTTCATCAGAAACATTTTGAATAGCTTCAATAAGTTTTTTTTGTACGAAAGTTTGTTCATAACTCTGACTCTTTGCGTAATAGTTTTGTCTATTAAAATACAGATTAGCCTTGCTTTGCTAAACTTTAATATTAATTTCAGAGTATTTACGGTTATATTCTATCTTAAATTAAAAGTATAAAAATTGTATGTTATTACTTCAAATATATAGGTATTATGAAAGAAGGCGACCACATTTATATTTATTTAGATAGCAATGGTGTAAAATTTACCCATCACGGTATTTATATTGGTGACGATAGAATAATTCATTATTGGAACGGTAAAGTTAGACGTAGTAAAATTTATAAATCAACATGGTACGGCAAAACAATTCATACTAAGAAGCATAAAGAGAGCTATGAAAGGAGCCGTGTCGTCAAAAGAGCAAAAAAAAGGCTTGGAGAGAACAACTATCATTTAATTTTTAATAACTGCGAGCATTTTGCTTATTGGTGTAAAACTGGTGAGCATATAAGTACGCAAGTTAATGAAGCTCCTTTAAAACTTTTCAAGAAAGCAGAGAAAACGGTTAAAAAGAAAATCTGGCACGAAAAAAAGAAATTAGATAAAATTATTAAAAAAATCAAAATTCATAAAATGCCAAAAATCAAACGCTTTCAATTCAAATTCTAATAAAATAAAAGTTACTAAATTTCTACAAAATATTGTGGAATGGGCATCCTTGCCCGTTCTAACTTACGAGTTCTCGTAGTCGTCTCAATCCACTTACAGTACTATATATATCATCTCCACGATAAATTGATAAAGGGTAAGACCTACCATATTGAGGTATACCCTGTCTAGTTAACTTTAAAAATTGGAATTCATTACCATTAGTCACAAAACCATAAGCAGGCTTATCAATATCAGGATTTGCTAACATATAAACTAAAGCTTGAGGAATTGCTGCTTCCAGAGAAAACTCTGCTTTTTTGGCTTCAATTACAAGCACCCAAAACTGCGGATGAAATACTAAAACGTCTATTTTGCCTCGAACTATAATACCTTCGTCTTCGGATGTTATTTCTATTTCTTTTTCTGCTGCGAGGTAAAATGGGGGACGGTAGAAGCCTGAGATTTTTAAGATAGGCGCCAAAACTACCATTTGAACTAATGGTTCTAGTAATGGATATTTTGATAAGTATAAGTACTCTGTTTTTACTTCATCTAATGCTTGCTTTTAAGTTTGGGAGTTTGTCACGTTTACATTTTAACTCTATGTACAGGCAGGATGCCTGTACCACAATTTAATTTATTCTGAAGACTGAGGAGACTGTGGAGGCTATGGTGTCTCTTGCGTCTTTGAGTGTTTGGGCTATGGGACGGTGTGTTTGTAAGAATACTCGCGCGCAGTTTCTTCCTGGCATTCCTGATATTGAACCACCTGGGTGTGTACCTGCACCTGTTAGAAATAGGTTGTCGATGGGTGTTTTGTAGTTGGCTATTTCTGGTAATGGACGGAAGAATACCATTTGGTCTAGGGTCATATCTATATGGTAGTAGTTACCTTTATAGGCGCCTAATCTTTCTCCTAGTTCTGCGGGACTTTCAACTCGACGCGCGATGATGGAGTTTTTTAAGTTGGGTGAGTAATGCGCTAGTTTATCAACTACTTTGTCGGCAACTTTGTTTTTTAATTCGTCAGTCCAACCAGTACCTTTTAACCCTGTACCTTCGGCGCCTGCTATTTGATATGGTGCAAAAAACTCAATCCATACTGTGTGTTTGCCATCTGGCGCCAAGGATGGGTCACGGAAGCTTGGCATGACTACATACATTGATGGGTCTGCATCGGGAATTTCTCCGAGTGTACACAAACTATGTGCCCTTTCAACATGCGTCATTGAGTCGGCAATTAATATTGACCCTACCAAATATTCGTCTTTGTGTTCGTGGTTGGGGAAATGTAAAGGCTCGTTTATAGCTAAGTCTATTTTAAGAATTGTCTCATTATTATTGACGATGCGGCGTTCTAAGCGCTCTCGTAAATTTTTATCCGCAGCATCGATGTCGCTAGCATCCATCAACTGTAGAAATACTCGTTTGGCATCGATATTAGAAATTACACCATATTTGGCGCGGTATTCGTTACCACCTGCTGCTCGAACACCTACTGCTTTACCATCATCGACTAGCACTTTTTCTATGTGTTGGTCACATAAAATTTTACCGCCTAAGCTTGTTACTAAGTTGACTAAGGCTTGCACTAAGGCACCTGTACCACCACGCGGACGTGCCATACCTGGGTCATGACGCATTGCCATCATCATTACACCGATAGCGAGGTTTTTCTGTGAAGGTGGCGCCCCTAGTTCTGCAGCAAGTCGTGATAATGGTGCTTTGAGAAATTCTTCGTCGAACCATTCGTTAAGAATATCTTCTGCACTGGTTAACATTGTACGGATAAAATCTAAAGTTTTATTCGGGGAACCTACTACCGAGAATAAATCTTTAATTTTTGCTATATCATAATTACCAAATATATCTATGACTGATTTTGGTGGTGCGTTAAACATTGGTATCATTGCACCAATTGCATGTTGCCAGTAATTTGTAAATTCTGCGTACTTTCTCGCATCGCGTTCATTGTAACGTGCAATTTCAGCACAAGTTTTTTCAAGTGACTTATGTCCTAAAAAGTATTTTCCGTCTGGATGTGGACAAAATACTACTGGGTCGCACTCTAAATACTCTAAACCGTATTTTTCGAGTTCTAACTCTTGAACTACTGGCCCTAGATGTATAAACTCGTGGTCTATAGCACATAGATTAAATTTAAACCCAGGCGCCTCTTTAATGCATTCCTCTGTTGTTGCGGCGCCACCTGGTACAGAACGCTTTTCGAGTAACAGCACACTATAGCCAGCTTTGAGCAAATACGCAGCGCACACCAACCCGTTGTGTCCGGCGCCGATAATCACCACATCATACTCTTGCATAGTTTATATTTTGGTAAGAAATAACCTTTATTAATATTAGAAAGTTATTTGTACACTTACATCTTTCGCGAGTAATAAAAATTTATCATACAGGGTATATTTTATGATATATCTTTGTACAAGGATTTTTCTTAGTTTTGTTTAAATTTCTTAATATTATCTATGGCAGAACTTCAAAAATGGAAGCTTTTACAATCAGAAACTGTTATTAATCATCGTTGGTGTAAAGTTAGACGTGATGAAATTGAGTTACCAAATGGAAAAGTTATAGATGATTTTTTTGTACATGTTAAACCCGATATTGCTTTTGTTCTAGCAATTACTCCTAATCAAAAAGTGATATTTGTTAGACAGTATAGGCACGCAATAAACGATTTTTTTATTGAAATACCCGCAGGAGGATTTAACGCTGAAAATGAAAATCCTTTATCCGCAGCTTTGAGAGAGTTAGAAGAAGAAACTGGGGTAAGGATTCAGGTCTCCAGTTTTGCCTACTTTCAAAAACTTTAAGCGAGTGACCCCCGTTGGGGGTCACGGCGCCATAAAACTTAAATAGAAAAGTAGGGAATAAACTTATCCTTTATGACCAAC
>JAHHGX010000082.1 GCA_019359675.1 Calothrix sp. FI2-JRJ7
AGGTACAATATACCTTTGACATCTAACGTTAACTCATCTTCTGAAAGCGCTTGAGTAAGTGCATTGAACACTTTATATTCAGCATGAGCTTCATTTAGATAAGGTGGATAACCTACAGTATCATAATGTGGTTCAACTTGATTACCAGCACTATCTAATACAGTACTATATCGAGTAAATACACTTAATGCGCTACCAAAAGCAGTTAAACACAAATCAATACCAGGGGGTTTAATACGGCGCCTGGGGTCTGCTATTCTATCAGCAGCAGGACGACTATCGGCAGTTAAAGATTTTTCAATATCAGGCGCCTTTTCAAATACAATATTTCTAACATCGCGACGCACATCATCCCACCAAGCTTGTTCAGCATCAGGCGCGCGTTTGCGACAAACTAAAAGTACAGTACTAGAAACAGCATTTTTCTGCGCTTGGTGTAAATTTTGCGGGTTCTCGGTACTAACTGCCCAAGATGCAGTAATTTCAAAACCAGCATCAATAAGAGACTTTGCGAGAACATCCCAGAAAAACTTGACAGGCAATAGCGGCAACTTTTACCGGACGTTCGGGAATTAAATTTAAATCTACAAATCTAGATAAGCCAGAAATACTTCTCCCATGCTTGGCAATATGCCAGAGTGCTATTTCATCATGGGTTTTACCACCACCGAAACTTGTTTCTAAACGAATTATAGGGGAACCTGTCGCTGCACCAACAAGGCGCCCAAACACTTCAGCTATCAAAGTTTTCAACCCATCGGTCGCAAAAGTCGAAGCGAAAAACGTTGCTGGGTCTTGATATACTTGAGGCGCCTTACCTTCAACAACAAGTCTCAACTTTGCAGCAAACAAGTCAAGCGAAAGCTCTCCCGCTAAAATTTCTCCTCTAGGAACACAAGTTTTGAATACGGTTGGTAACATATTTTATTTACTATATAACAATGATGTCTCGTTTACAGACATTCTAGATTACTGACGATTATGGTGCGTAACGCCACAAAGTTTTTCGCTTCGTTGAAATATTTTTATGGCGTTACGCACCCTACAATTAAACGTCCGTTGCCAAAATTAATAAAGGGCGCCACTATTTATATAGGCGCCCTCAATATACTAATCAGGTGCAAAATATATTAGACGTAATCCAAAATTATTTGTGCCCACCATTGGCAAGAATACGTTCGGTTAGTTTTTCTGGTACTTCTTGGAGGTGGTCAAAGTCCCAATGGAATGAACCAACACCTAAAGTTTGCGAACGTAGCTCAATTATGAAGCTTTGCATCTCTGCTTGGGGTAAGTATGCAACTATACAATCCCAACCGTGCCAATCTTCAATACCTTCGTATCCTAATATTTGTCCACGTCTACCGCTAACGATTTGCAGCACTCTTGCTGTAAATTGGTTCGGTGTAGATACTTGGACGCGAAGTATAGGTTCTAACAGTGCTGGCTCACATTGTGGCATTCCGGTTTGCATTGCCAAGCGCGCAGCTTGTTTGAATGCTTGTTCGGAACTATCGACGTTGTGGTATGAACCATTTGTTAATGTAACCGCTACGTCTACAACGGGGAAACCTAAAGGCCCATGAGCAAGAAATTCACGCACTCCCATTTCTACACCAGGAATATATTGTTTGGGCACTACACCACCAACAATAGTTTCTTTGAATGCGAATCCTTCACCGCGCGTTAGTGGTTTGATATCTAAGAAGACATCACCAAATTGTCCGTGTCCACCGCTTTGATGTTTGTAGCGACCGTGTACCGCTGATGTTTGTTTTTTGATGGTTTCTTTATAAGGTACTTGCGGTAAGCGCGTTGTCATTGGTAAGTTATACTTGCGGCGGAGTCTATCTAGTGCAACTTGAAGGTGAATTTCTCCTTGTCCCCATAAGATGACTTCGTGTGTGTCACCGTGTTGTTCCCACATTAATGATGGGTCTTCTTCGAGTAGTTTGGTGATGGCGCCGCTTAATTTAACTTCATCGTTGCGTTTTTCTGGAATTATTGCGAGCGCATACACTGGTTCAACTACTTTAGCTTTAGCTAATATCTCCTCTTTAGAGTCTGCTGTCAGAATATCTCCGGTTTTAATACCTTCCATCCGACTGAGTGCAACAATTTCTCCTGCTTCCGCGCACATTATAGAATTTTGTTGCTGTCCACAAAGACGATAAATTCCACCCGCGCGCACATTGTTAAGAACTGTGCCATCTTTGATTTTACCTTGCCAAACTCGCACAAGTGATAGTTTGCCGCCTTGTGGAGTGTAGAAAGTTTTTAATACCTGCGCTACAGGGTTATCATTGCCTGCTTTAATACCGCGTCTTTGTGCCGTAACTTCTGGTTCGGGTGCTTCTTTATATAATGCTTCGAGTAAAGGTCTAACACCGTAGTCTTGTTCTGCTACACCAAAGAACACTGGTACTACTAAATCGGCGCCTAATTCAAGTTTTAAGTCTTTGAGAATTTCCTCTTGTTCTGGTTCGATATCTTCTAATAGTTCTTCGAGTAAGTGGTCATCAAAATTAGCTAGAGCTTCGAGCATTTCTGCTCTTGCGATGTGTTCTTCTTGTTTAAGGTGTTCGGGAAACGGAATTGGGTCGGCAGCGGCGCCGCTATGATATTGATAAGCTTGTTCGCTAACTAAATCAATAAACCCTGTAAGTTCTTCACCTCGTAGAATTGGATATTGGTGTGCTACGAGTGGACGAGAGGAAACGGCTTTGAGAGCGTGTAAAGTATCCAATACGTGAATATTTGCTCTATCCATTTTGTTGACAAACACAAGATGAGGAATTTCTTGGTCGTCAAGGAATTTAAATAAAGGTGCAAGCGTTTGAACTCTGTCGTTAATAGGTTCACAAACTACAATCGCTGCATCTACTCCCATTAAAGCGTTGTATGTCTCTTGGCAAAATTCGACGCTACCCGGACAGTCGATAAAAGTAAACCGCAAATCATTATACTCTGTACATGCGGCGCCGACTTCAACGGTCATTTTGCGTTCCCTAGCTTCTGGAGCGTGGTCTCCAACGGTCGAACCGTCTTTAACACTACCTTTTCGCGTTATTGCCCCCGTGACAAACAGCAGACTTTCTAGTAGAGTAGTTTTTCCACTCAAGTATGGACCGACGATTGCGACATTCCGCGAACCCGATTTGACTTTTTCGGTCATACAACCTCCTTGCGGTCAGCAACACTGCCGCGTTCATGGTTTATGAAGAGATTAAGAAAGGTTAATTGCGAATTTATCCTTTCTTTAATTTGACTCTACTACCAAATTGTCAATTTAGCTGCAATTAGTATTTTGTTGTAATATTTATTTCAAGAAAATTTAAACAATGCTAAGAAAGATTTACAAAGTTGAAGATTTGTATATATGATGCTTCCTTACTAATTTATTTCAGTCGTTGATAACAAAATTTACTTCGGGATATTCAAATTAACTATGCTTAGACAAAAAAACAAAAGGGTAAAGAGCTTACTAAAGTATCGTTTAACGAGATTAATCGGTGTTATACTAGCTTTCTCGGTTTTACTTTCTGCCTCAACACCAAGCGGCGCCTCGACAGCATCATCTTATAACAAAACTTTACATATTGCTCAAGGATATGTAGGAGGAACAGCCGCAGACTTTTTAAATCAAGGATTACAGTTAATTCAAGCAGGTAGAGCGCCAGAGTCAATAGCTTACTTCCAAAAAGCTACCGAACTCGACCCAAATATGGCGCCAGCGCACTATAATTTAGGATTAGCCTTACGCCAAGCAGGACAATTACAACCTGCGGCAGATGCATTTTATCGTGCTACCCAAGCAGATGCAAAATTTGCACTAGCATATGCTAACTTAGGAGGCGCCTTACTCGAAGGAGCGAACTGGCAACAAGCAGGAGATTATTTACAGCGCGCGATAGAAATTGACCCAAAATTAGGGATGGCGCATTATAACCTCGGCTTACTGAGAAAACAGCAGCGCGACTGGGAAAATGCCATTAAATCATTCAAAAAAGCAATGGAATACAGCAAAAACGCACCAGAACCAGCATATTATTTAGGTGTATCCTACATGGAACAAGGACAATTAGATAAAGCCGGAGACGCATTCCGCAGAGCCACAAAAATTAACCCGAATTACACAGAAGCACACTACAACATCGGCTCAATATTATACAATCAGAGAAAATACAAACAAGCTCTAGAATCATTTAGAAGGTCAGCAGAAACAAATACCAACTATCCCAACGCTTATTATGGCGCCGGCTTAGTCTTCATGCAACAGCGTCAATGTAACGATGCAGCCCAAGTCTTTCAATACGCCTTTAACTTATTTAACGCCCAAGGAAACGCTCAATGGGCAAACGCATCTCAACAAATGTTACAACAAGCACAAACATGTAGATATTAAAAGTAGGGTGTGTGACGCTACCAACAATCTCAAAACGAAGCAGTAATCCAGTAGCGTCACGCACCTTACTTATGCCATATATATTATTTATATTTCCAGATGAAATGAGACAGTTTCGATCGTCCAAGTAACGTAAGATAGAGGCTCTTGTAAGGTCACTTCCCATTATAAAAATACCTGGACGGCGCCTGGTTTTCATGCTGGAATTGTTGTCCCAGTTTCGCCGGGTGTATTTAATTATCTTGTTTATGATACTTCTAGGTAGCTTCTGGGTATCCTAAGCTCGACATTCTAAGTTGAGATAATACTCATGAGTACTAACTACGTAGAACAAAGCAACGAATTACAGGTTCTGAAGGAAGCATTAAAGCAACAAGAGAAAAATAATAGTTTACTCAAGGCAATTGCACTTGCCCAAACACAGTTTATCGTTGAATCCAACCCCCGGATAGCTTTTAATGTACTGCTCGATAATTTATTGATAATAACAGAGAGCGAATACGGTTTCATTGGCGAAGTTTTCCATACAGAAAATGGAGAATTTGACATGAAAGCGCATATGAAAGTACGTGGAAACCCTTACTTAAAAACCCATGCAATCACAAATATTGCTTGGAACGAAGAAACGCGCGCGTTTTATGATGAAAATGCACCGCGCGGTATGGTGTTTAATAATTTAAAGACACTTTTTGGCACAGTGTTAGTAACAGGTAAACCTGTTATATCAAATTCCCCATCTACAGACCCACGTCGAGGTGGTATCCCAGAAGGTCATCCACCGTTAAACGCATTTCTGGGAATACCATTTTACAGCAATAAAGAATTAGTCGGGATGGTAGGAATTGCCAATTGCCCAAGTGGTTATGATGAAGCGCTAATTGACTATCTGCAACCGTTTCTAGCAACTTGCAGCAATTTAATTCAATCCCACCGCGATTATAAACTAAGACAGGAAGCTGAAGGCGCCTTACGCGAAAGTCAAGAAATGTTGCGTCGTGCAAATGAAGATTTAGAAAACCGCGTTAAGCAAAGAACGCAGCAGTTACAAGAGGCAAAATTAGCTGCTGACAGCGCTAATAAAGCTAAAAGTGAGTTTCTTGCCAACATGAGTCATGAATTACGGACACCGCTTAATGGTATTCTTGGCTACACGCAAATTCTTCATCGTTCGCAACTTACAGAAGATGGACGCAAGGGAGTTGATATTATCCACCAATGTGCTTCACATTTATTGACGTTAATTAATGATGTGCTTGACCTTTCTAAAATCGAAGCACAAAAAATGGAAATTTACCCAGTTGATTTTCATTTTCCATCTTTTTTAGAAGGAGTTACAGAAATTTGTCGCATCCGCGCGGAACAAAAAGATATTGCGTTTATTTATCAACCTGACACCCAAATACCTATAGGTATAAAAGCAGATGAAAAACGTTTACGCCAAGTTTTAATTAATCTACTTGGTAATGCTATCAAGTTTACTGATTTTGGTGAAGTTACTTTTCGAGTTAAAACTGCTTTTAATGAAGCAGCTTCTAGATATAAAATTCGATTCGAGATAGAAGATACAGGTGTGGGGATGGCGCCAGAACAGCTTGAGAAAATTTTCCTTCCATTTGAACAAGTAGGTGAAAGCGTAAAGCAATCGGAAGGTACAGGGTTAGGATTAGCAATTAGTGGTAAAATTATATCACTAATGGATAGTAAAATTGAAGTCCAAAGTGAATTAGGCAAAGGTAGTATTTTTGCCTTTGAAGTGGAATTACCAAAAGCATTAAATTGGACACAATCTTCTAAATTGAGTAAACGTGGCGCCATAATTGGATATGAAGGCAATAGACAAAAAGTTTTGGTTGTAGATGATAAATGGGAAAATCGGTCGGTTATTGTGAAATTACTTGAATCACTTGGTTTTGAAATAGCAGAAGCGCAAAATGGACACCAAGGATTAGAAAAAGCAATTGAATTTCAACCAAATATTATAATAACAGATTTAGTCATGCCTGTAATGCACGGTTTTGAGTTCATGAAAAATTTACGAGCGTTACCAGAATTTGAAAAGGTTGTGATAATTGCTTCTTCTGCAAGCGTATTTGACACCGACCAATACAAAAGTTTAGATGCAGGTGCTGCGGCATTTTTGTCCAAACCTATATCAGCAGACGCTTTATTTGAGATGCTAAGTAAACATTTGGAAATAGAATGGCTTTATCAGCATAATTCCGAGCAAAGCACTCAAAATAAAACTAATACAACTTCACCTAATCAAATAGCTATCCCATCTCAGGAAGTATTAGAGTATTTATATGAGATTGCAAGAAAGGGGAATATTAAGAAAATTAGCTTTGAAGCAGAAAAGCTCAAAGAAGCTACGGAAACACTAAGACCTTTTGCTGATAAAATTATTAATTTATCTGAAAAGTACCAAATTAAACTTATCCGTGATTTTCTCAAAGGTTTACTAGATAATTAAGCTAACTACAAAATTAATAATATGTCACTTATTAATAACGAGACGAGTTTCATTTTGATTGTAGATGATAATCCTACAAATTTGGAAGTATTAGCTAAAACTCTTGACGATGCGGGTTTTAATATTCGTATTGAAGTTGACGGCGCCAGTGCATTAGAATTATTAGAAGAGGACGAACATCCAGAATTAATATTACTTGATGTTCAAATGCCAGGTATTGATGGTTTTGAAACTTGTCGCAGAATCAAAATGAATCCTAAAACTCAAGATATACCTATAATATTTATGACCGCATTAGCTGACACTGAAAGTAAAGTCAAAGGATTATCGTTAGGCGCCGTTGATTATATCAGTAAACCATTTGAAGGACAAGAGGTATTAGCAAGAGTAAAAGTACATCTACAAATACGTTATTTAACAAAAACGCTTCAACAGTGGAATGAAGATTTAGAACAACGTGTTAGAGAACGTACTAAAGCGTTAGAAACAGCACAAGTGCAACTAGTACAGCAAGAAAAGTTTGCAACAATGGGTCAATTAGTTGCAGGAGTAGCACACGAAGTTAATAATCCAATTGGTTGTATTACTAATAATATCGCACCTGCACATGATTTTGTGGCGAATATAACTAAAATGATTCGCATCTACCAAAAATACTGTACAACTTTGATACCAGAAATCGAGCAATCATTAGAAGAACTCGATATTGAATTTGCGCTCTTAGACTTACCTAAACTTCTTCATTCAATGAAATTAAGTGCAGAACGTATTAAAGATATTTCGGTATCATTACGAAACTTCTCGCGTTTGGATATAACGAATAAAGAATTAGTAAGTTTACACGCTGGACTTGATAGCACATTAATGATATTACAACATCATTTGAAATGTAAAGATAGTCGTCCTGCAATAGAGGTTATTAAACAATATGGCGCCATACCAGAAATTCAATGCTATGCAGGACAATTAAACCAGGTATTTATGAACTTGCTTGCAAATGCTATCGATGCAGTGAGAGATGTTACTAACCCCAAAATTTGTATTTCTACAGAAATGCCTAACTCTACTACAATAGTAGTTCGCATCGCTGACAACGGTACAGGAATGAGTGAAGAAGTCAAAAAAAGACTATTTGAACCGTTATTTACAACAAAACCAGTAGGTAAAGGTACAGGTTTAGGGTTATCAATCGCAAAGCAAATAGTAGAAGAAAAGCATGGTGGTAAACTTAGCTTTGAATCTTACTTAGGCAAAGGAACAGAATTTTACTTAAATCTACCAATTAATTAACGTGCATACTTTATTAAAAAGCACAACTACCACACGGTACATTGACCGTATCTAACTTTAAAGATAGGTTTTGAAAGTGTTGAGTGCGCGCGTTCATTATAATGACTGAATTTAAGCTTGTTCCACCACAACTTGTTATTAACAGCCGAATGCTTTACTTCGGTTGGGTTCCAGAGTACCCAGATGCAGTAAAAGCACTTGTTCCAAAAGCGCTGCAACCAAAAGATAACGGCGCCGTTTTTATGAACCAGTATGTCGTAGATACTGCGGAACAAACTTCGGGTTTTGGAGCTTATTCACTCACTTATATTGGTGCTGACCTCAAAGACTTAGATGCTCCTGATGGTGTCACACCAGGTAGATGGTGGACTCATTACTTCAATTCTAGCGAGAGTATGGGCGCCTACGTTAAAGAAAGTGGTGTTCCCTTCTCAATAGGAGAAACCAATATCACACTTGATGGAGATAATTTAATTGCAACTACCTTTTCGGATAGCACCCCCATCATCCGTACTACTGCTCGTGTTGGAAATACGATTAACAATATTGCTCGTGGACAGTTGCGTTATCTTAGTGCATTGAACGACACCTTTATTAGCGGCATTTATCCGTTCATCTCAGAAACAGTAGCACCTTGGGAAATTCTAAACCTGGAATTTTTAGAACCAACTCATTCTGTGTATGCGTTGCGACCAAAAAAACCATTAGAAATTATTTGGGGATTTTACTCACCGCGCGCTTCGTTTTGTTACCCAGGTGGACAAGTCACACTTAACGTAATGCCATACTCATAAATACTCATCACCCAAAAGATTATTTTGCGTCTCTACATATAGAAAGATGAATCACATATTGCACAAAGCTAAAAAAGGAGTGTATTGCAATTGAGAGGGTAATTTTATGACTCAAGCAACCAATGGAAACCAAACCCGCGCGTTAAATGACCTAGAATACGATTTTATTACTGTACTCCAAAATAAAGCAGAGGCAGTCAAAGCATACGAAACTTACATCCAAGACGCACAGCAAGCAAACTCTCAACCTTGCGTAGAACTATTCCAAAAACTACGTCAAGCTGATATTGAACAGGTACAAGAAATTCGCCACCATTTGCAACAAGTAATGCAAAGCGGCAAAATGTAACTTGCAACGAATACAACGGATGTAACGGATGGATGATTAATTTAGCACAGGTGCTGTAAAAAACATGCTTTACTTAAATAAGCATCCGTTACATCCGTTAATTCGTATATTTTGCCAATGTATTTAGGAATTACAGCAGTAGATAATTTAATAAGTTTACTCCAGTTACCATTTATGCAACGCGCAATAGTAGGCGCCCTTTTAATGGGAATAGTTGGAGGGTTATTAGGTTGTTTTGTAACTTTACGTTCTTTATCGTTTTTTAGTCATGCAGTAGGACATGCGGCATTAGTAGGTGTAGCATTAGGTGTCCTTTTACAAATTAATCCAACTTGGATGTTACTACCTTTTACTTTGGTATTTGGGGTAGTTGTTCTTTATTTTATAGATAAAACAGATATTGCTAGCGATAGCATTCTTAGTATAGTGCTGAGTGGCGCCTTAGCAATTGGATTAATTCTAACCAGCTTCATACAGGGATATCGCGGCAACTTAATGAGCGTATTATTCGGGGATATCCTCGCAATAGACAACACTGACTTGATACTAACGGTGATTTTACTACTGGCAGGCGCCGTTTTTTTATTATCAACCCTGAGTCAGCAAATATTATTAACCCTAAACCCAGCGGTTGCCCAAGTTCAAGGAATACCCGTACAACTATATCGTTATACATTCGTAGTATTATTATCACTTGCAGTAGCTATAGCGATAAAAGCCGTTGGTGTTTTATTAGTAAATGCCTTTTTAGTCATTCCCGCTTCTACTGCAAAAGTAATGACCCATCACTTTAGCCGTTTCTTAATTATGTCTGTAATTATCGGTTCAACAACCAGTATAGTTGGTATTCTTGCCTCAGCATTATTCAAAATAGCCTCTGGACCAAGTATTGTTCTCGTCCAGTTTGTCGTATTTATCCTTGTATTTGGCGCCTTCAAGCTAAAAATCAAGCCCACCTAAATACTTTTTCAAATATTTCTCAAAATATTTTCAAAACCTATTGCATTATCTAAATATCTTTGCTACATTTATTAATCGTTGCCCCAATAAAAAGCAACAAGCCGGGATAGCTCAGTTGGTAGAGCAGAGGACTGAAAATCCTCGTGTCACGAGTTCAAGTCTCGTTCCTGGCATCCCTTTAAAATCTAAGTTATTCCTTATGGAGCAAGGGTTTTAGAGGTTGAGTCGAAGAAGGTGTAATCCAATTGTTGGGTACGTTTAGGTCGATTTGAATTAAAAATTGGTGTAAAGATGGTGTAATCCTTGTGTACAATGGATAGTGGATTACACCATCTTAACTCATGACTATTAAAACTGCAACTGGTAGAACCCCCAAGGGTTCTGTATCGGTCATTTTATCAAATGGTCGTATTCAGCTACGCTTCCATTTTGCTGGCAGCCGTCATTATATATCTACAGGCTACCCAGATACGCCCCATCATCGGAAATTAGCCGAACTTAAGGCTTCAGAGATTGAAAAAGATATTTTGTTTGAGCGGTTTGACCCCAACGATTTGAGCAAGTATACGCCGGAAGCCGCCCCCCGTAAGCTTACACCAGTTACACCACCAAAAAAGGTTCAACCAAATTTATCCGAATTGTGGGAGAAGTATACAGAATTCAAGCGCCCTAATTTATCTCCAAGTACTTTGGCGAAAGATTATAAGCGAGTTGAGCGTTGTATAGATTTACACTTACCAAGTAAATCGATTGATGATGCAATTGCAATTCGGGATTGGTTAGTTGCCAATAAACCAGCCAATTCAGCAAAGCGAATGCTCACAGAACTTTCTGCTTGCTGTAAGTGGTCGGTGAAATCAAAACTGATTACAGAGAATCCATTTGTGGAAATGGCTGGTGACGTTAGAGTTCCTAAAGGGCAATGTGAGGACACCGACATTGACCCCTTTACTCTCGAAGAACGAGACAAAATCATCGAAACTTTTAAAAATGAACGTCACTACAAGTACTATGCTCCTTTCATTGAATTTCTGTTCATGACTGGATGTAGACCATCTGAAGGAATTGCTTTGCAGTGGAAACACATCTTAAATGATTTCAAGACAATACGGTTTGAGCAAGCAGTGGTGATATCTGAAGATGGTTTGGTTTGTAAGCAAGGATTGAAGACTCAGAGGAGGCGCCAGTTTCCAGTCAATCCTAAGTTGGCAGCGCTGTTGCAGTCTATAAAACCAGAAGGCGCCACGGATGACATGAAAGTATTTCCGGCGCCGAAAGGAGGATGGATTGATGTCCATAATCTGACGACCAGAGCTTGGCGCCGAGTTTTGGAAAAATTAAATACCAACATGCAGTACCGCAAGCTTTATCAGACCAGACACACCTTCATTACCGCAGCATTGGAAACACCTATTACCATGCCAGATGGAAGAACAAAGATGCTTGATGCTAAGGATGTTGCCAAATTAGTTGGTACAAGCGCAAAGATGATTTATCAACATTACGCAGGAGCAATCAAAAAGTTGTTTGTACCAGAGTTTTAGGTTGTGTACGCTTTATATAAACGGTTGTGGCAAATTTGTCATGACCGTATCAGTTCTTGGATGTATACAACGGCATCTGATTAGAGCAAGCTACTTTAGATACCATCAGTCACGCGCGCTCGCAATTTTGCAGGAGTGAATCTACCGTAAGCTACCGTCAGATAAAAGTATTATTGATTAATGAAATGCACATGCTTGCTGCTTCTATGCTGCTCAGGTCTTTTTTATCGAACGGCAACAGTTGCCGTTCGGTGATTTTAGTTAATTAAATTACTAATATAAAATATTCTTGCTGGCGCCTGTTTTACAAAGAGGTTTACACTTATTTCTATTAAAAACCGCCGCACCAGAAGTATTACAGCTATATGCTCTATAGTTAAGCGTGTAATTACTACCATTTATAGGTGCTGTATTAATGCACTATTAACTCATTGCCAAGACATTTTAAATAACTGCGGATATGATTGGAACTAAGTGATTGTCAAAGACGCGCGTTATATAAAAAGGGTAGTAGTTAGGGATGCAGCCAGTTTTTCAAGTGGGGCAACTAGTATGCTTACGAGCAGAACCGTCAAGATTAGGGCCAATTATAGAAATTCTTCCACCTGTTAGCGGGCAACATCGCTACCGTGTTTTTCATTCTCTTACCCAGATCGGCGAATATCACGAAGAGCAATTGCTAGCGGTTGATGACACATCTAATAAATTCGCAAAAATTACAGAAATTCTTACCGCAGGTCAATGGCTAGAAGTTGACAAGTTTCGTGCCCAACTAACCGCATCCCGTCTCTCTAATCCACAAATTGATAATCTTTATGCTTTACAAGCAGCAAGAATTCAGTTTATACCTTTCCAGTTTAAGCCTCTACTGCGTTTTCTCCGTGCAGAACAACCTCGTCTTTTAATTGCAGATGAGGTTGGTGTTGGAAAAACAATTGAGGCAGGCTTAATATTAAGAGAGCTACAAAGTCGGCAACACTTGGAAAAAGTACTTATAGTCTGTGGTCAGAAAGACCTTGTACCTAAATGGCAAAAAGAGATGCGCCGTTTTGATGAAGATTTTCGTCCTTTGACAGCAGAAAATCTTAATTACTGCTTGCGTGAGTCACATTTAGATGGTGTATGGCCTCAACAATATTCTCGTGCTATAGTCCATCTGGAATTGCTCAGAATGGAAAAATATGTTTTTGGACAAGGTAAGCCTAAAAGTAGTAAGTACCAACCAGGTTTATTTAATCTTGAACCTCCACCCAAATTTGACTTGGTTATCGTTGATGAGGCTCACCATCTCAGAAATCCTGAGAGTTGCTCGCATGAAGTAGCTCAATTTTTATGTGAGATTAGCGAAGCTGTTGTTTTCCTTTCTGCTACACCTTTACATCTTGGTAATAAAAATCTCTATACCCTGTTAAATTTATTACGTCCAGACTTGTTCATTGATGAAACCGTTTTTAACGAAATGGTTGAGCCAAACCGATATATTAACCAAGCTATTCGCTGTATTCGTCATCAGGCGCCAGAAAATAATTGGCTTTTGTCAGCATCTGAGGCTTTAGAAAAAGCTGTAAACACTGATTGGGGTAAAAAAGTATTAAATAAAGATTTTAGATTTATAAATTGGTCTCAAAAGCTTAGTCAAAGTCATAATTTAACTGATGTAGAAAGGATTAGTTGTTTACGAGACTTGGAAGAAGTCCATACCTTGGCTCATGTAATGAATCGTACCCGTAGAAGGGATATTAGTAAATTTACGATTAGAGAGCCACAAACAATCCTTGTACCTTTTACACAAGAACAACAGGAGTTTTATGAAGCATTGCTAGAATTTCGTACTCGAATGCTCCTGCAAGATCATGATGCACAGATTGTTCGCTTTATATTAGATACGTTGGAACGTCAAGTCTCTAGCTGCTTACCAGCACTTGTACCACTATTGGATACGTTCATCAGTACTGGAAGGTTTAGTTCTCAAGTTGCAAGCGATGATGACTTTGAGGAACAAGAATTTAGGCTATCGTCCGAATTAGTAGAGCAATCAGAAAAACTTCGTCAACTAGCAGCTAAACTACCAAAAGAAGACCCAAAATTTAATAGGTTGTTAGAAATTGTCAAAACAGCTATATATAGTAATGAAGGACCTGGTAAAGTTTTAGTCTTTTCATTTTTTCTGAAAACTATATTTTATTTAGAAGAACAATTACAACAACAAGGCATACGAATTGGTGTTATAACTTCTAAAACGCCTGATGAAGAAAGGGAAATATTACGCGAGCGTTTTAGATATTCGCGAGATAATTTAGAGGCAATTGATGTTTTGTTATCTTCGGAGGTGGGATGTGAAGGCTTGGACTATGAGTTTTGTGACCGACTTGTAAATTATGATATTCCTTGGAACCCAATGCGAATTGAGCAACGTATTGGACGAATAGACCGTTATGGGCAGAAGAGTGAAAAAGTACTTATATATAATTTTGTTACACCAGACACGGTTGAAGAGCGTATTTTTTTCAGATGTTTTGAGCGTTTAGGAATTTTTCAAGACACAATAGGCGATTTAGAAGAAGTGTTGGGAAATACAGTACAAGATTTAACTCGAATTGCGCTTGACCCAAACTTGACACCACAGCAGGCAGAACAAAAGGCGCAGCAGAAAGCTGATAATGTTCTTCGTTTAGCAGAAGAGCAACGTCGGCTTGAATCTGAGGGCGATAATTTATTGGGCTTGGATACAAGTTTTACAGAAGAAGTTGAAAATTTAATAGATCAAGGTAGATTTGTCAAGCCTGATGATTTACGCCAGATGATTACAAAATTTTTGGTGCAACCTAGTTTTGGAGGACAAATTACTGCTGATAGTCGCCACTCTGGACTGTATCGACTACGATTAAATAAAGATGGAAGAAATACTTTACTGGAAAAAGTACGTGAATTAAATGATTTCAACCGCACAACTCGGATTTTTACAGATTGGTTGGAAGGTAACGAAGCATACTGGACGATAATCTTTGAGCAGCAAGTAGCGCTTGAAAATCGTGATATCCCATTTATTACACCAATTCACCCCTTAGCAAAGTTAGCAGCAAATTATTGGGCTAGTATTGACGAACCATTAGTTACCCAAATTCTCATCCACGACAATTCTTTACCATCTGGACACTATTTATTTTCGTGTGACCTTTGGGAAACAGTAGCTGTAAGGTCTGAAACTCAGTTAGTGTCACAAGTTTGGAATTTAGAATGCTCTTGCTTGGTGCCGGAGATTGCAAGTGTGTTAGGGCGTTTGTTAAGCAGTGCTGAACAGCCATCAGAATTTATTAATATTGAACGTCAAACTATTGAGCTAGCTATTCAGCAGTTAGATGAAGCCGCACATCAGCAACGTTTAGAAGCCTTGACTGCACTACGAGAGCGTAATGATAATATATTGAATAACAAGCTGGCTTCTTTAGATAGTTATTATCAAAATCGTAGTGCTAAGGTTGCTAATGAGCTTCGACAGTCAACTAATGAGCGAATCATAAAGATGAAAGAAGCTGAAGCTCGGCGCCTGCAAAGAAATTATGAAACTAGACGTAGAGAATTAGAGAACCGCCGAGAAGCCGATATTGTTAGTAAACGAATTGCTGTGGGTATCCTAAATGTAAAAGGGGATACAAAATATGAACAGCAACTACCTAGAAATAACATCTGATAACATCCGGCGCCGTGGCGAAGACTTTGATGACATTGGTTCTTTTGTCGCGGAGCAACTGTACAGTGACCGGACTCACTTTATATACGAATTACTGCAAAACGCTGAAGATGCTCTTGCCCGACGGCTTAAAAGTGAGCCAGATAGCAATTTCCCTAAAAGTGTAACCTTCAAGCTGTATCCTGACCGCTTAGAAGTAAGTCATTTTGGAGAAAAATTTTCAGAGAAGGATGTACGCGCGATTTCAGATATACTTCGAGGAACTAAAAAAGATAATAATAAGCAAATAGGTAAATTTGGTATTGGGTTTAAATCAGTTTATGCCTTTACCTCAACTCCAAAAATACATTCGGGGGATGAACACTTTCAGATTGAGCGTTTTATCCGATTATCTGGGATAGAAGCAAGAGAATTACTAGAGGGACAAACACTGTTTATTTTCCCGTTTAACCATCACTCAGAATCTCAGCTTAATACATTTAACCGCATCAATAATTTCCTTAGCTCATTAAAACCACGTATTCTCATATTTTTACGCAATATTGAAGAAATCTCTTGGAGTGTGGAAAATAATAACGGTCAGACTGTAAGTGGATATTATAGACGGGAATCTGAGCAAATAGATGTTGTTTCTATAAAAGGTAAAAATCCAGAGAAATGGCTGATATTTAGTAAGTCAATGCCAAATACTAATGTAGAAGACAACGTAAAAGTAGAAGTCGCTTTTCTGCTTGGGCATGACCAATCTACTGGTGCAGAACAAATTATACCTGTAAATAATGGCTCACCTTTATTTGTGTACTTTCCCACAGAAATTGAAACAGAATTAAAATTTTTGATTCAAGGACAATATCGAACTACACCTGCACGCGATAATATTCTTAGAGATGATGATTTCAATAAAAATTTGATTGCGCTTACAGCAACACTAATCGCAGAAGTATTGCCAAAAATTCGTGAACGAGGTTTATTAACAGTTAGTTTTCTTAACATACTACCAATACGTAAATCTGATTTTGAGAAAAATTCTTTATTTCTCCCAATTTTTGATGAGGTAAAATCTACCTTTCAACAAAAAAAGTTACTGCCTACTATTGAAAAAGGTGAGTATGTTTCATCACAACATGCAAAATTAGCCCGCAGTAAAGATTTACGTCAGTTACTAGCACAAAAACAGTTAATGCAATTATTCCAAGGTAATTATAGATGGTTATCAGATGAGATTACTTTGGGTAAAACGCCTGATATATATACATATATTAAAGATGAACTAAAAATACAAGTTGTTGAACCAGAAGAGTTTGGACGACAATTAAATAAATCTTTTGTTGAGCAACAGACAGATGAATGGCTAGCTGAGTTTTATGCTTTTTTAAATAGTCAAGCAGCACTATGGAGAAGTGATGGAGTATTAAGAAAAAAAGCATTTATTCGGTTAGAAGATAAAACTCACGTGGCACCATTTAATAGAGATTTACCAAATGCTTATATTGTTTTGTCACAAAATGAGAAGACAGAATTTCCTATTGTTGCAAGAGCTATTATTTCAAATAAGGCACATGGAAAAGATGCTCTTAGGTTTTTACTATATCTTGGATTATCTCAACCAGATGTATTCGACGAAGTGATGAGTAAAACAATTCCAAAGTATGAGCAAGGAATTATTAAAATTACTGATACCATTGCACATGAAGAAAATATTAGTAAAATTATACAAGCTTTAAAACACGTATCTGTTTCAAATACTAATAAAGATAAAAAAGAAAAATTAATTAGTAGGCTAAAACAAACGCCTTTTCTTCGGGCTGTTAATTTTGTTACAAACAGAAAGATTTATAAAAAGCCTGGTGATAAAATCAAAGAAATAATATATTTTCCTTCTCCTGAGTTAGAAGTTTATTTTAAAGATAACCCAGACATATGGTTTTTAGATGAAACATCAGCAGAAAAAGAGCAGTTTAGTATTTTAGGAGTACTTAATAAAGTAAAAGTTGTTTGTAGAGTACCTGAAGCTGATGGAAACATAATTATCAAAAGTTCTCGTAGTAATCATCAGCGAGGATTAAGAGGGTTTGATCCTAACTGTGAAATTGACGGATTAGAGTTTGCTCTGTCAAATCCAACAGTTGTGAAATCTACGTATATTTGGAATAATTTATTAAAAGATAATATACAGCATATATCAGGAGAAATTCAATCATCTACTACTAAAACATTTACTAATCCAGAACCTCCAATAAGAATGGTTTCCAAATTAGGAAATCTTGTTTGCAACAAGGCATGGCTTCCTGATAAGAAGGGTAAGTTTCATGTACCAAGTAACTTATCTCTTGACGATTTAAGCGGAGATATCATAAAAAGCCCAGTGTTAGCCAAAAGTTTGGAAGTGAAACCAGCAAAATCACTCCAAGAATTAGAAGCACAATTATTTAAGCGATTTAAGAAAAAAATTAAGTTTGAATTACTAGATTATGTGATGAATAATCCAGAAACAATTGAAAGATTAATCCACGAAGAGCAAATTAAAAGCTCTCAACAAGCAAAGACACATCATAATACTAAGAATGAGAATCAAGAAGAAGCTGATTTAGATTATCTTGCAGCTTTAAGAGAAGCATTTAACCAACCAGGACAAACAGAGTTACTGGATAGTCATCTTCCATTAGCTCCTATTCCTGACCCTAAAGATAGAGAAAGCAAAGTAAAAAGTGAAATTAGAGATGGTAAAAAGCAGGAACCTTTTCGAGTAGAGCGTTTTAAAAAGGTGCCCGTAAATCAATGGGAATCAAAAAATACTGAGTTTGTTAGAGGTTTTCTCAAAAATACATATGGAGGAAATTGTCAAATTTGTGATGCTACTTTTCCAAAAAGGGATGGCACCGCCTATTTTGAAGGACTTTATATAGTATCTTTTTCCAAAGCAAGATGGATTGACAGACCAGGAAACGTCTTATGTTTGTGTGCTAACTGTTGTGCTAAATTCCAGCATGGCTCCGTTGAAGTTAATGAAGACATACTTGAACAAATTAGTAGGTTTAAACCTCATAGTGCTGGTGGCTCAACAGAATATAGAGTAAGTATTCAACTTTGTGGAGAACCAGCAGAAATTAGATTTAATGAGAGGCATATGATAGAGATGCAGCAATTAATCGAAGTCGCTGCCGAAGATGATTCATAATATGCTTTTATATATTTGTGATGGCGCCGCCTTTGGGTAAACACGATTAGCACTTGGTAGTATATCATACTTCTTGGTGGTAAGAACAAATAATTGGTAATGGCTAATCTGCTTGCTGGTACAGAAGTTGAAGCACGAAATTTACGTTGGGAGGTAGTCTCTTCCACCCAGTTAGGGCAACAAACTCTTTACAGGTTACGCTGTTTGGAGGGGGAATTGCTCGGAAGAGAATTTGACATCCTTCATCCCTTTGAGTCTGTGGCGCCAATAATTCGTGACTTGCGTCCAGGTAAAGCGGCGCCTTTACCTAATTGGTTAGTTTATCATCAAGCTTTTTTGCTGGAACAAGCTTTGGGAAGTGATGCAATACTTGCTGTACAACCAGGTCGTTTACGTGTAGAGGCGTATCAATTAGTTCCTGTATTACGAGCAATCCGCATGAGTCGAGTGCGGTTACTGCTTGCAGATGGGGTAGGTTTAGGGAAAACTATTCAAGCTGGATTAATTATTACTGAGTTAATGGCGCGACGGGTAGCGCATCGCATTTTAATTGTGTGTCCAGCAGGGCCATTGTTGGAACAGTGGAAGTTGGAGATGGCGGAACGCTTTGGTTTACGGATGGATGAGGTCAACCGAGGTAGGTTGGAAGAAATTCGTCGCAGTACAGAGCTAGGCGCCAACATGTTCGATTATATTCCTCTAGGTATTGCTTCGATTGATTTTCTCAAGCAAGAGAAAATTCTGGAGTTATTAGAGCGCGCAAGTTATGACATGGTAGTACTGGATGAAGCGCACCATTGTATGGACTTAGGCAATATTGAAGAAAGGGAAGACTCTCAACGGCGCCGTTTAGCATCTGTTTTAGCAAGACGTTGTGATTCATTATTATTGTTAACGGCAACTCCTCATGATGGGAATGACCGTTCGTTTGCTTCGTTGTGTGAGTTATTGGATTTGTCTTTAGTAGATGGTGTGGGAAATTTAAGAGGGGAACGTTATCGTAATCATGTTGTTCGTCGTTTAAAGTCGCATATTCCCAACCGTTTCAAAAATCGCATTGTGGAACCAAAACCAGTTGTTGCCAATAGTAATGAGCATCCTGATTATGTAGCATTACAACAAGGTTTACTTGAGTTTTTGGCGCCAGAATTGCGGAAAGCTTTTCAAAAGAAGCGTTATAGCGATGTTTTAGCTTTTCTAGCTTTGCTCAAACGTAGTGTTTCTACAGTAGATGCTTGTAAAGCTACGCTCTCAGTAGTTGCAGAAAGATTTCAGCAGTTATTAACATCTGGTTCAGAAACTCAAGAAAGTCGTCGTCAGCGGTTAAAAAGTTTGCGGGAATATTATCGCAAAATAGAACGGTTTGGCACGGTAAGTTTTGAAGAAGAACAAGAACAATTTACCCTAGAAACAGAAGAATTAGCCCAAAAGCTGGCAGAATTACAAAGAGAGGTGCGTTCTGAGTCTCGTTCGTTAACAAAAATTTCTAGTTTTGTTGAAGCATTAGATAATTTAGTTGACTTAGCTGACGCTGCAAGTAACCAAGACCCAAAATTACAACAGTTAATTAGGGAAATTCAAGATATTCGCGCGCGTGAAAACAACGCCAATGTTTTAGTTTACACAGAATATACAACTTCTCAACGCGCGGTAGCAAAGGCACTGGCAGCAGCTAATATTAGTACAGTGCTGACATTGAGTGGTAATGATAGCGATAAAGTCAGGCTAGAAATTACCGACCGTTTCCGTAGTGAAGGTAATTTGGTGTTAGTTAGTACAGATACTGCGGCAGAAGGTTTAAATTTACAGCAGCGTTGTCATCACTTAATACATTTAGAATTACCATTTAACCCCAACCGTTTGGAACAGCGTAATGGACGCATTGACCGTTATGGACAAGAGTATGACCCAGTAGTACGTTATTTATTTTTGCGTGGTACTTTTGAAGAGCGAATTTTATTAAGATTAATTGCAAAATACGAACGTCAGCGCGCTTCGTTAACTTTTGTTCCCAACACCTTGGGGTTAACAACTTCTTCAGATGCTTCTGCCGTGCGGTTACTACAAGGTTTAATGGAAGAAGACCAAAAACTGTTTAAGAATGATACACCGCTATTGGTTGATTTTCATTCTACTGAAGATGATAATACAGGCGCCGACGCAGCGACAAAGGAACTTTTAGAAGAAATTGACCGTTCGTTAAAGGGTTTCCAGCAAGCAGCAAGGACACATGCTTGGTTAGGAGATGCAGGAATGAACGCAGAAAAACAATTGTTAGCAAAAGCAACAGAAGCGAGAGAAAAAGGTGCTAGCACTGCTGCGGTTGACTTATTTAACTTTGCTCGCGATGCAGTTTTACTCGATGGTGGAGATTTTCAGGTCAGTAACCATCCAGAAATTTTTACAGTGCGTCTTCCCTCAGTTTGGAGTTATGGACTCGATGAGTTACCTGGATATGACACAGACACTCGTTGTTTACGGTTAACTACTAATATAGATATAACCCGCGATGAACAAAATCGTCCTGTTGGCTTTTTAGGTCGCGCGCATCCTTTGGTCAGACGTGCTTTAGATAGAGTACGTAATTTATCATTTGGTGGCGCCGATAGTAACCAAGATAGTCGTGTTAGTGCCGTAAAAGCAGATATTAAAACTTATACTTTATTATTTACCTTCTTGGGTAGAGTAACCAGCGGCGCCGGGTCAGAATTTGAAAGAGTCTTAGCAGTAAAAGTATCGCTAGATGGGGAAACCCTATTTTACGACCAAGCAGAAGAATGGTTATCTCTAGCAGACCCGAAAAAAGCAATACGAACAAAAGACGTATGGAAAAACTACTTTGAGCAAAGCTTCTCAACCGCAAAAGAGCAAGCACAAAATATAGCTCAACAAAATTGGTCATCCATAGCATCCAACTTTAGCGCATCTCATAATCGCGAAATGGAGATAGAAAAAGCGCGTCAAACCGAATGGTTACAACAACGTAGTCAAGAAATTACAGGAACACAAGTAGAAACAGCGGTGCAAATTAGTTTATTTGATACCTTAACAGAAAACAATCAACCCACACCTCAATCAACTTGGATATCTGTAACTGACCCAATAGAAAGGTTAGCACTGTTCGCAACCGATACAAATCAAACCGCACGCTTACGTAGCGAAGCAGATGGAGTGTTACGCATTTATCGTCAACGATTAGCAATGTTAGAGTCAAAATTAGCATTACAGGCGCCGTCTGTTTTGCCTTTGGGTGTGTTGATGTTAGTCCCTAACTGAGTTTTCAAATTATATTAAATTTCGACTCGTGTTGGAATCTCTACTTGAACTTGAGCTTCTACAAAAGAGGTGTAAATGGGAATATTTGCTTGGGTAGTTTCAAAGCTAATAGCCAGGGAATACGGAACTGTAGCATCTGGGTCGTTGTTCCAACCTTCGTGTCCCACTACAGAAATACAAAAAGCTTCCGTTAGTTCAAAGGACTTTACGTAAGCCCAATCTTTTTGGATAGTTCCAGCACTTCTGGATACATCCTTAACTATTCCATGATTATTTTGTTTGCCAAGTGTCCATTTAAAAATACCATCTTTCTTATCAGCATCATCGGGTGCATCGTGCTTCTCTAAAATTCTTTCTAAAAAACGTTCTGGGTCTTCTCCCTTACCACTACAATCCCAATCGAGCCAAGTTGAAAGATACTTTCTGCGATTTCTCCGTGTTCGACGTGGTTGTGCTTTGTAAGACAAAGTAACTTCCACCAAAATCTCAACTTCCTCACCTGGAGAGCGTAATTGTTCTGGCAGTTGAACTTGATAAATATGAGCTTGCCTAGCTTTTATACTACGTTCTTCTCTTGTAATTAATGTAACGCGATTAGGAGAATTACCTAAAGCACGGTCTAAATCTGGAATACCATAACCTATTTGCCTTAAAACTTCTAGTTTGTCTACGTTAGAACTAATTGCCCATTCCGGCCATCGGGCTGATTGTACGACTAATGCACGGTATAAAAGGCAACTTTCGTCTCTTAACTCAGCAGCGAGGCAGGCAACAATATGGCTAACTTTTGGCGCCGCAAAAGATGTTCCAACAATATCACAAGCAACTGCTGGGCCACCTTTTAAAGTTGAGCGAACTAATTCGGGGCAAACTTCTTTAGGATAAGTAATATCAGGTGGTGTACTTTCATTTTTGACTAAATCGCCACCATACTCAACAACTTCTGGCTTAATCGTAGACCAAATTCCTAAGCCAGAACATGAGAAGGCTGAGGGTTTATCTTTCTGTGATATGGAAGAATACGGTAATGCATTGTAAGAAGCTAAAGAAATGGAGCCAACGGTTAATGCCTGAAAACTTTGTGCTGGGTTAGCAATTCTACAAGAATTTTCTAGAAGATAATCTGGATACTGTCGATTTGCTGCAAGATGGTCACTAACAGATAATCTAGTAAGGCTGATTTTCCCGCTTAACGGTAAATTACCTGCTGCCACAATAAAAAGAATGTCTTTTTCCCATGTAAGATTATCGATAGTTGATGCCCAGGCGCTCATATATTGAGTTCTACAGGGAACAGTAGCTGTTACGGAATGGTTAAAAATTCTTGTCCCTGTTTGATTGTGATAAAATTCTACAATTTCACCTAGTAAATTAGGGGGAAATAACTGATCAGGAAGTTTGCAGTCAGCACCAAGAATTCTTGCATTTTGAATCCAACAAATAGCTTTATCACTGCCACTTCGAGGTATCGTTTTAGGGTAAATTATCGCGCCAGCAACTCTAGTACCGTGCCCACCGTCCTTAACATAATCAGCTGTTGTATGAATTTCTCCTGGCACCCAAGACCTTGAATTTGCTGAATCAACTGCTGCTCTTAAAAGAGAATGCCGTTCTTGAATACCACTATCAATAACACAAACTTTAGGAGCATTTAAATCTGGTGGTTCTAGCCTAAATGCAGGCGTTTCAACATTATCTGAAGTTTCTCGTGTAGCGATTTCTGCAAATTCATCTGGCTCGCTGATATCAAAAATATAGGGAAAGTTAAAAACTAAATCCCTTAAGCCAGTACCAGAAATTCTAATACGGCAAGAAAAACTATCAGATAACTCTGCTGATTTCGGTATATTCCCATCAACTATACTTAAAACTTTTCCTTCATATAACTTTACAAAATCGGTAAATTCATCTTCTCTCTGTGATTTTATATTATCCCATTCTTCGTAAGTTAAGTCACGTTTATTTATCCAATTATTAAATCTTCTAATGTATGTTTCATCACTCTCATTTTCTTTAGGCTCTGGACAATTAGGTAACTATGATTTGGAACCTACACAAGCTATCCCCACATCTACAAGATATATTTGGCCATCTTGTATAGAATCCCATGAATTGAGTAATTCTGGTGATAATATATATTCTGGGCGCCGACTACCATCAAGAATTTCCCATATTCCTGCAACATTACCACCACCTCGCTTTTCTTGAATAAACAACTCAATCTTTTTTTGAAGCTCACTAAAATCATCATCTTCAACGGAAGCTCCAATAATATATCCATCTTCTAATTCGGCAATTACCTCTATTCCATATGTTCTCAAATCTTCCGCGTCAAATACAACTGGGTCAACTTGTAAAATAATAGGTACAGCTTTTTCTGGTAATGGAGGTTTTCCTTCTTCTTCGCGTTGGTCTTCAGTATTTCTCCAGTCAAAGATTAAAGAGTCTAATGAACCCTTTAACTTCCTGCCGTGCCCTTGGCGATTACCCGCATTGGCAAGTGTGATTTGATTTTGTCTTCCTCCCCCTCTTGGAGATGATGCGCTTCCTTCGGTTGTCAAACTAAGTTGAATATGGGGTAATCGCTCCGAACGTTCAACCATTTATTTCTCCATACACACCAAATATAATTTTAGCCAACTTTGATTTCTGCAATAGCTTCTTCTAAGTGTTCCTGAATTACTAGCTCTTCCCGTTCGAGGATTGCTCGTTTTGCAGCATCTTGTGCAACCCTTACAACTTGAGCAGCAGAAAATCCATCCATTTGCTTAATAATAGTAGACCAGTTTATGGCGCCTACTTCAAGCGATGAGAGTGTTTCTCTAAGTATAAATTCTAGCTCTTTTTCTCCTGGCTTGGGAACCTCTATCAAATCATCAAATCGTCTCCAAAGGGCTATATCAAGAGTTTTATTTAGATTAGTTGCCGCCACTAAAAGCCCAGATGACGGCTCATACTCGTCTAAGATTTGTAAAAACGTGTTAACAACCCGCTTAATTTCACCTACTTCTTGGAAATCCTCTCTTGATTTAGCGATTGAATCACACTCATCTAGAAACAATAAGCATGGCTTTTTTGATGCTTCTTCAAACACAAGCCTTAAATTACTGGCTGTCTCACCTAAAAAAGATGATACCATTGCATCAAATCGAACTTTGATTAAGGGTAAACCTGTATTCCAAGCTAAACGTTCAGCCCCCAATGTCTTGCCACAACCGGGAGAACCATATAATAAAATTTTTTGACGGTAACGCAAACCGTGATGAGCTAACCTGTCTCTAGCTGCATACTCACGTTCAATTCGACGGAAACGTTTCTCTATATTTGGAGTTAACACCATATGATGCCGTAGTTTTTCTCTCGGTACGGCACTCACTAAAGGTATATTAAGCCTCTTGCTCGTAGGTAGCTCGCTTAAAGCTTGAAGATTCTCTGGTGGAGATAATGTATGCTTGCCATTTGAAGGAGGCAATGTAGAATTGCCGTTTGAAGATGATTTTTCCTTTTGGCTCTTTTTGGCAATATTCTCAAGTTGATCTGCTAGGAGCGTATGTCCTTTGCTACGCTCTTCCTCTATCACCAGGTTTGTAAGTTTATCAATCGCTTCAGTGTCTGAGCTAGCAATCGCTCTAAACAATCTTTTGAGAAGCTCCGCTTTCATAACGCCTCTCATCCTAAATAATTTTTTATAGTATTATTGTATCGTTAAATGGGTTTTGCGAAAATAATATAGTGTACTCATAGATTTTAAGGCAAATTGTGCCAGATGCTTCTATCTGGGCATGACAGAAGCTAAAGCGTAGGTTGGGGAGCCACCTCCGTGCGCGGGTTTCCCGCGTTGAGGAGAGTGGCGTTGGAGGCTTTGCGTAACCCAACATATCGATTACATAGTAACCAAAAGGTATGAAGGCGCCTCCAAAACAAACAACCTATCCGTTACATCCGCTATAATCCGTTGCCAGCGACATAACACTAAATTTTAAGCTACACTTCAGCTTGAGGATATTTGTTAACTCGCCCATACTATAATGCCCTTAGAACTCCTTCAACACTGTACTTTTACTGGTCCTGCGTTACCTGAGCCTTTTGTTCGCTTTGAGTTAGAAAAAGAACTAGTAAAAGCCAAACTTATCCCTAAAAATACAGGGAGCGAGGGTAAGGAATTGCAAGAGGCTTGGAGTGTATATCGTCGTAAATTGAGGGAGTTAGTAGCAAGAGGCGGCGCCTTACGAGTACGGAATCATGTAATTACACCGTTATTAAAGTTAGTAGGCTATGACCGTATAGAGTTAGCAGGGGAAGTTGCCACTCGTGAGGGACTAGAATCTGGGGGTGAGTTATTAGTAAATGCCAACGGTGATAAAGTACGGGTATGGTGTGTTGACTTTGAAACAGATTTAGATGCACCTGCAAGAAGAGGAAGTGCTTATCGCTACAGTTATTTACGCATAGCACAGCGGGTTTTACTTGCTAGTGGGGAACGATTTGGATTACTAACAAACGGGGTAGAATTACGATTACTAATTTCTGACCCCGCGCGTCCTGACTCTCAAGTAACAATTGCCATTGACCCATATTGGAAACGCACGCGCGATATTCCTGATTCTTTCTTGCTTTTACTCGCGCTAGCTTGTCCAGAAGGTGTAAAAGCAATACCTGACTTAGTTGAGAAAGCACGGTTACAACAAGCGCGCGTTACCAAAGAACTACGAATACAAGCAAGACGTGCAGTTGAAAGATTTATCCAAGAAATATTAGATAATCCCAAAAATGTAGACGCGCATTTTATTGTGTCTGCCAAACAATCAGAACAATTAGCAAAATCTTTATGGAAAGAAGGTTTAATAATCGTTTATCGCTTACTATTTATTCTCAAACTAGAAACAAGCGATAACCCTGCACAAGCATTTAGTTTTGCATCAACAAGCTTATGGCGCAATACCTTCTCACCAAGTATGGCATTAGCAAGTTACGCACGCAAAGTATTAGATGACGGTTGGCAGACAGGGAGTTTATTAGAGTCAGGGATGCGCGCGTTATTTAAAATGTTCGTCTCTGGCATAGACTGTACAGAAATGTCAGTCAAACCATTAGGTGGTGCCTTATTTGGAGAAAATGCCACACCTGTACTATCTAGCTCAACTTGGGGAGAAAGGGCAGTTGCACATTTATTAGACCAGTTGCTATGGACAACACCGCAAAAAGGTAAAGGAAGAGAACGAGTACATTATGGTCCATTAGATGTAGAAGACTTAGGAAGGGTTTACGAAGCATTACTCGAATTAGAACCAGGTATTACAACAGAACCAATGTGTCGTTTACGGCGCCAGAAATTAGAGGTAGTTGTACCAGTAGCACAGGGAGAGAAATATCGTCCAGCTAAATTAATCGACTCATCAACAACCGAAGAAATTGAAGAAGACATAGAAGAAATTGAAGAAACAGAAGAAGAGGAAGAAACACCAAAACAAGGTAAAAAAACTAAAGTCGAATGGATAGAAGAAATACCACCGGGACGATTTTATTTGCGCGTTGGTTTAGGGAGAAAAGCAAGTGGTTCATATTATACACCGCATTCATTCGTGCGATTTTTAGTAAAAGAAACACTAGAACCACAAATTAATGAACGTAGCCCTAAAGAAGACCCTAACCCTGGAGAAATATTAAAATTAAAAGTATTAGATCCCTCGATGGGAAGCGGGCACTTTTTAGTAGAAGCGTGTCGATATTTAGGAGAAAAACTATACGAAGCATGTCGCTTATGCGATGAATTAGCATCTCCAAATTCTACCTCTACAAAAGCCAAAATATATCGTCAACGAGTTATTGACTTACCCGACCCAGATGATAAACTAATAAAATATTTACCATCTGCGGCGCCGGAAGGGCAAGAAACAGGTTTTTCTCAAGCCGAAGCAATTGCATTGTGTCGGCGTTTAGTAGCAGTACACTGTTTATATGGAGTAGATAAAAACCCTTTAGCAGTAGAATTAGCAAAATTATCTTTATGGCTAGAGTCCCACGCAGAAGGTTTACCTCTGACATTCTTAGACCATCGCTTAGTATTAGGAGACTCTTTAACAGGCCCATTCTTTGAACATTTATTAAAATATCCAGGTGGCAAGCAAGATAGAGTAGATGATGTCTTTGCAATGAACTTGCGTCAGCAATTTAAACAAAAGATGAATGAAGCGTTGAAATACGCACGTGACTTAGAAGCAACAATAGGGATTAACATTGCTGATATATTAACAAAACAAGCAGCCAAAGAAAAACTAGATGCAGCATTGGCGCCTTTTAAAATTGTAGCAGCCGCTTGGTCAGGTGGCGTAATGCTAGGAAAAGAAGGATGTAGTGATTTAGATTACTCGTGGTTAATTCAAACAGTTGCAGCAACAGGAGAAATACCAGAAGATTTAACTGATAAACCGAAGTTATTGGCAATGATAGCGCGCGGTTTGGGAATAGAACAGGCGCCGTCAACGCACGATGAGTTGTTAGCAGTTCTAAATAGTAAGGAATGTATACCTGCTTTAGCTTATGATTTAACTTTTGCAGAAGTATTTTATAGAAGCGGAGATTTGGAAGATAAGCAAGGTTTTAGTGCAGTTTTAGGAAATCCTCCGTGGGATAGAATGCTTCCTGCTGATAAAGAATTTTTTGCCGCCTATGATTTTAACATTTTAGAGGCGCCAACGAAACGCGAACGAACAGCGATAGAAAAGCGTCTTTTGAGTGATGATGAAATAGTTGCTAAACATCAAGCTTATCTTGAAGATTTTCGTAGTGTAGAAAGAATTATCAAAACAATTTATAAATATCAAATAGCAATTATTAACGGTGAAAAAACCATAGGTAAACAGGATGCATTTCGGGCATTTATGGAACGCAATGCAAAATTACTAGCCTCTACTGGCTTAACTGGCGTTGTAGTTCCTTCCGCTTTTCATGCAAATGAAGGCGCCACTGGTGTGCGTAAGCTTTATTTTGAAGATATGGTTCCCAAGTGCTGTTATTCCTTTGAGAACAAAAGGAAAATTTTTGAAATTCATGCTAGTTTTAAATTTGCGACAGTTGTTGCTAAATCAACAGGAGTTAAAACTGCATTCCCTTGTGCGTTTTATTTACATGATGATGAATGGTTATTTAGTGATACCAGCGAACGTAAAGTACTTGATTACAATCTTGATTTTGTTCAAAAAACAGGCGGAGAATACCTGAGTTTATTAGAGTTGCGTTCAGAAAAAGATTTAGATGTCGCTAAAACTTGTTTTGCTAACGGTGAACCTTTTGGAAAAGTATGTGAACGTCTAGGCATTAAGTTAGGTCGTGAATTAAATATGACTGATGATGCTTGGCGGTTTACACCTACTTCTGAAATTTTACCAGAAGGTAAAGACCCGCGTGATCCTGAAATAGCAAAGCAGTTATTAGAAATGGGTTATTTAGTGCTACATGAGGGAAAAACACTACATCAATATGATGATAGATGGCAAGCGAGACCAAGGTATATTATTTGTACTAAAGCTTTGCTTGATAAAACAGAATATATCCTTTCTGCTCACTATTTCCGTTTATCTTTCCGTGATGTTGCTCGTGCAACTGATGAAAGAACTATGATTTTTGCAATAGTTTGCTTATCTATTTTTGGAAACACAGCACCTTGTGAAAAAAATACTACAGAACGACCTAATTCATATGCACTTTTGATTGCATCTTTAATAAATACGTTTTGTGCTGATTGGACAATAAGGCTTAAAGCTGCTGCACATGTCAATCTTTTCTTATTATCATTAGTTCCTATTTGCGATTACAAAGGATTAGAGCTTTTTCTCTCCCATTCCGCCCTTCGTCTCAGTTGCAACCATACTGGCTACTTTCCTTTATGGCAAGAACAATTAGGCGAAACTTGGCGTGAACCTAACCCCTCCTTTACCTTCCCAGTCCTTGCCACAGATGATGAACGCTGGCAAGTACGCGCGGCTATAGATGCAGTAGTTGCGGATGCTTACGGACTCAACCGCGAACAATATGCTCATATTCTCTCAAGCTTCAGTCACAAAAGTTATCCCAAGGCGCCGCAACTGTGTCTAGCTTGCTTTGACGAACTGCAAAGCATTGGAATTGAAGCATTTACTAAAAAGTATGACCCATACTGGGATATTTATTTAAATGAAAATTTACCCAAACCAGTGATAGAGTTACCAATTCTCAACCAAAATAATGAAAATGCTATCTCTACAGATGATGGTAGCTTTCAACTTAGTGGTGAGGCGCCTTCTAAAACACGACGAAAGAAAAAATAAAGAACAAAGTTAGTAAATAAACGAGCGCCACTGTAAACTTGTATGTTCTGAAGAGAAAAAAGGTCTAATGTAAAGCAGAGCATTGATTCTCTAAAAAAATATTCCAAATTTTTTTGTGGGATGGGTGTCAACGTCAAAATCTTATAAGGTGCTTCTAAGATGCTTCGTGCCTCAGCATGACATAATTTTAGATTTTATCCATTTGCAGTATATCACTGCTCTACAGTGAAATTAAAGCAAACTTTTCCTCAATAGCTTTTTATTGATTTTTCTCAAAAAGGTTCTCTAAATTCCTATAATATAACGGTTCGCGGCGCCTATTTATTTCAAGCTTACACAAATTTTTGGTGATTGACTGCGTTTGAAAATTGTCGTGACGCTGTAGCAGATGCGTAAAAGCAGTTTAATTTTTCAATAAGCGTGAAGACTGTTATCGCTTTCACGCACCCGACTCTGTAATAAAACTTAATATATAACTTGTTGGCATTGTTTTATACAGCAACTTCTTCAAAGAACGTAACTAAAACCAGGTTTCTACCATTGGAGAATATTCATCGTTACTTACGGATGCAGTGACGCTAGGTAGTGTCTCATCCAATACAGCCTGATATTTGATTACTATATTAAAAGCAGGTTTAGATAACGGTTCTTGCAATGTCTACTTTAGCTACATCAACTTGGGCTGTATCTTTTGCTCATACGTTTCTCAACGAAATCCTTAATATACCGAGAAAAATTAGCCAGCGCTTACCCAAAGTAGTCAAGGTGCTGGAGAAAGACCCTATTTCTGCCCAAGGGGATGCTAAAAAGCTAAAGAACTATAAAAATGTTTATCGCGTTCGCATTGGTGACTACAGGTTAATTTATAGTATCGGTAAAAACAGTGTTAAGCTGCTTAGTCTCCGTAAACGCAATGAAAGAACTTACGAGTTGGAATTTTCTGCGTCAGAGACCGAAGTCGTTGATATTACTGATTGTGAACCAATTTTAGAAGAGACTGAGACGTGGGTAGACCAGATAAACACGGCGCCAAACAATATAGTAGACGTGACATGTCTCGTCTCTACAAATTTGAAAAAATGGCGCATTCCTGAAGAATATTGGAAAGATTTACTTCATGTTCGCACGGAAGATGATTTGTTAAACTTACCAATACCTCACCAGTTTATCGAGCGCATTTTAGATAACCTGTTCCCGCGCGCTTTGGAAGAAATTGATACTCAACCAGAATACTTGCTGCAAAACCCCGAAGACTTGGAGCGTTATGTAGAAGGTGAGCTTACTGCTTTTTTGTTAAAACTTGACCCTGAACAAGAGAAGTTACGCGATGGAATAACCAATGGCCCGACTTTGGTTAAAGGTGGCCCTGGTACGGGAAAGTCAACTTTAGCGCTGTATCAGGTGCAAAAACTCCATAATTTGGGTTGTAAGTCTATTTTGTTTACTACTTATACTAATGCGCTTGTTAATTACTCAGAGCAACTTTTAACTCAATTATTAGGTAAGTCCCCCAAAGAATGCGGTGTTGACGTTCTTACCGTTGACTTTCTAACTTATCATTACTACAAACAGCGCTACGGTGAAGCTAATTTCGCTAAACCCGAACAAGCGCTTGGTTATTTACAAACAGCACTACATTCTACACAAATTCCTGCTAAAAACGCTTTTGACCGTCAAGTACAATTACAAACTTTGCAGCGTTTGGGTACGAGTTACCTGCTCGAAGAAATATTAGATGTCATCGAAGCTTGGGGTATTTCTAGTTTAGACGAATATCTCGCCACAAGTCGCCAAGGTCGGGGAGTTCCTCTTCGCAGTCAAACGCGCACAGCTATCTGGGCAGTATACCAAACTTGGCGCCAGCGTATGGCACAAAACCGTTTAATTACTTGGCAGCAATTACGGTGCCTAGCTTTAGAATATGTTTTAACACTTCCGCAAAAACCTTACGAAGCAATTCTAATTGATGAAGCGCAAGATTTATCACCCGTTGCTCTACGGTTCTTACTTGCGCTTGTACCTTCATTTACAAAAGTTTATCTGACAGCAGATGCTTCTCAATCTTTATATCAACGGGGTTTTACCTGGAAGCAAGTCCATACAGATTTAAAAGTAAGTGGACGCACTTTAACGTTGCGACGTAATTATCGTAACACTCAACAAATCGTTACAGCTTGTGCCAGTATATTAGAAGGAACGGGTGCAGGTGATGACGAATGTCTGCAACAATTATCTTCTCCTTACCAAGCAAATTTACCAACTTTACTTTTAGCAGATAGCATCGACAAGCAAGTGCAAGCGATAGGCGAATTTTTTACCAGTGCTGCAAAACAGTTTCGTCTTACTATATATGGTGGCGCCGTATTATGTCCAAATTACCAAGTCGGACAAGACATTGCTCGTCGTTTAACTAAATGCGGTTGGGAAGCAGCATTTGTCTCTGGTAAAGAAATTAACCTCAACGCGCGCAAAATAAAGGTGTTGACACTGCATTCTGCCAAGGGTTTAGAATTTCCTTTTGTAGCTGTAGTCGGTTTACAAGAAGGAATGCTACCGCGTATTGATGCTAATATTCCTCAAGATGAAGTTACTGCTACACTTAACGAACAACGACGTTTATTTTACGTCGGTTGTACTCGTGCTATGCGCGCGTTAACTGTTGTTGGTTCTAAAAAGTCTCCTTCTCAGTTTCTCAACTCTCTTTCACCGTCAAATTGGCAAAAGCAGGAAGCGTAATGAATATACTTTACCTCAAAGATATATTAAAACAGGGTGATGATGCCATCGCTGCCGCCAGCACTTTTCTCAGTCTGAAAATGGCTCAGTTAGACTGTTCTGAGGTAGATAATATTACAACCGCACAACTTACACTGCTATTTTCCAAGATTCCTGAAACTTGGGAATTTGTCGAACTCGCAGAAGGAGTTATTAACGTTGAAACTTTCAGCGAGACTCTAGCTACACAGTTTGTTGATTTTATTAATAACAGGCACCTACCACAACCCAATAGCGCAAATAATCATCAAAACAAAAATACTACTAAGGACGCAGGTGTTAAAGATAGGGGGTCAGGATATTATGTATCTCCATCACCTGTGAAGGACAGACAAGATGCCTATCCTGCGGTATCGTTGGTTGCTAAGGACAGGCAAGATGCCCATCCCACGGTTCCTCTCCACCCAATTAAAGTTCTTGATAAGGTTATTACTGAGTACCGAGACTATCTAATAACCGAATTTAGAGCAAAAGACCCAAAGTTAAAAGCCGCTTTAGAACAAGCTATTGACCAACCTTTATTTTTAGCCCAAGAACCATTTTATCAAGCACATCGCCCTTTCAAATCTGGTGATGCATGGCGCCAGTTACCTATCGATGCAAAACTAGCGCAAGTAATGCAAAAACGTTCGCGTAGTGAGTTTGCTTATTTACACCAAAGTGAAGCTATTAAACATTTATTAGGAGAAAATGCTTCCCCTTTAGTTGTTACAACTGGCACAGGTAGCGGTAAAACAGAAACTTTTCTTTTACCTGTTATTCAAAACGCTATCGAAGATGCAACCCAGTTTCGCAGGCACCCTGGACTAACGGCAATACTCGTTTATCCAATGAACGCTTTAGCTAATGACCAATTACTGCGTATTCAGAATTACCTAAAAGAATCTGGATGGGATGGTGCGATTACTGTTGCAAAATACGACCGAGGTACTACGCAAAAAGAACGTATTGCATTACGTCAAAATCCACCGCATATTCTTTTAACTAATTATATGATGCTGGAATACCTTTTAGTACGCCCAGCAGATAGAGAAGATATTTTTGCTAACCATCGCTGTCGCTTCTTAGTACTCGATGAAGTTCATACTTACCGTGGCACTTTGGGAAGTAATATTGCATTGTTAGTACGACGCTTACGAACTCACCTAAACAATGCTAACCAAGATTGGTGTATTACTGTCCCAACAGAAGTATATTCCAAACGCTATCCTGAATTTCTCCCCGTCGCAACTTCTGCAACTATTAAAAGTGTAGCTGAGGGAGAATACACCCCCGAAGAAAAAATTCGTCTTCGAGATGAAGCCGTTCAAGAGTTTTTTCATAAAATTTCCGGCGCCTCTAAATCAAGTATACGAGTCATCGGTGAAGAACTAGCAGAAATTCAAACACCAGCAGAAGCAGTATATTCTCCCCAACCTGTAAATATTGCTGACCTAGATGTAACTGACCCAGAAGCTGTTAGAAAAGCCCTTAATATTCTTAGTGATACTCAGCACTCAGCACTCAGCACTCATCACTCCCGTTTATTGTGGGATTTAAATCGCTGGTTAATTCGTTCTCCCCTTTCAATTTCCCAACTTGTTGATAAGGTTAAACAAGAAATTAAAGAACGTTCGCACTTCTCAAATACCGAAATTGAAAAAGAAATCCGTACTGCTTTACTAGTTGGCGCCGCTTTACCAGAGGGTACACCAGGTGCTTTACAACTACGCGCGCATCGATTTATTCGTGGTGGTTGGCAATTTCACCGCTGTATTAACCCAACTTGCGGCAAACTTTACCCAATGGGTGAGGAACGCTGTGAGTGTGGTTGTGTAACGGCGCCTCTTTACCTTTGCCGTAACTGTGGTGCAGATTATTTACGCTTCGTTGGCGAACCTACTGCCGCACCGTTACAACCCAGTGCTGTTCCAGATGAAACAGAATGGATGCTTTATGACCATAATCGCTTTGATGATACAAATATTGGAATTGGAGAAGAAGATGAAGATATTAATGATGAAGTGGCACCTCAAGTTCGTCGAGGTACTCAAAAGAAACCGCAACAAATTAAACGTAAACCAATATTGAATGGTTCATTTGATATTTCTAGTCTTGCTTTTAGCAGCGATGCAAATGATTATCCTTGGCGTGTTACTTTAGCCCCCGCTCGAACTCGCTGTCTGTGTTGCGGCGCCACTGCGGGTAGTCGTAATGTTATTACACCCGTAGCTTTAGGAACTTCGGCGGCAGTAAAAGTACTAAGCGAAGGTTTGGTAGAATCTTTAGCGACAACAAACCGCAGTCAACCAGGATATGACGGTAAAGAAAGATTATTAATTTTTAGCGATAGTCGTCAAGATGCTGCACACCAAGCTAGATTTATTGTTTTCGCTAGCCGCTACGACCGAATGCGGCGCCGGGTAGTAGAATTATTATCTAATGAAGCATTATCTTTACAAAGAGTTGTAGAACTTCTAGGCGACAAAGGCGTAAAAGAGCAAGATAATAAATATGCCCCTATTGACCCAAGTGCATGGATTAATGATGAAAATATGCAGAGAATCCGTGCGTGGGAAGAAGCTCCTTTACTCGATGAAATAGCCGTTACTGCTGGTTATCGCGCGACTTTAATCAATCTAGGATTAGTGCAAATCAACTATCATCGTTTAGACGAATATGTAAAGCAGCAAGGTACAGACATTGCTAGAAGTCTTGGTATATCAAGAGAAAACTTAGAATATATTTGCCGTAGTTTACTTAATGAAATGCGACGACGTGGTTGTGTTAGTAGGGAATTATTACGTTATCATCCTGCACATCCAAGTTGCCCTAGTTACACCAAAGCTGCTGAGTGGGAACGACGGTTAAAAAGACCCCAAGGTTATGCACTTTCGTCTGGTTTACCCGTTGCTTACATAGATAGTGCTAATGTACCTTATGGTGTGCAAGCAAGTAACCCTTGGCGAAAACCTAAAGCTGGTGGCAGAGGACCAAGTTTAGAACGAATTTTCAAGCATTTATTGTTACGGTTTGGTGGTATTGTACCAAACGAAGAAAACATCGTTGAATTATTAGAATGGTTATTACAAGGCAGTTTTGTGATAGCTGCCGATGTATATGGTTTTCGAGATAAAACACAACTTCTACAAGTAAATGCGGAAGTACTGCATTTACAATTATCTACCGAACAAAAACGTTACCGTTGTCAAGTTTGCGCTACCCCAATGTTAGGAGGACAAAATAATTATCCTTGTCCTTACTGTCATGGTAATTTAATTCGCTGGCACCAGTCGGAAGTAATGGAAAATCGTCATGTTAAAAGAATACTCTCAGCAGATTTTATTCCCTTGGTTGCAGGAGAACATACTGCCCAAGTACCCAACGACCTGCGTGTAGAATTAGAAGATGACTTCAAAGCAACAGCATCTCAATCAAAAATTAATTTATTAGCTTGTTCTCCAACCCTAGAAATGGGTATAGATGTTGGTGGTTTAGATGCAGTAATTTTACGAAATATCCCACCACGTCCTGATAACTATGCTCAACGAGGAGGACGTGCAGGGCGCCGAACTCGTATAGGTTTAGTAGTAGGGTATGCTCGCAATACTCCCCACGACCAATATTTTTATGATAAACCTGGAGAAATGATAGCTGGAGAAGTACCTGCACCAGCTTTAGCACTAGGAAACCGAGACGTAATTTTCCGTCATTTAAATGCTATTGCCTTTGGCGCCGCCTCTCCTGGTTTAGCAAGCAAAATGGTAGAATACATTACTACAGTAGGTGATATTAACACTGAAAAAGTCGAAGCATTGATTGCTGGAGTTCAAGCTCAAACCGATAAAGCAATTAGTATCGCTAACATGGCTTGGCAAGGTATTGTATTAGAAGAAGCAGGACTCGATGAAAACGCTCTACGTCAACACCTAAATAAATTACCCGAACGTATTTGGGATGTAATTAACCGCACAGCATTACAAGTAAAACAACTTAGAACTGCCCTAGATACTTATTCTCAAGACCTACAAGGAGAACGCGCGGCAACTCGCGCAGGTCAATTAGTTGCCCGAATTTTAGGGCTTCCAACAGACAGACAAGGCAATAAAGAAGCAGACGACCGTTCGAGTGGGTATCCATTGCGACGCTTTGCCGAATTTGGCATCCTTCCTGGTTACGAATTTCCCACACAACCCGCTGCACTGCGACTATTAGGAGATGAACACGAAGAAGACCCTGTAAGTGTCGCGCGACGTTTTGGTATCGGTCAATTTCAACCCGAAGCACAAGTATTTGCCCGTACCAAACGCTGGAAAGTAATAGGACTAGATAATGCTTCACCCTGGAACCCAAGAAGCGAAGGCGCCACTTGGTTATATAGAATATGCAATACTTGTAAACTACGCTTTGAAGCTGACAAACCCGCTTGTCCGCGATGTGGGAATAACGCACCAGGAAAAGCACATCCAGGTGGAGAGTTTGCTGGTTTCTTAGCACGACGCGATGAAAGTCCTATCCTTGATGAAGAAGAACGTTATGTCACCCGTAATTTAGTTAAAACTTACCCACAATGGGACGGGCAAGTATTAGGACGTTGGACATTAAGCAATGGTTGGGGTTTACGATGGAGCCAAGATGAAGAAGTACGCTGGGTAAATGAAGGAGTGGCGCCGAAAGATAAAGACAGAGAACAAGGTATTCCTTTATTACATGATGAAGCCAAAGGATACATGTTATGCGCCGATTGCGGGAAAATGTTACAAAACCCCGATTTAATACAACCAACTTCAGGACGACGTAAAACCCGTCAAACTGGAGAAGACCCCTACGGTCATGCAGAAAATTGCAGCCAAAAAGGTAAGGCGCCGCAACCCTTAGCAATTGTAACAGCAGGCAAAGCAGAAATATTACGATTAACAATCCCCGTTCCCACTTCCATAGACGAAGAAGACTTACAATCTTGGGGATTATCACTTGGTTATGCATTAAAAGCAGGAATGCAGCACTTGTATATGCTCGATGGCTCTGAAATTGACTTTGAATATGAGGCGCCTTGGCTTGTTAACAGCAATGGTAAAAAATACAACATGATTTCGCTGACATTTATTGACCCTAGTTTAGGTGGCAGTGGTTACTTACGCCGCATTGCTACAGAATTACATCAAGTAGCAAAAAGAGCAATTGAACACTTAGACCATCCCAACTGCGAAACAGCATGTTACCGTTGCTTAAAATCCTATCAAAATCAGCGATACCACGAATTGCTCAACTACCCCCAAATTATGAGTGCCTTAGAGCAACTTTCCCATACGCCACCAACACAGCAACCATTAGAAACAGGCGATATTAAAGACCCACTTCCTTGGTTAGAAGCATATGCAGCAGGAGTTGGTTCACCGCTCGAACTTAAATTTTTGCGGCTATTCGAGCAGTATAACTTCCATCCTCAAAAACAAGTACCAATACCATCCGAGGCGCCTATTTCCATCGCTGACTTTGCGATGCCAAAAGAGCGACTAGCAATATATATAGATGGCGCCGCATTTCATAGTGGAGGAAACAGACTGCGTGATAAATTCATCCGCGACCGTTTGCGTGGCGCCAATCCTCCTTGGCATATAGTAGTTTTGTATGCTGCGGATTTAGCTAAGGGTAAGGCATTGGTAGAGGAATTAAAGGATATTATTAGGTAAAACTGTTGTTCTATAAATACAACACGTTTAGTTTCAAAATGAACATTCTTGATGCTTTTAATCAAAGCACGCACATAAACTCTTGCAAAATTTTGATTTGCAGCTTCTCCACATTTAAAACTGTTTATCTTGAAAACAATAGCAGTAAATGCGGTTATGTTACTAGTTAATAGTTAATTGTTCTGGTTGAGTAATTTTCACTTCAAAGGTATTAGTGTCTAATTGTTTAGGTACTACACCAGAAACTTTCACATCTTTTTTTTGCAAAGCTATTGGGTTAGAAGCGCCAGGAATTTGGCTAAGAGTTTGCCTGCTGATAAGCAGAAGATATATTTTACCACCTGCAGACAGCCTAAACTTTTCAGTCTCGCTATCTTGTTTGCTCCATCCATTAATTTTACCTACTATAGTTGAATCAGCATTTTGACCAGAGACATTTTGACTTGAAGCAGAGGTAGTGCAGTAGAAATTAACAGGATTACTCTGAAAGTCAGCACACTTTAGAACTTCTTCAGATTTTTGAGAAAGTTTTACAAAGGTAGAGTAGTCAGGTTCTTCACCAGCACCATAGTTAGCTTGCCGTTGGATATTGCTAGGAACATCTAGGAGAGCCTTTTTAATAACTTCTCGATCTGACTCAGAAAGATTAGGCGATAGGTAAACACCAGACCCTGGAATTTTTCGACTTAGATGAATAATTCTTAAGCCTTTGTTATTTTCAATCCGACTTAAAGCAGCAGCACCCACATCTGCTTTACCAGTTTCTACCATTGTCACAATATTTTGGCTGCTGTGTCCTTCATCTACTCGCAAAGTTTTACCAAATAAGTCGTAGGCAGGCATATAGAAACTAGATGCTGAATTAAAGTCTCCAAGAGCTATATTATGTGATGGCTTTAAATCATTAAAGGATTTAATAGAGCTATTATACTTGACAAATAGTGCTGCTTGGTAGTAAAGAGGATTGTCTGGGAACATTTGAGCCGCATGAGTATAGCCATTATCTTTAGCTGCTACAGAAAGCATGGGGGAGAGAGTAAAAGCAATATCCCACTCCTTGCGGATGATACGATTTCTTGCTTCCGTATAAGAAATGGAACTGTCTCCATCAATTGTTATCTGTATATTATTCCCAAATTGAGAGCGCAGGTGCGATTCTAACTCATTGTAGTTTTTTGGCTTTCCTAGTATACCTATCTTTAAAGACTTCGACTGCAAGCGATACTTGACAACTTTTTCTGTACTGTTAACCGTGAGAGACATTGAGGTATTGTTTACTGAGAAAGACTGGAAAGACTTAATTGCTACTACTACCCCAAGACTAAACATAGCTATTATCGTCAGCGATAATTTAGCGATTGAATTAACTGTGTATATTTTCTTAGTTGATGTATTATCATTTGTATCAGGATTTAATTCTTGAGGTTTCTCAACACTCTCAATATCCGGGTTGGGATTATTAGTTTTTCTAAAAGGTTGATCCAAGTTTGTTTTATCCTCTGGATAGGATGCCTCTGGAGTTTCGTTAATATTTGCTGTACTAGTATCAACTTCATTAGAGCCTGTTTCATTACGTAAATAAGATACGCCTTGCCTCAAATTTCTAAAGCTATCCACATCATCAGGCGATATAACTTCAACAATATTTTGCATCTTGAATAAATTTTCTTCAACTTCGTCTAATGAGAAACTGTTTGCAACACACTGATGTGCATAACGATTTCTAATATTCCTGAAGCTTACTAATTGGCTTTGGTGTATACTCGTTAATATTGTTGTATTAACAAGAGTTTGATTAAAGGCATCCTCCCAAATATTATTGTTATCAATAATATTAAGTAGTAAGCTAATATCTAAATCATCAAGGCTGTATTCTATCTGATTTGGATTACTGCGTCTGAGAATATTTCTTACACCACTATTATTGTTAAGCCACTCATCACCGTGTTGTTTTGTCATTTTACTATTAACGAACGTTAATAGTACAGTCTGTAATATTGTCAACCCTTTTCCCATTAATTCTAATTCAGCGTTTGTATTAGACATAGTAGACCTCCAGATAAATGTTTTGTTAAATATTGTGCTAAAATATTTATTTACGAAAATCGAATATAGTTGATTTGCAGAAAATCTATAATTTTTAGACGCTTGACTAGATAAAAACTGAAAACGATGTTTCATATTTTATTTACTATGCAGAAAGTATGTGATAAAATAGATGTCTCAAGAAATTAAGACTTTTCCACATTTATTTACTCTAGAATAAGAATAAAAACTGGTATGCACCCAGTGTTAAAACGTCTATTTTGTAGACCTGCCTAGCAATTAGTTTTTAGCATCATTAATTTGTTTAAGCATTTCTTCAATTTTTTCCATTGCTAACGGGGATGGTTTAGAACGCCCATTTTCCCAACGATTGATTGTAGAAAAAGTAACGCCTAAAGAAGCAGCGAATTGTTCTTGCGTTAAACCTGTGTTTAACCTCAACTCACGAATTAGCTTACCAAGTTCTGGTTGATTTGCTAGTGGTGTTTTTTTGATAATCATTCAACCTCCAACCTACTACATGACATAGCAAGTAACATACAATTTGCTATATGCTAACTAGATAGAAAACAAAAAGTCATCAGCAAAAGTCCTGACGATTCGCTTGAAAAAATAAGTATTAACTGAATAATTATAAGTAGAGTAATTACTGAAAGTTTATAAAGTATTTATATCAGCCCTAACAATTTCAAACGGAATGGCTAACTTGGAAATACAGAGAAGACTGTTTCAAAGTGATAACACGTAATTTGGCCTAAGCGCACTTGGATGGCACCCGAAGGTAAAATTATTAGGATGTGCTTTGAACCTCACATCTGTTAGTGCAAAAGTACTTTAACATACATGTAGTTAGCCAGTAACGCACGTAAATATTTTATGAAAGATGGCGCCTACGCACGGTTGCCATTAACTAATTTTTATTGTACTGGCATCTGCAAAGGTCGTTCCGGAAACATTCATAATTTTCGTGCTTAAAACAGGGAACACTAAATGTAATAAACTTTACACAAAATGTATTTCATATTATGAAGTTACGTAAAATCGCTCTCTGTTCTAGCATCGCCTTTACATTTGCAATTACTGGGGTAGGTTTGAACTACCTGATGCCTGTGAGTGCCCAAAAACCTGCTAATTCTAAGTTTATGTTGAGTCAAGCTGGTTCTACTAAGTCGGTGCCTTGTCAAGAGGAGCGCTTATGTTATTGATAAAGACCCTAACGGTTTAAATGTCAGGAAGGCGCCTCCCGTTCCTCAATAATAGGAAAGCTTCCTACTACTGCATTGGCTGTGAATGTGAATATTATTGCTTGCCAAGGCGAGTGGGCACAGATAAGTAGAGCCGAAAGCACCCAGCAGTCGCGGAGTACCTTTTCAAGGTCGAGGTTGGGTACACGCGCCTTTGTTAGGAACTACTACCCGTGGTTATGGTACAGGAGTATATCTTTACAAAGAGCCAAAAACAAAAAGTCGTAAGGTTGGTAAGGTTCCTGAAAGTACTAAAGTCAAACTTTTAGGTGGTAATGGTAAATGGATATTTGCCGAGTATGGTAAATTGAGAGGTTGGTTGGCACCATCTGACCAATGTCCATCGACTTTAACTACATGTCCTTGAAAAGCGACCTTACACGAATAATGAATTTACAGTGGCGCCGTTATAAATTAAAAGTTCAACTTTTAAATAAACAAGAACTCAAAATAAAATCATAACTAGTTCGACTTGTGGCATAGTGGCTTGCTTTCTCACACCCAATAACTAATATTTTACGCTTCTCCTTGTGAAAGCCCGCCTGTCTCCAAGTCTTTACCACGAAGTACGGAGTATACGTACTGTGACTGCGCGCGTTTAAATGCCAAAGTGATAAAGCAAAAGAATTTTTGGGAATACTAAAAGTAAGTGTACTCTGGCGACTTAACATGTTTAATTCTTTTACTCAAAAACCAGAAGCATATCTATTTAAAGGGGGAAATGCTTTTGATTATGAAGTTTTTGTTGGTAGAGCGGGTACTTGGTGTACACGCCATCGCGCAAGTGGAGAAACAATTCAATCTGTTCAACCTGGTTTTGATATGTTAAATATTGCAAATCTTGGATTAAGTATACTTAACCTTGGTGTTGGTATATATAATGGCATTCAAATTCGTAAACTTAAAAAGCAATTAGAAAAAAATCATAAGGATATTAAGTCAGATTTAGAAAATCTAGAAGATAAACTAGATAAAAATAGCGAGCAAGTTCAAACGAGTTTTCATATTATTAATGAACAAATTCAATCAGGTTTTAATAGCATAAAACATGTTCTAGCTGTACAACATCGTACACTTGAGCTATTGGTTTCTAACCAAAATAATCTAACAGAAAAAATGAATATACTCCGTGAGGAGATACGTACAGGATTTCAATCAGTGATTGAAGAGGTTAAAGATATAGAGGCATTGAGAAAACGAGAAGAGTTTGAAACTCGAACTTTTAAGTTATTGAAGGCATACGAACGATTTACTCATATATTACCAGAATTAACGGAAGCAGACCAGTTGATTGAAAGAGCAGAAGATTTAGAGGCATGGGTGAGAACTCAACTGAATCGAATTGAATCAGGAAAACCTGAGAGATTACCTTTATTTGTAGCTTTAGCTTTTAGTGTAAGAGCAAAAGCAGATGCATTTGAAGCGAAAGGGGGAGACTACATAAATTTTGCAGTCAAGGATATTACTACATTAATAAATGAAATATGCCATGAGGCTGATAAATTTTGTGAAGGGCTTAGTTTATACGCCCTTGGTGTGGAAATGCCTGAGATTCTTTACCAATATGTTTTGTTAAATCGCAGCCTTCGTAGGGGACTTGAGTTACAAAAACAACCTGAAAGCGAAGTCTTATTTTCATCGAATCAAATGATTTGGGATGATGAGTTAGAAGATTTTAGAAATTTATTTAATCCTGATATCGAACATGTTGAGGTATTTGATGGAACAAAAAAAATTGCACTAGAAACTTTACAAGATTATGATTGGTATATACGTTTTGCTGGCGAAGATAGATTGACTTTTAGTGTTCACTCTCGCCCTTCAATCCTACTCTCTGAAATCTTGAGAAAGATAGGCCATCCAAATCCTCAGAATATAAAAATAGGGAAAACCGCTCTCAATACTCTGATGGATTTTGCTCTTCCTGAGAAAAGCAATCACATTTCGCATTTCATACAAGCTGAGTTTGAGTTAAAAGTATCACCCCTAATTCTTGGGTGTAACAGAAGTGAGGATTCAGGTGTCAGCATGGTCTCGTTCCCAAAATTTTAAGCTCGTGACTCTCTCTGGTAAGCTATCGAACCTAAAAGCAAGAATAAATCAAATTGATTAGATTGATATACCACTGGAGCTATTAGACGCTTTCTGTTTGTAGGTTCGATATAATGTGTTTGATCTGGCGCCATTGTAACAACATGTATAAATTTTTGCTACATGCCGTTACAAAATAACATGTATTTATAACGGCGCCATTGTGCCATTCAGAGTTCAACTCCCAAATAAATAGCAAATATAAATAAAATCATAACGACTTCGATTTTTGATTCATACCAACACGAGAAACAAGCATTTTAATAAAAAGCTTCGAGAAAAAATAATCTTTGTGTTTCGTTTGAATATGCGGGTGAAAAAGCTTCGCAGTTTGGCTCGCCTTTGTCAAAACTTGGTTTATCGCTTCTAAGCGGCGCCGCTGATCCAAAGCAATACAATTCCAACGCCAGCGTTCTGACCACATGGGGTACTGCTGCAACCGAGTTGTATAGTATGTATTGCTTGGATTAGCGCAAATCGAGAACAACCCGACTCGCGAGTTACCAGCCTCCAACTCTCCATTATTCTTGCGAAAAGCCTCAACCCTTGCCCACAAGATAGCTTCTTTACCCTTCAATCCTTGTTTGATAGCAGATGCGTAACGTAGAGCAAATGTATTACTAACACGAGGAGATGCTTGATTCCATTGGTCAATCGAATTTAAAAACACTTCTACATTTTCTTCTGGATTTAACCCAGCAGCTTGCATTTTATGAACCAATACAGAAATACGACTTTGAGTTCTTCTTAAACAGCCAGCATCCGCATTTTGCAAATTAGTTCCTCCTCTACCTTGGTCACTACACCAGCCTCTGTTATTAACTCTGTTTCCAGGGTCAACATGCCCGTAGTATAAAGAAGTTTTGTTGCCTTCAATGGTACAGTTACCTTCCGCAGCACACAAGGCTAATACTCCTACTGAAGAATTATTGGCAAATAAAGTATTTAGCTTACCTGAATAAGATGCATTGACTTCACTCAAACTTTCTAAACCATCAGTACTAAATTTTATAGCAGGCTTACTAAATACAAAGATGACGATACCAACTAATAATAGGGCGTTGAGGAAATCCCACTTACGCCCTAGCTTCTGTAAATACATGAAAGTTAACTAAATAGCAACACTAAAAGAAAAACACCTAAAACAAAACCTATCCACCAAGAAACAGAAAATGCAATCAGTAATCCAATAACCAAGAAAACTAATTGTTTTAATAGCAGTGGTAAACTACACCAAAAGTGCAGTGTTTGCTGAACAATATTCGGTTTCCAGGGAGCTTTAGCTTTCATATACCCACCATGAATTAGCCAGTGAGCAAGTGGGCACAGCGGAAGTACATCTGTCCACAACTCTTCATGTCCCAAGTGACGATAACCAACACCCGTATGGTGTATACTATACTTCCCATACTTTTTAGATGCATATTTTCCAATTCTGACCCAAGGAAACATTGAGCATCGGTAATTACATTGCTTTAACCAACAATAGTGCTTATTTCTCCAAGCATCAGACTTCATGTACAAATAATAATCACTTGGGGAAAGATATTTTTTCGTCTTCATTTACAAACCCCTTGATTGCGCCATCCGACTAAAAATTCTTTGAGCAATTCCACAAATTCTAGGGTCGCGAATTGACTTCAGTATTTCTACGCCTTCGGTTAAATCAAATCTATCCAAAGCAGCGATTAATCTAATAGCAGTAGTAAAATCAATTCCATTTGCAATAAATTGTCCTTCTAAGCCAACCGGAAACTGTAATAGCAGTTGCTCTGTATCTTGCAATGCCTCATCTAAAAAATCGCTATGTTCTGAAAACGTATAAGCAGCGGCATAGAGTTGCTTTAAAACAGCTAAAATTCCTGTTAAAGCTTCAGAAACTAACTCAGAATGCTGATTATTTAATACTCTATTTCTCGACATAATTAGAACCTCAAATCCTTGGCAGTAATAAAACTCGTAGAAAAAATGAATTTTTTGTCTAGAGAATAATTAACGTCTTGTTGTAAAAATCTCATAAATTCCTGATGCCCTTTAGATGTGCGCCCTACCGGACAACCTGCACTTGCATCATCAACTAACTGCTGGTCATGTGCGCTATGTTGATTGGCGCCAATTAACGCGCGCTGTTTCAAATCACCTTCATCAGTCTTACCGTTACGATTTTTATCACGCGATATATCAACAGGCGCCACTTGTACCAAAGCAAGTTCTCGGTTTTTATGCATACCAATACGCCATGCTTTATACTGCCCTGGTACTTGTATATGCGCCGCACCATTAACATTCATTGGTTGCTTGGTGTAATGATTTCCTGGTTCAACAGAAGCATCCCAGGCGCCAATCAAACGCGGAGTCGGATTGACTTCAACTAAAAAGCGACTGTCATTAAACTGATTCGGAGCGTTATCATTACTAACACCATTGGGAAACATACCTTGAACGTAAAAGATGTTGTAACGACGGGCGCCAGTACGTACTTCCCAGTTATGAGCGCGCGCGTAAGAAACAAGTGCAGCAGCTATTTTGTCTGCTTCTTTAACCTGTGTAGAACTTATAGAACTAATGCCAATAAAACGGTTGAACTGAAGCTTGCTCTCAACCCACGCATTAGCACCAGGATGCACAATCACGATTGCCATAATTAAAGACAATCCAAAACAGCAAACACGTCCCCTTGCTTGAGCTATAACATTTTGGCGAAGTGCTTCTTCTACTGCTTTAATTTCCTGGTATTGGGCTTCTGGGGGGAGATATTTGAATAAGTCGGTGGCTCGAATTGGCATTTAGCACCTTGTCTATAAGCATCTAGCAAAGTTTGGCAATCTTTATTTGTGGGTTGTTTTTGCACCCTATTGCTGGGTAAGGACTTTGAGCGCATCAAACTTTCCAAGTCAGAACGCACATCAGTTGTTAGTGCAGTGATATTAAGGCGCCAGTTTGGAATTAGAGCAAACGAACCATAACCAGGGCTAGCCATATCTAGAACAAACACAATAAATACGGCGCCTGTAATTAAAAAGCTTGACGCATGAATCCTCACCCAAAACATTTTCTACTTCCTCCCTACAGATTGATAACCCCCGGCGCCTGTCCAATTAGTTAAAGGCAAAGTAGTGGTTGGTTGTTGTGACTGTTGTACAGTTACTCTTGGTTGTTGCCAATCGTTGGCGCCTGAATTTAACCGTACTGCTTTATCGAAACTGTCACCCGCTCCCGTGGCAACAGTACCAAACCCATTCCAAACTCCTGTTGCAACAGGTTTACCAGCATTTACAACACCATGACCAAATCTAACTGCCGTGGGAGCATTTTGTGGAAGTTGTCTTGGATTACGAGTTGCAATCAGTCCACCCAAAAAGAATTGAGCAACCCATCCACCAACAATTAAAGTACCGATGCCCATCGACCAGAAAGCAAAAGACCTCCACGGTTTGAAAGGGTTGGTGTGACTAGCAACAGTGCCCAAAGTACCAATAGCTGCACTGGCACCGTTTTCCATTGCTGGTGTAATACCACGACTATAATTTTGTCCCCAATCGTAGGCGCCTCTCGCATAACGTCCAGCACGGTACGCGCGTCCATGCCAGTTTGACCCTCTGTTGTGGCGATTGGTGTAATCATCGTTTTCTTCTTCGTAATTTGCGTCCATAACATCAGTATCTAAATAATTGCTTGAACGTAACTCTGGTAAGTTGGTGCCTCTTAATTGTTTTCTAACCATTGAAAACTCCTTAAATTAATGATTTGGTTCTTCATCAAGCCCCCAGATGTCTTCCTGTTGTATTAGCTTTTGACGAAACTGTTCTGTATCAACCGAACTTGGGGAATTATCGGATATAGGTTGTTGAGCATTAGTTGGAAGATACAGAAATTGAGGACAATATTTTTGGACGAGTTGTATGTAGTTGTACTTGTCTTTTCCATCAATTCGAGTCGCAGGTGGTCCCTGCATCCAATGGGGAATATCAACTCTTAGTTTCTGACGCTCTCCTCCATCTGGACGAATTAAATATGCCCAACCAGCACAACGTTTATTGCCTTCAATATTTCTATCCGTTACCGCTTGGGCGTACAACCAAACAATCGCATCTTTAATAGTTTCTGATTTTCCAGCAAGAGCTTTGGCGCCACCCAACATTGCCTGAGTATCACCGTGGCTGGCAAAAGATACTGACATATTGGCTTGTCGCACGAACTGCACTACTGCTTCCCAGAATTTAGGCATGACGGTAGCATCGATAGTATCCACTTCGCTTGAATAATTGGACATTTCATCAAGCGCAAGATGAATATGAATATCTTCAAATGGCTCATATTCTTTAGTTTCATCGCCGGCTTCAGCAATTCTAAAAAAAGCAATACGAGTAAAATCACGGATAGCATTTGTAGCTTCGACAAAATTATAACCGCGTCCAAATACCTTTATTCCTTTCCAGTGTTGACCCTTAGCGAAAGGGTTAACCATCCATACTAAATGACCAAGTTTAATATGCTCGGCAATTAGATAACCAAGCTTGGATGTTTTACCGCTCCCTTTCTCCTTACCAACGATGCCCACTGTGTTTTCATAAACAAGAGATTTTACGTCTCCATATTTATCTTCACTGTTACCGCGCGACTCTTTAGTACTAACTTTATTAACTTCATCAACTTTATTGCCTGAGTTTATAGATTCATAGGCGCCTGTTTGATAGAAATTTGGAACTTGCTTGGAAACTGGAGGACTATTTGTTTGTTGGTAGCTTGTATCAACTCGATTAATCTCAGTAGGAGTATTAGCAACACTTTTAACCTTGGGCTGCGTATTGTCTACCCCAAACGAAGATGGTTGAGGATGCTGAGGCAAAACGTTTTGGTTCGCTTTCAACAATAGTTGAGGCTGTTGTACAAAGTGTCGTTTTTTACTAGCTAATTCCCAAAAAACTAAAGTTGATGGTCCTGCAACAGCTAAAACGGCGCCTCCAATTCGCAGAAAAGACTTGGCTGGTTCTGGCATCTCCACTTCAACTGGCTGCTGTTGCGTAGAGTATGGTGTTGTTGGCTGCATTATCGTACTTACTGTAAAGCTGCTTGTGAACATCCAGCCACCTACTAGCAAAGGTACGGGAGCAAGAAATAACTTACTGCTCATTGTTTTCCTCCTTGGTTGGTTTTGGAGGGAAGTTTGACTGCTGCGGTTTTCGCGGTTTTGGTTCTGGTTTATCCTGCTGGTAATCAGATATTTCAGCACCTTGTGGATTTGTTGTATTTCCAAACCAATCGGTCTTTTCTAACTGCAATGCAACAGGCGCCAGTCCTTTGACTCGTAATGCTTCGACTCTTGTGTTTTTGATTTCTGTTAAAGCTTTGCGCGTGTTTTGGACAATTGTAATCAAGTCAAAGCGTTGTGTTGTCTCCCTTCTACTATTTGAGATAATGTTTAATTTGACTAAACCACTCGCTGCTAATTCGGCAGAGTCGAGGGGAATTGTTACCCACAAGTCAGTGCTTGGGTCAATATATCGTAATTCTGCTTCTTTGCCAGATGCTCCCAAGTTGATACGTTTGAGCGCTTCAATTTCTGAGCCATAATTAATCACCTCCTCATGCTGGTTGTATGCTTGGTTTTGAAGATTATTTTGACTAGCAACTATCCGATTACGGTAACGCGCGGAAGCTTCTAGAACTGCTGCTTGTAGTAAACCGGGATTGCTTACCATGCCAGAACTGTAATCATTGCGCGTCACATATTCCCGAAAGTTAGTATCGCTTGCCTCTAAATTTTGAGATTTTTGTAACAGTGCTTGCTGTGTTTCTTGTTCGGGTGTAAGTTCTGTCGAACGTTGACCCAGAATTATTGCTGCAATTGAAGCAATCAATATTGAGATTACTGTGGCGATAAAAATCGATACGAGCCAAGGATTTGTTAGTAAAGAATCTAAACTCCCCGATTTGATAATACTGATAAGCCCTGTTGAGGGAGGTGCCTGGTTTTGCTGAAATTTCCCATGTGGGTTTGGAACCCAGTCCGCATCAAAATCATCTGAGCTATATTCATGGTCTTGGTAATTAGATGGCGAATCAGTAAACTGCATTACTGCCTTTGGTGTAAAACTTGCTTTCTGTAATGCCGAAGAATTAATGTTGCTAGCGCTATTCCCAAAATAGTTCCACCCATGCCAACACCTATAATCTTCAATAAAACTGGTTTTGGAGGTGCGGTAATAGCAACACCAATTGTAGTAGTAGTAATCGTTGTCGTAATTGCAACAGTAGTGGCAACTGCTCCCCCTTCAGTCATATAGTTTGTGATGGTTTGGCGGTCGTTAATAACGGTTTTGTTAATCGCAGGCGCCATTACTTGTAACGTTTCTGCTGCCAAAGCTGGTGCCGCTTCAACTATTTCTTCGACACATGGGACGTTGATGTAGTCGTTTTCTTGGCGCCTGGAAGCGATGTTTGTTGTGCCGCTACTAACACTGGGTGTTCTTCCTCCCCCCAGTTTACTGACGTTCCTAAAAAATTTTGCTCGAACTGATGCTCGATACTCTCAAATGCGGCGCCGAAACCATTGACTGTTTGGTTGTGTGTAATTTCTGATTCTTCCACACCGTTTAAAATCAAATCCTGGGTTTGACGTAGAAACGCTTCTCTAAATAGCGTGTAGCCGACTTGAGATATTGAATGAGATTTTAATAACAGTTGGTAGAGGTCATAGTGGTAGCTACCAGGTTTTATTACTTGTGGGTCAACACCAATGCGCTGCCTGAAAAATTCATCCAAATTAAATCTGGCGCCCATTGTTTGTTGTTGTGCTTGTGCTTCGTTTTTGAGACGCAACAATTCTTGAATACCCTCAGCAAATGAACACGCGCGTTCCTTGCAAGCAGTAACGAAAGCTTGAACTTTCTGGAAATTGTCATCGCTAATAGAGTTATCGGTAATTGGAATATCTAAAGCTTGGCAAATAGCTTTCAATTCGGTTACGGGTATTTCAAGCTGCTGTACTGCTGCTGACAGATTCATTTGCTTGTTCCTCCTTCAATTTATCAACCAATATTTTGACGAAAAAGTTATCTTGTTCCTCTGGAGTTAAAAACTCAGTCACAAATGTGTACAAGTCAGTACGTCGGATTTCGCGAACGTATAATTTTATTCCTCCTCTGCTGACGACTTCTTTTTGGTAATCGACTTGCGCGACTCTTAAAAAGCGATTAGCAACGTAAAAACAAGCTAATAACTCTAAATCGAGGCAGCTAAATAAACCTCCACGCTTTGGTGATTTGATGTCAGCGAACTCACACCAGTTTTTGATGGTTGTTACGCAAACACCTGATTCTTTGGCTAATGTAGTTTGGGAGTAAAGTCTTTGTACATATTTCATGGAGCCAATTTTAATGACAGTCAAACTCAACTTGAAGTTGAACTAAATTCCAGTTTGGATTCTGCTCACTCTTCAGTTGCATAGCATTACTTTTTATTTAACACTCAATGACTTTACGATTACCTACATTTACGCAAAATTTCGGTAATTAGCTCACACAAAGTCACAGACTTATTTACAGAATTTTTGTGTTTATATTGTTTGCTGCTACAATAATTTTATTTCATTACAAATGATGTGGAAGTAATGTATTGACGCTCGTTATAACGCTTATAATCGTCTGAAATTTTATGTTTCCACTTTGACGACGTTTCAAGGCGCCTTGATTACAATTCGCAGTTGACAATTAGAATAATTACAACGCCATCTTCAAATGTAATAAATTATACATGTGAGAGTTCTGAAATAAATAGCATATAATTATAAGAACGCTGGATTTATATAAAGCCAGTTGTATTTATAATGGGTTTGAGATATAAAACACTTGCTCAACACCAAAATATTAAAAATGATTGAGGAGTACTAAATGAAAGTTAGAGCAATAAAACGTGGTCAGATTATCGAATTATTGGAACAAATTAACGACATTCCCGATAATACAGAAATTTTAGTTGAGTTGCAGGTGCCAAGAGCTACAACACAAGAGGCTTTAACGTCGGACGAAAAGTTAGCAAAACTTAATCAATTATTTGGCGCCTGGAAAGATGACACAGAATTAATAGAAATATTTACAGAAATCGATAAAGACCGTCATGCTTATAAAGGCAGAGAAATTAACTCGCTTGATAACCAAGTGGAGGACTGATGTATTTACTAGACACCAATATTTGTATTGCGCTACTCCAAGATAATCGTTTAGCAGTAGGAAAATTCAATCGGTTTTTTGGTCAGTGCTATCTGTCTACGATTGTTGTTGCTGAACTTTACAAAGGTGTTTACTGTTCTCAACAATTTCAAAATAATTTAGAAGGATTAGCTTCCTTCATAGAATTATTACCACTGGAGCCATTTACTGAAGATGCAGCAGAAGAATTTGGTAAAATTCAACTTGAACTGAGACGCATTGGTAGACCAACTGGCGAATTCGATGCATTAATTGCGGCTGTCGCGCGTTCTCGCAATGATATTATTGTTACCAACAATATCAAAGATTTTGAAAATATCGAAAATTTGCGATTAGAAAACTGGTTGCAACCTTGAAATTACGTTTGTCAATTCAGGCGCCATGAAGTATGACTATTTAAAAACTAATAACTTATGTACGCTAGTTCTTTAAACATTGCTGCAATTTAAAAATTAAATGAAAACAGCGTAGTAATATGCCAACCGAATAGTGGTATGGCTTTCCGTAAAACCAACCTTCGATAGTTCTCTGGTTGTAACCAGTTAATAAGGTGAGAGTCGCATTACAAGCTTTCATGTATCCAGTTGGGTTACGTTCCCCAGGAGTTGGAAGTTCCACATCTGGAAAAATTACTGGTATCCATATAATACACCACTCGGATGGCGTCATCGGTTTCAAAAGTTCAAAAAATATTTGTTTACTCTTAGGGTTATCCCGTGTTGAAATTAATATAAACTTCGCTAGCCAACGCGGAATTTTTAGAGCTTGTTGTGATTCTTTATTTGGTATTTGCATTTAATCATCTGTAGTTATTTTGGATTATGGATTCAAGAAGGGGAAGTTTTTTAATATTTAATAAAACTTCCCGTTTAATGGAACGATTAGCAGATTTTAGTTCAACAGCTTCTGGTGAGATTGTTGAACATTCTGCATCCAAGCTTGTATCGCTGTAACTTCGAGAATTCCTGAAGCAACAGCCTCAACTACATGTTCGTGATATGAGCTAACCACATGGTTAGGATGCTCAAATTTATCTTGTCCCCAAGATAAACACATGCTTTTCACCAATTCGTCAACTTGGCTGTCTTGGAGTTCGCTTGGACGCTCTACTTCTTGAAAACCTAGCCATTCGACTACGCTCTTTACTGGGTAGTTTAGTAAAGTACGAATTTGCTTAACCCGCAAATCTTGATTCGGTTTCGATGAAGCAGGAACAACAGCTTGATGTACTTGAGTTTGTTCCTGTTGTGGTAAAGGAACCTCTACTGATGAACCAGCTAATTTAGATTGAACGTAGCTTATGATTCCAGCCCAATCAGCATCTTTATTCCACTCACACCGAATCCTGATTTTAGTTGCAGCATCATAAAGCCGACAGAAAACCACATTTTCCTCACCAGGCGTTGCCGCTAAAATTAGAGGCCTAGAAAAATCTTGCACTTGCGACACTGCTAAAAGGAATGTTTTCGCAAAGTTCGTTTCTATCCCGGTTCTAATGACATATAATTCATCCGCTGCGACAACGATATCAAGCTTCATATTGTCCTTACCTTTGAACTCTTTACTCGTTAATCGCAGATTTTGTAAATATCCGCTCAAAGCTCTTTGCTGCACGGGAATCGTTTTCTCGTTGTTGATATCGTAGTTATACCAAAGGTAAGACTCACCACTGAGTTCTGCATTTTTAACGTACAAATAAATTGGCTCTGGTGGATTACAAAGCCCTAATTTAATTTCTGCAACCATTTCAATTCCTCCTTTATTGTCTGTAGTGATAGCAGCATCGTTACGGCAGTTGAGTTTATTTACGCGATATTTCAACTTGAATCTGTGGCGCCTGCTGCATTTAGTACTGATAATTGTACTAAAGCCACAATAAATTTGATGGTTTTCTTCTAATATTCTCGTTCGCAAACAATGATTGAAATCCAGTAACTCTCGTTTTTGAGAGTCAACAATAAATACAGGTATTTTGACGCGCGCACTTTCGGGGGTGCCTGTTTCTACTTCTTGTTGTTGCATGGGCAAGGTTTCTTGCTTGTAGTGCCATGTAATGTAGTTGTAACATTTAGCCCAAGTATTAGACCTGTGGATTTCTACATCATTTATGATGACTAGCCAGCACTGGGTAACAAACTCATCACTATCGTAGATAATTTTTGCTATTAGCTTTTCTAATGCATATACTTCGTGCTTGTCAAACGAAATTTCCAAAGCCCTAATATTATCCCGGCTTTGAAGTGATTCCCGTTTATTACTTGTAAACGATTGCTGTGTATAGCTTACATACGTCATAATTAAATTCCTGACTCTATATAGGGTTAGGTATTTTATAAGGGGCGTACTTAAACAAGGACATCAACCCCTAACTGCGACCGCAAGTTCTCCAGACAAAGCGGTCGCATCTTCTTGTGATTTCCCTAGTATAGGCAAAGTCCGAAATAAAATCAAGTCCTTGTATATAAATTTGTACAGGCAAAAACATTGAACATCTTATGTTATAGGCAAAAAAAAGGCTGACAAGTAGAATTAGGCATAGACTAAAAGCCATGATTGAGAAGCGAGAAACACAGTATGCCAAGAAATCTTGCAGAAGGGGAAACCCAGATGAACTTTCGTATTCCAGAAGAAAAGAAAGTCGCTTTTTTGAAAAAGGCCAAAGCAAACGGTACTTCAGCTAGTAAAATCCTACTAGAATTTATCGATAGCTATTTGGGAATATCATCAAATAACAGCTCAGAAATCGACAGCATCAAGAAAAAAGTTGCTGAACTTGAGGAGTTTAAGGAACGTGCAGAAAAAATCTTGGGGGAATTAGCAGCCTGAGAAGCGCCTCGGAGCAACTCAGGCTATCACGCGAACGCATTCGCCAATTTTTAGAATCCGAAGGTAAGACCCCTGGAACTTAGCATTCAGGGGTTTTACGGTTATTGAGGCTCTTGCCATGCGTTTGTCATGGTTTGTAATTATAGGCTAGGCTAGCAACTAGCCTATAAAAATTATAGATTAACTATTGCTTTTATGATTTCCTTTGTATAGGCTAGGAAAGTGCCTATATTTAAAAACCTTGCAAGATTTGGATGAGTATAACCAAATTTTCTCTGTGCTTTTGACTTAATTGGCTACCAATCTCTTGTAAACGCGGCATCTGTTCCTTGAAAGCCGCTTCTTTGTCATGCGGAGGGCGCCATACTGATCTAGATACAGTAATATTGACGAAAGCTGAAATTTATATATAAGTGTAAAACGCTCCTGCATCAAATTAAATTCTTTACCTTTTGCATCGCAACACTGCAACATTCAGTTCAGTTATAACAACACTCATCCCATAGAGTTTTACGTCAAATACTTATAAGCAAAGAAGGCGTTCTAGCTCGTGGCAAATAGTTCAACAATTGGAGTTTTTTATGAACGCAGTTAATATTGACGAGAGTAATTTCCAATTTCAACATCTTACTGAATGGCTCAATAGCTCAGTTGATAAAGAAATCATTGCCCTTAACGTTATATCGCTATCAGGAACAACGCCCTACGAGTATTTACTTTATAGCTCCAGTATCTCACGCCGTAACGACGGGCGCCTGCGAGATAAGGATTTAAAGAAATATCGCCACATTGAATACGGAGGTTGGTGGTGTAATGGCATTGACCCTCTCAACAACTACAATCCAATGATGTGGGGATGTTTTAAGCCAGATAAACCCAGACGTGATTATGAAAAAATTCATAAATTTATTAAATATGAGCATCCTTATAAAGAGGCAACGCGCGCATTTTTTCTACAAGTGCCAAAAAGGATTTGGGAAAAAGTTGCCGAACGTTATAGTATCGCCGTTACTCCAGGTGAATGGGAACATCCGCATGGATTTTGGTACTGGGTATGGCGCCGAAATGTTCCGGTAGTAATTGTTGAAGGAGTTAAGAAAGCAGCTTGTTTACTAACTGCTGGCTATGCTGCAATTGCAATCCCTGGAGTCAACGCTAGCTACCGCACTCCCAAAGATGAAGCAGGTAATGTTATCGGAAATCCCTTTCTCGTTCCAGATTTGAAACATTTTGCGACGTTAGATAGGCAGATTACTATTTGCTTCGACCGAGATGATAAACCAGAAACTGTTCAACGGGTAAGAACTGCTACCCAAAGAATGGGGAAATTACTTGCGTACTCTGGCTGTGAGGTTAAAGTAATTGATTTACCAGGACCTACCAAGGGAGTTGACGATTTTATTTTTGCTCAGGGAGAAGAAGAATTTGAGACTCTTTACGAAAAAGCCGACACCTTAGAGATTTGGCAAGTCAAACTTTTTACACTTTTGACTTATCAACCAGCTATTTCACTTGAGCAAAAATATCTTGGACAAATATCTGTTCCAGAGTCTGAAAAGCTTATTATCCTTCAATCAGCAAAAGGAACGGGTAAAACCGAATGGTTAACTTTGGAAGTCGCAAAAGCTCATGAACAAAATCGGCGAGTGTTAATTATTACTCATCGCATTCAATTAGGGGAAGCATTATGCGAACGTTTTGGAGTCAATTATGTAACTAAAGTACACTCTTCTGGCACGGGGGATTTACTTGGATATGGAGTCTGTATTGATTCTCTCCACCATAATAGCCAAGCTAGGTTTAATCCCAGCGATTGGTATAACGATACGGTAATTATCGATGAGTGTGACCAAGTATTTTGGCATCTTCTCAATTCTTCAACAGAAGTTGCAAAACATCGGGTTTCTGTACTTAAAAATCTAAAGTTGCTAATTCAGAATGTTTTAAGTAGCCCCAAAGGAAAGATTTATTTAGCAAGTGCTGATGTATCCGATTGTGATGCAGACTACGTGCTTTCTTTAGCAGGAGAGATTAAGGTTAAACCATTTGTAATTCTTAACAATTATCAACCTCAAGCAGGAAATTGTTACAGCTACGACGGTACTAATCCGAAAAATTTAGTTGCAGCACTTGATAAGGCAATTTCCAAGGGGGGACATCATTTACTATGTTGCTCTGCCCAGAAAGCGAAATCAAAATGGGGAACTCAGGCTTTAGAAGAAAGATTTCGCCGTAAATTCCCACAGTTGAGAATTTTACGAATTGACAGTGAATCTGTTGCAGACCCAGAGCATCCTGCTTATGGTTGTATTGCTCATCTCAACTCGATTCTGCGGGAATACGATTTAGTTATTGCTTCACCCAGTTTAGAAACTGGCGTGTCTATCGATATTCAAGGTCATTTCAACGCTGTATGGGGAATATTTCAAGGAGTTCAGTCAGCAAACTCCGCGCGGCAGATGTTAGCAAGATTGAGAGAAACTGTTTACCGCCACATCTGGGTTAGGAATTGCGGCATGGGATTTGTAGGAAACGGCGCCGCCTCATTAGGTGTACTTTTAGCAAGTCAACATGTAGCGACAAGAGCAAACATTGCGTTATTGTCCGAAGCTGATAATGCTGATTACAGTTGCATCGATGAGAATTTCCAACCGGAATCATTACAGACTTGGGGAAAACGAGCTTGTGTTATCAACGCTCAAATGCGGTGCTATCGAGAATCTGTGCTGAAGGGTTTGGTAGAAGATGGTTACACAATTATTGATGTAGAAGATATGGAGCCTCTTGAGAGTGAGCAAGTATTTGAATCCGTTAAAGCAGCTTCTATGGAGTTACATGTATCTGAATGCCGCGCGGTTGAAACAGCATCCGATATCTCTGACGTTGAGTTGGAGAAACTAAAAGATAAGCGCGCGAAAACTACTACCGAACGGCAGCAAGAGCGCAAAGCTGTGTTAAAAGAACTTTATGGTATTGATGTAACGGCTTCCTTGGTATGGAAAGACTCGGACGGCTGGTATCCTCAACTACGCTTGCATTACTTTTTCACCTTGGGACGAGAGCATCTTGCCCAACGTGATGTAACAACAGCTAAGGCACAAATAGAATTGGGTGAGAATGCGATTTGGAAGCCAGATTTTAATCGAGGACAGCTTTTACCTGTGGTTTTATTATTGGAAAATCTTAACATTAGTTATTTTCTAACTCCAGGAGTGATGTTTCGTGGTTCTGACCCACAATTACAGCAGTTTAAGGCTTTGGCTGTACAGCATCGGTATATTATTAGGAACTATTTGGGGGTTTCCATTTCCGAGGGATTAGGCGCCATCACAATTGTTCAGAAAATACTGGGTAAGCTGGGGTTGGGATTATCCTATGTTGGGCGATTTGGGAGTAGAGGTCATAGGGAAAGAGTTTATCGATTTGTTGAGCCAAAAGATGAACGTGACGTAATTTTTGCCCAATGGGAAAAACGCTATGCTCCTGGTGTCCAGCACTAATAATAAAGAGACTATTCAAATAGATTTTGGACACAACCATTCATAATCTCCCAAATATTTTTATGGGGGGTGGTAGTGTTTCAGCATGTGGCAAGAATTGTAAAAATAATGCTTTAAGCATCCAATAGTATTATTCACTCTCACCTGTTTTTGGAGGATTAGCCTTAGATAAGGAATTTGGGTGCCTTTGTAAACACGATTACTACAATTAGTACAAAAAAGCTAATAATGTAAACCATTCTACCGAACGGCAACTGTTGCCGTTCGATAATTCTGCCCTTTTGTGTTTCTCCAAACCTTGTTAAAACGTTAATTGAGAACGTGCGAATTGGAATTTAGAGTTTCTACCTTCTAATTAGAAGGTGGTAGAGAAGCAAATCAAGCTACAAACTCAATCAGGATTGGTTAGTACGGATGGTGATAGCCTGAATTTTTCTTGTATTGCTTTAGTAAGAAAATCTTGAGCTAATTCTGATCAATCTCCAAACTCAATAAAATTGTATTATTTTCCATATTCTGCTCTTTTTGGTTGTCACTCTCAAACGCTTGCTAGATAGTAGTTTCAGCCATTATAAACAGTCTATGGTTGTCGCCCCTTCAGCGCAGCTTAAGTTGATTACAAGGGGGTGTATTACTATTTAGGATAACAAGCTAGTTGAAGCGCTTGGCATCAAGCAACTGCCTAGTAGCAGGCTATTTGATGCTTCATAGCACCTTAATTATTTAACATAAGCGATTCATGGCGCCGAGACGTATGTTGCGCTGATCTATTTTCACGCAAATCAGAGGAGGATTAATAAATTCGATTAGTTTAAGCGACACCAATAAAAGTTCATTCGACCACCCATTGATTATATGGCGCCATTTGCAAGCCCTATGTAGGTTTTGGATTTTTCGTACCATTTGGGTATGTAGAGACGCGCAGGCGAAGCTTCGATTGGGCGCTAAAATTTACCTGCCGTAACACTGGTGAATGTGTCTCTACAAGGAACGGGATTGTTATAGGGCTGTAAGGATTCTTTCACTTGTGTTTCTCCATGAATACGAACGATAAGTTTTTATTTATTTCCTCATTCTTGAATATCTTATATCCAAGCCGCTCATAAAGATGAATATTACGATTGCTCTTGGTTCCCGTGAATAGTTCAAACCGTTGCACTTGACTGAAACATGACTCAAACGACTCCATTAATGCCGTGCCGATGCCTTGTCCTTGATAATTGGGGTGAACAATTAGCCGCTCAATATAGCAAGTATTTCCTGCTTGATAGCCTCTAACTGAACCAATAAGAAAGCTCTCAACTTGAGCCTTCAAGAAAGCTTTACTAGTAAAGTCCACTTTTAATTCTTCCATCGTTTGAATCAGCGGTGGAATATTAAAGTCGTTGTACAGCTTTGCCTCACTCTGATATGCTAACTTTTGTAGTTCTAGAATGGCTGGTGCATCTTCAGTTGAAGCATATGTGATATTTTCTATCATCTAACAATATTGATTGGGAGTAACCTGACCTCGACAATTTGAGCTTATGGAGTGAGCGGTGTGTTAGGCTACACTCGGTTCATACCTAGTTAACCCATTGAGCTTTGTACCAACGGGAACAAACTGCCACCCAAGCGCTTTGGCAGCGACGGCATCCCAGTGTCCGTCCCCATAAGTACCTACGCAAAAATATTTATGCAAAAATCTAGGGAATTATGATTTAGTTCAAACCCTTACCGTTAATAGGTTTTACTCCATTCCATTTGCTTCCAACAGATACATAATTAATTTTGCGTTACTACTTAGTACGTAACGGTTTCAAAGACACCATCCATTTGCCGGAGCGCGCGGAGCATTATTTCCTTCCTCTGGAAATGGTCATCGCAGGTGGCCAGTGGGATGCCCGTCACAGGAAAACCTGAGAGCGACAGTTTTAGTATTGCCGATCCACGCCAACCGCCTGTTGCGTAGGCAATTCGATACATGGTCGAATTGTGAAGACTCTGCACAAAGTCAAGAGCGCCCGGTATCTCTACGAACGGGCCGTGCTTGGAGACATGACTACGGACACTTTCAACAAAGCGCTCTCTCACTGCGGCTACTCTCTCTGATGTTGCTTCTATAGCGTTGTCATTCAGAATCTCGGCCAAGATGCCAGCTGCGGTGAATTGTGTATACATCCCCCAGGAAGGACGCAAGCTGACATCGCCAAGTATATCGCGGACTGATGCTAAGTACATCGCATCGTCATTTGCATCTGACTGTAGGAGCGTGCCGTCTATGTCGAAAATCATTGCTTTCACTTTTGTGCCACCTAACTATTTATTATACGGAATCTTTCCGTATAACCTTTTTCTAAATCTATATATATCAAGCATCATAGTCACCTATGTGGGTATTATACGGAAAACTTCTTTTTTATGTCCTTATTCGGATATTTTAAATTGAGGTCGCGCTTCCAAGCGTAGACGGCGCCCGCTATGTGGGCGCCGAGCGACAACTTGAGCAAGGGCTAGTATTATGCGCTTGTGCAATTTTTGAGCGATTTGTGGAAGAGGCGCCCTTAAATATTAATTCTCGCAGAGGAACTCTACTCTATAATTTTGGTTTTGATTTCACTTTATACCTATTTTGTAATGCTCCTAATTTTGTCAAATTGTTATAACTGCACGATAAAAAAGCTTGTTACACATAGACCAAATAAAATGTACCATTCCAGTAGCCAGATACAAAGTCATTCCCCATGACTAGGGAATCGTAATCATCATAGTTATCACCCAAAACTACATCAATAAAAGTAGATAACTCTTGGCTTGTGAAAAATAGCTTCCAAAATGCATCTGCAATGCTTCTACACTGTTCGGGGGTAGTAGTTTCGTAAAATTCAAGCCCTGCTGAGAGGTTTTCTTCAAAACATATAAAAGGATGCAGTAAAGGAAATTCATTTGAATTACTGAGAATTACTCCTAGAAAGGGGACATTTAATAGCTGATAACGCCAACCAAAAGCAGATGGGGGATAAAAATTAAAGATTTGTGGAATTTTAGCCCGAACCCAAATAGCATCATATTGATTTATAATTTCAAATTCTGAATAAAATTTGTAAAATTTAGGGCATACTTCAGAAAAATGATAGCCATTCTGATTCATGTACTTGTTTAAAGAAAAATCAAGTATAGATTCATACTTTCTTAGGTTAGGAATGATTTCATAGAAAGCTGGAAATATCACAATGTTATCAAAGCTAGCAGACTTTCCAACAACCTCATATAATACAATATCTTTGAGCGATGTTCGATGCATGACTAAGTTGTTGATTGCTAGGTGTTTGTCTCCAATCGTTCTATAAGTTGACGCAATTTAGTAACATCAATTTTATTTGGCTCAATAAAGGTAACAAGAACTTGAGTACCATCAGCGATTTGGTTAGGTAACTCGTTGAGTTCAATTTGCCCATCCTTATAAATGCCTTCGATTGTTATCAGCATAATTTGTAAGTTTTAACAAAGTTAATATCCCCTATTTTAACGTGAAGCGTGATAAATAACGGGTATTAGTTCGTGGGTATTATCACTTAAATGGTATTTGGGTACTATTTTTAAGCCCGTAGACTCGTGACGCAGCGCAAGCGGCGCCGAAACTAATTATGTCAATTGTGTAAATCTAATTTATTAAAACATCACAATTTAATCAACATAATTTTTTTACTGGTATATTTTCGGAGGCAATATGGGAAATTATTTTAAAATAAATTAACTTTTTACCTATCGCGCATTTATCAAAAATTACCTAAAAAACACAAATTATTTACAGGAACAAAATAATTTAATTTCACACAAATTTTAATATGAAAGTAATGTTTTTAATTATTAATGGTTTGCATGAAAAATCTACCATACCAGCAGGGAGATATCATTACCGCTCCAGGGGGAATGCGTTACCGGGTGATTGATGTTTTGGGTGAGGGAAGCAGTGGAGTTACTTTCGCAGTCGAAGATGTAGAACAGCCAGGTAACTGTTTTGCTCTCAAAGTGTTATCATTCCAGAAAATAAACGATTGGAAAGTGCTGGAGTTGTTTGAACGAGAGGCAAAAGTTCTCGCAAAACTGCAACACCAAGGAATTCCCCGTTATTTCGATTCGTTTTGTATTGATACAGATAATGACCGCCAATTTTATATTGTTCAGGAATTAGCCAAAGGTAAATCTCTTGCCACATGGGTAGAGTCAGGATGGCGCCCAAAAGAGGCAGCAGTTAAAGATGTTGCTGAACAGATATTAGAAATTTTGATTTATCTACATGAGCTTGAGCCTTGGGTGATTCATCGCGATATCAAACCCAATAATATTATTCGTGACGATAACGGTTTGGTGTATTTAGTGGATTTTGGTGCGGTACGAGATACCTATTACACAACAGTGGCGCATGGTAGTACAGTTGTCGGGACTTTTGGTTACATTGCACCGGAACAATTTCGCGGAACTGTCTCACCTGCGAGCGATTTATACGGTTTAGCTGCTACATTATTATTTTTATTAACCCGTCGTTCTCCTACGGAGTTACCAGCTAAGGGTTTGAGTGTTGAATTTCGCTCGGAAGTTCAAATTTCCAATAGTTTTGCTGATTGGCTGGAGAAAATGTTGGCGCCCGATCCAAGCGTTCGCTTTTCTTCTGCGCGCGAAGCGTTAGATGCGCTCTCGAATCCACAAAAATTGCTGAATAAAAAAACTAAATTTTTACCAGCCATAATATTAACTTCCATTACACTAGTCGTTGGTAGTGTTTCATCTTTATTGATGTCCAAGATGTCCAACAAAGAAAATTTGCCTGTTACCAACACAGGAAATATAGCGAATATGTCTCAGATGGCGCCTAGCGATACATGCGATAGCTCAGACAAATTGAGGGAATACGTACAACAAGGTCTTAATCCCAATGCTAGAATTAAGGCGTTACTAGTTCCTAATTATAACCATTCCAGTCGCGACCGTCAGAAGTCAGATACTGTTCCATTAATATTTTGTGCCGACAATGAAGATGCGAAATTTCTTTTAAAACGCGGAGCTAATTTTAATATTCCTGAATCTGGTAATTTAATTTTATATAAATTACAATCTTCTCAGACAATCGAATTAGTCAAGTTTTTACTAGATAATGGTGCGAATCCTAACAACAAAATTGATGGAGCAAGAAGCGATTCTTTACTTGTAAATTTAATGAATCGAAATGAATATAGAAACAGGTATAGAAATGGAGAGAACAATAATAATCTTAAAGAAGTATTAAATATGATAATAAAACATGGAGCAAATGTGAATGCACTTGACAATAATGGAACTACAGCATTAATGGCGGCTATTATAAATCAAGAGTATCATCGAGAAGAAATTATAAAAACATTGATTGATAAAGGTGCCGATGTTAATCTAACAAGTACTGAGCGAGAAACTAGAACGCCACTGCACTTGGCTATCCAAGAGGATAATGAAAATATTGTAAAGCTTTTGATAAAAAGTGGTGCCAATGTTAATGCAAAAGATTCTTCTGGCAATACACCAATAATAACAGCTTTTAATCGTGACCAGTTTTCTGCTGACATCATAAAATTATTACTCGAACATGGTGCAGATGTTAATACGATGACTAAAGATGGTCAAACGCTATTGGATATAATGCTTGAAAAGTATGTCAGATATCGTAAAATTGTATTTGAATCTCCAAAAAATGACATATATGAAAGAAGTAGTAGAAGTGATGGGAGGGCTAAATATCAAATTACAAAAATGAAAGAAGCAATTGAATTAATTTTAGCCAAAAATGCGAGAACTACAAGTGTCAAAGAATTAAATTTATTTTTAGATGACAAAAAACAAAATAAATTTGATTTTGGTGTCACCGCTCCCCAATTATAATTCATACACTCGCTCTCGACTGAACTGTAAGAGCTACCAAAAACTCAAAATTGAGAAATAATATAAGAAATACTTATGCTTAAAAACCACTAAGATTAAATTATATAAATTTTGCTTATAGTTTCCAAGCAATCCATTATTGGTGCTATTAATGTGCGCCAATGGCGCACATTTTGGTTGGCGCCTTTCAAGCTATAATCCTGGTTTTTAACCATACCCATTAATTATCAGAAACCGGCTTCTTGCGAATGGTGCAAAATATAAGCCTCCGATTGGCACCACAAGGCTCAAGTAAAATATAAAACTAGCACATTTATTTGAAACCCTTGCTATATATAGAATTTTGGGATGTGAAAGTTAGGAGCTAGTTTAAAACTAAGATTATTTTGCTTCACAATATTGATGGACATCTTGCCGAATATTCTCATTTGCATCGTACTGGCACTCATTAATCATCCAGTCTGGCAAGGTTGCAAGTTTTATCAAACAGTCAACGATGTGTTGACGACATATAGAGCATGAACTTTGCTCATATAATGTTACGAGTAAATCTTGAGATGATAGTGTTAGATTTTGTTCAAAAACATCAATCAAACTACAAATCAAAGAATGTAAATCGCTATCATCAATACTTTGCTCAACAATCCCCGCTAAGAAAAGTTCGTCACCAGCTTGAAAGTTGTGGATAAATAGCTTTATTGCATCACTCGTGTGATGTTTGGCAGCAATTAATTGTAGTGCAAGCGCGCGGACTTGTGAATCGTGAAACATTGCTACTGCTCTAATAGCATAACAGGCGACACGTTCGTGATTAGACCAAACGAGTGGTAATAAAGGTGACAAACCAAGCGGAAAGGCTCGCTTACAAAACATTCCTAAATATAAAGGAATTACTTTTGGGTCGGTCAGGGTCAATAAATCCTGTGCTGCCTGATAAATGTCATCATCAGATGCAAGTTTTCCCCAACGATAGAACACAGAAGGTGCTATTCTTCGTTGACTCTCCAAAATTATACGTTTAATCTCTTTGTAAGGTTGTTGGCTTAAAGGAGACCTAAGAGTATGCACAGTTTCTTGAGATGAGATTAGAGTAAAATAGCGCGCGATGGAAGCATTAGTTTGTTGTGCCTTCTTTAATTGCTCTTGGATTTTTTCTGCGCTCAAGTGTTTCTCGAGTTGTTCAAGGAGCCAATCATTATCCCAAAAATCTGGCTGTGCTTCATTTGTCCTTCCCCGATGCTCTGCTATAAATAGAAAAGCATCAATGTTATCAAGCTCAACAAGCTGTTTGGCGCCTAACGTATCACCCGCATAAGCGTATTCGGCACACTTAGAATACATTAACTGCCTCGCAACGGTATCCCCAGAACAAGCATAGTTAAGAGCAAAGCCAAAAAGTTGCTCAATATCCATTTCCTCAACTGGATTTCTCAAAGCTTCTAGAATGTGTTGACGAATATCAGTGTTACAAGCAGTGATATTTAGAAGTTCCCAGTAATAGTTCGTGCGCGCACCTTCCACTTGGTGGTCATAAACAGGGTTATATAAACATGCATTCATAAGTGCGTCACGATAGGGAAAATGTTTGTGTCGCTGATAGTAACAGTGTGGTCGTCCAAGCCCTTTAAATAGGCTGCTTGTAAATTCTGCTTCGTCCATTCGTTAAGTTAGTTTATATATAAATATAGTTGCTTTGATTGTAATCTTACTTAATAATTCGGCGCCAATCCATATTTTTTAAATCGAGAATATAGTCATTTTTACTGTCTATATAGTCTGTTGTATCTCCCAATTTACTACTGACCTTGCCACCAGTAATATATATTTGAGATGGTTCTTGATAAAAAGCTTTATGCCGACTAATCCATCCGGGTTTCTCCCCAGTGGTTTCAATCTTTTCTATTTTAAATGTATGGCAATCCAGACGATAAACAGGTGTTTCCGCATAAATTATATCATCCGAATAGCCCGCGCAACCAATTATATAAATGTATTTTCCAACTAGGGTTGCAGAATGAAAGTCAGTAGGAGGAAAAACGTCCTTGGGATAACCTAAAATAGTAAATGTACCATCACCTTGATGTACTACTATGTCGTTATATATACAAAAATCTGGGTCGTAAAAATCTTCGTGTTCCGCTCCTATTTGGATAATTCTTCCATCTGGTAACTCGGTAATTGTCCTGCCAAACCTTTGAAAGCACCATACAGCTTCAGTATTATCCGTATTATTAAAGGTATCTCTCGCAGTCCAAGCTGAAACGCCACTTCTAACCATTGCTTCCCAAAAATCAACTTTCATTACTTCTGGATTGGTTTTTCCAAATTTCCGATGCTTTCCCTTTAAATATTGTGCATTTGAAATATTTGATATATCATCAATATTGCTGAATCCTAGTAATATCTGCTGCATAGAATCATTAATATTGCTTAAATCTTCGCCTGCATCAACAAGCATTTTGATTATTTCCAAATTATTAGCGCTCTGGATAGCTGTTCTATCGTAATTATCACATTTGGATGCGGAGGCGCCAGCTTCTAACAATACTTTGACACAATCAGTAGCACCTATGAATGCTGCAATTATTAAAGGTGTTGAGCCTAAATAATCGGTAGCTTCGACATCAAACTGGAGCTTTATTAACCATTTTAATAATTCTACATTATTATTTCTTATGGCATACATCAATGCAGGCTCTTCATATGTTTCACATTTGCTTCGGTCTATTTTTGATGGTAAAAGCAATTTTGCTTTTTCGATGTCACCGACTTGAAGACTTAAAAGCCAAGGTGTTCTATTACAAGAATCCCACGCATTTAAGTCAGCGCCTGCATCAATTAATCTCTTTGTTTCTTCGACGCTCCCAAAAGCGACCGCGTACATTAATTCTGTCCATCCCAGTTGCTTGCTATCGGCGCCTGCGGTTAATAACAATTCAACAACATCAAATCTTCCTTCATAGGCAGCGGCTTTTAGTGCTGATTCGCCATATTTACTTATACCTCTAACACTTGCCCCTCTACTAATTAACAAATTAACAATCGAGACTAAGTTTTCGCACGCTTGAATATTTCGACCGTACATCGCATTAATTAGTACATCATAACCATCTGGATTTTGATAATGAATGTCGGTGCCTGCATCTAAAAGATATTGAATTTTATCAATATTCCCCGATTGTACGGCTAACCCAAGCACCGTATAATCACACTCACCTCCAATTGCATTGATATCGGCGCCACATTCCACCAGAAATTGCACCATTTCTAAACTAGCGAAAGCGCTACAGCAGGCACACATTAATGGCGTTTGTGACGATTTATCACGAGAATCGATCTTCACTCCACAAGCTAATTGTTCTTTTACACCTATAATATTCCCTTGTTTTGCAAAATCATGAATTTTCATAGTAGTTAGAGTTACATTTACCAGTAAGAAACAAAACCTAAAAATTTATATAGCATAAGGGGTCCAGAGCGTCACGCTTTTTTGTAGTATAGTACACTACATGAGCAATCAGGTTCTTATGCTCTTTTTCTTAACCAAGTGTTCTTAAAACGTAGGGAGATGATAATCAGTGGGTTGTAGTTTCTGCTTCGCTCACGGTGCCTTTAGTTCATTCTGTTGAGTTTCGGTTAAAATTTGAGAGAATGTGCTTTTCTGTAATGTGACTCTTAAGCGGCGCGATGAATTATGTTCAATCACTTCGTGCGCTTGTTGGGCATTGTCCATTAATTATCGCAGGCGCCTGGTCTAAATTTTTGATAAACAAAACCGCTTACTGCTTCAGCACCGTAAAGATAATAAGCAGTGGGGTTTGATTGGTGGAAGTATGTCCGTTGGGGAGTCGCTCGAAGAAACTGCTAGACGTGAAGCATACGAAGAGACAGGTTTGGAGCTATTAGATTTAGAATGGTTTAGATTGTTTTCTGGCAAATAACTTATATGAGTGCCCAAACGGGGATATTGTGGTTAATGTAGTAGCAGTTTACACAGCGCAACACTTTAAAGGAGAACTGAAGGCTGATAAAGAGGAAGCAGATGAAGTGCGTTTTTTCGAGTTAAAAGAGTTACCTACTGAACTTAGCCCCCCAGATAAACCAGTTATAGAGCGTTTCCTTCACAATTTAGATACAGGTACTTATCGCTTAAGTTAGCAATTTTTAGTAAGGGCGCCTTACGAGTGAGTGCTAGAAGGTATAATCAAAGGTCTGTCTTCTCGTAGATATACAAGTTAAATCAGACTTTTAGTTCCAAACCAGCATATGACACTAATCAAAAAATCAGAACAACTACTTCTCCTTAAAATCAAGAAAATAGAGGATGAAGAGCAAAATACTCAACCCGATGCTAACGATATTCCAGTGGTTAGCTTGGAGCAAAAACCCATAGCTATACAAAATCAAGAATCGAACTATATTCCAGTGCGTGATAACCCCATAGTTCAATCTGTCGGCAACTCAGGATGGCAAATTTCTGATATTTGGAGAGATGTTAGGGTCGATAATTTTTCCGATTGATAAAATGAATACTTGTGCTTTTCGCGCTTGTGTTTAATACTCCCTTTGGTTATGTACGTAGATACTAGTTGAAGCGATACTGTCAGCACTAATCTTTATTAGTGCAGCAGATATTTTTTTACTCTCAACTGTATCGGTTTTTTCCAAGAGGCGCCACTAAGCAAAGCATTACCAAAGCGCTCTTAAGCCCAATATAACTTACTCAACCAGTGATAATTCCGTTAAAGGTACAGAATTAGCATAGTAATCAAGCCTTGCTTCTTCCCCTTCAATTTTTGTAATAATGAAAGGCTGCCAACGGGCGTAGATGTGGGTAACAGTTATCCCATATTACTTTATCTCCGACTTTTAAATTATGGAGAGAGTCTGGATTTAAGGTTTTATCCAATATTTCTTCGTTAGTTTCTACCTTTGTATTGCTGACCTCAAATTGGTGCTTCAGTTCATGTAACCGCGTTTTTTGATTCTCGTCAAGCAATTCCCAGGATAGTAATTTCAATTCGCCTGGGCAATTTTCCATTACAGCCACTACTTCTGCCCAGGTTTCAAGTTTGGATAAATATTCCGCAATTATTACTGCTTCCTCTAATTCTGAATCGGCACCATACACTACTACTGGCTGACTAACATCAGAGTTATTAATATCGTTATTAACTTCTGAATTGGCACCGCTATCAATCACCACTATTGGCTCTGTAACATTAGGATTATCTATAGGCTCACTAATATCTGAGCTATCAACTTCTAGCTCGGATGTTACTCCCTGGAGTTCGTCATTGCCAGATAATTGTGATTCCACGTCGATACTAGCAGAACTACTATTAGGCACCTCAACGCTGCTTGGAATAATACGGACTCTAACATCAAAGAAGTTTTTTTGGTCATCGTTGTTTAACTCGTGAGAATTATTAACCCATACCAATTGCCCTGAAGAGTAAGCTTCAACCAATGACATCGCATTCCTAACTACGGTTTGCGGAGGAACACCTTTTTCATCAACAATTCTTTGTATAGCCCCTCCTGTGAACTCATCTTTTTCATGAATAGCTCCAATTTGGCAGTACTTCTCACCTTTTTGAGTATGGCGCCAAATACTAGCGCTGCCATTGGTATCCGAGGCTTTCTCTTTTCGAGATTTGCGATAATCAGTAATTAATTCGCGCACTCTCTTCTGAGTAATACTCGTTTCGTTTCTTAGTTGCTCAATCACTGGGTAGTATTTTTTTATACTTTTAGCAAGCAAAAATATTGTGTCCGGTTCAACTAGAGCTAAGGCAGTAGGGTCAAAATCAGCTTCTTCGGCGCCTACTTTTACATACTTCCTGTCTTCTCCTTCCAAGTCGAGTGATACAAGTAGCTGTTTATAGTGTTTTCTTTTCAACACGCGCTTTTGCTTATGTATGATTAGTATTCCCAAAATATAAGCTGAAGATACTGCCCATGCTCATGTAAGGATTAACACTAAGTGTTAATAGTGTTTTTGGTTAAAATATCTTGGCGGGACGGGGCTATTGCATTACTATTCTTCACGCTTTCAGGCGCCATATGAGCGTTACAGCACCGCCTGTATCAAGTAAGTTCGGCGCCATTCTCAGACATTTTTGGGGCTGGTTAAAATCCCTACACCAGGTTCTATCACAGGCGCCAATTACAAAGAGAGACATATAAACAGGGACACGGTGAGAGTTTTTTGCTTAATTGCCGACTTGTCAAACGTTCTGTTAATGCTTTGTTTGAGCATGTGTAAAAGGTGAGAAAATAAGTAGTTGGCACATCTCTCAAATGAGAACATTTTAATTAGTCTAATCACTTACATGGAATTAACAGAAATTATCTCCCAATTAGAACGCAACACTGGAACCTTTCCCCGTGAGGCATTAGAAAATGCGATTGCAGAGCAAGCTACAATTACACCTGTATTAATAGAAACATTGAAGAAATGTAAAGATAATCTAAATAATTTGCTAGAAGACCCCGATTACATCTTGCACTTGTATGCTCTATATTTACTAGCACAATTCCGAGAGAAATCAGCTTACCCAGTCATCATAGATTTTTTCTCCGTTCCTGGAGAAGATGCGATGGATGTAACTGGAGATGTTGTAACTGAAGATTTAGGTAGAATAATCGCTTCTGTTTTTGATGGGAACTTGAATCCGATTAAACAACTGATAGAAAATCAGCAAGCCTCGGATTATATTAGAGGTGCAGCCTTAGAATCATTAATAATTTTGGTTGTTAACGAAATTATTACCAGAAAGCAAGTCATTGAATACTTTGAAGAACTTTTCTCAGTCAAGCTGGAAAGGAAAGCTGAATATATTTTCAACAAATTAGTACTCAATGCTAGCGAACTATGTCCAATTGAGCTAAAGCAGCATATTGATAAAGCTTTTGAGGAAGATTTAATTGATGAAATGTTTATCGTTCAAGAAGAGGTAGATGAATTTCTGGAAGAGGGAGTAGAAGCTGCTATAGAAAAACTTCGTAACCATCATCATACTTTGATTGACAATGCGGTTTCAGAGATGCAATCTTGGGCTTGTTTTGGTGAAGGAAACTTTCAATCAAACTATAGTAGATTTCCGGCGCCGTCAGGTTTTGCAAAAGTATCCCATTCTCAAAAAGCTCAAGCCAGTAAAAAGAAAAAGATGCAGAAGCAATCTCGCCGTAAAAATAGAAAGAATAAAAAGTAATTTTTTATATCAATCAACTAAAACTTCTTATGTATAAACATAGCATAAATTTTTTATTTGCGGCTTTACTAACAACATCTCTGGCGTTTCCGCACTTAGCGGTAGCAGATGGTAAACTGCAAACACAACTAATAGCAGAGATTCCTACACCAGCAAAATCAATTTCAGCTAAAGCTGCTTTAGAAAGATTATTTACAAGTACAGAAATACAGGCTGAATGGTTCGCAGCAGAATTTTTAGCTCAAGTTCCTATAGAACAGGTACGGAAATTAATTATAGACCTAAAAGGTCAACTGGGAAACTACCAAGCTGTACAAAGTAATGCTCAAGATTACTTGATTCTTTTTAATCAAGGCGCCGTACCAGCTAAAATAGTTCTCAATTCCAAGGGACAAATATCTGGGTTGCTATTCCAACCACCCCAAGGCAAAGTTGCTAATTTAGATGAAGCCATTGCTCAATTTAAAGCTTTACCTGGTAACGTAAGTGTTTTAGTGAAGGAAGGTAAAATAACGAAAGCTGCCCTAAATCCGCAAACACCCTTGGCAGTTGGTTCTGCTTTTAAATTAGTTGTACTTAAAGCACTAAAATCAGAGATTTTATCAGGTAAGCGAAGCTGGAAGGATGTAGTGCAGTTGAACTCAAGTATGAAAAGTTTACCATCAGGAATGTTACAAAATTGGGCTTCGGGGTCATATTTAACAGTGCAGACACTAGCAGCTTTGATGATTTCTATTAGCGATAATACGGCTACAGATACTCTAATTAACTTAATTGGAAGACAGAGAATTGAGTCGTTATCTCCTCATAACCGTCCTTTTTTAACGACTCGTGAACTATTTATTTTGAAAGGTAAAGAAAATCGGAATTTACTAAAGCGTTACCAAACTAGCAATCAAGCTCAACGCCGTGCGGTATTAAATGGATTAGCAACTAAACCGCTTCCCGATGTAAGTGATTTCGACGAGGGGATTAATCCTGTTGCTCTTGATGTCGAATGGTTTTTTACAGCATCCGAACTTTGTGGGTTAATATCCAATGTTGCCGATTTACCACTGATGAGTATCAATCCAGGTGTTGCAAATCCGAAAAATTGGCAGAAAGTAGCGTTTAAAGGTGGCTCCGAACCTGGTGTTATAAATTTGACAACTTGGCTGCAAGCGAAAAATGGTAAAAATTACTGTGTAGTTGCCACTTGGAATAATAGCAAGGCGCCAATCGAAGAGTCAAAATTTATGTCATTGTATAGCAGTATAATTACTCAAATTGCGACAAGTAAATAAATACTAAAATTACCAACTGGCAATAATATCAGCATTGTGAGCGTGCCGGAGTAATTGACATCGGTAGGTATCCCCAGTTACGTAAGTCCTGGTAATGCTTACTTCTTTATGATTTATTTCAAAAATTGTTGCAATTTAAATATTAAATCAAAGCATCGCAGCAAAATTCCTACTGAATAATGGTATGGCTTACCATAGAACCAGCCTTCGATAGTTCTCTCGTTATACCCTGTCAAAGTTGATAAAGTTGTAGTACATGCTTTCATATACCCATGAGGGTTCCGTTCTCCTGGGTAAGGAAGTTCGGCACCTGGATGAATAATAGGAATCCATATTAGGCACCACTCAGATGGCGCCATTGGTTCAAGAAGTGCTAAAAATATTCGCTGGTTGTTTGGTTGCCCTTGTACTTGAGACAAGATAAATTTCATTAACCAGCGTGGAACTTTAGCACGGTGAGATTGCTTTTCCTCACATTGCATAAAAATTTTCGCCGTTGAATAAACAGTTGATTGTGTTGAAAAGCACAGCTAAAAGAGTAATGCGTACTTGAGGCGCCCATTTAAAACGCGACTTCAGGACACAGGTTATCAGAGTGCATTAAATCTGAGATAAAAGCAGCAAGTGCATTTATACCAGTGTGTAACGTCCCATCTTCTGACCGATATCCTCGGCGCCCCCAACCGTGCCAACCTAAGCTTTGACCTATTTCTCCAAATGTTGTGATAACTTCCTCATAGTCAGGCGCCGATGCAGTGTTTTGTTGTAATGCTTTCAACTCTTCTTGTTGCTTGATACCAATTGCCCTAAGTTGAGTTAATTCTTTATCTTTGAACTCGACAACATTTTGTAAACGCTCAACTTTTGCCATTAGTGGCGCAATAGTGTTTTCCAGGTCTGAATTAATAACTTTCGCAGCTTGAGCGTTAAAAGTATTACCCCAGTTGTTCGTACTGGCGCCAACTAGAGCTTTTTCTAACTCTGCCACTCGTTGTTCTAATTTTTGGTTTTCGATTTGTAGCGCGCGGACGGACTGTAGCTGCTCTTCTTTAGCCGCTAGTTGCTCAATTAACGCTTGTTTTGCTTGTGCCAATTTTTGAGCATGTTGTTCGGCTGCTATAAGTTCGCGTTTCGCTGCTTGTAGTGCTGCGTCCCTAATTTCTATAAACCGCCCTTGGTCTGACTCAGCTTTTTCTCTATCTTGTTGTGCTAAAGCAGAAGCTATTTTTTCTTCCACTTGTTCGAGCGTGAACAATTGCTTGGAAGCACTGGAATTATTAACTTGTTTAGTTTCTGGTTGTAATTGGTTTTCTTTGAATAAATTTTTGACCTCCATTCCTTGAGCCACGGTGTTATCTAGTAACACCCAAAATGAATCAGACTGCTGGGACATGATAATGCCTCTATGACCAGCCCAAATTTTATCGCGCGTTACCACTACTCTTACTCCAGGAGCAAGAGGAGTGGATGCAGGAATGAGGGAACCAGGGAGCGAGGGTGGGGAATCAAGTTGACTTTTAGCATTTTGTAGACTTTGTTTAGCTTCAACGCTTACTTGCTCACTTTCTCCCTCTCTGGTTCCTTCACTCCTCTTGACTTGTTGTGCTGTCTTCTTGCCTGTGTTAACCAATTCTTTTATTAAGTCGGTGCTGACTTTGGTTAATTGGCGAAGTGCCGATACGCTCCACTTTTGAACGTTTTGACGCACTAAACGCTGTACTCTTGAGGGAAGCTTTTCATACCAAGCCCATATTTCCATTGCTGAGGTTGCAAAATGTTTTGTCGCGCCAAAGTCATCGCTACCGAGCCAGTCAGAAAAGACTTTCTTACCATTTGGACATTCTTGTAAACATTCAAAATAAAAATCCTGTAATGCTTGCCCGATAGAAAGTAAACCGTCGAAAGAGGAACGGACAAAATCTAAGAAGTTCGAGAGAGTGCTTTTAGCTTTGCTTTGTAGTTCGGCTTTGTCAAATTGACTGTAATCGAAGTTGTACGATAGTACAAAAGGTACGATTGTGTCGGTTTGTGAGTTAAATTGTACTACGCCAATACTTTGTTTGTGTGTCATCATAGTTTTGACCTTAAATATTTGGTCTACATAGAAGGCGAGCGTCTATTCCGCCAAGTTTAGTTGCGCTCGCTTTCTATATTATTTTTTATTTTACTACAACTTAGGTTTAAATATATACATCATATCAAAATGTATTTACATAACTTAAGATTGGCTATATACAATCTAGGCTTGGCTTTATGGAATAAGCAGATGCAAGTACATTAGAGTTGTTGAATTCATGTGCCTTAAACTTTGATTAGGTGGAGACTCAAAGAAATTATGGCTAGGTACAGCATTAAAGGCGTAGACCTAGCAGGTAAGTTGGACATTAGTACAAATGCAATGTCTAACCTGAGAAATTCTAAAACGATGCCACGGTTGGATGGGGTGGCGTTAGATTTGTTATGCAATGCTTTAAATGAGTTAGCACAAGATTTGGATAAACCTATTGCACCAGCAGACTTACTTGATTACTTGCCGAACCCAGTTAATCCTACGGATGCAGTTACGGTATTTAGTTTAACTAAGCGCCGTCGTAAGAAAAGAGAACAGGGACTTGCAGGTGGACAGCCTGTGTCCAAGGATATTGCGAATGCCTCCTAGATTTAGTTAGGCATTTTTACGCAGCTTTTTAGGAAAATAGCTGGTTTCTTACCCAAGCCTTGTATTCCCTTTCTTGACCCAGTAATGGGAACACTATAAAAACGCCGAAGCCATAAACGTGAATGTGTGAAAGCGCGTCGGCTATCTGGACTACCCCAATGATTAAACCGTAGTATAAAAGGGTAAATAAATTTTCATATAAGGCACCGTAAGTAAAAGGGTTTTCGTAACCTTACCTGATTCTGTATTTGAAGATTTAGAGCAGTGGGCAGATTCTCAAGGAAGACCAACTGATGCAGAAGCAGCTTTTTTGATTGAAACATCGGTCAGACTTGCCAAGGAGCGTGGAGAAATTACCCCAAAACATCAAGGAGAAAGTAAAAGTAAATGAATATTGTTTAAATATTGCGCTTAACAGCGCCTCGAAGTCTAAGACACGGAAGTGATGTTAGTTGCATTCCGAGTAGTTAATGGGTACTTATCGGTTGATTATAAATTAGGACTTACGCACTGTACAAACTAATTATCTTGTGCTTTAACGTAAATACGTCGTTTCAGCCTTTTTAGAATTACCCTTTTATTGATAACGGTGCCATGTTTGTTAGCCAAAAAACTAGCCATAAGCCTGAAAAACAGTACCTGCTACTTTGACTTTTCTGTCAATGCGTAAGTCCTATAAATATTCCGCATTGTTTGGAGCATCCTACTCAATCATGCAGTCGCTTAAAAAAGTACTTTGTTTGCACTCAAACAACTTAATCCAAGGATTGACTAAGTTCTGTTACTACTTTTGCTATATTCTCCGATGTTTCCGGATACATGCGTGCTATATATCCACACATTTCGTGAGCAGCATCTAAGTAGTAAGCGCAAGGGATTAATAACTTTTTGAAGTTTGTCTTATCCCTTGTTTCAACGAACAATAAGGCAAGTCCAGGCAAGTGCCAGTGACGGGCTGAAAGTATTGTCTCAACTGTTTTCACCGCTTGCTCACCTTCCTCTGCAATTGCTTGTATTTGAGCGATTATTTTGATAGCTTGCAGATGCTTATTTTCATCTTGAATTTGATTTTTAGTTTTAAGAGCAAAGTTTAGAACTGTGACTTCTTCTCCTTGGTTGAACTGTTCCCTGCCAATAGCCAAAAATGCTCTCAATAGTTCAAAAGCATCTTGAATTTCATTTGCAATGTTAAGCGCTGTGGAAATTTCGCCTGCTTCTGCTACCGCTGCCACTATAGTAGATAAGTTCTCATCTCGCTGCTTTTCATTTTCTCGCGCGAATTGTAGAAGTCCTTCAAAGGCTGCCTGTGAAGATACTTTATCTCTTTTAGCTTCTATAATAGCTTTTGTACATAAAATTTCTAGCTCTTTGCGTTGTATAAAGAACGAGGGATTCTCTAAAGTCTCAGAGATAGTTATTAATGATTCTTCCCACTGCTCATGATTTGCTTGTAGTTTGGCTATTATTTGCATGACTTCAGCAGTTCAATGAAATCCGATATTTTTAGCTGTTTCACGGGCTGTAAAAAAATCTTTTACCCTTGCCTCGGCTAGGGCTATAGCTCTCAGGCTATCTGCATGTTCATCATTAACGAGTCCGATTTCAGAACAAGCTTGGTGAAGCATATTTTTTTGTCCAAAGTCCAATCCGTTTGGTTATTTGGAAAATCGTAATCAACTGCTAAATCTTGACCGACATCCCGAATTGTTAGGATAATATGTAGGTTATCAGGCAGACGACGACTCAGATGAGGAGCTATTTTCCAATTTACCACCTCGTCGAGTCCATCAATTGCTAGTACGTGTGTAGAATTAAGTGGTTTATCCAACAAATTATGGTACAGTGCTTGCAAATCGGTTAACTTTTTTGGAAGGGAGTTAGTATAACCGTGCCACAATGCCATTTGCTCAACTACATTTCTTAAAAAACCTTCCTCTGTAACGCTATTAGGGTTTTCATAAGGGGCAAAGAAATGGTAAGCAAATTTTTCTGGGGCTTCGATTACCAATTTCGCTATTAAAGAAGTTTTACCGAAGCCAGCAGGTGCTATGATTACAAGGTAACCTCCTGTTGCTTGGTTTATAAATTTTGCTATTTGAACAAGTATGGTATCGCGTCCACCAAACAAAGCGAGGCGACTTTCTATCAGTGGTTTGAAAATTTCGCGGTGTAAGGGGCCTAATTTGTTAGGTTGAGTTGTATTCCAATTATTGGTAATCTGTTGTTCAATCTTATCGATGATTAGGTTCCGACCCACATTATTATTGTTTAGCAATGACTGCTGAATTATTGGGTTTTGCTCTTCTCCTAAAAAATTATTTGACACTTTTAAATACCTAAAAATAATATAATAAATAAGTTATCAGCACTAGTACTTGATCGAGATGATAAAAGTTATTAATCTAAGTTAATACAATTTCTTTTGAAAGCAGAATTTTAAGTCGCAAGAGTGAGCGCACCCTTGCAAGAAATTCATCATTGTCAAAGGGTTTACGGATAAAATCATCAGCACCAGCATCTAGTCCTTCAACAACACTTGCATCATTAAATGCTGTTACTAGCAAAATTGGGATGTATGGCAAAGATTTGTTTTGCCGAACGCGACGAGTAAATTCGTAGCCGTTTAATTCTGGCATCATCACATCTAAAATTAGTAAATCTGGTGGTAAGTCTTCCACCATGTTTAAAGCTATAGCGCTATTTTGTATTAATTTAATATTGTATCCTTCTAATTCCAAAATTGTTTCAAGTAAAAGTAAATTATCATTAGTATCATCAACACAGAAAATCCGATTTCTTTCTGATAATTGTGAATAAGAAAATTTGTTTAATAATTCACCGACAGATTTAGTTAACGAAGTATGATCAAGCATATTTGTATATATAATATGCTTTATACGCAAAAGTGAACGCACTCTTGCAAACAGCTCATCTTGGTCAAAGGGTTTACGAATAAAATCATCAGCGCCAGCATCTAGCCCTTCGACAACACTCGCATCATTAAATGCTGTTAATAGTAAAATTGGGATGTATGGCAAAGAACTGTTTTGTCGAATACGACGAGTAAATTCATAGCCGTCTAATTCTGGCATCATCACATCTAAAACTAGCAAATCTGGTGGCGAATCTTCTACCATTTTTAAAGCTATTACGCTATCTTGTATTAATTCAATATTATATCCTTCTACCTCCAAAATTGTTTCTAGTAAAACTAAATTATCACTTGTATCATCAACACATAAAATTTTAGATTGTTTAAAACTTGTATAGTTTTGATAAGCTATTTGAGAAAACTTCTCTAACTCTTCAGCTAATTGAGTATACCTTTCTCCAAAACGCCTTAAAACTTTTGCTGTTACTTTAGCAAAAGGACGTATCAAAACATCACTCCAAATATCATAAGCTGTTGGATTAACTAGCATTGCCGTAAACTCATTAACAGATAGACCAGCCCGCTTGGCTATGTAATCAGAAATATTACCCACTACCTCAGCAGATAAACTGATGGGTATTGAATCTAACAACAAATCCCGCACTCCATCAAAAAACTCATACTGTACGTTATCTAGCTCAATATCTACATTAATGTCCGAAAGCGGTTTCAATATCCCACCTAAAAATACCTCCGCAACATGAACTTGGCTCGACTGCGGTAACATCGTCTGCTGTATCAACCGTACTACTGGCAAACTTACAGGTGCCGCTGCCATCAGTCCTGCTAGTTTCCGCGCCATTGGGGAGGCAGAAAGACGAAAGCGCTGGAGACGCTGTTTGGCTGAAAGCGGGGTACTATAATTCTCTGCTGATACAAAATTATTATCTAATAATGAATCAAGGGCAAATAAAAATCCTTTGCTTTGTACATCTCCCGCACCAGCAACCATTCGTGCCCAAGTTTTTAAGGATTGTGGTTCTAGAGACACTACAGGAATTTTCAAACTGTTAGTAACATCATCTAGCAAATCCAAAGCCTTTGTTATTAACTGTTGGTTTGGTACTCCAGGCGCCAAACTTCGTAGTAAAACTGATTCAGCTATACCTAAAGCACTTCTTTCCCAAAGCCACTCTGGTAAAACTTGAAGGATTGCCATTGGACTTGTGTTAGCCCAAACACTTAAAGCTCTTGTGATTGCGCCACTACGCCAAGCTGAGGAAACACAATCACTTATAACTAAAAATAAACGCCGTCCATTTGGTTCGATTAATTCTTTGGGACTATGAAACCTTTTCTGCGCTGAACCGCTGGGACGTAACAAAACTTTTTCATTGGTATCTATGGATAATCCCCAAGTCCGCACGTCTCTGAAAGCACCGTGTCGTTCAAGCAGTTGTCGTAATTCTTTGATTGTTTGCTTCCAGAGCATCATTGATGGTGACTCATCAATTACCAAAGCGACTTCTAACCAACGTTCTGGGGCTGGGCGCATTACGGGTATCCAAAGTTTCTCTTCGGCAATGCGTTGTGCAGTGGCGCCTTCATCAATGGCTTCGGTAGTGCGTGAAGGAACTCGACGTTTTAAAGGTTTGAGGGAGCGTGCGAGTGCAAGTTCATTTCGCAGTGCTTGAGGGGAGGGAACTTTAATTGGTAAGCCAGATGATTCTGTGGAGTCGTAGCTGTTAGTTGTAGGAGACTGGGGATAGATGTTGGTACTTTTTTCTTCGGAGTTAGAAGGTTTTTGAGAATCTATGTTGTTGTTTGATTGTGAGGGAATTACTGGAGTTTCGGGAAGTGTTGGTTGTATTGATTGCACTTGAACAGAAGAAGGTGCAGATTTTCGCTGCATTTGAACTGCAAGCCAAAGGACATCAGCAATCTCTTTGCTGGTTAACTCTAATCCAACGCTTTTGCTGCCCAGAGCCGCAATTATCCGGTCTATCATATACCCTCTGTGCTGGTTAAATATTTCATTAGTTCCCCTAACAGCCGTTCTTTATCATCGCCAACTGGACTAATTTCACGAGTGACTAAATAAATCGCGTTAAGTAACTGGTCTGTAGCTAAGTCCCCAGCATTGCTTTTATCTCGAAGTGCAATAAATTTATCAATTAATGTTTGTGCTTCTTGCATTACATTTTCGCCCAAGTGAGCCTGAACAATTTTTTTCAGGGCATCTACATCGGCATTTTCCATCGTTAGTCGTAGACAGCGCCTCAAAAAGGCTGGGGGAAATTCTCGCTCGCCGTTACTAGTGAGCAGCACAAAAGGAAAGTTTGGACAACGTATTCGCCCATTTTCAACAGTAGCAACACTACCGTCGTAAGTTCGTACTTCCACTGGCTGTAACTCCTTGGGTAATCGAGCTAGTTCGGGGATTTCAAATTCGCCTTCTTCAAATATATTAAGTAAATCATTAGGCAAATCAATATCGCTTTTATCAATTTCGTCGATAAGCAAAACGCGCGGATGAGACGAAGCTAAAAGTGCTGTTCCCACCGGACCAAGTTGGATATACTTGCCGATATCCCTTGTGTTATCTTTTCCTTGGGCATCTTGCAACCGCGCAATTGCATCATAGCGATAAAGTCCATCTTGAAGCATTGAGCGTGTAGTAATAGGCCATAGCAGTACGGAACCCAGTTTTAACTCATAAGCGACTTTGTAAGCAAGAGAAGTTTTACCAGTTCCTGGTTTCCCTGTCACCAAAAGAGGGCGCCGCAGGTACAATGCTGCATTGACTAACTCAATTTCGTTGGGACGAACTTGAAACGTTTTGCCACGCTGCTCTTCTTTGACCTCTCCAAACTGGCGCCATTTTGGAGCTTCAGGGAGATTTTGAATTCCATCGTGGGGTAAGTCCGTACCTCGAAAAATTAGCCAATCACTCATTGCTTACTCCTCATCTATCAAGCTAAAAACTCTAATGCGGGATTTGGTGGTACTCTGTTAGGGTCATCCCACAGCAGGACTAAATGATGACCCAAATGCATTTCATCACCATCATTATCAGCCGCGAGACGTTGCTTTTTTAGACGTACAGATAATTCAGATAACGAACCATCATTTAGTAGTTTATCGAACTCAGTAGCGTTTTTGAGATTTTGCACCTCACGCCGCGATAAAAGTAAAATTGGAGTTCCCGCACTGTCAATAGCGCTAAACAAAACGTTTCGTTCTGTTTCAGATAGACAACAGCATACCTTGAGAACTATTTTCTCGATTAATGATTTTCTTAATTTATTTGGGTCAAAACAAGATTGAGAGAGCGTTGTAATTTCTTCGTGACAGGGAGTATTCTTCCAAATCTGCTTGACTTTGAGCCAGTTTTTCTGCCAAGTAGCTCCTTGGACTGTGCGTAGTTTTCTTAACCGCTCGTAGGAGCGCACAATTACACAATACTCAGTTCCGATTGTGATGCTGAAATTCTCATCATCTATATATTGCCATTTCTCGACTTCATCACACAAACGTTCTCGTGGTAAAAAAACTTCTACTGTTAGTTCGGTTGGTTGACCCTGAAGATGTTCTTCAAAACATTGCTTGATCAAGTTATTAAGCAAAGTCGGTATTTGTTCTGGCACATAAGGAATTTCTGTTTGTTGTGGGTCAACAGTTAAAGCTTTAAAACGTTCCCACTCATCTTGAACGTTATCATCGGGAATAAACCAAGCTTTCAGCAGAATTTTGTTATTGACTTCTGGACGCAACTGGATTAATAGATAGGAGTGTAGCAGTTGTTTTGATATATATTTACTACTATTTTCTATAGGAGTAACGTTTAAAAGTTCTTTCAGCTTATCCTGTATATATTTAGGTACGTTATCATCTTGAACAAGACGCTCAACAAATTGTAACAAAGGTGAAATACCAGCGTTTTGATGAGGAATTTCTTTCAACTGCGTCAAAATGCTATCAAGTTGTGTTTCCTTCGGACGCCAGTCAAACCAGCCATCAGGAACAGTAGCCACGTAAGCTTTGCTAATGGCGTTGATAATTTCTTGATTAGTTTTTTCTGAATCTGGGATATTTAAAACTAAGACATTTATTTGGTTTTCAATGCTTTCTTGCTTAACGTCCCTAAAAGTTAAATCACGTCCAGCAAAGATATCTTTCAAAATTTCCTGCTGGTTTGTTGAACTTGAAGCTTCCTGGTTCATCTCTTGCTAAAAGTGCTGTTTGATGTATATATAGTCTGTTTACGCGCGTGTACTATCACTTATATTTTAAATAAGTTCAAATAATAATAGCAACCACCTTGGTTGGCTTAGAGGCGCCGACGGTAATGTTTTAAGAAAAAAATTAAATCTTTCTGTAATTATAAGCAATTTACCGTCGGTATGCATACCTGTATTTACGATTTTTGGATTAAGTCTCCCAAGTTAATATCCCCCTCTATATTTACATCTTTTAACATTTCCTGATTTACATCAGTACTACCTGGCTTTGCTTCCTGCAACAAATCTTTAGCCGTTAAGCTTTTACCCTTAATCCCCACTGCCATCTTCTGCACTACCTTTGATGGCAACTGCGGTAAAACTTCGGCTGCAAGTGCATCGACAACTTCGGCAATTTCGGCATCTTGTTTGGTTGCTGACTCTAACTTCGCTGTTAGTACTTCAATACCATATTGTTCTGGCTGCTGTTCTACTAGCTCTGGTTGGTAAGTTACTCTTTCAATGGCACTGGCTGTTTCTGGCGCCTTACGCCACAGTACTTGCTTAAGTTTTCCTATCTGTTCGAGTGCCTTGCTTCCTAGTTCTGGCAGCTTCTCACCCATCTTTTCTCCGACTTTTTCAATCATCTTGGTTAGGAGAAGGGTGGCAACTGCGGCGCCTGTTAGTGTTTCCATAATAACCTTTGTGCTATGTACAATATTTTCAATACACAACTATGCCTCGCGTTTCCGCATGAAGAACAGGAATATTATTAAGTAATATTTATAAAATCAGATTACACTAATCCAAGTATTATTACGTAAAATATCTAGTCTTTTATCTTGAGAAATTAAGTATTATAGCTGTATTATTTAGTAAACTTTGGGGATATTAGCAACTGTGCGAATAATTAAGCAAAAACAAAAGTAATATAAAATACTACAATATAACAGAAAAACTCCTATATACTCCCAAATTGATACTTAATATCTAAAAATACTGTAATAAATATAACTATATTCTTTATGGCACCAGGATCTAAACTACCCGATTTTGAGTTTCAACAAACCCTTCATCTTCAAACACAACATATAAGTAAAATTACTGGAATTGCATGGTCTCCAAATGGGCAAATACTCACATGTAGCTTTGATGATGGGTGCATTCGGCTTTGGAATTTGGAAACTAAGAAATTGTGCCAGACATTACATAACCATTCTAATGCAGTTTACGGTCTGGCATGGTCTCCGGATGGTGAAATACTGGTGTCAGGCTCCTATGATGGAAATATAAATTTATGGCAACCAAGCATAGGACAATTGCTGCGGACAATAAACGTATCTGATAGCCGAGTTTTTAGTGTGGCTTGGTCTCCTGACGGACTACATCTTGCTTCGTGTTCTAATGAAGACATTATTCGATTGTGGAATCCAAATACGGGGGCATTAGAGCAAATGCTCAAAGGGCATACGTCACAAGTTAATAATGTGGCATGGTGCCCAAACGGTCAAATCCTTGCCTCATGTTCTGATGATGGAAGTATCAAGCTTTGGGAATCCAAAACTGGGAAACAAATAAGGACACTTTTGGGACATTCTGGTTTCGTAAATTGTGTTGCCTGGTCGCCAGATGGTTTGATGCTTGCGTCAGGAGCAGCAGATCGGACTATTAGGCTTTGGGACCTCAAGACAGGAGAGATGACAAATATTTTTGAGGGTCATATCGATGCCATAAATCATGTTGCTTTTTTTACGGATAGTCGCCTTTTATTTTCTAAGTCAGTTGATGCAACAATTCGGGTTTGGGACTGTATTACGAATGCCGAGGTAACAGAGTTATCAGTGCCTTCAGATTCAAATCAGTATCATTGGCCAGCTAATTTCGCTCTCCATCCTAACCAAAATCAACCTACAATCGCAACTTCAGGCGAAAATGACTCAGTGGTTAACATATATAAATTTAGAGGTGGATTTACTCCACGAGAAATCAAAAAAATCTTAGAAAATGCTATTCGCCAGAGCCAGACCAACAAAGAGATTTTTCTTATTAATACCAAGGTAGTACTTGTTGGTGAAAGCGGTGTAGGTAAATCTGCACTAGGTATACACATTGCAGAAAAAAAATTTCGTAAAACAGACTCAACTCATGGTGCCCAATTCTGGCAAATTCCAGTTACCCAAACAGTAAATTCAGGTAGTGACTTGATCAAAGTACGACCTGAGATTACCCTTTGGGATTTAGCGGGACAACCTGACTACCATTTGGTTCACCAATTATTTTTAGATAATACGGATGTAGCCCTTTTATTATTTGACTGCTCCGATGCAGCCGAACCTTTTCGAGGAATACCATATTGGGCAAAGGTTTTAAAAAAATTGGCTCCTGCAAATGCCCTCAAATATTTAGTTTCTGCCCGTTGTGATGTTAGTCCTGTTACAGTAGACCAACGCGAAATAAATCGAATTATAGGTAATTATAGTTTAGATGGTTACTTTCGTACCTCAGCAAAAACGGGGGAGGGGGTAGAACAATTATTACAAAAAATTCTTGCATCGATTCCCTGGCACAAGCTGCCCCGTACTACAACACCAAAGCTGTTTCAAGTCATTCGTGAATTTTTGTTGGAGCGCAAAGAAGCAGGAGATACCTTAATTCCAATAGAGCGTGTCAAGCAGGAAGTTGAAAAACGTTATACAGAACGTCCACCAACTCAAGCAGAACTTGATACGGTAGTCGGCTTACTGCAAGCACAAGGGTTTGTTTATTGCCTTGCTCCCACTCCTACCATGCAACTAGTGTTGCTGCGTCCCGAATTTATCAACCAATACGCCTCGTCTATCATTCAAGCGGCTCGCAATCATCCAGAGGGCATTGGCTCAATTCCCGAAAGAGACGTAGTTTGTGCTAATTTACCTTTTAATAGCTTTGCGATAAAAGAACGCTTACCTATAATAGAAGAAAAATTGGTACTGGAATCTACTGTAGAGCTATTTATTCGCTGTAACTTAGCTTTTAGAGAATTAGGGCGATTAGTTTTTCCTAGCCAGTTTAATACATTACGTCGGTTTGCCGAAAATACTCACCCACCCACAGAAGTTACCTACGAATTTTCTGGTAGTATCGAAGCAATTTATGCGTCTCTAGTGGTTTGTCTCAGCTATACTAAAGATTTCCAACGAGAAAACCTCTGGAAATACACAGCTGAGTTTTCGCGGGAAGCCCATCGTCTCGGCTTTGCAATGGAACAAGTATCAGAAGGCACTGGGGAACTGGAAATTTACTTTTATCCTGGGGTTAGCGACTTTTACCGTGTTACTTTCATTCAGTTTATTACTAACCACCTCTATACCAAAGGCATTGATATTCAAGAACGTATTCGTCTCTACTGTCCTAATCCTGAGTGTGGTAAAGAAGTTACAAACCGAGAGGCTATTGAAGCACGACTAAAGGCAGGTAAGCTGGAAATTTCTTGTCAGTATTGTGACACAGGTGTATTAATTCCTCGTAGTATAGAGGAAAAATATGAAAGCGATAAAGCGTATATTAAAAAACAACAGGAACTACAAGCTACAGTAAAAGAACGTACTAAGCAAGAAGTAAAGGCATTCCGTCAGGATAATGAATTATACATGACAGACGTAGATAAACACATTCGCATTCTCCACCTCTCCGACATTCATTTAGGAACTGGCACCCAAGTACAACAGTATTTTACTCAACTTGCTAGTGACCTGACGCAAAATCTTAATGTCAAGCAGCTTAATTATTTAGTTATTTCTGGGGATGTTGCCAACCGCTCAACAGAGGAGGAATACGAAGCAGCTTTTGAGCTAATTGATAAACTGGTAAAACGCTATGGGCTTGATCCAAATCGCGTTGTTATTGTTCCTGGAAATCATGACCTTAATTGGGAACTATCCGAAACTGCATATGGGTTTGTCCCGACTCGTAAGCTTCCCAAACCATTGCCTGAAGGTCGCTATATTGAAGCAGGTAGTGCTGGAGCGTTAATTTGTGATCAAACCGAGTATAAAAAGCGTTTCGATTATTTCAATAATCATTTTTATAAAAAAATTTACAATAAGTCCTATCCCCAGGAGTACGACCAACAAGCAATCTTACATCCTTGCCCTGAAGACAAAATTTTATTTTTAGCACTTAATTCCTGTTGGGAAATTGACCACGAGTACAAAAATCGTGCTGGTATACATCCGAATGCAATCGCCAACGCTCTCGACAAAATTTTGAATCAGGACTATAGCGACTGGCTAAAGATAGCTGTTTGGCATCATCCCGTTAATGGGTTCGAGTCGATAAAAAATGTTGCTTTTCTTGAGCAGTTAGCAGTTAATGGTTTTCAGCTTGGTATTCATGGACACATCCATGAAGCTAAAGATGAGAATTTTCAATATGACACTCGGCGGGGACTACGCATTATTGCTGCTGGAACATTCGGCGCCCCAACCAAAGAACAAGTAACGGGTATTCCTCTACAATATAATTTGCTCACGCTTGACCCAGAAAGCGGCATATTAACGGTGGAGACACGTAAGAAAGAAAAAACAGATGGCGCCTGGTCTGCGGACGCACGCTGGGGTGACAAAAATAATCCAGTGCCAAGGTATACCATTGGCTTAAAGTACGGTAACTCTTCCAGTCAATCAAAAACTTCAGTACAAGATAATCGTCCTAATCCTGGGCAAAGTATTTTTGGTGGTAATACACAAGTTGGCGGTAATATAAGTGTAGGAAGTATTACGCAAATTTATGGTACTGGTACTGCAAGCCAGCTCACAAACCTAACTAACAACCCAACCCCAAAGTGTACAATTTTACTTTTAGCATCAAGCCCTGCGGATACAGCAAGATTACGTTTGGACAAACAAGCGCGAGCGCGTATCCACGATGACACCAAAAGTTTACACGGCACGATGCCGTTATGGGGAATAGACCATTGGGTGCCTTTGGGAGATTTATTTGTGGATGTAAATATCCTAGAGTCACTTAGCAGCAGTCGCAGGTCGGAACTAGATGATTTGTGGCAGGACTTTACAACTGGTGATTCTAACTATCGCAGTTTAGATCGAATTGGGTTAGGTCGGCAACAGCAGCGTGTTTCGGGGTTGGCAGTACTAGAGCGGAATACAAACCTGATGGTGGTGGGTAAACCTGGTTCGGGAAAAACAACTTATTTACAGCGAATTGTAACGGAATGTAATGCGGGCAAGCTACAAACACACCGCATTCCAGTGTTGATTAAACTGCGGGATTTTGTAGATGATAGGCACCAGTTTGCCTATAACTTAGAGCTGTTTTTGGGGCAGCTTTGGAAGTTGAGTAATACAAATATACGATTACTATTAAATCAAGGTAAGGCATTGGTGTTACTGGATGGGTTGGATGAGGTTACAGGAGAAGCAGGAAAGCTAATTGCCAGGGAGATTAAGGGGTTTGCCCGTGCTTATCCCCAGGTGCAGGTGATAGTGACTTGTAGGACGCAAAATCAAGAATCGCGGTTTGAGCGGTTTGATTATGCGGAAGTTGCGGATTTTAACGAAGAACAGGTGAGGGTATTTGCGGCTCATTGGTTTGGGACGGTGTGTGTGAATGCAAGTGAGGGGGAAATAAAAACGCAGGAATTTTTAGGACAGTTGTTTCGAGAGGAAAACAAGCCAATTCGAGAACTTGCAATTACACCCATTTTGCTTAGTTTGACTTGTGCGGTATTCCACCAAACACAAAAATTTTACTCGAAGCGTTCTAAGTTATATGAGGAGGGGTTGGAGTTATTGGTGGAACGGTGGGACAAATCACGCTCAGTTGAGCGCGGTGAGATCTACCAGGATTTATCGGTGGAGCGAAAATTGGAACTTTTAAGCTTTTTGGCTGTAAAAAAGTTTGAGCAGGAAAAGTATGTGTTGTTTGAGCAGGAGGAGTTGGAGAGGTATATTGGGGAGTTTTTAGGGATTAAGCTACAGGAGAGTCGAGGGGTAATGAGAGCGATCGAGTTTCAGCATGGGTTATTGATTGAGAGGGCACAGAAGGTTTGGTCTTTTTCGCATTTGACGTTTCAAGAGTATTTGGTGGCGAAGTGGTTCTGCGAGCAGACTGACTGGCAGAGTTTGACCAGCCACGTTATGGAAAAGTATTGGCGAGAAGTATTTTTACTAGTAGTTTTAATAATTAATAATGCTGATAATTTACTACAGTTAATGCAAGAAAATATTAATAAAATCGTGAGTTCAGATGAGAAATTACAGCGGTTTCTCAACTGGCTCAACGAGAAATTCTCTTCCTGTCAAACATCTAAATCTCCAATAGAGGTTCGATTCTTTTACTTTAACCTTGGTTTAGGTATTGAGCTTGATATTATTAACTTAGAACTTTTTTTCAACTTCGACATATATGCTTCTACTTTGGAGATAGAATTTTATAAATTGGTACTTGAACAATCTATTGAGCGCACGCTTCAATCTGGTAAAAATTACAGTGCTTTTGAGTGGAATCTTCCTGAACCATCATCAGACTATATTCGTTCGCTTAACCCTGAAATGCTACAATCGCTTCAACAGATAAGTACCCAGTTACCCAAGCCTCCAGATGATGAGAAGGATACTATGAAAAATCAGCAATGGTGGCAAGTTTACAAACAGATGCGGATAGAAAAAACAAGATATGTGATGGTTAAATATCGTAATATTGGTCATGAATGGCAGTTCACTAACAAACAAAAACAATTACTAAAACAGTATTATGATGCCAATAAGCTGCTAATAGATTGCCTCAATAGTGGTTGTGTAGTTAGTAAGGCAGTACGCCAAGAAATAGAAGATACATTACTGTTACCCATTAAAGAAATAGAAAAATACAAAAGCACAAAATTCAACCTATAAACATGAAAGTACTCAACTGTTTAATATTAATATATGTGTAAAGCTGCATAGAAGCGATGCTTATTTAAAAAGGCTTTAGCTCAATTAGTTATCTGCGACTTCCTATTAAAATTGTATAACTTATTTTTACACGGCTCTTTAAAATTGATACTTTTTAGCTTAAAGAGAAACAATTACCCTGATAAACTTAGATACAGCAATGGTTTCAAATGTGTATAAAAAAGTACATTGTTTCAGATGCCACATTTTTCTAAATAGTCGTTATATTTGAGTAGATAAAGTTTTATACTGATTTTCTCTAGTGGGAGAATGAAAATGGATCCATTATCTGTGGTTGCTGGAGTGGTTACTACGGTTATTCTGCCGAAAGCGTTAGAAAAAGTTGGCGAGAAAATTGGTGAAACAGCCTGGGATAAAAGTGGGGAAACTATCCAAAGTGTACGCAAAACAGTTCAGGCAAAATTGCAAACCGCAGGAACGTCTGGGTTACTAACACGAGCAGAAGCAAATCCAACTGAGGCAAATACTCAGGTACTACAAGCAGAACTTGTTACTCATATGGAGTCAGACCAGGATTTTGCAACCAAGTTACAGGAATTAGTTAAGCAATTGCAGTCACAGTCTCCTACTGTACAAGTAGTTTTGGAGGAACTGCGTGTCAGAGGCAAGGTTGAGATTGGAAATGTTCAACAAGTCAATGACGGGCGAAGTAATGCTCAACAAACATTTGGTAGAAATTGGCACGTTGGCGGTGATGTTAAAGTTGGTGATGTAACTCAGGATAATCGAGGTGGCAAATAACCAGTCAGGAGAAAATCAACAGCCAAAATTTCAGCAGGAAATGCTGAATCACCTCAACGTGGGTGGTGATTTGACTGTTGAGAGTCCAACCCAAAATATCTACCTGGCGCCTCCACCACCAGAACTAACTATTAATGGAATGCGTCAGCACTTTCAGGAAGTTCGGGCAAGTGCTGGCGCCCGTTATACTCCAGAAATTCACGTTGATTTACCGGAAGCTTGGGCCTTTGAGGGACTTGGTAGAACCGATAAGTTTTTTGACCGTATCCAAAATTTATATGGTCAGCTTTGTCGAAAATTAAGTCAAGCTAAAGCATCAACGGAACTTGAGCAGAAATTTCCAGAAATAGCACAATCACTAAATACGCTGAGTAAAAATGCCCTCGCGTTAGTAAGTGCATTAAAACAAATTGACCGAGATACATTTACACCCATTAATTTTTCCCATTTGGCAGCACTGGCTCAACAAATAGGAACAGTTGCATCTGAATGCCATGAATTGTCACGGCAAGCAGAATCATTACTTGAGCCGAAAACAGCACAAGCAACAAAAAACACATATACTCGCTCTCCAGACAAAGAGTTATTGGAAAATGTTCGCCACTACGTCTTTGAAGTTCAAAAAGTTGTGGTGGAGATAAATAAATTTGCAACAAGTGATAGTACACAAGCCGCAAATCAAGGAGCGCTTCTATTTCTGGGGGAAGCAGGTACGGGTAAAACCCACCTATTTTGCGATATAGCAAAACGTCGGCTTGATGAATCATTACCCACAGTAATATTGTTAGGGCAGCATTTTAGCAATGGTGAGCCTTGGTTCCAAATTATGCAGAGGTTACACCTGCCATTTCGTGATCGACATGAATTTCTTAATGCTTTAAATACAGTTGCACAATCTTGTGGAAGACGCGCGCTAATATTAATTGATGCCCTTAACGAAAGTGATAGCAGACGTTTATGGAAAGATGAGCTTGCTGGTATTATCAGCGTTTTAAGTCATTATCCACGTATTGGTATTGCGATCAGCTGTCGTACCTCATATGAGAGAATGGTCATACCAAATGGACTCATACCTGAAAACTTAGTTAGGGTTTACCATCGTGGCTTTAATAGCCATGAGTACATAGCAACAAAAACCTTTTTTGACCACTATGGTATTGAGCGTCCAAATATCCCCTTATTAGTACCGGAATTTTCCAATCCCCTTTTTCTGAAGATTTTCTGCGAAGGTCTTGCTAAAAGAAAGTTAACGCGCATACCAAAAGGGCTTAAAGGCATTTCAGCAGTCTTTAATTTTTTTATAAATACTGTCCACGAAATTTTATGGCAAAAGCTTGATTATGATGATAAGACTAATTTAGTTCTGCAAGCAGTAGATAAACTTGCTTGCCACATGGCGGAAACCGGACAACTTTGGGTAGAGAGAGAAGAAGCAAAAAAAATTGTTAATCAAATCCTACCTGCAACAGGTCATCAGCAAACACTATTTGTAAATCTTGTTAGCGAAGGGTTACTTGCCGAGGATTTAGTTTATGTTCGTTCAAATGACGATGATTCCGACCCTCAGACTATTGACACTGTTAAATTTCCTTATGAGAAATTTAGCGACCATCTCATAGTTCGCTACCTTCTAAACAAACATCTTAATCAAAACAACTTAGCAGCTTCATTTAATACAAATCAACCATTATGGAAAATGCTGGCTGATGATTGGCAGGCATGGCGCTACAGTGGTTGGATTGAAGCTGTCTGTATTCAATTGCCGGAAAAAACTGGGTACGAATTAGTAGAATTAGCTCCACACGCGAAAACTTGGGATATTTTAAAACGTACTTTCCTTCACAGTATTATCTGGCGCAACCCTAACAAAATAACTGATGCAACCAAGGACTATCTTAATGAGATATTTGTTGAGGATGGTGGAGAAGAGGCTGTATACAATTTACTACTAACAGTTGCAGCAGATCCAGAACATCCCTTAAATGCCAAATTTCTTCATAACCACCTTATCAGCCTTGAAATGCCAGACCGCGACAAGCTTTGGTCTATATATTTGTATTTCCAGTATGAAGAACGTGGTGCTGTTGACCGCTTGCTGGAATGGTCATGGGAGGCTGAAAAAACACATATTTCAGATGACGCGATTGAACTTTGTGCCATTGCTTTAGCATGGTTTTTAACAACCTCTCATCGTTATGTTCGTGATCGTGCAACCAAAGCCCTTGTTGCTATGCTTCATCTAAGACCCCACATATTAGTGCGGGTAATTGGGCAATTTTTGGACGTTAATGATCTTTATGTGCTAGAACGCCTTTATGCTGTGGCTTATGGCGTGGCAATGCTTAGTAACGATGTAACTGGGGTAGCAGAGCTTGCTGGCAAAGTTTACGAATGGGTGTTTCAGGACGGTAAACCGCCGGCACACATACTCCTGCGCGACTATGCGCGTGGGGTTATCGAAGCCGCAGTCCATCGCAACTTATTACCAGCGAATGTCGATTTAATACGCGCTCGCCCACCTTACCAAAGTCCTTGGTTCGATGAGATTTCCACAAAAGAAGAATTAGAAGATTACGGCAGAACATGGGAAGATATGGATGATATCGAGTGGGCACGTTACGATATTTATGAATCAGTGATGGACTTTGGAGATTTTGCTCGGTATATTATCGGCACTAATCATGGAGATTTTGAATGGTCTTCGCATCGTTTAACAGAACAAGGCAGCAAAGAAATTTGTACTATTAGAAAAAAAGAATATGAAAAGTTTATTGAGTCTTTAACTCAAAAACAAACAGATGCTTGGCAGCACTATGAAAAACTACGTTCTAATGTTAAATTCTTGCAACGCCTTGAACCTGCTCAACAGAGAGAACGTTTTCAATATGAATTTTCACAAGAAGAGTTAGATCGTTTTCTTGCCAGTGAAGAAAAAATATTTTTAAAAACGTTAGGTAATAAAAAGAAAAGGGTATTCAACGAATTTATTTTGCCTTACTTAGAAGATCCAAAAGGTGATAAATTTCGATTTGATTTATCTATTGCCCAACGTTGGATTTTAAAACGGGTATTTGAATTAGGTTGGACGAAAGATAAGTTCGGATACTTTGACCGACATATAAATTATAGAAGCTATAGTCGTGAAGCCAATAAATCTGAGAGAATTGGGAAGAAATATCAGTGGATTGCTTATCATGAATTTCTTGCTCATGTTGCAGACAACTTCGAGTTTACTGGGAATTATAGGTTAGATAATTCTCCTCAAAAATATAATGGTCCGTGGCAGATTAGTTCAGGAACTCGTGATATCGACCCATCATTACTGTTACGGAAATTACCTGAACAGGAAGATGACAGAAAAAAGTTTATATGGTGGCAACCTGTTGAGTATGTATTTAACGATGCTAATAAACAAGAAAAAATTGCTTGGATAGCAAAGGAAAATGATTGCCCCGAACCAATTAGATTAATTGAATTAACCAAACCAAATGATGGTCAAACTTGGTTAACTTTGGAAGGACATTATCGATGGACGGAAACAGCACCAATAGAAGAAGAAAAGTATCAGAGTAAACGACGCGACATATGGTATCAGGTGCGAAGCTATATCATTCGTCAAGAACATTTTAACCAAGTATTAGAATGGTTAAGTGATAAAAACTTTATGGGGGGATGGATGCCAGAATCACAACACATGCTTGATGTTTTTGTTGGCGAGTTTCCTTGGTCTCCATCATATACAAATAAGAGATTCGATGAAACACAAGATTGGGTTGAGATTTGGAGTGGGCAAGAAACTTTACCTTACCCAATAGTTGTAACAACTATAGAGTATTTACGTGAAAACTCAACATTTGATTGTTCTATTGACGATACAATATCAGCCTTAATGCCATCTGCTTGGCTAATTAAGAATATGGGTCTTAGATGGTCAGGTGGTAAATTTAGTTTCGTAGATTCAATAAATGAAGTTGTAGCCTTTAACCCATCAGCAGAGGAAGTGGGACCTAGCGCTTTTTTAATTTCAAAAGAAAAACTTACTCCTTTTTTAGTAGAAAATAAGCTGGAGATGATTTGGACGGTGCTGGGAGAACGTATGATAATTGGTGGGAACAATCAAGGATGGCATGGGCGTTTGGAGCTTTCAGGAGTTTACTACCTGCATCAAGGTGTGCTGGCAGGAGAAGGACTTAAGGCTTGGCACAAAACCTATGAAAAGAATGATTAATTTTTGGATGTTGTATGAGTTTGTGTATAAAATAATATTAGTTATTATTACTAGCTTACCGCCAGTAAGGGAAACCAGCATAGCCAATTTCACCTTCTAAGTAGAAAACTTTTTTCAAATCTTCCCACAACCATTTATATGCTAACTCTGTGACAGGATTGTCTCCCAGCCAGGACTTTGAAAGCTCTGATTCTGATCTTATTTTTACAGAAAGGTGTTTGAAGCTATTTGGTCGTAATAAGCGTAGCTGATTTGCAGCATATTGAAAACGAGAGTCATCTTCAGAAAGATGATTTACCCCTAGCTTAAACTCAGTACAACTTTGGCTACCTGTGGGCAAAGGTTCCCAAAACCATGTTAAGCTGGCCGAATTTGACGATACGACAACAACACCTACAAGTCGCGCAGGAAATATTGATGCTAACTGTAAACTTGATAGAAAATTTGGGAACAAGGAGCTAACAATTTGACAATAACCTTCAATGGCGCCCCGAAAAACATGCTCTGTGTATTGCAGCAATATTTCGGGAGATATGTATTGACTATTTTTAAACGCTTGAAAAGAAGAGGGAAGACTCAAATTTGTCTCATCTTGCTCACGCAAATATTCAAGATCAATTCTTAATTGATCAACACAATGCTGTAACATTTTTGAAAAACGAGAGTTATTTGTGCGAGATAGTATTTCTTCGATTTCACTCAGAGAAATCGGATTTGAATACGAAGAATTACGTCTATTAGTTAAATACAATGCAGCGTGCCAAGCAGCTTCTAGAGAAAGTAAGCCGGCACTAACAGGAAGTCTTCGTTGTTTTAATAATTCGGTCAGAGTATCTCTAATTATGTTGAAAGTCCACTGCCAAGCCCAGGAGGCTTTAGTATTAAGTGAGGCACGTCTAAAATAATTCCAGCCTGCTGCAAAAAAAACTTGAGACTGCGATGTTTTTTCTGAATTATCATATGCTAATGCTGTTTCAACTTCTGGTGGTAATTCAACAATATCTTCTAACGTTTCATTACCAAAATACCAGGCAGTCTGAAAATAATTATCGTACTTATAGGTGATGTTAGTTCTGGGGTCAGTTAATGAAAGATAAACTACACGGACTCCTAATGAAGGCACACTTCCATTGTTACGTAAATGTAAAACTAAATTAGCCAATTGACCAATACCTATACTCCAAGCTTTTGTCGCTGTTCGGAGTTGCCAACCTAATTCAACAGCAGAAATTTGTGAAATGTCATTAACAAAGTTCCAGTCAAGCAAACCATCTTTCAATAATTTTATTATATAAGCAGGCTGATATTCAACAAGTGCAGCTATTCTTAATGTAACAGCTTTTTTTATATCAGCTACCTGCATTAACTCAGTAAGCTTGGTTTGCAAAAACTGTCTAATTAATTCATGAAGTTTGTATGCTCCTTTACTTTCATTTTGAATCAAATGTAAATCAAGCAATAAGTCGTCTCTAATTTCCTCTAATTCTTCTTGTTCCTGGTGGGGAAAACATTGCTCAATTAAATTCCAAGGAATTGACTCTAAATTTAATACACTTAAAAAACAAGCTAACTCTTGAGCAGTAGGGCTTAATTCTTTCCAACTCAATTCAAAAGCTGCAGCTACACCCAATTGGGCAGTCATATCTGATTCTGACTTCGGTTTTCTCAGCGCTTGTTGTTCTAACCGTTTTTCGTTTAACCTTTGCTTCATTTCTGCCAAAGATAAATCTTGTTTTCGAGCCAAATAACGCCCAACTAATTCTAATCCCAAAGGTAAACAGCCTAGCCACTGGCACAAAGATTTAGCAACCTCTATCTCTTTTTGCAAACGTTCTGCACCAATCAGCGATTCAATTAAAGCTATTGCCGCATCTAAACCTAGAACATCAAGTTCCAATCTTTCTGATGATTTCAGCAATCGTTGGCGTGTAGTAAGCAGTACCCGAAACCGAGAACCGAAAGGCGGCAAGTACGGTTTGATTTGCGTATAATCTTTAACATCATCAAACACAACCAGTACGTTTCCTTGCTGCCAGCGCTGCCAACACCAAGATAATTGTTGGGCAATACTTTTTAAACTATCAGGTGGGTTCAAGCCCAATTGCGCTTTTGCAAAATCAATAATTTGATTTCCTACATTTTGCTCCTTTGCTTGGAGCCAGCAAATACCACCTTGATAAGTTTCTTGGTGAGTTAAAGCGTACTGAATTGCCAGTTCCGTTTTACCGACTCCTCCCATACCTGCTATCGCAGAAATTTCTACGCAATCTGTCCCTTGCAACATATGATGAAGGATTTTCATTTCTTCAGTGCGTCCAACAAATTTTGTTACACCTCTGTGTGGTATATTTTGGGGGATACCTACAGGCTTGGGATCTTCTGGTTGATTAATAACAATATTATTTTGGGTAATATCCCTTATATTGACATCGCCACTGATTTGGGCGCCATCAAAAATGCTTTGTTCGACTTGCTCAAGATTGTAACGATTTTTCTCTATCGGTAGCTTATCGTCGCTCATTACTTTAGATTTGGTATATTAATTATCGTTAATGTCAACATGATAATTGAAAGAATATGCTAGTTGGCGACCACCTCTCAACTATTTACAGGGCTGCTTGTTCTGTAAACTTGCCATTGCTAACAAATTTACGATGAATCAAACTTTCTCCAGCACTCTTGCTGCTAATTTCCATATTCCTCCAACTAACGCTTTTTAGATTTTGAGTTTGTTCTATCATTGTGACCAAATCCTTTTTTATGAACTGCACCTGCTTGATATATTTTTGGAATGTATAACCCAGCAGATTTTAGTTCTGCTAGGTGTTGTTGCACTATAACTGTTCGAGGATTTTGTAGTCCCAACTGTTGCTCGCTAATCTTAAGCGCTTTGACTAAAAGTGAACCTGCTCTGGGAAACTGTCCCTGCTTACAATAGACTCCGGCTAAATTGTTAAGGCACTCTACCATACTGAAATGGGTATCACCAAAAAGTTCCTGACGCATTTTTAATGCGGTTTTAAATAAGTTTTCAGCTTCGTTGTAGCGGCTCTGAGAAGAATATAACGCTCCCAAATTATTAAGGTCGCAAGCAATACGAGGGTGATTTTCCTCTAATAGATGCTGATTAAATTCTAAAACTTTTACATACAGTAGTTCTGCTTTGGCATAGTGTTTTTGATTATAGTAGAGGGTTGCTAAACTGCTGAGACTAGTGATTGTATCAACATGGTAGTCTCCTAAAAGGCGCTGGCGTAATTCTAGGGCTTGCTTTAGTAATGGTTCTGCTTTGGTATGTTGCTGTTTATTGAGATAGATTAATCCTAAATTATTAATAGTATTTGCCATCAGCAAATCATCATCATGTAATAATTCTTGATATAACTTCAAAACTTTAATCAAAAGTTCTTCTGCCTCATCACTACGACCTTGAGACAAGTAACAGCAAGCCAAATTAGCACGAATATGCCCTGTATTAAGATGATTAGTACCTAATAGTTTTTGTTGCAAACTAAGCCCTTTCTTATAAAGTGATTCAGCTTTATGATATTGACCTGAAATATCATAGAATCTTGCTAAATTATTTATACTAGTGGCGACATCTTGGTGGTATCTTCCCAGGCGAAGTTCTGCTATCTCATAACACTGAGTATACCAATATTCTGCCTCTGCATAGTAACTTTTCTCTGCATAAAAACGTCCTAGAGTGGTAAATGGCCAAATTAAATCATCATCACTCAACCATTTATTTTGACAAGTTGCTACTTCTGCAATGTGAGGTATTACTTTAGTGATTTGTTCAATAAATTCACGGGTTTGCGGTATCTGTTGCGCTTCTGCTACCATCACCTTACAAAATGCACGCTTCAACTGCTCCGCTTCCGTTTCTCGATAAATATCAACTTGTAACATCGCTCTCATCCTCCAGCTTACCTCTGAAAAACTCTCGAATTAAGGAATGCAACCGATAAGACTGTAAATCAACTGCTTGTAGCAAATGAAATCTTATTAATCTTGCCCTAGCAACCTCCAACTCTTCAGCATCAAATTCTTCTACTGCTGGGTACATTGCACAATGTTCTTGTTTTACTCGCTCTGCTAAACCCCAAGGAATCGGTGCTGCCGCAAACAAACTCAGCAATTTACCCAAGTATTGGCTTTGTTCATCCAATAAATCCCAACTTAAGTTAAACGCTGCCTCCACACCCAATTTAGTAGTCGATGTCAGCGTTTCCTCATCCCCAACCTTGAGTGCTTTATGCTGTAGTGCTTGCCTTTTCTCAGCCTTTTGTTTTAGCCTAAAAAGTAGTGTTGCTAGCGATAAATCTGAGACTTCGCGCAAATATCTTCCTACTAATTCTAACCCCAATGGTAGGTAACCTAGCCAAGCACAAAGCGTTTCGGCAATTGCCTGCTCTTGCTGAATACGCTCTGCACCGATTAAAATCCCCAGCAGTTCCAACGATGCCTCTAGCGATAGCACCTCCAGAGATAAAATCTGAATTGGCGGACCAAACTTCTGTCGTGTAGTAAATAAAACCTTAAAACGTTTATCTTCAGGCGGTAGGTAAGGCTCAACAAACGCATAATTAACTACATCATCTAAAATAACTAATACATCACCCTCTTTCCAGTGACGCCAGCACCAGTCCACCTGCTCCTGCAATTTTTCTAAACCTGAAGGGATTGTAAGTCCCAGTTGAGATTGAGCAAAGCTGGTTATTTGAGGTCCAATGCTTGTTTCTCTGGCGAATAACCAGCAAATTCCGCCACAATATAGATTTTTGTATGCTTTAGCATACTGAATAGCTAATTCTGTCTTACCGACACCACCCATCCCAGCAATCGCTGAAATTGCTACCAAATTACCACGCTGTAACTGAGTATGTAAGTTCTGAAGAGTTTCTTCCCTACCAACAAATTTTGTAATACCACTGCGTGGAATGTTCTGAGGAACCCCAATAGGTTTAGGAGGTTCAGGTAAGTTAATACTGATAAAGTAGGTCAGAATCTGTGTGATATCGCCTGTGCTTAAGTTACCGCCAACAATCACATTTCTGAGAATACTTTGTAGCCCCATATCATCAAAATTTGGAAAACTACTCATTAGATAAGCCTTCTTGCGCTAAATTGCATTTCAGCTTTACCTCCACTTCTAAGCAGTATAAACTACAAACTACAGTAATAAAGCATACCGAAGAAGAACTTAAAGCATTTCGCCAGGATAGGAAACTTTACATCACAAAATCTAACAAGCAAATCCGTATCCTCCACTTATCCGACATTCACTTGGCAACTGGCGCCCAAGCACAACAGTATTTTACTCAACTTTCTCTTAACCCTTACTCACCCTTGACCCAGAAAGCGGTATATTAGCAGTGGAGACACGTAAGAAAGACAAAACAGATGGCGCCTGGTTTGCGAACGTGCTTCCTTGTGATAAAATGATCCAGTGCTAAAATATACTGTTGGATTAAAGTACGGTAACTCTTCCAGCCAATCACAAACTTCAATGCAAGACAATCGTCCCAATTCTGGACAAAGTATTTTTGGCGGTAATATCCAAGTTGGTGGTAACATTACTGTTGGTAATATTACGCAAAACTACCGCTCCAGTGAAGCAAATCAATCCGCAATGCAACCCGACAACCGACCTTCAAAACGCACTATTTTAACGATGGCATCCAGTCCAGTAAATGAAGCAAGACTTCGACTGGATAAAGAAGTTAGGGAAATTAAAACGGTATTACGACTAGCAAAGCATGGTGCAAACTTTTCTTTGCAGCAACGAGAAGCAGTACGTCCAGATGATTTACAGGATGCTCTACTTGATGTGGAGCCAGAGATTGTACATTTTGGCGGACATGGCATGGGTGAGGATGGACTGGCACTAGAAAATGAATTAGGAAAAACACAGCTAGTTTCCACTGATGCTTTAGCGAGATTGTTCAAATTATTAAATAGCCACGTACAATGTGTAGTCCTTAATGCCTGTTATTCTGAAGTGCAAGCAGAAACAATTAGTAAGCATATTGAATATGTAATTGGAATGAAGCAAGCAATTGGGGATGAAGCAGCAATTAATTTTTCTAAGGGTTTCTACCGCGCCTTGGGTAATGGTAAATCTTTTGAAGAAGCCTTTGAATTTGGCTGCAATGCCATCGATTTGGAAAGCCTTCCAGATTATTTGACCCCAGTATTAAAAAAAAAGACCGATTAGCGATAGCAGAACCAGTTGAAACGCTTGTGCAACAAGTGCGAGCGCGTATCCACGATGACACCGAAAGTTTACACGGCACAATGCCGTTATGGGGAATTGACCATCCGGTGCCTTTGGGAGATTTGTTTGTAGATGTAAATATCCTAGAGTCACTTAGCAGCAGTCGCAGGTCGGAACTAGATGATTTGTGGCAAGACTTTACAAAAGGTAATTCTAACTATCGGAGTTTAGATCGAATTGGATTAGGCGGCCAACAGCAGCGTATTTCGGGGTTGGCAGTACTTAATAGGAATACAAACCTGATGGTAGTGGGTAAACCTGGTTCGGGAAAAACAACTTATTTACAACGAATTGTAACAGTATGTAACGCAGGTAAGCTACAAACACACCGCATTCCTGTGTTGATTAAACTACGGTATTTTGTAGACGATGGGCACCAGTTTGGCTATAATTTAGAGCAGTTTTTAAGGCAGCTTTGGCAGTTAAGTAATACAGATATCCAATTACTGCTAAATCAAGGTAGGGCATTAGTGTTGTTAGATGGGTTGGATGAGGTAACGGGGGAAGCAGGAAAGCAAATTGCCAAAGAAATCAAGCGATTTGCCCGTGTCTATCCACAGGTACTGCTAGTGGTAGCTTGTCGAACGCAAACCCTACCAGATTTATTTGATTGGCGATCACAACGCTTTACTTGTGTAGAAGTGGCAGATTTTAATGAAGAGCAGGTGAGAGCTTTTGTAGCCCATTGGTTTGAGACAGTGTGTGGACATGTGGGGAAGAAACAGGCACAAGAATTTTTAGAAAAGTTGTTTCGGGAGGAAAACAAGACGATTCAGGAACTAGCAATCACACCTATTTTGCTAAGTTTGACTTGTGTAGTATTCCAACAAACACGAAAATTTTACTTGAAACGTTCAAATTTATATGAAGAAGGGTTGGAGTTATTGTTAGAACGATGGGATAAGTCAAAGGAAGTTGAGCGGGATGAGATTTATCGAAATTTATCGGTGGAGCGAAAGTTAGAGCTATTAATTTATATTGCGGTGAAAAAGTTTGAGCAAGAGCAGTACGTCTTATTCAAGCAGAAGGAATTGGAGGGGTATATTGAAGAGTTTTTGGGAATAGAACGACGGGAGAGCCGAGGAGTTTTGCGAGCAATTGAGGCGCAGCATGGATTATTAATTGAAAGGGCGCAAGGAATTTGGTCATTTTCGCATTTGACATTTCAAGAGTATTTGGTGGCTAGCTATATCGTTGAGAATCAGCAAATCGAAGAATTAGTAGCTAATCATCTTACTGATAAAAATTGGTTAGAAATATTTCTAATCGTATCGGAACTTTTGTGTGAACTTGACAAGGCGGAATATTTATTAACAAAAATTGAGCAAAAAACAAAAGACTACATCTCTACGCCTACAGTAAAAGATATACTTTGCTGGGTAGATAGGGTAACAACAAACTCACAAAGTGATATTAACTCAGTGGCAAAACGCGCTAGTGCATTATTCATTTTTATACTACTTGCAATTGCCTGTGGATTAAGGCATGATTTTGCTATAACTAGACATCTTTTTCTTGACTTGCTTTTAATTTATAATTCCAACTTAGCTGCCTTGTTCGATTACACTCTTGTCTTCATCATTGATATTGGAAAAGATTTTAACCTAAATATTTCTCTTGCCAAAACAGTACAAGAATTAGATATATTAGATATTTCAGATAACTTAGTCAACGAGCTTAACAAGCTTGAAAAAACTATTAATGGCAACAATAATAAAAGTTATCAGACAGAACGAAATGATATAGAAACTCTTGGATTAATAATTTGGCTTTCTATCCTTGGAATTAATATAGATATGTTCTCCCTTTCATCTAAAGAGGCGCATATCATTGATAATCTAATTTATGCTACTATTGTGATAGTTAAATGTAAAAAAGCAGCTATAACATTTAAAACTGAAACTTGGGAGAAGATAGAAAATAACATGTTGAAATTCCAACAATAAATTTTTTAATATTCAGAGATAATCAAATGATTTAATAAGAACAAGTATAGAGATTCTCATAAAAATTAAGTACACAATGGTGGTCAAGGATGCCTAACTCACAGGAGCTTTACAATTTAAATTGTACCTCACTTTATTAGTAAACGGTATAACTTTCAATTATTCTAACTACATCAATAAATCAAATATAAAGATTGCATTGTAAGTATAAAAATCACTTTTAACTTACTTATAAGATTCTTGCAAGTAATAGAAAGTTTAACGGCTCACGCCTCTAGTTATTTGAAATATATACAGAGGTAACAGTCGTGGAAAGTGCTGAACAAATTACTGCCAAACTCAAGCGGCTTGTAGGTTCTGATGAAATTTATAAGCATTGGTTAGGCATCAAATATACTTCGGGAATTAAGTATCTTGCTGAAGCTGCTGAATGCTTTTGGTTGCTTGATGCTATCGCTTCACACCAAAATGCTAACTTGCTATCCTTACCTCAACTGCAAGAATTTCAGATTTGGCATTTAGTAGTGCAAGAAAAATCTGGCGTTTTAATTTGTGAGTGGAATACAGGTAAAGAAGTTTTACGGCAGGAAATTCCATACACTAACTTTCCTCTGCCTCGTATCAAACTTTACCTGATAGAAAAAGTATTGCTTTTACCGAGTGAATATTAACTACAAATCAATACAGGCGCCAACAATCCATCCGTTAAAGTTATGAATAAAAACAACATAACCCAGTTAGAGCTTGATTTCTCTGTGATTCAAAGGGGTACAAAAGTTCGGGTGAATGGGTACTATTGCCATAACTGGTTAGACCTAACAAATTGTATCGGAGTTGTTGATTCTTATTACCAACCCACAGGCGATTATCTCGTTTATTTCAAAGACAAACCAGGCATTGCTGAAGGTACTCGTTTAATCCTTTATTACAGGCGCCAGCAATTGGAAGTCATTCCTGGTAAACGTGGTTAGTGCAGTTGGGAGCATTTGGTTAAGAAACATAAAAAACCAGAACGTTTGTGACTAAACAACATTAACCCAACAACTACACCCTTCTACAACTGGCGCCGTTTCTTAGTCTCCGAAGCAGGAGGAAAATCCTGTGCTTCCAACCATTCCTCAAACAACCTCTCGGATTCTTCAAAGTCTTCTTCCTGTTGCATTCGTAACCCTGCTATTGCAGCTAAATCATCAGCATGAACTATGCCCTGAGTTAACAGTTCGCTCCGTGTATCAAAGCTGTATGGCGAAGAATACTTACGCTGTGGTTTTGGGTTATCCATAATATATAGCCTCCGACTTAATCCAAAGTGTGGGCAGAATAACCTTTTAACACTAAAGCGATAGCAAAACTTCTGCCCTAAGACCTATTAATCAAAAACTAGCAGAAAACAAAATTGTAGGTGACTTGATTGCAGCACTTGCATTATGTCAATTACCTTAGAACATTTCTGCACAAAAACAGGAAAAACCATCTCTGTTGATGGTAAACCGTTAACAGAAACGATTGAACACTGTCTAGCAGAATATTTTGCCCCCAATGCCACATTTAAATTAGGCGCCGTCTACCAAGGCTTAACGAAAGAAGCAGACCTACAAAAGTTTTCAAAACTTGGATTAAGCCTTGAGTTTGCTGCTGATGACCGCTTCTACTTTATGGATGAGGCGCTGCGAGAGAAAGTATTCGACCAACCACACTTCGGTGCCGCTTATGGAAGCAATATGTTTACTCCGTGTAAAAGTTTCGGTAAGCGCCAAAATCTCAGGGTGTTGGTAGTTGATGCTAGCACTGGCGCTTCGGGTGGGGTAATGCCAAATGAAGAAGCGATTAAATTAGTGGGTGATGGAGATGCAAAAATTGATGCATCGTTACATCAAAGTTTAGGTAACGAACCAGAAACTCCCTTTCAAACAAGGTTTGGCATCAAGGAACGACGTGCGGGACTTGACCCAGACAATGATTCCCAATCAATAAATCAAACATGGCAGATAGGTAAAGGTACATTTGCTCCGCGCGATTTAAGTAATGTTGGAAATGGCTACGACCTAATTATTTCTACCGAACAGCTTAAAGGAAGAGTGGGGGAGCGGGGGAGTGGGAGAGTGGGGGAATTGAAAAAAGATAGCACTCAGCTTACTGAATTTTCAAATTGTCCACCCTCCTTATCCCCCACTCCCCCACTGTCCCCATCCCCTACTCCTCTTGTTCCCGGTGAATACTTAATGACAATGGGTATTGGGAATAAAACTGATGCATACTACGGTATCACCTCGACAGGCGCCCAATTTTGGAATTTATTTCCAGAAGGGGTAAAGGGTGATGTACTACCACGACTAGAAAGGCGCCTCTCAGAATTATCCCAAATGGCAAGTGACCCTAGAAAGATAGCTGCTGATTACATTGAGTCGATGGATAATAAGCATAAACACCAGATAAAAAGGGAAACTGAGCAGGAAGATTTTATTGATTTTGACAGTTTGAATTTACATGGTTTAGAAAAACTTATTGATGATGCTTTTGGCGCCAGCGACCAAGATATAATTTATCGCGTTCTCAAAGCCGATTTACAAGGACACTGCCAGCTACTAGAACATCCCAAAATTGTAGATAAGCTTGCTGAACATTGGCGCGAGCAATATATGGATTGTGCTACGGGTAGATTCATCAAATTTGATTCAGCAATGGCACAAACTTGTCATGACCTAGCCCCTAATGAAGTTTGCTATCAGAACTTTCCTGATGGCGCCGAATTAATTGTTTATCGCAGTCCGGTTGCCAACTCGAACACCGTAGATGTTTACATTAACCGTCATCTACCAAACGAACCAAACGATATCGGCACAATTAAGATGGCGCCACAGGGACTAAAGCATTCGCTATCAGATTGCGATGGCGACCGCATGGCGATAGCACTTGCAAGTGATTTTCCCTACACAGCAGCAGAGATTAAAGAAAAACAACTGAATTACAAACGCTATGCTGAAATCGTCAAACCCAATAAAAAGGCTTATACAGGCTCTTTTGAGCAAATCGCCTTAGACGCGATGGAAAATAAAGTTGGCTTAGTTGCCAATTTATGTATGAAAAGCATCGCGCTTGAAAATGAATGCATATCGATTCCCAGTACAGATGCTTGGTCGTTGATGAAAAATATTTCTTGCGCTGCGGTGAAAATGTTGTTTGCAGAATCTGACCAATATAAGCCAGTTCAATATCCTGACAATATTAGAAAACAAATTAAACAATTATCACAGTTATGCTTAGAAAATAATAAAATAAATGTTAATATTGGTGAAACTCAGACGCTAGATGAATATAACCAAATTCGAGACAAGAAGAATTTACCTCTACTGTCATCAGAAGATGTAAATAAATTTTTAGAAAAATGCAAGCAGTTTTATCACGATTTAGTTGGTGTACTAGGAGGACAATTACAAATTGAGGTTGACAGGGGAAAAAGCGCTAACCGTTCCGACCCAGCAATTATAAACGCTTGCAGCGCTATTATCAAAAGCTTTGACGTGGCGCCTTGGGTAGAGGAAAGGAAAGTTGATGACGTATACACAACCAGAGGTATAAAGCTCAATGGTCACGGTGCCATCGATATTATGGCAGCCAAAACAAACGAGGCATTTACAGAAAATTCCCTCGAAGCGCGCTCTACACAGCAATTCCAAGATTTATTCAAGCAAGTTACATTTACTTCATCTCAAAGAGAGAATGCCATACAAATTAAGAAAACCTACGACACGTTGATAAATCGGGCAATCGAAATTGGTCGTGAAGCTGAGCAGGCGCCAGGACCAAGAATCATTGCAACCAGTCCAAAAGGCAACCATCTAGAAATACTGGGTTTGACAGAATTTAAACATCCCAACGCCTTCGATAAGAGAAAACTCGATATACTAATTGTTGAAAATAATAACTCTTCCCCCAAAGGCGCCCGAAATAAGTGGATAGCACTTGCCCCAGTTTTTAACGCGGATGGTGAGCCAGAACTAAAACTTGATAAAAAACAGAAATACAAGCGCTTAGGCTACATATCTCAAGAAAGCGCAAAAAATTATCCAGAAATTACGAAACAAGAATTTAAGGAACTGACGGCAGAGATTGTACCAGGTGTAACACAAAGCCAAGTTCAAGCTGCTTTTAAACAAGTGCGAGAATTTGCGGGCACCACAGCACAAAGTATTCCTAACTCTCATAAAGAAGCATTGGCAGCAGCAATGTGGCAAGTTTCAACAGCTTCTAAAGAAGATACAGAACGGGGTTTTAGGAAAACATCAGCTGTTTTCGCAATTTTTGGAGCAGAGTCAGTAGAACGATTGCACTCTCTACAGTTCACAGATTTTGCGATTGTAGGAACCCACAAACCATGTAACGAGCATTTAGGACGCTCCTGGGTTGGTGAAAAAGTTGAATGCAGCATAGAAAAGGCGCCTGACCCAGCCAACCCCGAACTTTGGAAGCGTTGGCTAGTTGCCGAAGGTAAAAAGCTGGGGGTATTTCGCAGCGAATCAGCCCAATTACCTATCGGCACTTCATTTGAAGCAGAAATTACCTCGCCTCATAGCGCTTCAGTTATTATCACCAGCAGCCAAGGTAATCAGTTGAAAGTAGGGCAGTTAAAAAAGTACGCTTTTGCTGACCAAGAATGGAAAGGGGAACAAGGTACTATAACAATTAACCATTCTCAAAACTCTAACGCTGCTAAACCCATTGCTCTAGTTGATGGTAAACCCTTGGGAGTCATTGATTCAGAATCATTTACCAGCCTAAGCGAAAAGTTACGCGCGCATGGTAGGCAAGTTCAAGGTTTTCAATTTAAAGCGACCCTCGAATCGGCGCCTGCAACAATAGCTAACATCAAGGTAAATCCCTCTTCAATTAAATATCCTGAAATCTGGACGAGGGAACAGGCAGATACTAAATCTCATGGCGCCGCAAAAAAACAAAGCCAACAGTCAACAGAAGAAGAAACAAATCAGCAGTTGAGTAAAACAGCAACTTCCCCTAATCCTCAAAATCAGAAAGCACTCAGCGTCAGGCGCCCGACTTGGGAACAAAATTTAATCAATGCCAGTTTCGCCGCGATTAAAGAAAATCCCGTCAACAAAGATGAAGTTCTGCAAACAGGTATAATTGATTCTAAGTATGTAGCCATTTATCATGCTCAAAAAGAAACTTTCTCAATTGTGAATGATAATCAAGAAATAATTTACAAAGCCACTAAAAATCAGGAAGCATCCATTAATAAGCTCACCCCAGAAGAAAAGCAGTATTGGCAAAACCCGTCAAAATCCTCAAAACAACAAAAATTGAAAGAATTTGGTAAAGATTTAAATTGATAATAAAAATCATTACAATTATCAGCAACTGGATGCTCTTTGTGGCGCCACATTACAAAGCAGATGTGCGATTGAGAGGAAACCATCGTTTAAAAGCTTTACCAATAATAAGTTCGCGAGGTACAACACCCCAGCAACGACCATCGTAACTTTGAGTTCGATTATCTCCTAATGCCAAATAAGAATTATCAGGAATTGTAACTTTATTAGCTAGATAAGCTGGTTGTGGACTAGAAACACAAACATCTACGAACGTTTGTTGCCCATTCGCAAGATATTTATCTTCTGGTAATTGTTGGTTATTGATATAAACTTTTCCGCCTTTTAGTTCAATTTTTTCTCCTGGTAATCCAACAATACGTTTAATAAAAGCATCTTGATAATTTTGTCTTTGCAGTTCTTCGGTTGGTTTAAACACTATAATATCGCCTCTTTGTGGTGCTTGAAAACGATATATCGATTTATCTACTAAGATTCGGTCTGCTTCCCATAAATTTGGAGTACCGTGTAAAGTCGGCTCCATCGCACCTGAAGGTATCCAACGTGCTTCAATAAAATATGCCCTATTAATGTATGGTAAAGCTGCGGAAAACATTGTGGAGATTAAGATAAAAATTGCCACAACAAATGCTAATTTTTTGGAGTTTTCTCTTTTGACTGGAGCAAATACATATGCTAGATAAGCAATCCAAGCAATTACAATCGAGGATGTAACTGCTGAAAGTAAACCAGGCGCCAGTGAGCTAATTATAATTAAAATGATTGCAAATATGCCAAATAGCCACTTTCCAATATAAAAATGTCCAATTCCCAAAAATAGTTGGGACAGAAACATTGCTTTCCAAGGGTCTTTATTCTGCTGGCGATTGTACTCAAAATCTTGATTATTCTTCTTTTTGACACAATTATAAGCGTCGAAAAGATTCCAAATCCCAATGATGAAACTTATTAAGAAAAATCCAACACCAAGCAAAACATTTCCAGTCGGGCTAATTATAATATATGAAGCAATTATTTGTGTAGCAATACAAATCAGGATTATGAGATAGCCTCTAGTTTTATCACCTGAATATATTTGTCCTAAACCTGGAAAAATTTTTGAGAGATTGACGGCAAGCCAAGGCTCCTTATTTTTCATAAGTTTGTTTGCAAGTATAGCAGTTCCATGTATTAAAGAGAATACTTCAAAACCCTTAATCTTTATTTATTTAAACAATTTTTTAACAAATTTCAGTACAAAAACTGTAAGTTAAGTTCCCACGTGGCTTGGTAGGAGCGTTCCTATGTTCTGTGAATACTGCGCGATCCGTAATTGTATAAAGCAACAAAAACTGAAACTGAACATGGCATTTGTACGCGCGCCTTTTTTACTCAGTTATTTAACATGTATCGACTCCTGTAATTACCAAGTATTCATCTACTCCTATTTATGTTGCTTAGGTTAGTTTTATGCAATGTCTAAACTGTGAGACATTCTGGCTGTGGTAGAAAATATTATCTTGTGGCTGGGCGTCAGTTTAGTTCTAAAAAACAAACGTTCGTTTTTCTGATTGAATAATGCGTGTTGTAGGAAGGCGCCATTTTAGAACGGCTCACGCCGGCATCGAGCCGAAAACTGGTTTGGTTAACCATGTATGATTCAACAAATTAGCTGTGAGCAAACTTTCGTAACTAATCTCGAAAAATTTCTAGGTAAAGCTGACAAGTTTGTTAAGAGTTACTACGCAGGTGTAAGCGAGCTAGAACATGTGAAAGAAATAATGTGCGAAGCGCGCCTTCTTGCAATAGATGTGGATTTGGAACAATTAGAGAATGAGTACCAAATGTACTGCGATAAGGAAGATTTGATGGCTGACTGTGATGATTCAGCTTGGTGGTGAACTCAAATAATTGTACGAACACTAACACTATTGGGCTGACGCCCTGTATAAAAATGAAGATAATGGAGTCTTAAATATGCCTAAGCAAAAATCTGTTGTGCCATCTTTCCAACCAATCGACAGTTCAATTCTAGGTGAGTACGCTGTTGTTGATTACTCCGAACGTGTGTACTCAAAAGTATATTACGCTACCCGTGAACTTTCTGGACTGGTTGCCAAGCGTTCCCTAAAAGAATTGTTTGATTGGAATGAGTTTAAAGAGCGCTTTTCTAATGATTTTGGTAAAGTTCAAGAAAAGCGCTATTCTCTAGAACAATTATTGGAATACGCTAGCCGTAAATTTGGTAAAACTCTCGACAACCTAATCGTACAAAATCAAATATCATGGCAGCGCAGGCAGAAATACGCAGAAAGCACAAATATCAACCACCAGTCAGAAATAATTGATGAGACTAATTATTTCTAAGCTACTGTCGTTGTATTTGTGCTGAATATCCTCCAGCACAATCTTTGCCTGGAGGATATTCCTTAAAACTTAATACTTGCATATTGAAGTATTAATATCTCTCCATCTCAATACTTCAATATTTGTAAATATTCGGGTGATAAAGCTTTATTTATCGCCCTTTTTGCTGTCAATCGATGTTTTTCAATTGCTTCACCCTTTTAACTCATTAAAATCATCCCTCAATATATGTTAGAAAATAGTTACCTTGTCTGGGAAGGGGCATCTTTAATAAATGGTTCCCCAATATTTCTAGTATTAACTGGTTTTGTATACCCTACACCAAACCGCAGAACTGGAAGGTTATTACAATCATGGATTTTGCAACAAGAATTTCTTCCTACATATGCAGCAAAGCAAGGATTCGACACTGGGATCTGCGGGTCGTGCCCGATGAAAATGAGCCAAACTGGAAGTTGCTACGTTCAACTTGGCAACGTTAATAACATCTACCGTAAATATGTAGCTGGAACCTACCATAAGCTCGGTGCCAAAGAGATAAGTATGATAGAACGATATCGCTACCCAATTAGAATTGGTTCTTATGGAGACCCAACAGCAGTACCGTTTGATGTGTGGGAGCCAATTATTTTAGCATCAAATAAGTGGACAGGCTATTCTCATTTTTGGTCGAAGTGCGACGAGCGGTGGAAGAAATATTTAATGGCATCAGTGCAAACCTCTTCAGAAGCAAAACAAGCTCAAAATCAAGGTTGGAGAACCTTTAGAATTATAGCTCCCGATGCACCTTTGGGTAATAACGAGGTTCTTTGCCGTAATACAGAAGATGACAGAACCCGATGTGAAGACTGTTTTCTATGTGACGGCAGTTCATCTAAACCAAATATTGCTGACAGAGTTCACGGTCTAAACTGGAAAGTTTCCAATTTTGTCAAATATGTAAATCAGCAGTAATATGAACAATATGAATATTTAACGGGTCAGGAAAATTTTCCTGAAGCGTTATTTTTTTATTTGGTGCCTTTGAAATTTAAATAATGAATCGCAATAATTTAAAATTGCTATAATATGTAATAATCGTTTCTTCGTGGTGAATGTTTATGAACCCGAATTCTCCAGTTCTCGATAAACCTACCAACAAGGGCGGCACTTACGTTTTGCTACATGATGTTAGTTGGGAACAGCTAGAACAACTTGATGTGACGCTTGCAGGAACAGGCGCCCGACTAACTTATCTAGATGGGATTCTCGAAATTATGTCTCCACTATCTGATGACCATGAAGATTCCAAGAAAACATTGGCAATGTTAGTTGAAGCGTACATGCGAATCAAAAATATCAGATTTTATGGTAGGGGGAGTGCAACACTTGGAAGAAGTCAAAATAGAGGACGTCGAGAACCTGACGAGTCTTATAACTTAGAAACGAAGAAACCTATTCCTGATTTAATTTTAGAAATTACGGTAACAAGCGGGGGTATCGATAAACTAGAAATATACAAACGTCTAGGTGTGCCAGAAGTTTGGTATTGGGAAGATGGATTAATCTCAGTTTACTCGCTACAAGCAGGCGCGTATCAAAAAGTTACAAAAAGCATTTTGCTACCTGATTTAGATTTAGAACTAATAGCTCGGTGTTCACGTATGGCTGACCAGTATGATGCTGTATCGGAGTTTAGTCAAATTATTTCTACATAACATTTGTCTAGGATGCCGATTGAGTAACAGTTTAAAACAACATAAATATCTAACGCATATGAAAAATTTGCCATATGCGTAAATTTTTTATATTGGCACCAACAACTAATATAAAACTCAAATACTATATATTTTTACGAGTGACGAAATTATAAAGCGTGCGGAGAAGAAAATAGCTTAGTAACACAGGTAATGGCGCCGTGAGTTAAAGCGCGCTTTCCACTCTCATCAAAACTAGCTAAATAAAATTTTTGAAAATTTATCCAATTTTAGAGCATATTTTCAGGCTCACGCCGGAATTAAAATTGCATACTTTTGTATTTCAATCAAACACAAATATGAACATTATCACAATAACATTCACTCACTTTTTAGCTCAAACTCCAAAATACACATTCAACTCGCGCGTCGCTATGAAAAGTAATTGTGACCCTAGTAAGTGGGCTATCGGTAGAGTTACTGGATTGCGTCTTGATGATGATAATATCTGGAATTATACGATAGTTTTTGATTATCCACTAGGCTATTGTGATGAACTTCCAGAATCTGAACTAGCAGGCGAGGAAGAATTTATATGTTTGAACTAATCAGGTGAAAGTGCTGGTGCGAGAGGTATCTAGAGGTTGTCCCAAAATGTGACAACCTCGCCGTGATTAAATTACGTTAATTTTATTTCCACATCGGCGCCATATTATAAACACTTGAATGCCCAAGTATTTAAGCAGATATTTGAGGCACCGTTTTCATAAATATTATTAAGCACTTAAATATTTATCAAACTAACTAATTACACTTGTAATAGTCAGTAATCAACACGTTCGTTGCATTAAGCATGTGTAATATATATGGGAAACACAAAATCTAATAATCAATTTTTTCTATTTAAGATTTGGTATTTTAATAAAATTATAGCGGCGAGTGCGACAATAGCAAGTAACTAAGATGGTATAGCCATACATTTCAATTTTGCCTTGATAGTCAATAGCAGATTGTCCATTAACTATTGACAATTTCAAAGAATTATCCTCAATTTGGTAAATTCCTTGGTAAATAAACTGGTTATGACCTGGGTAAAACCATTCTGCCGTTTTTTCAAGAAAATCTTGTTTGCCAGAAAATACATTTGTATCTAAAACTTTCCCATCTTGATAAAACCTTAAAAGATAGTAATTATTAGATTGACTACGACTATAGTATAAACCATCAAAACGGATATAATGGCTCTTTAAAAAATACTTATGTAGTGCAATTTTTACTTCTAACTCTTTTCTGTCATTTAATAAGTTATAAGCTGCAAAATGAACTTGTTCACAGTGGTCATTAAGTGCTTGTATTACTAATGCTAAACCCTCTGCATCATAATTCAGAGCTTCTGGTAAAGCAGATATTCGCTCATATATTACTTGACTTGCTAACCGTTGTTTGACTCCTTCTATCCCTCCTAAAACAACAGCATTTGCATGAGGATAATGCTGATTTCCGAGAACAGCGTCATATGCTCTAGGATGATTGAATTTGTTTGACATAAAACTATCATGATATAAATTTTTGATGAAATTAATTCTATCGTGCAACCAGCACCACATTATAGGTACTCAAGTATTGGGGAAGTAACTATCTTTAGCTAATAATAGGCGCCGCTCAAATGTGGTTTTTTCATTTTACAGGCTCACGCCTTGAAGAGTGATGAAACAAATGCAGCGAGAAAAATAGTATGTTTATATCGAGCCGTACAGAAGATGGACAAGCGTATTCACTTCAAATTAGTTCGCTTTCAAGCTTGTCTGAGTTTTTAAGTAACTATCCGCTTAATAACTACGACTTGCAAATTAATGAAGCCAGGTATCATCTGCGGAAAACAGGGAGATGTGGAAAGCGGGATTACCCTAAAATTGCTTTACAAAAAGATGGCTTTATTCTCCCCACGGAACTTACTTTAACTCAAATCTCTGACCTTGAATATTTCCTTAGAGAACATATTGGTAATATTTACTGCTTGGAAATAAATAACAGTGTTTACCAAATGTCGAGATAGATGTTTATAAAAGTGGCGCCTAATAGCAAGGGAATGAATGCACGATAATCATTCCCCTTATTTACAAATATTCACATTTCATATAATCAGGTAAAATCGTATGGCAATCGTTATAGCACAACCTCAATTTCAGGTATTAACTCATGCACAAACTAAAGCAGTTAGCGGAAGAATTTACTTTCCTGCTTTATTTTTAGCTGAGTTTCATTGCTATGTTATTTATTGGTTACAGCGACAAGAAATATCATTTGACGAAAAAGACCTTAAAATTTACTCTGATGGGTCTTTCCGCATATATTTTAAAGCACAACAATCTCCAGAAACCGAATTCCTTGCCTTGATTGCAATGATTGAAGAGTCTATCGTAAGTTGATTACAACGATAGAAGACAATTTTAAGCCCTTACGGGCATTCACTAATGACACAAAGCGCATCGCTACACGCGCGATTTTCGGAGAAATAGAAAATGCAAAACATTCAAGACTGCTTAACAATTATTATTGTTGTTTTGTTCAATTTAGGCACGGCAATGATAGCCCTGGATTTATCTATAACTTTAGTACAACTGTGGAATCGTATAGCTGATACAGACAGTTGTTTACTTCAAGTTAATAATGTTACCACATTTCAGCAAGCCCTAATTAACGATACTATATTATCTCCGACTGCTCCAGTTGATTGCATAACCGAAACTATTGCCCTGGAAGTAGACGTAGAATTACTTGCACTTCTGATACAAAAGTTACCACAAACGCGCGCTCGTTCTGCTGCAAGACGTTTGGGAATTTCCGATAAAGTTGATGGTAAATATCAGAAGTTAGGGATTTTGCGAATGAAACTACAAGAAGCGTTAAAATCTCAACCACAAAAAGTGCAACAGGTGCTGAGTCACCTTTGTTGATTATTCATAACGTTGCTCAAAAAGACTACAATCATCGAACGGCAACTCTTGCCGTTCGGTAATTTAGACTGATTTATCACTTTGCAGTTAAATTTATTACAAATCTAAAGTTTCAAGTACCGATTCAAGCCATCTCAAGTGTTGCACTGTTTTATCGCGTCCTTTTGCGGTGTTTAGCGTCATCTGAGAATATGGTTTACCTTTTTCGGTTGGAAGATAATCGGGATTGCCTTCCGGGTTACGCACTTGGAAACCCTCTTCAATCAGAAATTTGTTAACCCGTTGTGGCGACCAAATGTCACCAGTTTGCTCTGTAAGTATCTCACCCAACTGCCTCGGCGCCAGCAGTTTATTCTCTACGGAAACAGCGAGCATTGACTTTGCTTCTTCGGCTTCTTGCTTTAAATGAGGATATCTTTTAGCTATTGCATTTAGTTTGGCGCCTGCTACTAGTTTTGGCTCCAACCCAGCTTTACCAAGTGTCAAATCAAGCAAAGTTGAAATTTCTTCTAAAGACGGCGTTGGAAGTATTTGTTTAGGCGCCGTCTCTTGCTCCCAACCCTTGATTTTTTGCATCCAACTACGAATGCCGATGGTCATAAATGCTTGACAAACTAACCTCGCTTGCTCTGTGCAGTATCTTCCTGCATCATATGCATAGTATGTAAAGATAACTGAAATTGCAAGGTCAGGAATTTTAGACTGGCGCCAGTCATTTAGGTCGGCAGGGCTAAATCCATAACCCATAAGCATTTGAGCTAATTTTGTCGGCTTTTGGTCGGCAGTATATACGAGAGCTTTTCTAACTGATTCGTCATCTACACCTGCGAGTCTAGCAGTCGCACGAATACTACCTTTCCCCTTGCCTTGAGCATCAATTTCAATTTCAGATAGAATCTGCTTAATAACATCATCTAAACTTTTTTGCGTCATAATCTTGAGCATTCATATTCAAAACATTTCTAACTTTCACGCACAAGCTGGTTAATTCTAATTTGACAGTCAGGCGATTAACACTCAAATTTAAATTTCGAGTGTAATCGCTGTTTCACACAAAAAGGTTGTAAATTTAACTAATTCTAAGTTACGATGCCATAACGTAAAGCGTTGACTGCTGCTTGGGTACGGTCGTCAGCGCATAGTTTGTTGAGAATATTGCGTACATGAGATTTTACCGTCCCAACTGTGATGTAAAGCTCTTCGCTAATTTTTACGTTGGTAAAACCGGAGGCAATTAAACGTAATACTTCTAATTCTCTCTCGGTTAGAGGGTACATCTGAAGAAATTCTAAATCCTCATCGTTGTTTGATGCTGGAGAAACAAACTTACTGGCGCCATAAAATCCTTTGTCCAGCAAGCTTGGATTTTGTTGTAATATGGTTCGAGAAACTGCTGAATCAATCCAAGTGTTGCCGTTGTATGTGACATGGAGGGCTTCGAGCAAATTATCGTATTTGATATCCTTCATACAATAAGAGTCAGCACCAGCAGCAAATGCAGCTAATATAGCTTGCTTATCGTTATTGAGTGTCAAAATTAATACCTTGGTCTGAAAATTTAGCCCTTTTGCAATCAATTTGATTTCTTTTGTCAGTTCAATACCGTCCTTGTCAGGCAAACCAATATCTACAATTGCGATATCTGGTTTCGACGACTTAAAGAGTGTTAACCCGTCCCTCGCATTGATAGCTTCCCCCGCAAATCGAATGTCTTGGTTTTGCTGTAGTGTTGTGCGAATCCCAACGCGCGTTAAATCGTTGTCTTCGATGACAATTACACTGATTTTACTCATGGTTCAAAATTCCATGCGATATTCCCTAACACTTACTTGTACTGATAATCACTATCGAATCCGAAAAAAAAGTTCAATTTTTCGGGAATTCAAAGTAAAGCAATAAAGCCAATAAATGCAACAAATATTTTCAATTCATCTGGAACTTTTACCAGAGGGCAAATTCCAATACCAACGAGCGCTAATACTATAGCGTTGAGCGGTGACGGCATCAATAAAAATAGCGACAAGGCGAATAAACTGATAGAAATTAACCAGGCGCATGTAACTTGTACCGCTGTGAGTACGTCCATGAATTTGTTTTGCTTGTTCATAAATAAATCCTAATGGTCACATTTCATTAAATTATGTCTCAGCTAATAGCTAAGGTTGCTTCACTCTTAACAAACAGTAATCAGATATTCGCTTTTGACCTCGTTCTTTAGCAACTAACGAGTTTTGGGCAGAAGCTTTAGTGCAATCAAGATTAGTCAAACTTTCAGAGTTCCAAATAGCAATATCGCGCGCGAGTTTACCTTGAGAACTATTTGCCCAGCGTAATGTTTCTGTCTCCGCAACAGTTAATAATCTTGGTTTGAGGGGAGCATAACCACCAGCTAACCATACTGGAACGGATAAACCCGCTAAAACACCAAATCCAGTTGCTGCTACTATTAATCCAAGCGCAGGTAGCATTACTTTTAACCGTGATTGCTGCTTTGACTCTGCTTTTTTGATGAGTCTTTGAACACAGGCGCCGATTTCAACTTCTAAACCTTTCAAAGAAATACGCTTTTGTTCCTCCATAGCTTGCTTTGTTTTTTCCAGATGGTCATACAAGGCATGTGACCACCGTTCAAATAATCCTTCCAACTCGCTAGGTTTATCCTCAAGTAAGACTTGAAGTTGACCTGTTGCTAGCATAACTAGAAATAATGGGTCGCTAGTAGAAACCCCGTGTTCAACTGTAATTGCCAGTACCCGCCTTTGAAAATCTGCGTCTTTACCTTCAAGTAAACGATTTAAGAAACTTTCATTTTTGGCTTGCCGTAAAGTATGCACCATAATCAATCCCAGGAAAGCTCATTAACTTTGTCAGGAGTGGGGGAAGGGGAGAGTGGGAGAGTGGGGGAATTAGGAGAAGTTGACATCTGCAAAAGTGAATTTTCAAGCTGCTCATTCCCCTTGTCTCCCACTCCTTCACTCCCCCTTTCCTGAATTGGCGCCTCAAATTGTTGCAATATAGATGCTGCGAGAGAAAAGTCAACTTCCTTCAATTCGTCAAGTACTTCTCCATCCATCGTGGCACTAACAATAGTATGCCCATCATCTGAAGAGAGCAGCACAAAATAATCTTCTTCAGCGTGAAGGGTTATTGTGCATTCTTTCGGTAGGGTAAAGTCGCTTGTATTTTCCTCGTGGTAATTCTCTATTACTTTCTCAATTAAAGCATCTTGAATTTCTAATAACTCAGCTTTTTCTAACTTTGTTGGTATTGATTCAATTTGACTTACAGATTCTTGTGGCATAGTAATGGTTACTGCTTCCTCCTGTATAAATGCTGAAGTCGTGTTGAGTTGCGAGTTAGCTTCTTTAAATTCTTGCAATTCGTGGGGAGACATATGTTGTAGTAAATCTTTCAATACATCTAAATTGGTAATGTTGGTAATCTCCTTGTTTAGGAAATTGGTGGAAGATTTAGTTTCTGTAACATCTGAAGATTCATCAGAGTCACTGGCGCCGCTGTTAAGTAAAATTGGTTCTTGTAATTCTGTTGCTATTTCGTTACGCATCTGTAGAACTTCGGTTACATACTCTGTACTGAATACACGGTCAAATATTTGACTTTGACTTGTGTATCGTAAACTAGGTTCTAAACTTTTATACGACGATAAAGACCATTGCCCATTAGTATTTATATGACCGCAAACCAAGAACTGCCCTTGAGAATGGTCGAGAAACCATTCTTTCTCAATTCCAAGATTTAACAATGTAGGCTCTTCTGCGGCAAGGATATATAATCGCCCCATGTATTCATGTTTACCTTCGTCAGTTACATCGCAGTTAAAAGCGGTATCAGTGGAATATAAAGTGTGAAAATCGTAACTCATCAGGCGCCTCCTACTCCTACTTGAAGTTTTGTTCCGTCTTTCTTTTTAGGCTGTTTGTCTTTTGCCCAAAGGTAAGTATTTTCAATCGCGCGCTCGGAGTCTTCCAAAAAAGTAGATAGTCTTTGCTGTGACATTATCGGCATAGTTTGTTCAATGTCGGGTGCATCGAACCGGAACTTTTTTGAGTCGATAAAGTATCTGTCTCCTGGGTAAAGTAAGGGAAAGTCTATTATTTGCAGTGTATTTTTGTACTTGTTTTTCAATCCTTTATAGGCTGCATCACCGTCTAAAAAGCTCCAATCATCGGTCTTCCCGTGGTTTCTAACAAAGACATGCAGCATTGTGTCTTTGTATAAATTCATCGATTGGTAAAACAAGTCAATGGATTCAAAACCCCCGTCACAAACAAACCACTTGCAAACATCTACACCGTATTTATCAGCAACTTCTAATAACCGTCCCTTTTTTATCCAGTTTTGAACAAGGGGGAATACGTTGGCAGGAAGGTTGACGATAACTGGTTTGTTGCGAGCCAGTTCAAAAATTATGTCGGCTTTGTTTCCTTTATTTAAGGCTTCGCTAAACTCAGCATCAACAGCATAATCGTAAAATCGCTTCACATCCTGGTTCGTCATATCAGCATCTACTAAAGAATGTTCTAGTTTTTTGTCGATAACGTACTGCACCATGACGCGCGCGAACAGTGATTTTCCTACTCCTCCTTTCTCACCATCGATTAAATGAATTCTCGCCATATTTAACTTGTCTCCAATTAAAACGTCTCGCTATCTGTCGTAATACCTGCCAAATTCCACTCAGTAAGCTCAAAATTATTGAACTCATCTTGTTGGGTACTAATTTCATTGAATGCTTGGGCGCCTTCAACAGAAATGGGAAATGCCTTAAATAACACCTTACCAATGCGCCAGCTATCAACATTGAGTGCTGCACATAAATAACTAAGTTGACTAGCAAAGGCGTTTGCAGAATCTAAAAGTAGCAATTCCAAATATTCCTTTGAGTGATTACCTTCACATAAAAGCGCTATAGGCATATAGTACGCAGTCAAAGCAGCATTTATCATCGCAGTTGTATCTTGGCTTGGGTGCAAATCTCGATTTTGTATGTAAGCGAACATCTTTGCTTTATCTGAATGGAGCGGCGGTTGATGGCGCCATGTAAAATCTTTCTTTTTACTCATAATGAAAGAGGAGGGGGAGAGTGGGAGAAAGGGGGAGTGGGGGAAAAGTTTCAAGATTCAAATATTACTTTTCATTCATTTATTCTTACTTCCGTTGCCCCCACTCTCCCACTCTCCCCTTCCCCCACTCCTCTACAAGCTGCTTTAACTTTCAACCCGTGGTATACAGACAGTGCCCACACGTCAGCAAGACGATTTCCTAACCATTGTTCGTCAAGGCTTGCTGGAACTTTCACACCACCGTGCCACATTACGGGTGTTGCTGGAAACACTGCATCTAGTTCTTGGCGCAGGTAATCAGCCGTACCCCCACAGATTATTACCTCGTCCAATTCGTTTTTTGACGGTAAAACCTCTTTCAACCAAGCAGTAAGGGTAGTTGCGTACTCATCCCTAGAAGAATAAACCGCAGCAACAGTTTTTTCAATTTCCTGCTCTCGAACATTGTTACCACAAATATATTTAAAATGAGCTAGCTTTGGTTCGTTTCCAGCGGCAACAATTGCTTCTATTAATTGCTCTTCTTCAAGTCCTGAAGTACGCTCCATAACTAAATCAACCATCTTCGCCATGCCCAAGTTCACACTTTTACCTCGGTTTAAAATTCCGCGCCGAGATATTAGTACCGAGGCATTGCGATAGCCTAACATGACGATTGCAACGACTTTACGTCTGATTGCTTCGCCGATGTTTTTGCAGTACATCGCATAAATACCACCACCTTCCGGAAAACATTCATAACCAACTAACTTGCAATTCAAAGTTCCAGTTGGCGTGTCAAAATAAGCCAAAGCATCCTTAAGCATTGGTTTGAGCAATGCTGAATCTTCAAACTCTCCTGGTGGCAGTAATAATGCCAGTGAAATTTGCAGCGTGTCGGGTAACTTAAATTTTTGCTTTATCATCCACACAGCAGCCAGCGTCTTATATAATGCCAGTTCATATTTTCGGGGTCTGAGTCCTTGCGTTGCACTATATACACTTTTAGCTAAGTACCCAACTGCTCGATAATCTTCACCCACTCCTACCCAAGCTGTGTTTTCTGGATAAGCATTACCCAAATTGCGAGTTTGGAAGGTCAAAGAAGTTCGACTGGCTTCAATAACAGCAGCTTCCATCCAGAATGCAGTTGGCTTGGCGCCTGCTACTTGTACAATCCCTTTAGTTCCGCTTCCACCAAAATCGAGTGTTAGTGTGATTTCGGGAAAAGCATTTTTATTAAGTCTGCCCATAAGCTATTTGTATTTTCGGCATCTACCTCAAGGTATCAAGTAGGAACCGAAAAGAAATATACCAATAGTGATTTAAATTAATATCACTATTGACGTAATCATTGAAGAGTGAATTGGTATGGGTAAGGCGCCTGTTGTGCAGCAAATAACTTGATGATTTAACTACCATTACCCTACTGTGCGTCTTGGTACACATGCCCAGTGGCGCCGTGTTTTCGTATGGAGCAAGCAGTGGTAACATACGTATTTTTTGTAAGTAGTATATTTGTTTTGCTAAGTTTGGAGGAAAACTCCAAACCCGTTGTTTGAGTCGATAATGGTGAAAGCCAAAAAAATTACTTTTTCGCCTTCAAATTTTTTTGATTGTCCTGGTTCTGTTGATCTCCTAGCTTGCCAGCTTGTTGCAATACAGGTATGCACTGGTTAATCATCCAAATTAAGACTTCAATCGGTGCATCTCCTTGTTGAATGCGTTTGTCAGCTTGGGCGCCAATAAGCATCAGCTTCACAATCAATAAAAAAGTAATTATTTTCTGACTGAGGTTGGAGTTCGGTTTTTGTGTAGACATTTGGTGTGCCTCGTATTTGTGTTTACGAGGTAAATTGTTTTTTCGAGTTATTTCCCACACACGTTCCCCAGGCAGTGTCTATAATGCTTGTAGTCTCAAGATTTGCTCTTTGAGGAAGTTTTTCTGTTTGGGGAAACTGAATTTCTTAATATTTTCTTTATATTTGGGTTGATGGCAAGGCATATTCGTTGGGATGAATCAGTTTTAGAAAACGCCCTCTCGTTGCTAGAAGCGTTGTTACAACTCTCGGAACATCAACCAGAGGATTTAAAGTTACCGCTTATTGCCAAGTGGGAAAATGATAAATTGCGTATTACGGGATTTGAAACTAAAAAAAACAATGCCAAAGCTAGCCGTACAGTTGAAGTAGGGACAAAAAAAGAATACTTACTCAAGCAAATACAGGAAGCTGGTAAAACCTTAAAGTGCCCCAAACATAAAGAGTTAGAAGAAATTCAAACAGTACTCGATTTATTACTGGAATTGGGTGTGCGTCAAGATAATAAGTCAGCCAAAAATCAGGGCTATTGGAAATTTGCTATAGCACTAAAACATCAAACTGCTACGGTTAAAGAGAATTTAGAGGTAGTAAAACATAAGTGGAAAGAACACTCTAAGACGAATCCACGAAAAAGTTCCTTCACTACACAAACAGCAAGTAACAGCATTAACTGGCGCCATATTTGTGGTGAAATGCTGAATAAACACAAACGTTTGACAACAGATGAATTACTTTATACTCATGAAGACATGAAATTTCAGTTTGATGACATTCATGTTCCTTTGGCACTTGTACAACGCACTAAACCCGACAAACGGCAAGAAAATATAACACCTGAATTTGGCTCGCAACTTCTACAACCTGTTGAATATGAGGAACGCCAGAAGTTGCAGCATGATGATTTTTTAGAGAAAGTGTTAAAACAAGGTATTGGTAAAACTCAAGGCAAACGCATTGCTTTAATTGGGGAACCAGGTGCAGGTAAAACTACATTATTGCAAACTATTGCCTTTTGGATAATAGAGAAGAACTTAGGTTTACCAATTTGGATTTCCTTAGCTGACTTGCAATTGCAAAATGGGAGTTTCCAAAATTTTGATGAGTATTTACGAGAATCGTGGCTGCCTAAAGCGGTTTCCAATTTAACACCAGCAACTAAAAGCGATTTTATTAGTAGCTTTGAATCAGGGCAGGTTTGGTTATTATTGGATGGGGTAGATGAAATAGTGGGGGGTACTAATTCCCCGTTACAAGTAATATCATCTCAATTAGACGGATGGATAGCAAAGTCGCGCGTAGTTGTAACCTGTAGATTGAATATTTGGGAAGCAAATCTCAATGCATTGAGTGATTTTGAAACGTTTAGGCTGTTAGATTTGGATTATCCATCACAAGTAAAGCAATTTATTGATAATTGGTTCCATCTGCGAAAGCTTACTGCTCAAACCGCCTTCCAAAATGAAGAGAGGAGTAAGAAAGTAGAAGAATTATGGCAAGAATTGAATAAACCTGAACATCAGCGCGTTCAAGATTTAATCAAAAATCCTTTACTATTAGTACTATTTTGTGCGACTTGGCAAAGTTCCGAGAAAGGTTTACCAGATACAAAAGTCGGATTTTATCATCTATTTGTAAAACAATTTTATAATTGGAAATCAAACCGCTTTCGTACAACAGAAAAGCGACGACGGGAATTAAATGTCGCATTGGGAGATTTAGCAAAGCAAGCATTAGATGAAGAAAGTTCTCGCTTTCGACTACACCATGAATTTATCAGTAATTTATTAGGAGATTCAGAAGAGAAAGGTTCTTTATTTTGGCTAGCTCTACAGTTGGGATGGTTAAATAAAGTTGGTATTGCAGCGGAGTCCGATACTCAAGAAGAAGTCTATGCTTTTTATCATCCCACATTTCAGGAATATTTTGCAGCATTAGGAGTTGATGATTGGGATTTTTTCTTACCGAGAGAACATAAAGACAAACCAGTTAAAGATCAAGATAAGCCTAGCCAACATCGCAGATATCGTGTTTTTGAGCCGCAGTGGAAGCAAGTAATTTTACTATGGATGGGACGAGATAAAAATCAAATTTTAGATAAACAAAAAGATAAATTTATAAAAGCATTATTAGAATTTTCTGATGGTTTTGGGAATAAATTTTATAGCTATCAAGCTCATTTTATTGCAGCGGAGGGGATTGCTAACTATATAAATAGTATATTCACCAATCAAATTTTAGAATATCTAATTAAGTTAGGTTTTGGTTATTTCAACTATAAAAAACGCAAATGGATAAGATTCAATCACAAAATTGCACAAGGAGCAAGACTAGCACTACAACATATCAATCGTAAACTAGCGGCAAATGCTATAATTGCTATTTTGCCTACAATTAAAGATGAAATTGTACTTTGGCAAGCTATAGAAGTTTTAATAAAAGTTGACAAAAGCAATCCAGAATTACCAAAATTTCTACTTGCTTTAGGGAAGATTGCCCGAAAAGAATCCATTCGTGTATATGCAATCGTGGGCTTGCTGCAAATTGATAATGAAAACCTTAACGCTATTAAATGTTTATTTAAAATAGCACAGAATAGTAAAAATAGTTCTACTCGTTTGTTAGCTGCAACAAAACTTTTAGAAATTTCTAATAATAGCTCAAAAATATTACCATATGTTATTCAATTAGCACAAAATAGCGAAGACACAGAGTTAGCACAAATCGCTAAAACTTATCTCAAACAAAATTTCAAGGGAAATCAAGAAGTGCAAGCAACTGTAATACAAGGAGTAACAACTAAAAGCTATAATTATATTCCTCAAGTAAAAGCTGATAGCTTAGATAAAATTGAAAATAGCTCTTTAAAGGAACTGTTACAGTTATTAGAAATAAACCAAGATGATTTTATTCGTAGAAGAGCCACTGCCAAATTAGGCATAATTGCTAAAGATAAACCACAAGTATGTGATGTTTTAATGAGACTAATGCAAACAGACAGAGATAACTCTATTCGTTGGCGAGCGGCTGATAGCTTAATAGAAATTGATAACACTAACATAGAGGCAATTCAAACTTTAATTTTGCTAGTTCAGAATTTTGAAGAACCATTTATACATTGGCAAGTCATTATGAGTTTAGGAAAAATTTCCTGTGGAAATTCAACAGCAATTAATGTTTTGATGAATATACTGTTAAAGACTGCTGATAAGTTTATAAGTAGATATGCAATACAAAGCATAGCCCAAATTGCCAGTAGAGGTGATTTAGAAGCAATTAGTGCTTTAATTAGAATTATAGAAAAATCAGAAGATAAATTTAAAATATCAGAAGTTTTATACAGTTGGGAAAAACATATCAAAACCTTCGGATTAGAGTTAGCAGTTTCATCCTTAAAGCTAAGTTTAGTAAATCAGAATCAAATACAAACTGTTTCGCGTCACACAGCCAGCTATGATATGATGTGGCATTATTCCCAAAATACAACTTACCCAGCTTTCTACCAAGCGTGGCATCAAGAGTAGCCAGTCGAAATACGTAAATCAAACTTTTCAATAAGCTTACTTAGCAATTATAGCATATCACTTTTGATAGTTGTTCGGTTATCAATAACTTGTCAAGTTGGGAAATATTGTTACCTATCTACGTGAATGCCACTTAGAAAAAAGCAACACATAGTTCGTTTTGAAATGCTACTTACAAAAGAGCTTTCGGAGCATTGGCAAACTCTTGCTAATAAATTAGGTATTAGCAAAGCTGAGTTAGTTAGACGTTCTATGGCTGGATACCGCATTAAAACTATCCCAAAGGCTAACTGGCAATGTTACTGGGAGTTGTTGAAAATAAGTACGAATATAAATCAAATCGCCCAAGCTCAAGAAAGTTCAATTAATCAAGGTTTAACGCCACCACCTATTGACCCCGTTCCTTTTGAGAAACTAGCAACAGAAATTTCAAGACTACGAGCGCAATTAATTTTGGCAACAGACGGTGCCAATAACGAGGCAGAAGATAGCGATGATTGGGAAAATTAAGAAAGGTAAAGGTTTTGCAGGGCTTACTAAGTACATTCTAGAAAAAGAAGAAGCACAGCTTATTTGTACCAACCTTGCGGGTGAAACTCCCCAAGATTTTTATAAACAGCTTGCAGCAACTTGCTGTCTCAACCCCAGAGTAAAATCTCCTGTTAGCCATATTAGTATTAGCTTTGCACCGTGTGAAAGACCCGAACCTAAACAGCTACAGCAAATTGTAAAAGGTACCATGACGGGCATGGGCTTTGATAAAAACCTATATTTTGCAGCCAGCCATGATGACCGCGACCACTTCCACCTACATATTGCTACAAGTCGTATAAATATAGATGGCGAATGTGTATCTGATTGGTGGGATAAGCGAAGACTAGAAAAAGTCCTGAGAAATTTAGAATCTCAATTTGGCTTAACGCCTGTACCATCTTCTTGGGAGATAGAACGCGCGGCGCCTTCATGTGGTCAAAAAAGGCGGATGATGCGTGAGCGGCAAGATTTTGAAACAGGACTACGCGATAAACCAGCTTCTAAGAGCGCGGTTGAAAAAATTCAGGATGCAGTTGATGCGACCATTCAACCAGGGATAACAATGACCCAATTTCTTGAGAAGTTGGCTCTAAGAGGTATACAAACAAAAGTCAAAGTTACAAAAGACGGTGAAATACAGGGAATTTCTTATTCAGCAGACTCTGTAGCCTTTCAAGGTGGTAAATTAGGCAGGAATAGTAAAGCTTGCACCCTAAAAGGACTTGTAGCGCGCGGTGTAGACTTCAACTTGAAGCGTGATGTTCTGGCATTGGCGCCGTGCGTTAATAATGATAACCAAGATAATACTCAAACAGCAGTAGCAGCTTTGATTACCAAAATAGAAAATCATCCCCATAATTTATACTTGAATACGCCAGATAAGCAACAACAATCAACTCCTCAACCACGAGAAAAAGAGAATCAAATAGAGCTTGACTAATTTATAAAATATTTATAAGAATGTTATGATAATTCGCACGCGAGGGTGCGTATATTTTGATTAAAGGTTGGTGATGCTTCAACTCCAATCAATGTTTATTCAGACATCTTTCAAGCCTTCCCAAACTTGATCAATAGAAATTGTTTGTCCAGTTCGAGCTTCATGCCAAGCAGTACGAAAATCTTCTAAAATTGCCTCATCAGGTGTATCATCTTCATCGACTTCCGCTTCTTCTGGGATAAGGGCAATTACTTCAACGCGACTGTTCTTATATGTTATTATGGGGCAATAAGACCGTCAGTTTCCCATCTTCATCAATACTTGCCATCATTTTGATTGCTTTCATTGGTTCTCCAAATTCCTATAGTATAATGTTTCGCGGCGCCTCTTCATTTTAAGCTTACACAAATTTTTAGGATTGGTGGGCATGACGCTGTTTTCTAGCGTATGAGCGCCAATGTAGGCAAAATTCTAATCTGTCTTGTACTTGGATAAGTCATTTTTACTAAATAAATTTGTTCCTCTAACATGATTATTTTTTTGGTATATAAAGTTACATAAGCTCTATACCAAACATATATTTCGCTGTCATAATTTAGAAGCAATACCTAGGTAAAATCGTAAAATGTCAGGCGATGATAACGAAAATTTAGAAGAGATTTTAGACCAACTTCAGGAAATAGAAGCTACATTATTATTGCCACAGTCTAAAAACTATTTTCAACAAGTTGTTCAAGACTTGGAACCACTCGAAGCTTTAAAAAAATTCCGAAGTGAGGCAGCTAGAAGCGCGCGTATTCATCCCCGTCTTGAGGCAATCCGTCAAGAATTGGGACTTGGAATTAATATAGAAGGTAGCCCAACTGTTGCACTACTCATACATAACATACCAGGTATTGAGGGTGAATATCAAGGTGTAAGTGGTAAATTTGAACCAAATGTTAGAAGTGATTTAAGGCTTGGTGCTGTATCATTGACTCATGCCGAGGGACGCGCGCTTGCCAAACTTGCGGCTGACATGCAAGCAAAAAATATAACTGGAGGAGAAGCGACTTTATACGTAGACAAACCTTTATGTAATTACTGTCAAAAAGTTGTATTTAGTATCCAAAAGCAATATGGTGTAAAACTTACAATAATAGCTCCATAAATTTAAAATACCGCAGCGTAGTTCAATTAGGAGAACAGTCAGATGACAATATCAAGCGATATTAAAAATCAATTTAACTCAAAAGCAGTTAATTTTATTGATGAGCTAGAAAATATCCCCTGGTTACAAAATGTGGGTAAAGATTTACACACGGCTGAAGTAACACAATTATTTTCTTGGAACGAAGCATGGGAAACTTTACAAGACGATAATTGGATAAATGCTTCATTTCACGAACATGTAGATAACATGAACCCTATTTGGGATATTGCTTATGATAAAGCTCTAGAAGTTGTATCCAAATCAGCGTATTGTCACGAGTTTGAAGATGGTATAAGTGTAGCAGATGCAATTGCTTATGATGTTGCGGCTGCTTCTGTTGAAATTTCAACACGAGGTTCCAGTACTTTCTTTAGTGATTTAATGAAGTGGTATCGTAGTGGACATTTTCCTTGTGGCTGGGATGGGCAATATCCTGATGGTAAGCTAATTATTTATTAGAATTATATTATATGTGAATAATACATGGTGCGTTACGGCAGCCAGATTTTTTGCTTCATTGTTTATTTTTAGGCGCCGTAACACATCCCAGTATGGATTATAGTGCTTTATGTCATGTAATGAGAAAGTTTACAGTCACCGAACGGCAACTGTTGCCGTTCGATAATTTATGTTTATGATCTGAAGTGCGATAAGTAAAACTGTCAGTATATACGTCAATAGCGATAAATAATTACATGTCTAATGGATAGGCACCACTCAAAGTATTTAGGACAAAATAGGCGCATGACAACTCGATAGCTTTACCTCAATGGCAGAGGCAGTTAATCGCTCACCCATCACTGACCCTGAAGATCTAAATTATATTTCTGGTGTTGTAAGCCAAGTATTGGAGGATAAACATGAACTAGGTTCTATCAAAGATGTACAGTCTGCTTTAAGCGCAGTGAGTTTAGAACAAGGTCGAGAAGTCCAAATAAATTTAGTCTTTGAAGAAAGTCAACTGGCTGGATTTAATTTTTCGTTTAAAAGCGAACCAAGTAAAACTACTCCGACTATACCTTTTAAGCAGCAACAGCTTAATGTAGACACACAAAGCGGTGATATGATACCGCACAAACAGCAGACAACGATTGATGTTGCAACATCCAAAGGGAGCCAGCATCTTGCAATTGGTGCAAATTCGAGTAGTGAAATAATTGTGGCACCAGGACTACAAGTTGAAGGCCAACGTATCATCACTCCAGATGCCGAAGTTGAAGAAGCTCTTAAATCATCATCCTCAAACTTTAATCAGATAAATCCTGGCTTAAAAGGTGTTGCACATCAATTAGCGTCTCGCCATGAAATTGATGGTTTATTGTTGACAGGTTTGACTCTCAAAGCTGGAGTAGCTCTTGCATCTACTCTCCAAAATGAAGATAAACCAGATATCCATAACAGCGGTTTAGCTGTAATTAAACGGTTTCAACAAGTTTTACCTCACGAGTTTGCTGACCTAAAATCAGGCGCCACTCCTAAACCATTAACATGGAAAGACCCTGAGTCTGGCAAGCAATACCGTTTTGAATTTGAACAAGCTACAACTTCACCATTAGGCGATGTCGTAACACCTATATGTTTAAAAGGATTCGAGAAAAATGATTTAACGCAACCTGTGTTTGCTGCTACCTTAATTGATGCTAAGTACGACCGTTGGCATGTCGAGCAGTGCGATTTTAGCGCAAACCAAATTCGTTCCCTAAACAAAGTTAGCTTACCCACGCGAAAAGAGCTTTCTCCAGTAACTGCGATTACTGGAGAGGGTTTTTCCTATTCGATGTGATTATCTATGCGTTACTACCCAAAAATCTTAACTGCGGCTTAATCATGCGTGAAAAATACAACCACTTTTACCACAATCAAATCAGCAAACTTAAACACTATCTACATGCTTTTACTAATTTCCTATTATTAATAACTGGCGCCTGGGCAAGGAGTGATATAGGAGTAACAGCAGCTTTAGGATTGGTAGTATTTTACTTAGCAATCAAAGAACCTTTATTAATCACGGTTATTTTATTGCTCGGTTTCTTATTCTACTGCCTCCAAAAAGTAATTACTCTCACTCCTTTTTTAAACCGCTTGGTTGGTAGAAAAGTTCGCTTTTGGCAAGTTGCAGGGGTAATTATGGGGTGTGCTGTCACCGTATCAATATATGAAATGCCGGCACAGGCGATTTTTTTAAGCGGTTTGGAGCAATTCCTTACTGATATTGCCCAGCAGAGTTCTACAGGTGGTGCGGGTGGTGGCGCCATTGACCCGCAGGCGATAAAACTTGTGTTCAATGCAATTCGCGGTGTGTTTCTACTGTTAGTTGGTGTAGCTGCACTATTTGCTTATAACCAAGCCCAACAAGGTAATGACTGGCGCCCAATTGCAACTCAAGCAGGTTTAGCCATTGGCATCATTCTAGTTATTGACGTGATTACATTTCTGTTTATTGGCAATGGTACGGGCGGAGGTACTGGAGGAACTGGTGGCGCCGGAACTTAGAGAAGACTTTGGAAAATTAGAGAGACATTTTACAGCTTATGTCAGTAGACCCAGATAAAGAAATAGTCAAGGTTAACAAGATTTTAGGTAAGCAAGCAGGATTTGGGCCAGTACCAGCGAATCAAATACTACCTTGGTTTGCAATTATTATAATTTCCTACTTTATCTTTGATGGACTGTTAGGCTGGGGAATTCCAAAAGTTGCAGCTATTAGTTTCTGGTTAATTCTAAGTTGGTGGTTTGTCACAGGTAAAGACCCAGATAAATTCATCAATCGCTTTCGCAAACCAAAAGGACGTAATTGGGCAATTGGTGGAGCGGTGTATGTGTCTCCATTACTAAACGTAACTAAAAGGAAGCAATTGAAAAGAAATAAAAATAATTAGCAATGAAAATTTTAATTCCACCGATTAATGTAGTAGAACAACACCAAGGCAAAGTGACGTATCTTCCTTTTGAAAATGAACTAGACCTTTGCTGTATGGTTCGTATCGAGCGCGATAACCGTAGTATTGGCGCCTTCCTTCTCAACAAAGGTGATATTTCAGATGAAACTAGATTTCAGGTAGTCTTCGCTTTTAACCTAAAAGGGACTCACGACCAACTTTATCCTGAAGAAGTTATAGCAGTTGCTTCTGGAATTTCTGAAGCAATGAAATCTATTCTCGCAAACGAAAAATGCACTTTCCTTTTAGGTCGTTACTCGAATGACTGTGAACGTCAAGAATATTTAAATCATCTTGCTAATTCTTGCAGTTTAAAATTACCTGCAATTTTGATGCGGAACGAACAAGCAAGGATACAGCAATTAACAAGCTTTGGCGCCAGGTCGATTTGGCGTTCTATGGTATTTTGTACTTGGACTGCGGATGAGTTTGGAGAGCGCAAAACCGACCCATTATCTAAAATTATTTACAACTTGGGAAAAGGAGGAAGATTATTTTTAGATGGGGTAACAGGTCGAACCTCACAGCGAGCGGAACAACTTCTGAGTCGTGTGTTGATGAAAGCGTATACTGAGGGGTTTATTCAGTGGGAAATGCTATTCAACACAAAAGCAGGTTTAGAAATTAGCCCAGTTAGTGATGTTGAGCTTTGGTCATGGCTTTGGGGCAGATTCAATAAATCCCCATCTCCAGCCATTCCACAACTGCTAGTTTTAACAGAAGACAAAGATAGCGGTGTAAAAGTCACAGAAATACAAAATTCTCGTAAACACGCCACGACAATTTTAATTACTGGGGAACGTGGGCGAAGTACTTGTCCTGAACATCGCCAATGTGCAAATCGCGTCTACGTTAAAGATAAAGTTTGTGGTGTCCTAACAATGGCGGATACCGTAACAGCTTGGATAAGCATCAGAGAACAAATTTTGTGGATGTGGAAAGTTTTGAGCGAAAGCCACATCCGTGATACCGAAGTAATTGTAGAAATATCCAAAGCAAACCGTTACCTCACAGAAGACAATTTACATCGTCAAGCCAAACAAACCAAAGTTGCCAGGGAACGCGCGTTACTCAAAGGTAGCGGTCGAGATGTCGGCGCCGAAATCAAACAAGAAGAAAGTTTTGATGCACAAAAGAAACTTTATAAAGGCGCCGTTCCTCTCAATTGTGCTGTAGTTTTTCTCGTCTACCGTGAGAATGCAGAAAGTTTAGATTTAGCCTGCGATTTGCTTTGTAACAGCTTTGGTACTGCTTTAGTTGTACGAGAAAGAAACATCGCCAACCTAATTTGGTTAGAAACTCTGCCTATTACATGGCGCCGCATATTGCATTCAAGTTCTATTTTGAGCGAGAGGCGCCTGGTGTTGGAAAGCGAAACAGTTGCAGGTATACTACCGCTAACACTTCCCAGAGAACTTGATGCCAAAGGTGTTGAATTTCTTACCAACCGGGGTGGTAAGCCTGTTTGCGTAGACTTATTTACCCACACCCAACATGCGCTAGTTACAGGTAAAACAGGTTCGGGTAAGTCGGTTTTGCTATGGCGGTTTATGCTCGATGCTTTATCGCAAGGTATTCCAGTAGTCGGTATGGATATTCCTGCTGCGGATGGCGAAAGTTCTTTTAAAACAGCTATTGAGTTATTAGGGGATGCAGGTGCTTATTTTGATTTGTCGCGCGCTTCTAATAATTTGATGGAACCACCAGATTTAAGGAGATTTAATAGCGAAGAACGAGCTTCACGGATGAAGTCTTGGCGCTCGTTTATACGTAATGCTTTGAGTGTTATTGTTATGGGGCGCCTAAATGCTCCTCACTTAGCACAAAGAGTAGATGCGATTTTGATGCAAGCGCTCGACGTGTTTTTAAGTGACTCAGACATAATCGAGCGTTACAATTTGGCATTTAATCAAGGTTGGAAATCTCCCCAATGGCAAGATATACCAACATTGAAAGATTTTGCTCGCTTCTGCTCAATCGCACGGTTGAATATTCTCAAACCCGAAGCAATTGACCACCAAGCCATCAATCAAATAACCAGCCAAATAGCAGCACTATTAGTAAGTCCTTTGGGAGCAGCAATTGGTAAACCTAGCAGCTTTTCCCCTGAGCCAATGGTCAAATTCTATGCTTTAACAGGATTAAGCAATGACCAAGATTCTTATACAATGGCGGTTGCAGCTAAAGCAGCTTGTTTACGAGTTGCCCTCTCTCATCCAAAAAGCTTATTTATTGGTGATGAGCTTTCAGTACTTTTCCGTAAAGATGGCTTTAGTGCAATGGTTGGCGAACTTTGCGCTACGGCTCGTAAAGACGGGTTAAGTATTGTTCTATCAAGCCAAGACCCCGATACTATTTGCCAATCAGCCGCCGCTGCCATGATTATGCAAAATATAACCTACCGTTTAACAGGTTGCATCACCTCAAATGCAGTCGCATCATTCCAGCAATATTTATCTTACCCAAGCGAAATTATTGCTGCAAATGCATCTGAATCATTTTTCCCACGTCGCTCAGAGCTGTACTCATGCTGGTTGATTGAAAAAGGTGGACGCTTTTGGTCGTGTAGATTTTATCCTGGCGAAATGACATTAGCAGCAGTTGCGACAAATCAGGAAGAAAGGCACGCGCGTCGCACAATTTTGGCGCGTTACCCTAATACTCTTAAAGGGCAACTTCAAGGGTTGCAAGCCTTTACAAAAGTTTACGTTACGGCACTAAAGGAGAACAAACAACTGGTAAATGTCTGAATAACCTCTCTTCTCTTCCTTTGTGTCTTTGTGGTTCGTTCAATAAAACTACAAACTTATTATTACCACAAAGACACAGAGGAGCCACTGCCGTGCGGGGGTTTCCCCCGTTGAGGCAAGTGGCGTGGCACAGAGGAAGGAGTAGGAAGAGAGAATTAACCAAATTTAATCAGATTGTTACAGAGGCGCCATATCAATGAAGGAGCTAATTATGCATACAAAAACAATCAAGAAGAAACGCTTACTTCTACGTAGGTTTAATCGAAAAATTAAAAGCATTTCAGTAATTGGCATAACCATTCTCGGCTTGAGCTTGACGCTTATCAACTCATCTTTAGCAGCCACTGTAGATACAACGGAGAACCGTAATATTACACAAACTGAAGAAGCGTCGTTCGACAAAAACTCATCAAACCAAATTCAAGGATTTATCAATGATGTACATTCTTTTCTTCGAGGTGATTTTTTTGGTGGTATTACACAACTCGTCAAAAACGCGATTGGTTCAGTCGAAGTGCCTGATTTGGGTCAAGTCGTCGGAGAAATAATGACAGGCGCCTTACCCTCTGATGGAGAAAATAACAATAAACTTGAGAATAATCTCCCCAACTCCTATGCAATACGCGAAGATTTAGCCAAACAAAGCGAAAGATTAGGAGCTATTGACGTTGCACAACTTAAAACTCTTTCTAAAACTGCTCAAAACAAATCAAAGGAAACACTTGAGCAAAGTGCTAATTCTGAACTTGAATCCAGCCAAATGTCAAACGACTCAGAGAATACAGATACCTCACAGCAGATTCTACGAAACATCTCTCGACAGCTAAAAGACCACGCTACAATTGCTAACTTACAGTTACAGGAAGCATCTCAAGCACGACAAGACCGCGCGCTGGGGCTAACTCTAACCGCTCAAGCAGCACAGGAACTTAACGCTGCCAACACTAGAGAACGTCAAACTGCAATTGCAAGCGGCAATGGCGCCATATCTCAAGGAGCATTATTAGTCATGCCAGGAGGCGCCGTTTTTGAGAGTGAGGGAGGGAAGGAGTGAGGGAGAGAGGGAGAGGGATAAATTTTGGTATTGGTTCTAATCAACTATTAGGAGTTCTTAATTATGTCATCAAACATATATCTTCCCTCGCTCTCTCACTCTCTCACTCCTTCCCTCCTCCAATTGCCGCCTGATAATTCCCCTAATTCATCATCAGCAGCAGTAGGTATTACATTAGTTACAAGTAGTATTGAACTCAGCAAAAAAACTGTCGAATCATGGAACAAAGCATGGGGAGATGCAATTAACCAAGACAGCGCCTTATGGGCAGGATTATGTAATCTTGGTACTACCCTTGCGGCTTTAAGTATCATTATTCTTGCCATCAAAATGGCTTCTGATTATCAAGAAAAGCGTTTTTTATGGTCAGAGTTAGCTGCATCGCTCATCTACCCTCTAGTTATTGCTTTATTCTTAGGCAATAACGGCTATTTACTTTCTCAAACTGTTCTGATAATGCGGAATATTGGTCATCAGCAAGTTACTGCTGTTCTTAATATTCAACTAGCTGATACAACTTTTAAAAGTGCAATCTCGAATGTTACCTTGACTCAAAGCGTTAAAACTCAAATATCTACTGTTTACGCTGAGTGTCAAGGTAAAACAGGGAAACCTCTTACAGATTGTCTCCAAGAAAAAAGACCTGTGGTTGAGCAAATTCTTGCCAACGCCGAAAAAGAAAACGCTGGTCCATTAGAAGAAGCGCGCAAAGCTGTTGCGGAGTTAACCAATTTTGTACAAAATCCAGGCGCCGTTTTTAGTGCTTCAATTTCTCTGATTTTAATTACCTTTCTTTATGCACTTCAGTGGGCTTTTGTCAACATTTTAGAAGCTGCATTAATTATGACTGCAACTTTTGCACCCATCGCTTTGGGATTAAGTTTACTGCCACTTGGCTCTAAACCAATATGGGCTTGGGCAAGTGGTTTTATTGCTCTGTTTGGTGTGCAACTCGGTTACAACATTGTAGTTGGTTTAGCTGCAACGGTAATTGTTGCTGCTGGCGCCCAAAGTGCTTCTGATTTAGCTTTTTTAACGTTTATAAGTATCTTTGCTCCGGCTTTGGCATTACTAATTGCAGGTGGTGGAGGGGTTGCACTTTATACGGGTATTAACAACAGAGTACCTGCTTTAGTCAATGCTGCTGTTGATGGTGTAGCTGCGATTGCAACAGGGTTTGCTGGAAAAATTTAGTACAAACAATAGAATAAATTCAAATTATTATGTTTAAATCTTTACAGCGAGTTAAACGACCATCATTACTACTTGATTCTAAAGATATTTTGCCCTTATGTTTTATTGGGCTAACTGTTTTTAGCTTATGTAGCTTCTTGTTTATATTGTTTTTGAGCTTTAGAGTTAACCAACTTGCTGCACGAAAAACTACTTTTGTTCAGTTAGTAAATGGTCATGCATTGGTCATGTCCGAGCAAGATTATCTTTATCGCCAGCCAGAAGTTATCAAAAATACAGTTAGACAGTGGGCAGATTTAACTTTTAATTGGGATGGTGTTATTCCTGGCACTAAAGAGCTAGATAAAGGACGAGATATTGGTAAAGGTAAGCGTATTACAACCAATGCTTACTTTGGTTCATTTTTAATTCAAGCTGGAAAAGATGGGTTTCGTCAAGCTGCGTTACAAGCTTTGGCTGATATTACACCAACGCGCGTATTTGCTGGTCAAGTCCGCTCTAAGATTATTATTTCCTATCTTTCGGCGCCGAGACAAATCAAAACTGGTGAGTGGGAAGTTGATATGGTCGCAACGCGCGTCATCGTAAATCTTTCCGGTGGTGCAGATGAAGAAATTCCAATTAACCGCACTTTTACCCTGCAAGCAGTAGACATTCCCTCCCCACTTGCTGCCAATGCTTCCACTCTTGAACAACAACTGTATTCCATTAGAAGCGCAGGTTTAGAAATTACTAAAATTAGTGAATTTACACCCAATAAATAAAAATATTTTATGAATCAAGAAAGCTTACAAAAAAATTCTGACAACCAATTGTTAGAAGAAGAATTAACAGCAGAGGAAGAATTAGAAATATCTGGATATAACCCTGAACAAGTTGCTTTAATTGACACTGAGTACTTAATCCAACGTGATGGAGAACTAGCAGAACCAGTTGTGCCGAGCGAAAACCCGCTTGTGAGAGGCACCATAGTAGCTTTGTTGGTAGGTGGTGTAATGGGTTTTGGTTGGATGGCATGGTCAATATTTTTCGCACCCAAACAAATAGCAAAACCTATAGTCACTCCAAAACCTACACCATCTGTTTTTGCAGAAGGTTCCAGCGATGAAGCCGCGCGCTTAAAAGCAGAACTAGCATTGCTCAATCAAGCTAGCCGTACAGAAAGGGCGCCGCAACAAAAACCAATTACTCCTAAACCTTCTACTCCCGCACCTACAATTGTTAGAAGACCAACACCAGTTTTACGAGCCAGTACTATCAACCCTCCACCACCTAGAATTATTAGAGAACGAGTATCAGTACCAACGCCCTTACCACAGCCAAAAACAATACAACCCAAAATTGTTGCTGCTTCAACACAAACAAAAACAATCGACCCATTCGAGCGATGGAAAGAACTTGCGACTTTAGGACAACAAACCGTAGCAAATGGAACGGTAGAAGCAAGTCCAGCTTCTGAGTCAGCACAAGCTTTACCCCAAAATCCTATTGCCACCAATGTTAGTCAAGTAAATACCACTAAAGATATTGTGCCAGATGGAACTAATAAACAAGCAACAATTCCTGTTGTTTATGTTAGTGACTCAAAGGAGCCTACTACCAACACTCAGCAAACAACTCAAACACCAGGAGAATGGGGAATTTTGAATCGCACTCCTCTTACGGGCAATCAAAACTTGACTTTAACTGCCAAGGAATCTATTACACAACCAATGCAAGTTCAAATTGGTACAACAGCACAAGGCTCTGTGTTAGTTCCAATGATTTGGGCGCCTGAAAATAAAAATCAAGGTCGGTTTGCAGTGCGATTACAGCAAGATGTTTTATCTACTGATAACCGTGTCGCAATTCCAAGAGGAGCAATTTTAATTACAGAAGTGGATTCAGTATCTAAGGCTAACAAGCTGGTTCAACAAAGCGTTATTGCAATTGTTTATACCGATAGATACGGTCAAGTTAAACAACAAACTATCCCGAAAAATGCAATTTTAATTCGAGGCGAAGATAATAAACCTTTAATTGCACAATCAATCGAGGATAGAGGCGCCTCATATGCACAACAAGATGTTTTGATTGGCTTACTCGGTGCCGCGAGTCGTGCAGGTGAAGTTTTTAACCAAAACCAAACTCAATCTTCCACCACTGTTAATAATGGTGGGTTTAGCAGTCAAACTATAATAACTGGCGCCCGCAAGCCGGATGTTTTGGCAGCAGCGGTAGAAGGATTTTTCAAACCAATGCAGGAACGCTTGAGCAAGCGCGCGGATAAAACTTCTAACGAACTAGAGAATCGTCCTAACGTCGCGATTGTACCTGCGGGAACAAAAGTTTCGATATTTTTCAATAGTTTCTTTGAAATTTCACGTTGAGATATAAGCCAATGAAGACAGGAATTTTTTGCGTTATTACATTTGGGTTAATTACAGTTTCGTTTTCTGTAGACGCACAACAACCAGGCGCCTCAACAACTAGTCCAAGTCAAAGTGTTACTGAAAAAGCAATAAATCTTCAAGTTTGGACAGGTAGAGCAACTGCGATAGATTTTTCTAGTGTTAACGAACAGATTACCCAAATTTTTCTGGCAGACCCCAGTCGCTTTACTTACGCCACAGACACACCATTAGAAACTGGTCGAGCAACAACTATATTTTTACGTCGCATCAAGCCATTACAATTTCCTAACTTAACAACAGCAAGTGTTACCAATTTATTCGTCAAAACAAAAACAGCTAACGGTAACGCGCGGTTATATACCTTTAACCTTCAAGCTGGAGAAAATTCACCTAAGTACAGCACTTTAGATATAGCAGCAGTATCAGGAGTTGAGAAGCAAAGGCAAACCTTGGAAGTTGGTTCATTCCGTCGAGCAACATTAAGCGACATCGAACGTGGTTTAGTTGCTGCGGTACGACTTGGGTATGCTCCAACGCGCGACCCAATAGTATTTAAGGTCAGAGAGTTTTTAGCAATCGCTCGAAATACATCTTCCCAGACTTTGGTTGATATTGCACAAAAAGTTAACCTTCCTTTACCAGTCCTTACAGAAATAGGATTATTGGGAATCGAAGACAACATTAAAAACCCGGCGCCGAAACCTAATTCATATCCCATGCCGCCAAGTGAGTAAATGTTATCCCGTAGTAATTTACCCTTCTTTAATACTTAAATTTATAGTCAAAAATAATACATATAATGTTAAAAGTTCTCACTCAATACCAAAGCTATCGCAAACAACACCCTTAACTTCAAAATCTCCCTCATCTATATATATTCAGGTATTGTTTTTACTGCTTGGTTTTCTCATCCCTTTATCTTTCAGACTTTTATCTCCGCTATGGTTAATTACACTTGTTTGCTTATCAATTAGTTTAGGTGTGATTTGTTTTATATCTCCTAATTACCCTAAACCAGCAAGAGTCAAGAACATTTCTTACTGCCAACCAACTACCGTAATAAATAAAAAACGAAACGAAATTGAACTTAGTCAGTTGCTTAATGGTAAAGTTTTACAACCAACTGGTCAGAGCGATGCCCCTGCGGGTGTTTCCGAACAATCGTTTTATCAGGTTATTAACCGTATATTCCCTTCCGTAATTCAAGGGGTCGCATTCCAAAATCCAGAATTTTCTTATCCTTACTCTGCGGATTTTGTATTATTACATACAAGCGGTTTAAGCATAGATATTGAAATTGATGAACCTTATGTTGGAAATACGAAGGCGCCCCATCACTGTACCGACCAAGTAAAAGACGATACCAGAAATGCATTTTTCACCAACGGCAACTGGATAGTAATTCGTTTCAGTGAGAAGCAAGCTGTTAAATATCCCCTTCGTTGCTGCAAGGTGATAGCTTCTGTTTTGGCACAAGTAGCAGGTGACTACATTTATATTAAAAAGTTAGAAAATATACCTAATTTACCAACTGACGCGATGTGGACTACCAAGCAAGCGAAAAAATGGGCGCGTGCTAATTATCGTAAAACTTATTTACCTAACTATCGAAAATAATTATGGAATTCAAAGATTTACCAATGCTGTTTGACCAAGGACAAACTGTTGTTGCAATAGAATCCCCACTCACCGAACGGATGAAAGTGCTGAAGTTTCTCTATGAAATTGCCCAAAGTCGCAAATTACCTTTATATTTTTGGAACCAAGGTTATACTCGGTTGCAGCAAGTATTAGAAGATACGCGACTTATACCAGTTGATGCCGAATGTATATCAGGTTTGGTTTGGTTGTTGGAACACAATGATGTGCCAGGAATATTTGTTTTTGAAGGCGCCATTTCACCAGATGCTGCTACGGGTAAATTTTCACAACAATTAACAGCAGTGTTAAGTAACTTAATTTACAACCTCGGAGCTAACAACAATCAGCAATTTCTAGTTTGTGTAGAAAGTTATGCTGAATTTTCTCCATCTTTGGCGCCTTTACTTCCAGTAATACCTTATACACTTCCGAATATTACAGAAATTCGGCAAGTCACAAAAAAGCATTTAGAAACGCGATTTGAGTTAAATTTGAGTAATTTTAATGAGTTTGAAACTTTAATTCGTACCTGTTTAGGTATACCATTAGGCGAACTTGAAATGCTGCTATCTCGGTCATTAGGACTTGTTCATACTCTTGAAGAACTAACAAATGCAGTGTTAGCTCATAAAAAAAGCAAGCTCAAAAGCCAGGGTATCGAATTTATCAACTCGCCAGATGTACCACAAGCTTCCGGTTTAGACTTATTAGAAGAAATTTTAGAACGCGCGGCAGCGCTCCTCAAACCTGAAGCAAAACAATATAATCTTAGATTTCCTAAAGGGATGATTCTTTGGGGGTCACCAGGAACAGGAAAATCTCTAAGCGCAAAACTGGCAGCTTCTAAGATGGGTGTGCCAATGGTCGCGGCTGACTGGGCTGGATTGCGTGGCACCACAACCTACGAGTCAAGAAAGAACTTACGAGAATTTTTACAATTTTGCGATGCCAACGGTGAGTATGGCTTAGTTCTTTACTTTGATGACTTTGATAAAGGATTTGCTGGTTTCGACTCAGATAATGATGGTGGTGTATCTCGCCAGCTAGCAGGAAAGCTTTTAACTTGGATGCAAGAGCGAACTTCTCAAGTACTGGTGATGGCAACAGTAAACAGATTAGAATTTTTACCTCCTGAGTTAATACGCCGTTTTGACGAGATTATTTTCGTAGACCTTCCCCACACTGGCGCCAGGTATGAAATTTTTAAATTGCACTTGGCTAAATATTTTCCTGGGTTGGATTTCAATGATAAAGATTGGTGGCGCCTGTTAAGCGAAACTAAACTTTTGACTCCGGCTGAAATTGCTTTGCTTGTAAGGAAGACAGCAGAAGAAGCATTTTATCGACATTCAAAACAATATGCTTCTGATGAACTGGAGAAGCAGCCTCTTAAGGTAAAAGTGAAAGATTTTTTAGAGCAGCGGTATAATTTTACTCCCAGCATGATTCGTGAAGAAGACAAAATTATTGAGATTCGCAATAAAGCTATTTACGCGCGTCCGGCTGCATCTCCTGATAAAAGCCGTTGGGCTAAACAACCAGAGATTTTGTTTGGTAGTTAATATCCAATAAACAGTGGTGAAAATGGCACCTTTATGTATATTTAGGCTGATAAACTGGGGTTTGGCGCCTGTTGAGATAGTGTGCTAAGGCTTTGCTCTTCGTAGGGTTTTACCTCGTTTTGTTCGACTGCGAACCAAGCAATTGTTGTGCCATCAGAGCGGGAGAACTCAACAACGCATCGCTTCGTCACCATATACTTCTAAGATAGTGCCTATTGCTCCAATTGAAACTCCTCTGTCTTGATAGCGATCCGTAGCAAGTTGAATTACTGAGTATTGTTCCAGTTGCATCACGAACTTACCTTCAATATTATGATTAGTCTGCAAATTCAGAAAATGGAGTAGCTAGTTTGGCGTTGCTGAATCATGGGATGGTTTTGCCCAATTTATAACCAATTATTAATGGTTTCAGACGCTAGTTCATCCCGCAAATAAGCAACGCCGCTAGTTTTAATATACCATCTGTACCCAAAATCCATCCGGTATATAGGCGCCTACCTCGAATCTCAACAACTATAGTAAATCTCTGTCCGTATTGGTCTTTCTCGCCAACAATGTAATCATGAAGATTAAATTTTGCTTGAGCTTGACTAATATAAGTTGATAAAAGTTATTGTGCATCCTCGTCGCCCCGTCGGACGAAAGCCTAAAAGATTAATAAATATTTTATCCTTGCCAGTTTTATGATTAGGCACTAAAACATAATTGGAAAATTTTCTTAGGTCGCCAGTAACTTGTATAACTTCCCATTCAGTAGATTTTTCTTGATTATTGTTTTGGTCTTCAGCATTACTCATATATTCAATAATTAGATTATTAATTTGGAATAATATTGTTATTATATTTCAATGAGTGTAATTTCTAGATGTTGATTTTATGCTAATTTAAAGGTTCTATTAATACATTTTTAATTAGTTCTTTAATTGGATGAACATCACTATTATGATTTTATACCCAATGCAAGAATCTCTTATTCATGTTCTTCAACCCACTTGTAAACATGCAGAAAGTGTGGCACACCAATAATTAAGTAGCAACTATCTACTGAAAAAGTAGCCCAACGCCAATCTCCTGAGCCATCATAAAATTCAATAATCTGCTTAATTTCATAGGAGCAGTTCAAAACCACTAACCGCTCCTGCTGTGGTTCTAGAGATAGCCCGTCACCTACATTGTTTCGTAATATAGGAACTCCTCCATAAAGCCCTAACATTGGATAAATTTCTTCATTTACCATTAGGACACTTCGTTCTTCGTCTATAACATCGTATATTTCTTCACCTCGCTTGACTATTGAAACACAAATTTCGGGAGCTAAAGTTACACTTAATAACTCATCCCAAGAAAGCACCCAAATTTTAGCGTTCTCTGGAATAGAGAAAGCAATAATGCGTTCACAAATAAAAGGTAAAACTACAGGCTGCCACATTTTATAAACTTTTTTAGCAGAGTAACTACTTTTTTCAGTCTTCACTATTAATTTATAAATATCACTATAGTGATAGAGAATATTACGTCAATAGGATAGTATTAATCATAGCGTGATTCAACGACAATTTTTGATAAAATAACTCTCAAGATTGATTTATGAAAATTGGTCGATTTTTAGTCATTACATGCTTATCTCTTTTTTTAGTCATATTTAGTTGGTTTAGCATTTACTTAACGCCACCATCCAAGGCACAGAATCAGCCAAATCTACCTACTCGCTTTACATCAAGCACTACAGGCGCCCAAGCACTACTACCTGACTGGCAAAAAATATCGTTCCAAACAATGCCTCCAATTCAAAAAAGTGGCTCTATAAATATTGATGGCAAAGAGCGAAAGTGGAAAGCTGGGGATACACCAGATAAGTATTTAACCTTGGGCGATGTTGAAGATACGTTACAATCAAGCCTACTAAGTTTGGATAACATTACAAAAACTGTTGGTAATTTAGACTTAAAGACAGTTACTTTAACTAGCTTCCCACTTTTAGGACAACAAACTCTTGAAAACTTAGCGGGTGTTGTACCAAATTTGGGTCAAACTAACGCGGAACTAATACAGCCAGTCACCGCATTGGTAAAAACACAGGCGCCTCAAAGCAATATAAACACTCCACTCTCTAACCTTTTGGCTCAAAATCAAACACTGGGAGAACTTAAACTCAACCAAACTGATTTATCGTCCTACACTATAGAGGATATTCCCAATGTTGATGCGGTACAGCTATCAGATTTTGTAGGTTGGCAGAATACTCTCATTTCTGACGTACCTGGACTTGGCGCCTTACCGTTAACTGAGTTTCCTATCCCTTTAGCTGAGTTAGGTAACACCTTTGCCAGGATAGATTTTGTTTGGGGCAAAGCAGAAAAACGGCGCCAGAGAACTATATCAGGTTCGGATGTAGCAGGTTTTTCAGTTCCTTGTTCTAACCAGGAGTGCCCATACATTGAACTTGACGACTTGGAAAATTTAGGACGCAGAAACCAGCGCGAATTTGAAGGACGTTCGTGGATAAGTGGTAAGTATCAGCAAGTTGAAGGAGGTTGGGGGTGTTTAGAAGAAGTCAATGGAGGAAAAGAGCCGACAGGAAGATTACCTTTTGGCAATGCTTTTAAGGTAGTTGTAATGGAACCAGATGAAAAAACTGATACTGTTGACACTGCTTTGTTCTTTCGCTTCAAAAACATTTGTGGTGCCACTCCCTATTTTATTGGTCCAGTTCCATTCCTAACATATAAGCTCAACGCTCCAATCTTTATTGGTACTCTTGGCTCGGAACTCTCTCAAAATACTTACACCCCTAAATCAAACAGTAGTGAAGTATCAACTAATGCCAGCAAAACTAATACAGTACTTATAAACAATAGCACTCAACCTAATTGTGAGTTAAATCAAGGTTCTCAAACTGCAAACCTAACGGCGCTTGCTAAATCGATTGCTGATACTGAAAACAACGGTAATTATAATGATGTTGGCGCCTATGCCTGTACTGATGATAAAAGCAATTGTGGCGTGTCTTTGGGTAAATATAAGTTTTTCAGCTACGATAAGTACGCTCAAGAACAAATTCAGAAAGCTAGTGGTGGTCAAGAATTTTTAGCCAAGCTTTCTCAAGGATATCGACCAAATGATGCTGAAGTATTTCAGTTCTTCCCTCCTATAGCACAAGAAGATGCTTTTCAAAATAGTATTGCCGATAAAATTAATAGCACATCTCAAGAAATTGACCCAGTAACCAAAAAGCCTTTTTCCGGCACCCGTTTAGTTGAGCGAGTGGCTCAAAAGTATTTTGGTGGAGATTCTTCGATAGTTGATAGCAATGCCAAAGATGTTTTTGGTCGGCTTTCTATTAAAAATTATAGTGAAGATGTTTTGAATAAGTACAACCAAAATTACCAAAGATGTTAATTATTGTGAATTTACCTATGCCTGATGATAAAATTGTTCGTTTAGTGCGCTACTTTCATTTGAGTTTAGGAATTTTTCTGCTTATCACCGTTTTGTTTTTGAATGGATGTAGTAATACTAACGCGGATGAAGTCAAAATTCGCTGGAGTAACTTTAATAAAGTCCCTGCTTCTTTAATGCAGTTAGCAATAGCTGATAACACATCCTTATCTTCGACTGCAAAGACTTCAATTAAAGTCGCGGACGTTGGGCTAAAAAATAAGGATAATCGTTTGTATCTTTTTAATTACAATGATTTCCGTTTGTGTGGAAGATTAGGATGTTTGTATACAGGTTATGTAAATAAAGGGAAAAATCAGTTTACTCGTGTGATAAATCTTTATCTGCAACCTAACGTAGCGCCTGGAGAAAACTTAATCAGCATAAATTCAAATAATTTCGGCAGCACTTCAAATTTACCTTGTTTAGATATACAGCAACTTAATGATAATCGTAATTTGCAAAAAATTACTTATTGTGATGAAGGCGGTTATTATCAAGCTGTTGAAAATTATTTTCTCAAGTTACCTACCTCTACAAATACAAATTGATGCAAACTTCAAAAACCGTAATTGAACAGCCTGCTAAAAATGGCTATCACTCAGGGATTGATTTTGTTGGGTTATTTAAAACTTTTGCGAACCCAGAAGGGTTAACAATGCTCGGAACTTTAATCTTCTTAATTTTATTAACCCAAGTCGCTGGTAGTAAAAAGGGTAAGATTTCCACAGGACGAGTGGTAGGGACTGCTGAAAAACTAGCGGCAACAAGTCTCGCGCTTAAACAAATTCGAGCGCGCAAACACAATAAAGTCTGCTTTTGGTGTGGTTCCCCTCGCTATTGGTTCAAAGGAAACTTTAGAGGTATAGGCGCCATATTCCAAACTATCCTTGGTGCCTCGCCCACGGTTTGGATTCCTCATGCCGAACGTTCCACTCTCGTATTAGGCGCCCCAGGTTCTGGTAAAACTTTCGGCACAATCGACCGTATGGCAGAAAGCTGTATGGTGCAAGGATTTCCACTAATTGTTTATGACAAAAAGGGCGACCAAATGAAACTACTGGCACCGTTAGCTGCTTGTTACGGTTACGATGTGCGGATATTCGCACCTGGGGAACCATACAGTGAAGTAATCAACCCACTTGATTTCATGGAGAACCAAGAAGATGCAGTAACAGCAGCACAAATTGCCCAAGTAATTAATGCAAACGCAGGTGGTAGTGGTAAAGGTGACGAATTTTTCTCCAAAGCTGCTGACTTATTAGCAAAGGCACTGATTCAACTTGCCAAGGGTAGTGACTGTCCTGATTTGGCTACCGTTTACTGCATCCAGTCGATTGATGATTTTATCAATAAGCTACATGCATCGGTACAAGCAGGTAAAGTCTCACGCTGGGTTGCAGCTTCCTTTCAACAGTACCTCAAAGCTAGAGACAGTGAGAAAACGATAGCGAGCATCGACACAACGACAGTAGGGATATTTTCAAGCTTTATTCAACGCTCTTTACTCCCCTGCTTTATTGGTAAAAGTACAATTCCCACTAAACTATCAGGGCACCAGATACTAATTTTTAAATTAGACGACCCTAGACGGGATGTAGTTGGACCATTGTTAGCCGCAGCCTTGCACATGGCAATTGTCAGTAATTTATGTACGCCACGTTCTGACCCAATTGGAATTTTCATCGACGAGTTACCTTCTTTGTACTTGAAAGCTTTACCTCAATGGATTAACGAGTACAGAAGTAACGGTGCCTGTTTTGTTTTAGGTGTTCAGTCTCTCGAACAACTCGCTTCTGCTTATGGAGAAAACTTAGCTGCGGCAATTACCAGCGCTTGCAGCACCAAAATTTTGTATAACCCAGCCAACTACTCAACTGCCGAGAAGTTTTCTCAATCCTTTGGCAACAAGGAATTTATCGTTAAAAACAAATCAATAAGTAACTCCAAAGATGGACACACCACAACTTGGTCGGACAACTTACAAACAATGCCTATCATCACAGCAGATGAGATTATGCGCTTTCCTCAAGGTAAATGCGTAATTACAAATCCTGGTTACACATCTTCTGGGGAAGGTTCTATTCCTTACCCACTTACTATTCCCATTCCCAAATTAGATATTTATCGAATCTCGAATAGTGAAAAACTTTGGGATGAACAACTTTACCCACGAATAACCGCGCGCTCGACTCTGATAGAACAGCAGCATTTGGACGAAGCTATCGATTTGAGAAAACAAATTGCTCAACAGTTATTAAACATTGACTCATATAGTAACGCAAACACATCAGAATCTGAGGAAATAGAGTTAACTTCTCCAACTCTTGATGAATCCCCTTGGTAAGTAGCTAGCAAATAACCCCATCAATTTTTATACTTAACAAATCTAAATACATAAGCAGCAAGTATTATTGTATTAGCTTGACAGTAAATAAAAAAATTATTTAAAAATTGAATCAATAATTTTCGATGAATTCTGTATTTATACTGAAAAAATCTCAAAAAGATAGATTCATAAATCACCTTCTTTAACATTTTAATAAATTTTTACATTATGAAAACCATTAAAATAAGACTATCTTATAAATTTTGTATGTTTTCGTTATACCTCAAATAATATTGATAGCATCTAGCTCTCAGGGCATAGCAGTTTATAACTTGCCAGACTGCAACCATTTTATTGTCTGTAAAAATTAGCTATTTGCACCCGTTTCAAAAATTATGTAAATTGCAGAGATTGTATAAACATGAACATTGGACTTTTTTGGACATAGCATTCACTAAATTTGTGCTATCTGTCAAAAGTGCTGCCATATTAGACTTTTGATAAGTAGAATCAAAATAAAATAACTGCGATACTGTGTTAAAACTAAACAAAGTAGTTAAGGGTGTACCGAAAAAATACTCGTGCTTTTTAAGTTAGGTTTTGTATTGAATTGACTGCAAATCTAACTTTAAAACCCGATGTGCGTATCAGACAGCTTGAATCAAGCTACATGACTGCTAAAAGCTCGACCAAAATGCAATCTACCAGCAACTACGATTTGTATAACTTACTTGGTGCAACTATCTATTCTTGATTGTTCTTTATTACAGTCGGGGCGCAAAATTCCATTTGTAGTTAATTGAAATCTGATTCAATAGTAATCGAAAATGACTACCAACACAAATCAACCAACAAAAAATCAAACTCAAGAACCCGCTATATTACTTGTCACTGAACGATTTAAACTTCAGTCTAAGTCTTTTCGAGTTACCGCTTACAAGCTTCCGGATGGGAAGACTACGGTTACAGTTCGTCAAATGGCAATCACTGTCAGGAAGCAACCTAAGACAGCTAAAGACTTTTTAAAAAAGTTAGGGATAAGTCCGATAACAGCTAGAATGCCAAACTGCTGTGTCGCTGACATGGTTTACCTGTCAACTGTTATTGATTACTTCCGATACCTGAATGAATCAGGTAGAGGCAATATTAGAACTCTCTTGGGTCAAGAATTTCTAACTAAGCATTTATTGGAGGAAGAAGCCAAAAATAACCGTTAAAGCATTTATACATCCATTACCATTACACTAATTGATTTCAGCAAAATTTCTGGAGTATTCCCATGACTCAGGCTAAAAAGAACAAAACACCTCTGTTTTACCCGCGAACACATACAGAGTGGATAGATAAAGATTTAACTGGCACCTTACTAAAAGTTTCGTATTATCTATGTTCGTCTAAACCCAGAAACTGTTTACTGTCATGCGTTGCAGCTAGCACTCTAGAAGCTTGACGTAGCAACACAGCTGCAGTCGCAGTCTTATTTTGGTAACTCCATAGGAGCTATCAAAAATTCCGAATCGGAAAGTTTGGTACAAAGTTTTAGATAAATTTCTTTGTACCCACTTGGTTAATTTTACTTACTATAGCAGCGAATATGAATTTAGCTTTCAGACCCGATAAAAGCAATTTTCACGTGGGTTCGCGCGTTCAAATTCAGCCACAGTTGCTTGATAATTACTGTCAGCACCTTGCCTATGCCTACGGTGAAATCAAGGAAATTAACGGCGCCGAAGTATCTGTTTTGCTTGATGAACCAAATAACCAAGCTTATAAACCTCACATCACTCAGGTTCCGGTTACTTGGTTAACTTTGGTAAGCGCCGAGTCTGGGTTAGAAGAGTCAGAGCAAGCACATGATGGTACTAATGAATTACATGACTTTCAGCCAACCCTCAATATTGACCCTGAGTTTCAAAATCTGATTCCTCCTTTATCAGATGATGAGAAATTTTTATTAGAAGCGAACTTAAAAGAATCTGGCTGCATTTACCCTTTGATTGTATGGAAAGGTAAGGGAATTTTGCTTGATGGTCACAACCGCTATGAATTATGTCAAAAATTGCAAATCCCCTACAATATAGTGGAAGTTGAGCTTGCTTCAAGAGCCGCTGCTATTTGTTGGATTGCTAATAATCAGCTAGGGCGCCGTAATATTACGCCAGAGACTGCTTCTTATCTCAGAGGTAAACGTTACCTGAGTTTAAAAGGAAATCGTGAGGATAATTTAAAGCAGAATCTACCGAACGGCAACTCTTGCCGTTCGGCAGAAGAAGGCCCTGAGCAAGATTTGCCTAACGCCAATAATCCAATAGCAATAGACACTGCCAAGGCACTTGCCTCTGAATACAAAGTTGGCGAACGCACTATTCGCAACGATGCAAAATACACGCAAGCTGTTGATACTCTAGCTTCGACGTTTGGAGAGCCTATTAAACACTCAATTCTCACTCGCGCTGATAAATTTCCCAAGAAAGATATTCTTGAAATCGCCTCTGCTACATCTACTCAGGAAAAGGAACATATACAAAAAATGCTCGATAACAAACTTAACAAATCAGACATTGTTGACCAAATTAAAAACAAACAGCGTGTACCAAATCCGCATCATAAGGGTGAAGTCTGTCGAATCGTCCCTAAAGGCGACCCTGAATTAAAACCATTTGGAGGCGCCTGGTGCATTGTTACTCAAGTTAACCCTCACAGTTGTGGTATCAGAACCTGGAAAATGGACTTCCCAACTGTCAAACCCGAAAATTTAGAGCGAACTTACGGAGTGTGCGAACAAAAAGCAGCCGACAACTGCGACCGCATTCTAAAATTGGTTCAAAAAGTTCATGATGATTACGAGCCTACCTACATGGCAATACTCGAAGTCCTTTCAAAAGTCCCTGACCCATCGAACTTTACACGAAGGCAGGAGCAACTGCTAAGTATTTTGGAACAAGAATACAAATTATTGCCTTGTGAAGAGAGCTAAGAGATTCAACCTAAATAGTCAAATTAGGTGGTGCCAATTCGGGAGGGAGAGAGCGAGGGAGTGAGAGAAAGAGAGAAATAAGCAGTACTTTTGGATGTTGATTCGCTGCCCTCGCTCCCTCACTCCTTCACTCCCAGACAGGCGCCACAAAGGAAAGTGAGTAAATTATTGCCAAAAAAGCACGATACATCAAGCAATCTTAACTTCAAGGAGTTTTTTCACAAATGAAAAATTCACCAGATGCAAAATCACAATACTATACATTTGTAAACAAGCAAACCGCAAGCGAACTAACTGGACTCTCCGCTGAAACACTAAAAAAATATCGACAGGCAGGAAAGCTGGAAAAAGGCATTCATTGGGTTGAAATTAATTGTAGAGTTATCAGATACAACATTTCTCTATTATTAGATTGGATGCAAAATCACGATGAAAATCCTCAAGGACACATAAAAGCAATAGAAAACTACTTAGCATCGCTTCCATCTAACCAGAAACAAACACGCAGTAATCGCTCAACATAGTGAAGAAATGTCTGTATTGCTTTTCATCTCCTTACAAAGCTTGTAAAGTTGGAAACTCTTGTTTTCACGCGCGTGGTCTGTAATAAAAAGGATTAACGCGCGTTGGGGCGCGATGCTGGGAATGAATATGGTGCCTCAATAAATATAAATCGACTTTTGGGTCGGTACGTAAAATTTTATTGATGTTCACTGTGATATCAATCGATGCTGCTCTAGGCATAAGAGCAATGAATTCTATAGTTGGTTAGTCAGCGAGGAGTAAATATTGTCATTTTTTAAACAATGTGCTTCCCGACGGTATTACGTGCGCTTCGCGATTAGGGGTAGAGAGAAAAGTGCATATGCTCGACTGCTGTGGAATTAATAATAAATGACGGGCAAAGGTGAACAATACTTATGGGGGTTGCGACAAAATATTGGAAGTTGGTCAAAATTAATGGTGCTGGGGAGGTCATAACTAAGGACATTACCACAGCACAGATATTTTTTGTGCGGGTGTTTGGTGTGAGCGATGATGTGATTGACGATGATGTTCAGCGCCAGTTGCTGCAATTGTACGGTAATGGAGTAAAAGGCGCCGAACTTTGTTTACGCTGCTTTATTTCTTGGATTATTGTACAGGTGTGTCAGAATTTAGCGATAAAATTTGGGACGCAGCATAATTTGAGTTGCAGTGACTTGCTACCGTATGTATTGGATGATAATGAGAATAAATCATCGCTGGTTAATGATTACTCACCTTTCTCGCTGCAAATACTCCAAAGTTATAATTCGCAACGAGGTAGTTTGACAACTTGGGTAACAATGAAGGTGAAACAACATCCCCAACTCAATAAATTTTTATTGGAGTGTGGACTGTACCTGGTTAGTGACTGGGCTATTTTAAACGATACCCGACCGACTCAACTAGAGCGAATTCTGAAGGATTTTCATAATTGTACAGATATTGAAATCAAACAAGCTCAATCGCTACTACTTTGTTATCACCAAGTTTACCACTCTCAACACTTACAATATATACAAACAGGAGGAAGACTGTGTAAAGCTCCTACTTTGGAGCAATTATTAGATATTGGGCGCCGACTTCAAAACAAAACTGGTACAATTATAAATTCTCAAACAGTTTTGACGCAACTACAAAAACTTGCTACTCAACTGCGCGAGTATCGAATTTATATTCGATGTCGTGTATTGCCAACAAAATCTTTAAATATTCAGAGTTGTGAAAATTCTTATTCTCCAACTGATAATATAGCTGCACCCCTTCGGGATGATGATGAAAATGAACAAATAGAGTTTTTGCAGTACTACGAAGAGCAGTTTCCAATTTGTTTACAACGTGCGTTGGCAATAGTAACAGAAGATAAAGTTCAACAGTTACGTCGTAAAAAAAATAATACATCAGAAAAATTTATTATCGCTCTCGAACTTCTGCATTGTCAAAATATGTCAATGAAAGACATTGCCCTTCGTTTGGGAATGCGCGCACAAGATGCTGTCACAAGGTTACTAAAACTCAAAAACTTTCGTAATGACGTGAAACGCGAAATGCTCGCTATACTGAAGCAGAGTGTAACAGCCAAGGCTAATATATATATAGATACAGAACAAATTCAAGCTATAGATGAAGAACTTAATAATATACTTTGCACACAAATAAATACAGTAATAGAAAATGCAGAATTGGAATTACACAATGTAAAAAACAGTAAAAATACGAGTGTATTTGCTGAAGAACTATGTAAATATTTAGATAGTAGAAATAATAACGTATGAATAACTTATCTGACAATATATTTTCTCTGCCGCTATTTGATGCTTTTACAAATGCACCAATAATTCTTCTACCTGCTGATATTAATCGAGCAATAGCAATTAGCGTTAAAATTAACAATGTATTAAAGCAATGGCAAGTTTATCTAAATGCTTTAGCTTTATCGGGTTTTCAACATTGGTTAGAATCCAGAGATAATTCATTAACTATTAATATAGATAAATGTACCATATTACAACCAGCATTTGCAAATTTAATCGAAGGTGTTACTAATTTAGAAGTTGGTGAATTTAAAGTCTGTTTAATTGCAACAGGTTGTGTGACAGATGAATATGTTACCTTACCTAGAGTAATCGTAGATGTACCAGAATTTATTTCCCACTTTTATATAGTAGTAGAAGTTTTATCAGAACAACAAGCAGCTAGTGTTTATGGATTTTTATCGCGTCAGCAATTAGTAAAAAGTCTAGATATCAAATCTTTACAACCTAACTGGGATTATCAATTATCTTTGTCATGCTTTGATAACAATATAGATAATTTATTGCTGTATCTACGATGTTTGGATATTGAAGCGATAACTTTACCTGCTATTCCAAATAATCGTGTAGAAATGCTCTTAAACATAGAAAAGGAATTAGCAACTTGTTTACCTGAGTTACAAAATCCAGAAATAGAGCTATGGGAAGTATTAACGTGGGAACAAGCAACAGTAGTCTTGACAAATTCACAGTTAGTTGAGTGGATATATGAAGCGCAGCAAGTAATTGAGACGCGACATTTACAAATTGGTAATTTAATAAAAATTGTTACAGAACCAGCGATAAATGCAGGACGTTGGTTATGGGGAGAGTTAGACGAGATAGCGCAGCAACTAGCTTGGGAATTACTACCAAATTTTTCTCATAGTCTGCGACAAACACGTTCTCCTATGGAAGAATTTGAGGCAGTTGTTGACCAACTACAACAGCAAGGTCTAGAAATTCCTATAAGTGCGCGCGCTGCTTTCAAAGATTTGTCGTTAGCTGGAGTGCCTTTGCGGATGTACGCTGTCACTTGGCATTTACTAGCTGAGTCACAAAATCGAGAATGGACGCTATTAGTAATTTTAGGGGCGCCTGCATTAGATGCATTGCCGCAGAACATAAAACTTCGCGTTAGCGACCACAAAGAAATATTAAGCGAGCAAGGACTAGATGCACAAGCTGGGAACTCTTATATCTTTACCCGTGTACTAGGCACTTGGGATGAAAAGTTTCTAGTTAGCATCAGTTTAATCGATGGTGTAGAAATTACATTACCACCCTTTGCCTTCAATTTAGGTAGTTCTATGTCGTAGGGTGCGTGACGCTATGAACAAATTTCAATGTAATTATAAGACTCATAGCGTCACGCACCAGCTTTTGATTGTAAGAACGGGAAATCCTTGGATTACGATACAAACAATTAAATATTGGCGCCTATCGCTAAATTGTTGGACTTTTTAATTCGGCAAGTTGTAAATTTAAGAATAAAAGGAAACAGTAAATTTTGGTTAAAAGCTAACGCAGAAATTACAGCAGATTGCAGGTTTATGAGGTACAGTAACAGCAGTTAGCAAACCAGTTTCTTAAATGTTTGGGGTTGAACAAATTAAGTGCAATCGCGATTAATGTATCAACCATTTTCGTTGTTTTAG
>JAHHGX010000083.1 GCA_019359675.1 Calothrix sp. FI2-JRJ7
CTCTAACTCGGTTAATGATAGGTGTGACTCTATACTAATACGTTTTGGCATTGATAATGTAGATGCTTGTAAAAAAGATGTACTCAACTTATTTTACTATGGGTGTGCCACCGGACATGATATAATATGTGAACAACTAGTGCATTCATCATTGACTCAGCGTAAAGACGATTGCATAATCCATCTATTTCTATCTGTGATTTTAGTGCTAAACCTATATTTTGAATTAAAGGGTCACGAAGTTTTAACTGTGGTGTAATATGACACTCTGAATCGGTAAATTGCTGTGTTATTGCACTGAAAAAGTTTGACTCAAAGCGAAGTAATAAAAACTCCGCATCAGTATCCCAAGATAACTTACGACGTAGGTAAGGAGGCGAAATCATTATATCGCCTTCTACTAAATAATCACTGCTACGGCGCCCGTCTATTTTTCGTTGTAGTGTTATTGGTTGTCCAAGATGAATGCTTAGTAAATAGCTTGGAAGACAACATTCAGAGGCACCGTTTGCTGGTTGGTAATGATGTTCTACTTTAACAGTATCTGAAATTATACCTTGGTTCATGCACCTTTAATTTAACTGCTTATATTACGTACAGTTGATTGCCCACCTTCGTAGAGACGACCAGGTTAGATATTATCATTATATAATGTAAATAATTCCGTATTATGAACATTGAACCACTCAGCGATATTAAAATTATTGATTCATGGTACAAAAATGCTTCACCCTGGACAAATGCGGTGCGTTCTGGAGAAATTGAGAGTCGCAAACTAATTACTAATCAAGCAATTATCGATGCAGTAAAAAGTTATTCTCCGCAGTCTGTACTTGACCTGGGATGTGGGGAAGGATGGTTGACTCGTGAACTTGCAACTCAAGGAATTAATGTAATTGGAGTAGATGTAGTTCCGGAATTAATTGAGAAAGCTCAACAAGCTGGAGGAGATTTTCTTAATGTATCTTACGAGGAAATACAACAAGGTAAACTAAGTATTTCTGTTGATGTTGTAGTATGTAATTTTGCGCTGTTTGGTAAAGAGTCAGTGGAAGGATTATTTAAAACGATTGCAACACTACTAAACCCAGACAGTTTATTTATTGTTCAGACGCTTCATCCCTTAGTTGCTTGTGGTGACTTTCCATACCTTGATGGTTGGAGAGAAGGTTCTTGGGCAGGATTTAATGATGATTTTACCGACCCGGCGCCGTGCTATTTTAGAACTTTAGAGAGTTGGGTAAAGCTATTTAATGATAATGGGTTGCGATTGATTGAAATGCGTGAACCTATTCATCCAAAAACACAAAAGCCTGCTTCAGTTATATTTGTTGCTAGTAATACTTAATTTTTTACGCAATTGGCAGATAAAAACGTAGGGTGCGATCAGGCTACCAAAAAATTTCAACGTAGTTATAGACTTGTAGCCTGATCGCACCAATTTCTGATTATAGCAATACTTAAGTAACAATACTCAATATTCAAAAATTGAATAAAAATTCTGGACTTTTTGGTTCAAAACATATATCCTAATCTCAGGAGGTAATAAACATGGGGCGCCCAAAAGAGTTTGACCGTGAAGAAGTACTGCAAAAAGCTCTCCACACATTCTGGCAAAAGGGCTATGATGCAACCACACTCCCAGATTTACTAGAGAGTATGGGTATTAATCGTTCAAGCTTCTACAATTCTTTTGGAGATAAGCAGACGCTTTTTCGTGAGGTGATGAGTCTTTACTATCAGCAAATAGGGATAAAAAGACTTACCATACTTCAAAAAGCCAAGTCCGCAAAGCAAGGATTATGGGATTACTTCAATCACAATATTGATGTAGCAGTAGCTGAATATAACCCTGGTGGTTGTTTACTGACTAACACAGCTACAACTCTCAAAACGATTGATGGAGAAATATCCAAACAAATTATTCAAGGTGTTGACCGTTTGGAACAAGCGCTGTTTAATCTTCTTGAGAAAGGTCAACTTGCAGGTGAGATTGCCCCTAACAAAGAGATCAAAGCTATCGCGCGACTTATGATATCTGTATCATACGGGCTAAATATCGCCGCACGCATTCATTCTGACCGAGAGATGCTTCTCGACATGGTGAAAGCTGCTCTGTCAACTCTCGACTAAAATTTTTTCGTTATTTTGAACCAAAAAGTACAAAACATACTATGAAGAAGATTGCTTTTATTTCCGGCGCCACCAAAGGTATTGGTAATGAAGTCGCACGGCAACTAGCTTTACATGACTTTACTGTTTTAATTGGTGCGCGGAACACACAGCATGGAGAAGCAGCAGTAGAGAAACTGCGGTTAAATGGCGCCGATGCTCATTTTATTCAGATTGATGTTAATGATGAATCATCAATTAAATCTGCTGCTGAAACAATTAGTAAACAGTTTGGAAAAGTTGACGTACTGATAAATAATGCTGGTGTCAACTATGAGTTTTCATCGGGTACTCGCCCATCAATGCTAAGTGTAGATACTCTAAAAGATACGTTTATCACAAACTTTTTTGGAGTATTCGCAATCATTCATCATTTTCTACCACTACTTAAACAAGCAGGTGCCGCTCGTGTTATAAACGTTTCATCTACACTTGGCTCACTTTCTTGTTTAAGTAATCCCGAAAACTTTTTCTATGGAGTTAATAGTCTTGCTTATAATTCCTCTAAAACTGCACTAAACGCGCTAACAGTATCTTTGGCAAAAGATTTAGCTGAAGATAAAATTAGCGTCAACTCTATTTGCCCAGGTTGGGTCAAGACTGATATGGGAACAGAAATGGCGCCGCGAACAGTTGAACAAGGAGCAGCTATCATAGTAAAAATGGCTACAATAGAAAATTCTCCAACAGGTAAATTTTTTGACGACAATGGAGAAATTCCTTGGTAAAGACGCGATAAATCGCGTCTCTACTCAAACATCTCCAGTGAAATTGTACCCTCAGCAACCTTAGTAACATTACCTGTCATTGTCACCATAAAATCATCAGTAACTTGTATAAAAATTTGCCCACCTGGCATATGAACAGTTATTGATGAATCACATAAACCCAACTTATGAGCAACTGCCGCAGCAGCACTGCTACTACTCCCAGATGCTAAAGTATATCCTGCCCCTCTCTCCCAAATTTCAATTTGAATATTTTCACGGTCGATAACTTTCATAAATTGAACATTAGTACGATTAGGAAAGTTTGGATGAACCTCTAATAAAGAACCGTATTTTGTTGTAATATCGGGCGCCACTTCAGGCATTAGTATGACACAATGAGGATTACCAATAGTAGCAGCACAGAAAGTAAAAGTTTTGTCTAAAACAGTAATGCTTTCTTGAATAACTTCTCTAGGTTCACCTACAACGGGAATTTTTTCGCTATCAAAGCTTACATGTCCCATCTCAACCTGAACGCTTTTACTATCCGAAGAAACGCGCGCTTTCACTTTTCCGCCAAGTGTATTAATGCTAAACTCTTCTCTAACAAGTTTTCTATCCCACAAATAACGGGAAAATATTCTCAAACCATTGCCGCTTTTTTCTGCTTCACTGCCATCAGGATTAAAAATGCGTAGTGCAAAATCTGAATCTTGAGACGGTAGAGGACCAAATAAAATTCCATCGGAACCAATACCAAAGTTACGATGACAAATTCGCTCAATATTCTTTGCAGTTAATTCAATCTCCAAATCTTCAGGAGCAATAACCAAATAATCATTTCCTAATGCGTGATACTTGGAATATTTCATTTGACTAACCAATTAATTACAAAGATAGTTAATCTAAAAGCTTGATGAAGAACAAGGTCATCACCCATTGCATTATAATTTTACTTAATTCCAGGTTACGTAGAGACCGCATTAATTCGGTCTCTACATAATTGTTACGTTTATGTTTATTGCGCCGCTGTGAGATTAAAAAAAATTTAAATTAATTGCCGTAATTGATCTAAACTTTGCGCGCTTTTAATCGCGTTTCTAATTGTTTTGAGTTTTTCTAAATCAGGAATTTGAGAAATAGATTCCATCAACTCTAAACCTTGGGCGCCGAATTTTAAATCAAGCCCCAATTCTATTGCTGAAATAATTCCTCGTTGCTCACCTCGTTGCTCACCTATTTCCTCGGATTCTTTGCAAATTTGTCGATACCAAGGAGACTCTTGTAATATTGCCATATCCCATCCCATAATACTTTGAACTATTGCGCTGTCTAATACAAATGTAGCAAAGAAACCCAAAACAGTCTCAAGCTCATTTAACTTTTCATCCGCACGCATGACTCGCAATGCTTGTTGGATTGTTTCTTTGTTATCTCCATTCTTGAGAATAGGCGCAAATGGAATAAGAGAAGAAACTTTTTGGAAAGCTAACTGTACGTCAACTTCCCATAGATTAATGACTCGGTAGTCTTGACGCGCGACTAAACCCATGAACTTCGATTTGAATCTGGTAGGTATTGGGGTATCGCTGTCTTTAATAAAATTAATTAGAACTGGGTAAACTGGTAAATTAAACTTCTCCTCTGCCAAGCCTGTATATGCACGCACTCGTCTGGGCATCTTAGTTTTATAACGTAGCTGCAACTCATTCAGAATCAAGAAATCACCGTGATTCGGACTGCTAGCTTTAATAAGAACGTCGCTATCGCGGCTTACCCATTGGAACTCTGAGTTGACAACTTCTTGAACTGCTATATCTGAACTACCTGTAATCCACTGCGCCCATTGAAGTGGTTCAAGACCAATAATGCGTTTAGAACTGATATCGGCTGATTGTGTCATTGGTGGTTACACTTCCCTGTATAAAAATCAACCTAAATTCTTATTTGATTGATGTATGAATAATATAAGATTCTTTTTTGAGCATGTACTACTTAGTTTAATAAAAATAACGAGAACATTTATATAATCATTCTCGCTTGAATCAAAGTGTGTTTTCCTTTAACTGTAAGGATTTGATTTAATTAGTCGCTGTCGATGCGTCGAGACTATGTGATTTAATATACGTTTAATGATTTTTAGATACTTACTTGAAATTTTAAAGTGGGCAAGGATGCCCACCCTACAAGAGCATGGGTTAGTTGAGTAAGTCTTGAAAGCGCTTGTCTTGACGTAATGCAGTAAAGTCTGTGTCAGATTTGGCTAGGGTTTTGTATTTGGCGGGTTGTAATTTGATTGCCGCTTGCAGGTTTTTAATAGCTTCTTCATGGTTGTTTTGCAAGGCATACGCACATGCTTTGTTGTAGTAAGTTAAATGTTTTTTGGGATTGATGGCAATAGCTTTGTCGTAAGAGGCAATTGCTTCAGTATAACGGTTTAGCTTTGCTAGAGCTATACCTCGGTTTATCCAAGCTTCTTCTTTGTCTGGTTCTATTGCAATTGATTTGTCATAAGAGGCAAGTGCTTCAGTATAGCGTTTTAGTCCGCTGAGGACGTTTCCTCGGTTGAACCAAGCTGTACTGAGCCGTGGATTGATTTTGACAGCATTATCATAAGATGTGATTGCATCTTCATTTCTTTGTAAAACGGTTAATGCGTTACCACGATTTATCCAAGCTTCTGCTTTGTTCGGTCTAATTTTTAGTACTTTGTCATAGGTTTCTATGGCGTTTTGGTATGAATGTGCGTCTAATAAACTGTTAGCTTGACGAAACAAGCCATCTACTTGCTGAGTTGTCTGAGCTTCGGTTAGTAATTGCGCTACGTTCGATTCCTGCACCGCTTGATTTGTATATTCTCCAGCTGGCGCCACATTACTACAGCCAAACGTCAATAGTGCTATTAAGCTAAAGGCAGCAAAACTTCCCGAATCAGTCATTTTGTACCTACATATATCGTACATATTATGTTAAAACTTCTGTTCCTATTAAAAAAGTAAGTTGCATTACTGTTTCATTACACTTTATTTATTCTTTTTATTTCTCATGAAATTATTATGGAAATAACCATTTTTTTGCTTGACTTTAAATCAATTACACACACTCTTTGCAAGTACTTCATATTTTGATGAGATATCAACTATTTACCTTGGCAAAAGCTAACAAAAAATGTCGCTTCTTTTTATGCAATTATTTCTTTACTGTAAAATCATATTACCTTTTGTCCCTCCTAAAGGAAAATTTATAAAAATATACAAAATAATGTAAAATTTTTAACACTTCCGGCTTTAAATGTGGTATGCCGTTTGACACCGGGTTTCTCTACCATGTACCAGAAAATGATTAATGCTTCTTACCGTTACACACCGTGCAGCAGATACCATAGGATAAATATCGTTTAAGGAGTCGATACGGCACCCATACTAAGCATGACAATTGATAACAATTCCAACTCATCCCATTCATCAGAGCAAGTATCTGAAGACAAATTGCAACTGGACGACTTTAACGGCGCCAGCGAAAATGGTCTTACCTCAGAAGGACTTGTTACACAGCAAGCTCTAGCTGTAATTAATTCCCTACAATCTCAACAAAGTACAAATGCTCTAAAACAAGCGCACTCTAATGTAGAAATCCGCTCAAATAACTTTGTAGTAGTCCAAAGGCGGGCATTTTTATTATCCCTTGTGGCTGTAGGGTTGATTTTTATTGGTTTTGCCTCAAATATTTGGATTATCGGCGCCATTGGAACCGTCGCGACTTTAGCTTTATCGCTCGCAATACTTTTCCCCTGGTTACGCGAAGTCTTTTCGGGATGGTTTTCACCTCAAGAACGCTCTGTTCTATTTGGTATATTAGTATTAACTATAGGAATAATAGGCGCCATTAAATTTACAGGCGTGGGTGATGATATTTTACGTTGGGGAAAAACTGTTAACTGGGATGCTTCAGGAGCATTAGGGGAATGGTTTGGCGCCTTGGGGCAAATTTCTATCGCTATAATTGCTGTTTACGTAGCTTGGCGCCAGTATGTTATTTCTAAAGACTTAACTATTCAACAAAATTTGCTCACCGTTCAACAAAATATTATTACTCAGCAGCAAACTATCGACTCCTACTTCCAAGGTATTTCCGATTTAGTACTCAACGAAGAAGGACTGCTCGAAGATTGGCCCCAAGAACGCGCAATTGCCGAAGGACGCACTGCTGCTATTCTTAGTAGCGTTGATGGTAGTGGCAAAGCTAAAATACTTCGCTTTTTATCTCGTTCAAGATTATTAACTCCACTCAAACGCGACCGTACTCTCGGGCGCCCCATACTTGATGGTAGTGGAGGATACGCTGAAGACCGCGCTTTTGGACAGCGTGTTATTGACCTTGGTGTAACATTAGCAGGCGCCGACCTTTCTAGTACAGATTTACGATGGACAGACCTCTCTGAGGCGAACCTTGTACGTGCTAACCTTAGTGGTTGTGATTTAGTCAAAGCAAACTTATCGCGTGCTATTTTGTACGAAGCTAGCTTAAGAAATTCTGACTTAAAAACAACACGCTTATTCTACGGTTCTCACGAAACCGCATCACCCCGCAGTCGAGTTAACCCTCCCAATTTCCAAACTGGTGAATATACTGGTGCGGTTGTTCAAGATGCTGACTTTACTAATGTTCAGCGTATGTCTGAACAAGTACGCTATTACTGCTGTGCTTGGGGTGGCGAAAAAACTCGCGGCACAATTCCTGGTGGTTGCGAAGGTATCCCTAATAAATTAGATAAATAATTCTCATTCTCTTTCCTGTTTATGCCCGCATCAGAATTTGAAACTAATAGTCCAGGTTGGCAGTTTTATCTGTTTCAAAAGCGAGTGGGAGAATCTATTGAGTATTTTCTTTCTCGCTTTGACCCTCCTACACCTAATAAGTCTCAAGGTTTAAGATTTAGCCAATGGTTTTTAAACTTGCTTAATTTCTTATTTTGGGTAGCAGTTAGTTTTTTTGCTTTGTGGCTAATGTGGCGCCTGTGGAAAGAATTTAAACCGTATTTATATGCTTGGTTAAACGAAGCACAATCGAATGATATTCGTAGTCAAAAAAACGAGGAACAAATATCCGCAGCAGCTTTGTTGTCGCAGTCGCAAGAATTTTATAGGCAGGGTAAATATCGTGATGCTTGTAAATGTTTATACTTGGCGCTTTTACAATTTTTGCATGAAAAAAATACATTGCCTCATAAAAAAAGCCGTACAGATGGCGAGTATTTACAAATATTGCGATTATCCAGTTCTTTTATGCAGCCATACGAAACGCTAATTACAACCCACGAACAAATATGTTTTGATGAAATGGAAGCAGCGCAAGTCAACTATGAACAATGTCGAGAAGCATATAAAGAAATTACACAAGAATGAATTAAACAATAAACTAAATACATGAAACGTCCAAATCGTCTAACTATATTTGCTGTAATTATTCTTGGAGTTTTAATTTTTATAACTTTGTTTGCTGCTCCTAATCGTAGCAGACTTAATAATGGTTCTACTTATAATCGGGCGCCTGAAGGTTATGGCGCCTGGTATAGTTATATGCAGCGTCGAGGCAAAATCGAACGTTGGCAGCGACCTGCTATAGATATTAAATCTAAAAAAGACCTTATAACTCTTTTGCAAGTAAACCCACCTAAATTTGGCGTTGCTCCAGAATATGAACTACAAGGTTGGATAGAAAAAGGCAATAATCTCATAGTCTTAGATTACACCGGAAAAGCAACAGGAGCAGGTTTTAGTACAATTCATAAGTCAAGTGCAGGTGATGTAAAAATAGACACTACTAAACGGTATGAAATTTCTTTCCCAAAATCGGAAGTAGAGCCATTATTGAGCGATGATAGAGGCGCCATTGTTTGGCAAACAAGATATGGTAAAGGTAAGGTTATATATTCTGTTACTCCTGAACTGGCAGCTAATGCATATCAAAACGAACCTGGAAATTTTGAGTTTTTAGCGCAGTTAGCTAGTGATAATAATAAAAGGAAAATATATATAGATGAGTATATACACGGCTATAAAGATAAAGATATTAAAGAAGCTAAAGGTGAAGGAGATATTCAAACTTACTTTATCCAGAAACCTATTTTTACAGCCTTTATTCAAGCTGGCATTTTGCTGCTAGTACTAATATTTGCACAAAATCGTCGTTTTGGTAAAATAGCTACTTTACAAGCACCAACAGTAGATAACAGTCAAGCATACATTCAAGCACTTGCCGCAGTTTTACAAAAAGCTGACTCTACCGACTTTGTTGTAGAGATGGTTGGTAAGGAAGAAATAAATCAACTGACACTTAATCTTGGTTTAGGTAAGAAAAATCTTATTGATATTACAGCACCTGACTCTGAGGAATTACTAAGCGCTTGGCAAAACAAGTTTGGTGCTGGGTCAGATTTAGAATCTGCCTTGCGTGTACAATCTCAACAAGGACAGCGGCGCCTGAGTGAAAAAGATTTGATAGCTTGGTTAAGGAAATGGGGCAATATACGTAAATTAACTCATCACTCGTAAGGTGCGTGACGCTCGTAAGGTGCGTGACGCTACTAGATAGCTTGCTTCGTTTTAAGATTGTTGATGGCGTCACGCACCCTACTTATTACAATGAATCAAATGAATCCTGTTCTAATCCGTTTAAACCAAGCACTTAATCAAGTTGTTGTTGGTCAGTCTACGTTAATTGAGCAAACTTTGATAGGTTTATTATCAGGGGGACATATTATTTTAGAAGGTGTACCGGGTACTGGTAAGACTTTACTAGTTAAGGTATTGGCTCAATTAATTAAAGCAGATTTTCGCCGTATTCAGTTAACACCCGATGTTTTGCCTGGGGATATTACTGGTACAAACATATTTGATTTGAATACTCGTAACTTCTCGCTCAAAAAGGGGCCAGTATTTACAGAGGTATTGCTTGCAGATGAAATTAACCGTACTCCTCCTAAAACTCAAGCTGCACTTTTGGAAGCTATGGAAGAGATGCAGGTGACACTTGATGGTGAGACTTTACCACTTCCTGATTTGTTTTGGGTGATTGCTACGCAAAACCCACTCGAATTTGAAGGAACTTATCCTTTACCTGAAGCGCAGTTAGATAGATTTTTATTTAAACTGGTTGTAGATTATCCTGAACTTGCCGCTGAGAAGCAAATGCTATTAAATCGTAAAGCTGGGTTTGCTGCGCGTCGTTTGGACATCGCTAAGTTAGAACCTGTTGCTACTGTTGCTCAAATATTAGAAGTACGTCAAGCTGTAAAACTTGTCAAGGTTTCTGAAGCTATTATTGATTATATCTTGGCTTTAGTCGGCGCCTCGCGTCAGCATCCTGATTTAAATTTAGGCGCCTCACCACGTGCTGCGGGTTTATGGTTACAAACATCGCAAGCATCAGCGTATGTTGCTGGCAGAGATTTTGTTACCCCAGATGACGTCAAAGTTGCCGCACTCCCATTATTACGCCATAGACTTATTTTAAAATCCGAAGCTATGCTTGATGGTTTACAAATAGATGGTGTTATCGCCTCTATATTAAACAAAGTCCCAGTCCCAAGGTAAGGTGCGTGAAAGCCATTATAATCAATCATGGAAACGAAAAACTCAAGTGCTTTCACGCAGCATTTACAAATTTAATTATAAGGTGTGTGACAGCCAATTTAATTATAAGGTGTGTGACAGCCAATTTAATTATAAAGTGTGTGACAGCCAATTTAATTATAAAGTGTGTGACAGCCAATTTAATTATAAGATGCGTGACAGCCTATTTAATTATAAGGTGCGTGACGCTTCCAGATTACTCGCTTCGTTGTTATATTGTAAATGGCGTCACGCACCCTACTAATGATTCCAACTAGAAAGGTTTATTTATTGTTGACTTTGGGGATTATATTTGCCCCTGCTATTGCAAGTTTTACTAAAGTCTCAACTGGCATAGCTGTTATTTTACTGTATGATGCAGTAATCTTAACTTTAATGATTATTGATAGTTTACGTGTGCGTCGTTCTCGTGTTGATGTTACGCGCGAGTTACCTCCACGGTTATCGATTGGACGTGATAATCCTGTTAAGTTAGAAGTAAAATCTACTACTAGTACGATTGTTAAAGTTTGCGATTATTATCCAAATACTGTTAATGTTAATCAGTCTTTGATTCGTGTTAAAGTAGAGAAAAATACTACTAGCGAAGTCACTTATACAGCGTTTCCGACTAAAAGGGGAGAATTTGATTGGGGAAATCTTCAAATACGCCAACTTGGCGCCTGGGGTTTAGGATGGGATAATTGGAAAGTTCCGCAAAGTTTGAAAGTTAAGGTTTATCCAGATTTAATTGGGTTAAGAAGTCTTTCAATACGTTTGACGTTACAATCTTCTGGGTCGATGCGTCAGTTTCGACAGTTAGGTATTGGTACAGAGTTTTCGGAGTTACGAAATTACCGTAGTGGTGATGATTTGCGGTTAGTTGATTGGAAGGCAACTGCAAGACGTGTTGGTGCCAGTGGTAATACATCACCGCTTGTTAGGGTTTTAGAACCAGAACAAGAACAAACGCTGTTAATTTTGCTTGACCGGGGTCGTTTGATGACTCAGCAAGTTCAGGGTTTACAAAGGTTTGACTGGGGTTTAAATGCAACTTTATCGTTGGCGTTGGCTGGGTTAAATCGTGGTGATAAAGTTGGAATAGGTGTATTTGACCGTCAAATTCACACTTGGATTCCTCCTGAACGTGGACAACATCAACTTAGTCATCTTATTGACCGCTTAACTCCTATTCAACCAGTGCTTTTGGAATCCGATTATGTTGGTGCAGTCACTCATGTCGTCCAAAAACAAACTCGACGCTGTTTAATTGTTGTTATTACCGATATTATTGATACCACTGCTTCCGCTGAATTATTAAGTGCTTTATCACGACTTACACCCCGCTATCTATCATTTTGCGTGGCTTTGCGTGATCCTCAAGTTGATACTATTGCTCGTACTTTTACTGAAGATGGTCAAGGCGCCTATACCCGTGCTGTTGCTTTAGATTTGATGGCACAACGTCAAGTTGCATTTGCCAAGCTCAAAGGTCGTGGTGTATTGGTGTTAGACGCACCAGCAAATCAAATTAGTGATGAGTTAGTCGAAAGATATTTACAACTCAAAGCCCGTAATCAACTGTAAATATTTGAGAAATTTGAGGAAATTGTGAGGAAACCCGTAGTATCGGCGCCCACCTGTGCGGTCATTTGTATAAAAATATCGCTAACTACACAAATTCACCCTGTAACCAATGCGCTTTTTTTGCGTTAACGCAGTTTGCCCGGAGGGCGAATAATACGTAATTTTTATAAATTTAAGTTACATAATTTACTTTAAATAAATTACTGCACAGTTCGTATGCCTGTGCTATAAGGAATGGTTCTTTATTCAGTTGCAAGTCATAGTCATATCGAGTATGATTTATTGAAGAAGATAAATCTTTAGATATGAATAATCTTGTTATAGGTACAATTGCTAGTTTAGGTGCGGGTCTTGCGACATTTATCGGCGCCTTGCCAATATTGTTGCCGATTAACTTAACACAGCGGGTACAAGGAATAATGCTCGGTTTTGGTGGGGGAGTGATGTTAGCGGCAACATCGTTTTCTTTGGTGCTGCCGGGAACCGAAGCGGCGATGAGTCTTGGTTACTCTAAGGCTTATGCAGCGTTGATAATGGTTGTAGGAATATTGCTTGGAGGTTTGTTTTTGCAGTTAGCGCATAAACTGCTGCCTCACGAGCATTTTATTAAGGGGAAAGAAAGTAGAATCGATAATTTGAAGCGTATTTGGTTGTTTATTGGTGCAATTACGATTCATAATTTTCCTGAAGGGTTAGCTGTAGGGGTAAATTTTGGTAATAATAATATAAAAGATGGTTTACCTGTGGCGATGGGTATTGGTTTGCAGAATATTCCCGAAGGTTTAGTAGTGGCGTTATCGCTAGTTACAGAGGGATATTCTAAAGGTTATGCGTTATGGATTTCGTTATTAACAGGTTTGGTTGAACCTATTGGTGGTTTAATAGGCGCCTCGGTAGTAAGTATAGCCAACTTTGTTTTACCTTGGGCAATGGCATTTGCTGCGGGCGCCATGTTATTTGTAATTAGCGACGAAATTATACCAGAGTCCCATCGTAAAGGTTTAGAGAAAGAAGGAACGATTGGTGTAATGATAGGTTTTGTAGTAATGATGTTTTTAGATATTGCGCTTGGATAATGGAATTAACTAGATATATGAACAACTAATTCTCTAACGTGGTTGTGCTGACGGTGTTCCCAAATATAAATTCCTTGCCATGTCCCTAATACTAGTTGTCCTCGGTTAATGGGGATATGTTCTGAGGTATGAGTGATAGCAGTACGAATATGTGCTGGCATATCGTCGGGACCTTCGGCGTCATGGATATATTTTGCTGATTCGGGTACTAACTTCGCCATAAAGTTCACTAAATCTTTTAATACATCGGGGTCAGCATTTTCTTGAATAATTAAGCTTGCTGAAGTGTGGCGTAAAAATAGGGTGCAAAGTCCTGTATCTACTTTTGATTCGGCTACTATCTCGGCAATATTTGATGTAATATTACGTAGCGATTTTGCATTGGTAGAAATTCTGAGTAATTTTTGATAGTGAGACATTGCTTAACAGTAGATAATATGGTAGGGTGCGTGACAGCCTTTATAAACTTAAATCAAACGCAAAATAAACTGCTGTCACGCACCATCTTAATATATATTATAATCTTCCCACCATCCCACAAGATGCTTATCTTACGATAAAATTGGATGCATTTTGTTGTAGAATTTTGAGTTCTCCGAGAATTGGTTTGTTTGCTAAATTTTTTAATCCGACATTGGTTAATAGGTTTTGCCAGTCTTGCTGGAAGGTTGTATTTTGTGGTTCGGCAATACGAAGTAAAGCTAACTCGCTCAATGCTGTGTACCATATACCATTGTGAGCATATGCTGCAATTTTTGCTCGCGGTGTGGTGGCAGCTTTTAACTGTTGTTCTAATTTTACATCCGGCGCCACTCTTTTGAGCGAACCGCTAACAAAGTTGGGGATAGATGATTTAGATGTAGTATTGTTTTGGCAATAAAGCTTGAAGTACCATGTGTAAGTTTTATTAATTTCTAAGGGTTTTGCTGTCTTTAATTTCAGGCTAAAAATACCAGGTTGAGTGGGTACAGAAAACGAAGTTCGCATAACGTCGTTTTTTTCCTCATCTTGCAACGAAAACTCACCTGCTGATACTTGATTTAATTTAAAAGGTATGTAAAACCATAGAGTTGGATTTTGTTCTATTACCAACCCTGAGCGATTATTTGGTATTAAAGCTTCTAATGGCATTTCTACAGATGGGCAGTCACCACGACTACCAGTACCCTTTCTGCCACCTGGTCTACCTTGGCTTGAGCCATCTGGCTCATTAGTATTAAAATGAATTGGTGTACTATTAATATTTTCGACTTGATTGACTTGTGCTATTGCGGGCATAAAATATGACACAACAATCAAATTCAATAAGCTAATAATGGCGGTTTTACAGCTTTTTAGACAAAAGATTTTCAGTATTTCCTCCACAGGTATAGTATTAACTTTATACTTTATGTTTTACATTTGTCTAAGTAAAGAAATACATCTGGTTCTATAGTTTTATCTGTATTTAGACATCATTTTATGCGTAATTATTTAATCTTACGAAGAAACCCGGTTTCTAGATGAAGAAACCGGGTTTCTAAGCAATACTGTCTTATTTATTACAACCTGTCAATGAAGAAACGCGGTTTCTATAGACTTTCAAACTGGCAGTGCTTGCTAAGAAAACCAGCATCGATGGTACTAAGGGTATCCAAATACCTATATAAATATGTAAAGACAAACACCATAAAGCACTCCGCAGCTAATCACTGCCGTCAAAATTAGGCGCCGTGTTGATTGTATAGTTAAAGCTATTGTTGCTCCAACTAAAGCCCACGACCATATCCAAATATATTCGCTCCATTTTGGCAGCACATTCAATAAAGGACGATTATTTAACACTGCACTCAAAATTTGACTAACCATATGTGCTTGCACAACTACACCCGCAATTTGAGAGTGAGGCCATTTTCCTTTTGTGTAAGGTGTAGACCAACGCAGGTCATTAAAGCTGTCGGCAGTTGTACCAATGAGAACTATACGATTTTTAACTAAATCTGAAGTTAACTTGTTATTTAATACGTCTTGGACAGTGAATGTTCTGATATATGGATTGGCAGCACGCCAGTTCAATAGTACTTGGTGTCCTTGACTATTTATATTGTGATAGGCGCCACTGTTTGATTGTAAGTTATTAAAGACTTTATTATCGATAACTAAATTTTTGTCTGGAGTTAACTTGGAACCAATATTTTCACTCGCTAGATAACGGGTCGCAACTCGAAAACTAAAAGATTTATCTGTTTTACATTTAGCGAATGCAGCAGATGGAGGCGCCATTGCCAGCAGGTGACGACGTAAAATAGTGTCGGGGTCAAGGACACATCACTAAAACCAACACTTGTTTGTAAAGTTTCTGGTGGTGGTGGGACTCCTGGGTCGGTATTATCTTCACCGCTTTTACAAACAGCGATAAAGTTATCACTTCGCATGACTGCTGTTAGGTTTTGGAAATTAGCTTCCACTGGGTTCTCTCGATAAAGGTCTAAACCTATTACACGAGGTTTAAATTGCTGTATTTTTTCCATAACAGTAGCAAGAGTTCTGTTAGATAAAGACAACCCTCGTCTTTCTTGGGGATTTTGAGCTTGAACATCTGCTTCTGTCACCGTTATAACTATGATTCGATTATCGGGTTTTTCAGCAGGACGACTACGCATAATTTTGTCGAAAGCTGAAAGTTCCCATGACTCCATAATTCCAGTACTGCGTACTCCTATTACTACACTACTTACCAGCAAACTGACTTGAAGTAATGCTGTAAATAAAAACTTCTTTGGTAAATTAAGTTTATATACAAAAGATTCGCTTCTCCAAACCAATGGTGCTGCTGCTGGGTTTTGACATATTACAGGCAACCAACTCGCACAAGGATATTCATCTTCTAATCCTTGTAACCTTGCTTGTGCTTCTCGCACCGACATATACAAAGACTTACCAGTTGCAAATGCTTCGATAAAATTGTTTAAAAACGCTTGGGCAATAATATCTGGAACTGGTTCACGCATCACTATAATTTGCGGAATGTGTAGCGATGCTAAATCACGTGCTAGTCCAAGACCATCACACGAATTAAATATAGTTAGACTTAAACCGTTAGATAATGCTGCCCGTAAAGCGTTTTTTAGTTGCGAAATCGTTAAAGTATCTGTTTTGTTTATTTGAATTGTACCCGTCTCGCCATCCGATTGACTAGAGCTATGTCCAGCAAAAAATATTATATCCCATCCTTGCTTATCCCAAAGCCAGTAATCTAACTCTCGACGTTTGGGTTCTACTAAAAATACTGTTTGTGCGTTTGTAAGCTCTAATATGGCTCGGTCTTTTTCTACGTCAATTCCTTCACTGTTTCCCAAAATTGCTAAAATCCGCATTGGACGATTTGGATTTTTCGCACTTGGTTGGAGATATTCAAATTCTGAAGTACTTAGGCAAACTACTGCGTTGACATAATCTTCAAAAAAATCCCACAAATGCCAAGGTATTTTTCGAGCTTCTTCGTCTTCTGTCTCGAATATAAATTTTATCTCATCGCTCGGCGCCAGTTTTGTGCGTAACTTTTGATTGACGTGTATAAATGATAAAGATTTAAACCATAAATTAATATGATGCTGCAACTCTTCACATAAACTACTGAATTCCATTAACGAAACATTTGTAACATCTTCTTCTTCAACCTCAACGTCAAAATCATTGGTACGAATGTCATAATTTCTTAACTTTCGCCAACTTCTATCGTGATAAAGCGCTTCGTTGAGCAAACAATAAAGTAGCTGCCAACGTCTATATGACTCAGAAATTTCTGGTGCAGCAGGCAAACTCCCCACCATTTGTGTTGGTGCGTTTGTATTTTCCCATAGTTGAATTGTAACAGTCGAAAAACCTTGTCTGAAATTACCCTTACCCAAATTTAATACTACTGACTTATTCATGGCGACTTGCCAATGAGTGCATCAAGCATAAAATCCTCTTTTATAATGACATCTTGCAACACCAATTGAATACTAAAAGATTTTCCTAAAGGAAATTTAAATCTTTTTAATTGGATGTAATTGTCATGGTTTCTAGAAACAACTTCTTGAACAACAGCACCTGAAGGCAACAATAAGGAAAGTTTTATACTTGCAGGTAAGTAATATTCCCCACTTGTAGGATATAATTGCACGCGAATGTTTACTTTGTCATCTATCTCAGGTGATAACCCAATTAATAGTACAACAGCCTTATTACCTAATTGCATTCCTAAATCGATTAATTTGGCGCCTTGAATACGATGAGTTAAAGCAGCATCCTGTCTAAATTGAGCAGCTAAAGTTCTTTGCTGTAGATTTAACAAAGTATCGATATGCTGCCAACCACTTTCAAAAATGTCTTCTAACCATAGAGTTAAATTAGTAAATTTTGGCTGAATAGTATTACTGACTTTACTGACTTTAGATTTGTATAATTCTTGCCTCAGTGTGTTGGATGCAATCAAAGCACTCCACTCGTCAAAATTTCCATATAAACGGGGAGAGTGGATATTTGACTGACTTAATATATTTACTAATTCTGTTGCTTGTGCATTTGAGGTTGTTAATAAAGGTTTGAAGTGAAATTGTTGTTGACAGTACTCACGTGCAACCCACATCACATTTAAGTCTTCGATAAGAGACTCTCTTTCTAGACAGTATGTTCTAGTCATTTGGTTGAATGTTGCATACTTGGTAAGTTGCTCGTGGGTTGTATATCCCCATACTCGTAACCATGATTGTTCTAGATTTAACTGTACATGTAAATAATATTCTCCAGCCCAATCGGGAATATTAACCCATTCTGCTGGAACTTCAAATTCCAATGGATTGCTTTTATCGCTAGGCATCAATAGTAATTTTGTATTGTCTACAGTAATCGCACATCCATTAACTACTTCCCAATACGTTGCTAAATCATCCAAACTAGGAATTTTGACGACGTTACTAAATTCTGGGTCATCCTTTAACCAATTTGAAAACGTATTTAGAGATAGATAATTTAAAAATGCTCGCCATCGTGCAGCATCAGTAGAATAATGCTGTGAATAAATTTGTTTCCAGGCATCTTCTTGTGCTTGGGTTGATAACTCTAACCACAATTGGTTAGGGTAAATGGTTTGTAACTCACTCAAGTTATAGCTCATATTATTTTGCTGTATGGTTGCACGTAGTACGATAAGTATTTTTATTTATTAGCCAGTTATCAATAAAAATAGCTAGTTTGTTTTTGGCGCTATCTAAAGCATTGGTGCCCAGTTGTATACTTGTCTCTAGCTCTTCTTGGAAATCATTTAATAATTTTTGCTTGATTTTATTATCATTTTCAATATTATTGAAAGGTATATTATCAACAATCTTGATTCGAGCAACTCTATCTAGAGTCTTGAAAAACTCTTGCTGAGTATATACCTGTAGACAATCGTTCATAGCGTCTTTAATCGCTTCTATATTTTTGTCATCATATACCTTAACCTCTCTTAAGTACTTCTGCCGCTGGGAAATTAGGCTATCTAATAAAGTTTTTGTATATTTTCCTAAATGGCGGGCAATTTGATACTGTTTTTGTATTTCTGTATATTTATTAGTAATGGCGCCTGCGATTTCAGTTTGAGTCAAACCTAAACCATGCCAAAGCTTAAGCATTAGTTGCCCTTGTTCAGGTAACGCCAAAAATAATTCTTTAATCAAAGATTGTATTTCTTGCCATTCTTCACATTGAATTAAATTTTCTAAAAGACTTGAATTACAATCAGTAATATTGATTTGCTCATCAAGAGGCGAAAACTGTTTGGTGCGATAATTGCGTGCAGCTTGAATACAAGTTAAAAGAATATTTTGAACTTGTGCAACAGATTGGCTTGTTAAATTAAACTCTTTGCAGCGCTGATTATAACAAGATGTAATTTGCTCAATTTGCAAACTTTCTTCTGAACCAAGCGCGCGATTAGCTGGCTTATACAGATAAATTTCATCAAAACATTGCCAAGCTAAATAATAAGAATTGATATTGCTGGGATTAATGCCTCTTGCCAATAAAGCTTCTTTAAGCTCCTTACCAGTTAAATCTTTAAGCAAACCGTAATCAGTAAACTTATCTCTTTTTGCCTCAATATCTTGAGTATAGATTAAGTTACCAGTAAAACGTAAAATAGCTGTTTTCGCGTAAGCATTCAAATTCGCTTGAGGATGCTCAACATCAAAAGTTTTAAAGAACTTTTCTGGTGGGTTAACAGCCAAATTAGCTATTTGAAACAACTCCGAGAGTGGATACTTGTGCCGAATAAAACTAAACCTTTGGAAACTCTTATGTGCCGCCCACAAACAAGCTTCTTGCAAATAAGATGATAAATGTCCCCTGGCTTTAACAAAACAATCCGGAGACAAAGATACCTGCTGCACAGCTTGATTTACCTTAATAATTTTAAGAAAATAGTGTGCCCAGTATTCTGACTTAAGCTCCGATTCACTTTGTATCAATTTTTTCATATGGCGTTCCAACTGTAAATCAGTCTGCCATACTAGATTTAGGCGTTTATTAACCCCCTCGAACATCAAAAACGTCGAGAACTTTTGTATAATGCCGTCACGTTTCTTCACATTTAAACCTCCATGCACCATTTAATATAATACTCATCTATGTATTAAAGACCAAATCGACCCTAACCTACTTATGGGCGCCATAATTAATAGAATATGCAACTTTCTCAAAATTTGTGTAAAAACTGGCAACGGATGTAACGGATGTAACGGATTTAATTAGAAATTATTCGTTACATCCGTTATAATCCGCTGCTAATAATCTGTTGACAACTTTGAGCAAACTTTTCGGCTTCAGAATGCTGAGGGAACAAGTGTTTTACTAGCTTAAAGTTTTGTAAAGCTTGGGTATACTTTCCTTGGCTGTAAAGCTGTAAACCTTCGCGGTACTTTTGGGAAACTATACCTTCATCGTTGGAAATACCTGCTTTGTCAAGGAATTCGTAAATTGTATTGGTAGTAAAAGCAAAGTTAAAATTATCTTTAGTAAGCAGCCCAAAAGTTAGTATACCAATAACTTCGCCTTGTTCGTTGACGACAGGCCCACCAGAATTACCAGGTAGAGCAGGCGCCGAGAGTTGAATTACAGGTGTACCATCTTTAAGTGCCTTCTTTGCGGCAACCTCACCACTGGTAAAAGTAGACTCGTAATAAGCACTATCATTAAATAATTCAGGTAAATCAATAGCTCCTGGATATCCAATAACCTTTACACTATCTCCAAGTCTGACCTTGTTTGCGGTAGCAAGTTTCAGTACAGGAGCATTCGTAATATTTACCTTGATTATCGAAACGTCTTTACCTTCATCGAAACGTTTACCTGACGTAATTACTTTATAAGGAAGCTTATCCCCGTTTGGTAAATACACTTGAGTTACTGGTTTAATTTCAACCCACTTCAAATCTTTTGTATCAACTGAGGGTTTCCCTTCTGCTTCTAATTTCTGATTTGCTTGGTACTCTAAATACTCTTGACATCCCTTTATACTCAAATCGGTTACATGAGCATTGGTTACGATGTAACCATTTGAATTGACGAAAAAGCCTGAACCAGTGCTGATTATTTCACTAAAGTCATAAATTTTACCTGTTTTAACTGAGTAAGCTTTAGCTTTACATCCTAAAACAACCCGAACTACGGATGGTTTTACACCTTCTGCTATCAAATTTGCTGGTGTAAGCTTTCGGATTATTGTATCCTTATTAACTTGAACTGATTCTGGCTTACGTGCGGCGCCTATCGTTTCTGAATGTGCGGCACCATCATGAAGTGATAGAAAGAGCAATGTAGAGAATAGTAAAGTTTGCAGTTTAATTTTCATTGATATACCCTCGATTAAGCTTTTTTATTGCGTCCATTAATATCTAATTCCGAACTATCTCAGTGTTTTTATGCAGTCACTCAGTAATTTATCGTAATTCGGAATAAATTGTAAAGTTTTGTAAAGAATTTCAATTTTGCATAAAACCCCCTAACTTGTGCAGAGAAGTAATGGTAGGTAAAGCCTTTGGGTGGCGCCTGCGTATATTAAGTACAAACACTGATATATAGCCATAGATGATGACTATGATGACCTTTAATGAAACCCAGACTCCATCCAACGAGACTCCTTCTCAGTTACAACAGTTAGCGATACAAGCTCAAAACACTCTCGCAGGAAGTCCACAAAGACATCGTGCATTAACTCTGTTAATTCAAGAACTGTGGAGACAACCAACGTTTGGAATTTTGAGAAAAAGCCTTAGAACAAAATATGGCAATTTATCGAATGGTCTTTTTGATGACTTATTCAATGATGCGCTTCAAGAAACGTTTATTGCAATTAGCCAATATATTGACAGATATGACCCCAAGCACCCATTGCTGCCATTGATTTGTACAATTATTCGCAATAAATATAGCAATCTTTACAAAAAGCATTGCAAATACGGTCTTACACGTATTCCTAAGCTCACAGGGAATCATAATTCAAAACAAGGTCAGGTGATATCTTTGGATGGATTAGATGAGTTTGTACAAGATAATATCATGAGCAAACACTTCTCAAATTCTTCCGGTAAGTCAATATCTAACTGTGATGTATTAAGAGAACTATTAATTGATGACCCAGACAATAAATTCAAAGTATCCGTTAGAGATAAGCCTGATATCACTTTTCAGTATATAGCCATATACTTATACGTGAAAGGAAGGAACATGCAACAGCTAGCTTCGGAGCTAAACATTTCTTACCAAACTCTAAATAGCTTTTTTAAAAGAAATTTAGAAAAACTAGAGCCATATTTTCGAGAAAAACTACAGCATTAAATTATACATATTAGGTAAAAACTATTAAGGAGTAATAATGAATACTACAAATACTGCTGACGCTTTAACTTTTACAGTACCGCTTTCTTTTGAAGCGCATTCCCTAGCTCAAATATATAGTAAACAGCAAAATCGTGCTGATAGAGCGAAGCAAGTGTACTTAAATACTTTAGCGATATACGCAGTTGAGCATTATTTTAAATGTATGGGTTTTGCAACTAACTGGGAAGGTAGCGATAGTCGCAAACCAATAGTACAGAAGTTTTTAGATATTGCCGATTTAAATATTAGAGGTATGGGCAAATTTGAATGCCGTCCAATATTACCAGGCGCCGACACATTAGAAGTACCATGTGAAGCATGGGATGAGCGCGTTGGTTATGTTGCAGTACAATTGACTCAATCTTTGAAACAAGCAACACTAATAGGTTTTACACCGCAAATAGCAGACAACGAAGGAAGTATACCATTAAATCAACTGCGCGCGTTTGATGAATTTCCAGAATACTTAAATCAACTAAAAACTAAAAGCAACACACTCACATCATCCGCATCATCACAAATTGTAAATTTAGAAGAATGGCTAAATAATATTATTGAAACTAGCTGGCAAACAGTAGAAGAATTTTTTAGTACTCAAACATATAACATGGCTTTTAGACATCGTGGTATTATCTCAGAACAGATAAACCCTAACGATACTACCAGCCTCAAACAATTTATTAGCACTTTATACACAAATCAGCGCTTCGGCAACTCAACACAAAAAACTTACCCTGCTGACTTAGAACCATTATCAGCATTAACTCAACTTATCGAGTCAACTCAAGACGACGAAACTCGCTGGAAAGCAGTTGAACTTCTATGGAAAATAAACCCCAAACATCCATCTGCTGCAATTAGACAAATTACAGATTTAGGAATGCGCTTGGCAGGGTATTCAGTCGCCCTCATGGTAGCTATATTACCAAAACTTGACGGTAAAAGAGGCATTCTCTTACGAGTTTACCCAATGGACAATCAAGCGTTTCTACCCCAAAACCTCAAATTAGCCGGTTTCGATGAAAACGGTAAAACACTACTCGAAGTTCAAGCACGCAGCCAAGACAATTATATTCAATTCAGATTCAACGCTGACCCAAAAGACAAATTTAGTGTTCAAGTATCCCTAGGTGAAGCCAGCATCACAGAACATTTCAGTGCCTAACTTCTTGTAGGTTACACTTTCTTGTGGAGCGGGCAAGGATGCCCGCCCTTAAAAAATTATTTACGCACGACTGCGTTCTACTTAAAGTAATGCTGTTTGTAACTCAAGATTTTGGCGCCGTTTATGTTGGTTCCGTTCCTCCACCCAACCTACAGTTTTTCTTCGATGAAGTTGCAGGAGGAGTTTTGGCATTGTACTTTTACTAGTACTCCTGCACGGTTGCCACTGCTAACTGGTTTTCTACTGCCTTTTTCTTGTTGAGTGTCAAATTGAACTTTTGCTACGGCGCCTTCTGCTGTAAAATTATCTAGGTTGTTGAGTATATTGTCTCTGAGTAGTTGACGAGTGGCTTTTTCTGTAATTGTGCTTAAACCTTGACTAATTACTTGTACTGCATCGTAGGAAGTAACTGTAACCCAGTTGATTTTTGCACCACCCCAAAGTTTATCAGATTCTTTCTCGAATTCAGATAAATTAGCAGGTGATTCACTTCTTTGCCAAGGTACTGCTGTTATTAAGTTAGTTTGTTCTGCTCTGGAGCCAAAATTTTGATTTAGTGTAGCTGGATTATATAATGTACTGGCGCCTAATAATATTAAGTTATTATCTGGGATGTTAGAAACTTCTTTAACTACTTCTAACCCTTTATTTAAAACATCTTCTGTACCAGAAGGAGCTAGTAATAGTACATTAGCATTATTTTTTATAGCTCCATTAATAATTTGTTTGGTGCTATCTGTTTTTAAGTCGTATATAGGTATATTTTGTTGATTAGCAATTTTGAGAAATTTGTCTTTTATTGATTCGCTATAAGATTCTCCTCTATCATATGCTATTACTGGTTTGATTGATTCTGATGGGATTTTTGTAAGTACATACTGATATAGATTTGTGACTGCAATAGTATCACTTATAACTGTGCGAAGAACCGGATATGATAAATTACTCAATTCGGTAGATGTACTTGTTGGAGATATAACAAGAATATTGTTTATGTATCCTAAATTTACAGCAGCTTTAGTAAGTTCACTTCTGTAATGCCCAATAACTGCGATAATATCTTGCTGGTTATTATCATTTACTATTTTAGTTGCGACTTGTGTTGTTGTTGAATGGTCGTTGCCGTCGTCTACTATTTCTACTTGTAGTTGTCTGTTATTAATGGTATTTGTACATGTTGGAGCTTGATTGCTTTGGATAGTTTGTACAATTTTGTCTACACTACCACAGTTAATTTTACTTTGAGCATGAGCAATACCACGTAAAATTTCTTCCGCAACGTTTGGGTTTTTAGTGATGGGGATACTAACTGCAATGTGCAGATTATCTTGTTTTGTGTTTGCTACAATAGCGTTATTTAGGTAAATTAAACTTTCGGGGTCGTTAGGAGTTTGCTTTAATGACTCTCTAAATGCATTAATAGCTGAGTTCCATTCTTGTTTTTGAAAACTATTTGTTCCTGTTACTTTGTTTGCGTTTCTTTTCAGTAATATTTTCTCTCCTCTACTAAAAAGGTTATCAAGACTTGGACTCGGAAGCTGTGGTACTGGGGTTTTACTTAGTACTGGAACAGGTGGTGTTGATGATGTAATTATTTGTTTGATTATGATAGCTGTTAAGGCGCCTACTAATACTAAGCTTATAAGTGTTGCAACTTTGTGTGAATGCCAAAGTCTACTTACACCACGTTTAATTTTAATATGGATAGGTTGGCGCCATTCGAGCGACCTTTCAGCAGGGTTTTGACAAATTACAGGTAGCCAAGATGCATAAGGGTATATATTCTCTATATCTTCTAATTTTTCCTGAGCTTGTCGTACAGAATAGTGAAAATTTTCTCCTAGCGAAAATAAACGCAAAAATTCTTGTAAAAATTCTTTGGCAACTTCATCTGGTACTGGTTCACGCATGACTATTACCTGCGGAATACCAAGCTCAGTAAGTTTGTTCGCTAACCCTAACCCATCACACGAGTTAAAAATTGCTAGTTTTAAACCGTTATCTTTAGCTTTGATAAAAGCATTTTTTAAATCTTTTAATGCTGGACTATCTATATTATTAAGCTGAATGACTCCATCGTTGCCATTACTCGAAGTGCTGCTATGTCCAGCAAAGCATAAAATATCCCATGAACTAGTACGTAATTTTTCACATAGTTGTTTTCTACTCGGTTGTTTTAGCTGTTGTACCTTTGAACCAAGTAAATTTCTGAGTATTTTTCCATCTGTACCAACATCAATTCCGTCATCGTTACCTAAAACTGCTAAAATTTTAACTGGTGTTTGGAGTGGTTTCGATGCTGGATTATATTTGGCGCCTAACGATAGCCAAGCTCTTTTACGATTTTGAAACAATTTCCATAGATGCCAAGGAAGCTTTTTTAAGAGTTCATCGTCGGTTTGAAAAATAATCCTTGCTGACTCATCCTTGCCTACTTCTTCTTCGACATATACACGTAGCTGTCCTATGGATGGATGCTCAAACCATTTGATTAATCTGTCTTCGAGTGCTTTACCTGCTACTCGACATTGGTCTGGAGTCGATACGTTGGTTGTTTGGTCTGGGTCTAGGTCAAAACCTCTCGCAGAACTAATAACTCGTCGTACCGCATCTAAATTATTATAATTTCGCTGAAACTCATTATACAGCCGAGGAATATCCGGCGCCGCTGGCAAATTCCCGTTTTCTTCCTTATAAACACCCCCACTCTCTTCTCTGATTCGCAGGGTAACAGGAAAACCTTCCTCAAAATTACCACTGGCGATGGTAAATGTAACTACCTTGCTCATTTATATTTAGTTAATTATTATACTGTATTTATTTTATTTGCACTAATATACCATTAAATGTAGAGACGTTACATGTAACGTCTCTACAAATCACGTCTACGATTTGAAATTTTAATGTAATCTAGCGTTTAAACAGAATTAGCTGTTAATTCCATAATTTTATCGAAGTGAAAATTGTCAACTAGTTCCCGTAGTGCCGAAGTTAAGCTGGCATATTTTGCCGGAATTTGTTGCAAAAGTTGTAAAATTCGTTCATCACTACATTCACAAGCAGCGATATAAACTGCTTTTCGCCATTGAGGTGACATTACCTCTAAGTCAAGTATAGTTAATTTAACTATTGGCGCCGCCTTATTCAGGGTTGTATTATGGCTTTGCTCGACATACACGACTCCTAAATGTTTGACTAGTTTGTCAAAAACTTCCTCAGCTTGAAATGGTTTGCTTTGGAAGTCGTCACATCCTGCCGAAAATACTGCAACTTTTTCTTCTTCGAGAGCGCTTGCTGTTAATGCAATAATTTTGGTATTTTGTTCTTGAGTTGAAGCTTTGATTTGTCGTGTTGCTTGGTAGCCATCTATTAAAGGCATTTGCATGTCCATAAAGATTAAATGTGGTTTCCACTGGCGCCATAGTTCTAAGCCATGTTCACCATTTTTAGCTTCTCTGACCACAAAACCTAACGGTGTTAATAGCTGTGTTAGTAAGTGACGATGTTCCCATGAGTCTTCAACTATTAATATCCTGTAAATTTGCTGCCCCGGCGCCAGTCTCTTTTTTTGACTATGTGTAATCTTATTAACTTTGACTTCATTTTGTACTTTAACTGGTATGAAGAAAGAAAACACACTGCCTTGATTATTAACACTTTGAACTTTAATTTCACCGCCCATCAATTGCACGAAGCTACGGCAAACTGATAAACCTAACCCCGTTCCTTGCTGCATTTTAGCGGTAGAAGATTGCATGAAAGCTTCAAATAAGTTATCTATTTCTTCGGCCGCAATACCCACACCTGTATCCCTCACATCAAAGCTTAATTTGCCATATTCATATATTACATGTAAATGTACAGTACCTTTTGATGTAAATTTAATAGCATTACACAGTAAGTTAAGTAATACTTGCCGTAGTTTTCTTTCATCAGCAGTAATACATTGAGGTACATTTTGCGCGCGTGTAAAAATAAGAGTTAAATGTTTAGCAACAGCAAGTTGAGCCATATTCTCTTCTAACTCATTCAACACACTATATAAATCAAAACTAGTTTCGTTGAGCTTAACTTTACCTGCTTCAATTGTAACAGCGAACAATTCGGGGAAGCACTAATGACTTCGGTTGACATCACCTCTGAAACCTGTCTGTGTTTTAACAAGTCAGCAGGTTTAAGCGTATCCCGAATACTCTCATAGGTAATCATTCCCACTATGTCAAAATTCACTGACACTATCGGCAGATGACGAATACGATTTTGACGAAGCAGCCCAATTACCGTATAAATATCCTTAATTTCATCTTCTTTAACCGTTAGTAGTTTAGATGTCATAACCTCTGACACATAAGTACCATTGAAAACAACGCCTCTTGCCGCTGCTTTGACAATATCTCGCTCGGTAATAATACCCATTAAATTAGAATTATTATCAAAATCTTGCGTTAAAGCATAACTACATCGTTGCTGACTCATTAAAGCGACAGCATCTATTAGCAACATATCTGGTGATATAATCAACGGGTGACGGTTGATTGCCAAATTAACATCAGGACTAGGCATCAGGGCTTGATACAATGTTATCTATTAGCTTTATCTATCAATAAAGAAACAGGGTTTCTTAGATTAAAACGGATGCACCATGTAATAAATATATCTTATTTACTCAATAATTTTACTATGAAAAAAAGTATAAAATGATATGAAATACAAAGTTTTTTTAAAGCAATGGGTGTGAAAACCGATATCGAAGCGGGATGGCATCACTCCTTCAAAATTAGATATATGTGTCAAAATGTTAAATAAAGTAACAATATAAACATATATAGCAACCGAGGGTAGTAAAAATGATTTTTGGATTTGGTAAGAAAAATGCCATGCCTAAGCTAGAGGAAGCACTGCCAGGACGCACTCAGCAGATGCCTGTACCAGCTACTCACTTTGTAAATGGCAATTCTTTAAAACCTCCGTTTCCCGAAGGAATGGAAACAGCTATGTTTGGCATGGGTTGCTTCTGGGGCGCCGAGCGCAAGTTTTGGCAGTTGAAAGGAGTGTATAGTACAAGCGTAGGATATGCTGCTGGTTATACCCCAAACCCTACGTATAAAGAAGTATGTTCAGGAATGACGGGTCATAACGAAGTAGTGTTTGTTGTATACGACCCAAAAGAGATAAGTTACAGCGAACTACTCAAAACATTTTGGGAAAGTCACAACCCAACGCAAGGAATGCGTCAAGGTAATGACTCTGGTACTCAATATCGTTCGGGAATATACACATACTCCCCTGAACAGAAAAAGCTTGCCGAAGAATCACGCTCTGCCTATCAACAAGCTTTAACCAAAGCTGGTTACGGTGAAATTACCACCGAAATTTTAGAGGCGCCAGAATATTACTATGCTGAAGACTATCACCAACAGTATCTAGCAAAGAATCCTGGTGGATATTGCGGCTTAGGTGGAACAAATGTTTCATGCCCTGTAGGTGTAGCGCAAGCTTAATTAGGTACAGGAATCATTTTCATTCCTGGTGGAGTAGCGACAGTCAAACCACGACGTACTGGTTTGACTGGACGTTTATTTAGAAGCGAAAGTTTATATTTAGATAAAACTGTCGCTAAAACGATTTTCATTTCATGCATTGCGAACGCTGAACCAATACAGCGACGACTACCACCACCAAAAGGTATATATTCGTAGGCAGAATATTGTCTGTTTAAAAAGCGTTCTGGTTTAAATTTATTTGGTTCTGGATAAGTCTCTTCGCGGTGATGCGCCATATATATACCAGGTACAACAAGAGTCCCTTCAGGTAATTTATAACCCATAATTTCAATAGGTGTTTTGACTTTTCGGAAAACACCAGATAACACAATTGGATAAATTCGTAAAGATTCTTGGCATACTGCTGTTAAATAAGGTAGTTTGCTAATTGCAATTGTGTCTAAAAAATTATTTAAAGTACTTAGTTCGTTTAATAACTTATCGCGCGCTTCGGGCTGTATATCAAGCCAATAAAACGCCCAAGTTAACGCCGATGCAGTCGTTTCATGTCCAGCGAGCATTAGTGTCATTAGTTGGTCGCGCAGTTCAATATCAGACATTGGTTGACCGTCGTCGTATCGTGCCGACATCATCAAGCTTAAAATATCTTGTCGATTTTCGTTAGTATCAGCTTTGCGCTCTCGTATTAAAGCATAAATTAACTCATCAATTTTTTCAATTTCGCGCGTCATCCAACCCCACGGACTTAAGGCGCCAAAATCTTTTTGCAGAAACCCAAAGAACAACGAACTCGACATTAAAGGGGAACCCATAAAATCGAGAAGCGAACTGAGTCTTCGTTGTATTTCTGTTAATAAACTTCCTTCATTTATACCAAATACGACTCTCAAAATTACGCGCAGAGAAATTTCCTGCATCGACGAACGAATATTAAAAGCCTTGCCAACTTCCCAAGAGTCCATGACAGAAAGTGTAATTTCACGAATTGCATCGCCATACGCGCGCATTCTATCGCCATGAAAAGGAGGTGTTAGGAGTTGACGCTGTTCCAAGTGACGCTCACCATCCAAAAGTAGTAGAGAATTGGCGCCGACCAAAAACTTCAAAAATCGATTGCCTCTACCTGCTTCAAAATAACTAGCATCAGCAGTATAAATTTGTTGTAGAGCTTGAGGATGACTAAAGTAAACGATATGATTACCGCTCTTATTACGTAGAGTTAAAGTATCACCATATGCTTTTGCATAGTCTTCCATGTACTTAATCGGCTGGAAAACTAACTTCATCATACGCAGCAACGGCGCCGTAGAAGGGCCATCAGGCAAATTATATGTAGCGACCATAATTACAACTCAAGGTTCACGCACTCCTTAATCATATCGTGGCGCCTATAAACCGGTTTTTTATGCGAAATCTTCGTTTTTATTACGATATCGAAAAAGAAACCCGGTTTCTTGTATATTTGATGATAGTCAGCACAGAAGTGAGTTTACGGTGCCGAAAATCATCGCGGTTGTAAATGGTAAAGGCGGAGTTGGTAAAACTACTACCGCAATTAATCTGGCGGCAACTTTTTCTCGTAACCATACAGTGCTGCTTGTGGATGCTGATATTCAGGGTTCAGCAAGTTGGTGGTTTGGACGCAGCCAGAAAGGAATGGGGTTTGACCTATCCCAAGACACAAATTCAAAACTTTTAGGTCATTTACGTTCTATTAAAGGTTACGATTTAGTAATAGTAGATACACCTCCAGCGCTACAGTCAGAAGCTTTAGCGGCGGTTGTGGATGTTGCCGATTACTTGGTTTTACCCACACCTCCGGCGCCAATGGACTTAGCTGTTCTTGTTGATACAGTAAAAACAGCAGTGACTCCCGCGCGAAAGCCATACAGAGTCTTGCTTACTAAAGTAGATACACGAAGTTTAGGAGAAGCACTGGAAGCACAAAACACTTTATTGCAATTAGGTATACCCGCTTGTAATGCGTTTGTTCGTATTTATAAAGCTCATGAACGCGCTGCACTCGAAGGTGTAGCAATTACAGAATGGCGGGGAAAAAATGGACGCGAGGCAGAATCAGACTACCGTCGCGTCGCCGAAGAAATACAGCGCGACTGGAGAAAATAATGGCTAGAAAAAGACTTGCTGACTTAGTACAAGAAGAAGCAAATAAAGATACTACTGATACTACAAAAGCATCTGTAATAGATGTGACTGCTACACCCGTAGAAGAATCATCAGAACAGGAAAGTGCAAACGAAAAAAATAATACAGAAGAAACTCATTTAAGCACAACCGACTTAGAAGTAACAATTCAAGAATTAAATGAATTAATAGCGCAAGTTCATCAAAGCGAGGCTAATCTACAAAACCAAGTTGAGCAGCTACAATCTGCTTTATCCGAACAAAAAGAATTGTCTGAGCGTTCAGAAAAAGCTTTAGCCGAACAAAAAACAAAAGCTGACCGTTCCGAAAAAGAGCTTAAAGAAGCCAAAAAAGCCGCATTGCAGCTAGCAGAAGCAAATTCACAGCTAACAGCAGAAATTGAAGAACTCAAGCAAACTATAGCTTCATTCGAGCAACAAAGGCAACCTCAACAACAGCGTCCTCAACTTCAAGAGAAACCACCTGCCATTACAAAGGCGCCAATATCTTACAGAAAATCATATGGAACACTCGAAAGGTTACAAGTTCAACCATCAGTAGAACAAACACATTCTTCAGATACTTCACCAATGTGGTTACTTGATTAGTGGAAAGTGTAGAGACGTGATTAATCCCTACCCTGCGGCAAAAGCTCCGCTTTACGGGAAAACCTCCGGTTTACACGTCTGTACGAGTGCGGTCGTTTAGATAATATTAAGCTATACTCTTTTAAATGTATAACTAAAGATGTATTTTGAATATTGCAGGCGTTTCAAATCGAGGCGCCTACTTGTTTTGTTTAAACTCAATAGCTATAGCTCTCATGTACAATTTTTTACCAATTGCCTACTTTGAAGATAATTTTATACCTTTTTCGGATGCAAAAATATCTATAGCTACCCATGCTTTACATTATGGGACAGGAGCATTAGGAGGACTACGTGGAATTCCTGACCCGCAAGACTCTACACGAATATTGCTATTTAGACTCGACCGTCATTGTCAAAGATTGAGTACCAGCGCAAAATTTCTTCATTACGATATATCAGCCGAAAAAATTGAAGAAACTATTATTGAATTTATTAAGAAAAATCAACCATCGACATCATTTTATATCCGTCCTTTTGTATATACTGCTGATTTGGGAATAGCTCCACGACTGCATAGTATTAAAAAAGACTTTTTTGTTTATGGCTTAGAACTAGGTGAATATTCATCACCCACAGGCGTTACATGTCGAATTAGTTCATGGTATCGTCAAACAGACGTTAGTTTTCCATTGCGTGGAAAAATTAGCGCAGCTTATATTACTTCATCGCTGGCAAAAACCGAAGCTGTAGAATCTGGGTTTGACGAAGCAATTTTGATGAATTCCCAAGGCAAAGTTAGCGAAGCTTCGGGGATGAATATTTTTATCGTCAGAAATGGGCAAATATTTACACCTGGGTTCGAGCAAGATATATTAGAGGGAATCACCCGTGATAGCGTTATGAAATTAGCTGCCGATTTAGGATTTCAGGTCATTGAAAGACCAATTGATAAGTCGGAGCTATTTATCGCTGATGAAGTCTTTTTGTGTGGTACTGCTGCTAAAGTTTTACCTGTTCTCCAAATAGAAAACTTTAAGTTACCTGAAAGTAGACCGATAACAGAAAAATTGCGCGATAAATTTACGGCAATTACCGAAAATCGGGACCCTAAATATCAAGATTGGGTATTTCCTATTTCTCTTTAAAAGTCAATATTTTCGTGGATCACAATTAAAAGCTGGTGCGTGACGCTATAAGTGTTACAATTACCTTGAAATGTGCTTATAGCGCCACGCACCCTACTAAAATTCTAATAAATGTTGTGCGACTATTTGCGGTTGTTCTAAATGTGGAACATGTCCAGAATCTTGAATCCAAATTAGTTTACTATTGGGAATAGCGCGCTTAAATCTTTGAGCATCTTTTGTGCCTAATATCTTATCGTCATCACCCCATAGTATAAGTGTAGGCTGTTGAATTTCTGATAACTTTGTAAATCTAAACGCACCGTAGCCACCACTTTTTGTAAAAGCGATTAATGCAGTGTTCCAATTAGGCATTTCTAAGTGTAGGGTTGCACAAAGTTGAGCATCTATTGTTGCTAACTCTTTATTTTTGTAAGCTGCACGAGAAATACTTTGGCGGACTTTTGGACTACGTAAGAAATTAGCAGCAAGTGTATCTAAAGGTGGGAACATAAATTTTACCAGTGGTGAATTACCCACCAAACCCGCGCTATCTATTAATACTAATTTTTCAACTGCTTCTGGATAAGTCAACGTGAAGTCAAGTGCTGCGGCGCCACCCATTGAGGCGCCGACTAAAATTACTGGTTTATTAATTAAACTTTTCCAAAAGTGGTATAAATGGGTTTTTATCGCTACCTGGCTAAATTTTACACCCGATAGTCTGTCAGTAAATCCGAATCCTAGTAAATCAACAGCCCAAGTTTCGTTGTTTTCGCTTATATTAGGCAAAAGGCGCCGAAACTCTAGTGCCGAACTATCAAACCCGTGAATCAATAAAAAAGGAGTGCCACCACTACCTTGATGTACGTAAGCAGTAGTGATTGGTTGATTACTCAGGGGAGTGATAATTTCTGCTCGTTCGATTTTTTGCGCTATAGCAATTGAAGCTGACTCAACTAACTGCTCAACTGTAGCGGGTAAAAACTTTGGAAATGGAAATTGCTCTACACCAAAAGAAGACATTTACGGTAAAAGCACATAAAAATTAACTATTCATTTATTTTACCACTACTCAACGTATAATTGTTTTACTTTCATTTTTGTGTAGTGGAGCGGGTAATGCCACAGGCGGTTGGAGCAATTGAAACACTTGGTTTTCCTGCTGTACTAGCGGCAGCAGATGCTATGGTAAAATCTGCTGAGGTGGCTATTGTTTACTATGGTATAGCAGAAAGTGGGCGCCTAATAGTTGTGGTGCGTGGACAAGTCGCAGAAGTTCAGCGCGCGGTACAGTCTGGTATAGAAGCAGCCAATCAAACTTTTGGAGGTGAAGTTATGACTTACTTTGTAATTCCAAACCCTCCAGAAAATATAGAAACCGTTTTGCCAATTCATTTTACCAGTAAATCTGAACCTTTCAGAATATTTTGATGCGCTTTATCGTCGTACAATAAATTCCTAATGCTAAATAATTTTATTGATATAGGAGATTATCAATGCCACTACAGGCAGTTGGCGCACTAGAAACCAAGGGGTTTCCTGCTGTTCTTGCAGCAGCAGATGCAATGGTAAAGGCTGGACGAGTCACACTCGTTGGTTACATACGAGTTGGTAGCGCACGCTTTACAGTTAATATTCGTGGGGATGTGTCAGAAGTTAAAACCGCTATGGCTGCTGGTATTGAAGCAGCAGAAAGTTGTCACGGTGGAACTTTAGAGTCATGGGTGATTATTGCACGTCCTCATGAAAACGTCGAAGCTGTTCTGCCCATTGCCTACACCGACCAGGTAGAGGAGTATCGACTATCTGTAGAGAATCCAATAATACGCAGAAGTTAAAAGACAGCCAAGCTTCCGTACTTGTTACGAGCGTCAAAGTTTGTACACAAAGTACCCTTATGGGTACTTTTAAATTGCAACCTTTTTTTTAAGAATTATTGAAGTAAGCCATAAAAAAGCCTAAAAATGAACAAATTATAAACTTACACACTGAGTTTGCTAAATCTTTGTTAATTAAACGAAGATTGGGCTACATAAGAGTTATATAGTATAAAAGCTATCTCTGATTTTTTATCTACGCAGGTGAAAAGAGCGTGAAACATAAAGCGCTCAAACTTCGTCATGCTACTGATGGCTTTTAAAATCCTAGAAACCCGGTTTCTTTATCGACATCTGGTAATAAAAAACGATTTTGGCGTAGAAACCCGGTTTCTTATATATCAAATATCAATAAAACTATGTTTACAAAACTTAATATAACTACAAACCGTCAAAATATCTGGGATAAATCGAAGTATACATTTCCATGAAGGAGAAAAAAATCTAAAAATATCTAAATCATTGCATAAATTACATAAGTCCGAACGTAATTAAAGTGTGTAGTGGTAAATCTAGTAATATATATTATCTCTGGTTGGGTGCAACTGCCAGTTAAAAGACTCTAAGTGGAATAATAACAGGGGGTTGTGTGTGATACAAACTTTAAGACAGGGTTTTGAGGAGCGCAATCTCGCAATGGAAACAATTGCGGAAAAGCTTGCTTCATACTGGCACTCACGCTTGGCTGCTGAGTGTTCAGAACAAAGTGTAGCAAATAAAGAAAGTATTGTTAATTGGTTGCTTGGAAGTGACAAAACACGCTATGAACAACTAAGTCCCAAAGATTTAGATATTGCCAAGCAAGCAATGGAGTACCGCTTTAAAATTTTACAACAGCGCTACTTAGGTAAAGGTAGAGACGTTGCCTATCGTAACTTGATTACTCGCTTGGGTGGACTAGTTACTTTACGCAATAAAATTCAAACTTGGGTTTCGTTAAGTCGCGACCGTCAACGCTCAGTAGTTGACGTGTTACAGGAAGTCATTCAAGAATTGCTGCAAAGTGATAATTATATACTTTCTCAAATGAGTTTTATTTCCCAGTCTACGTCAGACCCAAGGTTAAAGAACGCGCTGTTATTCGCCAACGTTGAAGAATATTGCCTACGTCCAATACGTAATCAACCGCTGCTTGTATATAGATTTGTAAACTATTTACGACGTACTTCACGTGGTGGCTTAACGCAGGTTCCGACGAGTGATTTGGTAAAATTAGTTTCAGAAGAAGTTTTAACCGACGACAGCGACAACCGAATCAACTTAGTAGACAACCAGGCAATTGCCGACTACCAAGAAGCACAAGATTTAGAAGAACAGCAAACCCTGCGAACCGATGTTAAGCAGGAATTTGAAAACTACCTAAAAGAAAATCTTGGAGAAGATGCTGTACAGTGGTTGCGGATGTACTTACAAGGCAAGTCACAAGATGCCATTGCCAAGAAATTAAATAAACCAATCAAGGAAATTTATCGACTGCGAGAAAAAATCAGCTATCATGCTATCCGCGTTTTTGCGCTGAAAAATAAACCTGAACTAGTCGATACTTGGTTAGGAACTTCCTTAATTGAGCATAATTTTGGCTTAACTCCTGTACAGTGGGAGCAATTGTTGGAAAAACTGACTCCAACCCAAAGACAAATTCTAGAGTTACGTAAAGCTGGGGAATCTGTCGAAGCTATTGCACCAAAATTAAAACTTAAAGCGCACCAAACAATGGGTGAATGGACGAAAGTTTACTTAGCTGCACAAGCGTTGCGAACAGAAGACTAGATGTAGCAGTGGTAGATAAGTACTATTTGAATAATAATCAAACATGCAGGCGCCGTCTCGAAGTGGCGCCTATTTTAATTTAAGTAAAATTCAGTGGGCGCCTGTTAACTACACCCGAAGTTATGGGAAGAATAGAAAGGTAGGATATATTACTGCACAGGAACTATGCTGTCTTCAGAGGACAAACCAATTGACACCGAGACAATGACAAAGCAAGTGTCACCCGACACAGAGCTTGAATGGAACCAGGAGTCAGTAAGAACAGAGATATTTCAGCTTATTGAGAGTTTCTTATCTTTTGAAGCTTGCCTCTACCATCAAATATTGCCCCTACGGTTTGAGGGCAAGAGCTTAATCTTGGGAATGGTTAACTCAAGGGACGATGTAGCTCTCGATTACGTAAATCGTATTTTGTCATATGTAAATTGTACGATGGTGATTCGGCCAATGGACGCTGAAACTCATCGCTCAATACTTTCGGTATATTTAAATTACAAAAATACTTCCCAATCCGTTAACAAACGAATTTCCTTACCTGAAGTATTTTCACAACAACCACACACCACTTCAGAGAACACGCAGCAAAATGTAACATATATAGATGATATATATACAGATAATCATACTAGTACAAATACATTAAATACATCAGATAGCGATATAATTCATACAGAAATTAAAGCTGCGACAACCAAAAAGGCAGAGGAAACAGCGATAGAGTCTACACCAATTACGAAAACACCATTATTATTAGTTCCTTCACCCGACGAGTTTACCCCTGTGGAGTTGTTAGCATCACTGCCACCCAAAAAATTTTTAGAAGAGTTGTTAGGCAGAGTAATTGTTGGGGGAATTGGAAGGCTTTATTTTGAACGACTACCTTACGAGGGTAAAATCCTTTGGAGTGAAAACGGTGTATTACAGTCAGTGTTAGAAAAATTACCTCTTTCAGTATTCCAAGGCGCGTTAAACGAACTGAAGCGATTCGCAAATATACGTGTAACTACTCTATCGGAGCTAAGGCAAATAGAAAAAGAGTACATATATCGAAATCAACGTATACTACTGCGGTTGCGAGTCATGCCAGGAATGTATGGGGAGGAAGCAACGCTACAAGTATTGAAAGGAGCAGCCTTAAAATTTTATCAGCAGCAACAACTATCTCGTCTTAGTCGTGACGCATTAGGAATTTCCCAACAACTCAGTTTCAAGTTACATGAGATGCAAGATAGATTATTACAGAGTCGTAACAGTAGCAGCGAGCAACTAGAAGCGTTAACAGTATTAAATCGTTTGTTAGGCAACTTAGATAGTCAAATCAGAAACTTAACGATTTCGGAAAATAAGGGAACAGAGCATAAAGAATAAAAGTAAAAATTTCCGTGAAACTTCCGATTTGACAAATTGTAATTTGTGTTCTAATAGATACAAGACCAATACTATTTAAAAGTTGCGGTCAATATTCAAATATATTTAACTTATTAATAAAGTCAGTTAATTTTTATAACTCAATAAATTAGCAGCTTTTTAATTATCCTCCACCTATTTTATTATCGTTCTTGCACGTTCATGCTGACAGCAATTTTTAGTGAAACCTTTCCCCTATTAAGTACAGCTAGTCCTCAAACAATAGAGTGGATGTTGAATGTTGCTACCGAACATGAATATCCGACCGGACGTGCTGTATTAATGGAAGATTCCTGGGGAAATGCAGTTTATTTTGTAATTTCGGGTTGGGTAAAAGTTCGACGTACTGCTGGTGAAGATTATCGCGCACTGGCAATTTTGGGTAGAGGTGACTTTTTTGGAGAAATGGCAATTCTCGATGAGTCTCCTCGTTCTACAGATGTAATTGCTTTAACCCCAGTAAAATTACTAAGTATTTCTAGAAACTGTTTTATTCAAATTTTATTTAAAGACCCACAACTACATCATCGCATGTTACAGATGATGGTACGGCGCCTACGTCATGTTAACATGCGGTTGCAAATGCGTTCGGCACCTCCTGCTGTTAAACTTGCCTACACCTTAATTTCTCTGGGTGAAAATTATGGACAAGAATCAGAAAACGGTAGAGAAATATTTAATGTATCTTGCCAAGACTTTGCTGATGTGACTGAGATAGGTGTTGATGAAGCTGAAAAAATTATGGAAAAACTACATGAAAAAGGTTGGATAAATATCGATGCCAATAAACAAGTAATCAACTTAGTTAATTTAAACCAATTGATGAATTTAGCTAGAAAAATATAATATTTATAAATCGTTGGTAAAATCCCAAACTGTAGAGACGTGATTAATCTCTTCGAGAAATCCTTCGGATAACACGTCTCTACATTTACGCTACACTTAAATATCTAGCTCGTTATTAACTTTTCGACAATGACAGAACTTATCACATCTCACGTAGGCGCCAGCAGTAAAGATAACAGTAAAGAACTTTCCCCTAGTATAATTCATTATTACGTGGCAATGCCGCAACCGCAAACTCACTTATATGAAGTTAGTTTGCTACTTCAAAATTGCCCATCACCTATTCTTGATTTAAAATTCCCTGTTTGGACACCAGGTTCTTATTTAGTACGAGAGTACTCTAAAAATTTACAAGATTTTACAGCATTTTGTAATGATGAACCTTTGCAGGTGTGCAAAATTAGTAAAAATCATTGGCAAATTAATACGAAAGATATTACTACTGTTTCATTAGTTACTATAAAATACCGTATTTTTGCGGCGGAGTTGTCGGTAAGAACTAACCATTTAGACTCTACACACGGTTACTTCAACGGCGCCGGATTATTTTTTAGAATACCAAATTACGATAAACTCCCAATAGATATTACAATTGAGGCGCCTTCAAAGCAATGGCGTGTAACTACAGCACTACCACCTGTACCAGGAAAAGCTAATACCTTTCGTGCAGCTGATTTTGATACATTAGTTGATAGCCCCTTTGAAATAGGTACACACGAAGTATATAACTTTGAGGTACTAGGTAAACCCCATGAACTGGCAATTTGGGGAAAAGGTAATTATCAAGTTGAACGGATGATTAATGATATTAAGCGTATCATCGAAGTCGAAGCCGAGATGTTTGGCGGATTACCTTATTCTCGATACATATTTTTGTTACATTTGTTTGCTCAAGCTTTTGGTGGATTAGAACATAAGTACTCATGCTCGCTAATATATCAAAGGTTTGGATTTAGAGATAAAGATAAGTATGAGCGGTTCTTGCAGCTTGTAGCTCACGAATTTTTTCATTTGTGGAACGTAAAGCGAATTCGTCCTAAAGGTCTCGAAGTATTTAACTACGATGGAGAAAATTATACTCCTTCACTTTGGTTTTGTGAGGGAACGACAAGTTATTATGACCTATTAATTCCTTTACGAGCAGGAATTTATGACGCAACATCGTACTTATCACACTTAAGTCAAGAAATTACTAGGTATCAAAATACCCCCGGAAGAAAAGTTCAACCATTATCTGAATCAAGTTTTGATGCGTGGATCAAATTATACCGTCCCGATGCAAACAGCGGTAATTCACAAATTTCTTACTACCTTAAAGGTGAAATGGTGTCGCTGTTACTCGATTTAATGATTCGTGCGCGTCATTGTAATAAAAAGTCATTTGATAACGTTCTATTCATTATGTGGGAGCAATTTGGTAAAGACGAAATAGGTTTTACTCCTGAACAGCTACAATCGGTTATCGAGTCGGTAGCAGGAATAGATTTATCTGATTTCTTTGAGCGTTATATTGACGGGTTAGAAGATTTACCTTTTAATAGCTTTCTTGAACCATTTGGTTTGCAATTAGTCGGTGATAATAACGAAGAACCTTACTTGGGTGTGCGGGTTACTACCGAAAATGGTAGAGAAATAATTAAATTTGTCGAAGCTGGTTCACCCGCACAAATTGCTGGAATTGATCCTGGTGATGAATTACTAGCAATAGATGGTATTAAAGTCGGCGCCAACGGTTTAGCTGAACGTCTTAAAGATTACCAACCTAATGACTGTATGCAAGTAACTGTTTTCCATCAAGACCAGTTAAATACACATACCGTTACTCTCACTTCTCCAATTCCAACTAAGTATCAATTAAAACTTATAGATAAACTTGACTCAAGTCAAAAAGATAACTTGATTGGCTGGTTAGGCGCCTCTGCTAAAAAAATGTGGTAATCTTGGCAACGGACAAGCACGGATGTAACGGATGAGTTTGTTACATCCGAGTATTATTTGGGGTTTCCATTGATAAAAAATCCTAAGCTTGTATGGTGCCTAGCTGTTGTAATAACTAGATTCATCAATATTACTCAAACTATACGAAACGTCGTTGTGTAAGTATTAATTCCAGCTTATAATTCTTAAGCTATGTTCAACTTCATCCTAAGACTGATTTATTTTTAACGATGTAGGCACTTACTTAACGATATTATGGTGCGTGAAAGCACTGTATTTTGCGTTAAATTGATTGATAGTAATAGCTTTCACGCACCCTACCCGATTTTATTGGCGCCTCAAAATGCTCTTTGTAAGTGACATTCAACCGTAGGGTGCGTGACGCTACGAAAATATTTCAACGTAGTGATAAAACTTGTAGCGTCACGCACCGACCCGGTTTTATTGGCGCCTCAAAATGCTCTTTGTAAGTGACATTCAACCGTAGGGTGCGTGACGCTACGAAAATATTTCAACGTAGTGATAAAACTTGTAGCGTCACGCACCGACTTATAGTCTGGTGAACAGTGAGGGCAGATATTAAACAGGCGCCATTCTCTTTGACAGTGTTAATAATTATCATCGTGTATATTTTGAAACAAGTTTACAAAAACGTGCCTTAATTTTATCTTGCAGAAAATAGAGTCATGAACTTATACAATTTTCAACCAATAAAAAATCCACTCAAATGCGCCAAAAAAAGCTAGTGTGGTATTGTCCAGTTGTAATTGTATAGGCATTTCGCGTTGCGACCTTTAAGAATTATTGTAATTGGGGGAGGCGCCGCTGGTTTTTTCGGCGCCATTGCTGCTGCTAGGGCAAATTCTTTAGCAGAAATTATTTTGTTGGAAGCAGGTGGACAACTGCTGTCGAAAGTGCGTGTGTCGGGTGGTGGGAGATGTAACGTTACCCACGCTTGTTTTGACCCGAAAGTGCTGACACAAAACTATCCTAGAGGAAGTAAAGCTTTAATTGGCGCCTTTACTAAGTTTCAAGCTCAAGATACTGTAACTTGGTTTAATAAACATGGTGTTGAACTTAAAACTGAACCTGATGGACGAATGTTTCCGACTACCGATAATTCGGAGACTATTGTTGATTGTTTGATACAAACCGCTAAATATGTAGGTATCAGAATTTGCACAGGTACAGCCGTTGTGTCGGTAAATAAGTTAAGTAAAGGGTTTGAGGTGGTTCTCAAGTCGGGTGATACATTGGAAGCTGACCGTTTGTTAGTGGCGACTGGTAGTAATCCGGTAGGTTATAAAATTGCTCGGTCCTTTGGACATAATATCGAATCACCTGTTCCTTCACTATTCACTTTTAATGTTCGTGATGAAAGTTTACGCGAATTGGCAGGTGTAAGCGTTAACCCTGTTAAGTTACGTTTGACTGTTCCAGGAAATAATCAATTAGAGCAAACTGGAGCATTGTTAATTACGCATTGGGGAGTTAGTGGCCCTGCTGTACTCAAACTTTCGGCATGGGGCGCCCGTGTATTACACTCTAGTAAATATCAGGCAAATTTGTCTGTTAATTGGTTGCCGCAATTTACTCAAGAAGAACTACGACAAAAATTACTGGCAGTCAAAGACGAAGTACCAAGACGGGCAATTTTATTACATCGTGGTGTAGATATACCTCACCGTCTATGGCAATATATGGCAACACGTGCAGGAGTTGAGAGTGAAACTCGCTGGGCAGAACTTTCCAAAAAACAACTCAATTTACTCATTCAGGAACTTACTCAAGAACAATTTCCTGTAAACGGTAAAGGTGTATTTAAAGATGAGTTCGTCACTTGTGGTGGTGTCCAGCTTAAAGAAGTTAACTTCAAAACAATGGAAAGTAAGCTAGTTCCTGGATTACACTTTGCTGGAGAAGTACTAGATATCGATGGTATAACTGGTGGTTTTAACTTTCAAAGCGCTTGGACAACCGGATATTTAGCAGGTTTAGCTGTCGCTAATGAAACGCAATAGAAGTGCGAAATATTAACCTTTATTTACCTAAACTAGCAGTCAATGCCTTTTTCTTTTGACTGCTGGATAACCATTTTCTCTAAAATTATTCCAACTTTGTCTATAGCTTGATTCGTATTGCATTGAAACTTGGTGAGTTGAGAAATATCTTGCTTTTGCTGCTTCAATTCCTCAGCGACAAGTCCAAAATTCTTTTGCTGCTGTAGAGCTATAGACATTAATGCTTCGACCTTAAATCTTAAATCCGCAACAGTCGCTTGTAGGGATTCGTTCCGATTTCGCAATATCTCTACTGATGTTCGTAAATCAGCATTGACATCGACTTGTCTATCGAGTCCAGCTTCTGTCCAGTCCAAACGTTCGTTAGTTGTGTCGGTCATTGTAATTGTAGTATCTCTTAGACTGCCTAATTCTCTACCTATCTTTTACTTATGCTACTACATACTATAAAATTCCTGAATCAATTTTATCCATAGCTTGAAATTATTACTCACTGCACTATTCCAACTGCTGCTCGCTCAAAAGAATTCGTCGGGTTTTCAATAAATCCTGTAATGACAATATTGTTACACGCTAGCATAAGTATTTTTGGTGAAGGATTGGTGCCTACCACATATAATTTGTATTCTGAGTCTTTTTGTAATAAATATTTATAACACTGCGAGAGCAAATATAATAACTGCCTCCTCGTTTTCAGGACGGTTCATTCCTCCCCAAAACAGTAGCTTTTTTTACCATCTTCCAAACTTATCGGCAACAGGTCTTTTAGTAAATTTATTTACAAAGATTTTAAGCTTTCTTGCATTTGATGGTTTGAGAAAAAACCTAGCAGGTACTGCAAATACTTCATTCGCAACCCACGCAATATAAGCTTGACGTTGCTCTTTATGATAGTTATATAAACAAGTATTAGTCTGCTGACTAATTAACCAAGATTCATATATCAGCTTGGCACGTGTCCAAGGATTGGTCGATGAACTCATCCCTTGAAGCGAGTATGCAGCAAGTGACGTGTTAATACAGTGAAACTTAAAGTTCGAGAAGTACAACCGTAATATCAAATCATAATCGGCAGCTATTGCATAACGTGTATTATATAACCCTGCTAATTCATATGCTGATTTCTTAATAAAGCACGAGGGATGATTTAATGTAAATCGAATTGGTAATTTATCTAAATTTCCTGGAAAAAATCTTGCAACGTACTCACCTTGATAATAATTGTCAATTGAAGAGTAAAAAACGTCTACATCAGGATTTGCGAGAAATTCTTGCTCAATTATTTGGACGGCGCCATAATTGTACCAATCATCGGAGTTGATAATGCCAATGATATCACCACTGGCAATATTTATACCTTTATTCATTGCATCGTAGGCACCTTTATCTGGTTCAGAGATAAATTTATCTATATAATCAGAGTACTTTTTGATGATTTTACAAGTCTTATCGGTCGAACCACCATCTATCACAATATACTCTACATCAAAATCGTGTGGCTGAGATATTACGCTTAAGATAGTTTTTTCAATGCTTTTTTCAGAATTGTAGGTTGGTGTAATAATAGATGTCTTCATGTGTATTGTTGTTGCTGAATGTTTGCAATATAGTAACTTAGTATTATTTTTCACGGACATTGATAAAACACTTATAAATAAAAATGGTGAGATTCCTAGGAACCCACTATGTAAAAACAAACACAAGAATAAATAGGGAAAGATAAATTTAAAGTTTTCATAAGTATAATATCAAGTAATCGCTTTGATAAGTACATAAAAGTACATAATACCAAATAAGAGACCTGTATAAGCAATTACTTTCAAGAAAGAATTATGAATAATTGCTCCAATTGGTCAAAACACAGATTCGTAACTGGATTAAAAGTCTTGCCTCTAGAACACATTATCATTTATATAGCGCTTATTCTACATACATTTCACTCTATATTCCGTAATACTTCAGTCATCTTCACAAAATCTTTAATCTTTTTCTATAAAAAAATCAATAAGATTACTGCTATATAAATTATTTGAATAAAGAAAACATGGAGAAATATAAATAATTTATGAACGTTTTGTAGCTCCCCGTGCGGAAGGGAGTTAGGAGATTGATTTAAATTTAACTAAACATTGTCGTGTTTATTATAAACATAATTATGACAAGGTCAAACAATGGAGTTGGCAGCGTGTAGCTGATGCAATAATAAGTATTTATATAAATAGGTATAATTAGTATTATATCTATGTACTGATGACATTTTAACAGTCAATATTATAATTAGATTCCATCTATGTTTAAAGCTGGAGTCTTATTAACGTAAATAAAAGTTTAATAATATACGTTGGGTTTCACGCAACCTACAAAAATTAAAAAGAGGTTTATTTGTGGCTATTAATAATGTTGGAAAAGAACGAGTGCATACAGTTGATATCAGGCAATTATTCAAAATTATACTCCGGCGCCGCATTTTAATTCTGGGTGTAGCAAGTGCAGTGATGTCAACCGCAGGTATTTTGGCGTTTCTTGCAAAACCAAATTATCAAAGCTCGATGCAACTACTTGTCAGGTCAAATTTATATACCACAAAATCATCTAATAACCCAACTGATGCAAATAGCGACTTTATAGACTCAAATGTAGAGGTAGTAGACTATACAGGGCAGTTACAATTAATGCTAAGTAATCACTTAATAGAAAAAGCAGTTGTAATACTACGTCCTGATTATCCTGATATTAAAATTGAAGACATAAAAGGCACAAAAGGTAAAAAGTCACCTCTGAGTGTTGCACGAGTAGAGTCAGGGACTGGAATAAACCGCACCCCTAGTCAACTGTTTGAAATCAAGTATAAAAATCATGACCCTATCAAAACACAACGGGTACTACAAACGTTACTTAGAGTATACCAAGATTATAATATTGAACAGCAGAAACAGCGACTAACTAAAGGAATGACGTTTGTTAACGAACGTTTACCAAAGGTAAAAAGTAGTGTTGTAACTGCCGAAAGCAATTTAGAAGCTTTCCGTAAAAAACATAATATACTTGACCCAGAAACGCAATCAAAAATTGTTTTAGAAAATCTGGCAGATACTCAGAAGCAGTTACAAAGTACACGCGCACAATTACAAGATGTGCAAGCTAGATATGCAGCGTTGCAAGATAAGCTAGCAGCATCACCGAGTAGTGCCATAATTTCGTCGCGCTTAAGTCAATCTACAAGGTATCAAACACTACTTAATGAAATTCAAAGAACAGAGCTAAGTTTAGCGCGAGAGCGAATTCGCTACACCGATGACTCTCCAGTAGTACAGAAACTAGTCCAACAGCGAGAAAGTCAATTAGCATTGCTCAAACAAGAAGTTACCCGTGCGTTAGCTTTCCAAACAGGGAAAAAAGCTTCGCAACTAAAAAATTCAGAAATTGACGCAGTAATAAATCAAGCTTTAAAGCAATCTGCCTCTAATGAGTCATTATTAACTGAAAGGCAAATGGCAGAAGTTTATATTAAGTTAGCAGATGAAGTAATACAGGTACAAACAACTGCACTTGGTTTAGAAGCGAACGAAAAAAGTTTATCAAGCTCAGAAAAGCGTTTACAAGCTGAATTAGCTAAATATCCTAGTTTGATAGCAGAATACAATCGGTTACTACCTGAAGTGCAAACCAACCGTAAAACCCTTGAACAATTAATGCAAACGCAGCAGTCGCTAAGTTTAAAACTTGCTCAAGGTGGTTTTAACTGGCAAACATTAGAGGCGCCGGAACGTGGAATATATACTGGTAGTGGTCGCTCATTTATACTGGGTGGAGGTGCTATTGCGGCGCCGATAATTGGTATTGTTGTAGCACTAATCTTAGAAATGCTCAACGACTCAATTCACACATCATATGAACTGCAACGAATTACTAACTTACGCTTATTAGGAATAGTCCCTAAATTAGCAAAGAATCACAGACGTAAGCGAACATTATTAACGAATCATAGTACTAAAATACTGATTGCGGATTCGCCAGTTGCGGTAGCTTCTTTGCCATCGCATGAGAACCTGGATATGGCATATCAAAATATCAACATTCTCAACTCACCTTTACCATATAAATCATTGATGGTAACGTCAGCTAACTTCGGTGAGGGAAAATCAACAGTAACATTAGGACTTGCCGTAAGTTCTGCACGAACACACCATCGAGTATTAATTATTGACGCAAACCTACGCGAACCGAGTTTACATAAATACCTCGACCTACAAAACGAATGGGGACTATCACTTTTACTAGTCGATGAAGCACACTCAACATTTAAAGACTACATTCAACCAATCCATCCATCAATAGATGTACTAACCGCAGGTCCCCATTTAGAAGATACAGTCAAATTACTAAGTTCGCGACGCATGAAAGAACTGCTAAAAGAATTCGAGCAAAATTACGACCTCATATTAGTAGACGCTCCACCAATACTTAATACAGTAGATGCAAGAATTTTAGCAACGCTATGTAACGCCATAGTAATAATTGCCCGTCTGGGTCAAATAACTCGTGCCGAACTTACCCAAACCAAAGAAATTTTAGAAAACCTCAACTTAATCGGCATTATAGCGAATCAAGCCACGAATACTTAGTGCAATTCCACCTAAAGATATATATGTACCTTCAAAAATGAAAATACAATAAATTCAAATTTCTGTCCAAAAATTTTATCTAAACCCGAACAATATGCTTGGACGGTTAATGGTGGCATTAGTTTTAGCCATCATACTGTGGAGCGGTTTATTTGCCCAAACCGCTTCATCACAGCTTATCGAATCTCGCTTAAATAACCTACAAGCTGATTTTAACCGCTTGGAGTCTCGTTTAGCTAACCTTGAAGCCCAAACAAATCGTACACTCCCTTCACCAGGACGTACTTCACCAACCTTACCAGCACCCGCACGTCGAACAACAACGCAGTCACAGCGTGACCAAATGTTTGATAGGTTAGCAACTTTAGTAGTTGAACTCAAACAGCAAGTAAATACCTTAGAGCAGCGCGTCAAAAAGTTAGAATCGCGTTGATGCGATGTAGCAACTACCCGACAGTATTGTAAATCAAACTTTATACTTGAAATAGAGTTATTTTTTATAGGAGACCAAAAAATGGCTCCCAATCCTTCGATAATGCGGGCTGTTGAACAATTAGGGTACCGTGTCACCGTTGGTGATGTGGCAACCCAAGTTGGTTTAAACGTTGGACAAGCCAATCAAGGTTTGTTAGCCCTTGCATCCGATGCTGGAGGTCACTTACAAGTTGCTGATACTGGTGATATTGTATTTTTATTTCCTAAAAACTTCCGTGATATCCTACGCGACAAGTATTTTAAGCTTAAGTTGCAGGAATGGTGGAATAAAGTTTGGAGTATTTTATTTTACATAATTAGAATTTCTTTCGGTATTTTTCTGGTTGCTTCGATTGCTTTAATAACTATTGCTATATTTTTGATAATTACTGCCATGTCTAACCGTGATGGTGGTGGTGATAGTGGTGGTGATTGGGGTTCTAGTGGAGGAAGTTTCTTTTACTTCCCTGATTTTTGGTGGTTTCTCAGTCCTAATTACGATAGTCATTATCGTGAACGGCGCCATGAGAAACGGGAGCTAAATTTCTTCGAGGCTGTTTTCTCATTCTTATTCGGTGATGGTAATCCGAATGCGAATTTAGAGGAACGTCGCTGGCAGGAGATTGCTACAGTTATAAGTGAAAATCGCGGCGCCGTTGTGGCAGAGCAAATATCACCATACCTAGATAATATCGGCGAAAAGTACCAGCAAGAATACGAAGATTACATGCTTCCAACATTGACACGCTTCAACGGTCAACCTCAAGTTAGTCCCTCTGGAGAAATTGTTTATTACTTTCCTGAGTTACAAGTAAGTGCAGTTAAAAAACGGCGCCATGCTATAGCATCTTACCTTGAAGAGCTGAAATGGAAGTTTAGCGCCGCAACTTCTGGACAAATTATGTTAAGTGCTGGTTTGGGTATTGCTAACTTTGTAGGCGCCTTAATTCTTGGTAGTTTACTACGTGGTGGTGTTGTAGCCGCTAAGTTAGGTGGACTTGTTGGTTTTGTTCAAGGTATTTACTGGCTGCTTCTAGCTTACGGTACCGGATTTTTAGTTATACCGCTAATTCGATATTTTTGGATTCAGTGGCGTAATACTAAAATCACTCAAAGAAACTCCGAACGAATTTCTCGTGCCAAATTGCTATCTAGCATTAGCCAAGAGTTACAGAATAAAATCAATTTTGCTCAACAGTTTGCCGCTAACAAGTTTATCGGTAATAAAAATCTAGCTTATTCTACAGAAACCGATTTACTCGACCAAGAAGTAAAACGCTTGGAAGAAGGTAATCTTGATTAAATTAACAACCTTGTAGAAAATATACAATTCTTGTGGGGTGGGCATCCTTGCCCGCCCATTCAAAATGCTCTCTCCAAAGTTGCTGTCGAGGATTATATAGCGCAATTTTTTCTCTGGTTTCTAAATCGAGTCCTTTAATTTTGGCGTGTTTATGACCATTACAGCCAGAACAACTCCAAGCAAGATTTTCTACAGATGTTTCACCACCTGCGTTCTTGGGTTTTATATGCTCAACTGTAAAACTTTCAGTGGTATATTGCTCGGAACAACGACAATACTCGCAGTAACCACGCGCACGAATAGCAACGATACGCCTGGAATTTTGGGCATTAGACGATGTTGCTATGCTTAGGTAAGAACTCGTCAATCACTATTTTTAAATCACACGAGCGAAGTTGAGCGAGTTTAATCAATGCTTCCATACGTTCAACATCTTGTTCTTCTACGCGCTCAATATACATAAGGAGTTCTTGATGTTCTGCGTCTGTAATTTCTTCATCCTCGTTCGAGTATCGCAAGTAATTCAATCTTTCACGTTGTTCTGGTGGCAAACGTTTTTTAATCACTTCAAGTAAACCTGCTTCATCTACTTTAGACTTTGGCACCTCTGATTCCTGCAAAGCTTCATGAGAAAGGGCTTCCAAAAATTCAACTGCCCTTTCTAAAGATTCTCCTGGTAATTGATCAAGCAGCGCTATTGCTCGTTCACGAATTTCTGTAGGTGCAGTCATAGTAAATATAAACTAACCTTATTTGCGCTTATCTTAACACTTTTTATGGATGGAACGGGTGAGGACACCCATTCCACAAGACTATTCCACAACAGAAGTAGTATTATCTAGCTCTAATAGGTGAGAGTGCTACACCTCGGAAGTAATAAGCTAATATTTGTAGGTGATTTGCGCGTTGTAATGCTAAATTGTAGGCGCCCCATTGACTCAAGCCTACACCGTGCCCGAAACCTCGACCCTGAAGTGAAAAGCTACCACCAGGTGCATTAGCAACTGTAAAGCGGGTACTTCTGAGTTTGAGCGCTGTCCGTACATCTTCACCACGTAATACTTTGGTCCCTTTATCACCGACAATACGTAACGACCTGACACTACCAAAAGGTGATACTGTTTCTATTGCCATTTGCTTGGCTTTACCAATTTCGGGAAAACGTTGACCAATTTCTGCTGCTGTAAAAGTTCGTTGCCAACTGCACTCAGGAATATTTTGGTCAAAGTCTGGTACTGCCCGCAGATAAGGTTCTTTTCTTCCCCAAACATCTTCGACATTCTCGGTATGTCCACCCGAACAAGCATGAAATACTGACTCAATTATTCGGTTGTTGTAAGTTAACACTTGACCCGCTGTTTTATCGACTGCATCTAGTGTACTAGGAGATTCGCTTACTATTCCTTTGTATATTTGCCACTTGTCTGGAGTGTCCCCTAAATCAAAAATTGGGTCATTGCGATTTTGTTCGCGTCTGTAAATAGCATAGGTACGTGCGGCAATCGCTTGTGCTTTAAGTGCTTCTTGGGGCCAACGTGCGTCCATTTCACCACCAATAACGCTGTAAAGATACTCTTCTAAATCAATCCAATTAACCGCTGTTAAACCTTGACCAGTTGGAACTACTAAAGTTCTGCCTCGATACCACCTGTCACCAATAAAAACATACCCTTTTGCAGTTGGCTCAATCCAAAACAAACCTGAACGCCATTTATCTAACGCAACTCCACCTCCAGGTACAGGTTGAGCAAAGTATGCGCTGTTTGCTGGTAATTGTCCTAGCGTCCGACCACTACCATCCTTCACAACCGCAGTTGTAGAACTACCGACTCTGACTTGGTTAACGTTCTGCTCAATTGCGATACGCAAAATTACTGATGCTTGAGCAGGAGCGGCCATTGCTATCGATAACAAAATCCCAAACCACCAGTGACGGGCTTTAAACTGGGACAATAGTGAAGTAAAGTTAACTTGGATTCTCATGTCTATATAATAATATTTTTCCTATTCCTCTATATATATATTCCCTATTACATGTAGAGACGCGATTTAATCGCGTCTCTACATCAATGTCCTGGGTTTGATGTTATTCAGACTGAATTGGATTATCCTTTGGGTTTACTAGTCTCAACAACTTCTGCTTGATTTGCGAGTCGTAAACTTCCCATTTCATTTTGGCATAAGCGGAGTTTTCGTTCCCTCCCGACAAAAAGCCCATTGGAATTTCAAATCCACCTGCACTGGTACGTCCACCACCAAAAAATCTACCGCTACTGTCTTGCCCAAATGCTTCTTTTATGAATTCGTCGGGGTCTAAAGTCAGTTTGCTTGTTCGTAACGAACCAATAACTACTTCGAGTTCTTCGTCTTCGTCGTGAACTATACCATACACCACAGCAGTATGGACATTCTCTTCTGTCACTAGAAAATCTGCTGCTTGCGGAATTGCGTCACGGTCGTCATAACGTAAATACCCAACTCCAGCTATCGAAAAGTTGTTTTGAACGATTCGATTTTTTAATGACCGCTCAATTACATCCATCACCCGTTTCGAGCGATTCGCTTGTAATACAGCGTTTAAAAGTTGAGCATCGTAAAACCTACTCAAATATGCTGCTGCCATAAAATCCTCCTCCTGCGCTTGCATTAACCGATTGGTATCAGAACGCAAGCCGTGCATTAAGGCAGTAGCACATTTAACATGTTGACTGACGCTATTGTCAAGAGTTAGTAATCCTGTTTGTAAATACTGGGTAAAAATTGTTGCGGTTGCTCGTACCGAAGGACGTATATCTGTAAACTCTGACTTAAGTTCTCCTTGCAAACTGTGATGGTCGATAACTGCTACAAGCGGCAATTTTGCTTGGACAACTGCCGATAATAACTGCGAGGTGGTTCCTTGGTTATCGATTAACACAAAGCCATTATACAGTGATAAATCTTTTGTTTTTAGCGTTGGTGGAGTCCAACGTTGTGCTGGTAAAGCCGTTAACTTGACTAATGCGATGTTTTCTTGGTGACTTAACGTGCCCCCGTAAATTATTTCACACTTGATATCATATTGCTGGGCTATTAACTGGTAAGTCCAAGCTGATGACAACGCATCTGGGTCAGGAAAATCTTGCAATACTATTAAATGACGCTCGTGTTGGCGCCCCATTAGCATGTGCTGTAGTTCTTCTGATTTCTGGTATGCCAGGTAGTTATTACGCTGCTGTCCGACAAAAGCACTTTCGCCGTTTGCTCCATTAGTCGGTTGCCTTACCAGGGGTTCGATGTCTAGGTCTGTCTCTTCAGAATGTGAATCGTTCGTCAAGGTTAGACTCTCAAGCTGAGAAAGGGAAGAGTTTAGTTGCATATAAAATTTGTTTTTGATTTGGTGAGGCTCCTTATCTCTGTGAATAAAATAATTACCACCAGTGACACCGTCAGTCACTATGAATCGCCACACACTTATAATTTTCGCATTTATTTCTAAGCTTGGCACCATCTATTATGCCAGTCTTATACATCACTGCGTCTGAGTTAAATATACATTTAGACTGACCTTTTTTATGCCATATCGCTCGACAGCACTATATTTACCGCACCAAACTTAAGCACGATAACCCTTTAATATATTTTAGGCAATGAGTCGTCAATCACAAGAGTGAACTAGGCGCCTCTAAAAGACGCGCCAAATATCGCCAAAGTAAAAATATTTCAACACAGCAGTTGCCTACGACGATTTTCTCTGCTAAACTCTAAAAGTTCGTCGCTCAACTCGCATTCTGTGCGAACGTTATCGATTGCTCTGCCCTACTTTACATTTCTTAATAAAATGTTGTAGTATTAGAGACCGATTACATATTTTTGCCATTCCTTATGCGTTCCTGTTTTAAGGTGTTTGCTCACCTCAAAATAAAGACTGCTATAAGGTCTTCGTGGTGTATGCCGTAAAGGCATATTAGCTTCTTGTGGTGTACGACTGCCTTTTCTAACATTGCAGCGAACACACGCCGTTACAATGTTTTCCCAACTGTCTCCACCACCACGGGAGCGCGGAATAACGTGGTCTAACGTCAATTCATCTCCGGAATAACCGCAGTATTGACAGCAGTGACCATCGCGATGTAGTAAGTTCCGACGAGTAAGGGGAATTTCTTTGTAAGGTACGCGGACATAGTGCCTCAACCGAATAACGGTAGGCAGTGGGAAGTCAGCGTAAAGAAATTTACCATTATGCTCAACCTGTTCCGCTTTGCCCTTGATAAGCAAGATAGCAGCGCGGCGCCAGCTTGTAATGTTAAGCGGTTCGTAAGAGGCGTTTAATACTAAGACCTTCCCCATTGATCAAAGCTCAAGGTATTAGTTTTACATATATTAACACAAATATAACTCAGTTTGCCAGATTAACACAATTTATACATGCGACAAGTGACTCTAAAAGCTGGGAAAGACTCTTGTTAGATTTAAAGATTAAGATATCTTATATACAACCCCAGCCTCATAGTGTTCATTGCCTTTAGCTTCAACATTCGCAGTCACGCGACTTGTTACGCAATTATCCATAAAAACATTCTGTAATTTTTATTACATGTATTGTGGTAAAAAGATTTTTATATAGAATTGAGGATTTGTCACAGTTTGTTACAGTTATATACCCCTTTGCTCTTGCCCGAATTTAGTTTTGAGGGTTAAACTTCCAAATTATTCGGAGTTGCTGGGAGTGATTTGTATATTCAAGTAATATTCATTCACTTTTGGTGAAGTTCGCCGTGTGGTGTGTAGGAGTTATATGGATATGTTGAGTAATGAGCAGTTTCTGGGTATTGCTCATCAGGAAAGAGATACTTATTCTTGGATGCAGCAACGCGCTTGGGTGGAAATTGATTTAGGTGCCGTGGAGCATAATGTTAAGCAGTTAAAGAAGTTGCTGGCACCACAGACACAGTTAATGGCGGTCGTTAAAGCTGATGCTTATGGTCATGGAGCAGTTACTATAGCTAAAGTCGCGTTATCATTTGGCGCCAGTTGGTTAGGAGTTGCGACAGTTCCAGAAGGTATTCAACTTCGTGAAGCTGGCATTACTGCACCAATTTTACTATTAGGCGCCGCACAAACCTTTGAACAAATACACGCAATCGCGAATTGGCAACTTCAGCCAACGTTGTGTAGTCCTAGACAAGCTTTAGTTTTTTCCGATACTTTAGAAGCGATTAATTATAATTGTTCATTACCTGTACATATTAAGCTAGATACGGGAATGTCGCGTTTAGGGACTAATTGGCAAGAAGCTGGGGAATTTGTCAAATTGGTAACTCGCTTACCTCGCTTGCGTATCGCGAGTATTTATTCGCATTTAGCAACTGCTGATAGTCCAGACCCTACCATTATGAACCTTCAGCATGAACGGTTTGAAGCTGCAATTGCCCAAATTGAAGCTAGTGGTATTACGATACCGTGTTTGCACTTTGCCAACAGTGCCGCAACACTCGTTAGTAAGAAATTACATTATGATATGGTGCGAGTGGGGTTAGCTATTTATGGACATTACCCAGCAGAGCATTTGCATAATGTAAATCTTAAACCTGTTTTACAAGTCAAAGCCCGCGTTACCCAAGTCAAAACTATCGAAGCTGGAACTGGTGTAAGCTACGGCTATAAATATGTAGCTTCTCGCGATATGCGTATTGCCGTGGTTGGCATTGGTTACGCTGACGGTATTCCCCGTAATTTGTCCAATAAGATGCAGGTAATGATTAGAGGACAGCGCGTTGCTCAAATAGGCGCCATTACGATGGATCAAATTATGCTTGATATCAGCAGCATCCCAGATATTCAAGAAAACGAAATCGTTACCATATTGGGTAAAGACCAAGACGAACAAATTACTGCCGACGACTGGGCAAACGAGCTAAACACCATATCTTGGGAAATTCTCTGCTCTTTCAAACACCGTTTGCCTCGTGTTGCAGTAGAGACGTGATTAATCTCTTCGAGAAATCCTTCGGATAACACGTCTCTATTTTGGGAAATTTGTAATTTACTATTCCCATTTCATTTTTATTGTGTTATTGTTTATAACTGATGCGGATGTGGCGGAATTGGCAGACGCGCTAGATTTAGGTTCTAGTATCGTAAGGTGTGAAGGTTCAAGTCCTTTCATCCGCATAAAGTTAAAAAACTTTGAAACCTGGCAATATTAACTGCCAGGTTTTATTGTAACTAGCCTCATTTCAAGCTAAGAAACCCGGTTTTTATGCAAAATTGTGATTTTTATTACAGATTTTAATGAATAAACCGGGTTTCAAGGCAAAATTGTGATTTTTACTACAGATTTTACTAAAGAAACCCGGTTTCTAGGATTTTATTACACCTGACTAAAGAAAATAACAAGTAGCAAAGTTTATACAAATACAGAAAATATTGTCTGAAAAAACACAAATAGATGTTAAGTCAAGTCTAGACGATTGATTATAATTTTGATATAAGCATTATTTCTTAATTGATACTTACTGCTTGTTAACTTTGAACAGTAACTCAAGCAACGAAGTATTTTTAAGATTGTATAAAATAAAACTTTATATTAATTTAAATTCCATAATCTTTAATTTTACTGGGTAAAAACCTCTAGAAAATAAATATACAAAGGTAAACATGACTAAGTGCTGTAAAAATAAAAACATAGGTAGTAAAAGTGCCTATGGTTGATAAAAGGGAAGCAAGTGTTTGCATTGCCAGATAATGATGCTTTATACTTAAGTGCTAACACTGAAAAACTAGCTTTAATCATAGCGACTTGATACAGTGTTATTACGAAAACATCTAACTAAAGTTTACATAGAGGAGAGTGACTTCATTCAGTCTTTACAGATTTTTTAGCAACTGTGTTCAAATGTTTGGTAGGCTCAGTATAGATAACTAGATAATTCACTCAACCTAATAAATAATTGTTATGGTGAGTCGGGTGAGAAGGTTACGGGTAGAGAGTTCTACCATTTCCACCCAAGAAGGATATTTGTAGTTTAATATACAAGCAGTCCAAATTTACTGAAGTAGTGGGTGCGATGATTAAAAATTTCGATTATACCTATCAAATCAAGTTTAGGTAGCAGACACAATGAGTACAACTCCTCTCGATAGTTATAGGGTATTTCAGAAGCTACACCCACTATCGTTGCTAGCGCAGTTAACTAGTCGCCGTGCAACTGGCTGTTTGAAAGTATTGACTGGTGCAATTTCTTGGTCGCTTTATCTTGAGGAGGGTAAACTTACCTATGCCTCATACTCAAATCAATTGTTTGATTGGCTTGATGGGCACTTAGAGCGTTTGGCTCGACAAATACCTACTTTGAATCGCTCGACTCGAATGCAGATGCGACTATTATTCGAGCCGAAACACATTAATCAATCGATTGCACAAGCTGACTACCAAGCTATTTGTTGGTTGGTTAATCGCGATTACATGACTTCTGAACAAGCATCTGTATTAATTGAGGAATTAGCGCTCGAAGTATTAGAGTCGTTTCTGACGTTGAAAGAGGGTAGTTACGAATTTAGTCGCGAAACAGCTTTAGATGACCTTCCTAAGTTTTGTCGTCTAGATTTAAGAACTTTGGTTGAACAATGTCAAAGACAATTACGAAGTCGCTACAGCTATTCTGCTCCTGATGTAATTGCCCATATCGAAGAGCTTCAGGAGGCACCACGATATAATGATGAGTCAAAAAACGAAGATAGCCAGCAAGTATCTAGCAGCATTCATACTACAGATACTTATGACAGGAATGACAATAATATAAATGTAGAAACTAACACTATAGGAGGTAATAATCAGTATTCAACCAAGCAACTTCGTAAAAAAGTGTACACAGTTGCTTGTATCGATGACAGTCTAACCGTTTTAAGCTCGATTAAGCGGTTTTTGGATGAAAGTACTTTTGCGGTGGTGATGATAAATGACCCAGTAAAAGCTTTAATGCAAATACTTCGCAGTAAGCCCGATTTAATCTTGCTAGATGTGGAAATGCCGAATTTAGATGGGTATGAGTTGTGTTCGCTTTTGCGAAGACATTCATCATTTAAGGACATACCAATAGTAATGGTTACAGGTCGAACGGGCTTTATTGACCGCGCCAAAGCCAAGATGGTACGTTCAAGTGGTTATTTGACAAAGCCATTTACTCAATCGGAGTTATTGAAAATGGTTTTCAAACACATCACTTAGATTTAATTTTTAAGCTTTAGCTATTTGGGAATAAATCCCAAATATAAATTAAATTTATCAAATTTGTTTATACAATTCGATTATTATTTGAGGGAATTTAATATGACTCTTACAATGTTAAGCACAATTTTAATAGTCGAAGATTCTCCTAGTGAATTAGAGTTAATGAGTCACTATCTCAAAGAAAGTGGCTATGAAGTTATTCAAGCGACAGGCGCCAAAGAAGCTTTGGAAAAAGTCTTAACAGAAAAGCCTGATCTGATAGTAACCGATGTTGTAATGCCTGGAATGAGTGGATTTGAACTGTGCCGTGCCCTCAAGCGAAATCCTAACACAGAAAACGTACCAATTGTTGTTTGCAGTTCCAAAAACCAAGAGATTGACCGTTTGTGGGCAATGCGACAAGGTGCAGATACTTATTTGACTAAACCTTACACGCGCAACGAACTACTGCTAGCTATCGAATCACTTGCAATGTAATTAATATATGAACAATCCGAAACTTCCACTCTCGACAACAGAAAACTTAACTAGCTTGGGAGACGGCTATCTCAAGTTTGACATTAACCAGCAAACTACTGCGGTTATTTCGATGCTTCATACCCAAGAAGCTATTGTAGTGCCTGTTGAGTCAGTAACTTCGATGCCGGGAATGCGAGAGTGTATTTTGGGGTTGATGAATTGGCGCAGTCGCATAGTTTGGGTAGTTGATTTACCAAGAATACTCAATTTAGAGTCTATAGAAACTCGATTGCGTCAGTACAGCGTAATTATTATACGAGTTGATTCGCTATTATTAGGCTTAGTTGTTGATGAGATTATTGGCACGGTCAAATTTATTCCTGATGACATTCATTCGCCAATTGGACAAGTTGCATCAAGCTTAGTTCCATATTTACGCGGTTGCGTTATACAACACCAAGAAACGCTATTAGTGTTAGATGCTCACGCAATTGTACATTCTTCTGCGTTAAAAGCAGATTAATTTAATTAATAGTGATGTCGTGGGGGAGAAAGGAGAAGCCTTTACTCCCTTTCCCTCACTTCACACTTAATAAAATGTGTGTCTATTGTAATGAATGGCTAGTTTGTAAAATGATTGGTTTCCAAGATTCGGTGTTCTCGATAATTTACTTGAGGGAAATTATTTATGTTTAATAAAACTGAGCCTGCAAAGAGCAGCGATACTCAAAAGAAACCGTTAATGCCTACAGAATCTAACAGAGGCACAGATAAGAATAATAAAATCATTTTGTATTCTCAGGAATCTAATTTTTCTAATCATAATATTAATAACTCTGTGGCAGGAAAATTTCGACATATAAGTTTGCGGACAAAGGCAACAATTATCGCAATTGCAATTGGAACTCTTCCTGTCTTAGGGTTTGGAATTTTATCTTATCTAATTGCGAGTAAATCAATTGAGAATAAGTTTGCTCAGTTGCAGCAATCAGAAACTGAAGGTTTAGCCGATAAAGTTAGCCGCTTTATGGTCGAACGTTATTCTAATGTTCAAGTATTGGCAAACCTACCAATTTTTGCAAATCGAAGAATTCGCGAATCAGTTTCTACTCAAGAAAAACAAGTTGTTCTAGATAAAATTGCTGAGACGAGTAAAGTCTATGACAGCATTGCCGTTGTCGATTTAGACGGTAACGTCATTGTACAATCTAAAGGGAGTGTAATACCATCAAATATTGGCGATAGAGATTACATCAAAGCTGTTAAACGAGAAGACCGTCCTTATATAAGCCAACCTCAATTATCCCTATCATCAAACAAACCCAGTATTTATACTGTGTCTCCTGTCAAGGATAATGCTAGTAATGAAACGGTTGCAATTTTAAGAGCAAGAATGCCTGTTGAATCATTAGAGAAGGTGATTCAAAACTATGGGGGGGTAGGTAGAAAGTATAGTCTTGCTGACGCGAATGGAAAAGTTTTTGTCGCAAGTAAAAAAGACCAAGTTGGTAAAAATATTAATACTCAGAAATTGGGTGGAGACGAAGTTGTTAGCTCTGCTTCTACAACAACTGTTCAAGGTTTACCCGATTTAAAATGGAAAGCAGTATTGGCAACCAACAAAGCAACAGTATTTGATGCACAGCGTCAGTTATTATTAACTACTGTTATTGGTACTGGGTTAACTGCATTGCTTGTAGCTTTGCTAGCTTACTTACTCGCAAAACGTGCAACGGAACCAATCTTAAATGCAACTGCTGCGGTTGCCAGGTTAGGAGAAGGGGAACTAGATACACGCTTGGAAGTTGAGCGTGGTGATGAATTAGGTGTTTTAGGCGCCAATATTAATCAAATGGCAGAGCAAATGCAAGCTCTGTTGAAAAGACAAGAGTTGGATGCTGAACGGGCAACGCTTTTGGCTGAAATTACATTGCGAATGCGGCAAACACTTAAGTCTGATGAAATTACAAAAACCGCAGTTCGAGAAATTCGTCAAGCATTATTAGTTGACCGAGTGGTTTTCTACCAGTTCGACTTACAAACTTTAGAAGGAGAAATTATTTCTGAGTCTGTTGTAGCAGGTTACCCAAAAATGATGGGTGTAGAAATTGATGACCCCTGTTTCCGCGAGAGACATGCAGAAACTTATAAAGATGGACGAGTTCGGGTCATTAATAATATCTATGACGACCCTAGTTTGAAAAATGCTGCTTGCTACATTAAAATGCTTGAGAAATTTGAAGTCAAAGCTAATTTAATTGTACCCGTAATCAAGCAAGCTAAATTGGTTGGGTTGCTTATTGCTCACCACTGTGACAGTCCTCGTCAATGGCAAGCATCAGAAATTGAATTGTTTAAGCAACTTGGTATTCAAATTGGCTACGCTCTTGAACAAGCCCAACTTCTAGAAACCGTCGAAAAAGGTAAAATGGTTGCCGAACAAAGCACTGAAAACGAACGCCATCAAAAAGAAGCCTTACAAATGCAACTTCTAGAACTACTTAGTGAAGTTGAAGGCGCCGCTAGTGGTGATTTAACTGTACGTGCGGATGTTACTGCTGGAGAAATTGGCACCGTCGCCGACTTCTTTAACTCGATTGTTGAGAGTTTGCGTGAAATTGTTACCCAAGTTCAACAAACAGCAATAAAAGTTAACGATTCGATTAACGTTAATTCTGGCGCCATTAACCAACTCGCTGACGAAGCACTCGAACAAGCAGCCGAAATAAATCGTACTCTCAGTGCAGTTGATAGCATGACAAGAGACATGCAAGCAGTCGCCCAAAACGCTCAAAAAGCCGCCCATGTGACTAACACAGCACGAAACACAGCTACAAAGAGTGGCATGGCGATGGATATGACCGTACAAAATATCTTGAGCTTACGCGAAACAGTCGGAGAAACAGCGAAAAAAGTTAAGCGTTTGGGTGAGTCAACGCAGCAAATTTCGCGAGTTGTGGCACTTATTAACCAAATTTCAATGCAAACGAACTTACTCGCCATCAATGCTGGTATCGAAGCAGCTCGCGCTGGAGAAGAAGGTCAAGGATTTATTGTTGTAGCTGAAGAGGTGGGAGAACTAGCGGCACGTTCAGCAGCAGCAACAAAAGAAATTGAGCAAATTGTCGAAAATATTCAGCGCGAAACCAGTGAGGTTGTACAGGCAATGGAACTGGGAACCACACAAGTTGTAGAAGGAACTCATATTGTAGAAGATGCTAAATCAAGCTTGAATCAAATTTTAGAGGTATCACGTCAAATCGATGCTTTGGTACAATCTATATCAAATGCTACGGCATCGCAATTAGAGACTTCCAACACGGTTAGCGAACTGATGAACCAAATTGCTGCATCTTCCCAACGTACTAGTACTTCCTCACGCCAAGTTTCCCAGTCATTACAGCAAACAGTGGCAATATCTGAGCAACTACAATCAACCGTCGGAACCTTCAAAGTCAATTAGTTAATGGTTAATAGTGAGCATCCGCTTGTAACAGGCGCTTTGGGTTAGTCTTTGAATAAGGCACAAATGTAGCAAGAGATTATGTGTAGTAACAAAAAATAATAGTTTGTAGTTGATAGTTCTTGCATCCTTGTTAGTATTAGCTATTAACTAGTAAATAAGATATGTTACTCACTATAACGTTTTACACAAATAACCCAAAGCTAGGCTAAATTAATTAGCCAATACCAGTTACTTATTATCCGAAAAAAAAATAAACTGATAGCAAAAAAACCAATAACTAATGACTAAGGGCTAGTAATCATGTCACAGGATAAAGAGCATGAAATCCAGATGCAGTTTCTGGAAGAAGCGACGGATTATTTGAATACGCTCGAAGGAGTTCTTCTTGAAATCGACAGCAACCGAATTGATATTGATAAAATCAATGCGGCACTAAGAGCTGCCCACTCAATTAAAGGTGGAGCAGGAATGATGGGGTTTCGTGTGTTAAGCGATTTGGCACACCGAATAGAAGATTCGTTTAAAGTTTTAAAAACAAAACGAAATTCTGTTTCAGTTGATACCGAGCTTCAAAGTTTGTTGCTAGCAGGTGTTGATTGGCTGCGTCAAATCGTCGATTTACATTCGCAGGGTGCTATTTTAGACCCAGAATGGCTAGCAACTTTTTGTAACCCTGTTTTCGATGAGTTGCACGAGCGTTTAGGTGAGCCAAGCGAAGAAGATGCTTCCACTATCCTGTCATCCGAAGATGGGCAAGATATAATTCCCCTATTATTTCAGACTGAGGTTGAAAGTTGTCTAGAGCGTCTTGAGTCGATGTTGGCAGACAACCAACCCGAAAGCTTATTAGAAGAAGTCAGCATTATGGCTGCGGAGTTGGGTGGGTTAGGGGAGATGTTACAACTCGAATCTTTTAGCCGTTTATGCGAGTCAGTAGCGCATCATTTAGAATACGCCGACCCTGCCCATATTTCTACTGTTGCCCGTGCTGCACTTTTATCATGGCGCCGTTCGCAAGCGCTAGTTTTAACGAATCAACTTGATAGTTTACCCGTAGAACTTGATTTAGAAGAAGTTACTCCTGCTAGCACTGATGCAGTTATAGCTATAAATGATACAGAGCATGTTGAAGAAACTCTAGAAGTAATTTCTATAGAAATTCCAGACCACATAGGCACCGCAGAAACAACAGTTAGTAAAATAGAGTCAAATTGGCTAAACGACGAAATTTTACATACTGATTTTGAAGCATTAGAAGCAGCGTTTGCAATTGAAAGTGCAGCGGCAGAATTTGAGGAAGTGCAATTAATCGAAACCGCAGATGCATCTAGCGTCATCGGTGACGAATATCAAGATTACCAGCTACACAACCTCGGTGAGAGTACAGAGCGTAAAGTTGAGCAACCCGAAAAAACCAGAGAACGTGACCAAGAAAACACAGTACGTGTTCCTAGTAAGCAACTTGAACAAATCAACGATTTGTTTGGGGAACTAGTTATTCAAAGAAATGGTTTAAATTTACAACTCGAACGTTTACGTAAATTAGTTCGTAACCTTAACCAGCGAGTTCAAGTACTAGAGCGTGAAAACCAGTACTTACGTGCAGCATACGATAAAATTTCCACAAGAGCATCTGAGTACTTTAATACATCACCAACAGTAATATCCGAAGTTCCTTCTTACTTTGTTGCCAGCCAAGAACTCGAAGACAGTTTAGAATTTGCAGATGGTACAGAGGTGCAAAGTATTGAACATCGCTTTGATGCTTTGGAAATGGACCGTTACAACGAGCTGAATCTATTATCGCAAGAGGTAATGGAAACCATAGTTCAGGTGCAAGAAGTTACAACTGACTTACAGTTAAGTCTTGATGATACAGACAATATTTCTCGTAAACTCAATAAAACTTCTAAACAACTCCAACGTAAACTAACTCAAGTGCGGATGCGTCCACTTTCGGACGTATTAGACCGTTTTCCGCGTGCGTTGCGAGACTTATGTATTGAATATGGTAAAAACGTTCAACTAAAAATTGAAGGTGGAAAGACTTTAATCGAGCGCAGCATACTAGAAGCGTTAAACGACCCCTTAATGCACTTAGTGAGAAACGCTTTCGACCACGGTATTGAAGACCCTGCTTCGAGGGTAGCAGCTGGAAAATCTGTGCAGGGAACAATCGAAATTAAAGCTACACACCAAGGCAACCGTACTATTATTACAATACGTGATGATGGTCGTGGCATTCCACTCGCTAAAATTCGCAACCGCGCTTTAGCGATGGGGTTAGATGAAGCATTGCTTACTGCTGCCACAGAAGAAGAGTTGCTATCATTAATTTTTGAACCTGGTTTTAGTACTTCCGAGCAAGTTACCGCTCTTTCCGGTCGTGGTGTTGGCATGGATGTAGTTAGAAACAACCTCAAGCAGGTTCGAGGCGATGTTAAAGTTAATACAAGTTTGGGTGAGGGAACTACTTTTAGTCTCTCTGTACCATTTACCCTTTCCGTCGCACGAGTGCTACTTGTAGAAAGTAACCGCATGTTATTAGCATTCCCTACCGATATAGTAGAAGAAATTTTCTTGTCGCAAGAAGACCTAGTGTATCCAATGGGAAATGGAGAAGTTCTTAACTGGCAGGGTAAGATGCTGCCATTAGTGCGTCTGGGTAGATATTTAGAGTTTAACTGTCCTCGCTTTGATAACCCTAACTTAGAAACGGCGCCTGCAATTAATGCGGAGTCAGTATTAATTATTCGGGGTAACAACCAACCTGTAGCTGTACAGCTAGATAAAACGTGGGGAGAACAAGAAGTTGCGATACGTTTAGTTGAAGGAAATATTCCATTACCTCCAGGTTTCAACAACTGTACAATTTTAGGTGATGGAAGAGTAGTGCCTTTAGTCAACGCCAGTGAGCTATTATATGCCATTGCAGCGAGTGAACGCACACCTCGGAACCAACAGTTACCATCTGCACGGTTAAAAACTCCTTTCTTGAATTCAGTTGAAGAAAAACCCTCACCACCAAAAAACCAAAAAGGTACAATTTTAATTGTCGATGACTCAATAAACGTACGTCGTTTCCTTGCCTTAACTCTTGAAAAAGCTGGATACAAAGTAGAACAAGCAAAAGACGGGCAAGATGCAATTGAAAAACTTCAAACAGGTTTAAGAGTTCAAGCTGTAATTTGCGACATTGAAATGCCACGTGTTGACGGTTATGGGTTCCTAGGACGTGTAAAAGCTAATACTGATTTTAAAGGTATACCTGTAGCCATGTTGACATCGCGCAGTAGCGATAAACACCGTCAACTAGCAATTCAATTAGGCGCCCGTGCTTACTTTTCAAAACCATACAACGAGCAAGAATTATTAAGAACTTTGGAAGAAATTATTTTTCCAATGGCGGGTGCAACTAAATAGTTAATAACATCCCAAATTGTGTAGAGACGCGCAAGCGAAGCTTCTCCGTTATCCGAAGGATATCCCGAAGGGTAGGAAAATTTACCTTCGGCGCGTCAAACATCAGCAGTAGCTTCATTAGCAGCGCAAAATGCAGAAGAAAGTGAAAAAGCAATTGACCGTACAGTTCAAAAAATAATCCACTTACGAGAAACAGTAGGTGAGACAGCCAAAAAAGTGAAGCGTTTAGGAGAATCAACGCAGCAAATCTCGCGTGTAGTATCATTACTCAATCAAATTGCCGTACAAACAAATCTTTTAGCTATTAATGCGGGTATTGAAGCAGCACGTGCAGGTCAAGAAGGACAAGGTTTTGCAGTGGTAGCAGAAGAAGTCAGTGAACTTGCTGCACGTTCATCGTCTGCGACAAAAGAAATTGAGAACATTTTAGAAAACGTTCAAAGAGAAGCAACCGAACTAGTGCAGGTTATCGAATTAGAAACAACTCAAGTAGTAGAGGGTACGCGAGTAGTAGAAGACGCAAAATACAGTCTTGCCCAGATTTTGGAAGTATCGCGTCAAGTAAACTTACTAGTAAACTCCATCTCTAATACTACAGATTCGCAATTAGAAACATCACAAATAGTAAGTACACTAGTCAAGCAAATCGCCGTAACATCGCAGCGTACAACAACATCATCGCAAAAAGTATCACAATCATCACAACAAACAGTAGCCATTTCGCAACAACTACAAAAAACCGTAGGCGCCTTTAAGATTAGTTAGGAGTTAAGAGCTATGAGTTAGGAGTTAAAACTCATAACTCCTAACTTCTAACTTTCAACTTTGACACCACGCCAGAAAGCTACATATCCTTCTATTTGTTTGGCTTTGTCCTTGGTAGTGGGGTAGTACCAGGCAGCATCTTTGTTAACTTGCCCGTCAACTTCAATGCTGTAATAGCTTGCAACACCTTTCCACGGACAAGTGCTGTGAGTATCGCTGTCTTTAAAATATTCTTTGTTAATTGCCTCAGCAGGAAAATAGTGGTTGTTCTCGACGACTACAGTTTTGTCGCTTTCCGCAAGAACGGCGCCGTTCCAAGTTGCTTTTGCCATGAGTGGTTTTGGTTATACTGAGAATTTACACTTATTTTACTTTATATATCTTTACATAACAGCACATTACCTTGTTTTATGAGAATTTTGATGATAAATGTTGTGCCTTCACTCAGCAACATCCCAAACGTTGCGAAAAAAGTCCGCATTCTCTATCGAGTTTGGGGTTAATAGCTTGTCTCGAACTTGGTTTAAATTTTGCTGCTTAATATATTCCATAAGGTCTTTCGTGCCAGCAACATGCCAGCGTGGCGCCAACGTCGTTTGTATTTATTCTTCCCGTAGAATAATGTCTATCACTCTTAACTTTTATACATGTATTTATTGCTACCAAAAGTAGCTAGAGTTTAAGATTTTTTATCAAAGGTTAACAATTTACCCATAAAGACGTGTTATTGTTTGGGAATGTGAGTTGAAAAATCATCCTAAGGTATGATGCCAAATTCTTTTAAGTTGTCTCTAAACCTGGAAGCAGACTTTTTCTTTCAGCAAGGATTGCGCCGTAACAAGACTGAAAAGTTTGAAGCAGCTATAGCAAGTTTTGACAAAGCGCTGCGATGTAAGCCAGAATATCCCGAAGCCTTATTCCAAAAGGGTTTTGCCCTAGGTTCTTTGGGTAAACACGAACTGGCTATTGGTTGTTTTGACCAAATGTTAACTTTCAAAAGCGATGATTGCTGGGTTTGGCATAACCGAGCGATAGCTCTTGGTAAGTTAGAACGTTATAACGAAGCACTCAATAGTTTTGAGCGTGCAATCGAGTTTAATCCAAACGGAACAACGGCATGGCACAATCGTGGTCTGACGTTATGTGATTTAGGGAAGTATGAGAAAGCAGTTCTCAGCTTTGACCGTGCTATCAAGTTACAGCCAGATGCTTATTGGGCATGGTATAACCGAGGTAATGCGCTCAAACAGCTCGAACGTTACGAAGATGCGCTGAATAGCTATGACCGTGCTATTGAGTTCAGTCCCAAAAACTTGCTGGCTTGGTACTATCGAGGTGTAAATTTGAGTGAATGGGGGCGCTATGAAAAAGCGATTCTTAGCTTTGACCGTGCGTTAACAATTCAGCCTCAATATTATAAGGCTTGGTTACATAAAGGCTTTGCTTGGGAACAGTTGAAAAACTACGAAAATGCTATTGCCTCTTACAACCAAGCTTTGGAACTGGCGCCTAGTGATGACGCTGTTTGGTATAACAGAGGTCGTTGCTACATGGTACTACAGAATATCGACCGCGCGGTAGAAAATTTCCGTCAAGCGATAAGCATTCATCCAGGTAAATATTTACAAATTATCCAAACAGACGCTCAATTTGACGGATTACGTCAAGACGAACGCTTTCAAGCTCTACTCAAGTGCTAGCCATAAATGCTAGACGGTATGATAAGCGCGTTTATTATTACGCCTAAAGTGGGTGTGGGTTCAAGTCAAAATTATTTTATAATTGCGCGTATCTAATACCGATTAGCCATATACAATTAGCGAACAACTAAATATAACTTTGACCACCTTTGTTGTAGGATGCTAGCTAGGGTATGTAAACCCCAAATTTCACAGCGATAGTGCCCAACAGCAATTACAGACATTTGAGTATCAATAACTGCCTGTACTGCTGGTTGTCTAAGTTGTCCTGTTATGTAAACATTAACACCGTGTGATGCGGCTTCTCTTACCAGCAAATCTGTCATGGCGCCAACCACCGCAACTTTTTTGACTTCTTTTTCATTTGCCGCCCGTATTTGCTCGTACCCATTAAATACTTCATTGATACAATCACATATATTAGTAAACGTTTGATTAGGTGCCTGTCCAATCATCCCAATCAGTCTATTTTGCTTTTCTCCAAATACTTCTAAACCAGATAAGCTTAATACATCAGCCAAGCGAGTATTAAATCCTAGTGTCAAGGATTCATCGAACGGCAAATGATAAGAAATTACTCCTATATCAGGTGCGAGTTGCTCGACATTAAGCTTCCAAGGTCGATGTAAAAATAATGCATCAATATGTTGACTTTTTACCCAGTTATATAAACCATCCCAAGGTTCTAATGCTAAACCTAAACGTTTGATGGAGCGCGTGGAAGGTAGGTATATACCACCTTGTTCTTCTTCGTTGTAGCGTTCAACTTGGAAAAATGTGTTGAGAAATTTAGTAATTGTGTCTAAGTGCATGTTAATCCCCTCCAACCCCCCCTTAATAAGGGGGGGCTTTAAATTCTTCTTTTTTCTAAAAATAGAAGAAACTAAAAACCCCTCTTGTTCCCCCCTTATTAAGGGGGGTTAGGGGGGATTCTAACAATATTACAGATAATGAATTTTTAAAAAATATATCTTAATACTGATTATTTTCAATAAATCTCCTAATCTCCTCAACAAGCCACACTTTTTCATCCCGACTCAAAAACAGTCCAAACTTAAGCTTCTTTGACCCAGTTTTTAAAGCGCAGTAATAATTCGGAAACTTCCTGCCAACCTTGATTTATCCAATCAAATAAAGATTTTCCTGGTGCTAGTTGTTGAACAAGATAGAAAGCTTTTTCTTCTTCAGTTTCAACTTGAAAATAATCTATATATTGAGGAATACTAGAATGTTCAAGGTTTGCAAGGATTTTGGCTTCTCGTTCAAATAGCTCTAGTACTTTCCAATCATTGATTCGATGTAAAGAAAGGACTTTCAGTGCTACAGGTTTTCCAAGTTGTAAATCATTTGCAGCATAAGTAACACCGCTCGAACCTTCTCCTAAGATACCCACAACACGGTACTGTTGCTGGGTATCACTAATAATATCGCCGACTTGATGCAATGGCGCCTGCATTTCGAGTCCCATAAATCAACCCTAATTCTAGCGTTCCCAAATTTGGGGCTGAACACATCACCGCAGCATAGCCCAGAAAGCCTGTGCAATTTTTTACTATTTATCTTAAGCCTTGCCCATGTAATAAAATATCCGCCCAGGCGCCATCATCTTTAGCTAGTTGTGGAACTGGCGGTTTATTATAATTAATGACTAAATCGTAACCTGATACATCATAAATATCATTTAACAGTGTATAAAGATTAATAACAGGTTCTGTATCGCCTGAGCGTAGGGGAAGTGGAAATAAAGGTATTGTATCCTGAACATTAAACGCATATAAATCAGCGTAGGGACGGTTATCACCACGACATACTAAAATTCGATAATCACTGCTAATTTCATCTTCAGCTAATGGCATTGCTTTGCCGCTACGTAATAAATCAATTTCTACTAAATTAGTACGAGTCGCCAAAATTTCTTCACGTTTTTCTTCGTACTGTTGTCTTCCTTTTCCCCGCTTATTACTAGGTGATAAAATTTCAACTGTAGTGACTAATATATCTGTTTCCACTTCACGGACTTCTAAGTATCCTTCACGTATAGATAATGGCACAGGAATTTTTACACGTTGCGGTTGAGATACAGGTGTTGCGACAGCGGTGTTTGTTTGCGTTGACTGAGTATTAGATTTTCGGTTGATAACTGATATATCAGGAATACCAACCGTTAAGGAATTTGTTTTATTCACTTCGTACATTCTCACCTCAACTGCAACACGATATTTAGGACGCAATAGAGGAGAGATAAATCTAGCAATTTCAATAATTAACCAATGATGAAACCCTGGAAATAATTCTGGGTGTTCTAAGTAAGGATTCATACCTGGGAATGGTGAAGGCATAATATTTCCTTAAAATATATAAAATCTATAAGTATCGCTTTATCGAAATATATAGATATATTAAATTATAGTACAAGTGTGACAGTTGAGAGACTGGCTACCTTTAATATATCGTAGAGCCTACGTACTATACTTGACATTACCAGTTCATTTGAGGTGTACGCAATATTATGTCAAGTAGCCACACTGGCATTGAATGGACAGATAAAACTTGGAATCCTACAACTGGCTGCAATAAGGTAAACCCAGGTTGCCTTCACTGTTATGCAGAAGTTTTAACATGAGGTTTGCGATTACTTATAGAAATTTCAAATTCCGTAGTAGTCAGCTTATCAGATTCAGTGCAATAGCGATTGAAATCATAAACAAACTGATGTATATCTTCTTTACTATCTGAATTTTCATGCTTTTTTCTTAAAATAGTATCTAGACCAAATCTATTTTCCTTACTTGTATGCTTGATCTGACTACCATAGAATCCAAGGAGAGCGCTAGTTTTATAAACTCTTTTTTTATTCTCCTCCTCTGCAAACTCAGAATTCATTAGCTCAGATAATCTTGTTGCTAATTCACGTTTGTACCAAGTTTCATCAATTCGATTAAAGACAAAGAAAACTCGATCCCGAATACCAGGGTTTTTTCTTATCTTCTCTAAAAGTTGTGTTTCTTCAGTTGTTATTTCTCCTTCAGAAGCAATTTTGAGAACACAAATAACAGCAGATGTTTCGGAATCTTCAATTTTGTTATATGTTAATTGTGCATCCTTCTCTACTGGGGCATCAATACCAGGGAGATCGACAATAACATTGCCCCGTTGTAGAAGGTGGTGGTAAAAGAAATAATTGATACGCTTTAGTATAGCACTGTTGCTGCCACGACGAGCATATGCAGCCGCATCATTGAAAGCAAGCTTTAAATGGTTCATTGAACGTACAGAATTAGTATCAGAATAAATCCATTCTTTATTATTTTTAAAACCCTCTAATATAAGATTCTGCTCCTGATTTTGGCGTAGATTTGGTGCGTCACAGCAGATGGATTTTCGCTTCGTTGTTTGATTGTTATGGCTGTGACGCACCCTACGTTTATCATGTTTATGTTTTACGCCTAGAATATAAAGGTCAAAATCTAGGGATGCATAAAAAGCGATGACACCTAAAGTAGCGCCATACGGGTCTTGGAAATCACCTATTACTACTGACTTAATTACAGGGGCAACTATTGGACTAGGACAAATATCACTTGATGGTGAGGATATTTACTGGACTGAGTTACGACCGACTGAGAAGGGACGCAATGTGATTGTGAAACAGGCGCCCAATGGTAATATTCACGATGTTACTCCAGATGGTTTTAATGTGCGTACTCGTGTTCATGAGTATGGTGGAGGCGCCTATTTTGTGGTAAACGGAACAGTATATTTTTCCAATTTTGCTGACCAGCGTCTATATTATCAAAGTGGTGAAAATGCTGTTGCTTTAACTCCTGATGTTGCCATGCGTTATGGTGACGGTATATTAGATGCCCAGAGGAATAGAATTATTTGCGTGTGTGAAGACCATACCGCAGGTGAGCATGAGCCTGTAAATAAGCTTGTGGCGATTAATTTGGAAAATAGCGATATACAAACTTTAATTTCTGGTAATGATTTTTATACATCGCCTCGTCTCAGTCCAGATGGTTTACAGTTGGCTTGGTTGACTTGGAATCATCCTAAAATGCCTTGGGATAGTGCTGAGTTATGGGTGGGAGATGTACAAAGTGATGGTTCGATAGGTAATACGAAAAAAATTGCAGGTGGCGCCTCGGAGTCTGTATGTCAGCCAGAATGGTCGAAAGATGGAAGGTTATACTTTATTTTAGATAGAACTGGTTGGTGGAATATTTACCGTACTACAGATGATAGTATTGAAAATTTAACACCAGTATCCGCAGAATTTGGTAAGCCGCAATGGATTTTAGGCACTTGTACATACGGTATTGAATCTAATAATCGAATTATTTGTAGTTATACCGAGCAGGGAACTTGGAAGTTAGCTAGTCTTGATATCACTTCACGTCAACTAGAAACTTTTGATTTGCCTTATACAGAAATTAGCTCGTTACAAGTGGCGCCTGGTAAGGTAGTATTTAATGGTGGCGCCCCTACTCAACCTACAGAACTTGTTGTATTAGATTTAGCTACTCTTCAACGCACAGTTTTACGGCGTGCAAGTGAAGTTACTATTGATAGTGGTTATCTTTCACAAGTTAAAGGAATTGAATTTCCTACAACTAACGGAAAAACTGCATTTGCAATATTTTACCCACCACAAAACCAAGATTACACGGCGCCTGACGCTGAAAAACCACCATTGTTAGTAAAAAGTCATGGAGGCCCAACCGCAGCAACTTCCACAAGTTTAAGTTTAAGTATTCAATATTGGACAAGTCGCGGAATTGGAGTTCTCGATGTAAATTATGGTGGTAGTACTGGATATGGTCGCGAATATCGTCAACGTTTAGAAGGTACTTGGGGTATTGTTGATGTTGATGATTGTGCAAATGGTGCGAAATACTTAGTTGAACAAGGGTTAGTAGATGGAAACCGTTTGGCTATTGCTGGTGGAAGTGCTGGTGGGTATACTACTTTATGCGCGTTGACTTTTCGTGATACTTTCAAAGCAGGTGCCAGTTATTATGGTGTAAGCGACTTAGAAGCATTAGCCAGAGATACACATAAATTTGAGTCACGCTATTTAGACGGTTTGATAGGCGCCTATCCAGAAAGGAAAGACTTATATATTGAGCGTTCTCCCGTCCACTTTACAGAAAAACTTGCCTGTCCTGTAATTTTCTTCCAAGGTTTAGAAGATAAAATTGTACCTCCTAACCAAGCTGAAATCATGGTAGAAGCATTACAGCAAAAAGGTTTACCCGTTGCATACGTCGCTTTCCCTGGAGAGCAACACGGGTTTCGCAGTGCGGAAAACATTAAAAGCGCGCTAGAAGGAGAAATCTATTTTTACTCGCGCGTCTTTAAATTTGAAATAGCAGACAATGTACAAACAGTCCAAATAGACAATTTGTAATAACATCTTGTGGAACTTGTAATAACATCTTGTAGAACTGGAGTTTAGACTAGAGCGCAATGCAAAACTCCAATCGCAACTAATCGAAGACCTGCTTGATGTGTCTATTTTGCGGGGCAAAATGATGTTGAATGCAGTAGCGGTAAATATGACTGCGATAATTACTGCTGCTCTCGAAACCGTTCGTCTTTCCGCAGAAGCAAAAAACATACTTTTATGTGGCTTCTTAGAAAAAGACTGGCCTCTTCAAGTGGTCAAATTTCCGCAATTGCCCTTACCGCTTATGCTGGTGAATTCGATCAACGGCAAGCAATATCAGCAGGATTTCAGCCCCATTTACCTAAACCAGTTGACCCTGAGCAACTGGCAGAAGCAATTCTTACCCTAGTGACAAAATAATCATTCCATCATTACCTCTACAGTAAAAATGTATTCTATTTTACCACAGAGCACACAGAGAATATCTATCAAGTAGCTGTAGAGGTAGGCGCCTCACTTGCTTCAATACTTTTCTGTCCTAGCTTCGGTTCAGTACCCGCTAATATACGTTGTATATTACTACGATGGCGAATAATTACATACAGTCCACCAGCCACACCGAACAATATATAAGCCAGTGGTTGATGAAATAAAACCATTAATATAGATACTGCAACGGCGCCGAAGCAGGAACTGAGTGAGACAATACGCGATATTGCCACAACAATAGCAAAAACACCAAACGTTGCCAAACCAACTTGCCAATTCATCGCTAACAAGATACCCAAACTTGTGGCAACAGATTTACCTCCAGTAAAACCCAGAAATATAGATTTACTGTGACCAAGTATAGCGCACATCCCTGCGAGCGTTACCATCCAAGGTTCCCACCCAGATACATCTGGGGGAATTAAATTTTGAATATTAGTGAACTCAAAAAACCAATGTACTAATAATATTGATAAAACTCCTTTCAAACAATCTACCAACAATACAAAAGCCCCAGGTCCCTTACCTAAAGCTCTTAGCACATTAGTGGCGCCAGTCGAACCAGAACCAACTTCTCTAATATCAATACCTTTTAAAATTTTTGCTGCTGTATAACCTGTAGGTATTGAACCCAACAAATAAGTAACAAACAGAACAGTTCCACACAGACTTAACCAAATAGCCATAAAAGTAGGGTGCGTGACGCCATCACAATCTTACAACGAAGCTAATAACCCAGTGGCGTCACGCACCTGATGGGGAAATAGTGCGTGAAAGCTTTAATCTTGCGTTACATTGTTTGATTGTGATAGCTTTCACGCACCCTACCGATTTCGGCGTTAAAAGTCATCATCGGAGTTATTCCGCATCATGCGTGGGTCAGGAGCAAACGCCAACCATAAAGGAAATTGCAGCAATCCAAGGCTAATTTGGTCTTCCGAATCATCAATGATAATAAAGGGCATTTGATTTGCCTTAACGAGTCTATCTGCTCTTTGAGCCACAACATCGGCTGTCTCAAATATTACTACCCCTCCATCGCGTCCAAAATCTGGGCGCCCAATACCCAAACAATCTTGTAAACCGCGTCGCCATTCCCCTAACCTTTCTGGAGTGCTTGTTAATACTATTGTCCGAACTCGCTCGCCATAAAGCTGGTGCAATATAGATATTGCTGCGGATGAGATTAGTATGTTTTGTAACCTACTGCCCATTGTCCGGATGGCGCCGCGTCCACCTTGAGTAAAAAACCAGTTTGAGACACGCTCGGCATGAATAGGTTCAAAGGTACGACGAAGTTGCCAAGGTGGACCGTAGTAGTCTGGTTTTGTACGGTATTGGTCAATTAGGCGCCGAATTTGCTTGCCAGTGTCTTGAAACTGTTGCGGAGCAAATTGGATATTTCCTGAATTTTCGGAATTTCCTGAAGGTTCGCGATATTTTGGCTGACGTACTGGTTCTTCTTCTATTTCAACTTTTTCTTTTCTAGCAGGTTTTACGAGTGGAAGTTGTTCCGCTGCTGCCGCTAAATCTTGCAAGCTGCCTGTAAGATAATCTTTAAACCCTTGAACTCGAATTGCTAAATCTTGCGAGGCGCCTGCAAAAGTGGTTCGCATTTCGTTACGAATACGCTCTTGACGACGTTCGAGTTGTTCAATTGAAAGTTGCAACGCACTTTTTTTTGTTTCAAGTTGCGCTAAAGCTTCTTGCACAATTTTTCCCATCGCCATTTGGGTATTGCTTGCTTGTGCTTGTAAGTCCGCTATTTGTCGCTTTAAAGCAGCTTCGGTTTGCTTTAGTTCATTTATTCTTTGAGTAATTTCTGTCTGCTCATCTTGCTTTGGTGAAGTGTCTAATTGTGCCAAAATTTCAGCAACAGCTTCTTCTTCGCTTTGCGGTTTTAATTCTTCGGGCTGCAAATCGTGTTGTTCCATAGAGCTACGAGTCCCGGTTTGCCCAAGATATTCAAATTTTGCTTCTGGGTTTTGAGATTCTTCTCCGGTCATATATAGTAACGGTTAATGGTTAATGAATAATGGCATATATTATCAAATACAGGTAAGCAGAAAATTTGCGTGCTTTTATGCTATATTCTGGGGCAACGTTGCTCTAGACAACCTTTTAGCGTATTGGGGTCAAAAATAATAGGTAAAAAGTGAATACTTTTAACTTCTTTAAAATAAAACAATATTGGAACTGGAGACCAAAATATCCGCCAGTTGAGCCATTCTTGGTAAGGAAACCGTCGAAGTAGCTTTTCGCCACGGTAAACATCTAAATCTGTGGCTGTAAACTGTAAGCGTATTGTTACTGCTTGCACCATGAGAAACAAGCCTAGTATTGCACAAACGCCTCCAGCAATCGGTTGTACAAATAGCAATGGAACTGCTGCAATTACCAAAACCAAGGGGATATTGTAACTAGGTTTCAGTTCAACAGTTGACAGTCTATCGGCTGTTGTCGATGTCATAAGCTTTTAAATCCTGCATTTATTAATAGATATTTTATATTTTAAAGGCAAACGTTTCATGGAATCCTCGTCTCGACGTTACATGTAACGTCGAGACAATATGACCATGTTCTATGCTCCTTGCTGGAAAGCGCTGCCTTGTCCTTGGAACATTACCGCTGATAAGAAAAAGTTGAAGACAAAAATTAACAACAGTGCAGTTACAACCGCTGTTGTCGTCGATTGTCCCACACCTTTGGCGCCTCCTGTTGTCGTTAGTCCCCAGTTACAGCCAATTATGGCAATCAAACCACCAAAAAAACCAGCTTTAACTAAAGAACTAACAATGTCCCATATCGAAACAAAGCTACGGGCAGAGTCTAAAAATACTGTGTCAGCTAAGTTGTACACATTAGTCGCGATTATTAAACCCCCTAGCATCCCTGTCACTAACGATAGCAATGTCAGAATGGGAACCATTACCAAACAAGCAATGGTACGAGGAATTACAAGATAATCGATTGGGTCAGTTTTTAAAATCAATAGCGCATCAATTTGTTCCGTGACACGCATAGTCCCAATTTCCGCAGCAAATGCCGAACCAACTCGTCCAGCTACAATAACTGCGGTTAATACAGGTGTTAACTCTCGCGTCAGAGCTATGGCCAGTACTCCACCAACTATATTACCGGCGCCAAAGTTAATAAATTCCCGTGCGACTTGAATTGTAAATACTGCACCTACAAACACAGCAGTAACTAGCGCAATAAACAGCGAGTCGGGTCCTACTGCTGCCATTTGTTCAAGCGTGTTACGTCGGTGAATTTTTCCCCTCAACAAATGAACTATCACCTGTCCAGCAAGGAAAACCGCCGATAGTAACCGTTGACCCCACGCTCCTAAACCTGATTTTGATATACTTTCACTCAATGTTTAAATGTACGCACGATAGCTTAACTTACTGCCGTCATCTTAGCGAATTTAAGCATATTTTTTTTGTAGCCTTTGCTAGAACGGGTAATTACAAGCTTTTTATTAACTTAGGTTAAACCTATTCTCATAAAGATAAATTTCTTAATATTGCCTTGTGACATTAAGCAAGAGGGTACAGACCCTCATCATCCTTTGTACATCTAGCGTCTGCTTGCTTTATACCAGGCTCAGAAAACGCCAGATTCCGAAAAAAAGTATGTAGGTATTTTAATGAAAACTTAAGATTTTTAAATTATCGGCTAATTCCGGGCAATCCAAATTATTGTAGTAGATGACAGACGCTTGTATTTGACTGCTTTGTATTTAATCCACGGAGCCTATAGTCGTGACTATTTTAATTAACTTTCTCCGCTCGCTACTGCTGACTGTTGTTTTTGGTTTTACGGCGCCTATGCTATTCGTTGGCGCCTTACTTGCGAGTTTTATGCTGATTGGGTATGTACCCGGTCTACAAACCATAGCTAGCGCATTCGCAAATCTGATTTTGCAGTTTCTGGCGACCTTTGGTAGTGGCGCCCCCATACGCGGACTAATTACCATCGCTTTAACTTGCAGCTTTGTTGCAGCATTATTTGATACTTATGTTCATTACCGCTACCAAATATTAAGACTTGATTCTTAATAAGTACTCCCTACTTAAACTTAGTAAGTAACAAATAATACTAAAAATTCTTTTATAACATTTTTGAAGTGGCGCGCGATGAATAGCGCTCAGATAAAGCTTTTCGATTTAATTTTAATATAAAAATATGAGGTAATGCAGCGAGTCGCATCATGACCTCATACTGGTATTACACGCAAAAAATGAAAAGTCAATTAAGATTGTATTGTTAGTAGTTAATCACTATGGCTAGTAACGTTATTTATAATTAAGGTGTTTTGACTGCTCATGGTTTGGCCTTTTAAGCCTAGATTTAGCAAACAGATTGCTCGAATAGAAATTAATGGTGCTATTGCTGGCGCCACACGTAAACAGGTGTTGGAAGCTCTTAAAACTGTTGAAGAGAAAAAATTTCCAGCACTCTTACTTCGCATTGATAGTCCTGGTGGAACTGTTGGAGACTCACAGGAAATTTACAGCGCATTAAAACGACTAGGCGAAAAAATCAAAATTGTTGCAAGTTTTGGTAATATTTCTGCTTCCGGCGGTGTATATATTGGCATGGGAGCGCAGCATATCATGGCAAACCCTGGCACTATCACTGGCAGCATTGGTGTAATACTGCGTGGTAATAACTTAGAAAGGTTGCTTGAAAAAGTTGGAGTTTCTTTCAAAGTTATCAAGTCGGGCCCCTACAAAGATATTTTGTCGTTCGACCGTCAACTAACTCAACCTGAAGAACACATTCTGCAAGAACTTATAGATACTAGCTACAGCCAGTTCGTTCAAACTGTCGCTTCATCACGAAATCTTTCTCTTGAAACTGTGAGAAGCTTTGCTGATGGTCGTATCTTTACAGGGCAGCAAGCTGTTGATTTGGGTGTAGTAGACCGTTTGGGTACCGAAGAAGACGCACGTCGCTGGACTTGCGAACTCGTTGGACTCGACCAAGAAAAAACTCCATGCTTCACTTTAGAAGAACGTAAGCCTTTATTAAACCGGATTTTATCCCGCGAGCAAGCTCAAAGTAGTTTGTTATCTAACAGTTTCATCTCGAACAGGTTGCTGTCAACAGGCGCCGATTGGTTGGAATTTGAAATATCTACCAGTGGCTTGCCTCTATGGCTATATCGTCCGTAATTACTACTTGTTTTTCCAATAAACAGAAAGATTGTGCAATTATTGTGCGATTACAGATTTGTACGATTCTTATTTCTGAGGAATAATAGCAAGTGGTAACTTCAGACAACGGAGGATATTTTCGTGGAGGGAGAGTGGCGGATGCGAGCAATACGTGGTGCAACGACGGTACCTTCTAATACGGTGGAAGCAATGCGCGAAGCTGTTACAGAGCTTATAGACGAACTCGAAGGACGTAATCAATTACATCCTACAGATATAATTAGTGTTACTTTCTCTGTAACACGTGATTTAGACGCAATATTTCCTGCTGCAATTGCCAGAGCTCGTCCTTATTGGGACTCTGTACCAATGCTTGATGTGCAGCAAATGTTTGTTGAAGGTAGTTTAGAGCGTTGCATCCGTTTTTTAATCCACGTTTATGTCAATGCGTCAACCCCTATCCATCACATTTATCTTCGAGAAGCGGCAAACTTAAGACCCGATTGGAGTTTACCCCAGTCGTTACAGGCATCACATTCAGTCATGAAATCAAAAGTCTAGAATGCGTATGTAGACCGTGGGAATACTTAAGAAAATATGAAGTTTGACGGTGGAGACAACGGCATTGCACAATTTGGTGGGATTTCAGGTAGAGTATTCAGTGACCGTGGTACAGGTGTTAGGGTGCGGTGCGAAGACTTCCTGAATATTCTTTCTCGAAATCCTGAACCTTTAGTTATTGTGACAGCAGAAGGTTTCTTTACAAAACTTTATAAATATGCCACTGCGTATAAAGGTTTTGTTTTTTTTACTGAATCACTCGACAAGCTTGAACTCAGCAGCAATATTGAGGTGATTCAAGCTACCAGCATCTCATCAGAAATATAATTTGTAGGTTGGGTGTAGCGGAGTGTAACCCAACAAAAACATAGGAATGTTGGGTTCCGTTCCTCCACCCAACCTACTAATGATGAAAACGAATTCCCAGGAAAATATCGTATAAAAATCCTAGGAAATCTTTTTTAGTGAGTAATCCTAATGATTGAGGTGAACCTTTTTCATCAAGTTTGGGCTTCATTAAATAGTACGTAGGTTGATATTTATACCAAGGTACTGATGGCCAAAGGTGATGAACGAGATGATAGTTCTGTCCCAAAATTAAAATGTTGATTATAGGGCTAGCATAAACACGCGCATTTTTCCAGCGACCTCGCTCGTTAAATGGGCGATGAGGTAGATAATCAAAGAATAAACCTAATGTTACGCCTACAACAGCTGATGGGATGAACCAAAAATTTAGGACGTAGCCCAAGAAATGATGCTGAACTGAAATATATACTATTACGGCGACAAACAGGCGGCTTAAGAACCATTCCAGTAGTTCATTATTACGCCACAGGCGCCGTTTAAAGAAAAATATTTCGTGATATAGAAAGCGCACAGCAATTAACCACAAAGGTCCACCAGTTGATACATAGTGGTCTGGGTCATTGTCTGGATCATTAACGTTACTATGATGCTGTAAATGCACCCGTGTAAATACAGGGAAGGCAAAAACTAACATCAGCGCGCTGCAATGACCGAGTACGGCATTAATAATTCGGTTGCTGTGGGCAGACTGATGACATGCATCATGAATGACCGTGCCTGAAATATGAAGGGCAAGGACATTTAGACTAAAGCATACCCAGTGTTTCCATTCCCAAACCCAGTAACCAAAGCCAGATATAATAACAATTCCCACTGCTCCTAAAAAAAGTAGCAGGGTTGGATTAAAACCACCAGGAGGCGCTAGTAAATCCTTCGGGGGGATTGTCAGTTCCTTTGGTGCCTCCGACGTTAGCATTGTAAACTCCTTAACCTTCAAACAATCAAATTGAAATATAGGACACAAAATCACGAACAATAAAGTTTTGTGTACCAAGATTAATTTATCTCATGATACATCAGCACCTCAATAAACGATATGATGCCAATCGAGTCAAAATATCGGCACTAACAGACACGTTGTGCAGTTCGATTTTACGATAATTCCCAGAAGCCTCTTTTCTATTACCCTCTATGCAATTTAAAGACTCAATCCGCCGGACTAAAATTGTCGCCACAATTGGTCCTGCTACTAGCAGCCCAGAAATGCTCAAAGCTATTATCGAAGCAGGTGCCACCACGCTAAGACTAAATTTTTCTCATGGTTCTCATGCGGATCATCAGCGTAACATACGTTTGATTCGGCAAACGGCATTTGAGCTAAATCAGCCGGTTGCAATTTTACAGGATTTACAAGGTCCGAAAATCCGCTTGGGTAAATTTGAGAATGGGTCGATAGTCTTAGGCAAAGGTGACCGCTTTACATTGACGAACCGTCCTGTAGTTGGAACTCAAACTTCAAGCTGCGTTACTTATGATTATCTTGCCGACGAAGTTCCCACAGGCGCCCGAATTCTACTTGATGATGGACGTGTAGAAATGGTCGTCGAAGAGGTTGAGCGAGAAAAAGGCGATTTGCACTGCCGTGTTACTGTTGGAGGTACGCTGTCTAATAATAAGGGCGTAAACTTTCCGGGTGTGTACTTATCGATTAAAGCGATGACCGATAAAGACCGCGAAGATTTGATGTTCGGTCTTGACCAGGGAGTTGATTGGGTCGCACTATCATTCGTTCGTAACCCTCAAGATATTATTGAGATTAAAGAATTAATTGGAAGCACTGGTAAACAAGTACCAGTAGTTGCCAAAATCGAAAAACACGAAGCTATTGAACAAATGGAAGCAGTTCTAGCTTTGTGTGATGGCGTAATGGTGGCACGTGGTGACTTAGGGGTTGAATTACCTGCTGAAGATGTCCCAGTGTTACAAAAACGTCTGATTGCCACTGCTAACCGTTTGGGTATTCCAATTATTACAGCTACTCAAATGCTCGATAGCATGGTAAATAACCCTCGTCCTACACGCGCTGAAGTCTCAGACGTGGCAAATGCCATCTTAGACGGTACTGATGCCGTTATGCTTTCAAATGAGACGGCTGTAGGTAAATTTCCAGTCGAGGCAGTAGCAACTATGGCACGTATTGCCGAACGGATGGAACAAGAAGCAGCAGAAAACCCCAATGCTTTAAAAGTAAGAGATGCACGTCGTTCGATACCTAACGCAATTAGCCAAGCAGTTGGACAAATTGCCGAACAGTTAGGTGCTAGTGCGATTATGTCACTTACTCAAACTGGAGCAACAGCGCGTAACGTTTCTAAGTTCCGTCCCCAAACTCCAATTTTAGCCATCACTCCCCATGTTAACGTTGCGCGTCAATTACAAATGGTGTGGGGTGTCAAACCATTACTTGTACTCGAATTACCTTCTACTGGTCAAACTTTCCAAGCGGCATTAAACGTAGCATTAGAAAATAAGTTAGTATCTGAAGGCGATTTAGTTGTAATGACCGCAGGAACGCTACAGGGTGTTTCTGGTTCCACCGATTTAATTAAGGTAGAAGTTGTTACATCAGTAGTTGGACATGGCATTGGGTTAGGAGGGCAAGGTTCAGTTAGTGGACGTGCGCGTGTCGCCCATAGCGGTATGGATGTTGGTAATTTTAATCATGGTGATATTTTAGTTGCATCGCGCACTAGCGCTGATTTTGTTGATGCTATTCGCAAAGCAGCAGGTATTATTACTGAAGAAGAAAGTCTAACAAGTCATGCGGCTGTTATTGGTTCACGTTTAGGAGTACCTGTAATTGTCGGTGTTAAAGACGCAACGCAAGTTATTCGCGACGGCTTAATTTTAACAATGGACATGCAGCGTGGCTTAGTTTATTCAGGCGCCGTCAACGGTACTGTAGTAACAACCTAATAATTTTCATACCTTGTAGCACAGGCTTTCTTCGCCTGTGCAGTACTGTTATTAAATTTGATGGGCAGGAGCGCTTAGGTTTGGCGCCCTTTGGGTTCACCAGTTTGTCTTCGACAATTTTGTCAATATTATTACTTATTTTTTATTAATTACGTGTTTATCACAAAAAAGACGCTATTTAACAAAATTAATGACATTAACTACTAGCTTGTAAAACTGTTTGTTTCGGCTGATTCGATTCGAGCAAGTCTTTGTATAAACGCAAATGTTCAGTACTAATGTATTGCAAACTGTAATGCTTTTTCACGTGGTTTTGAGCATTTGCTGCTAGTTTTTTAAGTTCTCGATAATTCTGAATAGCCCATTCAAGCTTATTAGCACAAGAATCGATACTACCATTACGGAAAATAATTCCTCTATTTGTACCAATTAATTGTTGATGAGGTGCAATATCGCTTGCAACAACAGGAATACCCTCACGCATTGCTTCCAGCATGGCTAGCGGTAATCCTTCCACATTAGAAGGTAAAACAAATAATCCCGCACCCCGAATAATCTCAGCTTTACGCGCTCCCCATAATTCTCCAGCCATAAGGATATCAGAATTAGCTGAAACTGTTTTAAGAAGCGAAGCGGTGAATTCTTTAATGCTCTATTCCACCCTGCTTTGGTGGTAGTCCCTTGGCACCAATAACTGCTATTCTCATTAAGTTTTTGCGATTTTATTAATGCTCACACATCAGTCAACTAACAGTTATTTTTATTCAAATAAAATACTTCGTTAACAATCGAAGTATATATAATATTTATAACAGCCTTAATGAAAAATTTCCCTCGCTATAATAATTTATGTATTTTGCATTGAAAATAAGTAAAGCTAATATTACAAAGGTTATCTTTAAATAAATTTCTTAAGTATTTCCACGGTAGCTAACCCTGTTTTTTCCCAGCTAAATTGCTTGGCTCTTAAAAGACCTAATTGAGAAAGTTTATCGTGCAATTTTCTGTCATCGGCAATTTCCTGCATTGCTGCTGTGATTTCTTGTACATTGTATGGATTAATTAAAATGGCCGCATTGGAAGTAACTTCTGGTAGTGATGATAAATTAGAGGTAATGACAGGTGTACCACATGCCATTGCTTCAAGAACAGGAAACCCGAACCCTTCCCATAAGCTCGGAAATACAAATGCAAGCGCGTTGCTAATTATTTTCGGTAACTCACTATAAATTACGTAGTCTAAAATTTTCACTCTTTTTGAAATTCCTAACTCGGCTATTTGTACCCTTAAATTGGGTGTGAAGCGTCTATCGGTTGGTCCAGCTAACCATAACTCGTAATCTTGATTATTTGGTAAAGCCGCAAACGCTGTTACTAGCCGATTGATATTTTTATATTTATCATGTCTCCCTAAATAAAGAAAGTAAGGCTTGCGATTAGCATCTTTCTCTAACTTTTCTGGAAATGGTCGAAAATGATTACTATCATATGCTAGTAGTACAGGTGTAATTTTGCTTGCTGGAATTTTGTAAAATTCAGTAATATCTTTAGCTGTAGAATGGGAGTTACAAATGATATGTTGCGCTTGAGTAAGAATTTGCGGTACGTAGTAGCGTGCGTAGTTAGTCAAAGGAGAGCGCCAATTTGGGAACCGCAATGGAATTAAATCGTGAACTTGAATTATATAACGACAATTTGTAAATAGCGGCGCCTCTGGTAAAGGAGAAAATAAAAGTTTTGCAGCTAGTTTTTGGTAGATTTGCGGTAGCTGTAACTGCGTCCAAATCAATCGCCGTAAATGCCCTTTAGAGCCTTGAGCAGGTGTAAGATTATTGGGAACTGGCTCACATTGGAACTCTGGATAGTCCTTTGCTATTAAAAGTGTGGGTGTCAAAGGTTTTAAATGCGGAAATAAATTTAGAGCATAATTACTTATGCCTGTAGGCTGAGAAAATACCATTGATAAATTAACTAATAGTTCGTTCATTCAACTAATTTGGTTTTTTAGATATTTTAGTAAAGTATTCTCTTGAATATTAAGTTGGGAATGGTCACGCCAATATGTAAATACAGCCTGAATTTTACCAATCGCAATTTTTGGTTTGATGAAAATAGAAATTACAGCAAAACCAATCAGTCTAATTAATCGTAATGTGAAAACAAGAGTATTCGTATATCGCTGTAATGTGATAAGATAACTATAAGTACTGTAGAACATCTTTTTTATCGTATAACGATTTGTAATGGAAGAAGGTTGATGAATTACAGAGAATATTTTTGTAACAGCAACTTTATGACCTTCTTGAATATAGCGTTTGCAAAAGTCAAAATCTTCGTAATACAGAAAATATTCAGGGTCAAATAAAGGGCATTCAGAAAAATTACGAAATTGAATTATTAAACTACAACCTGAAACCCAATCGCATTCAACATAATCAGCATCACTATTAGTTACCAAATCGATACTCTTTAGACTTCCAGTTTTTTTCAAAAAACGACCTCCGGCAAACCAGACTTCATTACTAGGAGTGTGAATAATTGTTCCTAGTATAGAAATTTCTGGATACAAACTAAGAAATGCCTTAATATCAAATTTTGATTTTTCAGCGAAATACGCATCAGGATTAATAATCCATACTAGTGCATTAGTATTCTGAGTGTAAATCCATTTTAAACCTAAGTTACATGCGCTACCAAAACCAAGATTACATCCAGCATTAATTATCAAGATATTCTGGCAAGCCAGATTTTCTATACTCTTGTCATCAGGAGAGTTATTGATAATAACTAATTTGTAATTTAAATCTACGGCGTCAGGTAATGAATTAATTAGTTGAGTAATAAGTACAGTAGAATAGTAATTAACAGTTATAAAATATATCACGTTTAACAATTTTTGAGTAACAATTTTTACCGATAATAACGTAACCTTGAATTGTCCAATTTACTAGCGTTGAGTTCTCTCGATTGTAACTCGCCTTGTTATTTGAGAAGCAAAATAGATTTTTATCACATTTCTGTTAAAGTTTGGTGCCAATGTGGCGGGTGATTTTGTCGCATAGGCAATATTTAGGCACAAGCTAGGACTTATTCTTGAGCGGTGAGTAGCACCAAACGCGGATATTTGGAGGTTGTGATTGGTATCACCGCGCTCACTCTTTGATGCTGATAATTTAAGGTTTAGGCTTCACAGCCGTTAGCACCAATAAGCAAAGTTGATTGAGCCATTATGCAATTGCAATAGTTAAAGCTGCACATTATGACATTTTTTGCGCTCAAGTGTATTAGATATCAACAAAAATTAATCTTGCAACATTTCTTAACAATTCGGTGAAATCACCAGCACATCAGGATAAAATTAATTCATAAGACATTCTTATACAAAGTTTTTGGTTTTTCTACTGAAAAGATTATTTTTTTTTGTAACATGTAGCAATATTTTTCTCATAAATCTAGGCAGATTTATGAGAATTTGGGATTTTAGGAACTATTTTTGTTTCTCTATCTAAAGGTAGAGGAGCCAGAATCTATAAGCACTAAAGATTTCACGGTTACGTAATTGTGTTAAATAAGCTTTACATGACTATGTGTATTTATTTTGATATAATCTCTACGTGTGTTCCCATCTCGTAGTTTTTGAATATTCAGTTATGATGCTATTCATCATGGCTGGATGCCGTATTGGCATAGGGAATACCAAGTGCAAACCTTATCCAGTAAATCTGGAAACATACCTATGCCCGTAACTTTATTTAACGCAAAACATTATAGTGGTGTTAATTCAAACCTACATGGCTTGAGTGATGCAGATGCACTATCCCATTTTCAGACAACTGGCTTAAGTCAGGGGTTAGCTTTTTCACCCATCGTCGATTTATCTTATTACCGTTCTAGTAACAGTGATTTAGCTGGTTTAACGAATCAACAGCTTTTCGATAATTTATCAAATACAGGAATTGCAGAAGGTCGAAAATTTTCGCAAGTTTTCGACCTCAAATTTTATAAGGATAATAACCCTGATTTAGCAAGCTTTAATAACGAGCAGCTATTTAATCATTATATTTCTACAGGTTTACGTGAAGGTCGGAGTGCCAGCCTTTACATCACTTATGATGGCGTATCTGATAGATTCAAGTCTGCAACTTCGGTTTATCCTAGCTCGACTCCAGTTATTTTGCGGGATGCGGTTGGAGACAATGACCAGGGCGACATGTACAAGTTACAGTTAGACTCACCAAGTACAAATTTAAATCTTGTGCTGAATGGATTGAGTGCGAACGCTGGTCTTGAGCTACTCGACCGCAAGGGCAATCTTCTAAGTAGTTCTAATAATGCTGGAAATGCCTCGGAATTGATTAGCTACGATAACCTGAATAGCGGTATCTATTACGTTCGGGTATATCAGCCAGTAGGCGGTCAAAACACTAACTATAACTTGAGTGTGTCAACTAAACTGCTATCCAATGAAGCTAGTGTTTCTAATTCACAACCTGTCATACCTATCGCTGAAACTCCTGCGGCGCCTCCTGTGCAGCGCAATAGTTTTCTGAATGAAGTATTGAGACTGGTAAATATAGAGCGTGCGAATGCTAAGACTGGGTTACAACCGCTTGTATTGAGCGACAAATTGAATCAAGTCGCTTACAGTCATAGTCAAGACATGGCGTTGAGTGATTACTTCAGTCATACCGGAGCAAATGGTTCTAGTCCTCAAAACCGGGCATATCAAGCGGGTTATCAGTACTCGCGCTTCGGTGAAAACATAGCTGCTGGCTACGTTACACCAGAAGAAGTTGTTGCTGCTTGGATGACTAGTCAAGGTCATCGTGCCAATATACTGAATCCGAACTATAAGGAAATGGGAGTTGGCTATTACTATTTAGAAAGCGATACAGGCAATATTAACTACAACTATTACTGGACACAGGACTTTGGTACCTTAGCATCATAAGGGGGGGGAAAGGAAAAGGGGTTTTAGACTCTTTCCTTTTTTACCTTATTCATTTATGTGTGGGTATCATTGACTCTAAGAGCTTGGACATCCAGGGTAGTATCACAAAAAGGGCGCCTAAAACAACCAAAAATAAGGAAATACCCACAAGTTGTTCGCTTTTGACTTCAAGAACACCTTTTAATATCACTTCTCGTAGAGATGAAACAATAGAAATTTCTACTGCGGCGCCTACAGAAATGCGATGTTCTTGCAAATAATCAGCTAACAATCGAAACAACTCTACTAAAATTAAAATAAATAAAATATCTGATGTGACTTGTCGAACTTCAAGAGGTTGAAAAAAGTGAATAAATAAGTCAACAAGTCGTAACACCATTACACAGAATAGGCTTATACATAGGGAAATAATAATAATATCTTGAAATACTTCCAAATTGCGTACAATTTGTCCGCGTTGGAACCAATCGGTTAATTTTCCTTTGAGGCTCGTGAACATGGTACCTCAAGCAACAGAGTTGATTTTCAACTTCATCATAAAGAATTCATAAAATGCAAAAAGTTAGCGGTACACAGAAACCTGGTTTCTATACGAAATTGTTCTTTTTATTACAAAATCTCAATCAAGAAACCAGGTTTCTACATTATGTGGGAACCATTGAGTGTTTAATAGGAATTTCAATCCAAAATTCTGTACCTTTACCAGGTTCACAGAAACACTCAATTTTACCCCCATGCTTTTCGACAATAATTTGGTAACTAATTGATAATCCTAATCCAGTACCTTTACCAGGTTCTTTTGTTGTAAAGAAGGGGTCAAATATACGCGATACCACATCATCAGGAATACCACAACCGTTATCATGTATACGAATTAATACTCTGTCGTTCTGTACAACTTGAGAATGAATGATTATTTGTGGTGAGTGCAATTTTTTACTATTCTCTTTTTGATGCTGTTTATATCCAATTTCAATTGCGTCTATAGCGTTGATTAAAATATTCATGAACACTTGATTCAATAAGGCTGCGTAACATTCAACAAGTGGTAAGTCTCCATATCTTTTAATAACATCTATTGGTGGAGTGTTGGCAGATGAACGCAAACGGTGTTGTAAAATTAGTAATGCACTATCAATGCCTCCATGAATATCTACATGTTTGATTTGTGCATGGTCAAGGCGCGAGAATGTACGTAGTGACTCAACTAATTGTAAAATCCTTTCGGCGCCTGAGTGCATTGATAAAATTGTTTTGGGCAGATCTTCGATGATGTAATCTAAATCAATTTTAGAAGCTTGTGCTTGAATTTTTTGTACTGGCTCTGGATATTGATGCTGATAAATTTTCATTAATTCCAGTATACTTTGAGTATATTCGCTTACATGAGATAAATTACCGTAGATAAAATTAATCGGATTGTTAATTTCATGAGCAATACCAGCAACTAGCTGTCCTAAACCAGCCATTTTTTCACCTTGAATTAGCTGAGTTTGGGTTCGCTGTAATTCTTTGAGCGCTTCGTTGAGTTTTTCTTTTTGAAGTCGAGTTTGTTCGAGTAACTCAGCTTGCTGTAATGCTACAGCTAACTGTAAACCAATTTGTGCAAGTAAACTTACTTCATCTTCCATCCACTCGCGCGGTTTAGTATTTTGATATGCAGCAAGTAACCCCCATAAATTATCACCTTGAAAAATTGGCACCATTACATATGCACGTGCTTGAATTTGTTCGAGAAATACTAATTGCGGGTCAGAATACTGTTGTTTATATATATCATCAACCGTTATGGTTTTCTGAAGCCGCATATTGAGTTCGCCTAATGCTTTTTGTACAAAAGTATCCATCATCAAAAATGAATTTCCAATTAATGGCATCCATTCTGAAGCTACTGACTCTGCCACAAAATCACCACTGCCATCGGTATAGAAACTGTAAATAGCTACTCGTTCAACTTTTAATAAATTCCTAACTTCTTGTGTTGTGGTAGCAAAAATTGTATGTAAGTCAAGCGATTGACGAATTTTTTCTACCGTAGTGGCTAATGCTTTTTCGCGTTCTGCTGCTCTTGTGAGTTGTGCGGCTTGTGCTTGCACTTGTTTGAGGGTTTCTGCTTGTTGAAGTGCCACACCTAATTGTACTCCAACTTGTGCAAGTAAGTTAACTTCTTCTTCTTCCCAATAACGCGGTTGAGAATTTTGATACGCGACTAGTAACCCCCAGAGCTTTTCACCTTGTAAAATGGGAACAAAAGTTTCGTTACGTGGATACTTTCCTGTTTTTGCTGCTTCTAAAAATGTCTTTTCAATCGTTGGTTGGCTTTTTCCAACAGGTGTCCAACCATCAAGAATTGAATCAGCGACAAATTCCCCACTCCAATCAGGATAAAATCTATAAATTGCCACACGCTCGACATTTAACAAACGTCGAACTTCTTGTGTAGTTGCTTGAAAAATACTCTCTATATCTAACGATTGTCGAATCTTATCAACTGTTGTTGCTAAAGCACGCTGACGTTCTGCTGCTTTTTCTAGCTGCGCTGCTTGTGAAGAAACTTGTTGAAAGTACTCAGCTTGTTGAAAAGCTGTACCAAGTTGAGTACTAATTTGTGTAAGTAAGCAAATTTCGTCATCTTCCCACTTTCGCGGCGCCGAGTTTTGGAAAACAGCTAATAGTCCCCAAAGTTTGTTACCATGATAAATTGCAACAATTGCATATGCTCGTGCTTGGTAACTTTCTAAGACGCGAATGTAACAGTCACTAAATCCAGCATTGTAAATATCATCGCAAGTTCGGAAAATTTCACCACGCACAAACCTTCCACCCTGAGTTTCTTTAAGGTAGCTATCAGGAATTGGAGCATTTACTAATAACTTGATACTACATTCGCTAATATTTGCACGTAATTCTGGTTGTTGTAATTGTTTATCTAGTAAAGAATTCCAACCCGTTTCAATAGATTCAACAACAAAATCTCCACTCCAGTCAGGGTTAAACCGATAAATTACGACTCTATCAGCTTCCAGAATTTTTCTAATTTCGTGAGTTGCAGTATGAAATATCGTTTCTAAGTCGAACGTTTGACGAATTTTTTCAATCGTTTTAGCAATGCTTTTTTGACGTTCAGCAATACGTTCACGTTCGGATGCTTGTGCAAGTTTTACTGCTTGCATCTGCATTTGCTCTAGATATTCAGCTTGTTGAATGGCAACGCTAAGTTGTACAGCAATTTGCTGTATAAACTCAATTTCTGACTCTTCCCAATAACGTGGTGCGCTGCATTGGTGTATACATAATAATCCCCAAAGTTTTTTGCCTTTGAGTAAAGGGGCTACTAAATTAGAACGAACTTGAAATTTTTCTAAAATGGCTATGTGGCATGGACTACAATCACCTTGATAAATATCGGTAATTATATTGAGTTTTCCTTCTTGATATTGCGCTGCAAATTGTTCGCTAAAGCAATGGTCGTGAATTTTTAACGCCATTGCTGAGTTCCATCCGTTCGCCACATCTTCAGAGACAAACTCACCTTCCCAATCTAAGTGTGGGTAAAAACGAAATACTCCTACACGGTCGGCTTGGAGTAATTGACGGACTTCGGTAGCTGTATTTTTAAAAATAGTTTGTAAATCTAAGGACTCGCGAATTCGAGCGATAACTGCTGCTAAAGTTTTTTCTTTTTCAATATTTGAAGGCGCCTGTGCAAGTAATTCAATATTTTGTAACGCAACTTCTAAATGTTCAACAACTTGCTTTACAATTTCTATTTCTAAATCTTGCCATTGGCGAACTTCGCTACATTGATGCACGCACAGTAGACCCCAAAGTTTATCATTCTTGAATAAAGGCGCAATAATACAAGCGTGTACTTGGAACTTGTCTAAAAATTCAATATAATCTTGATCAATATTTGATAAAACCTGAATTTCGCCTTGCTCATAAATCTCTATAAGGTCTTGAGCAAGCGAAGAGTCATTTACTTTCGTGTGTAGTACTGACATCCAAACGGCGCCGACATCTTCATAAACGAATTCGCCTTGGTACGTCAAATCGCTCTTATAGCAAAATATTGCTACCCTATCAGTATAAAGTATTTGACGTAATCCTTTAACAACAGTTTCAAAAACTGCCTTTTGGTCTGAAGCTTTGTGTATAAGCCCAACTAGCTTTATAGTGTTTTTGTACTGTTCTGTTGTGGGCGCCTGACTTGATGTTAAACGCGGAGTATGATTTTTTTCCATTGATGAGACATGCTTTGATAATTGAACCTCTTAATATAAGGGTTCCCATTACAGCAAGGAGAGTAACATTTGTTTGTTAAGATGAGAAACCTAGTTTACCCTTGCAGTATTGAGTTAACATTTGCATGATAAATTATATGGTACTCCGAGATCACTTCCGTCCTCCACTAAGCACTAGGCGCCACTAGCACAGTTTCCATAATGCTTGGTCAACAACATATATTGCTGACGATTTGAACCAGTTTCTTCCAGAGGGTTACTTTATTTGCCGATTAATCTTGAAACTACGTACAAATACATATGTATTATGTAACGCATTCCTGAGTTTTCCGAATAATCAAAAATTTGGCGCCAAGAATAATGTGAACCACGGTTCACACTTGTGAGAAACATGCGCGCTGTAAGGGATTCGAGGTTTAATACTGTAGAATTTTATGACAAAGCTGCTTATTACTGCTATTCCTGAGATAGTCTCTCGCTTGTAAACAACCTTTTTTCAATAGACCATTTAAATCCAAAGTTTGTGTTTCTGTATCAAGCTTCCAAAATCTCACAGTTGTATCATTGCTAGCTGAGGCCAGTTTTTCTCCATCCGGGCTAAAGTCAGCGCTCCAAACCCAATCATCGTGTCCTTGAAAAATATGTGTTCTCTTACCGTTATGGTTCCAAAGTCTGACGGTATTGTCAAAACTGGTAGAAGCAATCATATTGCCGTCCCGGTTAAATTTTACACCAATTACTCTTTCCTGATGTTCGCGCAAACGCTTATTATCTTTAAGATGTATTTCCTTATTTTTGTTTGATTGGCATAATATCTTAGTATCTACGTTCCAAAGTCCGATAGTTTTATCATCACTGGCAGTAGCAATCTGAGTACTTTGTGGGCTAAAATCAATACCATTAACTTCATCGTCATGTCCCATTAAAGTTGCACACAAAGTGCCATCCAGCTTCCAAATTTTGGCAGTGTGGTCATCGCTTGCGGTAGCAATTACAGTTCCATCGGGACTAAAACTGACATCTACAACTCGGTCACTATGTCCCTTCAAAGTTGTAATATTCTCACCATTTAGGTTCCAAAGTTTAGCGGTTTTATCCGCGCTGGCAGTAGCAACGATTTTTCCATTTGGACTAAAGCGCGCGTAAAATACTTCTCCTTTATGCCCTTGAAGGGTTGTGATATTTCTAAGATTACGACTCGACCAGATTTTCGCGGTTTTGTTAACGTTGGCAGTAGCTATCTTAGTACCATCTTTGCTAAAACTAACACCATATACACCACCAGTGTTATTATCGATGATTTTTATTAAGCGCCCATCAGTTGTCCAGAGTTTAGCGGTTGCATCCTCACTGCCAGTTGCCATGTAGGCACCGTCAGGGCTAAAACTAACACTACGAACGGCGCCAGTATGTGCTTGAATTGGCAGCAAGCTGTTGTCAAGCTTCCATAATTTTACAATGTTATCGGCGCCTGCTGATGCCATTACTTTAGCCTTTGGATTGAAGCTGACGCTATTAATTCGAGCGTTATGCCCTTTAATAATTGTACGTAAGGTGCCATCGATATTCCAAAGTCTGACCGTTTTATCCCAACTTGCAGTCGCAATGGTTTTGTTGTCCGGGTTAAAACTGATATCAAATACTCGATCTGTATGTCCCTTGAAAGTTATAAGTTCCTTGCCTTCTAAATTCCAAAGTTTAGCTGTTTTATCCCAACTGGCAGTTGCAATAGTTTTACCATCTTGGCTAAAGCTAATATGATGAATTTTATCAGTATGACCATTAAAACTTTGAATCTCATTACCATCTAAATCTAAAAGTTTGACATTGTTATCACTTGTACTAACCCCTATGATTTTATCTGTTGTGCTAAAACTTACACTATTAACTACATCATTATCAGTCCATATGGTTTTGAAGGTTTGACTGTTTAGATTCCAAAGCAAAACCTGTTTCCCGCTGGCTGTAGCTAATGTTTGACAGTCAGGACTAAAGCTCGCTTTCAGAACACTATCATTGTGGCCCAAAGATTTACGTAAACTGCCGTCTATATTCCATACTTTCACAGTTTTATCTGCGCTTGCAGTGGCAAACGTATTACCTTTAGAACAAAAACTAATGCTATAAAGTTTATCTTTATCTTTGTAATTTAAGATTTTGTATGAACCATCCTCTAAATTCCACAGGATAATTTTTCCATCTAAACCAGCGGAGGTAATCATTTTACCATCTGGACTAAAAGCAATATCATAAACCCAGTTAGTATGCGCTTGTAAACGGTTAAGTTCTTTTTCGCTATCAACTGCTAATTGCAATACTTTCACAACTTGTTTATTTAAAAATGAATCTGTCTCAATTATTTGTTTAAATCTTATTCCTACTTCTAAAGCAGATATTAATGCATCTAATTTCTGGTTTGCTAATAAAAGGTTTTCAGAAGAAACAGTGATTGCTTGAATCTCATTTTTTTGTGCTTGTCGTCGTTGAATGTCGGTTTGCCACAATCCTATTCCTAATGCTCCTGCCAAAATAGAAATTGCTCCTATAGCACTAGCAAAAGTTAATTTTTTTAGGCGCCTTTTTTGCCTAAACTCCTTCTCCTTTAATGCTAAACTAGCTGTTATATAAGGCTGCTCATCAACATTCAAATCGTTTGGGCGCCTTTGTAACCATCCTTCAGCATCAATTAAACGTTTACCTCGTAATAATTCGCTTTCATCCTGATTATTTTTTTCCCATTGCTGCATTGTTGCTCGCAATTCAGAAAGCCAAATACGGAACTCGCGGTCTTGTTTAATCCATTGGCGCAGGCGTTCCCATTCTCTAATTAAAGCTTCATGTACAATTTCTACAGTTTCTTTTTTTGTTGCGTCATCGCGTCCTGTGACAATTAAACGCGATGACGCAAGATGCATTACTAAATCCCAGTTTTTTTCCCCAACTTCAGCACGCTTTGCTAAATACCGAGCATCTTCTGTCCCTACCCCAGGAAGCACTAACTGAACAAAAATTCGACGTGCTTGTTCTTGTTCTTCTAGATTGAGTTTACTGTATACTTGTTCGGCATAACGAGCTAAAGCCGCTTCAATACCACCAATTTCATCATAAGCCGCATGAGTTAAGCGGGTATCTGTTTGTTTTTCCCATAGTTGAGTTAAAGCAAACTCTAGTAATGGTAAATCACCTGCCTGACTACCAACGGCGCCTAAAATTCGCTCAGTTAGTCCAGATTCTAGAGTTACACCAAGCAGCGCTGCTGGTTTTTGTACTACAGCTTGTAATTCTTGATTATTCATTTGACTTAACTTTAAGTCATTATGCTGTAACACATCAGCAAAAGGTCGATAGGAAAGAGCTTGACCTAAAAAATCTGCCCTGAGAGTGATAACAAAAGTAAAATTATTTGTATTGCTTATTAATGTCAATAACCTGTCTAAAAAAATCTGACGCTCTTGTGTATCTTGGCATAAGGTGTAAAGTTCCTCAAACTGGTCAATAACTATAAAAATTTTTTCGGAGTCATCTAGAGAAATATTATTTAATGTATCTTGCAAACAATTCCCTTTGTGCTGCAAATCGCTAACTAGGTTTTGAATTTCTTGGCGCCGTGTAGAAGTACCCATTTGCGGTTCCAGATAGCTTAGTAGTGCATTCGCAAAAGCATGAAGCGGCTCTGAGCTAGGTCGAAAAGAAATGATGTGCGAGTTACTAATTTGACGTAAATGGGGAATAAGACTAGCAAATATTACTGATGATTTGCCGCTACCACTAGAACCAATAACCGCAACTAAAGGTTTGTTTTGTACAGCTTCAAGTAATTCATCTGTAAAAGTTTCTCGTCCAAAAAAGAGCTGTGTATCTTCTTCCCGAAAAGCAAATAAACCACGATACGGGCATATGTTAGTAGGACGACGACCCAAGTCTTGCCAGAAATGTGGTTGAGTGGCAGGATTTTGAAAAATTACTGGCAACCAACTGGCACATGGAAACTCGTCTTCTAAAACAAATAATTTCTCGCGTGCTTCTCGTTCTGCCATGTATATAGATTTACCAGTAGCGAAAGCTGGGAGAAAGTAAGTGATAAATGCCTGTGCAACTTTATCTGGCACAGGTTCCCGCATCACAATAATTTCAGGGATATGTAGCTTTTGTAACTCAAACGCTAATCCCATACCATCACAGGAGTTGAAAACAGCTAAAGCTAAACCATTATTAACAGCATTTCTCAATCCATACTTTAGCCGTTCAATGCTTAAACTATCGGTTTGATTAATATAAATTTGACCGCTACTGCCTTCAGTTATGCTATGACCTGCGAAAAATAAGATGTCCCAAGGTTGCTCCCACAAAGAGTCATTAATTTCCTGACGCTGCGGTTCTACTAAAAACGTAATTTCTGCATCCGGCAAATTAGTTATTATTTGTCTATCTTGTTCAATGTTAATACCCGTACTATCACCTAGAATTGCTAAGACTTTGACTTTACTTCGTAATGTGGGCGTTTTTGCTTTCTGAGTTGGTTCCGAATCTGGCGTGCTTAAAGCTACTTCCACATGAGTATTTTTTTCAATTAAATCCCATTGATGCCAAGGGAGTTCCAACAACGACTGACTCGAAGTGCGAATTAGCAAGATAACCTCGTCAGGAATAACAAATTGTTGAAGGCATTTGTCACGGACAGGACGAAAAGGTTCTGAAAGTAGCCATTGATTCAGGTGGTTACGTAACTCATTTGCAGCAAAGTTACAGTTTTGGCGCCAATTACTTACAAGTTTTATCCCTTTAGGTATAATTCGAGAAGCGTATACATTATTATATTCTGACTTCCACTGGGTAAAAACTGTTGATAAAGTTAGGTTAATAGGCAAATTTCCGGTGATTTCTGCATGATTAAGATGATTATCTTCTTCAATCGTCAGCGTAACCCTTACTCCGCTTACTAAATCACCATCTAACTTTAAATAAAGCAGCTTTCTCATTCTTGATTTTATATTTAAACATTTTTTGAACTTAATATTTATTATAGTAAGCGTAGGGTGCGTTACTGCCTGAAAAATCTACGCTCTCAACGCAAAATCAAATTGCAGTAACGTACCATTGTCGAATGTTTACTCACTTTTGGCTTGTCTCAATTTTTACCTGCCAAGTATCTAATGTTGTTCCTACAGACCGATCCAGATTTGTCAAAGCATTGAGATACTCTATAATTGTATTTAGTTCTGCGTTCCTTGCTTCTACCAAACTATTTTTAAGGCTGACAATCTCGAAAACTCCAGACCTCCTTCCTAATCTCCAGAAGTTCTTGGGCACTTTTTAGGGAAAGCTGCTCAATTTTCAGCCTTTCTTGGGCACGGAGTAAATTTCGATACGCCAAAATCGCATTTGTAATAGTATTTGTTAACGTTGATTTTAAACTTAAAACATTAATTGTTTCCGTGAGTCGAGCAGCCTGAATCGAAACCTTATTGATATCGGTTCCCGCTCCTCTTAATAAAGGTTGGCTAAAAGTTATTTTTGGTCCTCAATTAGATGAGACAATGTACTCGAAAATTATCCTCGACTTGTTTTCTAACTGGTTAAAACAAAGAGTTGACGAATTTGAGGTTGAAATAACCAACTATTAAGGAATTTGTTGTATTAATTTGATACATCCTGACTTTGACTGCGGCGCCAAGAAGAATGTGAACCACGGTTCACATTTATGAGAATGATCCTCTTTTGAAAATATGCGATTTATCACCAGACGACATATTCATTCAAAATACTAAGGGCACGATATTATCGTGCCCTTACCAATGCTGGTTAGTATGCGCGTTGTTATTTTTTTCGCTTTGGGGAAGTAGAACGTCGTACTTCGCGGTTTTCTTGTTCAAAGCGGCGACGATCACGCCAGTCAGCTAAAGTTAAATAGCCAACACCACCTGTAACTGCAATAAGCAGTACTATGGCTGTTATTGTTAGAACGTTGAGAAATTGACTTTCCACAGTCCTCCTACAATCCGTTGCGACCCCAGACTACCATTGCAATAGACCAAGTAAAAACAACTAACAGTGAAACCCAACCTAATGTCAAGATAGCCATAGTGATTCTTTTAAATTTATCTACAACACGATTTTAACATTTATCATGTTTTTACAAGACTTTGCATAGCTTATAAATATCTAACGCTGCTTTGGGGCGCCTGATTAAATCTGTCATAGTTTGGTTTTGTATAGTCAAATATAGGCAGACGTAGCTTTCGGTAAGCTACAAGCTACTTCTTCACAAAACCTTGTAGGGTTCGCCAAAAACCAGGTCTACCTCAACGACCCAGCCACAGGGCGCCGGACAGTTTCTATTGAAGAGTTTAGCCGTGCTTACACTGCTGTCGTCAGTATCTAAATGTTTATAATCATAGCCGCACATTATTAGCCTTATACTTGCATATAGTTATGTGATGATATTTATGATTTCAGGCGCCGCTTTGAAGCTCAATTAGATCAAAATCTATACAAAACGGGAATCAAAGTTACAGACCAAGAATTTAATACCATTGTAATTGAGCGAAATTCTTTTCATGGCGAGTGGAACTATATCTGGACTTACGCATGAAAACCTAGAAACCTGGAATATACGTTGATAACATGTAATAAAAATGACGATTTGTCTGCGACAATGAATGCGTAGAAACCAGGTTTATGCAGCGTAAGTCCTATATATTATAAAACCAAAACCAACTGTGTAATTGTTCAAGTTATTTTTACATAACTCCTAAAACGAAAAATATTGCATAACCAGCGCGATAGTTGAGTAATTTTCCGGAAAAAATGGGCTTCTGGGTGCGACCGCATTTAAATAGATTGCAACTTTCACTAATTGGGTGTACAATGGGATTACAAAGAGAGTCATAGGAGAAAAATCATGGTTGAAGCAGCAGCCGCTACGCCAAAAGAAACGCGGCTTTCCATTCGCGCAACGGAGCCGGAAAAGGCAATACTGGCAGAAGCGGCACGAATCCGGCACACGAATGTAAGCAAGTTTGTACTACAAGCATCGCTTGATGCCGCAAATGCTATTTTGATGCATCAAACCGAGTTTCCCTTGCCGCCTGACCAGTGGAAAGCGTTCTGCGAACGTCTTGACGCGCCGCCGAAAGTCGTTCCAGAATTGCAGCGGCTCTTTAGCGAACAAGAACCGTTTTAATACAAGGAACTGGAATTGTTTTCATGCAAAGTGAGCCTTTAAATGAGCCTATTCTGCTTGCCAAAAGTCATATCATTGCGGATTTCGATTGTGGCAAACCGCCACTTAATGATTTCCTGATGAAATACGCTTTGCAAAATCAGGCAAGCGGCGGAGCCAGAACCTATGTCCTGGCTCGTGCCGAGCGCGTCATCGGCTATTACAGCCTTGCCCCTGGGTCCGTATCGCCGGACGATGCCCCCACTCGTGTCATGAAAGGGCAGGGGCGTTATCCCGTGCCGGTTATCCTGATGGCGCGGTTTGCCATAGACAGAGGCGAACAAGGAAAAGGCTTAGGTAAAGCCATGTTCCGCAACGCGCTACGCCGCTCCCTGGCGGGGGCAGAAACTATTGGCGGTCGCGCTTTTGTTGTCCATGCTAAAGACGACGAAGCCCGCGCCTTTTACCTCAAATTCGGCATGGAAGAATCTCCAACCAATCCCCTGCACCTGCTTTTGCTCTTCAAGGACATTCGACAATCCCTTGAAGCCGCAGGGTAAGTTTTCAACGCAGAATCCCTAAAGTATCTATTTTGCCTTTTATGATTACTCCTTCGTCTTCATTAATGGATGATGGTGGCTGGTTTGTGGCCATAGTTCTGATTATTTATATTTTTTCCTTGTGAAGGTATCAAGTAAATACCATTGTAGAGACGTTACATGTAACGTCTCTACATTATTAAACCAATTTGTGTTCGTCGATTATTAGGTTGTTAATAACTCAGCGGGTAAGCGTTTGAATGCTAGACGCTCGTTTTCGATATCAACGAAAATTGTGTCTCCGTCATTAAATTCACCGCGTAGAATAGCTTTCGCGATTTGTGTTTCTAGCTCGCGTTGAATTGCACGCTTTAATGGACGGGCGCCAAATACTGGGTCATATCCGACTTCTGCCAAAAAGTCAAGTGCCACATCGGAGAGCTTGAGCGACATTTTGCGGTCTGCCAAGCGGTCGCGTAATCTTTCGACTTGCAATTGTACAATTTTGCGTAGTTCGCTCTTGTGCAGTGCGTGGAAAATTATTTGTTCGTCAACACGGTTTAAAAACTCTGGACGGAATGAGCTACGCATTGCTTCCATGACTCGATGACGCATTTCGTCGTAACGATTATCATCACCTGCAACATCAAGGATATACTGCGAACCAATGTTACTGGTCATTATAATAATGGCATTTTTGAAATCTACCGTATGACCTTGAGCATCGGTAACACGACCGTCGTCGAGTATTTGCAGGAAGATATTAAATACGTCTGGGTGTGCTTTTTCGATTTCGTCGAATAATACTACCGCATATGGACGGCGCCGAATTGCCTCGCTTAATTGTCCACCTTCATCGTAACCAACATATCCTGGAGGGGCGCCAATTAATCGAGAAACTGCGTGTTTCTCCATATATTCGGACATATCAATCCGTACTAGCGCTTCTTCGGTGTCGAACATGTACGCTGCTAAAGCTTTCGCTAACTCGGTTTTACCTACACCTGTAGGCCCAAGGAAAACAAAGCTAGCAATAGGACGGTTGGGGTCAGAAAGTCCGGCACGTGAACGTTGTATTGCATCAGCTACTGCGGTGACAGCTTCGTTTTGCCCAACAACGCGGTCATGCAATTCGTCTTCGAGATGTAATAGCTTTTCTTTCTCAGATTCAACTAACTTGCTGATGGGTATACCTGTCCACTTAGAAATTACTTCGGCAATGTCTGCTTCGGTAACTTCCTCACGCAGCAACGACTTGCCGCTACGTTGCGCTTGCGCTAGTTGAGCTTCAGTTTCTTCTAAACGACGGTGCAAATCGGTTAACTTACCATATTTTAATTCAGCGGCGCGGTTAAGGTCGTAGTTACGCTCTGCTTGCTGAACTTCTAAATTTACCCTGTCGATTTCTTCTTTTACCGACTGGATTTTGGTAATAACATCTTTTTCCGATTGCCATTGTGCGTTGAGAGTACTTTGTTCCTCTTTTAAATCAGCGAGTTCTTTCTCCAAACGTTCGAGACGTTCGCGCGAAGCTAAATCGCTTTCTTTTTGCAGCGATAATTTTTCCATCTCTAACTGCAAAATCTTCCGGTCGATTTCGTCGAGTTCTTCAGGTTTAGAAGTAATCTCCATTTTCAACCGTGCGGCAGCTTCGTCTACCAAATCAATTGCTTTGTCGGGTAGAAAACGGTCGGAGATATATCTATTAGATAATGTCGCCGCTGCTACCAGTGAGCTATCAGAAATCCGTACCCCGTGGTGTACTTCGTAGCGTTCTTTCAATCCCCTTAAAATAGAGATAGTATCTTGAACACTAGGTTGGTCTACGTACACTTGTTGGAAGCGACGTTCTAATGCAGCATCTTTCTCTATATATTTACGATATTCATCCAAAGTAGTGGCGCCAATACAGCGTAACTCACCGCGCGCTAACATCGGTTTGAGCAAATTGCCAGCATCCATCGCACCTTGAGTGGCGCCTGCACCAACAACGGTATGAATTTCATCAATAAATAGAACTATGTTACCCTTAGAATCGGTAACTTCTTTTAATACAGCTTTGAGACGTTCTTCAAACTCACCTCGATACTTAGCACCCGCAATTAAGGCGCCCATATCTAAGGCTATTAATTGACGGTCTTTGAGCGACTGAGGAACATCACCTGCAACAATACGCTGTGCAAGCCCTTCGGCAATAGCAGTTTTACCTACACCAGGCTCACCAATTAATACAGGGTTATTCTTAGTACGACGTGAGAGAATTTGTATAGTGCGGCGAATCTCATCATCACGTCCAATCACTGGGTCAAGCTTACCATCACGCGCAGCTTCGGTAAGGTCACGCCCATATTTTTCCAGCGATTGATATTTACCTTCTGGGTTTTGGTCGGTCACTTTTTGACTTCCTCGAACTTGTTTAATAGTATTCTTTAGTTTGGCTTCGTCCAAGCCGAATTCTTTAAATAAACCTTTGCCAAAGCGGTCATCCTTGGCATAAGCAAGTAATAAATGTTCAATAGAAATAAATTCGTCTTGGAGTTCTTTACGAAAACCATCAGCACGGTCAAGCAGCGTATCTAAGCTTCGCCCCAAGTAAACAGAACTACTACTACCAGATACTTTAGGCTGACGCTGCACAAACTGCTCAGTTTTATCACGCAGCTTTGAAACATCAACACCCAGTTTAGTAAATATACTGCCAGCAAGTCCATCTTGCTCTAACAGCGCTTTCATTAAGTGTTCGCTTTCGATTTGCTGCTGCTGGTTTTGCTTCGCTATGTCAGGAGTGTGGGCTATTGCTTCCCATGCTTTCTCGGTAAATTGGTTAGGGTTAGTTGGTTGCATAGGCTTATAATATGGGAGACGACGAACTTTTAGGCTTGGCGCCGAGATATAAGGAAATCTAAGATTTATTTTTCTACTACCGTCATTGTAAATATAAGTGTGCAACTAACTGGTTCGGTGTTCGCCCCTCTATATGGTAGTGTTACCCTGAAACCCGGTTTCTTTGTCACTGAACATGACAACCTTCAACAGAAACCAAAAGAAACCGGGTTTCTCAGTGCTAAACGAAAAATCTTAAAAAGCTTGATTAAGAACACATCAAACATTATTAGCTACGTTGAAATCTTAGTAGAGACCGAAATTTAACAATGCTGACTTGTTGATAAGCTACAGATTTTTTCATTTTTAAAGGCATCGTGATACAAGAGCCAGTTGAAGAGCATCTCGAACTCCTTTTATCACCACCCTCGCATTTTACCAGCTCCACAATCTACACATACAACTCACCCTTCATCTTTATACTTATTAACTCCGTAATATTTTAGACTATCCCTGCTATCTACGGTTTTTTTGCAATTCCAACAATGATTGATATAAACATTCTAATTATGATTACTACCATCGATTCCGGAAGTTCCTGAACATTTGATTGGTTCAGCATGAGGACACCAGAAAACAGTTATTTCGTGTACCGATGAATGTTTACTATACTCAGGGTTAAATGTCATCCAATTTTTACAAAAACTACATTTTAATCTTGTAGAATTTTTATAGCCCAAGCGCTGACAAGTCAGTTCATAGTCGTAAAAGCAAGTTGATGGGGTTTTTGAAGCAAATGTGAGTTGTTAAGTTATGTTAATTTATTTAAGTTCTGGGAAATTTTGCATAAAACATCGCTGCTTGCTTCGTAAACAACTTGGTAGTTGTGGGGATATTATCTCAAACTACCTTGAAGACGCTCGTTAGGAACGGAGGTTTCGATGTGTGAATTAGCTGAACAAATGCGGCAGTTGACGTTGGAAGCGCAAAATAACCCCTCCAATAGTGTTGCTAGACGCAAAGCACTAAATAATTTGGTTAAATTAATTCAAGGTTCTGGACAGTTAAGTAGACAACAAAGTTGGTCGCAGTTAGCTAACTTCGAGGAGATATATCAAGAGGCAGTTAATGATGCTTTAGTAAAGTTTTGTAAAGATATAGAGAAATATAGTCCTCAATATCCTGTGATGGCATGGGTAAATCATATATTTAGGTGGTGTTTTTTAGATGCGGTGAGTAGGTATCGCGAACGTACACCAATATGTTCTTTTGATGAGGAAGCAGCAGAAGAGAGACTATTTAAAGATTTGCTGGAAGGGGAGGGGCAAAGTAAAGAAGATGCCAATTTATTTAGAGATTTTATTGAAAGTGACCCAGAAGGTATTTTGCAAAACTTACATATTAGAAGAGATAGAAATACGAATTTGCAAAGAATTTTGATATTCCTTTGTGAGGGAAGAGAGTGGAGAGATATATCTATCAAATCAGGACATCCTATTCCTACACTTTCAAGTTTTTATCAAAGAAGCATTAAAAAGCGTAATGTCGTTGAGTATTGTCGTAAATATTTACAGTAAATCGTATTCAGCAATTAAATCAGCACAAACAGGTAACTCATTATGAACATAAGTACTCAACAAGATAGTTTTAAAGTATTTTTATCTTATTCAGCACATGATGTTGCTAAAAAGCAAAGTCAAGGTATATCTAGTGTTGAAGCAACGAAAAAAGTTTACCTCAATTCTTTAGCTACCTACGCAGTAGATTATTATCTTAATTGTATGAGCTTTGAAACCGTTAAGGATAGAGATATTCATCAGAATCCTTGGATGCAAAGTTTCATTAATACAGCAGATGTAGAAGTTAAAAATGTTGGTAAGCTCGAATGTTTACCTGTTGCACCAAATACTGAATATTATAAAATTCCACAAGAAGTTGCTTCTGACCGTGTAGCGTATATATTTGTACAAATCAATTTATCTTTAAACGAAGCACATATTATTGGATTTACGCCTAATTTCACTGTTCAAACGGCGCCCACTATTGCATTAAATCAATTACAATCAGTAGATGACTTACTAGAATATTTAACTCAGAAAGAACAAGCCGCGATTGTAAATATTAGTCAATGGATACAAGGATTGATTACAGAAGGTTGGCAAAATCTGGAAAATATATTAAATCCACAGCAGCTAGCTTTCGTAAGAAGTCGCCAATTTAGCATTACGCAAGCAAAAAAGATTGATTTGGGTTTACAACTAGATAATACACCTATTGCATTAGTTGCACGAGTTGCTTCAGAAAATGAAGACACAATTAACATGACAATTCAAGCTTGTCCTTTAGAAAGTACATATTTACCTCAAGGATTAGAGTTAATTGTCAATGACGAAAATGGAGAAAGCGTTTTAAATGCAACTTCTAGAGAACATGATAACTGGGTCGAAGTTACACTTAGTGCCCAAGTCGGAGAAAAATTTAGTGTTGATGTTTGTTTAGGAGGGTCAAAAGTTACACAATACTTTATCGTGTAATCACGTGTAAATGTAGAGACGCGACGTGTCGCGTCTCTACAATGCACAAATTTTACAAAATATTTTAATATTAAACCATTTATGAAAAAACTAGTTGTTCTTAAATTTGACGGCGCCTTCAAATCGGGTTATCGAGTAAATTTAACAATTAGTAACGCTGGTGAAACACCAAACTTAATTATCAGCGCAAAATTACCATCAGCACTCGCTGTTATCGAAATTCTCAATCTTGGTGTGATACTTATCGCAGCTTCTATGGACAATCTCGTATTCGACCCCTAGGTACAATAAATGTAAATATTCAAGCTCTGAATCAAGACTTTGGTCAAAAATCACAAGAGTTAATTACAAGTTTAAATAACTGGCTAGCATCAGATTATTTTATTAAAGTTAAGGATTGTTTAGAAAAAGTTAATATAGAAGATGAAATTCGTGTAATTATTGCTACTAGTTGTCAAAAATTGCGTAAGCTGCCTTGGCATTTATGGGATGTCTTACAAAAATATCCTTATGTTGAAGTTGCTTTAAGCGCACCTGATGCTGAACGTGGAGAACGTATTTATCGAGACAAAGCTAGAATTTTAGTTGTTCTGGGTGATAGTACAGATATAAATGTTGAAGCTGATAGAGAACTTCTTCAAGAATATTGTAAAAACGGTGAGATAATTTTACTCAAAGAACCATCGCGCGAAACATTAATTGACCATCTACGCGATAATGCTGGATGGGACATATTATTTTTTTCAGGACATTCTCGGACTGATATGTTAATTTCTTGGAATTTCAATTTAGATGATTTATTAGTACGTGGATGTAAGTTGATAGAAGGTTATTTAGAGAATGACCCTGATGTGAGTCCTGGAGATAAAAATTTGTGTGGGTTGTCTTCGCTACGTTAAAACTAATAAATTAATGTTGGGTTCCGCTGTCACTTCAGCCAACCTACGGAAAAGTTTGCTGGTTGCATAAAAACATGTAAGTCACAGCGTATTTATAAATGAAGGTTGTTAATGACACTGTTACACATGTCAGTGTTTTCTAGAGTCTAAATAATTTTTGTTTATATGCAATATAAATCTGCGCTTGCAAAGATGTAATTTCTTCGTCTTTACAAGGTGTTTTGCATGTTTTTACAACTTTAAATAATTTACTAGTATGAAACTTAAAGCTATATTGCTCGGCGCCTTGTTTATTGGCACCACAATCTCTGCTGTCATTGTAACGGCGCCTACACGTGCAAATATAACTGAAACCTCAAATTCTCCAAAAGTTTGGCAAATCTTTACTTCTGGAAAGTGCCCTACTACTCGTAAACCGCGTAGACGAACCAATATATCGAGAGCAAGAAATGATTCCTGCCCAAAAATTTCACGATAATTTTTAGGCTTGTTTGAGAAGTTGCTTCACTAGATTATCTTTTACCATCATTTGGCGTAACACTTCCATCAAAAACTCTTGAGCTTCTTGCTGCGAGAGTGTTTGAACCTGGTCTTTTAGTGTTTGTAAGCGAAATTGTTGCTCTAAGGTCAATTCATTGGGGAAGTTCATTTATTCACTCCTAGTAAATGACTAAATCGCTGGTACATAGTAGCAATGTACTTACTACTATTGCTTTTGTTAGCTTAACTTAGTTTAACATTGACGTAGTAGTTTTGTCTAGTTTGTCAAGCGCTAACTAATTAAGGCAAAGAAAGTTTACAATTGAGCGACGATGTAACAGGTCAGTAAGAAACAGGCGCGGCTTGCAGCAATCAACACTTTAGCTGGTGGGGTAATCAACCAAGGACAGGAGTTGAAAGCTGATTGTAAACAGCTGTAATGTTAAGTAATAAGGTTAAGAACAAACAAAAGTTAACACATCAGTCTCAAGAATTAGAGATGGGAGTCAAAAGTTAGATGGATGCATTAGAGTTTTTCCGGTCAAGTGCTGGCAAGTGGAAATCTTCGCGGGTGACACATCACCTTGCGTTTAAGCGTTCCGAGACAGGGGAATCTGAAATTTTGGTGGAAACGTTGGAAGCAGACGACCCTGAAATTATTGAGTTGTGCAAAATGCACGATATTGACCCCAATTTATCGATTGGTGGTTCGCGTGTGCGTTGGTTAGGCACAATGGCATGGGATAGAGAAGGGGAAGAAAACCACGAAGGTAAAACAGTATTTGCAATTGTGCCAGATGCAGATAATCCCCGCAAGGGTAGATTGCTACGTGAGCGTGGTTATGCAGAAATTATGCCTGTGGTCGGTCAGTTCCATATGGATGAAGAAGACGGTTTGGTATTAACTACCGATTATGAGACCATGAGTTCGATAGAACGGTTCTGGTTCTCAGGTGGTAATATGCGAATGCGTACTAGTACTGTAAAACGTTTCGGTGGTTTTAGTACTGCTTCGTATTGCGTTGAAAGTCGTATTGATGGTGAGGGTGAAACATCTACATCAGAAGAAAATACGGCGCCACAATTTGCTTCAGTATTAGGTTGGTAAAGCGCAAAGGGGAAAGTGTTTATTTTCCCCTTCTCATTGGCATAATGATTCATTCTCGTTCAAGTGATACTTACATTCGTGGTTTTGAGTACTTGCAAATGGTGCGGGGTTTTGTGCTGGAGTCACGAATGGTTGATGTGATGGAAAACTTGCGCGATAATACTATAATTTGTAATTGGATTGGTCAAAATATCGACTTAGTTAATGCTCAATTAAGTAGTTATTTACAAGCTTGTCACGAATGTTTTTATCCTGAAGAACGTCGTAATATTCAAATTTTTGCAGTTCCTTTAGCACAGTCTTTGGGTATAGATGGAATGTGTAATATTTGGGTGGCGCCAATTACTATTTTAATTGATGTTGGTAGAATGGCGCCGGAAGATTGGTTGGGTCTTGTGGCACATGAATATGCTCATGCACATGTAGCAAGTGTCGGACACAATCAGGAATTTGCAAACGTTTTATTTCATTTGTGTTTAGGGTTAGGGTTTCCTTTACCTACATGGGAAACGGAAACGATGGAGAAAAACTTGCGAAGTTGGCCTTACTGTCGGTCGATGACTGACCCGTTAGCATTTTGGCGTGGTGAAATTGTTATTGATTAACAGCAAGTAGGGTGCGTGACCCTATAAATAAATTCAAACGTAGTTATAATACCCGTAGCGTCACGCACCAACTTCTAATTGTGATTGTTAACAATTAACAGCAAATAGTAATTCTCTTGGTGTTAAGTGAATAATGAGCGCTACATGGAGAATGTTTTACATGTCACTTCCATTATTGACTTATTCACCCTCTTCACAAAATCAGCGTGTTTCTGGGTATGAAATTCCTGGTGATGAACAGCCAAGAATTTTTACGACCGATAACTTACTGACAGCATCTGATATGGATACGTTGATATTAGCAGCGTATCGGCAGATATTTAATGAGCAGCAAATGCTTGCTTATAACCGTCAAACGTTTTTAGAATCACAACTCAAAGCTGGTCAAATTACTGTCAGAGATTTTATACGGGGACTTGCGATATCTGATACTTTTAAAAGACGTAATTACGATAGCAACAGTAATTATCGTTTCGTGCAAATGTGTATTCAGCGCATTTTGGGACGTGAAGTTTACAACGAACGCGAAAAATTAGCATGGTCAACTGTGCTAGCAACCAAAGGTCTTAAAGGTTTTATCGATGATTTGCTATCGAGTGAAGAGTATTTAACCAACTTTGGTTATAATATTGTGCCATTTCAACGGCGCCGGATTTTACCGCAGCATAGTAGTGGTGAACTTCCATTCGCGCGTATGGCTCGCTATGATAAGCATTATCGAGATACGCAACCGAGCGGGCATATTTACCGATTCTACAATACGGTTAAGCCGTTTAATTTGGCGGCCTTCTTGCGAGAAGCAGATTTTAGAGCTTTAGGTGGTGTTGTGGCAATTTTCGTAGCGGTTATTGTGCTTACGTTGTTGATTGGATATGGATTAGACCCTGTGCGGTAGTTTTGTTTATTTTCTCGTACTAAGCACTTCAGCGCTTAAAATCAAGCACTGAAGTGCTTATTACGAATGCACTCCTCCTCCCCCCACGAATGCACCCCCACCCGTGAAGTTTCGTTAATTTTTATATTAATTATGAGATTAAGCTACACTTACTCCTTTAAGATATTTTTTGAACTTGTTAATTTTAGTTAACCTCACGGAGTGTAGTTGTGGCATTACCTCTACTAGATTACGCACCAAAGAGCCAAAACCAACGTGTTGAAGGCTACGAGGTAGGAAATGACGATAAGCCAAGGATTTTTTCCACGGATAACTTATTGTCTTCGAGCGACATGGATAATCTGATTGAGGCTGCGTACCGTCAGATGTATTTCCACGCATTTGCTGCTGACCGCGAAAGATACCTCGAATCTCAACTTCGCAACGGACAAATTACCGTGCGCGACTTTATTCGTGGATTAGTACTTTCAGATAGATATAGAAGAAGCTTCTACGACCTCAACAGCAATTACCGCTTTGTTGAACAAACTGTACAACGTGTACTTGGACGCGATGTATATGGCGAGCGCGAAAAAATTGCTTGGTCAATTGTAGTTGCAACTAAAGGTATTCGCGGTTTTGTTGACCAACTGCTCGATAGCGAAGAATATTTAGATAACTTTGGCTATTCAACAGTTCCTTACCAACGTCGTCGTAACTTACCTGGACGTGCAGAAGGTGAACTACCTTTCAACATCAAGTCCCCACGTTACGAAGACTACACCCGCGCTAAACTTGGTTTCCCTCAAATTATCTGGCAAACCGAAGTACGTCGCTATGTACCTCAAGAGAAGAAGGCAAAAGCTGGCGACCCAGCAAACTTCTTAGCTATGGCACAAAGCTACGGTCAAATTGGCAACACCCCACAACGCTTGTCACCTTTCAACGTTGACATTAACAAAGATGTTCCTTATCGTCAAAAAGCTGGCATAAGATAACATACGCGCGTTAAATAACATTTAATATCTCACAATTGGTCATTAGTCATTAGTCAAGAATCAAGAGTTAAGAGTTGTATTTCAACTTTCAGCTTTCGGTTTAGGGCTTGAGACTAATGACCTTGGTTTTTTAGCAAACCAGGGCATCTAAGTCTAAAGGTATAAACCAATTAATTGACAGAAGACTAATATTTTTAGCAACAAAAAATAATTTCTAAGGTTAGTGCCATGCGTGCGACAGTCTACCATGCTCCAGGAGATATTCGGGTAGAAAACGTTCCCGACCCAGTAATTAAACATCCTACCGATGCAATAGTAAAGATTACTCATGCTTGTATCTGCGGTTCTGACTTATGGTTTTATCGTGGTCTAGATAACTGGAAGTCTGGTTGGCGAACTGGTCACGAGTGGATGGGAATTGTTGAAGAAGTTGGTTCTGAAGTTCGTAATTTGAAAAAAGGTGATAGAGTGCTAGCTCCGTTTGCTTTTTCTGATGGTACTTGCGAATTTTGCGGTAAAGGTTTACAAACTTCTTGTTTTGAAGGTGGTTTTTGGGGTGGGCAAAATGATGGTGGACAAGCTGAAGCTGTGCGGGCGCCGTTTGCCGATGGTACTCTTGTAGCAATTCCTCATGAAGTGGAAGGCGATGAGGCAATGCTGAAAGCGATTTTACCACTTACTGACGTAATGTCTACAGGTCATCATGCAGCAGTTTCTGCGGGGGTACAAAAAGGTAAAACAGCAGCAGTTGTGGGTGATGGCGCCGTGGGTTTATGTGGTGTACTCGCAGCGAAGCGGTTAGGTGCAGAGCGAATTATTATATTAGGGCGCCACGAAAAACGTCTTGCTATAGCCCAACGCTTTGGTGCTACCGATGTAGTAAAAAGCAGAGACGAGCAAGCAGTAGAAGAAGTAATGGAAATGACCAAAGGTGGCGCCGAGTCAGTATTAGAATGTGTCGGTACTGAGTCATCAATGGACACAGCAATTAAAATAGCTCGCCCAGGTGGCGCCGTTGGTTTCGTAGGAGTTCCTCACGGCAGTGGGTCAATAAATTTGAGCAGAATGTTTATGTCTAATATTGCTTTACATGGTGGAGTGGCGCCTGCACGCGCGTATATTCCCGAACTATTAAAAGACGTTGTAGCAGGTAAACTGGACTCTTCAGCAGTATTAGATGTAACAGTTGACCTAAACGGTGTTCCCTCTGGCTATGCCGCAATGGATAACAGAGAAGCAATTAAGGTCATGGTACAACCATAATTAAATCATAATGTAGAGACGCGATATATACCTTTAGTACACTCCGTGAACGCGTCTCTACAGCGCCTGAAACAACGTAATAATCGTTAATCAATTTTTTTGGAGGAGTCTTAAAAGTAGATAGCGATAAGTAAAGGTTTTTTGAGCAACTATTATCTTTAATCTTATAAATTCAACAGTATAAATAGGAACAATTAAAAAAAATCATAAGTTATAATTTATAGCCGTTCTCAGTTGAGGTGCAGATTAACTCAATAAAGTTCATGTGGGGTGGGCATCCCGAACCGCCCTTGTGTACTTAACCCGAACGGGAAACGCCATATTAGCCAAAAGCAATATCAATTTTCTTTTATGTGTTTCACAAATTGTATAAAATATAACGATATATTTTAGCTCCATAGTATCAATTATTTCCTAATGAATATTACATTAACTTTTTTTAATTATTTTAAAATTTTTGAAGATGGACTCTAAGAGTAAAGATTCAATTGTTTTTCGATATATTTACAAGCTTGTGTGCTATATTGACGAGCAAGATTTTAGTGCATTCCACACTATGAAACGAAAAAAAAATAACCCTAATACTAATGTATTTAGGGCATTCTATGCTTTGAAAACAAAGATTCTTTTATTGATCTGCGTTTTTATCATTAGTACTGTTGGTATTCTGTTATCAAATTGGTTGATGACTAACCAGACAGTTCTTGCTAAAGCTGATTTTTTGCAACCTGCTCCTAGTCAACCACTAGATTATTACGACTATTTTGGCAAACTGTTAAGTCCTCAAGAAGCAGCAGAAGTAGTTATCAATAAGGAACTCGACGCTAATGATCCCACTTCTTATCAGCGGGTAGGTGCTGTTAAAATTACCAAGGAATTAATCGCTCAAGGTGAAAACATCTTTTTCAACCGTAAGATTGGCGATACATTTGGTTTGCAAGGGGTGTTTGGTTTTGCACAAGGCATTAACAGAATATCAGATGAACTCAATATAGCAATTGCTAATTTACAAGGTCAGTCAACAACAAACCTAAAAATTACCCTCCAAAAAGATTTAACTCTTGGCAGTCAAACTTTTCGGAGCGGAACTGTTATTCCTACAGGTTTAAAAATTCAAAAGGGAAAAGTTGTTCCATTAGGAAACACTCCTAACGGTGACTTCACGTGTGCGCTCTGTCATGCAACCCTTTCCAATGATGATAAAATTCTTGCAGGAGTGCCCAATGGTGAAATTGCTTTTCCGTTTTTTATTGCCTTGGCGCCAAATACAGCTGCTGGGTTCGCACGCTCAGGTCTCAATCCTCTTGACCCCCAATATAAAGGCAATGGAAAGACGATTATTGACAGCAAAGGTAATAAAGTTGAACTACCCGACCCAGAAAAATTTGAAAAAGCCTTTGATGATGTTGTTTTAGATGCCCCGTTCGGTCATTTCGAGAGTTCACCAGATGGGATTGAAAATACTACTCAAATCCCTAGCATATTCACGTTTAAGAATCATCCTTATACATTCTCTGGAGATTTTGCCGTAGGTCCGTTTGCTGGATTGAGCGCTTTTAACATTGGTGTTCACTCCTCGGAAATTAATATTTTAGCAGCTGCCCAACTTAGTTCAGAAATTCTTGGCATTGATCCAGAAGTTTATATTGGTACATTTCTTCAAAATGCTGCCATTCCCAATCTGCGTTTACCAGAAGGAACTATAGTAAAACCTTCAGAATGGTTACGAGGAGTAATTGCTAAAAATCCACTGCAAGCAGAACTAGAAGATCAAATACCTGCTCCCGGTACAGGAACTTATCCAAACCTGCAACCCAGTTTATTTACTTTCAATGGTTTAGTTTTTAGCCCAAATACAGGTAAGGCAGACGATATTGCTAGTGGTTCTTTCCTATTTGCAGCCAACGCGATGTCTGCTTTCCAAAATAGCCTAGTGCCGCCTGCTAACCAGAGTCAAGAAAATTGGCAAGCTTTGAATAGCAATTCTGTGAAGCGTGGGGCAAAAGTATTTGAGAAAGCGAACTGTGCAACTTGTCATATTCCACCCTTCTTCACAGACAACATAATTCATCCACTTGATGAAGTAGGTGGGAATCCAGCGCGCGCTCAATCTCGTCTGAAGCTGAATAAATTGTTAGTTCCACCCAAGTTATACACTTTCAACACTCCCGTTCCCATACCTGAATCTGCTGAAGTACTGGATGTGCCAACACAAGGCATCTCCGATAGTCCTACAACTCTACCCAAAGGCACCTTACCAAAAGGCGGTTACAAAACTACTTCTTTACGTGGTCTTTATTTAAGCGCACCCTATTTGCATGATGGTGGTGTAGCTGTACGAGCAGGAAGTCTGAAAGTTGACCGAAATGGTAGCTTTACAATTGTTGAAAAAAGCGGGTTAGGTTTAACTGGCACAATAAGCCAAGGTATCCCTGCTGATGCAGCTAGTAGCTTGCGTGCCTTAGTTGATCGTGAACTTCGCGCTAAAGTTGTGGAAGCCAACAAAGCTAACCCCAGTTTAGTACGTAGTAATCTTGATGGCACAGGTCATAATTTTTATGTAGATAGGTTGGCTGGGTTTAATCCAAACCAGCAAACAGACCTGATTAATTTCTTACTAGCATTGGATGATGTTCCTGGGAGCTTCTAATTGAAACTAAGGGATGGGCAGAGAAAACCCTTCCCTTGCTTTTCTGACTCTCTACCAATGTTTGAGACTATAGGTATGCCAATTTGGTATTAATATCTTTGGTTGAGTTGATGGCATATTATAGTGATTAACGCACGGGTTTTAATTTTCGTTTCAGAGTGAAAATCATACCTAAAGTACAAAGCGCATACACCGCTCCTGCTGAACTAGGTTCAGGTACAGTCGTAAGTCTTAATTTGTTGAGCGCAAACGCGCGGTTATTTTCTAAGGTGCTAAAAATTAATCGTGCAATATTCGCAGTATCGCTCTTAACTCCTAAAAATAAAGCCGAATAATTGTAAATAATATTTAAAAGCAACAGGACTTACGCAACAAGGACGAAACATAACGCTTTCTAGACGCTTTCCATTCCCCCAACAAGAACGATAAATTGCGGGGGCTTTACGTAAGTCCTAAGCAAGATCACGCAGTTAGCTCCTTGCTGAACACCACTTTATCGTCACCTGCTGTATAAAAATTCCGAATTCGCGCCTCAAGAGTGTAGCCACACTTAGGATAGAAAGCCCGCGCGCGTTCAAAACCATCAACACTTGACGTTTCCACAATTACCAAGCGGGCGGCACTAGAGCGTAATATTTCTTCAACATGGTATATCAAAGACTTACCGTGACCTTGCCCTTGAGCGTGAGGACTAACAAGAAGCATAAGAATATTCCATGTTCCATCGGTCATAGGCTCAGGGGCGCAATAAACTACACCCACTGGTTGCTCGCTCACTGCAATAAACCAAAGGTCTTTATTGCCGCGTTCGTAGTCGTCCAACCGCTCTCTAATCTGATTGATTCCATCTGAATTGAACAGCCCGCTTGCTTTAGCTAAAGCGATTACAGTCTCCGTATCGCTTTTAGTCACTTTTCTAATCACGGTTATGCAGCAAATGTAAATGTTAGGTTTGTAGCATATCATTTTTTGACTTTTTCAGCTTTCCAAGTTCCCCCATATACGTAGAAGGCGTTATCTTGACTAATCTGTTGCCAGCAATTAGGACATACGAAAACCCAGTCTCCTTCTTCTTCGTATTTGACGCGGTACAAAACAGGCGCCGATTGATTACATATGTGACAAGGTTTTACGCGCGCTCTTACAGCCATACTTTAATAAGTAGTACTACCAATAATACTATTATAATTAATAAAATGAATAATATACAGTTATAAAATTTGATTTTTGTTTGTAACTGCTGAAGTTTGATAATTAAGTTATTTACTTTTGGTTGCTGCTTCTAAATAAATGTCGCTAAATAGTCATGAACGAGTTGATAACGGTCTTCGGGGTTGGTTGGTATTAATACTACAATACCCGCTGTCACGAAAATTTGTAAGACTAAATCTAATTGATTTTCATTTATTAAAGTTGGTTTCCAATTAGTATCTGTAATTTTCAAAATAAAATCTTGTTTCAACTCTAATTTTAACTGTAATAATTCAGTAGATTTACCGCAACCGATGTGACCTGTGAATAATTGACAAGTCGGTTCATCTGGAGAGAAAAAACTAATATTATCTCTCAACTACTTAATAATTTTTCCACCTCTGACTGAAGAAAATCAATATACAACTTATGGCCTTCAACATTATCAAAAACTATCGTCTTACTAGGATTTTTCGCCTGATAAAAGGCACGTAAATCTATCATTTTTATATTCCTTTTTTCTTTGTGCTTCGTAAAAAGAATTCCGTAATTTTACTGTTTACATTTATAAAAAAAATCATATTACTTACATAACTAATTCATAAGCCGAGCTTAATATAATGATATATTTTTTATCAATAAAGTGTGTAGTCTACAAAAATACATTTAATAAAATACTTTTATCTCCTTAGAGACGCGATAATTTCCTGCGGGACACTACGTGAACACGTCTCTACTTTCACCACAGAGACAGAGAAAGAGTTAAACTAATATGTTAAGTATATATATCTACTACACAGTAATGAAAAACATTACCTTAGAACAAAACCACAATAAAACTAACTATAGGCGCCTCAAAGCCATCACAGTAGTAATCTCAGTTTGGGGTATTATTAGCTTGATGCACTTGGTACCTATCACACGATGGTTCATGTTGGTATTAACACTTATCTTGACTTGGCAAGCAGTAAGAATGCTCATAGCCAAACCAAAGACTTTGATTAATTCAAACGAAGCTTATTTACCTACCGTAACAATTCTAGTTCCAGCCAAAAATGAAAGTATAGTATTACCTAATATAGTTGAAAGCTTATTTCATTTAGATTATCCAGTTTCACATTTAGACATTTGGATTATTAATGATGCAAGTACAGATAATACTCGTCAACGCTTAGAAAAATTACAATCACAATTTTCTGCATTACAAGTTTATCATCGTGAAACTTCAGGTGGAGGTAAATCAGGCGCCTTAAATGCAGTATTCGGCGCCACTAAAGGAGAAATTATTCTTGTTTGCGATGCTGACGCACAATTTCCCACTAACTTTTTACAACAAACACTTCCAATATTTCAAGAGAACACAATTGGTGCAATACAAGTAAGAAAAACAATTGCTAATCGTAATCTTAATTTCTTAACTCGCTGTCAGCAGATGGAAATGAGTTGTGATGCTTGGTTACAAACTCATCGTATTGCTGCTTCTGGTATGACAGAACTCCGGGGAAGTGGAATGTTTGTAAGGCGCCAGCTTTTAGAGAAATGTAACGGCTGGAATGAAAACACCGTTACCGATGATTTAGACTTGGCATTTAGATTATATATTGCAGGAGCAGAAATTGAGTTTGTCACGGCGCCTACCATTAAAGAACAAGGAGTAACAACCTTGGGGCAACTATGGCATCAACGCTATCGTTGGTCACTAGGAGGTTATCAGCGTTATTTAGATTATTTACCACAAATGCTAAATTTGGGTTGGAAAAAAGAAATAGATTTACTTTTATTTTTATTACTACAGTTTATTTTACCAATAGGATTAATTCCAGATTTACTATGGACAGTTTTTTATAGCCATAATGCCGTACTGCTTCCCCTTCAAACTCTCTTAGGTATAATTCTCACCATCGGTTTTATAGCAGGACTATACCAATTTCAAAACTTACGGGGATGGTCATTATTGTGGTCAACGGTTCAAGGTTCTTTTTATATGCTGCACTGGATACTAGTTATGATTATTACCACATTAAGCTTATGTATAAAGCCACAGCAGTTAAACTGGGTAAAAACTGAGCATTATGGAAATTAATTATGCTAGACCTACTAATTAAAAATGGTTTAGTTTTTGACGGGTTAGGAACGGCGCCAGTGCGTCGAGATATTGGCATTCAAAAGGGGCAGATTGCCAATATCGCTCCATCGTTATCTACAGATGCACGTAATATTGTTGATGCAACAGGCTTATGGGTAACACCTGGTTTTATCGATATTCATACGCACTATGATTTAGAAGTAGAGATAGCACCCGGTTTAAGCGAGTCAGTTCGTCATGGGGTAACAAGTGTAGTCATTGGCAATTGTAGCTTGTCCGTGGCAATAGGGGCGCCGCAAGTACTAGCAGACATTTTTCAACGAGTCGAAACGCTTTCACATAAACTAATTGAGAAATGGCTACAAAAATCTATGTCGTGGCAAACTCCCAAAGAGTATTTACAACATTTACAGCAGTTACCGTTAGGACCAAATGTAGCAGCAATGTTTGGACATAGTGCATTACGCGCGCATGTCATGGGTTTGGAACGTAGCTTAACTGCTCAACCTAACAAAAAAGAACTACAAATAATGGAGGACATCGCAGCAAAAGCATTAGATGACGGATTTATTGGCATTTCTATAGATATGTTCCCTTGGCATTTAATGAGTGGAGAATGGGGTGGTTGCACTATTCCTTCACAACACGCGCAATATAAAGAATACGCAATGCTGGCAAATTTATGTCGGCAACGCAATAAAGTTTTTCAGGTAACACCAAACTTACAGCGACTAGCTTCATTTTGGGAAATTTTTCGGATGAGTTTAGGAAAGCGACCTTTACGCTTAACTGTGCTAAGTGCATTAGATGCTGTCCACGACCGTAAACTCTGGAGAGTATTTGCTCCTCTTTTATTCTTTTGGAACCGAATAATGAGAGGGAATGTCAGGTTTCAAACCTTAACAGAACCCTTTACTATTTATTCCAATGGCCCAGTCACACCATTATTTGAAGAGTTTCCCTGTGGTGTAAAGCTGAATGGTTGTAATTCCAGAGAAGAACGTCAACAATTATGGACATCACCTGGTTTTGTATCGCAATTTCGTACTGACTGGTGTAATAAATGGCGCCGTTCATTTCATCGTCAGTTAGAAAACATGGAAATAGTACGTTGTCCTAATGAAACCTGGCAAGGTTTAAGCTTCGTAGAAGTCGCACGTAAAAGACAGCAAGACCCCTTAGACTTTTTTATCGAAGCACTACAACTATACGATACAGACATACAATGGGTAGCAACAGGCGCCAACGACCGACTCGAACCTAGAAAAGCAATGATGTCACACCCGCATATATTACCAGGTTTTACTGATGCAGGGGCACACGTGCGGAACTTAGGATATTATGATGGTGCCTTATCTTTACTCAAACAAGCAGTAGTTACTAAATTTATGAAACCCGAAATAGCAATTTCTCGCGTAACAGGAGAACCTGCCCAATGGTTTCGGTTAGATACAGGAGTAATAAAAGTAGGCGCCAAAGCCGATATAGTTATTATGAACCCTAATGCACTCAATCAACCCATCAGTCCCCAAATAGAAGTTTTCGACCCAGTACTCGACGGAGAACCACGAATGGTTAAACGAGGTTCAGAAGAAATAATTCAAGCCGTATATATAAGCGGTGTAAAAGTCATTGCCCAAGGTAAAGTAAATAAACGCTTAGGTCAACAACAACTCGGAAAAGTCTTAATTATAAAATAGTAGGTTGGGTGGAGCGGCAGCGTAACCCAACATAAATCTTACTAATACAATGAAAAATCTCAGAAACCGTATCAACAGTAATATCACAGACCATCCATTTACAGACTACTGGGACATCTTTGTTCTCAAACATCAACACCCTGTTAACATCATCCTTCACATCCTAGGAATATTTATATTTTACAGCTTACTTCTCGGCACCGCTTACTTCCACAATATTTGGTTACTCTGTGCCTTACCTTTAACACAGCTAGTAGGTTTAACAGGGCACTTATTATTTGAACGTAGCCATATTGATATACAAGATGCAGTATTCTCATGGCGCGCGTCTCGTTGTTTAGGAAAAATGTTATGGAGAGTTATAATAAATAAATATAAGGGGGATATTCAACAAAGATTGGATATTTTATACGATTATTTAAGTATTTGCCACAGAGACGCAGAGTACACAGAGAGTAGTTGAAATAAGTAAAAAACATAATAGACATCTCCAATAACTATCAAAACCTTTACCTAAAAGGCTTTTAGCCTGCGGATGCAAGCATTATAAATCAGCTGTTTATACGGTCGCCATTGGATTGACTCGATGGGTTTATTTTTGGGAACTTGGCAAGGAACAAAAGAATCTAGAACTGGTTACTGGTTGCGTTGGTGGGACGAAGCAGGAAATTTACTACCGTGGGCAGTTGAAAAAGTTGAGATAGAACGTCAACGTGCCGAACAGGAACGTCAACGTGCTGAACACGAACGTCAGCAAAAAGAAACACTAATTGCCTATTTGCAATCTCAAGGTATTGACCCAAATAATTTACCTCCAATAGGTAGCAATTAGTAGTTAATTTATTACTATGGCGAGTTAAGGCAAAGAAACCGGGTGTGTATGTAAAATATTTGTTTTCATTACAAATTACGCAAAGAAACCCGGTTTCTAAAATTCAACTTCTATATATAAAGTTATGGTGACGTACAAAAGCGATTTAGGCAATATAAACTGGGGTGAGATGAAAGCGACTCTCAAGGAAGATGCTTTTGATAATGGCAGAAGTCCACAACAACTTAAAAATTCTTTTGAAAACAGCTATGCAACTTGTATTGCCTATATCGATAATCGTATAGTCGGTACTGCGCGCGTATTGTCAGATGGTGTTTGCAATGCCTATATTGTAGATGTTTGGACTTTCACACCTTATCGGCGCCAAGGTATTGCCAGTAAAATGATATCGTTATTACTAGATAAATTATCAGGTCAACATGTTTGTTTATTTACTGAAGATGCGGTAGATTTTTATGAAAAGTTAGGTTTTACTGAAGGTGACACTTATATGGAAAAAGTAATTGGTAAATGGTTAATAAATTATTCGTAACATTGTGTGTTGTAGAGACGCGATAAATCGCGTCTCTACGTGTAAATGTAATTTTTATTTTATTTCTACAGTTAATTCGTAGGTAGCATTACCGCGAGTTCCTCCGACTACAATTTGGTAATCTCCATTTTCTGGAAGTTTTCTGCTCCAAATTGTAGCTTCTTGCTTAATAGTTTTACCATCTGGTGCGATGACATCGAATACAGCATTCTTTTCTAGAGATGTAATTTTTAGATTCATTTGTTGTCTTTGTTTGGCGCCAAGTAAGTAAGTGTCACGTTCTCCTCTAATTACGGATTGTTTTATTGTTGTTGAGTTGGCGCCACTAGCAAAGTTGACTCGTACAGGTTTTCTTGTTGCTGTTGCTTCTTTATCAGAGGTCGCGGTTGTACAATTGGCTTTAGTGAAGGTTTCTCTACCTGTATTTAACTTCGACTCAGTAATTGTCCACGTTTCTTGAGTATTTTGAGTATCGTTTTCAATTTTTGTAACAATTTTCAGTTTTGCTTTATCAGCAGCTAATTCTCCTGTCAGGGTTTGGTTATAAGAAGTATAGTAACTCTCAGCAGGATTTTGGATAGTTGCTTGCACTGTACCATTAACTTTGTTACTAGCACTAATATTTATTTTCGCATTTGCATCAAGCGTTTTTGTTTTGGCAGAATAGCAATATGTTCCAGGCGCCAATTTTTTACCAGCTTTATCAGGTGAGGTTGTTGGTGATGTCTGGGATATAGGCGTCACTGTATCTGGTTGAGCGGATGCTACTGGACTAGATGTTACAGTCGGAGATACGGTTACAGAATTAGAATTGGTTTCCCCGCAACCTGTTAAATATAAAAAACTAATTACAACAGCACCAGGGAAAAGTAGCTTGTTAATCATGATTTGTAGCATTTCCGCTCTTATTGATTCTTAAACGTAAAAACAAGCCGATTATCGTTGATTTCGGAAAAAAGCTGTAATATTTAATACTTTTTTCATATTTATCTAATTCCAATATGGTTTAATTCAGAATCTAGCCATGTTCTAAATATTCGGTTTAAAATCTCTTGATAAATTCCTGATGTTAGTTCTGCGGAAATTTTTTCTTCGATTAAAAAAATATAACTTGCTAACTTTAAATTTAAAATAATGAACTGGTAGGGTGCGTGAAAGCTATTACAATCTACAACAGAAATGAAGTATTAAACTGCTTTCACGCACCAAGTATTCGTTGCTACTTTCACGCACCAAGTATTCGTTGTCAAGTTTTGTTTCCTTATATACATATTATTCTTCATTAATTCTATATTGGACATTTATTAATGCCAAATTGGCATATATTTCAGCTCGTTGGTGCGTGACGCTGAAGTCTTATCATTACGCTCAGATTTTTTCATGGCGTCACGCACCCTACGTTTAAGCTTATTTCAAATATTAAGCTGTTGCTGTGCAAGGTGATAGTAAAGACCTTGCTGCTGCATTAATTCCTCATGGGCGCCGTGTTCAACAATAACCCCTTTGTCTAGAACAAGAATACACGAAGCATTTCGCACGGTTGACAGACGATGAGCAATAATAAAAGTAGTACGTTGTTTACTAATACGGCGTAAGTTCTCTTGAAAGCGTCTTTCTGATTCAGTATCTAGAGAACTACATCGCAAATCTCGTTCTGCTGCCGCTGTCTTCAAAGTTGCCACTCCAGTCAGCATTTCTACTAGTGATGAGTTCTGTTTTGCAGATTCAGTGAATACATTTCGTGAAACTTTCCGCAGCATTCAACTTGCCAGCACTGTTAATAAAATAATAGGTTTTAGTATACCAGTACTAATAAAGTTAGGCGCCAGTTGTAATAAACCATCAACCCCACATAAACAAATGCCATCAGCGCATCTAAACCAGTTGTGACAGCTTGACGGGTGAGAAACATTTGGATTTTTTGATTTTCTTGCATGCGCGTCACAATATCGCCAACATGACGGTCAGCAAAAAACTCTAGAGGCAGATTGAGTGCATGACTGATAAAAGCACTAATTAACGTCAAATCTACACGGTTTGAGAAATAATCTAATAAGTACTGACGAACGCCAAGTAACCCTACTCGCCAAATACCAAACAGCAGCACTCCTATGGCAAATACATGTAAAGTCATCAAGCTTTTGTGTACTACCACCTGGTCAAGAATAATTTGTGTAAACAGGGGTGTAACTAAGCCCAAGACTTGCAGCAAAACTGATGCCAGAATAATGCGAGCAAGCATTGAACTAAAAGGTAAGAAGGCACCCCATATTCTTCCGAAACATGGTTTAGTGCTAGGTATTTTTTGTAAAAGACTTGTTGGATTCAAAAGTAACGCATACCCAGTCCAACCTGCTCGTAATGCCTGGGCTGTTGTTCCAATTCCACCTTGGTGTACAATTACGCTAGCACTTGGGAAAATTTGTGAATATGGTGCATAGTCTATAGCTAAGATATTATCGGCGTGACGGGAAAACGGAGTAATTAGGAGTAATTCTAATAATTCCGGGTCATGTCCAGGCTCAGCGTAGAACTGTTCCTTCTACGGAGCGGGATAAAACCCTTTTAGTCCGTTTACAGGTCATGACTTAATGAGGTTAGCCAGCCTCAAGCGTCGGTCAAGGATGAAAACCGATTTTCCCACTCCGGTTGAACCGAAGACCATTACAAGCCTGTAAGCCGTGTCGAGGCAAACGTTACCCAGTAATGGAGATTAGTCACAACCATGACAATTGCTATTTTCGGATGCAAATCTCCAAGCGAACCTATCGTAGTTAAAACAATTCGACTCACTACTCTACCTCTTGGTACCAATCGCAAACTTTTTTCTGTACAGGCATCATACTTAGTATGTTTGTATACTTTTCGTTCGTGTAAATTACATCATAATTAGAGTATTATTGTGATTAACTTAGCATGTTTATACAAAACGTAAATAACTACAAACAGAGAATTTTCTCAAACTTATATAATGCAGTTTATGAAAATTACAAAGGTTTAACTAAAAATCCTAAATGGTTATTAATGCGTAAAGTTTCGCGGTTTCAAGCTGGTCGAACAATTAGATATTTTTTGACTCGTCAAAGTAAATTATCTCAATTAACTATAGATGAAAGTAATTCATATTTCACAAATGTTAATGTTAATGAAGTTGTAAATCAATTGAAAGACGACGGAATTTTTCTAGGCATCAATTTACCTCAGTGCGTAGTTAAAGAAATAGTTGAATTTGCAGAATCTACTCTTTGCTATGCGAATCGAAAGCCAGAATTAGGATTTTATTATCATCAAAAAGAGCAAGCACAAATTAAAACAAAAAAACAGTTTATAGTAGGCAGTTATTTTAATACATCTTCACTTTGCCCTGCTATTAATAAACTCCAAAATGATGCTAAATTATTAGCAATAGCAGCTAAATATTTAGAGCGAGAACCAGTGCATCAAGGTTCACTACTTTGGTGGAGTTTTCCCGGAGAGAGAACATATCAACAACTTAGTTCTAATGGTCAACTTTTTCACTACGACCTCGATGATTACCGTTTTATCAAATTTTTCTTTTATTTAACTGATGTAGATAAACAGAGTGGTCCTCATATTTGTGTTCGTGGCAGTCATAAGCAAAAAAAACTTTCACATTTAATACTGCGTAAACGAGAAACTGACGAAGATATAATTAAGTATTATGGTGAAAAATCTCTAATCACTATTTACGGTCAAGCTGGTTTTGGATTTGTGGAAGATGGACTTTGTTTTCATAAAGGAATTGCCCCTACCAATAAAAATCGCTTAATTTTACAAATCGAATTTGCCACAACTGACTATGGAATGCAGCATGATATTAGAGACCCTTCATTATTAAAATGTATTTAGCCTCTACCCAGGCGCCGTTACATGACAACTGATTATAATTTTAATCTAAAGTGTACCTGACGACATTGACATATCAATTTTTTTTTTAATGATGGAGGTGTAGATTATTCTAGTTGTGAGGAAGCTTGATTTGGTTAAACAATCAGTGCGTCGTCATGAGTACGGAAACCGTAGTACCATAGTAAAGTCTTTTTTGAAAGAAGCCTCTAAAAGCATGCGCCTGCTTGCTGCTGAGTTATTTGGTACTTTGATTTTGATATTTGCTGGAACTGGCGCCATAGTTGTAAATTCCATAAGTCAAGGTGTGATTACGCATGTTGGAGTCAGCTTTGTTTTTGGTGCAGTTGTAGCAGCGTTGATTTATTCGCTAGGACATATAAGCGGCGCCCATTTTAATCCAGGTGTAACGTTAGCGTTTTGGACGAGTAAAGGTGGTTCAACAATTGGCTATATTAGTTGTTAATATAGAAGAAGTATACCCTGTTAGAAAAAACACCTAGAAAAAAGTACAGCAACAAAATGCAAACTCAAGAAGCTACCGTTCCGAAGAATATCGCTGCTGGTTTTCATGCTCTTTCTGACCCTTTACGGATTGGCACTTTGGAACTATTACGGAAACGAGAGCAGTGTGTTTGTGATTTGTGTGAAGTGTTAGGTGTCACTCAGTCAAAGCTATCGTTTCATCTCAAAATTCTTAAAGAAGCTGGTTTTGTTAACGCGCGGCAAGAAGGACGTTGGATTTACTACAGTCTGAATAGTTCTCAATTTGAAGTTTTACAAAATTATTTAAAAGATTTTAGTAGAATTAGTAAAATCACACCTGCTTCACCATGTTCTGATAAAACTTAATAGTAGAGTGGGCGCTGCCCACCGTACAAATTAGTTTAATATTAAAAAGGTTTAATGCACCTGGGGTCAAGTAGTGTAGCTTTTTCGGGTTCGCGTGGGAACCAAGCCGCTGTTCGCTTACAAAGTTCTACCAACACTAACATAACAGGTACTTCTATTAAAACCCCTACTACTGTTGCTAGTGCGGCGCCAGAATTTAAACCAAACAACATCACAGCAGTGGCAATTGCAACTTCAAAATGATTACTAGCTCCAATTAATGCTGCTGGCGCCGCATCTTCGTATGGTATGTTGAGCTTTAACGCTGCAACATATCCAATCAAGAAAATAAAATTTGTTTGAATAAATAGTGGAACTGCAATTAGTAAAATATGTAAAGGATTATTAACTATTAATTCTCCTTTGAAAGCAAATAGTAGAACTAAAGTAATTAATAGTGCAGTAATCGCAATTGGACTAAGATACTTTAAAAAACGTCTTTCAAACCATTCTCTACCTTTATGCTTTAAAATCCAGTAACGGCTATACATTCCTGCTATTAAAGGTAAACCAACATAAATTAAAACTGACAAAACAATCGTTTCCCAAGGTACAGCTAAATCATTTGCTGCCAGCAACCATCTTCCTAAAGGAGCATATAAAAATAACATTGCTAAAGAATTGACGGCTACCATTACTAAAGTATGTCCCTGATTACCATAGCAAAGGTATCCCCACATTAACACCATTGCCGTACAAGGTGCAATTCCTAATAAAATAGTACCAGCTATATAAGAATTAAAAATTGGTACTTCACTACCGCGAATTATTTCTGTCCCCACTATTAAAGGACGAAATAACCATCCTAAAAAGAACTGAGCGAACACTACCATTGTAAATGGCTTAATCAACCAGTTTACCACTAATGTTAAGAGTACTGCTTTCGGCGCCCGAATAGCATTAGCTGCCTGAGTAAAATCAATTTTGACCATGATGGGGTACATCATGAAGAATAAACATATCGCGATAGGTATAGATACTTGATACACACTCATCGCATCAAGCGCTACCGCAACTCCCGGAAATAATCTCCCAAGTACTATTCCCGCTACGATACATAAAAACACCCAAACAGTCAGGTATTTTTCAAAAAAGCTTAAATTGCTACCTGCTTGTACCCTAACTCGCCTTACTTGCGGATTGTTTGCACTCATAAACTCCACTCCGTGACACAAATTATCTAATTAAACTATTTCAAAAAAAATTGATGCATAAGTTTCATGATAATCCCATCTTGGTAAAAGCATCAAAAAAAATTGATAAGTTTTGTTTTTTGTATCGCACGCACTTACCAGAAGCTGTACATAAGAATAAATACAAACCACTGTCTCGACCTTTATTTATATATGTAAATCCTTATTCGTCTGAAAAACACTATGTTTACCAATTCGTTAACTTTTATCTGCAAAAAGCATCTTCTGTTGCAGATTCTGTAGGTTATGTGTCTTTACCTGACGAAATCTATAGAATTGGTGTTGTTCACTTAAATAAAGGTAAAGTGGGAACCGTATTTGGTGGAGAGTCACAGTTTGATTTGACGATAGGACAGTTACTACAAAAGCAGAAGCAATTTTAGGTTCATTTAACTCCGTGCCTCTTACTATTTGGCTCATTCCGGCGCCTTCAATTTACGGTCGGCGCCAGATGATTTATCATTTCTATTTAATTCACGACTTCTGCTACTTGACAAATCAAGTTTTTTTGAAATGATAGAGTTATATCATGTCCGGTAACGTAACCGTAATAAAATACTCGTAGAGACGCGATTGAACCCTTGTTCTCTACATTATGGGCAATCAACCGGACATGATATGATCTGCCAACGAAAGTAAAAAGCTAGTTTGAGCTTGTTCTAAATGAACTGAAGGGTTAGCATCTTGAATTTTTTGCATTGCATCGCTGTAAGAATAGCCGTTGAAAATTAGGTAAGAAGCCAGCATTGTACCTGTGCGATGTACTCCACCTGTACAATGAACTGCTACAGCATGACCTAGGGAATTTTGAATGTTAACAAATTGTTGTAATTCCTGAAGCTGTTCTCGGCTTGGTGAGCTACCTACATCGATGGGCAGCCAAAGGTGAGGGATACCGAACTGCTCGTATAAATCTAAGTTTGCTGGGTAATTCATGACTGAAACAATTGCACTAATTCCCGCAGTTTTCAGTTCGCTTAGTTCTTCTAGGGTTGGTTTACGAACACCTGCTAATGTGTTTGGGATTACCCACCATAAATTTTCTGCAATTGACTGGGTTGTTGGCTGTTGCATTGAGTTTAACCTTTGTATTTTTTCGATGTTGTTTGGTGCGTGGCGCCGCAAAATTACTGCTTCGTTGTTAGGTTATTGTTGGCGCCACACACCCTACGTTATCTATTGAATAGGAATAAAACCTGCTCTTTTGATTATTTGTTGTCCTTGAGTAGATAAGGTGAAGTCTATAAATTGTTTTGTTGCTGGATTGGTTTTTTGTGGTACTGCTAGGTAGACTACTCGACTGATTGGATAAGATGCGTTTTGAATAGCAGTTTGATCTGTGGGGGATATTCCATCAATTGGAACGATGCGAACGGTTTTTTGGTTTTCAATTTGGGTTACGGTACTATAACTTATGCCATCTTTCCCTAACGCTCGCAATATTGGTGTGGTTTCATCTCGTTCAAGCGTTTTAAAGTTTGCCCCATCTGGAGAAAATCCTTCTCCTAAAAGAACTACATCTTCAAAGAAGGTGTGAGTACCGCTATCGCGAGAACGGTTAATTACTTTGATTGGTGCGTTGGGTCCCCCCACTTCCGACCAGTTTGTAATTTTTCCTTGGAATATTTCTTTTAATTGCGCCATTGTCAATCCCCCTTGGTAGGGATTGTTGATACCTATTGTTACAGCTAAAGCGTCTTTTGCAATTGGAATTCCCACAAGACCTGCTTGAATTTCTCCTGGTTTCAGGCGCCGGGAAGAAGCAGCCATCAAAACTTTACCATCAATTAGATTTTTGATCCCCGCATTAGTTCCATTTGGCTTACCATCGGGTACACCATAAGTTGTAGACAAAGATGGATTTATTAATGAAAAAGCTATTTGTAACTGTTTAATCGCAGCGACCATTGTTACGCTACCATCAATAGTCAACACACTGGGGCTTGGCAAACTGGTGTCTAAGCTCGACGTTCCAATAATTTGATTTGTAGAATTTTGGAGTTGACGATTTTGATTATCGTCAGTTTTCTCTATGCTCTGATTAGAGAAATTACCTTGGAAGTACCATATACCACCTGCTGCTAGCCCGCCAGTGATAAGCAGAGCTAAGACCAACGTTAAGGTTTCTTTGTTGCTTGCTTTTGACATATATTAGGTATTTTAAATGGGTAAAACCCTTTAGTTAATCACCTTCGCCTGCCTTCCATGCTATATCTTTACTTGGTTGAGGGTTAGGTAATTTCAACGATACTACTCCGGCAGCTAAAATAAATACCATTGATGTCCATAAACACCCCACTAATCCAAAAGCTTGATAAATTGCTCCTGATAATACTGTACCAGCTAACCTTCCGGCTGAGTTCGCCATGTAATAAAAGCCTACATTCAACGCGACTTTATCATCATCGGTAAATGCTAATACCAAGTAAGAATGGACTGCGGAGTTGAAGGCAAATACTAAACCAAATAGAAGTAGTCCAGCAATAATTACGGTGTTAGGCTCAATACCTGCTTGTAAACCAATGGCAATAAGCGCTGGTACTGCGGTTAAGGTAAAAGTCCAAAATTGAATAGTTGATGCAGTAGGAGGACGACCGGAACCAAAACGTTTTAGCAAGGTTGGGGCAGATGATTGCACAATACCATAAGCAATTACCCAAATAGCTAAGAAACCTCCGACTTGGTAAAATGTCCAACCCAATACAGTGCGTAAAAATACTGGCAGACCAACTACAAACCAAACGTCTCTGGAACCAAAGAGAAAGAATCTAGCGGCAGAAAGAATATTGATTTCCTGGCTTTTAGAAAAGAGTTGGGAAAATTTGACTTTTTTCTTGATTTTTCCCATTCCTTTCGGTAGCATTAACCCTGTAAAAATTATTACAAATAGCCCTGCTGCCATTATCCATAGAGCATTCACGAAGCCAAATACAGACAGCAGTACACTACCAACAAAGAAACCAATACCTTTAAGAGCGTTCTTAGAACCAGTGAGTATTGCTACCCATTTAAACAGTGCAGATTGAGCATCTTGGGGTACAACTAAGCGTATTGCACTTTTGGTACTCATTTTAGTTAGGTCTTTGGCTATCCCAGAAAATGCCTGTGCGACCATCACAAATAGTACCGCTACCCATTCAGGCCAGCCACGATTTAGCCCAGATAACATTACTAAGGAGAATATTTGTAGCCCGATTCCAGAGTAAAGCGTTATTTTGAGTCCAAATTGCGAACCAATCCAGCCACCTAAAAAGTTAGTGACAATACCAAAAATTTCGTAAAACAAAAACAGCGAGGCAATCTGAATTGGACTGTAACCTATCTGGTTAAAATAAAGTAACACCAACATTCGCAAGGCGCCATCAGTTATTGTGAAGCCCCAATATGTAAGCGTTACTAAGATATAGTTTCTTAAATTAGTGTTTGAAGTCATGAGTGCTGAGTTTGTTAAAGACTAAGAGCTACTTTGCGTGCGAGTTCAACCATGCGATTTGCATAGCCCCATTCGTTGTCATACCAAGCTAAAATTTTGACTTGAGTTTGGTCTACTACCATCGTGGAAAGAGCATCAATTATCGATGAGCGAGGGTCATCTTTATAATCAATTGACACTAGCGGTAGTTCTTCATAACCGAGAATACCTTTAAGTTCACCATTCGCGGCGCCTTCAAGCAAACTGTTAACTTCTTCTCGTGTAGTAGGTCTTGCCACTTCAAATACACAATCTGTTAATGATGCATTAAGCAAAGGTACACGCACAGCAAGTCCGTTGAGCTTACCGTTAAGTTCGGGATATATCAAACCAATCGCTGTCGCTGAACCCGTTGTAGTTGGAATCAACGACATATTTGTAGCTCTAGCTCGTCGCAAATCTTTATGAGGTGCATCTACTATAGTTTGGGTGTTGGTATGGTCATGCACTGTAGTAATTAACCCGTGCTTAATGCCTATACCTTCATGAATTACCTTAACTACAGGCGCCAAACAATTTGTAGTGCAAGATGCCGCCGTCAATAAATGATGTTTCTCAGGTTCGTAAAGATAGTCATTTACTCCCATGACTATATTTAAAGCTTCCTCCTTCACCGGCGCCGCAACAATCACTTTCTTAGCTCCTCTTTCAAAATAAGGCGCCAAAGTATCAGGTGTTCGGAACTTGCCAGAAGACTCTAAAACAATATCTACTCCCAAACTTGCCCAGTCTACATCACCAGGCTTACTAAACTCACTAAAAGTCAATGCCTTGCCATCTATAAGAATTTTATCTTCTTTGGCTACCACTTCTTGTCCCCAGCGTCCATGAACTGAGTCAAATTTCAACAAGTGAGCGGCTGTCTCAGCTCCACCTTTTATTTCATTAATATGCACAAACTCAATATCTGACCAATCCCAAGCTGCTCGCAACGAAAGGCGCCCAATCCTACCAAATCCATTAATTCCAACTCTTACCGCCATGAATTCTCCCAAATAATTAACTATTGGTTAACAAACAGTAATGAATAATTAAAACGCTGCAACTTTATTTTTGAACGTGAAAATAAAGCAAGAACAATTACCTAGTGCAGCATGGCTAAAAAAACTATCCAGTTAGAAAAAGCTACAAAGCTTATCAAGTAAGGAATCTTTTTTCTACCTTCTGCCTCCTATCTTCTGCCTTTTGGCACTAGTATACATACTAATCAATTTTTTTTGATGCATTATTGTCCATTATTTCAAAAAAAATTGATAAGTTTAGTATCCACTTATATATTAAAGTAGCAAAATACACATTGCCCAGTAGCGAGCGACTAAGCATCAATTTTTTTTGATAAGTTTTATGTTTTTTTGCTATCATCCATAATTATGCATCAAGTTTATTTGAAATAATGTGTGTATAGTTTTGGTACTACTCTTTAGGAGTGAAGTAAATGAACGTCGTCGTGAAGAATTTGACTTTGATTGCGGGAATGTTGGCATTGGCGACTTGTGCCTCTACGTCTGACCAGTCTGCTCAGACTCTAACGGCACCAAATTTAACTCAAGTGAGTAATTCAGAAACTCTTACCACAATTAAAATAGATGGTTCAAGTACGGTATATCCGATAACAGCAGCGATTGGTAAAGAATATGCTGCGAATCAAAACAATAAAGTGCAAGTTCAGGTTAACTTTTCTGGTACGAGTGGTGGGTTTAAGAGATTTTGTGCGGGGGAAATAGATATCAGCAATGCTTCTCGACCGATAACTACCGAAGAGATGGAAGCTTGTAGAAAAAATAATGTTGCGTATATTGAGATTCCTGTTGCTTTTGATGCTCTTTCGGTAGTTGTTCATCCTCAGAATACCTGGGCAAAAGATATCACTGTAGATGAATTGAAGAAGTTATGGGAACCTGGCGCCCAAGGTAAAATTACTAAGTGGTCACAAATCCGTGCATCTTGGCCCGACCGACCCATCAAATTATTCGGCGCTGGTAAAGACTCTGGTACTTTTGACTACTTCACCGAAGCAATAGTTGGAAAAGCTAAAGCTAGTCGTACTGATTATACAGCTAGTGAAGATGACGAAGTGATTGCAAGCGGTGTCAGTAAAGACCCGGATGCTTTAGGATATTTTGGATATGCGTATTATCAAGAACATAAAGATAAGTTACGACTTGTAGCTGTAAATAACGGTAAAGAAGAAGCACCTTTACCAAGTCGGCAATTATCACTTTATCATCTTTATGTTCGGGTAAGGGCACCATGATTTCTAAGAACCCGTCACTGTAATTTATTCTTGAACCCCGTTTTTCTCCTAACTCTTCTAGCAATTGTTCGTACATTTGCCAACTGACATCAGTCATTATGAGTTGCTGACCGACAGGAACAACGATTTGTTTGAGTTGGACTTGCATACTTTACTCACTGCGAGAGTTATTGAGCGAAGGTTTGGGTGTTACGCTTTTCCAAATAGTCGATTTTAACATATTCGTTACTCCGCACTGCGCGAAACATCCCAAAGCGGCAAAGATCGGCGCCAAATGCTAACCGCATCAATAATAAAGTAGGTACTTCTCGCAACGATTTAATGAAACCAGATACACTAAAACTATTCTTGTAGTTCAAACTCAACGTTATCGTAGATATCTGCGACAGTAATTTCAAATTTGACAGAAGTTAACGAAATCGTTGCATTCTCATCGTCGTATTCGGAAAATATCCATTTATTATTATCAGTTTTAGAATATTGCTCAACATGTATTGTATACTGGTCGATTAAAAGATACTCTTGAAAGCTTTCGATTGTCCGATAAGCAGTAAATTTTTCATCTTTATCGTTACTTTTTGTAGATTTTGATAATACTTCAGCAATGATTAGTGGATTAATAACCGTATCTCTACGCCCTTCTTGAAGCTCTAGAGGCTTTCTAACTACCATTACATCGGGATAAGTATGAATTTCCTTTTTAGGAATCCATAATCTTTGGTCTGTCATAAAGACACGGTGATGACGCTTCAAAGTCGAGTTCATAGCACCGCTTAGGTTAAGAGCAATCTGGTTATGATTTGGTGTTCCGCCTGTCATCGTAATTATTGTACCATCAATGTATTCATGGCGCTCTTGAGAATTAACTTCGATTTCTAAGTATTCTTCAGGTGAAAAGTATCTTTGTTCTTGTACGACCGTCATAAAATTCTAGTCCTTACGGTTACAAATTATTATTTTATATGACTCCATGTATTATTATATTACACGAATATACAAGTAAATTTGTATTTACTAATACCCACCCATGAAGTAACTCTAACATCATATTTTGTCTTGATGAATACAAATATTTGTTACATTAAGTCATTCTTTAGATAGACTCAATAATATTGCATGTTAAAATAGTGACTCCCGGTTGAACAAATTTTTTGTAGCGAGAAAATATTGCTAAATATCAAGTGGGTGAACCGTGATAAATAAACACCATATACAGTCAGACAAAACAAATCAAATGTATTACACCAGTTGTAATACTAGACGGGCAAGGATGCCCGCTCCACAAGAGATGATAATTTATACTTTCTTTAAAACATCTTTTTATATATAATTAACCATCCGTTACATCCGTTGCCCACTTTCACCAACCATAATACCGCGTCCAGTCAAAGCCACATAAACCAAGTTCTCTGTACGCATATCACCCTCCATATAAGTAATTCCTGGAAACTGTAAAATATCAGGGTCACTAATACGACTCCAAGATTTACCCATATCTTCAGATTTGTATATCGCGTCTTTAGTGGCATTACCAACACGACCAAACATGTAAATATACGGAAGTTTATTAGATTTACCTTTACCGAAAGTCACAAATTCACAGGTTTTGACTGACGTAACTTTACTAAAAGACTTTCCACCATCAACAGAACGATACAACGGATTACCATTTACGTCTTCAGGGTTACGCGCGAAACTCATCCATACATCACGTTGCTGTGTCGGGTTACTAACAATAGCAGGACGAATTAACCAACCAGGTAAATTATTTGCTTTACTCTTACTCCAACTGGCGCCACCATCATTACTATAATAAAACCCACTAACATCGTAATAATAGAAAGTTTTGCCTTGAGGGTCTTTTCTATCTGCTGCCAAAATATATGAACTCAACCACGGACTAATGCTGTTTGACCAAGACTTGGGTAAAGCTTGGTAATGTAAATGGTCGTTATTCTTCTCGTCAAACGGCTGAGGGGGGGGATTATAATCTAAATTGCGCGCGAGTCGCCAAGTTTTTCCACCATCACTAGTATAATGCGTCCAAGTTCCCCAAGTCGGCGCCCATACCATATTTTTTGGATTCGTTGGGGACATAGCTATTTGTCCACCTATTGCATAAACTTTCTCTTTTCCTGACTTATCACTTTTCCAAAGTTCTTCTGTCGGGATAGACTCGAATGCTCTCCAAGTTTTACCGTTATCACTAGTTACACCATGTATTCCCCAAAACCCTTGCCATTGATGAAAACCTACAAATGCTGCATGGTCAGGATTATTATACGAAAAATCCATTCCTGTGGCGCCTGCTACGTGAGGAAAAGGAACGGGATATACTTTCCAATCAGGGTTTGCCCATTTATAACTAGGATTAATCGCTATATTTTGGGGACCGATAGCTTTTGTTGGTACTTCATAGCGACTTACATGCCGAAACCCTATTTTATCTTGTGTCGCGCTTAATAAATCTGCACCTCCTTGTGCTTTCGGTTTGGGTGGTACTCGCACCATATTTAAGTCTAATTCTTCCAAATTATTCATCAACCATTGATAAACAGGAGTTTTTACTGTCACATCATCACTACTCGCAACTCCCCAACCGTTTGTCCACCACACTTTTTTTGCATTACTGGGGTCAAATGTAATTGATGCGGCGCCTGTTGAAGCGTAAGATTGATAATACCCTGGTGCAGTAGGATTAATTTTATATGAAGGATTGTTTGCATCATAGGCGCCCATATACATAGTTTGTTTATCCCAAGAAAGTCCACCATTGGTAGACATATAAACAAACTTGTCGGCAACAGCCATTATTGTCTTGGGTTGATTTGGGTGTACGGTAATAGCTGAATATACTCTTGCTTCTCCATCAGGTGTGATAGCTGTCCAATTACCGTTACTATACTTACGGATACTTCCCGATGTATTCTGACCGTTACCACCCCACGTTCCAAAAGCTACATATAATGTTCCATCACTAGCAACTACTGCACGCACCGGATTTTTGGCGCCTTCAATATTATTCCACGAATTACCACCATCAGCACTGCGCCAAACTCCACTACCATGAACACCTACATATATATTTTTGGCTTTATCGAATACAACAAATGTAAAACCAGGTATATCTTTATTATCTTTACCGTTTTTTTGATATTCTGGTAAACTACTAGCTTCTGGCAACCCTGTAACCTTCGTCCATTCTGCATTCCCGTCTTTTCTCCACAAACCATTGCGTCGCGAAGCAAAATAAATTAATTTTGGTTTATTTGGGTCAACTGCTATTCTCTCACCTGTATCTGAACGGTATGCATTATTTGGACCAACGAAAATATCATGTTTTCCTAAACCTGTGGGTTGCCATGTAATACCTCTATTGTTAGATATTAATATTTCACCCGAATATTTATATTTGAGTTTTTCTTTTTCTGTAAAAGTTGAATTATTCCGATTTACAGCAGCATAAACACGATTTGTCAATCCATCAACAGCAATACTTTCTACTCCAATTCCACCACCAGCGAAATTAGTATCAAACATGTCCATTAAAGGAAACCATGTTTTATTCTTACGGTCGAAACGATAGGCGCCACCTACATCTGTACGAACATATACATCATAAGGCGAAGTTGGGCTAATTACTAAACCTGTAACATAACCCATTCCTTGGATATTGACATTGCGCCAAGTAAATAGATTATTGGCTTGTGCTGAAGGAGGTTTACGTATTGGTGGAGGCGCCTTTGCACGTACTAAAACTGATGCTTGAGTTGTTGTATTTTGTACACTTTCTACAATAGGCGCTTGTGTACAGGCATGTAAATTTAATAGTACCAGCACGCTTGCTGTTAGTCGTAATAAGAATAATGTTAGGCGCCGTTTCATGCACTTCCCTAATGTAAATAAATGTTAATGTATTTACGTGATTCAATACCTACAATAATAAATGTATAGATCAAAAATTTATTATGACGATTTCAATTTCGATAAATACTTTGGAAGAATTCCTAAAGCTTCCTTACATCAACGAATCGCCAGCGTGGGAGTACATTAATACTCAAGTAGTGCAAAAACCTATGGGAGGAGCAAAACATAGTCTTTTACAGAAACGTCTGATTACAGCTATTGATACGACAAATAGCGATTACGAAGCTTTTCCAAAATTACGCTGCACATTTGGTAATCGCTCAGTAGTTCCAAATGTATCTATAGTAGCTACTGACCGACTACCGTTAGATGAAAACAGTGATATTATTAGTAGTGGTATAAATTTTGCCCCTGCTTGGGTCATTGAAATTCTTTCTCCTGACCAAAGTCAAACTAAAGTAACAAACAATATTTTACATTGTTTAAGAAATGGCTCCCTGCTTGGATGGTTGATTGACCCAAGCGAACGCTCGATTATTATATATCAACCTAATAATTTACCAAGCATATTAAGCTCCACAGATATTTTGCCAGTATTACCAGGTATAAATCTTATTCTGTGTGTTGATGATGTATTTGCTTGGCTAAAATTAAAAAAGGTTTGATTATCGCTAATTAGACCAGAATTAAATAATAAAATTTAATAGCTGTGATTATTAAATAATCTGTAATTAATATAACAATTGACTATGAGAATTATCGTAGTTGAAGATGATGATTTAATTGTGGGAAGGTTGGTCAAGATTTTGAATGACCAGCATTATACTGTTGATTTCGCAACAGATGGTGAAGCAGCTTGGGAACTGATGGACTGCTTTAGCTATGATTTGATATTGCTCGATGTCATGTTACCCAAGCTTGATGGAATTAGTCTTTGTCGAAAATTACGCTCTATTGGTAATAAAACCCCAATTCTTTTATTAACTGCTCAAGACAATAGTACTACTAAAGTTATGGGTTTGGATGCAGGCGCCGATGATTATTTAGCGAAACCTTTTGATTTTCAAGAATTATTAGCTCGGATACGTGCTTTACTGCGTCGAGGTGGTTCTACCTTGCCACCAATGCTTGTATGGCAAAACTTACAACTTGACCCCAGCACTTGCCAAGTAATGAGCGATGGTCAACTTTTACATTTAACACCCAAGGAATATAGTTTACTTGAGCTTTTTCTTCGCAATACACAGCGAGTATTTAGCTGTGGAATGTTGATTCAGCATTTATGGTCATTTGAAGAACCTCCTTCTGATGATACCGTGCGGTCACATATTAAGGGATTACGTCAAAAACTTAAAGCTGCGGGAGTCAATAGTGATGTAATAGAGACAGTATATGGTATTGGCTATCGTCTTAAAACTGTTGATAAGGAAGAAGTCACGAAAGCAGGAACACGGAAACACAAAGACGTTGAAAGGGAAAAAAAAAGCCCAAAATTAGCAACTCAAACTCCTTCATATGCAGAGCAAAGTCAAATTATGACTGGTGTCTCCCAAGTATGGGAGCAGGTAGCAGAAACTCTTAGTCAGCGTATTACTGTAATTGAAGAAGCATTGACTACTTTATTACAGAATAAATTGCTGGGTGACGAAGTGCTATTAAAAGTAAAGCAAGAAGCTCACAAACTGGTTGGTTCCCTAGGAATGTTTGGTTCAGATAAAGGTTCTTATGTCGCTAGTAAAATAGAATCTTTATTTGTCGATGGGAAAACACTGGATAGTTCACAAATAATTCACTTTTCCGAATTAGTTGGTACCTTGCGTGACTGTCTACAAAGCATGAATGGTCAAGAAATTCCTGAAATGCTTTCAAATGAAACTTTAAATAAAAGTCCTTTACTACTGATTGTCGATGAAGACGCGGAATTTACAAGTAGTTTAATTGCTATAGCTTCTAGCTGGGGTATCAAGGTACAAGTTACTCCTAACGTTATTACAGCTAAAAAGCTAATTGTAGATTTATGTCCTGATATTGTATTGCTTGACCTTTCTTGTGGTGATACCGCAGAAAAAGCTCTTGGGTTACTAGTGGAATTAACCAGTCGTACTCCTCCATTATCAGTTATTGTAACTACCGCACAAGATAGTTTAATTGACCGCGTTAAAATTGCGCGTCTCGGTGGACGTGGAGTTTTACAAAAACCTGTGTCAGAAACCCAAGTACTAGAAGCTGTTACCCAAGTACTAAAAAATACTCCTTCCCCAGAATCAAAGGTAATGGTTGTCGATGATGACCCACAAATATTAACTGCTCTGCAAACTTTGCTTACACCTTGGGGTTTAAAAGTTTATACCCTCGATAATCCTTCTCGTTTTTGGGAGGTAATGACGGTTGTAAATCCCGATTTATTAATTTTAGATGTGGAAATGCCTGAAATTAATGGTATTGAATTATGCCAAGTTGTACGTAGTGACGCTCGTTATAGTGCAATTCCGATTTTATTCCTAACGGGACACAATGATACCAAAACAAGGCAAGATGTATTCGCGGCAGGCGCCGACGATTATATAAATAAGCCAATTGTTAAAGTAGAATTAGTAACACGTATTCTCAATCGTTTAGAGAGAACTCGCTTACTAAAGAGTTTAGCAGAGACGGATGTTTTAACTGGTATTGCTAATCGCCCCAAGTCTATTCAAGAATTGAATCGGTGTATAGAATGGAGTCAAAATTATAATCAACAGTTTTGTTTTGCGATTGTAGAGGTAGATAAATTTAAGCAAATTAATCAGCAGTATGGTTATGGTGTGGGAGATGCTGTTTTATCTCGCTTAGGTCGAATTTTACGGTTAAATTTCCATTACGAGGATGTAGTCGGTCGTTGGGGTGGTACCGAATTTATTATCGCAATGTGTGGTATGACTAAAGTTGAGGGTACTAGGCGCCTGTCTGAAGTCATTAAAAATCTTGTCACATCATGTAGAGACGTGACATGTAACGTCTCTACGAACAAACAATTTTGCGTCTATTTTAACGTTGGAATTGTACAGTATCCTGAAGATGGCGCCGATATTGATACTTTATACCGAGTTGCTAATGAAGCTCTCGAACAGTCGAAAGCAGTAGCACAAAAACGATTGTTAAATAATTAGATACTTTAGAAACCCGGTTTCTAGGCAAAATCGTGATTTTTATTCGAGATTTCAATAAAGAAACCGGGTTTCTTGGATTTGTGAAGGAGGTAATATGTCAGAATTTTTACATAATTTTTTTACTACAAGCTATTTTATTCCCCACGGACATTGTTATTTATGGAAACCTGGATTGATATCACTGCATGTCATTTCTGATGCGCTGATTGGTTTAGCATATTACTCCATACCTATAACCTTGTTTTATTTTGTTAAAAAGCGTGACGATTTACCTTTTAACTGGGTTTTTCTACCATTTGCAGCTTTTATCGTTGCTTGCGGAACTACCCATTTCATGGAAATTTGGACGCTTTGGCATCCCATTTTCTGGTTATCAGGGACAATCAAAGCAATTACAGCATTGATTTCAGCGTATACAGCAATAATTATGGTATGTTTAATACCTCAAGCTTTAGTGTTACCGAGTCCTGCACAATTGAAAGCAGCAAATCAAGAGTTGCAACAGCAAATTATTGAGCGTCAAAAAGTAGAGGAAGCTTTACGTCGAACGCACGACGAATTAGAAATTCGAGTTAGAGAACGAACCTTAGATTTAGCGACGGCAAATCAAGCATTGCAAGCACAAATTGACGAACGTCAACGAGCAGAGTTAGCACTACAAGAAATTACAACACTACAGAAGGCAATTTTAGATAGTGCAAACTACACAATTATTTCCACAACTGTAGACGGTACGATTCGGACTTTTAATGCAGCAGCAGAAAGATGCTTAGGATATAGTGCTGCTGAGGTAGTTGGCAAAACTACTCCTGCAATTATTCACAACCGTTTGGAAATTTTACAGCGCTCCCAAGAATTATCGCAGGAACTATCTACTACAATTGAACCAGGTTTTGAGGTTTTTGTTGCTAAGGCACGTCGTGGGGATATAGACGAGCGTGAATGGTCTTACATTCGCAAAGACGGTTCTCACTTTCCTGTGTTGTTGTCAGTAACTGCTTTACGTGATACTGAAAATAATATTACAGGCTTTCTCGGTATTGGTAGTGATATCAGCGCGCGTAAACAGGCAGAGTCAGCGCTTTTAGAAAATGAACAACTGCTACGAAGTGTGTTAGAAATATTACCTGTAGGTGTTTGGTTGGCCGATAAAAATGGGCAAATATTACGAGTTAACCCCGCAGCAGAGCAAATTTGGGCAGGCGCCAGGTATGTTGGTATAGAGCAATATAGCGAATATAAAGCTTGGTGGGAATCAACAGGTAAGCGGATAGAAGCACAAGAATGGGCACTTTACAGGGCAATTGTGCATGGGGAAACTTCAATTGATGAAGTAATTAAAATTGAATGTTTTGATGGCAATTATAAAACTGTACTTAATTCAGCCCTTCCAATTTTGGATGCTGAACACAATATACATGGCGCCATTGCCGTTAATCAAGATATTACTAATATTAAACAGACAGAAGAGCAATTACGGCGCCAAAATTTGCGGTCGCGACTATTTGCAGAAGTAACGCTTAAAATTCGCACTTCTTTACAAATTGAAGAAATTCTTCAAACCACGGTTACTGAGGTGCAAAGAATTCTTCAAGCAGACCGGGTATTAATTTTTAAGCTCAATTCAGATGGTTCGGGAAGAGTTGTTCAAGAATCGGTAGTTTCAGGTTGGCCAGTCACCCTTGGTCAGGAAATTTTTGACCCTTGCTTTGAACGGATATATTTAGAGAAATATCGCAAAGGAGAAATTACAGCCGTCACCAATGTTGAAAATGGTAGTATTTTACCTTGTTACGTCGAATTTCTCCAGCAGTATTGCGTTAAAGCCAACCTAGTGGTGCCCATTTTTGTTAGGGAAAATCTTTGGGGCTTATTAATTGCTCACCAATGCTCGGCGCCGCGTTATTGGGCTGAGTTTGAGCTAACATTATTAAAGCATTTGGCAGACCAAATAGGCATTGCTTTGTCTCAGGCTCAATTATTAGAACAAGAAATTGTACAGCGTCAAGAACTAATTCGTTCTCAAGAAGAACGACGCGCAATGAGTGCTGCTCTCGAAAGTGCAGTAGAAGGTATTTCTCAGTTAGACACTTCTGCTCGATATATAAAAGTTAATCCAGCCTATAGCAGTATGCTTGGTTATCAACCAGAGGAATTAATCGGTATGGAATGGCAGCAAACCATCCATCCTGATGACCAAGAAAGAATCATTGCTGCTTACCAGTATATGTTAACTAACGGGAAAGTAGAAGTTGAGGTCAAGGGTGTGCGGAAAGATAACTCTGTTTTTGACAAGCAGGTAATGATGGTCAAAGCTTACAACCCGCAACAGGAATTTATTGGGCATTACTGTTTTATGAAGGATATTAGCGACCGTCGAGAAGTCGAACGTCTCAAAGATGAATTTGTCTCGGTCGTGAGTCACGAGTTACGAACACCATTAACTTCAATATCAGGCGCCTTAGATTTACTTGCAAGTGGTATTCTACAAACTCAACCCGAAGAGCAAAAGCGGATGTTAAATATTGCCGCGAATAATACAGATAGATTAGTACGTTTAATCAACGACATCCTTGATATTGAGCGCATTGAGTCTGGTAAAATTCAAATGACCAAACAACTTTGTAATACTGCTGACTTAATGACGCAATCAGCAGAAGTTGTAGAAGAAATGGCTCTTCAAGAGTCGGTGGTGTTATCTGTTTCTCCCCTCAAAGCGAATATTTGGGCAGATAGTGACCGTATTATTCAAGTTTTTACAAATTTACTCAGCAACGCTATTAAATTTTCTCCCAAAGGCGCCACAGTTTATTTAAGTGCAGAAATTAAAAATTCGCAACTAAATACTTTATCTCCCCACGTTCTTTTCAAGGTGCAAGACCAAGGAAGAGGTATACCTGCTGATAAACTCGAATCGATATTTGAGCGCTTTCAGCAAGTCGATGCTTCTGACTCGCGTCAAAAAGGAGGAACAGGATTAGGTTTAGCTATTTGTCGTAGCATTTTACAACATCACGGTGGGCAAATTTGGGCATCTAGTACATTAGGTGTTGGTAGTACTTTCTTTTTTACCCTACCACTGCTGCCAGAAGCTCACTGTGATGTAAATATAGAAGAAGCAGGTGCCCCATTAATATTACAGTGTGACGATGACAGCGACATTCGGGCAGTCGTTCAAACCATGCTACAACGGCAAGGCTACCGCGTGTTAACAGCCGCATCAGGATTAGAAGCTGTAGAGATGGCAATTCAACAACATCCTGCCGTAATACTTCTGAATCTAATGATGCCCGGTATGGATGGATGGGAAACTTTAGCACTACTCAAACAGCGGACAGATACGCAAAATATCCCAATTATAATTCTTAGTGGTTTACTTCCCAACCAAAGTTTACCCCCTGGTGTCAGCGACTGGATTGTAAAGCCACCAAATTTCAGATTATTGTGCCAAGCATTAGAAAAAGCGTTAGCTAAAAATAATCAAAGTATCAAAGTTTTGATTATAGAAGACGACCAAGATTTAGCGCAGGTGCTAATTGCCATGTTCAACCGTCACGGAATTGAAACCTACCATGCACCCACAGGAAGAGAAGCACTTCAAGTCAGTCAACACATAATTCCTGATTTACTAGTGCTTGACCTAGGATTACCAGAATACGATGGTTTTGCTGTAGTAGATTGGTTGCGGCAACATAATAGTTTATGCCGTGTGCCTTTAGTTGTATATACAGCCCAAGACTTAAACGAAAGCGAGCGGCAACGATTAAAATTAGGACAAACCATATACCTTACCAAAGGACGTATTTCTCCACAGGAATTCGAGCAGCGAGTAATTATTTTGCTCAACCGTATGATTCGAGGTAATGAAGAAAGTTAAAGTTAGGAGTAGGGTGGAATGGCGCTTACTTAACGTAATTAATGGTGCGTGAAAGCACTGTATTTTGCGTTACATTGATTGGTTGTAATAGCGCAGATCGCACCCTACCTAATTTTATTGGCGCCTCCAAATGCTTAAGGGGCGTGACATTCAGGAGTAGGGTGGAATGGTACGCGCCTTTACGATATTATGGTGCGTGAAAGCACTGTATTTTGCGTTACATTGATTGATAGTAATAGCGCAGATCGCACCCTACCCGATTTTATTGGCGCCTCCAAATGCTTAAGGGGCGTGGCATTCAGGAGTAGGGTGCGTGACGCCATAACAATCGCAAACTCAAACTAATGAACTAGTCGCGTCACGCACCTTATGAGTTAGGAGTTATGAGAAATGAAACGCATTTTAGTCATTGATGACGAATTTGATATTCGAGCAGTTGCTGAACTTGCTCTAAAAGCAGTAGGTGGTTGGGAAGTTTCGACAGCTGCTTCTGGAAGTGAAGGTTTAGAAAAGGCTAGCGCAGAACAACCCGATGTTATTTTACTAGATGTAATGATGCCCGATATGGATGGCATTGCTACCTTTAATGCGTTGCAAGCGAATCCTGCAACCCAGTCTATACCAGTAATTTTATTAACAGCTAAGGTACAAGCCGCAGACCAACGACGATTTGCTGAACTTGGAGTGCGAGCAATTATCACCAAACCGTTCAAAGCTATGAAATTACCTAGCCAGATTTCATCTGCCCTAGGATAGATCAATTGTTAAGTTATGTAAATTTATTTTTATCTCCACAAGTTCTGCATATTTGAGTTATAACGTCATAAGCAAGTAAGAGTTAGCTAGGCGCCAGTATTAATGTAAATAAATATACACTATAAAGTTTAGGTAGTGAAATTATGTATACGACAAATGATTCAGAGTTATTTAATTTCAGTCTTACAAAAACGATTAATGCCTTAAAAACGCAAAACAAGACACGGGTTGAAAGCTGTGAAAAGGCATTTATCGCACTATTGGGAAGTAATTATACAGTAAATGTTTTTACGGCTGCAATACTAGAATTATCTGAAATAGATATAGCTACTTTTCATTGGACTATAGAAAATTTTTCGCACTTAAAAGCTTGTGACTATTTACTAGAAGCGGTGACTGGGTTAACAATTCAGAAATTATTAAAAGCAGGATTTATTCCCGGTAAAGATTTTAGTGCATCTCAAGGACAACTATTAGTAAATGAAGACGTAAGAAACGTAATAATGGACAACAAATCCAATACAGAACGTCTTTTAATTGAAAAATTATTGCTACCAGCTTGAAAAAGCAACAAATTACTTATTCTGAACACCCTACCCATTATCCAAATGAATTTCCTCGTAAATCCCATCGTACAAATAATTCTATTACCAATTCGTCAATGGCTGGAATCAATCAAAGTCAACAACTACAAAAAAGCGCATACACTCTGCCAACTTATACCTGCCAGTTGTCCCTTTGAACGAAATATTACACTTTTCAAACGTACAGTTCTTCATATCCCACCTCTTTGTAAACTAAATCCTTTCTACGAACAATTAATTGAACTTCGCTTTAAAGCCTTAACTTATCTTGCAGAGTGTGGTGAGGATGTAACGATTTATTGCTAAGTTTATTAAATATTTATTTTTTCCTACCGGAATATTAATCCGGTATGGATTATTGTTTTACAATTTAAAAAACGCCAAAAAACAAATTACTTTAGTAGTATATATGAACTTTACTAATAATAATCATATCATGAAAATGAATCAAGAACAATCGCTAAGGTCAGAAATGCCTTATGAATTACAAAATCTTATTTTTCCTGCTACGCACGAAGAAACTGTTGCTACACCCGAAGACAAAAGCGATATCAGTATCTTCAACAATATAAATCGTGGTCGTGTTGCTATTTTTCTCGATGGCTCAAACCTCTTCTATGCAGCATTACAACTTGGTATTGAAGTTGATTACACTAAACTACTTTCTCTTTTAATTGAGAAATCACAACTATTACGTGCATTCTTTTATACAGGTGTAGACCGTACCAATGAAAAGCAACAGGGTTTCTTATTGTGGATGCGTCGAAATGGCTACCGTGTAATTACCAAAGATTTAATCCAGCTTGCAGATGGCTCTAAAAAAGCTAACTTAGACGTAGAAATTGCAGTTGACATGATTACTTTAGCTGGGCACTACGATACAGCTGTTTTAGTTAGTGGTGACGGAGACCTAGCTTATGCTGCAAATGCCATCAGTTTTCAAGGTGTCCGAGTAGAGGTTGTAAGTTTACGCTCCATGACCAGCGATAGCTTAATTAACGTTGCCGACCGCTACATAGACCTTGACTCTATCAAACACCATATCCAAAAGGCGCCTTTTACCTCACCCTAATTAACCTTTATACTGCAATCTGTGTCACTCGGCGCCTACCCCTAAGCCTATTTGACAACTATATATTTACTCGCTACAATAAACTCATAGTCATTACGAGTTTGTTTAATATTCCAATTAAACAACATTAAGTAAGAGCAGAAGTTTTTAAAGATGTTTAGTGAGTGATGGTTGATTATGGTGAAAATAGTAGGTATTGCAGGGAGCCTTAGAAAAGACTCTTACTCGCAGTTAGCTTTAGAAGTAGCTGCACAGAGACTTCAAGCGCTCGGCGCCGACGTAGAAATATTAGATTTAAGACAGATGCAGTTGCCATTTTGTGATGGTGGAGACGATTACTCAGAATATCCTGATGTTGAGAAATTACAAAATGCCGTCAAAAATGCTGATGGGCTGGTTTTAGCGACACCAGAATATCACGGTAGTGTTAGCGGAGTCTTAAAAAATGCACTTGATTTAATGAGCTTTGACCAATTGTCTGGTAAAGTAACAGGATTAATTAGCGTTTTAGGTGGACAGCCCAACAGTAACGCACTTAACGACTTGCGGGTAATTATGCGTTGGGTACACGCATGGGTTATACCTGAGCAAATAGGCATAGGGCAGGTTTGGAAAGCTTTTAGTCCAGAAGGTAAACTTGTAGACGAAAAACTTTCTCAAAGATTTGACCAGTTTGCTCAAAGTTTGGTTGATAACACTCGTAAACTACGAGGAGTAAATTAGTTAGTTAAGTGGCACAAAGTGCGATTTTTAACTGCCATCTAGTTAAAAATCGTATTTGTAATTCGGTGCCAAAGGTACTATATTTCTTAATCAGGACTTACGTGATTTAGCAATAGAGGCAATGTAGCTAGTTAGTTATAGAGTCATATCAGGAAATTCCGAACAAGATTTGTGAGAGGGTGAGAAATCGATATCTCACACTCCCGATAAGGTGCTTTTCTTCTAGAATCTTTCGTGGAAAGTTCGTTTGATTACATCAACTCACATCTTGCACCAACGTATTTATACTTACTTTTAGTGTTTTTAATAAACATATATTTTTATCAACAAGACGTAAAATTAGCATTTATAGCCTGCGTAGGCAGGCTTTGTCCGTATAGCCCCACCCTTCTAGGGTGTAGGTGCAAGATATAAGCCAAGTTGTTGCTCGCGCGTTAATTTAATAAAGTTAACCGCATAACCCGATACTCTTATTGTTAACTGCGGGTACAACTCTGGATGTTCCATCGCATCCATTAACATTTCTCGGTTCATAACGTTGACATTAAGATGGTGCCCTCCATCGTGGAAATAGCCATCGAGCATTCCCACAAGATTTTTAATTCGGTCTTCTTCTACCTTACCAAGTGCAGACTGTACTATTGAGAAAGTATTAGAAATACCATCTTGCGCGTAGTCGTAAGGTATTTTTGCTACCGAGGCGAGCGATGCAATGGCGCCCTTGGGTTTAAATGATGGAATATCGTTTTCTCGCATCTACTCCCTAGAGTGCAAACCTTGATTTTACTGCCTTCCATATAAATCTGTCAGGCAGTCAGCTTAGAATACTCACACTTTTATGTATACAAAAAGAATTTGAGCAGCTCGTGAGGATGAGTAAAGTGCGTAATAAAACTTCAAAAACAACAACACCCAAGCTACGACTTGCTCAATAATTTCCTCTCATTATTCTATCACGCAGGGTTACAACTATATAATTATCTTAATATATGCTGCTAAAAAAGTGACCACTAAACTTCTCAAGCGTTAAGCGTTCCCCTTTTTTACTTTGGCAATCCTCACAACTTCCTCAAATTATTTGCGTATAAACAGAATTGTGAGGTATTGAAGATTTAGCTAATGCTAGTTTCAGAGAATAGCAGGGAACTTACCTCAATACCTTTCCGTTTGGGCGTGCGTATTAACACTCAGAGGTTTTAAGTATGTTTAATAAAATTTTGGTTGCAGTCGATACTCATGATACTTGCCAACCAGTTGTGGATAAAGCTTTATCGCTAGCACAGTTGACTGCTTCAAATTTGATGTTGGTCAACGTAATATCACCCTTTGATGAACAGTATCCCCCGATATATGCTTATCCTAATACTGTTATTCCAACTTTATACGGGGAAGTTATGAAGGAATACATTCAACAATCGGAAAAGATTAAACAAGATAAAATTAAGTTTTTAAAGAAACTTTGTCAGCAAGCAATAGACTTGGATATAAATGCAGAATTTAGAATTTTATTTGGCGACCCAAGTCGAGTGATTTGTGAAATAGGTCAGACTTGGAATGCTGATTTAATTATTATCGGTCGTCGCGGTCGAACTGGATTAAGCGAGTTATTTTTGGGTAGTGTTAGTAATTATGTTTTACACCATGCTCTTTGCTCTGTTCTAATAGTACAACAATCAGTTAAAGCCAATAGTCAAGAATTGCAACAAATACAAACTGCTAATTCTCTGCAAGTGTAACACCAGAAATTTCCACAAGTTTCTAAAGTGTTAGAGTCGGCTAATTTGAGATTAAATCATTGCGCGCGATTCCATTTTCTCTTGAAGATGCCTTTATTGGCATTGTTCAAAAGCAGCCTTGAAAATTGAGGTACTCGTGAGGAAATTAACAAATATGGTGCCTCCACAATATACTCACAAGATCCTCACATTTATTTTTTAATATTGACTTAGAAATCAAAATACAGAAGTTATTCCCATACAAAGGAAGAACGATCATGATTCCTCACTGCAACATCCGCAATATCGGTATTTCTGCTCATATCGATGCAGGTAAAACTACTCTTTCAGAACGGTTATATTACACCGGAAAAATCCACAAGATTGAAGAGGTAAGCTTTGCAGCCCTTTACGAGCGAAGACCCGACTTTGCATGTTACCACAGACCCCGAATCTCATAAAACCCTGATGTCGGGGATGGGAGAACTACATCTAGAAATACAGCAGATTGCAGGTTGGTGAGGTACAGTAATTGAAAAATGTCTAAAATGTTAGTAATTAATCAAATTAGGTAGAGTTTCTATTTTACCTATTTATACGACAAATATTGGTGTACCTCATTTACTCGCAATCTGCTGTATATTTAGAAAGAATGAAAAGGGAATATCGTGCAGAGGTTTATGTGGGCGCCCCTGCGGTTGCGTATCGAGAAACGATTACCCAAGCAGCAAACTTTGATTTTACTTTCAAAAAACAAACGGGTGGCGCCGGACAATTTGCTCATGTGATGGGTAGATTAGAACCATGTGAGGAAGCTTTTATTTTTGAAAACCGAGTTATTGGAGGTGAAATTCACCAACAATTTATAATGCTTGCTAACAAGGTTTTCAAGATGCTTTGAGAATAGGATGGTTGAAAGGTTATCTGATTTTGGATTTAATAATTGATGAGGTTTTATGAAAATAGATTATTTAATCGCGGGTAGTGGTTTATCAGCATTAGTATTTGCTGCACTAATGGCAAAATCTGGTAAAAAGGTTTTAGTTTTGGAAGCGCATGAGCATCCAGGTGGGTTTGGACACACATTTGAATTGGCAAATAAGTATAGGTTTAATGCACAACTGCATTATGTTTGGGATTGTGGTGAAGGACAGACTGTAAATAGAATTTTAAAAAGGTTGAACCTGGATAAAGAAGTAACTTTTGAACAGTATAATAAAAACGGATTTGACCGTATGATGATGCCAGGTTACTCGCTAGATATACCCTCAGATAATAATGAGTTAATCAAAAGACTTACTATTCTTTTCCCTAACGATGCAGATAACAATAGAAAATTTATTTTGGAAATAGAAAAAGTTAGAGAAGGGTTACGTAGCTTAACTTTTCCAATCAATTTTATGAAATTGATGAAAAATTTTGATGAAGCCTTGTGCGCTTTAAAGTATTTAAATAGTACACTCCAAGATGCTTTTAATAAATTTAAATTACCTCAAGAAGCACAAACATTACTAGCACTGCAATGGGTTGATTTTTTATTACCACCAGACCAACTTTCGTTTTATGCCTGGGTGATTTTATTTACTGGATACCAACAAGGCGCCTTTTACCCCACAAAACATTTTGAACATGTAATTAACTCATTAGTAAAAGTAATTGAAGATAATGAAGGTAAAGTTCTTCTTAATTATGAAGTTACAAATTTTTTAGTTGATAACCAAACAGTGACAGGAGTTAATGCGATTAATCGAATAACCCATCAAAACTATGAATTTCTTGCCGAAACGACTATTTGTAATATCGACCCCAAAAAGGCTGCTCGCATGATTGGGATGAATAAATTTTCTTTGGCAGTGCAAAAACAACTAGATTATGAATATTCTCCTTCTAATTTCATGGCTTATTGCGTTGTTAAAGATATCGATTTACGAAATTATGGTTTTGGCAATTGCAATAGATTCTATTGTGGGCATCGCGACTTGAACGAAGCCTTTTATCAAATGTATGAAAAGCATGACTATTCTAATCCTAGTTTTGCTATTACCACACCGACATTGTTAACCGAACACGAACGCGACTGCCCAGAAGATTGCCAAATTGTCGAATTTTTAACTGTTGCTAACTATAATTATTTTAAAAAACTGAAAGATAATGATAAGAAAGCATATCGCCAAAAAAAACAAGAAATTTTAGACAATATACTTGATGTGGTTGAAAAGAACTACATTCCAAATTTCCGGAAATATATAGTTTTTCAAATTACAGGTAGCCCGACTACAAACGAGCGATTCTGTTGGTGTCCCCAAGGTAATTCCTATGGTTCTAATTTAACACCTCAAAATATGGGCATTGGCAGATTAACTTATAAGACATCATTAAACCACTTTTACTTCTGTAATGCTTCATCTGGGTACCCAGGATTTGCTCCTACTTTTTGGACTGGGGCGATGTTGTACCAGCGATTATCGAATGATTGGTTTTTACCATAATAAATAGGATATTAGTCATGAAAATTGCAATTATTGGTGGTGGCGCCAGTGGTATGGTGACAGCATACTTACTCAATAAAAATGGACATCATGTAACAGTGTTTGAGAAACAACCTATTTTGGGTGGACATATTCGGACAATTAATAAGAATGTTAAATCTCATGAATTTCCAAATAACTTACTTTTAGAAGGTGGTGTAATCGAATTTCCTTTAAATTTTTATAACTTCTTAAACTTAATGAAAGAACTAGAGGTAGAGCTAGAACCCGTTGATATTGGCTCGTCATTGTTTCTCAAAGATGGGAGACACTTTCTTTCTGGTTCTGCAATCTGTAAAAATTATACTGGGTTCCAGAGACTAATCGAATTTCTAAGACTTGATACCATTTATGCTCGCTCTACTGGTTTATGGTTAAAAACACATCTTGCCCAAATTCCAGATTTATATGACAAGCCAATGTCTTATTATTTGAAATCTCTATGCATTTGCAATACTTGGATAAAATTGCTAGCAATGTATAGTTATTCGATGCCATTTGAACTCATAGACAATTTTCCCGCAGAATTAGCAATTCCTGCTCTCAGAGATTACATGTATACAGGATGGGTCAGAATTAAAGGAGGGGTGTATTCATACCTAGAAAAAATATTAGATAAATTTAATGGTGATATCTTACTAAATGTCGAAGTTGCGGATATCTCCAGAAAATCGGATATTGTTAAAATCGAATTAGTTGATGGAGAAGCATTTACCTTTGATAAGATTGTGTTTGCCACAGCACCCGACCAAGTAATGAAATTATTATCAGACCCAAGAGATGACGAAATCAAAAGATTTTCGCAATGGAAGAAAAATGAAGCGCAAACTATATTGCATACAGATACATCTATATACCATCGATACGAGATTAATAAATTTTCGGAATTTGATTTTTTTGAAACTAAAAGTGGATGGGGATATAATGCCTACCTTAACCAGCTTTGTGGGGTAACATCAGACCAAAAATACAGCTTGGCATTTAACTTAGATAGTATTATTGCACCAAATAAAATCATCCATATTTTCGACCATCATACACCACTATATACCGTAGATTCTTTCAGATATAGAGATGAAGTAATCATGACTAATGGTGAAAATAATACTTACCATGTGGGAGCATACTTAGCAGATGGATTACACGAAGGCGCCGTTACATCTGCAATTCGGGTTGCAAATGCCATCGGTTATTAGTTATGAACCGTTTTCTACTTTGAGATTAGGTGATAAATGTGAGGATGTTGTGAGTGCTTGTAGAGCTACCGTTAGCTATTAACGAGCCAGGGCAAACAAAATATACATACCCCATCTCTAAACAGTCTTCACAAAATTCTCGAAAATAAGAATTTTAACTTATTAAATTACCAGATTGGAGGTAGGTATGATTATTAAAACTCGCAATCCACCAATTAAAGTTAGGTTTCCATTATGGAAATATTTAAATCAACGCTTATTTCAGAAGGGTAGTATTATTAATCCAATTAAATTTTGGCATCAATACTTACTCGACTTACTCGAATCATCCTGGGAACTTGATTCTAGAGCCTTTCTAGAAAAATGTTGGCATTCTTAAATTTACTAATGTTCTGATTAAACTCTGAGGAATATATTATGCCAACCAATACAAATCGCACAACCATTTTTGTGCTTGATAAAGCTTAAGTCCTTGTTGTACTATCTCAGTAGGAGCAGTTGTTATCTGTTTAAGTTCCACTTGCCCAAGTGTAAGGGAAGGATGCCCCAAGCACAAGCACAAACTCAGCGTCATGAGGAACAGAACTGACCAAACACGGTAGGATGGGATAAAAAGCGTTTCATGGCAGCATAAGGAGACATTCTACTGTCAGTTATTTTCCAAAATTGGAAAGGAACTTTCCTACAATGATATTGTTTGTCGAGTTAATCCATAAGTATTGTAAATGCAGTAGCGAGAATGTTTAATAAAAACACTCGCTTACAGTATAATTATCCTACACATATAGCAGTTATACATGATTTGTAAAAAATATTTAGTAGAGACGGGATATATCGCGTCTCTACAAGGTGCGAATTTTATGGATGATTTAGGGCTATAGGATGAAAAATTTTGATTAAGATTTGTGATTCATTTCGAGATTGCTAGAAATACATCAGTTAACTAAAGGAAGCAATGATGATAACAAAACTAAGTCCTACAATTAGCTAATGTAATGATAAAAATACAAATAATGTCGATAAAATTTATGAGCCTTAACTTTCAAAGTACTCACTTTACTAAGATGCATTTAAAAACAATATTAAGTTTTATACAGAGACAATTAAGTTTTATAGCCAGAAAGAGCTTTCGTTTTGGCGTTGCGGTGTTGCTTTCGTGTCTGCTGATTATCATAGCTATTAAACAGGTACAAGGGTACGATACTCGAACTCCTGCACTAGAACAACTAATCGGTAAACCAATAGCCAAGCAGATAGAAACACATGTTCGTGCGCTCTCATCCATACCACACGAAGCTGGAACTGATGGCAATATTAATACAGCCCAATATTACGCAAAACGACTGCGAGAATATGGTTTCGATGAAGTAATCTTTAATCGTTATGAAGTTTTGTTACCACGCCCAATTAAACGCGCGGTAACACTGCTTGAACCAGAATCATACAATTTAAAGTTGAATGAACCGCCAATTCAACCCGATGCTGATTCATCTAATCAAGCTTTATTACCACCGTTCAATGCTTATGCAGCTGATGGTGATGTTACGGCGCCAGTAGTTTATGTGAATTACGGATTACCTCAAGATTACGCTGTACTTGATTCGATGGGTATTTCTGTTAAGGGTAAAATAGTTATTGCTCGTTATGGTAAAAGTTGGCGTGGAGTCAAATCAAGATTGGCAAAAGAGCGCGGAGCGGTTGGATGTTTACTTTATTCAGACTCAGCAGACGATGGTTCTGTCAAAGGTAAGGTAATTCCAGAGGGCAAATGGTGCCCAGAATTTGGAGTGCAACTAGGTTCTGTTTTAGATATACTAAAATATCCAGGCGACCCGCTCACTCCGATGCAACCATCTAAGCCCGGTGTTGAGCGTCTCGCAAAGTCAAAAGCAGTGACGTTAGAAAAAATTCCCGTTTTGCCAATTTCTTATGGTGATGCTCTACCAATATTAAGGAATTTGAATGGTGAGGTGGCGCCTCCTGATTGGCAAGGAGGTTTATCAATTACCTACCATATTGGTAATAATGCTGCTGTTGTTAGGATGCAGTTGCAGTCAGATTGGTCTGTGCGTCCGATAGTAAATGTGATTGGGATTCTCCGAGGAAAGTCACAACCAGAAAAAATTGTTATGGTTGGTAGCCATCGAGATGCCTGGGGTTTTGGTGCAAATGACCCAGTTGCAGGTGCTTCCTCATTGCTAGAAACTGCTCGGATAATTGGCTCAGTTGCGAAACAGGGACATCGACCACAACGTTCTATTGCTATCGCGTCTTGGGATGCCGAAGAATATGGAATGATTGGCTCTACTGAATACGGTGAAGAATTTCAAAACGCGCTTAAAGAGAATCTTGTCGTTTATTTAAACCGGGAATTTTATGTAGCTGGCAACTTTTATGGCAGTGGTGTTGCTTCACTCCAACCTTTGCTCAACCAAATTACAAAGGAAGTGCAAATGCCTAAAAGTGATAAGAGTATTTTTTCGGCGTGGCAGCAATCCCAAAAGAATAATACTGTTACTGTTAACGGTATGCAACAAGTGCGTCTAAGTGGGCTAGGTGCTGGTAGTGACTTTATGGTGTTTTTGCATCACCTTGGCATTCCCTCGCTCGAATTTGGATTTGCTGCCCCATATGGCGCCTATCATTCGCGTTACGATAACTACTGGTTTTTCCAAAATTATGGCGACCCTGGTGTTGCTTATGGTCAAAAACTGACCGAGTTAGTATCACTATTTTTACTGCGGATGGCAGATGCTAAGATTTTGCCGTTTGATTATGTTAGTTATTCAGAAGCGATTGACCATTATATAGATGGGCTAGCAAAGGTAGTTGAGAAGCAAAACGTTGCATTAGATATAAATAAAATTCGCGCTGCTAATGCTGAACTAAAAACAACGGCTCAAAAGTTGAATGTAGAAACTGCCCGACTTGCAACGAGTAATTTAGACTGGAAACCAAACCTTGCTCTATCCCGATTGAACAATTTACTAATAAAAGCAGAGTCAGCATTCCTCGACCAAAACGGATTGCCGAGGCATCCCTGGTATCGTCATCAAATCTATGCGCCTGGTTATAATACTGGGTATAATGCCATACCTCTTGCAGGAGTTCGAGAAGCAATTGATCTCGGAGACATCTCTGAAGCTAAACAAATGACGATTGTACTGGAAAGCGCCTTAAATCGAGCGCGTGATACTTTACAACAGGCAATTGTACAAGCTCAACAGGCAAAATAAAAAAATACCCCCAACGCAATCGGCGGCAATACTGCTCGGTTAAGGGAAACAGAGCGTAAAACAGGATAAAATTGGTTTGCGAAGTAAATTAGAGAACACAGAGAAGCTAATTGAGCAGGTTATTTTTTTTCTTTTAGGCTTTCGTAGAAATCTAACCAATTTTGTCTAAGAGAATTAATCGTGTTTTGTAGCGTCAAAGAATACTTCCCACACACGTATTAATTTCCCTAATAATCGCCATGAGTTTTTGGTCTATGCTATCCCGTTAAAATGACTCATGGCGCCATTCTAGAAGCAGAACATCTGAAGCTAGGCATTAAAGATAACTTGGTACGTCTATCTGTTCGTATCGAACCCACATTTCGCACCCCAAGGCGCCTGCTCTGCAAAGAACATTTGTATGAAGTACAAAAAAACTAATAATTCAGGACTTTTTATTCAACTAAATGAGAAATAGTTGCAATATCTTCAGTATTTTT
>JAHHGX010000084.1 GCA_019359675.1 Calothrix sp. FI2-JRJ7
CTGATTGTCATAAAGCAATACTATTCAGGCGCCTAGCATTATATAACTTGTACCGCTTTGGGTATTGATGGCGCGGCGAAGCCGTGCCGAGACTGATTGTGCCAGTTGCGTAAGTCCTGATTTTAATAGTCTCCGATTAATAGTTTCTTAAAATTAGTTTCTTCTCGTCAGATGATAAAAAATTTGACGATGTGAATTTATTGTCAGAACACTTCCCAAATTTTAACAAGTTCAAAGCTAATGTCAATATAATAGATACAGATATGTTTGAAGCATTACCTGCCAAAGTACAAGAAGCTATAAAGGGCGCCTTTGATATATTAGAACGCTCCGATGATGAAGCGCGCGCGATTAATGATGCACTACTTGCTGAAATGCTGGTTGATTAACGGTGCGTACTCATTTTTTACCAGATTCGCAAACCTGCCTCTGAAATTACTTAAATCATACTCGATATGACTTTATGAAGGTGTTTGAGCCGTGACCCCCAAGGGGGGTCACGAGCTTAAGTTTTATTAGTAAACAAAATTAAATATTCAAAATATTTCGCGTTTTTTACAACTCCTGCACGGATTGCTATATACGCTACACTGAATAACATTATCGTCAATCTAGCTCTTCGACATGCTACCGTCCACTGTTTGGTTGCCTTCCCTTGAACGGATACTTCGAGGTTTATGAATATAGATATTGCTGTTCCGCACTATTTCCCTTTAGATAATGGACGCTATGAAGTCAAACCTGGAATGGCGCCATTAAGTAAATGTTTTGGCAATGGTATAGTAGATAACTATGTATTCCAGATTGATAATACTTTTGTTGACTACCGAACTACAAAACTAGCATCTCGTCAAGAGAGTCTAAACAAATATTTTCAAACTAGTAATTATAGTAATGTAGTTGATGCTGCTGTGATAAAGTTTATTATCAGGCGCCTAACTTACGAACATCCAAATTATTTCCATCTTGAAAAGTTTACTTCGGAAATAGCTTTAAATTGTCAACTTACTCAAGAAAAGCTATACTTCGATAAAAATTATCATTTACATAAAGTAGATATCCAGAGAGATAATATACTCCCATCTTACACATGTAGTTTAGATGCATTAGCCGCACAAGTGCAAGAAGATATTACAGTCATTTGTCGTGCTAATAATACAAACTGGGTAGGCGCCATTCATTTATGTTTTCCCAACCATTGGTCAGCCGAAGATAAAATAGGTAAGGACTTTGCGACAGTTCACGCACCCGTTGCCGGAATTGAAAAAATTAACCAGCGCGCGCAAGCAATTACCAATACAATGATTATGCATCAACCAATGGTGCGCTTTGCTTGGGGTTTAAGTACAGACACTCGTCTTAACCATCACCCTCAACCACCATTACATACACCTGCTGAGGTTTGGGAAGGTAGAAAATTTGATATTGATAATCCTCAGTTATATTTACGAATCGAACGTCAGGTGATTTGGGGGTTACCTGAGTGTGATGCAGCAATTTTTACAATTAGAACATATTTTAGAGATGTGGCAGAAATTATGCAAGATAGTTGTTTGAGACAAAAATTAGTTTCTGCGATTAAATCTATGAGTTTAGACTCTTTAATTTACAAAGGTTTAGTAGAAAACCGTGATGATATCATAGCTTGGTTAGAAAAATTTTAAGTATAAATTACTCAAGTTACTTACAGTGTTTATTATTAGGCATAGTATTTATTATACATGTAGTATTCAAGAACCACTCAAGGTTATGAACACCAATTACAGTTGCGCTCACAGATACTATCACTACCCACCAAATAGTCCAAGGGTTTCCATAACGCATAAGAAGACAATGAAATTCATGTTTTCATTATAATTTGATGTAAACATAATAACAGTAGTCTTCTTTAGTACGCAAGCAAGCATAATTATGAGCGTAATTTTAAATGCTTTTGTTCTCAAATATATATGGATGTTGTAAAAGCCAGCTATCAATGTCGCTTAAAACTTCTTGTGGTATTTCCCACGGAAAAAGGTGTGCAGTATCCAAATAACGTTTAAACTCAGCATTTTTGAGATTATTCGCAGTTTCAAGGCTAGACTCAACAGTAATATGACGGTCTTCGCTTCCAGCAAGTACTAAACAAGGACATTCGATTTGATGTAAATCTGGTAATTTATTATATCCTCTACCAATTGCATTAAAGAGCGCGCGTGTTGCAGCACGAGATGTTTGTAAATAAGCTGGGACAGCATTTGATGCAATATATTTATAAGTACTAGGTGTATGCTGTCCAACTAAGTAGCGAAACAAAGATTTTTTGCCAAATGTCTCAATGTTCCATCGCCAACCTGGTTTTACCATATTTAACAATGCAGCAATACCCGTATAGATATTATCTTGTAAGCTAATTGGTGGATGACTACCTCGCGGACGAGCAGAGGTTGCTATTAGCACCAATCCACTAACACGCTCCGGAAACCTCAGCGCTAACTCCATAGCTAAAATACCACCCAATGACCATCCCAAAACCAAGCACTTTTTAATTTGATGCTGTTCTAATAAATTTTCCAAGTCGGTTAAGTGGTCATACATATCAAAGTCCCCATTAAAGCGACTTTTACCATAACCGCGTAAATCAGGCGCCAAAGTTTGGAAACGGTCGCTCAAATGGTTAGTAAACACCGACATACTGGCGCCAGAACCAGGATGACCATGCAAACAGAGTACAGGAAAACCCTGACCACGCACATAAGTTTTTAAACGGACAGATTGATAACGCATAACGTAGGGGCGGGTTAACCCAAAATCCTCACTCTTTACCAGGATATAACTAAACCCGTCCCGAAACCCACCCACCGGAACAAAAGGTGCCGATGGGAGAATTAATCATCAACAACGCGCCAATTCCTGATGCTGGCGCCACATCAACGATTCAACATCTAGTTGATATTCTTCTGCCAATATTTTCAACTGGGCTAAAACCTGCGCTCTTTCTTCACGGTATTTTGAGAAATTAACTAATTTTGTTTACATATCCACCTGCATAATCAATCACACACATTTGTCTGTAAGTTGAATGAATACCAAAAGCAACTCCCGCTAATTTGAATTTAGGGTTATATATATTAGTTCTGTGACCTCGGTCTGGAACTCCGTCATCGATAATTAATTGCATCACAATATCTTGGGCAGTAGGAGAACCGTAACTGATATTTTCTCCAGCTATAACTTGCCAGTTACCATAGCGTTGCATCCGTTCAAAAGGGTTACTGCCATCACTGCCTGTATGACCTGTAATACCTTTGGCGCCTTGATCTTTAACATGGTCGCGTGCGGCAAGTGACAAACCTTTAGATACACTCAAAGCAGGTACAGGAGAGACTTTTTTAAGATATTGAATAGCCTCATCTACAGCTTTAACTCCCTCTGTTGTTTGCAAGTAGAGATTAGATGATAATTTAACTCGTTTACCTTCAAAACGCTTTTTATAGTTTTCTAACACGGTTACATAAGCTACTGGGTTAGTGCGAGCTTTGTTCATTTCTACAATGACTTGTTGTTCCAAACGCGATAAGTCACTTTCGTTAACCGGAACACCAGGGTCACTAGGTTGTATAGATATGGGAAAATCAGGTTGCAGCACAATTTGACATGAAGAAAAAAGTAAGCTGATAGGGGTAAATACCCAAGGAAGTATCCGACGCATTGGTGTTATCTAAGAACTCAATACATGTATTCTAGATAAATTCACTCTGTGACATCTCGTACAATTGCTTATTAACTACAAGTGCAAGCTATAAATTTCCGAATATCTCTGATGCGAGGTTTCACCGACACGGCTAACCTCCGGCACTGGAAAACTACTGAATATACTAGTTTTGAGTAGATTATTTCAGGTTATTTGTAGGTGGCGCCAATCGTTTCATTCATTAGTACTAAAGTTTATAAAGTTCCTTCTGTAGCTTTTTTAACTGCTTCTGCGGCAATCCTTGCAACCTCAGCCATTCTCGCTGCTTCTTCTTCGGCAATTCTTACGACCTCCGCAACTCTCACTGCTTCTGCTTCTTCTACAGCAATTCTTGTTTCCTGTAAAACTCTTATTAGCTCTACTTCTTCTTCTATAGTAATTCTTGTTTTCTGTACAACTGTAGCTGCTTGTGCTTCTGCGGCAATTCTTATTTCCTCAGCCATGAGAGCTGCTTTTTCTGCTACTCTTACTGCTTCAGAAGCTGCATTTCTTGTTACCTCAGCAACTCGAAGTTGCTCAACTGTACCACCAAATAGATGTTGCATTGCTTGTTCTACATCTTGAAGCGGATACATAATTTTAAGAATTTGTTCTATTACTTTGGCACCTTGAGCATAAATGTTTTTTAGCACCTTTCCTGTATAAGTCGCGCTCATTCCAACTTCTTGAGAAGCTTTGGCTGTTATAACACTATCCATCGTTGGAAGAGAAAGCTCTATTAACTCGTAAGGAATATGTTCTAAGCAAGATATATATTTTGTTAACTTAGCGCGCGTTGCTCCTGATGCTTTTTGCCGTAGCCAATTTGAAGCTACCCATTTCATTGTAGGGTCAGTTTCAAGAAACAGGAACTCGTATATTCGCTTTAATCCTTCTTCGTTATCTTCAAGCGCATTACTTAATTCTTCTAATTTTATCATTAATGAACTATTCCGAAGCCGATGCTTGATACCTTCAGCTCCACCTAGTACAACCGCATTGTATGGAGTATTTGGAACTTGGCTATTTCCTAAAACTGCATCATCAGGTTTTGGCCTATACATCGACATAAATTGTTTAACCGTTTTGCTCTTACTACTTTCTCAATAAACGGTTTTATCCAAATTAGACATTATCTTTACAAAAATTTACTTTTTCTGGGAAATAAGAACAGGCGCCTGAACAGTGACGCTGTTTCCAAGACCAAACCACATCCAGAAGTTTATGAGACGCTCCTGAACCGGAGCGTCTGTACACAGAGAGAATTTTTATTTATCTTTAAATCCACCAGCATAAGTGATGACACACATTTTGCCGTATTTAGCATGATTCCCAAACGCGACCCCAGAAACTTTGAAATTAGGGTTAAAGATATTTTTACGGTGTCCTCTATCTGGCACACCATCATCGATAACTAGCTGCATAACAATATCTTGGGCAGTTGCAGGCCCGTAACTGATATTCTCACCTGCGGTAGTTTGCCACTTACCATATTTAGTAATACGAGAAAAAGGACTACTACCGTTGCTACCATTATGACCTATTGAACCTTTGGGTCCTTGGTCTTTTACATGGTCTTTGGCGCCAAGCGACATTCCTCTTGAAGCAGATAAGGTGCCCATTGGACGTTGTGACTTTAAAAATGCAATTGCTTCATCAACTGCCCTTGTTCCTTCTTGAGTCACCAAAAATGAATTGTTTCCAATTTTGACTTTATTACCTTGGAAGCGTTTGCGGTAATTTTCGAGAATTGGAAGGTACGATTTAGGGTTTGTGCGTATCTTGTTCGTTTCCGCAATAACCTGTGATTCAATTGATGAGAGGTAGTTAGCGCTTGCTATCAAAGTGGGGCTAGCAAGTTGATTGGCTTTGACGGTAACAGGCAGCGCACTTGATGTAGACTTAGCTTCAGATGAATCAGATTGTAACAACTGTGGAACACTTGTAAATATTAAAGCAATGGGAAAAAACATCCAAAACTTTGACCGATGTATCATATAACCTCTTAAAAGTACTCACACTGAGTTATTTATATACAAGTCTTTGACTGTATATATAGAGAAATTGTTTCTTGAAACTTCCTATTCATAAGGTTGAGACTTAGCTTCATCAAACACTCAATCTAAGTAATATTACAGATATTTATGTATACATAATAATTACTAAACGCGACAGCAGTGACCTTAAAGTCAAGATTAAACATATTTTTATATTGTCCATGTCAAACTAAATCTGGTTCGATATTTCTTTGGGAGAGATAAATTATGCTAGCTTCAACAAGGGATTTGCTAGAAACCGCGCGCAGGAACGTTTACGCAATCGGCGCCTTCAATATATATAATCTGGAAGGGGTCAAAGCAGTAGTGCAAGCAGCCGAAACTCTCTCAAGTCCCGCGATGCTACAAATTCACCCTGGTTCACTCAAATTTGGTGGTACAGCGTTAGTGTCACTTTGCATGGAAGCAGCACGCACATCAAAAGTACCAATTTCAGTACACTTAGACCACAGTACTTCAGCAAGTGCAATTCAACAAGCATTAAGTGCTGGAATGACCTCAGTAATGGCAGACGGTTCACCGTTACCCTACACAGAGAATTTAACCTTTACCAAACAGATAACCGAATTAGCGCATTCAAGAGGCGCCGCAGTCGAAGCAGAAATTGGTAGAATTAGCGGTAGCGAAGATGGAATGACCGTTGAAGAAAAAGAAGCTTTGATGACCGACCCCGACCAAGCAGTAGAATTTGTCGCAGCTACAAAAGTAGACTTTTTAGCAGTGACTATCGGTAATGTACACGGAGAATATAAAAGCAAACCAAGACTTGACTTTCCGCGATTAGTTCGTATCCGCAAAAATATTGATATTCCCCTAGTATTGCACGGCGCCTCTGGTTTACCACCAGAAATGATAAGTAAATCAATAGAACTAGGTGTATGTAAATTTAACGTCAATACAGAAGTACGACAAGCCTACGTACAAAACCTAAAAAAAGATTTAAGTACTTCAAAAAGTCCCGACCTAGTAGACTTAATGCAAAATGCAATTAGTGCAATGCAATCTGTGATAAGTGAAAAAATACAACTTTTTGGTTCCGCTGGTAAAGCCCATTTACATGAATCCCCTTACGCGAGTATGCTAGCTGCAAACGGTAATTTGCAACGGATGTAACGGATAGTTGATTTAATATAAGGCGCCTATTCAGTAATACTCCCTGGCGCCTACAATAATTGTTTAAACTAGTATTAAATTTTAGCATTGCGATATGATAGACTCGTTCTCATTATATATTGATAGGTCGGATTCGCAACAGCACCTCAATTCACATTCATTGCTCATTTCTGGATTAAAGCAATTCCTTGAACAATTTAAGTTTCCATTTTTTACTGATAAATTTATAGGAGCTATTCGATATCGCGTCTATGAAGTTGGTGGAACAAGGTCAAGTATTGAAAACCTAGAGGTATATAAGAAGTCAGGTGAATCCTTTTTTATAAAGCTTGTAATTAAAGGTTCAGAAGGTATAATTTCTACCTCGTACAAGCTGACAGTCGAAGATATAGTATCGTTTCCAGTAGCTAGTCAAGCACTTTTAACAACTGAGCAATTAGCAATTAGTCTTTTATTACCTTTAGATGAACTAAAAATAATTGACTTCCTGCGCGAACCTGACATTTGGAAGATGAGGGGTATGCCTTATTCGCCTGTTGAAAATATTCATTCTACTTACCAAAACCACTATGATTCAGTTTTTTGGGACAAGTACTATTTTGCTCTCCGAACACGCATAAGCAATGAACCAATCGGTTTTATTGGGTTTTACCAACTCGAACGACCTGATTTAATCACCCTTGTTATTAGCCAAACCCGTTATGAACCAGTCAAGTTAAGCTATGCTCTCTCTAAAACGTATTGGGGGCAAGGTCTTATGTCTGAAGCGCTTGCTGTTTGTGTCCCCTGGTTTGTTAAAAGTCAGAATGTGCGCGAACTAGTAGCATTTGTAGAGTTTAACAACCACGGTTCTCGCCATCTACTGTCTAAGCTTGGACTACAAGACTATGGACTTTTGCAAAACTCTACATCCAATGCTGACCCGGAAAATATTTATCGATTTGTAGTCTACAAAAGCTCAATCCCAAAAAGCAAAGCCAACAATCCTCAATAACAAGCAATAGAAAATCAGAATATTTAAACCGTTTGATACAAATACTTACGCCTGTTGAGTTATTGTCCAATAGTGAAGTACTACTGGTTTAAGTTAACGAGTAGTACCAAAAAAGGTAATTATAGCAATAATAATTCAAATGAACTATTAAGTCTCAACAATAGCAATGTTAAAGTTGTTGGCAAAAAGCTGCACCATCAGCGCGATTAAGAAACTTAGACTCCTCTACAACTCCAATTGCGACACCGCGTACATCAGCATAGGTACTTTTTTGAGTCTTGACCCCGTGAATAAAAAAAATAAGCATAATAAATAATTTATGATTAAACCGTTTTTATTTACTTCTGTTCTAACCAAACTTGAATTCCCTCAATAGCTCGTGATTGTCCTCGGCTTCCACAGAACTGACCGTTTGAATAAATACGAGAATCACCGATACCTTGCATACGGCATCTATAAAAAATGTTATGGGATTTAGCTGCAACTCCTGTCAACTCAATAGCAAACCCTTCCAACCGTCGCCATTCACCACGAGTGCCAATAAATTCACCCTCACTCACCCAAGGTACATCACATTTTTCTTGCAAGTGAGCCATGTACTTTATACTCAAGCCAGGAATAGGAGGGTCAATGTTTAACTGAAATCCCTCTAGGCGCCGATATGCGTTACTAGTACCAGCGAATTCTCCATTGCGAAATACTTCATCTTTTATCTCTTCCATATGAACTAGCACCCTTAAACCAATTTGCTCAGTTTGCTTACTTTGAGTATGAAAATCTGTACTATCTTCCTCAAAAAGCTGCTGCAATATTTCTCCAATCTGGTAAGCAAGCTTTTCTATGTTATTTTGTTGTGCAAATTTTTCAATTTCACTAGCTTTTAAAGAAAGAAGCTTATCAATTTTTAAAACATTGTATTTAGGATTAGTAACATTAATTAATACATATAAAAGTTCATATACTCCTGGTAGTAGTTCTTGAAGCCCATCTATTCCTAAAGGTTTAGTTTCAATTACGCTTGTTTGAAAACTTTTGCCTAGAAATGCTTGCAATTTTTCTAATAAATCTTCGGGAGGGCGAGTCGTTTTATATTGTTTTCTTCCAGCCTCTATGGCTTTATCAGCTATCTTCAATGCATCACCATTGCAACTTAACCATGTATTTTCATCCACAGAGTCGTGTTTGCAAATAAGTGCGAAAAGCCATAAGTAAGCAGCTTTAATATCATTAACTTGGTTTCCTTTGAGAAGTATAATTTCGGCGAGTAAGTTACTAGATTCTTTAATAACAAAGGAAAATCGATTCAGTTTTCTAGCGCTTATTAGGGACTCTTGCAGCTTTGCAGGAGGTACTTTCTGAGGCATTATACAGAATAGTTTAATAATAAGCTCTGATAGCCCTTCTCCAGAAACGGATGAAACTGCTGCTAAATGATTGTCAAATATCTTATTATAGCTCTCCAACTGAACTTGACGTTCCTGGTCAGAAAGCTTGTTCAGTTCATCAAGATGAGTACCTGCAATAACAATGTGGTCTCCAAATCTATTTTTAAGCTCTAGAAAAAATCCTCTTAAAGCTTTGTTTTGATATTTATTTAGGGTACGTGAAATATCTACTAAAAATAAAATAGCATCTAGTTTCGGCAATTGGTCAGTAGATAAATCAATAATCTCAGGTGGTTTTTCCTGAAATGGTACAGCAGAGAACTGCGTAGCATCTTCTTCTTGCGGTATTTCTAAAAATAGTCGGGTAATATTCTCATATCCCAACTGTTCGTCACCTGCAAGTCCTGGAGTATCATAAATTAGCAAGCCGCTAGGAAATTCAGCCACAAGTACACAACTAGTTGTGTCAGCCGTTCGTTGAACTTCTGAGATTGATTTACCAAACAGCGCATTGATTAAACTAGACTTCCCTGCTGAGGTCATTCCAACCAAAGCAATTTTGGGCGCCGTACCTGTATTCATTCTGTGTAAAACTTTAGCAATTACGTCTGGATGCTCGTCAGAATAGCCTAAATCATAATCTTTTTGGAAGTATTCCCATACACGTTTACCAACATCATTTATAAAATCAATAGCTCCAAACCTTTTTGCTTGTTCAAGGATAGTTATAATGTTTTCAATTAATTTCATATTAAATATTCTCACTCTCTTGTTGCATCTTTTTGGTTTTTCTTCTCTTCGCGTTCACTCCTCTTTTTAGCTTTTAATTGTTCCTTTTCTAATTTTTTAAGTTCTTGGGCTTCTTTCTTTTGTTTTTGTTCTGAGATTTTTAATTCGCGAATCTTCATCTTTTCTTCAGCTTTTGCTTTTTCTTTTGCTAATTTTTGAGAAATAATTTTTCCTTTTAGTTCTGCTTTAATTCGTAGTTGCTCAGTTTTCTCGCGCGCTTTTGCTTCTTTAAGCTCTTTTTGGTGCTGCATCTTTCTCTTCTCTTGTTCTTCCATGAACATCAACCGAGCTTTATACGCTTGATCACTTTCCGACTCTTGTTGAGAATACTTACTGCGAAGACTAGCATTTATAATGTCAACTGGCATTTTGCCCAAATTCTCAACTATTTTTTCTCCTGCTTGCACAATGTTTGCAACTCCAGAAATCGGATCGAGCATAATTTACCTCAACTTAGAACTGTTTAGAATAGAGTTACGACAGTATGTTGTCATGCATCCTTGTATAACTTTTAACTGAAAACTATTATTCTATACAGTTAGGATACCCACGATTAGAACAAAACTAACCCTCTGATAACAAGTAGAGTATTCAGCATCGTTGGAATGGCGCCCATAATTTATAAGTATCGGCACTTTGGGTGTTATGGAACTAAAACCGCAATTGAAGCCTCAACATGATGTGATAGCTTTAACAGTACTACTGGTTTGGGTTAACCAGTAGTACCAAAAAAGCTGTTCGCAAAGCGTATTTCAATTAAAAAATCTACAAGTCTCAGCCAATAGTACTAATGTGGCGCCAGTTGAATAATCGTCCTTGGAGTCGTACAACTGGTTCGGAGTTAACCAGTTGTACCAAGAAAGCAGCATTTGTATTGAGTAGTTTTTATGTATAAAGTAGGTGTATTGACCAGTAATACTCATGGTGGCAACTCTTGAGAGTCAAAAACTGCGATTTCAAATAAATCTTAGGGTAATTCCTTTGGTTAAAACATTAGCTACATTTTATAATTACTGCTTGCAGTGCTGCTCATTTATTAAAACGTAAACTGTTATCTAAGTAATTGATTATTAATTCTAGGGTAAGGATAATAAAGCTAAATCATTCATATATATTTTATAAAAGTGATAACTGTCATGATTCAAGGGAATGGGTTAATTTATGCATTACTATCCTTAATTCTTTATGGAGTATGGGGGTTATTTAGTAAATTTACAACTAATTATATAGATGCTAAAAGTGTGTTAGTCTATGAAACCATTAGTGCTTTTTTAATAAGTTTACTGTTAGTAGCAATACAAGGTTTTAAAATACAAACTAACCCCCAAGGAATCTTTTATGCAATTTTGGTTGGTGTTGTCGGCTCTCTAGCAACATTTTGTTTCTTTGTTGCTCTCAAGTCGTCTTCAGTTTCAATTGTTGTACCACTAACAGCCCTATATCCTAGCATCACAGCCTTATTAGGATTATTTTTTCTCAAGGAACCAATAACTTTCCAACAAGTTCTAGGTATTATTTTTGCTACAATATCTGTCATATTGTTGTCAGGGAAATAATTGTAGGGTAGGAACTTTAACAAAGTTTAACAAATTAATCTGGTGAGGTTGCAGGACGTAAATTGCCTACAGATGCAAATGATTATTCCCGGCGCCTGTAAAACAATTATAGTAAGCATTAGTACGAAATAGCTAAAGTTAGAGGGTAGGGTACCGAGGCGCCAACGTTAAATTGTTTGTATAGTGGCAAAATATTGCTATAACTTCGATGTACTTTTCATCCAATATCCGCGCTTTTTTCCAGTGGTGCCAGCACGTAAACAATACTCGCTCCACAAGTACTACTGGCTTGAATTAACCAGTAGTACGTTTCCGGAGCGATTAATTTCTAAACCGTGCTAACAAATCTTCACGCGATAAGTTCGACAACTGCAACAACAAAGCAGCATAATCTGGCGCCGATAAATTTAGCATTGGCTGAATAATTGCGGTTAACTCTGAGTCTATCTCACCAAATCGTGCTAAGAATAAGTTTTCTATTATGGAGCGTCGCTCGGTTTCTTTACCTATCTCCATCCCGCGTTCCATACCGCGTTCCATGCCGCGTTCCATGCCAGTTGCCATTCCACGTTCCATGCCGCGAAACTCAGTTTCTTTTTCCCACTCTAAGTAAGCTGTTGTTAAATTCATGACTAACTCCCTATCTTCTGCTGAATCAATCTCATTATCTAATCCCATATTAATCTTCCATTTTGATAGTAGCCTTAAAATCTCCAAGCGCTTGCTATCTTCTTTAGGTAGAGCTACTACCTCATCAATAGCTTGCTTTTGTATCAAATCTTTACCTAAGATTCTTAGCCAAAGCGTTTCCTGAGTGCGTGGTAATCTGTTTACGGCGATGATGCCAACTCTAAGTATTTTTCCTATAAAGTAAATACCGTCTGGCCAAGCTTCATCCCTAGTTGCTGGCAAATCATTTAACAGTTCATCTGTACACGAGGTTGAAATAATCCACAGTTGCGGTAGTTCCGAATTTGAAATTGTATCTTCGTCTCGTTTGGCATCACGTATAAGTTCTGCCTCTAAATGATATAGCTTAAAAATACAGCTGTGTATTTCTATTGCAGTTGGTTGCTTGCGAAACGGTTCTAATAAGCAAGGATTTTCTGCTATTCGTGCCAAAATTCCTAATTCAGTTGAAGATGTTGTGGTTTGGTTTGATGGAATAAACCAAATATCCACAAATCTAGGTTCCCCTGGAATTTCATAATTGATTCTGACTTCACCAAAAGGAGAAAGAAGTTCCTCAAAAAACTGTTTAGAGAATTGGTCGAAAGGATTTTTAGTCATTGAATTTCAAAGCTGACAGCTTGTTGCTGCTCACAGTAGAATTTACCCAGCTTCTAATTATTAAATAGATAAAATACTTTTAATTATTTAGTTCATAAATATTAAATCGAACATTTTTACGTGTTTTGATTTTTACAAGTTTTTTCAACAGATTTTAATACAAATGACTCACTTGATTACTTGTGACTAGTTTGTACTGGGTTAAATCGCATCCGTCTTAATATCTACTGTTTGTGTCAATAATGACATACGGTTATTTTTAAGGCGCCTATTTTTAAAAACTAACCAGTAGTACCATTTTTCAAGGTTTGAATACTTAGTTTGTGGCCTGGGTATAAAGCCTCTCGTTGATGCAGAAGATAAATGCAGCCAACCAATTTGAATTCAAAAATACTACTTGTAACCGTCAACCAGTAGTACTTGGTGATGGTATATATTTACCCTGAGCTAGATGCGCCTTTAAGCTAGATTATGGTTACTTTCATAGGTAGTGAGCGATATTTGTGACATCGAACTACGTTTTATAATTTATTCGTCGTAATTTAAATAACTTAACAATGGCAAAAAAACTAAAGATAACTATATTATCGGTTGGTTCTAGGGGAGACGTAAACCCATTGTGTGCTTTAGCTCAGGGATTAAGACAAGCAGGGTTTTCAGTAAAAATTGCTACTCACAAAATTTTTGAAGAGTTTGTAACGCAACAGGGAATAGAATATGCTCCCATTGCAGGAGATTACAAAGAGCTTTTCCGTTCTGAAGCAGGATATAGGTTACTTGAGGGTAAAGGTGGTTTTAATCCGATAAGCAATGAAGTTTTTCAGCAACAATTAACAGATGGATGGTCTGCGAGTCTTGGAAGTGATGCAATTATTTTTTCATTATTAGCTGCGTGGGGTTATAACATCGCAGAAGCTTTAAATGTACCTGGTTTTTTCGCTTCGAGTATGCCAGTTAGTCAAACTTCATCTTTTCCTTTTCTAAAATTTGGCTCGTTTGAAACAAACTCATCTAAAGGTGTACTAAATTATTTAAGTTATTTTTTACTTGACTTTTTATCATGGCGTGATAAGAGTCAAATTCTTAATAACTTTCGTACTCAAGTTCTTGGTCTACCTCCTTTACCCTTTTTTGGCGCCCGATATCGCAAAAATCCACCATTACAATTATCTCCTCTACCAGTATTATACTCATTCAGTTCCCATGTAATTCCTAAACCTGTTGATTGGGCAACTTCCCAACATATAACGGGCTATTGGTTTTTGAATGAAGATAAAAACTACGAACCACCTCAAAAACTAGTAGATTTCATTAATAATGGTTCTACTCCAATTTTTATTGGTTTTGGGAGCATGACTACCCGCGACCCTCAACGTTTAACAAATATCGTGTTATCAGCGTTGGAAAAAAGTAAACAAAGAGCAGTTTTATTATCTGGTTGGGCAGGTTTGGGACAAACTGAATTACATGATAATGTACATATTGTAGATAATGTTCCTTTTGAATGGCTGTTTCCTAAAATGAAAGCTGTAGTTCATCATGGTGGCGCCGGAACAACATCTGATGGAATAAGAGCAGGTATTCCCAATGTAATTATTCCTTTCTTTGCTGACCAACCTGCTTGGGGAGAACGACTAACTAACTTGGGAATTAGTCCAAAATCGATTCCTTTTAAACAACTTGAAGCAGACAAATTAGCAGAAGCTATTGATATTGCTGTTAGTAATGAACAATTACGAGAAAAAGCACGACACTTAGGAGGAAAGATACGGTCGGAAGATGGTGTTGCTTCTGCTGTGAAGATTATTAAATCTTATTTAGAATAAATCTTCGATAAGCGCGCGCTCTTGCCTATGCTACGTTTAAATTACTAATTTGTAGCAAATCTAACCCTTGTTCAAATATTTCATCAATAGGCGCCATTTTACCATCTTGTGTCATAAACTTATGGTCTTTGGTTGCCCTAATAACGGCGCCATTTTCTAATTCATATTCAAACACTTCTTGGCGCCCGCGATTATGCCATTGAGCAATAGTTTGTGTATAAACAATTCCATGACTATCAACGGTAAACACAGAGCATTCAATTTCTTTTTCTACAATTTCACCTATTTTCAAAAACCCATATTCTACAGTTAATATTTCTGTGTCATAACTCAAACAATACTCAGCAAATTTTAACATATCTTCAAATAGCTTTTCGGCTACTTGCTTTTTAACCCCGTTCATTGTTGAACCATCAATGAACTTTTCGCGCTGTTTCTGCATTTCAGAAACTTTCTTTTTACCCATCGCGCGACGCAGTAAGTCTGCTTGACCTAGCGTATATCCTGCCATGTCCTGGGCAATTTTCATGATTTGCTCTTGGTATACCATAATACCGTAAGTTTCATCAAGAATTGGCTCCAAAACACTGGTTTCGTAATCTATTTCTTCGCGTCCGTGTTTACGGTCGATAAAGTGAGGAATTAAGCCAGCATCTAAAGGTCCCGGTCTATACAATGCCAAGATAGATGAAATATCTTCTATATTAGATGGTTTTAAATCGCGCACTATTTGGCGCATCCCAGATGATTCTAACTGAAAAACTCCTTCTAGCTCACCTGACTCCAATAATTCAAACGTTTTTTTTACGTCATTGGGTAATCTTGCATTTTCTCCACCTTTGGCAAGGATTCTTTGAGCTTTACGTTCTAAACTGGTAATCTCATATGGGTCAAGCTTACAGTTATGATTTTGCTGTATTAAATCTAGAGCATTTTGAATCATGGTAAGATTCTTCAACCCTAAAAAGTCCATTTTCAATAACCCAATCGAATCTAAGTCTTCCATATAATACTGGGTTATTACCGAACCATCGTTGTTACGTTGTAATGGTACAATCTCATCTAACGGTTCGGCAGATATTACCACACCCGCAGCATGTACACCAAAGGTTTTGTTTGTTCCTTCAATACGTATTGCCATATCAAGCCAATGCTTGACTCTAGGGTCATTATCATATCTTTCTTTAAAATCTGGTGATGGGGTATCATCGGCAATCATTTTTTTGAGGGGTGTTGGTTTGCCACGCGATACCGGGATTAATTTTGCCATTTTATCAGATTCCCCATAAGGAATATTTAATACCCTGGCAACGTCTTTTAATACCGACTTTGATGTTAAACGGTTAAAAGTGATAATTTGAGCGACTCTCTCGGCGCCGTATTTGCTAGTAACATATTCAATAACTGCATCACGCTTAGAGATACAGAAGTCTGTATCGATATCAGGCATTGACTTCCGTTCAGGATTTAGAAAACGCTCAAACAATAACCCGTGGTGTACAGGGTCAATATTTGTAATCCCCATTGAGAAGGCAACTAATGAACCTGCTGCTGAACCTCTACCTGGACCCACAGCTATATTATTATCTCTAGCAAACTTAATATAATCCCAAACAATTAAAAAGTATCCAGAGAATCCCATCTGCTGAATCATCTTTAATTCATATTCCATTCGCTCTCTATAAGTAGCATCTAACTCGCTTCTACTTCTACACCGTTGCTTTTCGAGTATTCCCTGCCAAGCAACTTCCTCAACAAACGTATCGGTTGTATGTCCTGGTGGAATTGGATAATTAGGAATTCTCGGTTCACCAAGTATGTCGTATTGCTCAACCTTATCAGCAACTTCTTCTGTATTACTTACTGCTTCTTCAATAACATCATCAGGTAAATGGTCACGAAATAACTGCCGCATTTCGTCAGCAGACTTTAAATACTCAGTTCCGCTATACCGCATCCGGTTTTCTTCGACAATTAATTTACCCGTTTGAATACACAGTAGTGCGTCGTGTGCTTCTACGTCAAAACAAGAAATAAAGTGCGAGTCATTTGTTGCAACAATCTTTATACCAAGCTCGCGCGCAATCTTAACAATTTCAACGTTGACAATTCTATCTTCTTGTGAACCGTGGTCTTGAATTTCTAAGTAAAAATCATCCCCAAATACATCTTTATACCATTGTGCGACTTTCCGCGCGGCATCTGGTCTATTACTCATAATCGCTTGCGGTATTTCTCCACCTAAACAAGCGCTAGTCACTATCAAATCTTCGTGATACTTCTGTAATAATTCTTTATTTATACAAGGACGTGAAAAAATGCCCTTACCTTGAACACCCTCAAGGTGCGATATGGACGTTAATTTAACTAAATTTTTATAACCCTTTGTACTTTTGGCTAAAACTACTTGGTGATACTTCGGGCGCCGCTCTTGTTTTGTGATATCACCATTAATAATATACATCTCATTGCCAATTATCGGCTTGATGGTCTTACCCCGGCAAATCTTAATCAATTCAACCGCACCATACATCACACCGTGGTCGGTCAGGGCAATTGCCTTCATTCCCAACTCAATAGCACGGTCTATCAATTCTGGCAACTGACTGGCGCCGTCTAATAAGCTGTAATCACTATGAATGTGTAGAGGTACGAAAGACATAGCTTTTTATAAAATAATTAATATCAGGTCATCATTATATGCCCGCACGACCTCATTGCTTCAATTTTGTAATCAAAAAAAGTAAATCTTATGTACTAATAAATACACAGCGAATCGTTTTATAATTATTTTTTGTTAATAAGTGTTTCCATGTCATCTATCTACGTAATGAAGCTTCTTGCTGTACAGGATTATTACGCAATATTTTCCATTTCTTAAGCCAACTCATTTCCTCTTCAGGAATATAACCACCACCAAAAGTGTTTGCATACCATCGCAAGGCTTGAGGAAAGAAAAATACTCACTATAAGCGCAGATAATCAAGCGGGTTCCACAATGAGAGAGGACGCCTTAACTTCGGTGCCAAATCTAAGTGAGGTATAGGGTTTTTTGGATTCATATAATTGAGACAATAATTTTATCCATACCCAGTGTGGCACCAGTATCTAATAATTTAAACAAATTCCCGACTCTTTAAAAAAAGGTCGGGAATCTGAAGTATAGCTATATATATACGTGTAACAACTAAAATAAAAATATTGCACCCGTAATAATACCTATATTAATATTGCCCCTTGGCATCGCAATGTTTCTCCCAACATCGCTGCAATAGTTCAACTCGGTAAACGTGAGCAAACTGTCTGGGATTGAGTATAGGAGATTTTTCGCCAAGCAAAGGCTGATTTAAATATTGCCAAAGCGGGAATCTTATGTTTGTTTGTTCTGGAGTCATATCAAAAGTAAGCAGGATGGTGTAAAAGTGTTCTACAGTGTTCGATTTGTAATTATGAATACCTAACACTGAATATACAAGTCAAACATTACACATTCTGCTAATGATTGTCTTTGTGGCAATTGCGGAATATTTGAATTTGTAGCAATATCTATTTTCTTAGCTCACACTCAAACTCTCTTAACTCAAGTACTCTGTGTACTCTGTGTCTAATAAGCTAAAAATCTCTAGCAGTATTAGGCTACATACAAACATTAAAACGCTAAATAACCCTGCCTTAGTGTGAAAGCAGGGTTGGATGTAAGGACTAAAGTCCTTAGTACGAATAAACGAACGAATTTTCTATTTAATAATGACTTCCTGATTTACGGTGATGAACTGCGGTAACTGCATTTTGCTGCATAACGGCGCCATTATCAACGGTTGCGTATATTACCCAGTGGTCACCACATTCCATGCGTTTATTGACGCTGCACTCTAAATATGCTATTGCATCTCCTAATACTGTGCAGCCATTATCAGCTGTGGTTGTTTCAAAACCAGTAAAGCGTTCTTCTCCAGGTGCAAAGTTTTTACGAAAGTGTTTCATATATTCTTGGTAGTTATTTTCTGCCAAGATGTTTAAAACGAATTTGTTTCCTGAATGTAATAGTGATTCTATCGCGCGTTCTTTAGCAATAGCCACTGTCAAACCTGGTGGATTAAATGTAGCTTGCGATACCCAGGCGCCCATCATCGCAGTGGAAATTTCACCTTGTTTTGCAGTTAGAACGCATACTGAACCTACGATGCGACCAACAGCTTGTTCAACTGGACTGGCAGCAGGTTGAGGTAAGCGCATTTTACGCGCACGTTTTAAAGATTGTGTAAAGTCGATAGCTGCTTCTTCGCAATCTTTGAGTACTCTATCGGATGGCTTGAATCTTGCACGTATCGTTTCAAACCCAAATTTAAATCCTGCTTCTTTGAGTTTGCCTTCAATTAAATCAAAAGCTTCACCACTCCAGCCATATGAGCCGAAAACACCTGCAAGTTTATTAGTATCACCAACAGATAATACTGTACCAAGGGCTGTATGAATAGGTGTGGGAGCATGTCCTCCAATAGTGGGGGAACCAATAATAAATCCTTCCGATTTTTGCACCGCGTCTTTTATTGCTTCAGGTTCGGCAAATTCGCAGTTTATCAACTCGACTGCTACACCACCCTTAGTTAAACCCAATGCAATTGCTTGTGCTAAAGTCGCGGTGTTTCCATAAGCAGAAGCATATAATAATGCTACTTTAATCTCGCGATGAGAAAGCGCACGACTCCATTCTTCGTAAGATTTTATCAGTTCCATCAAGCCGTACCGCACCAAAGGCCCATGACCACAAGCTAACATTCTAACTTGGTAATCAGAAATTTTCTCTAGTGCTGGTTTAATATGACTTGCATTCGGCGCCATTACACTATCGTAATAATAGCGTTGGTCTTCCTTAAATTTATCCCAATCTTCATCAAAAATTTCATCACCGCAAACGTGCGCGCTAAATAGCTTGTCGGTGTAAAGAATTTGAGTTTGTTGGTCGTAAGTGCAAAGTCCTTCGGGCCATCTAGGGCTGGGAATTGGTATAAATTTCAACACGTGACCTCTACCTAAATCAAGGTCTTCCTTACCCCGCATTGCTAACACTTTTAAATTCGGGTTAGTAAATGCTGTCTTTAGATATGCGGCGCCTGGTACCGATGTAACAAAAGTTAAATCCGGGCAAATTTCGAGTAATGCCCGTAATGTAGCCATACGGTTTGGGCTAAAGTGACCAATGATTACATAATCAAAGCTCTTTAATTCCAAACACCGCTTAATAGCTTCTTTGTATACTTCAGTAAAAGTTTCAGGAGGTGGGTCAATAATGGCAACTTTATCAGCTTGAATTACGTATGAATTTACCGTTGTGCCCCTAGAAAGTGCATATTCAATTTCAAAACGTTGCCGTGTCCAACTGCGCGCGCGTAATACTGTTGTATCTGTTGCAATTGGCAACACTTGCACATCACGAGGATTGTCGCTCATAGGTATATGTGGAGGATGAGATATATGAAGTGGTAGGGTGCGTGACGCTATGAACAATCTTCAACGAAGCTAACAATCTACTAGCGTCACGCACCTTCTTATAACAAGCGCAGTAATAACAGCAGGCGCCACAACCAAGATTATTTTATAGTGTTGGTGCGTGACGCTATGAATAATCTTGCAACGAAGCGAGTAGACCAGTAGCGTCACGCACCCTACTAATAATAATTTCCAACCTTACGGTGGCGAACTGCGGTAACGCCTTCAAGTTTTGCGACGCGACCTTCTTTGACGGAGCAGTACATAATCCAGTGGTCGCTGCATTCCATGCTGTCAGCGATTTCACATTCTATGTATGCTAATGCGTCAGCAAGAATGGGACACCCGTTTTTTGCTGTTTGGGTTTTAACATCAGCAAATCTATCGGCGCCGGGATATAAGCGCTTCAAGAAATGTCTTTTTAATTCTTTGTAGTTGCCTTCTTCTAATACGTTAAGGACAATTTTGTCACCCACTTGCATGAAGGACTCTATCGCGCGGTCTTTTGCAACTGCAACGGTAAAACCTAGTGGTTGCAAGCTTGCCTGTGCAACCCAAGAAGCGAGCATTGCACTTTTAACACCGTATTTTTGACTAGTAATAATATATAAACCATTACTAATACGACCAAGCGCTTTTTCCATGTTGACATCAAGCGATTTAACTTGCTTAATGTTACGGTCACGAACTAGCATTTGCCCAATATCAATACCAGCTTCTTCACAAAGTTGATAAGTAGCAGGACTTGGTGTTTCTTTAATTTTAATTGCTGGGAAAGCTTCTTTAATACCTTGTTCAGTAAACTGTCTGCGTAACGAATCAATTGGTTCATCGTCACCACCAAAAGATTCAAAGAAACCAACAAATTGCTTTTCTTTCGCAACAGCCAAGAGTGAACTAATACCAGCTTGGGCAGTAACACTCGTGCTAGGAGGCATACCAATTACTATACCCGATGCACGTCCAGCAAGTCCTTGAATTTCTTGAACATCAGCAGTATTCAAATCAAGAGCTTCTACACCAACACCTGTTTTAAGTAAACCGTGGGAAATTGCATGACCAAGTTTATCACTATAGCCATAGCCACCTACGAAAAACAAACCAACTGTGGTGTCAGCTTTAGCTTGTACTTGACTCCAGTTATGATATCTTTCTTTCAAAAAGTCGAGGTGATGGTAAAGTAGCGGCCCGTGTCCATTCGCAATAATCTTGATTTCTCCAAGTTCGCTCATTTTTTTCATTGCATTCAACAATGAGCGTGCGTTTGGACCCATCAGACAATCGTAGTAAAAACGGAAGTCAGGTTCAATTGCTTCCAAATCTACATCGAATGTATCATCGCTACAGTAGTGCATTCCAAACGCATCACAGGTAAATAGCGTTTTGGTTTTGTGGTCAAAACTGAAGATAGTATCGGGCCAATGTAAATTAGGTGCTGATATGAACTCAATTTCGTGTCCATCACCTAAATCTACACGGTCTCCAGATTTGACGATTCTTTTACTAAACGGGTCATGAACTAAATTATCCAAAAATTGTAGCGCCACTTTCGATGCTAGCACCGTAGCGCGCGGCGCCAACTGGAGAACGTCTTCCACTAACCCACTATGGTCAGGTTCAGTGTGGCTGACGATAATATAGTCAATTGCCTTTGGGTTAACAAGCGTCTTCAGCGTATCTAAATATAAATCGCGGAATTTAACATGCGAAGTATCAACCAAGACAATTTTATCGCCCTTAATTAGATACGAGTTATAAGTCGTACCATTTTGCAGACCGAACTCAATATCAAAGCGGTCGCGGTCCCAATCAAGCGAACGAATCGCTGTAATATTTGGGGCAATTTCAACTGTCTGTATTGTTAGCCGACGTTGGGCGTTCTCTGTGAGGGCTACCATGCGTTCTCTCCGAAGCACCTAATATAGTTGAGCTTTTCCTGTCTATATTCTGCTCATAAATATTTTTGTAAAGTTGTTTGAAAGCTTATTTTTTCAAAAAGTCAACTTGTAATCAATGATGCAAATTATCAGCAGTATTTATTACATCAAAACAGTTAGTATAGATAACTCCAAAACAGAACATATATTAACATTTTCACACTCAAACATATGTTAAATTATTTCATCATTTATCATTTTATTTGTAGGTTGGGTCTCGTTCCTCGACCCAACATTTCAGTTCGTTAGGTTTCCCAGTAACTCAAACACAACCCACCTAAATAATGTCCATGTTAAAGCGGATACCTTATTTATTTACGTGAATTTTACTGTGTCCTAAGCTAGAGGATGATTGTATTCATAAACTGTAGAACCATTTTTCTGTACGTTATATTTTATTAATTTTTCAGTTACAAACTCTTTAAGCACAAGCGGTAATGTGAAAAGATAATCTCTTTCCTCTATCGATATATTTAAAGTTTTATTACTTATAAGAAAAATTGCCTGAATATTTATAAATTATTGCAGCAGTAAGTGATTATGTACTTATTACTGCTTGTTTTTTATATAAATTATAACTAGTTAACTAAATAGCTATGTTTTATTTTTTCTTCAGGGAAGAATTACCGAGCATCAAACTTCCTTATCAAGTTTTTTATAAAAGGCACTTTGAAATTTATCAATACATAAGAAAATATTATGTCGCCGAAAAATACTTAGCTTAAAATTAACGGTGGTAAAGAAGTTATAGAATCAACGAAAGTTTTCTCACAACCACAAAATTATTTATTTTTAATTACTTAATTCTAAAATTCCAACTAAAACTCTCATTAAATCCTCTAAGTCATCAGGAATTCTGTACAGTGAAACATCCTGAAAAATCTGCCGTGTTGTTTTTTATAACCGACCAAAACGCCAAACATCACCAATGGTTACGGCGCCATAAAACACATCACCTTCTTCAACTTCAGAAATTGCAATTAGCTCTGCTGCAAGCTGTGTAAATCCTCGTGCCCCTCTTGTAAAATACGACGACGACCCATAAATCAATGTACTTGTGAATATATATAATAGTATAATTTAATTTTAAGTGCGAGAATCACAAGTTTTAGGGAAGAGTGAAGCAGCAGAAATATTAAAATGATTGCTAAACGAAAATGAAAATTACCATACCAGATAAATTACCTTTTTTGGAGTCAATTTGCTGGCAAATAGCAGATGTATATCTGTTTACTCCAGAAGAAATGTTAGGTTGCTATGAACGTGGTTGGAGATATCGAGACACTTTTAACAATCTTGAGGATGAAGAACTAATTTTTCTAGCAGAACTAGCCAAAAACTATAATTCCTGGCTATTACCATTACTTATGACTTTTAAATTCGATTTTCATAATAAAATTTTGAAGGTTCTTGAAAGCTTAAATCCAGAATTACTAGTAAATAATTATACTTACTTTGGAGGTGGAACGCAATAGAGTCCAGTCAAATTCCAATAATTATTGATGGTATTGATTTATTAGCTGGTGATTTTGACTTAGGTCTTACGCAAAGAACTTTTAAGGAACAGCATGATATTTTCGATTTCTAGCGTTACATTACCAAATTGCAAGTCGGTGCCTCACAATAAATCAGCCTAAAGATAGATGTAATATCAAAATGCTGTTAAAGATTGCTTAATTTGCAACAATACATTAATCTAACGAGTGTAATTAGGTACAATCGCAGTTTTGTAAATTTAGAATATAACAGCTTTATGCACTCTATTTTTAAAGTAAATACATGGCTTGTAGCAGCAGTTGTGTCAGTCGCAAGTGTTGGAATGAGTTGGCAAAAAAGTGATGCTCAAACTGTATTTGACTTCGATACATTTTATGACACAGAGGTTATTTTACAACCCATCACATCTGACCTAACAAGGGCATCTATCACAGGTAGTAATCCGAATGCTCCTTACGATCTTACTAATTTTAGTAGTACAAACTATAGTCAATTCAATCCTGCAAGAGGTACTTTTACCTTTGTTCCGGATGCTGCTCAGTTTGGTGTAAAAGGTTTGCCAGTTGGTATGGATATGTACTTCGGCGCCAATGCTGACAAGTTATTCGGTTTGGGTAATGCAACTGCGGTTATTGACAGTGCAAACGGTGTACTGAATGGTTCGGGAACCGTCACAATAGCAGGTGGAGAAGGTAGATTTGCAGGCGCCACTGGGGTTTTTTGAGCTTTACAGAAAGTGAACCACTTAACGCAGACCCAACGGCGCCTTTAAGAGGTCGAGCATTTTTAAAAGGTTCGTTTCAAATTCCCAAAACAGTACCAGAACCCAGAACCGACATGACCCTAATTAGTGCCGGATTAATTGGTATCGCTTTTCTAATGCGTCAATATATAGATAAACAAAAAGCCCAATAATCATAATTAGGCTTTTATGGGGTAAGTCCCCGTCAGGTTTAGATTATAAGTTCAGTATAGTGTTGTTTATCTTGGTTATTACCACAAGCGCACTAGTGGCGATTTCGGAAAATAACTACAATATGTTTTACCTTTATTATGAGTTACTTTACATTTCATCTTATCTTTATCGCTCCACCAATTTTAGTACTTGCATGGCTTCAACGAAGACCTTTTGCGGACATTGGAGGATACCGAGCAAAGCTTGCGCTTCCTCTCATTGCGCTCATGGCTTTGATTTACACTACACCTTGGGATAATTATTTAGTCTTTCGAGAAATTTGGGGATACGGTATTGGTCGGGTAGTAGGTACGATTGGTTACGTACCAATTGAGGAATACTTGTTCTTCTTACTTCAGCCTATTCTTACTGGACTATGGCTGTCCTTTTTGCTATCTCGCAAAACTCAGCCACTGCAAAAAGAGTTTTCATCTAGCCTAAGAGTACTGTTGCCTATATTTGGCGCCGCATTAACTATTACAGGTTTTTTGATGTTGCGGTGGGATAACACCTTATACTTGGGACTAATTTTAGCTTGGGCTGTTCCGATATTATTGCTGCAATGGCTTCTTGGTACGCCAACATTATGGGCAATGAAGCGAATTTGGTTGTTAGGTGTTATTGTTCCAACACTATACTTATGGGTTGCTGACCGTATTGCTATTGCTAATGGTATTTGGCACATTTCCGACAAATACACAACAGGGTTCCAATTATTTGGACTACCTATCGAAGAAGCTACATTTTTCCTAGTTACTAACTTATTGGTCGTTCAAGGTCTTTTACTTTTTCTATTACTTGAAATACCATATGTGGGAACTGAAGAAAAGGGGTTATCCCGCACACAAGCAGGTGAAAGTAAAATTACCGAAGCTTGAGAGGCGCCAATTCTGCCAGCGTATCCTTAAGCTAAAAGCCCAGTTATTATAACTAGTGCAGCTTGGCTAAAATAACTTACCAGCTTAAAATATAATAAAAGCTTGTGGGATAAGGCTTTTTTCCTTCTGCCCTCTGGCTTCTGCCTTCTTGCACTAGGCTTTTACGAGGTAAGTCCCCTTATCTTTAAATTATCAAGTTCAGTATAGTGTTTTTTATTTTAACTATTACTACTAGTCCTTTGATGCCAATTTCGGAAAATAGCTACAATATGTTCTGTCAATCTAATTAAAATCAAGACTGACAAAGGGAATTGGCGCCAACTTTGAACACAAGTACTCTTTCCTTCTAAATTTTGCGCTCTCCAAAAATCGACTCCGGCAAGTTACCTCTGTGTACTCTGTGTATCTGTGGTAATAATATTTACAATCAATATTCAATTATCATTTTGCAAGGTTGTTCTAAACCTCACTTTTTTCTCAGTAACAACAACATATTGATTTACTAATCTGTCGGCATAGTTTTCTAAGAGTTGTTTAAGCGTTTCAATTTTATTCGCAGTTTTTTCATCTTCAAGCCGCATAAAAATTACACCTTTGTGAGGTCGTAATTCACGATAAATTTTTTCACCAAAACCTTTATCGTTGGTAATTAAAATCCAATCCTCATCAAATGCTTTTTGTAGTATGTCATCATCACTTGTACCCCGTGCATTATCGTAAACAGAAAAAACTTCATGCTCTTGAGCTAATAACCAGCGCGCAACGCGAGGGCCTGTACATTCATCAACTAAAAAACGCATTTATGCAAACTCTACTTTTAGTGGCATAAATGTACTATCGGATAATGATTTACTTGCAAATAAAAAACAAGCTTGAATGTCTTCTGAACTTAAACCTTCGTACTCTTCAAGTATTTCTTCAGTAGTGGTGCCATGTGCAAGTAAGTTAAGAATGTATTCAACGCTTAAGCGCGTTCCACGTATTACAGGTTTTCCTGATAGTATATTTTGATTAGTAACTATTCGTTCTAGTAATTCATTATCTGTCATGGCTAAAATTCCTCACATATAATTTAATTATATTACTAAAAATAATTCCAGTTGCTTCTGAATCAAGGACTTAGCTCTAAAATACCTACCAAAAAGTTCATACCATATATGTTCTCAAGCAAAAAGCCCAGTTATTATAACCAGGCTTTTATGGGGTAAGTCCCTTTATGTTTAAATTAATAAGTTCAGTATAGTGTTGTTTATCTTAATTAGTACTACCAAAGCATTGATGCCAATTTCGGAAAAGAATTAGAATATGTTCAAAATACATGTAGAGACGTTACATGTAACGCCTCTACAAGATTATGACGAAACTGGCGCCAACTTCAAACCTCATTAATTGTGCTCTCTGTAGAGACGCGATTTATCGCGCCTCTACTGTGTCTCTGTGGTAAATAAATATATATTGTCATTGTGTTGGGTTTCCCTAGGGGACACTACGTGAACGCAAAGCCTCCACCCAACTTACTGCTACTGAACAAATTCCTGACATACTTTGCGGAAGTCATCGCCACGCACTTCAAAGTTAGGATATTGGTCAAAGCTTGCACATGCTGGTGATAGTAAAACTACAGATGCTTGATGTTGCTTCGCTAACTCTGCGGCTCTTGGTATTGCTTTCTCTATAGTTCCTGCATCTTCAAACTTAGTATATCCAACTTCTTGCAAACGCTGACTAAAAAAGGGCGCCGCGTTACCAATTAAAACAACTGCGGCAGCTTGTTGCTGTATTTTCGCTAGCCATGCAGTATCATCACCTTCTTTTGCTTCTCCACCAGCAATTAATATAGCAGGACTTTTTACAGATGCTAAACCAACTTCGGCTGCATCATAATTAGTCGCTTTACTATCATTAATAAAATCAATTCCTTCCCAAGTACATATATATTCCAAGCGATGCGGAACACCAGGAAACTCGCTAACACCTTTATGAATAGCATCTGGTTCTATACCTGCTAACCTTGCAGCAGCTACAGACATTAGTAAGTTTTGTAAATTATGGGCACCTACCATTCGCAGTGCTGAGGCTTCTATTATTTTTAATGGTTCAGAAGAAATTTCCTCTATAACCCAACCATCTTCAATATAAAAACCTTTCTCTCCAACAAGCTGGTCTTTACCATGAATACTCGTCCAATAAGCATCTAACCATTCACTGGCGCCTATTTTACGCAAGTATGGGTCATCACCATTAAATACTTTTAATTCAGAGTTATGTAGTAATTTAGCTTTAATATTGTAGTAATTTTCAAGCGTTTTGTGACGTGCGAGGTGGTCGGGTGTGAAAGTAGTCCAAATACCTATTCGTGGAGCAAAGGTAGAAGAAGACTCTACTTGATAACTACTGATTTCACCAATAACCCAATCAAGACGATTTTGGATTTTAGATTGGGGATTTTGGATTGAGGATTCTACCTTATCTTTTTGTTCACCAAACTCTAAAGCTACTTCGGTGGCAGCATAACCAATGTTACCGCAAGCAGGCGCCTTTAATTGTGCTGCTTGAAAAATTGCTGCTGTTAATGCAGTTGTGGTTGTTTTACCGTTAGTACCTGTGATACCAACCCACGGTACTGTATTGAGATGGCGCCATGCGAGTTCCATTTCGCCAATAGTTTCTATGCCCATTTCGCGCGCTTTGACTAAGACAGGAATATCCCAAGGTACACCGGGACTAACAACTATTAATTTCGGTAAATCGTTATCGAGTTGTAAAGTATAACCCAGTTTAACTGTGATTTGTTCGGCTGCTAATTGTTCTTGTTGTTTGAGTAGGTCGGGGGAGGTTTTAGAATCACCTAACTCTACCTCCCAACCTGCTCTTTTCAACAATCTTGCCGCAGCAACACCGGACTTTCCCAATCCTATTACATGGGCTTTGGACATAGACTGTATTATTTCCCTGGTTAAGCCTTTTTATATTAGCGTTAATTTGTTACATCCGCAAAGCTTTTTTTTACATTGTTGCTAACTTTTTACGATACATCCAAAGTCCGCTAAAACACGGGCATGATTTCGTAGCAAACCCAGCGTATTTAGCCTGTTGCGTTTAATATCTGGATTGGCATCCATTACTAAAACACTTTCGGCGCCGTCAAAATAAGTACTTACTGTCGGGGCAATTTGCTGTAACGCTGCTACAAGCTTCTCATAGTCGCGTGATTTTTGTGCTGCTTGAGTTTGCGGCAGTAAATTTACGAGTGCGTTATAAAATGCTTCTTCGGATGGTTTCTGAAATAAGTCTTTACTGACAAGCTGCGTTGGGTCTAACTGTTGAAAGTCCAAGTCACCTTGTGCTGCTAACCTTGTAGAACGGTTAACGGTTTCGTAAATTTCGCTTAACCGACCATTATTACGAATTTGTTGCAAGAAAGTGGCGCGGTTTCTAACATCTAGTAAATCTTGTAATGCTCTTTCTGTATATTCTGGGTCTTCCCCTAACACAGCGTTTACCAAGTCGTAGTCGATTTGTTTTTCCTCTTGCAGTAACGTCTTTACTCGTTGCAAGAAGAAATCTTTTAAAATCAGAATCAATTTCGCCGCATCTTTGTTGTATGCGGTTGCAAAATCGTTTACTATCTGTTTAAGTAGCTCAATTAGATTTATCGTTAAATCCCCTGCCCAAGTTATATTAACTATTGCGTTTGCCGCACGTCGCAGTGCAAAAGGGTCAGAAGAACCTGTGGGAATCATGCCCAAACCAAAAATACTTACCAAAGTATCAAGACGGTCAGCTAAACCAACAACTTGTCCTGCTAAGGTTTGCGGCAAACTATCATCAGCATTACGCGGTAAATAGTGTTCAAAAATCGCTTTTGATACCGCTTCGTTTTCTCCAGATACGGTAGCATATTTTTCTCCCATTACACCTTGTAATTCGGGAAACTCGTAGACCATCTGACTAACCAAATCAGCTTTGCAAAGTAACGCTGCCCTTTGAATATCTTGGCTATCCTTAGAAGATAAATTTAGCTGTGTTGAAATATACTTAGCTACTTGGCAAATTCTATCAACCTTACGTCGTACTGACCCCAAGTCTTCTTGGAAAGTTACAGTTTCCAAGTTCGGCAAAAAGCTTTCTAACTTTTTCTCAACGTCTTTATCGTAGAAGTAGCGACCATCGGCAAGACGCGCGCGAATTACTCGTGCATTACCCACCGCAATTACATCTGATTTTTTTGGGTTGCCATTCGATACAGTAATAAAGTTAGACAGAAGCTCCTTTTTATCTTCGCCTTTAAAGACAGGGAAATAACGCTGGTGTGTCACCATCACCGTTGTAATAACTTCCGTCGGTAACTCCAAAAACTCTGATTCAAAATTACCAACTACTGCCGAAGGATACTCGACTAAATTAATTACTTCCTCTAACAAATCAGGATATATCTCGGTGGCGCCGTTTTTACTACCAGCAGCAGCATACACTTGTTCCTTAATTGTATTACCACGTTCAGCAGCATCAACAACAACATACGCCGACCGCAAAGTTTCCAGATAATCATTCGCATGGGCAATACTCACATCTTCTGGATGCAATACCCGATGACCACGCGAAGTTCGGTTACTAACAACTTTCTCAGAGCCATTATCTAACTCCATCGGCAACACCGCATCATCTAATAATGTTACTAACCAACGAATTGGTCTAGAAAAACGTGCGTCTCCATCACCCCACCGCATCAACCGCTTACCTTCCAAACTAAAAATCCATTGCGGAACAAGTTCGGTAAATATAGACGCAACCGGACGACCAGGGATACTTTTTTTAACAAAGATAAAATCACCTTTATCAGTTGGACGCACCTCAAAAGCTGATATTTCCACCCCCTGCTTTTTCGCAAACCCCACCGCAGCAGGTGTAGGTGCCCCATCTGTGTTAAAAGCACTTTTCGCAGGTGGACCCTTTATTTCCTCTTCCCTATCAGGTTGCTGTGCAGGTAAACCCGTTATCAACACCGCTAACCGTCGCGGAGTTCCATATATCTTTACCGTCTCGCAAGCTAAACTATTTTCATCAAGAGACTTTAGGATACGCTGTTCCCACTGCTTCATCGCACTGCTTACAAAACTTGCTGGTAGTTCTTCAGTACCAACTTCCAATAAAAAACTAGGCATAGGTTTATGTTTAGCACTTATTCAATTTCATAAGTTTACCTTGCCTGTGAAAAGTATGAAAAATCTAAGCTTGTGGAACAGGCATCCCTGTCTGTGCATTCATGTAATTTTATTTACCACAGAGGCACAGAGTACACAGAGGAAATTGGCAACGGATGATAAACGGATGAAACGGATAGTTGATTTTAAATAACTATGATTATTACCTATTTTCCTCTAAATAGTATAGATGAGCTAATAGAGGCGCCTTCTGAATGGTTTTTGCACGTTGACCCCAAGTATAGTTATTTTTATAAAGATAAATACCTTGATATAATAGACATTTACAGCTTTTTACAAATAAGAGTAAATAAGATGCCTCGAACTTCCTTACAACAGCAACTTCTGGCATTAGACCCTGCCGGAAAAGCTGAAGCGATTCAAATATTGACCCAAAACTTGAGCAATGGTTCGCGAGGAATTACAAAAACACCAGGTGTGTGTGGCGGTGATGCACGTATTGCTAAAACTCGTATTCCCGTCTGGAGCCTAATTAACTATCGCCGTCTTGGCGCCAGTGATGCCACTATTTTAGAAGCTTTTCCACATTTAACTGCTGTCAATTTAGTTAAAGCTTGGGCATACGCAGATGCTCACCAGTCAGAAATGGAACTGGCAATTAGGGAAAACGATGAAGTGATGCAATAAAGTGTTTAAGAATCGGGCAAAATAATTAGATTCAAAATTTATATGACTCGTCCAAACATTCTTCAACCTGGTCAAACGTACACATTTAGTAAATACTTTGAACTACCCTATACACCTGCGGATATTTTAGCTGAATTGGGGTGTAGCTTTGAGCGTACATCATTACAGTTACCAAAATATAGTGGAGAACTTGATTATTTAAATTTTTTAAATCGTTACCTACAGCGTAATATATTAGTAGTTAACTCAATTAGCGAAACTGCAAAACGCGAAGCTTTAATTGCACCAATTTTATTTGAAGTATGTGACCAAACAAAAAATCAGCTTAATATAGAATATCCCATCAACGTTAGCGAGCGGCTTCGAGGTAGCTTTGATTATTATGTTTCGGCAGTGAATAATTTACTTGTAGTCGAAGCTAAACAATCAGATTTAAGTAAAGGATTTACACAGTTAGCAGTAGAATTAATAGCGCTTGACCAATGGACAAGTTCTCAAACACCATTGTTATACGGCGCCGTAACAAATGGTGAGGACTGGCGTTTTGGTATATTTTATCGGCAAGACAAAAGAGTTGTACAAGATATCAAGCTCTACCGCGTTCCCGAAGAATTAGAAGAGTTAGTTAGAGTTATTGTTGGTATTTTAAGCTAATTTATTTTGATTTATTTTCCATTTTAGTGTCAAATTTTTCTTCAGCGAGACTTTTTTCGATGGCGCCTTCTGTTGTTAACTGACCCAAGGCGCCTGTTACCATTAATTTAGGCAAATTCTCAATATCTTTTAACCTAGTAAGTTTACTCTCTCCCGTTGCTGTATCACGGTGAACTACTACTACTGAGGGGACTATATCACCTCCAAATGCATCGAGTAGAGCAGGGTTGTGGGTAGTAACTAAGATATCTATTTCGCGTTTTCTGCCTATTTCATGCAACATTCGTGCTAGTAATTCCGCGCGCGACGGATGTAACCCGTTATCAACATCTTCGATAATTAACTGACTACGTTCGGGTATTGTTAATAAAGCTGTCATGATGCCAATAAATCTTAAAGTTCCATCTGACATGCTGCGCGCATCTACTTCTTGTATTTGTCCGTTTGTCCATTCTTCTTCGCAATATAACATCGCATCGCTAGCATATCGACCAACACGCTCTGCCCAGACTTTTAAAATATTTCCTGCTGGTAAACCACGCGCGTATTCCGAAAGTGTATCTTCGACTTCATCTTGTTTACGTGCCGATAACCCAGCTATGACTCCTGCAAGATTTGATGCATCGCTGTCTAAACATTTAGAAAGATGCGAGTAGTTCCGCATTTTAGCAGGAATTGGGTTAAATACATAAATTTTCTCAAGGTTGCCAATTACATGATTAACTTCGGTGATATTATCGAGGACGTAGGTATTTTTAAAGTAAGTTAAAACTGATTTGTCGTTATTGGGGAGTGTCCAGCGAGCATTTTTATAGTGCGTGGAAATTTTAAGAATTTTTTCGCGTTCGTCTTTTGAATTTATATAGCTGGTAACGAAATCGCGTTCAAAAATCATTGTTTTTTTATCGCGTTGATACTCACGACAGCTTATTTTTTCTTCGAGTATCATGGCATCGCGTTTTGTTTCTACGGTAATGCCATATAAATAATCGACTTGTTCACTTTCGCCATGTACAAGTGCTTTGAGTGTAAATTCTACTTCGGGTTTGAGAGCTGCCCAGCTAACACCACCACGAATGGGAGGTAGAATTTTATCTCCTGCTAGTGCAGCTTCAATTTCATATCCATCAACGGTTCGTCTTAAAAACTCAAATGCTTCGACAAGATTTGATTTTCCGCTAGCATTTGTACCTATTAAAACCGTGAGTGGGTATAGCGGTAGTTCTGCATAACGAAAACTTTTCCAATTTTTCAGAAAGAGGCGCTTTAGCATACCCACTTTAATGAACAATATCTAATTGTCCTACTATCTTCCAATACTTACATCTGGGTTTTCCTCAAGCTTGATTGTATTTTCATGCTTATTATCAGCAAATTCCGATGCTGCTGTATTAAATGTTCCTGCTTGCCAGCTATCAGCAGTATCTTTAATAAAACTTGCGATTGGTATGGCAACTAAGACTCCAATAATTCCTCCTAGTTTGCCACCTATTAATAAAGAAATTACTACCCAAATTGGGTTTAGACCAGTTAAATTACCGAGTAGACGAGGCGCCACAATGTTTGAATTGATTTGGTCGAGTCCTACAGAAACAGCAAATATTTCTACACCTAACCAGAAATTTTGTAACCCTACCAATAACGAGACAATAATAATACCAATGGTAGTTCCAAACGGAAATAACGAAAATATACCAATAGTAACACCGAATAATAAAGCTAGTGGTACTTGTAGAAGTACAAATGCTAATATCAACGAGACTGCAAGAATAGAACCTAAAACAGCTTGACCTAGAAAGTAATTTTGAAAATCCTCACGCAACAATTGACGAACTTGGGTACTAATATGACTTGGAAACCATTTAAAAATTCCATTCCAAAGCTGCTCACCATTGAATACCATATAAATAGTTAATACAACTGTTAAGAGTACATTAACTAAAGTACCAATAGTATCTACAGCAATGCCCAGTATTTTTCCTGTAAATTTTTGTAGTTGATTTGAGACTTTATCCAGAACTTGGGTTACTATCTCACTCAAATTAATCGGTAACTCCTGTTGCTGAAGTGCCCAATCTTGAAACGCTTGTAATTGCGCGGTGCCTGAATCAATCCAAGTTGGTAAAATATTTGCTAGTTCGTAAATTTGTTCTAAAATTAATGGTACAAGAGTGATAGTGATGCCAACACCCCCCACCAGAGTAATTAACAAGGCGCCTGCAATTGCCAACTTACGCTTAATTCCCTGTTGCTGGAAAAACTCGATAGGGTAGTCCAGAATAAATGCGAGTAAGATAGCAGTAATAAATATATTAACTAATGGTTGAAAATACTTAATCACTTGTAGCAAAACCCAACCATTTAAAACAGTTAGGGGAAAAGCAATTCCAATAGTTAACCATCGCGGAAATTTGTTGACTTGCATCATGAATTGTGCGTTATGAGGGATGAATGTTATTATCCATGAAATTTATTAAGATTTGTTGATGTACAGGCGCCAGTAGTCGCTTTTCCTTCGCATTATCAGAATAGTAACTACCTTTACAAATATCAGATGGCAAAAGCATTGCCATATCCCAACCTTCATTCAGAGCTAGTTGCTCAAACTCGACATCTAGAGTTGCACTAAAAACATGACGTACAACATTCTCGTCACGATAGCAACCAAAGAAGCTAAATGTAGATGGTAATTTATAGCCAATTTCTTCTAATATTTCCCGTTGTACCGCGACTTCAGGAGTTTCACCTGGTTCTATATGTCCACCAAACAAAGCCCAATATCCAGGGAAACGGATAGTAGGTATATTATCCCGCAATTGCATTAGAAACTTATTATCTCGATAAAGAATTGCAATAGCAGCCTGTGTTGGTATATTCATAAATATTTACTAGTTATGCCATTAGTGTAAATTATTACTTCTCTTCTATATAAACTTCACCTTTTTCTTGCCCAGCTAAAGGAATGCTCTTGTAGCGAAGTTGACCTTTGAAGACAGCTTGTGAACCAACGCTTAAACCCTTTTGGTTTGTCAAAACAACGATTGACCCAGTGGAGTCATTTAGCTGATATGCGTGCTTATCCAGCAACGGTATATATTTTTCAATTTTGCCTTGAATATAGACTGTGGAGTTTTTCTGCTGTGGTGTAAGCTGTTTAATCGGTGTGATGTTGGCGCCAATAGCATTCATACTCGTGCTTATATTTGAGCAACTTGCTAAAACAGCACATGTTGTCACTGCCAAAGCCAAACGAAATACTGAAATTGGATGGTAAAAAAAATGTGCCTGCTTCATAGCACCCCAAGTAAGGAGAAAGTTTTGTATCAGTATCTGCTTTGTCGCCATTTTAATCAAGTCAGTTCCCCTGAAAAGTACAACAGCTTACAATGCCCTTTAATCTCAAAAATATACTCTCTACTGATACAACTCTTCTGAGAAAATAGGGACTGGGGAATAGTAGCCACCCTAGACCCATATTCAAAAATTTAAACATTCCCAATGGAAACACAAACTGCTAAAATCCTTGACGGTAAAGCACTAAGTGCGAAAATTCAACAATCATTGTCGGCGCAAATTCAAGAGTCGCAACCCAAATTCGGGCGCCCTCCTGGTTTAGCTGTACTAATGGTTGGCGATAATCCTGCTTCTGCGGCCTATGTACGTGGTAAAGAGCGTGCTTGTGAAAAAGTTGGGATTGCATCGTTTGGGAAACATTTTCCCACTCAGACAAGTTTGGCGGAACTTGAAGATAATATTGCAGCACTTAATATTGACCCACAAGTCGATGGGATTTTAGTACAATTACCTTTACCTGAGCATTTAGACTCTGTAAAACTTCTGAACCAAATTGCACCTGACAAAGACGTAGACGGTTTACATCCTGTGAATATGGGGCGCCTGGTGCGAAGCGAAGAAGGGTTACGTTCTTGCACTCCTGCTGGTGTAATGCGGCTCTTAGAAGAATATCAAATTCCTGTGCAAGGTAAACAAGCTGTAGTATTGGGACGCAGCATATTAGTTGGTAAACCCTTGGCTTTAATGCTGCTCGAAGCAAACGCTACCGTCACCGTCGCCCATTCTCGTTCTCACGATATTAAATCCATCACCCAATCAGCAGATATTCTTATTGCTGCTGTTGGACGTTCAGGACTTGTCACAGGCGAAATGTTGAAACCGGGCGCAATTGTGGTAGATGTGGGGATAAATCGCGTTGTTGATGCGAGTGGCAAAGACCGTTTAATCGGCGATGTTCACTTTGAGTCAGCTGCAAAAGTAGCAGAATATATTACCCCCGTTCCCGGCGGTATTGGTCCGATGACAGTTGCGATGTTGCTACAAAATACTGTCAAAAGCTATCTCAAAACATTTTAGATTTTAGAACTTTATCAACTTACTCCCTTAAAATTGTAACCTATATGACAGAACCTCAAGGATACTTAGCATGGTAGCAGCGGATAATATTCAAACTAAACAACCCACCCAGCCTGGTACAAAATTTGACCTTAAGGATTACCTCAAAGCACGTCAGCAGATTTGTGAAGCCGCGCTTGATAAATCGCTGCCTATGCAGTATCCCGAAAAAATTTACGAAGCAATGCGCTATTCGCTTCTGGCTGGAGGTAAGCGCTTACGTCCGATTTTGTGCATCGCTACCTGCGAAATGATTGGTGGCACAATTGATATGGCCATGCCTACCGCGTGCGCGTTGGAAATGGTTCATACCATGTCGCTTATTCATGATGACCTCCCCGCAATGGATAATGATGATTATCGACGTGGGAAGTTGACAAATCACAAAGTTTATGGTGAAGACATCGCCATTTTAGCTGGTGATGGTTTACTGGCTTATGCTTTTGAGTACATTGTTGAAAATACTCAAAATGTGGCGCCTGATGCTATTTTAAAAGTCGTTTCTCGCATTGGCCGCGCGGTTGGCGCCGCCGGTTTAGTAGGTGGTCAAGTTGTAGATTTAGAATCTGAGGGTAAAACCGACACAACGTTAGAAACCCTCAACTTCATCCATAATCATAAAACCGCAGCGCTTTTGGAAGCTTGTGTAGTTTGTGGTGGCATTTTAGCAGGCGCCAATACTGAAGAAGTACAGCGATTATCGCGGTATTCTCAAAACATTGGGCTAGCATTCCAAATAATCGATGATATTTTGGATATCACAGCAACACAAGAACAGTTAGGTAAAACCGCAGGCAAAGACCTAAAAGCGCAAAAAGTTACCTATCCAAGTCTTTGGGGAATCGAAGAATCACGGAAAAAAGCCGACCAACTCATTAAAGACGCATGTGCAGAACTCCAACCATACGGAGAAAAAGCCCAGTCGTTGATTGCTTTAGCACACTTTATTACAAATCGTAACCACTAATTTTATTACTTGGTTGCAATGGGTTGCATCACATACTTTACTTCAGACACGAGAGTGTTTAACATATACAAACTTATCTGAAATAACATGCAGGACATAGGCGACATCTTTAACAACCGGGTGCTGCTGGTTGCCCTCACAGCTTGTTTCATAGCTCAAGCTATAAAACTAGCTGTTGAAATCATCAAAAATCGTAAGTTGAATGTACAGGTCTTAGTCACAACTGGAGGAATGCCCAGCGCACACTCAGCTTTAGTTACAGCTTTAGCAGCAGGTGTCGGGCAAACAGTTGGGTGGCAAAGTCCAGAATTCGCACTTGCAACGGTTTTTGCCATCATTGTCATGTACGATGCGGCTGGAGTTCGTCAAGCTGCTGGTAAACAAGCGCGTATTCTTAACCAAATGATAGACGAATTATTTCGCGAACATCCTAACTTTAACGAAGACCGCTTGAAAGAATTGCTCGGTCATACTCCGTTTCAAGTTATAGCTGGTTCAGCTTTGGGTGTTACAGTCTCTTTATTAGCGCGCGCTGCGTATTAAAAGATGTAGAGACGTGATTAATCACGTCTCTACAATTATTGTAATTTGACGATGGGGCGCAGCAACACTACCCTACGCGCGTCTACCATTTGGGTATAGAAGCCGCGTTCAGAAAGTGTTTGTAATGTATTTTGCGCTTCACGAGAGTTCGTTGTATAAACTGCTAACAAGTAAGGACGCTGTCCGTAAGAAACGAAGCCAATATCGCCTCCGACTACTTGCTGTACTTGTTTCACTGTTTCTGGTCTATTAAAGTAATCAACTAACACTGCATAACCCTGACCCAACGTTTGTGGTTTAGGAGCTGGTCTAACAACTGGTTTAGTAGCTACATCTTGAGGTCGAGTTGTGATAATAGCAGAAAGACCCGCAGAATCGCGTATAAATCTCGCCCAGCGATTTGCATCTTCTAGCTTACCAAAACCACCTATGCGGGTTACGATGTCATTGAGATATCTACAGACAGAAGTGTTAGTTTCTGAAGGCAGGACGCGACGCAATTGATTTTGATTATCAGTTGTAGGACTAATTACCAACAAAAGATACTCACCACCGTTAGGTGGACGGCAAACAGGAATGTTCTGTTGGGCGCCTACAGAATTCATGCTGCCCATCAACCCAGCAATCGTAATAAACAAAGCACTAGATAAAGTCTGAAGTCTCTCCACTACAGTTGAACACATAAATTGCTTCTCTTCAAAGATTTCGCGTACTTCGATTTTGTTCCCCAAAACAAATAATGTCCTCGTGTAGAGACGTTACATGTAACGTCTCTACATTTACATCGTTATTACATCTACACTGTTACCATTGACGCCAAAGCATCGGGTATTGACTCGCTCGGCGCCTGAAATTCTCCTGTAATGACGTACTCCAAACGAAGTTTTAACCAGGTGATAAACTGAGGGTTAGTTGAAATTACTGCCACAGATGGTTGTGGACATTTGCCTTTTATACTCAGCATAGCTGGTGCCTCAAGAAACGCAGGCTGTTTGACTAACCAAAAATCAATTTCTTTTTCGTTTTCGTGGTAATAACGAGTCCGTTCTTTCAAAACCTCTTCAAACGGTTCTTCTTCGAGTAAAAAGCGCTGGCTTGCTAAAACGTAATAGTATGTCGTCATTTTTCTTCCTTATGCTTCTAATTAATAATTTAAGGATACAGCGATTACTGACTGTATCCAAGCGCTATTAACTCTTTTTGAATCGCTTAAATAAAGAAACTGGATTAAACGGACAGCCTTGCGACTTAGTATCAGATGCTACCTCCCCTCCCGCTGTTAACTGAGTAAGAAACAGGGAATTATCAAAGTAGTGTTCCATTGATTCTATTTTCAAGTCAGAAGTGACTTTTGCTACGCTCATGCCAATAATTTCCACAGTTTCACCAGTGGGAGCAAAGTCTTTGTACTGTCCTTTAAAATGACCCCAATGGCGCCACTTGAAAGTCACGTTAGGAGGTCCAGAATATACTTCGAGCAATTCCCAAGGAAAACCATTGGGAAAGGTTGTGTGAAAAATGTGATGTGAGGATTCAAAAGACTCTTCCGACGATTTGTAATGTTCGGAATTTGCCATAAACACATTATAAGTACCTTTGGCGCCAAGTTCGGCAGCATCAAATTCACGCCCTCCATTAGTACTAATACGGAATTTGTCTTGAGCGACTGATAACCACTGCTGTGGATTCGTTTTAAAAGATACTTCCATTTCAAAAGTTCGCACCAAATTTTGAACGATAGCTTCAAGCGAACCTTCTATGTGCTTGCATATACTTTCTGTCTTCAAATTATCGTTCGAGCGAGAATAATCAGGAGCTTTGCCAGTGCGCCATTCAATATCGGCAGTTGCACTATATGCAATTACCGTATCGCGATGTTGTACCCAAAGCGGTAAGTTATTGGATGATTCGTTTGTATCTGTTGCAGTCATAGAAGTTATGGCTTGTGTTTTCAATACTTGAGATTTCGCAGCAAAAACCCCTCTATGACATCTCTACACAATTAATATTCACCGCGTATTGCCATTTTCATTTCGCGAACAGCACGCTCAATACCAACTAGTGCAGATCTACTAATAATAGTATGCCCGATATTCAACTCTTCCATTCCAGGAAGACACGCGACAGGATATACATTCCAGTAAGTAAGTCCATGACCAGCGTTGACTCTTAACCCTGCCTGCAAAGCTTGTTCGCATCCAGCAGCTAAAAAATCTAACTCATGCTTAAGACTCTTTTCATCTTTTGCCTCAGCATACTTACCTGTATGTAACTCAATAAACTTAGCCTGCACTTTGGCAGAAGCTTCTATTTGTGCAGGTTCAGCATCAATAAATAGGCTAACAGGAATATTAGCGCTTTGCAGTTTATCAACAACTTCTCCAATTCTACCAATTTGCCCAACGATATCTAAACCACCTTCGGTAGTTACTTCTTCGCGACGTTCAGGCACCAAAGTCACATAATCTGGCTTAATGTCAAGTGCAATAGCTACCATTTCTTCAGTAGCAGCCATTTCCAAATTTAAATGTGTACGTACCGTCTGTCGTAATAACCGTACATCTCTATCCTGAATATGGCGCCTATCTTCCCGTAGATGTGCAGTAATACCATCGGCGCCTGCTAATTCCGCCAATACTGCTGCTGCTACAGGGTCTGGCTCTACCGTTCTACGCGCCTGACGAATGGTAGCAATGTGGTCGATGTTCACCCCAAGTGTTAAAGTCACCCTTGTTATTCCTTAATTCCACAATCCTAGAAAAAATAATTTTACTAGAAATATCGATTCTGTGGCGGAATCTTATAATATGAGCATAAAGTGATACAAGCGTATCGTGTAATTAGGTTTTGCTTACTAAATCTAGAAGCAAAATCTATTTTGCTTTTATAGTAAATAATAATCAAACCAAGTAGCCATTCTTTATATGACAGCAGTGTTAATCCCAACCAAGCAATATATCGAACAACAAGGTGAAGAATCCTATATAGAAGGGACACGTATCTCTCTCGATTCAATTATATATGCCTTTCTAAACGGAGAATCTCCTGAAAGTATTGCCCAAAACTTTCCATTACTTTCACTGGAACAGGTTTATGGTGCTGTTGCTTTCTACCTTTCTAACCGAGAGCTAATTGATGTTTCTCTACGCTCAGGTGAGGAAGATTTTAATAAATTGCAACAGTCTTGTAGAGAGAAAAATGCGTTTCTGTATCAAAAATTAAAAGCTGCTCAAACACAGAAGCGTGTGTGTATTTAAAAATAATTTAGCTCGACGCACTAGTATAAAACCGCAGTGCAAACCGCCAAAACCAAGATGATAACAAGAATAAACCTAACGCTAACACTCCGGCACCTATTAACCAACCAACCTGACTTCTACCTAGCATCGCTTCCGCTGGAATAGTCGTTAAAAACGCAACTGGTACTATAAACGTGAAGAAAAATCTAAACGCTGTCGGATAAGCGACCATTGGATATCTACCCGCTTCTAGCAAACCACGTAAAACTTCAGTAACGTTATAAATCTTTACAAACCAAATGCTTGTGGCACCGAGGATAAACCATAAGCTATATAGTACAACCAACCCAAAAGCTATAGGTATTAAGCTGATTAAATAACTATTAATCCCTATACCAAGACGAGTTCCTGCATAGCCAATTAGTATTACACCAAAAATTAAATCTGGTAATCCCCAAGGTGATAAAGTGTGGAATGATAACCAAAACTGACTTTTTACGGGTTTGAGCAAAACAAAATCAAGTGTACCTTCTTGAACATGACGAACTATTTTATTTAGATTTGGCGCCAAAAATGTTGCTGCAAAACCTTGCAGTAAAGTAAAAACACCTAGAACTAATAAAGCCTCTTCCCATGACCAGCCCGCGAAAGAATAGCCTTTGCGATAAAATAAAAATAAACCAAACAAACTACCCGCCAAGTTTCCAACGCTACTCAAACTCGCCAAAATAAAATTAACCCGATATTCCATTTCGGCAGCTATCGCAGCACTCCAAAATAGTCTAATCATCTTTAAATATCTTTGCATATTATTTTCACCACAATATTACGAGAGTCAAGATTAATGTATACCGTGTAACACTACATAATAAATTTACTTAAATTTAATTTTAATTTCCATCCTGAAAAAACTATTAAAGGTAAGATATTCTATGCAATGCTTTGTGCTATTACAAATAATTATATGCATTTAGATGTTCGAGCCTGAATCGAGTCACTGAAAGGATTTAGCTATTTAGCCATATGGGGTATCATTTTTGCTGAGTCAGGATTGCTGATTGGCTTTTTTTACCAGGTGATAGTTTACTTGTTGCCGCAGGGTTCGCTGCATCACAAAACTTGCTCAATATCTGGATTTTAATAATCGGTTGCTTCGTTTGCGCTGTACTTGGCGATAATGTTGGTTATGTCACTGGTTCTAAATTTGGGCGCCGACTTTTTCAGAAAGATGATTTCCGATGGTTTAAAAAAGAATATTTAGTCAGAACCCAAAAATTTTATCAAAAGCACGGTAAGAAAACCATAGTTCTAGCACGCTTTGGGAGATTATTCATTATGTTCTTACCCGCGCAGGGTTGCTAGTAACAAAAGTCCTCTGAAAGAGGACTAAAAGATAATGTTATATTTATTACGTTATATTACGGTTTATACGTGAATGATGTAGAGACGTTACATGTAACGTCTCTACAGGTCTGGAATAATATAAAAAATCGCATCTGAGAAATATAGTATTGTGCCTACCCTTACCTTTTTTGTAAATGTTGTCGCATTTGCATTATTCTTTTAAAGGAATATTAAATTTGACATTCCTGCAAAGGAATACTAGAATATGAGGTAACAAGTGAGTTGGACTTGGAAGCTTTATGAAGACGAGAATGGGGATATCCCCAAGGATTTGCTAGCTTTCTTTATCAGGATGATTCCACCACAGGAACAACCCGAAAATCCACCGCAGCCAGTGCTTAGTACTTCAGAGACAAAGCGTCTCCAAATAAACTTAGGATATGTGTGTAGTAAAGGATTAGCGTCTTTAAATAGTGGCATTTTCGAGAAGCTAGAAGATGACTTGTACGAGTTACGCATGACCAAGAGCGAACATAATCCCCGATTTATTTTGACAACTGTTACTCCCAAACGCTTTGTGGTGCTACATGCTTTCATGAAGAAATACGACGATGCAATTAAGGATAAAGACAAGCAACCAGCGCGCACAAGACTTAACGAATTAACCCACAGGAAAACCGATGAAGAAACATAATTTTCAAGCATGGTTAAATCAACCTTTGGGAGATGACCCAGAAGTCGTCTTAGCTGGGAAATTAGAGTATTTGCGACTTTACCTCACCGACGCGATGCGCGAATTACGTTCCAAAGCTGGATTGACTCAGGCACAGTTAGCAGAAAAATTAGGTGTACAGCAAGCAGCAGTATCCAAGTTAGAGTCAGCACTCAAAGACCACGAATTAGAATCAGTCGTAAATTACTTGCACGCTTTAGATGCCGATTTATTAGTAGCTGTGAAGCAGGGTAAAGACCTTTATCAAGCAAGCAACAACGAAGAAGTATTGCTAGTAGATGTACCTATTTCAGTTGCACAACTTGCTTCAACAGCAGGAATGAGCGCGCGGGAGTATGCTCATACAGCGATTGATAGTTATATAGCGAACAATAAGCAAGCGAGTAGCTCAGTTGTAAACTCCATAATTCCATTTTTGGAAAGTGATGACTTGGTAGCTGTGAAGGTGAGAAAAGTCTTAAAGGATAAACCGCTTTCAGAAATTGCTTCCCAGCTAGAGAAGTGTTTGAAGATAGCAGAGGAAGACAGGATTTTTGCTGTAAAGGATTTATTATTAAGTAGTATGATAGGTGTAGAAAGTTACCGCAATGTTAGTAATGATAATGATGAAATTGCTTTGTTGGATTTAGCAGAGGAATTAGTGGAAAAATTAGATATATTTCTGAAAATATGACAAAAAATTTAATTTTATATTTAGCTACTTTTAGCAACTAAAAAAATATCAACCCTTAAAGGTATTTGACTGTGTAATATTTGGGTTGCATCTAAATTTTAAATTAATATTTTGTAATGATATCACTAGACAGATAAGGTTTATGCCTTGGGAGCATGTGAACTTCGCTTAGTTAATCTTTTTTTACATAATGGTAAATTTTATTGTGTAATATGGGGAAAGGTTTTAGTTCTAAGACACAAAAAATAAGTATTCAAGAACGTATAATTTATAAAAGTTTTTTAGATAAAATACTACAAGTAACAGAAAAGGGACTGAATCAAGGACACATTGTTTATTTACTTCTAGAAAAAAACCTAGAAAAGCTAAATGATAACTTGGTAGAAGTATTGCGAGATTGGGCAACATCAAGTTTACGAAGAATAGCTGCAAGTGAAGCAGAGAAAAAAGCAAAAGCACTTTCAGTCTTCATTTATTTTATTCGCGAATTTAATCAAGGTAATAAGGATAGCAATCTAGAGATAGGAATTGCTGGCTATCAAAGCGCTTTACAAGTATATACAAAGACCTATAATCCTAACGAATGGATCATGGGCTTGATTTTGTTAAACTGTATGTTGAGGATTGGGATGGAGATTGGCTTGAAACTTGGGGAGATGACGAAGAAACGGAAAATTGCCACATAGAACCCATTCTTAGTTTCTTAGAAAGTAATGATTCTGTGGCTGTCAAAGTTAGAAAACAATTACAAGATAAATCACTTTCAGAGATTGCTGCTCAATTGGAGAAGTGTTTGAGTGTTTTAGAGGAAGAAGATAGAATTTTCGCTGTTAAAGATTTATTACTGGGTTGCGTAAGCAATAGAGAAAGTTTACGCAATATTAGTGATGATAGTCATATTGATTTCTTGGAGCTTGCCGAAGATTTGGCGAAAAAGTCTAAATAAATATGATTTGCGAAAATTGTAGTATAAACAATCTCGGTTTTGCACTTAATTTGCCAAAATTGAGACTTTATATTAATTGTAAGGGATATAATTTATCCCCCCAACCCCCCTTAATAAGGGGGGCTTAAAATATTTTTATTTCCCGCTATCAAGGGTGGCTCAAAATGTCTTTTCCCCCCTTAACAAGGGGGGTTAGGGGGGATTTTTACGTTTTCTACTTACTCACCACTCACTACTCAGCACTTTCCACTCTTCTACTGAGGGGGTCTTTTCTTGGTGACACTCAACATTGGTAATGATGTGCTTGAAGAGCGTTCAGGTAGGTAAAGCTGCTTTACTGGTTTTTCTTCTTGCGGCAATGGACGACTTTGCCCAGATAGGCGCCACCATCGCAACGCTAGCGTCAAACCCGCTGTTCCTAAACCAAAAGCAAATAAAGACCAACTATCACCAAACCCACCAATTACCGCATCAACTACCCCTACGGTAATTAATCCGCTAACTACTGGCTCTCGACGATATGTAGATTTTAATAAACGAGGTAACGCAATATTCATCACAGCTTTTTCTTTAGCCTTTTGTATAAATTTACCTAAAATGCCTCACCCGTAGTTGGCGTCAAATAATGAAACTCCATCATTATTTATTATAATTTTGATTCATATATAGCAGGGGAAGACATTTTACCAGCACGGAGCTACGACATTGGTATTACTATAACCGTGAGCATCAATCTTGCGATAGACGGCATTTTACAGTATTTAAGTCATTATTAAGTTCACATGTATTAAAAACCAGCCCGATACTTTAATAATCGGCTGGCAACGAAGCCTTACCTGTAAGGTTACAACTAAGACTACAACTTATACACTATGTTTTCCGGCAAGTCTATCGTAAACCGAGCCAAGTTAGAACTCCTTTGTCAGTGACGTATTCAATCACCACAATTAGGAGGAATCCAATCATGGCAGCTCTACCGTTCAGACGTTCGGCATACTCATTAAATCCAAACTTGGGTTCTTCCAGCTTGGGTGTAATGCTAGGTTGTGGCTGAGTCATCATTTACAGTACCTCAATAAGGCAAACTTAAGTTTATAGCAGTTTATGACACTTTTGCTTTCGGTCAAAGCAAACTAGTTTTGTTACAAAACGTAATTATTCCTTATATATTTTAGTGAAAATGCGTCAATAGTCAAGAAACGGCTGGAAGTACTGTAAACAAAAATAAAATATTCCACAGGTTAGTTATTCGTATCTAACGTATCAAACTGGCAACTTAGTCTAAGAGAAACTACACTAAAGCAAAATCTTCATCAGAGGCAGTCAATGGAAATTGGTATTCCCAAGGAAACGAAAGACCAAGAGTTTCGAGTTGGGTTGAGTCCTTCAGTAGTGCGTGTGTTGCGAGAAAGTGGTCATCGCGTTTATGTTGAAACGCAAGCAGGTGTCGGTGCTGGATTTAGTGATGATGATTATCTCCATGCTGGCGCCGAAATTGTGCCAACTCAAGAAGCTGTGTGGAATCGTGAGTTGATAGTTAAGGTTAAAGAACCACTACAAAGTGAGCATAAATTTTTACAAAAAGAGCAAATATTATTTACATATCTACATTTAGCTGCTGACCGTAAGTTAACTGAGCATTTAATTGATTGTGGTGTTACTGCTATAGCATATGAAACCGTAGAACAAGCTGGCGCCAACAAATTACCGTTGCTAACCCCAATGAGTATTATTGCCGGAAGATTATCTGTACAGTTTGGCGCCAGATATTTAGAGCGTCAACAAGGGGGTAGAGGAGTACTATTAGGTGGAGTTCCTGGTGTTAAACCGGGCAAGGTAGTAATTTTAGGTGGTGGGGTTGTTGGAACCGAAGCTGCTAGAATTGCTGTTGGCATGGGCGCCTCAGTACAAATATTAGATGTAAACGTCGATAGATTGAGTTATTTAGAGACAATATTCGGTTCGCGCGTTGAATTGCTTTATAGTAACTCTGCTCATATTGAAACTGCTGTTAAAGATGCTGACTTACTAATTGGCGCCGTATTGGTGCTAGGAAAAAAGGCGCCTGTATTAGTATCGCGTACACTTGTTAAACAAATGCGTGCGGGTTCCGTAATTGTGGACGTTGCAGTTGACCAAGGTGGATGTATAGAAACTTTACATCCTACATCTCATACCAACCCAGTTTATATCGAAGAAGGTGTTGTTCACTATGGTGTACCGAATATGCCAGGTGCAGTACCTTGGACAGCAACCCAAGCACTCAATAACAGTACACAGCCTTATGTACAACAGTTAGCTAATTTAGGATTAAAAGCTTTGGAAACTAATCCGGCTTTAGCTAAAGGAGTCAATGTCCAAAATCATCGTTTAGTACATCCAGCAGTACAGTCCGTATTTCCAGACCTAGTGAGTTAGCTGTAAGGTTGGCACTGCCTACCCTACCAACTCTTATCCAAGCGGTAATTTAATGACAAACTCAGTTCCAATGTTAGGCGCCGAATTACAAATTATTTTACCTACATGGGTTTGTTCAACTATTTGATGAGCAATAGCTAATCCCAATCCAGTACCTTTGCCTACACCTTTGGTTGTAAATAAGTGGTCGAAAATTTTCGCCTTTACAGCTTCTGACATTCCAAGACCATTATCTTTAATGCGAATTACAGCAGTGTTAGAAGCTTGCAAAACTTCTGTTGTAATTGTAATTTGTTTGGGATTTGCTCTTAACTCATCGAACGAGTACTTTTTAGATTGTTCATCAATTGCATCAATAGCATTTGCTAAAATATTCATAAATACTTGGTTAAGTTGTCCTAAAAAGCATTTAACAGGTGGTAATTTGCCGTATGCTTTAATTACTTCTATGGCAGGACGCAACTCGTTTGCTTTGAGACGATATTTTAAAATTAATAGGGTACTATCAATTCCTTCATGGATATTACAAGCAACTTTTTCGGCTGTGTCGGCTCTGGAAAAAGTGCGGAGGCTTGTGCTAATATCTTGAATGCGCGCTGTTGCCCCTTTCATAGAATCTATTAGTTTGGGTAAATCTTCAGCTAGAAATTCTAAATCAAGTTCTTCGGCAAAATCATTGACAGCAGGCGCCAGTTGTGGATGGTGTTGTTGAAAACATTGTATATATTCGAGTAAATCTTTTACATAGTCTTGAGCATTATTAAGACTACCTTTAAGAAACCCAATCGGGTTATTAACTTCATGTGCGACCCCAGCAACTAAGTTACCTAAAGAAGACATTTTTTCGTTTTGTACTAACTGAGTTTGTGTTTGCTGTAGCTTATGCAAAACATTTTCTAATTCAGTGGTTTTTTGTCTAAGTTGAGTTTCAGATTGTAGCAGCGCTTCTTCTGATAGCTTGCGTTTAATACCTAGTGCAATCTGACTTGCTGCAAATTGCAACGATTCTAAAACCGATTCGGATAAGATTTGACGAGCAAAGGTTGCTAGTACACCCACAAGCTGCCCATCAACGATAAGCGGGTATCCTGCAAACGCTACCATACCTTCGCGTTTTGCCCATTCAGGGTCACTAATGCGAGAATCTTCCAGAACCTGATTTGTTAAATGTGGTTTACATTCTTGAGCAATCAATCCAATTTTGAATTTACCAACAGGAATTTGACTGTGAGAACCATTTATGTGGGTGTACATCCCAGCACTTGCTTGTAGTTCTAAGATTTGTTGAGAAGAATTTAGCGTCCAGATTCGAGCGAATGCTACATTAAGGTGCTGAACAACAACTTCCGTACAATGTTGGAGAGTTTCTTTTAGACTAAAATCTTGCGTGAGTATCCTATCCACATCTGCTCGGAAAGCTGTCAATTTGGCTTTTTCTTGAAGTGAAGCTAACGAGTCTTTTAGTTGTTGAGCGTAATTTTGAGATTTTTGGTACAGTCGAGCATTCTCTAGGGAAATAGCAGCTTGGGTACACAAAAGGTTAAGAATTTGAACACGTTCTTTTGTAAATGCTCCGATTGCTAAGTGATTTTCTAGATACAAAATGCCTAGCAGTTTACCTTGATTCAAAATAGGAGTACATAATAAGCTCTTGGGCTGTTGCTGGATAATGTATGAGTCAGCTAGTAAAAAATTCTCTTTTGTCGCATCGTTGATTACAACAGTTTGCAAGCTACGTTTAACAGTGTAAATTAGGCTAACGGGGACATCAGAACTGTTATCAATACTACTAGCTTGTAAAATGATTGGTTTTTCTCCTAATTCAGCAACGGCTTCTACCCGCAATTCATTATCCCACAGCAACATTAGCGCGCCGAAACTGGCACCACCGGATTCCATGATAGTGTTGAGCAAACAGGTAAGTAATTTATCTAAATGAATTTCCCCAGAAAGGGTTTGAGAAGCTTTGAGGATGGTAGCAAAATCTAAAACGGACGAGATTGAAATGCTGTTACTAGTAGATGTTTGTGTCGATTGATTAACTGCACGCGCCGATTTGGTAATAGTAGAAATTGTTTCTAAGCCATTAAGGCGGAGTTGTTTTTGTTGCAGGATAGGCTGTAGTAATTGCGGATAACGTTTTTCTAAGTCAGATGTTTTAGCTTTGGCACCCCAACGTGCGTAGCAGTAGTAAGCTTCCTGCATGTAAGTTTGGGCGATTTTGTCTCGACCCCATTGAAGATAAAATTTAGCAGCTAGTTCCGAAGCAAGTGCTTCTTCGTTAAGATATTCGTTTATGCGCGCTCCAGCAATAGCTTTGTCGTAAAGTTCAATAGCTTCCACTTTGTTATTTAAGACACGATACCTTTCTGCCTCAACTAGCTCGTACTTATGTTGGTGGTTCATTGGAGCGTGAGTTGCCCACTTCTTCATCTTCTCTTGATTTAACTCTACTTTCTCCATAAGGCTTTTTTGGTCAATTGTTGAGCAATGACGATAGACTGCAAGTCGCGCTAGAGAATCGTAGAAATTAAATATAGGAACCAACAACGTTGCTGTTGCTGTTTCTAAATATGTTTCTGCTCTTGTAGCATTTGTTACAGCTTGAGATAATTCTTCAAATAGATAGCATAAAATAAGTTTATTCAAGTGGAAATAGTAAAGTGCGGTTGTGTCATTTGCTTGCTGATGTTGTGGTAGCAGCTTTGACTCGTTGTACGCTTCACCAACTAAAATAAACGGAGTTTCTGAGCTACCGATTAAGTTCAATATAAACTGCCTGAATATTTGATGATAATTGAAGTGAAGTTCTTGTTTGAGATGACTAAAAGTCTTGCTGTAGTTAGCCATCTTCTCTGTTAACTGGCTAAGTTCATGACCAATGAAACAACAATATTGACTTTCAAAGAAGAGATTCCAAGCAGCGTGTTGTAAATCCCCGGCTTCTATGCTATTTTGATACCCTAACTGTAAAAATGATAGTGTTTCCTTAACATGAGCTTGCCAATGCATTGTAAATGTAGCAACAAGCATGAATGTCTGAGCATTTTTTTCCTTATTGTTATACTTTTGCAATAATTTTAAAGCTAGTTTACCAAATTTTCCGCTTCTTTCTATGTCTTGAACTACGCCACATAAAATTGTTCCGTAAGCAGAATAAGCAATCGTAGATAAGGAATCATTTCCATATTGAATAGATAAATCTACCATTGACAAGAGAATTAGCAAATGTAGTGGCGGGTTGGCTATGTAAGCAGAACTAGATATACTCTTCAAGATACTTAAAGCAGCTATCTTGCAAGGATTAGTCATTTCAGGAAGATTAATTAATTCTTCAATACCATTCTCAGGAATAAGTGAAGCTGTGTACGTTATTGCTTTACCGATGTCTTCACCTGTAGGCTTTTGTGGAAAGGTAATTTCTAATAGCTTTAGCACTTGTAGCCCAATTGCAATAGCTTCCAATGGTTTTTTATGTGCTACATAAGTGAAAATTTTAACTTCATAAGCTTTCACCTTATCAAGCAGGGTTTTAGCTTGTTCCAATACAACATTTGACAATAGCTCCATCTGTTCATAATTACCACAAAGATAAGCTGTTTCGGCGCCTAGGTCATACAAAGCTAAAGTTAGGTCATAAGCTTCTTGCCAAGAATCACCTAAAAGCTGAATACCCGTACTCGCGTAATACCAAGCAGGTTCATAAGCTGTTGCGGCTCTGGCTTTGCGTCCTGCTAGGAGATTTAATTCTGCCAATTCTTCTAAGTTTTCTTGTTGAGTAATTAAGGCGGCGCCTATATTTAATTGATTGACGATTGCAAAAATAATGTCTTCCCGCTCTACCTCCGATATATTAGTCTTCATCAGTTGTCCAATCTTCAAATGCGTTGCTTGTTTTTGAGCTTCTGGAATTAGGTAATAAGCAGCTTGTTGGACTCGGTCGTGAAGAAATTTATAGTTAGGTAATTGGTCACTAATTGTGGATAATTGAGTCGTTTTTTCATTGTCACCATCTTGGAAAAACTTATAAACCTCAGTAGTAGGCAATATTAACCCTTCCTGCAATGCCTTCCACAAATCTCCGGCTGTTTCTACTTGAGATTTTTCACAAACAATTGCCAATGTCGCTAAATCAAATTGATTACCTATACATGCTGCTAGCTTTAGCACATTCTGGGTTTGTAATGGTAACTTTTGTAACTGCAATGCCATAAATTCTACAACATCGTCGGTAACTGCCTTTGCTTGAACTTGAGCAATGTCACACTGCCATCCCACCTGCCTTTCATACGAGTTAAAAGTAATTAATCCATCATCATGTAGCGCTTTCAAAAATTGGTTGCTAAAAAATGGATTGCCTTTCGTTTTTTGATAAACTAGTTGCGTTAATGGTGAAGCTATTTGAGTTGTACAACTAAGAGTATCGGCAATTAATTGATTGAGATGGGTTTCTTTTAACGGCGCCAGGGTAATAGTATTTAATATCACATTATTTTTCTGCAACTCTTCTAACGTCAACATCAGCGGGTGTGCCGCAAAGACTTCATTATCTCGATAGGAGCCGATTAATAATAAATATCCCGTCTCTGCTTCACTTAGTAATAATTGTATCAGCTTCAACGATGCAGCATCAGCCCACTGTAAATCATCAATAAAAATAACTAACGGATGGTCAATAGTAGTAAAAACTTGAATAAATTTCTGAAATAGCAAATTAAAGCGATTTTGCGCTGCACTCCCTGAAAGTTGCGCTACAACAGGTTGCTGCCCAATTATACGTTCGAATTCTGGAATTACTTCAATAATTACCTGCGCGCTTTCACCTAAAGCTTGTAGTATTTTATCTTTCCACTCTTGTAACTTTACATCAGTTTGAGTAAGCAATTGTCCCATCAAATCGCGAAATGCTTTAACAAATGCAAATAAAGGAATATTACGCTGAAACTGGTCAAATTTTCCTTTAATAAAATAGCCACGCTGCCTTACTATTGGCTTGTGTACTTCATTAACAACAGCAGTTTTACCAATTCCCGAAAAACCCGCTACCAACATTAATTCCGCAGCAGATTTTCTGATAGTATCCGTTTCATCCGTTTGTAATCCGTTACCAGCGACTCTTTCAAAAGCATCTAATAATATTTTAACTTCTTCTTCTCTACCATAAAGTTTTTCAGGGATAACAAAACGGTCGGAAATATCACGCTGTGCAATTTCAAAGCTCTCAATTTTGTGTGTAACTTTTAATTCATATAAGCATCGTTCCAAATCATACTTTAACCCTAATGCATTTTGATAGCGGTCTTCAGCATTCTTCGCCATCAATTTTTCCACAATTAGCGACAGTACAGGGGGAATTTCTGAGTTGATTTCATGTACTAATGGAGGGTATTTTGCAATATGACAATGCACCAATTCCATCGGGTCATCAATTCCAAACGGCAATTGTCCTGTAAATAACTCATATAAAGTTATCCCCAACGAGTAAAAATCAGTACGATAATCAATCCCACGATTCATCCGTCCAGTTTGTTCTGGCGCCAAATAAGCTAATGTACCTTCAAGAAGATTGTGACTATATATTTCTTGAGTTTCTCTAGCTAGTAACGAAGCAATGCTAAAATCAATTAGCTTTATTTGCAGACTATACGGATGTATAAGAATATTTGCAGGTTTAATATCCTTATGAATAACCCGCGCAAGCGTTAGTCCATCTAAAATATTTGTAACTTGTATAGCTACAGCTACAAGCTGCCACAAACTAAGGGTATTTGTACGAATATAATCCCGCAGCGAAACCCCACCAAAATCTTCCATCACCAGAGCATAACCATTTTGGTAAGGTTCCAAACTGTAAGGACGAATAATCCCTGGTATTTCGAGATTTTTGACAATCGTGTACTGGTTACGAAATTGTATTAACTCGCTGAAGTTAGGGTAGGGATTTTTCAGCAGTTTGATAACTACAGGTTTTTGGTCAATCAAGCGTTGTCCTCGATAAACCAGGGTTCTGGAACCATCGTAAAGTAACTCACTGAGGTGATAACCAGGGATGCTGCCTTCTAAAAGTGCCATATGTCAGGAATTTTTGAGATGTTCTTTGTATATTATTCCCTAGCAATAGTAAGTACTAACAGCGCAAGATTACATAATTAATAATTAGTAAAAACACCTAGAACCTTATTTTCATTATTATAGATAAACAAAATGAATCATCATTTATTGTTTTTATTGCCTAAAATTTTAGATATCCAAACAAAGTGAACACTACTAGGCGCCAATATTTTGAAATTATTACTCAATTGCCATCAAAACATATTTGGGATGCAAGACCAAAATATTCGGAAGCTCCTTTCAAATTATCTTCTTTATTTGCATAAATACGATGTTGGTAAGCAGCAGCCACATTTCGTAAAGTTTCTGCCCATTCTTTTGGAAAATGCTCGCGTTCATGTATTTCCAAGGCAACGCGATAACATTCAATAGAAACTTCTACATTAACTGCTTTATCACCTAAAATACGTTTCAAATATGCTTTGCCAAGGTAATTTTGTACTCCTGCCCATTTGAGTGGATACTTATCACGACGATATGCTCGCAGCGCAACTTCATAACCTGCAATTGCAATTTCTACATTATAAGCAGGTTCTCCACTAGTAAAATCTTGAACCAAATTACTAAAATTAACTATGTCGGTAACAATACAGGACTTACGCATGAAAACCTAGAAACCTGGAATATACGTTGATAACATGTAATAAAAATGACGATTTGTCTGCAACAATGAATGCGTAGAAACCAGGTTTCTTTGTGTAAGTCCTACAATACTCAAAGCTATTTCTGGATTTATCGCAATTAATGTAGAAGTTGCCCAATTATCCAGAGCTTGAGCAAAGTTGATGTTGAGCTTATCTAAATTTTCTTCTAGCAGTTGATAAATAACTTGTGTGTCACCGTTACTATCCGCTGTTAACCGCAACACGTCACTAAGAAAATCTATATACTCTGAAGGCAATAAATTTGTATTTATATTCGAGTTGGCATTACTGAGTGCTTGAGTTAAAGGTACTGCTATTGCGTGTAAAAATTCAGCTGCCTTTTTTTCGCCAATGTCAGTAAACATCGCTGCAACCTGTCGCAGTGCCAGTATAAATCTTGTATCGATTATGTCCTGATGCAAACGCAAAATTTCTGTTTCGGCGCCGCTACGACAATTGAGTAATTGCTCAATGACCTGCATGTAAACAGAATACACTTTCTCTTCGTTATCAAATTGCTCTTGTTGTGGCGCCAGCATTTCTTTAAGTTGCTGTACTAAGTCTAGCAAGAAATTAGCTGTGCTGAAATTACCTCTTTGTGTTGCCCTGGTGGCTACTCGCTTCATCAGTTCAATTAAATTTGTATCAACCAATTCACGCATTAGCTTGTAACAAAGCTAACCCTTCTCCATTCGGGCATCGTAGCAATTCGCGAATCAATGTTAAATAAGCCCGGAGACGGTTTCTGTCCATTCAGGGCTGACCGAGCGTGATTAGTGAATTATAAGTATAAATATATACTAGTTATTAGAAAGGCTCTAGGACTGGTTGATACATTTAGGGAAATCACTAATTCCCCATTTTCTCGAAACAGGTTTATATGGGAACATGACCGCTAAGATAAAAGTAATAGTGTTGCAATTTGTTAAGATTTTTTTGAGTCGGGTCTTTATGGTTAAGTTTTTATAGTTAGGAATGTATTATGGCTCCCGCAGTTTCGATTCAAAATCTAAAAAAGCGCTATGGTGCAACTGAAGCTGTCAAGGATGTGTCCTTTCAGGTGCAGTCAGGAGAAATTTTTGGTTTGCTCGGTCCCAACGGTGCAGGGAAAACAACTACTTTACGTATATTGTGTACTTTGACGGCGCCTGATGCTGGTAAAGTAGAAGTCTCTGGCATTTCGGTAGTAGAGAACCCAAAAGCTGCACGACAACGTTTAGGATATGTCGCGCAAGAAGCAGCACCAGATAAAATATTAACAGGTCGCGAACTGCTACAATTACATGCTGCACTTTACCATTTACCTGCGGCAGTAACAAAGCAGCGAATCGACACAGTACTTAGTTTACTAGGTTTACAAGAATATGCCGATAAAAAGACTGGCACGTATTCTGGAGGTTTACGTAAACGTTTAGACCTAGCAGCAGGGTTACTACATGCACCTGATGTACTAGTACTAGACGAACCAACAGTAGGACTCGATATTGAGAGTCGGTTTATTGTTTGGGAATTTTTACGAAAGCTGCGCGAAGCTGGAACAACAGTATTAATTACTAGTCATTATTTAGAAGAAATAGACGCATTAGCCGACCGAGTGGCAATTATAGACCGTGGTATGGTCATTGCCCAAGGAACGCCATCTGAGTTAAAGGATAAAATAGGAGGAGATAGAATAACGCTGCGTATTCGTGAATTCTCTCCGCAAGAAGAAGCAGAAAAAGCAAAAAATTTACTCAAATCTTTGCCATTTGTACAAAATGTAATTATAAATAGCGCGCAAGGTAATTCGCTTAATTTAGTTGTAACTCCGCAAAACGATACCTTAATCACAATTCAACAAGCTTTAAACAACGCTGGTTTACCCATGTTTGGTATTGCCCAGTCACGTCCTAGTCTAGATGACGTTTACCTTGCTGCAACAGGAAGCACGCTTATAGACGCAGAACTTGCAGCAGCAGCAAACCGTGACCCCAAAGCAGAGAAAAAACAAAATATGAGATAAGGTAGGGTGCGTGACGCTATAGCAATTGTGGAAAAAACAAATGATCTAATAGCGTCACGCACCTTACTAGTTAGGAGTTAGTCGGCGCGGAGTTGATGCTTTTACATTTAACCTCATGTGCAATCTATTACTCCTCATTTAATTTCTAACTCATAACTTATAACTCATAACTATTCACTATTAACTTTAGAAAACCCCAAAATTCTTATGAGTGGCACCATACTACCTCCAAAATCAGATATCAACTGGCAGCAAGTAGCATCACCGCAACTCTATGCTAGTAAATCATCAAATAACACCTTCGGTGAAATAGTTCAAGAAACTTTAGCGCTTACAAAACGCTTATTCATCCAACTACAACGGCGCCCCAGTACTTTATTTGCTGGTATCATTCAACCCGTAATGTGGTTAGTACTATTTGGCGCCTTATTTCAAAATGCACCAAAAGGTATATTTGGCAGTACAACCAATTACGGTCAATTTCTCGCAGCAGGTATTATTGTTTTTACAGCATTTGCAGGAGCGCTCAACGCTGGACTACCTGTAATGTTTGACCGTGAGTTTGGATTCTTAAATCGACTATTGGTAGCACCTTTAGCATCACGCTTTTCCATCGTCTTCGCGTCAGCAATCTTTATTATTAGTCAAAGCTTACTTCAAACTGCTGTTATCATAGGCGCCGCATCATTTTTAGGTGCAGGTCTACCTAACGCAGCAGGTTTAAGTGCAATAGTACTAATCGTATTTGCGTTAGCACTTGGTGTAACTGCTTTAAGCTTAGGTTTAGCATTTACTTTACCGGGACATATTGAACTTATCGCAGTTATTTTCGTTAGTACCCTACCGATGTTATTCGCTTCGACTGCATTGGCGCCATTATCATTTATGCCTACATGGTTACAAACAATTGCGACCCTTAACCCTCTTAGCTACGCTATTGAACCAATACGCTACCTTTACACTCATAGCAACTGGGGATTAAATAGTGTTGTCATGCAGTCATTTTGGGGTGATGTAACCTTCGGTGGCGCCTTACTAGTATTAGTAGGGTTCGCAGTTGTAGCATTATTGAGCATACAACCTCGACTTCGCCGGACACTTTCGTAAAATAGAAACAATCATTATCTATAGTACTTGAGGCGCCGACTCTATGAAAATCCGATTATTAGCACTTTTGTCTCTAGCTGGACTAGGTTTAGCAAGCGTAGCACAACCAAGCAACGCACAAACTTTCCCTAGCAGCCAAACCACCAATCCACAAAACTACGATACTCCCAGTAACGACCCATTTTATCGCGGTACCGAGCAAAGCCCGTTCAACATGTTCCAAATGATTCACAACGCGCAACTCGGTATAAACAATTACAATCCAGATTTTTTCAATCAACAGGGCAAAGAATTAGACGAGGCAGCAGCAGCATTCCGCGCGCGGCAACAACAAATGATGCAAAATGGCAATACACGAAATACGGGCAACATATTACAACCACTACCACAGCAAGGTTCACAAATAATCAAACTAGAACCCAGCAAGTAGTATTTACATTCTTTTTAAACATTAATCTTGTGGGGTGGGCATCCTTGCCCGCCCATTTTATTTTTCCATGAGTACTGAAAATTATGAAAGCTATGAGTTGTGGTCAAGGACGGGCTGGAAGCCCATCCCACAAGAAAGAATTTAATAATTTCAAGATTCTTAATTGAATAAGTTTATATAAATACATTCTCTAGAAAAATCTCCAAATGGCGCCAAATTATAACTCTCCTAACTCGAAGTGAGGTGCGTGACGCTACCAGATGATTGCTTAGTTTAATGATTGTTGTAGCGTCACGCACCCTACCTTTGGGCCTCTTATCTCTGTGGACTCTGCGTCTCTGTGGTAAAAATCTCTTTATTGTCAGCAAATATTGCTACTTGTTTTTTTATTAATTAAGTGTTATTCGCAAAAATAGCGCTTTTTTACAGGGCGAATTTGTATAGTTAGCATGTTTTTTATACAGCTTTATTATATAAATTCGGAGCTATAAGTGTATATATGATTATTTTGACGATTTGATTCGTTGCTTTTTATTTGAATTACTGGGGTTTATTTATTATATCCCCCAGTAAAACATTATTCTGACCGATATATAATTACAGACCTAATGCTTGTAAAACATCACTAGCGTGAGTGGAAGTGTTAACGCTAGCATCAACGTGAGTGATTTTGCCGTTACCATCGATTACATAGGTAACGCGCTTTGCATATCCACCACCATCAACGTCATAAGCGCTGATAAGTGAATGGTCGGTGTCTGCCAAGAGAGGAAAATTCAAATTGTACTTTTGAGTAAATGCCTGGTGCGAACTTTCGTTATCAGCACTAACTCCCAGCACGACTACATCTTTATTTTGATAGTCCGGTTGAGCGTCGCGGAAACTGCAAGCTTGTTTGGTGCAACCTGGAGTATCGTCTTTGGGATAGAAATATAAGACTACAGTTTTACCTTTGAAATCTGACAACGACACTGTATTACCGTTGGTATCTTTGGCGGTAAATGCAGGTGCATCTGTACCAACTGCTAAAGCCATAATTAAACTACCCTGTTTGCTGATTGTTTATGCATTTAAAATTTTACAATAATTTACAATGTTTTAAGATGAATGTTCCGCAATCCTCTAAAAAGGGCGGTTTTACGTGGTTTTTCATTATTAAGTAAGATGTGGGTTAACGCGCCCCTAGAAATTTTTATGTCTGTTATTGATTATCAAAACCAAAAACCTTTTGTTTATACAGGTCAGACTCTTGAACGCGCACTGCGGTCCCTGATTTGTTCGCCTTTTATGTTTTCTTTGTTTGATGCGATGCGTCAAGACAGGGTGGCAATCAGTGAAATTACTGGTACGAAGGGTGTTGAGAATGGTTATACTAAACGCCCTTTGTCGGAATTAATTACGGATAATGAACTTGTTTGGCTAATTCAGGTTGGTGTATTACGACGCGAAGTTGATGGTCAGGGTATAACCGATAGTTTTCGTTTGACTCCTTTAGGGCGCCAATTAGTCGAGCAATCTTTGACAAAACCGTGGCGCCAACCGACGTTTCTGGATATTTTTTATGAAGCTGTGACTCGCTACCTGAGATTACCCTTCTAGAATTAAGGGGAAATGAGTTATTAAAGAAGGATACACGGGAATAATAAGTACGGAAACGTCAATCCCATTCATCAAATCTTTAATATAGTTGAGTTGTCACTCGTTATCTAATAGTGACGATTGGCATCTCACATGGTTTGCGACCACTCCCTCTACTAAAAACTAATAGATTATTTAACTTATGAAAGCAATTATGGTTGTGGGCACTACGTCCCACGCGGGGAAATCTCTATTAACAGCTGCTATTTGTCGGATTTTGTCGCGACGTGGTTGGCGAGTGGCGCCTTTTAAAGGTCAGAATATGGCTCTAAATGCATACGTAACAGCCAGTGGTGGTGAAATGGGCTATGCTCAAGCTGTTCAAGCTTGGGCCGCTGGTGTTATTCCTTGGGTGGAAATGAATCCTATATTGCTTAAACCCCAAGGCGATATGACTTCACAGGTCATTATGAAGGGTAAACCCGTTGGTAAAGTTACTGCTGCTGAATACTATGAACAGTATTTTGATTTAGGCTGGCGGTCAATCGAAGAATCTTTACAGCATTTGCAAACCGAATTCGATTTGTTAGTGTGCGAAGGTGCTGGAAGTCCTGCGGAAATTAATCTTAAGCACCGCGACTTAACCAATATGCGAGTCGCTAAACATTTGAACGCATCTACTATATTAGTTGTTGATATCGATAGAGGTGGCGCCTTTGCTCATATTATTGGTACTCTAGAACTATTAGAACCAGATGAGCGCGCGTTAATTAAAGGTATTGTAATCAATAAGTTTCGAGGACAGCGTTCGTTACTTGAATCAGGAATTAAATGGGTTGAGGAACGCACGGGTATTCCAGTAATTGGGGTAATTCCTTACCTAGAGCTTGTATTTCCTGCTGAAGATTCGTTGGACTTACTCGAACGTAAACCGCATAAACATGGCAGTGACCTTAATATTGCAGTAATTCGTTTGCCTCGCATTTCTAACTTTACCGATTTTGACCCACTCGAATCAGAGCCAAGTGTATCAGTAAAATATCTAAGTCCAAAGCAAGATTTAGGACATCCAGATGCAGTAATTATACCTGGTACAAAAACGACTATTGCCGACTTACTAATTATGCAAAAAAGCGGGATGGCAGAAGCTATCCAACACTACGCTGCCTCTGGTGGAACGGTTTTAGGAATTTGTGGAGGATACCAAATTTTAGGACAAATGATAGCAGACCCTGAAGGCATTGAGGGTCAAGCAGGTAGATTCCAAGGGTTAGGATTATTACCATTAAAGACAGTTATTACTGGGCAAAAAATTGCTCGTCAGCGTCAAGTAACTTCAAATTTCCCACACCTGGGTTTACCTGTTACCGGATTTGAAATTCACCAGGGACGTTCACGCACAGAAATTCCACCCAACGATAACCAAGGGTACCAAGCTTTATTCGATGACCCCAATTTAGGATTAGTCGATGGTTGTCAATCTGTTTGGGGAACTTATTTACACGGAATATTTGATAATGGCCCTTGGCGCCGAGCTTGGTTAAACCGTTTACGTCAACAACGTGGTTTAAAATCATTACCTACAGGTGTTGCAAATTACCGCGAACAGCGGGAAAATCTATTAGATTCGCTTGCGAACGAAGTTGAACGGCATTTAGATTTATCAGCGTTCTTGTGATTAAGTAAACAAACCCATGAGTATTCGTGTTCATTTTCTACCCGATGATATAACTATTGATGCCGAAGTGGGAGAACCTCTACTTGATGTTGCCGACCGTGCCGGAGTATTTATAGCCACAGGGTGTTTAATGGGTTCATGCCACGCTTGCACAGTAGAGTACGAAGACGGAAAAACTGTGCGTGCGTGTATATCATCCGTACCACCCGGACGTGAAGAATTAACTATTAACTTATTTAGTGACCCCACCTGGTGAACTCGTAATAAGGACTTTAGTCCTTAGTGTAGATATTAAGGACTGAAGTCCTTACAACGAAGCGCATACTCTTTAAACCGTTGTAAATCAGCATCAAGAGTAGATTTTACAACCTTCCCCAAAAACAAATTATCCATAATCTTACCGATAACCCCAGGAATGGCATAAGCAACCGTCATTTTGACGATACTACTGGTTTTACGGTCATAAAATCGAATGGCGCCACGATTTGGTAGTCCATCAATAGATTGCCATTCGATTATTTGATTGGGTATTTTTTTTAGAATGCGAGAACGCCAACTAAACTCTAACCCGTTTGAGCTAAGTTTCCATATTGATATATCTGGGTCGTCTTCGAGTACTTTTACTGAATCAATCCATTTCATCCAACGTGGCATTTGTTCTAAATCTGACCAGAGACTCCATACGAAATCTATTGGCGCCTCTACTTCTACCTGTACGGTATGCTCTAACCAGTCTGGCATTATTTTTTAATGGGGGAAAGGGTTATGTGCGCGTAAGGTGCGTGACGCTACTGGATTATCGCTTCGTTTCAGAATTTTGGTAGCGTCACGCACCCTACCTTTTAACTGTTTCTAATATTGCTTTGGCTGCTTGTCTTCCTGATAGCGTGGCGCCCTCCATACTATCAATATAGTCTTGCTGTGTGTAACTTCCGGCTAAGAAGAAGTTAACAATTGGTGTTTTTTGGTTGGGACGATACATATCCATTCCCGGCGCCTCACGATATAGTGATTGTGCTAGTTTTACTACGTTTGACCAGGTTAATTTTAATTCCCGTGATGAAGGAAATAATTTATGGATTTGGTTGAGGGAGTGTTCAACTATTTCTTCGTTACTTTTCTTTATAAATGGGTCACCCGGTGTTAATACTAACTGTATTAATGAACCTTGTCCTTCACGGTAAAAACTGTCGGGACTAGTTAGCGCTAAGTCGGCGAAGCACGAAAAGTCAACGTCGGCAGAATATAATAAGTTATCGATTCCGGCTGCTTGTTCGAGTGAAGTACGCTGTTTCGCATCTTCTAGTTCTGTAACCCAACCGTCAAACCGTAATTGTACAGTCGCAACAGGTACAGCATCTAACTTGTAAATGTTATCAAACTCTGACCATTTACGCCAATCAGAGGGTAGTAATCGCTTAATTCCTGGTACATCACAAGCTGCTACATAAACATCAGCAATAATACTTTCTTCGCTATCACCGTTTGCTACTTTTATTTCGGTGATGCGTGTTTGTCCTTCTAGTTCTGTATATACAATATCTCTTACTTGCCGACGAGTGTAAATTTTGGCACCTCTCTCTTCCAGATAATTCAAAATCGGCTTATGCATGAAATCGTAGGGCGAACCTTTCAGCATTCTTAGTTTTGATGCTTCTGTACGAACGGCGAATAGCTGAAAAATTGTCAACATACACCGTGCGGAAATATTCTCTGTATCAATAAATCCTAATGCTAAGGCAATTGGATCCCACAGCTTTCGCAAACTGTTGTTGTTACCACCGTGACTGCGGAACCAATCAGCAAAACTGATTTTGTCTAGGTCACGAATAGTTCGCATGGCGCCATCAAAATCTACTAGTCCCTGTACTACTGGACTTGTGCCTAATGCCATCGCGTTGCGGAATTTGTCATATGCCGAAAGTTGCGATGTTGTAAAAAATGCTTTTAATCCATTTACAGGGGCGCCAGTAAAGAAGCGGAAATCAAGCGCGCCAACACGTCCACCTTCGTTAATAAAGGTATGAGTATGTTGCTTGGCTAAAAAATTATCCAAAGCACCGACTTTCTGCATCAAATCAAACAGTTGATAATAGCAGCCAAAAAAGACATGCAAACCCATCTCAATGTGGTTGCCATCCGAATCAACCCAACTGCCCACTTTTCCGCCCACAAATGGACGCGATTCAAAAATTTGGACTTCACAGCCCGCATCAGCTAAATCTACAGCGGTTGCTAGCCCAGCTAAACCAGCACCTACGATTGCAACGCGCATTCCGTACTTCCTTTTCCAGTTATCTTTACAAATTTTAACAGGGGAAGGTGTCAGAAATGGCAATTCGTCGCTATAAGTTCTTACCGCATCGTTGGCTACGTGCGCGTAGAAGGGTGAAATAGATATAAAAATTTTAGAAGTTTAAGTGTGTGAGGAGGCGCTAACTGGAGTTACTCAAAAATTAGTAAATATTTAGAACGAAATTTGAACGTTCCAAAGCTTGTTATCGATTCGCGCTGACGTTGTTCGTCGCTTCCTCGCTAACTGGTAAGCCTCGAATCAGTTCTCGGATGACATCGGTTGCAGGTCTACCAGTCTGCTGACAGTACAGCTCTAGTCTTTCTGCTTCCTGTGCCGCTAAATTAACAGTTATGCGTTTGACAGCCCATTTCTTATTAGTCATTTTTGTTATGCTTCTTTGAACCAAATTCAGTTGTAGTTTGTAATCACGCGAGTGAAGAATATATCATGTTTGTGTGTTTATGTGCAGTGGAGCATCTTATATTACTAGTTTCATCAATAAAATAAATTTGGGGTTATCAGAATACTTATCATATCCTAATAAAGTATAAAATTTGAGATTCATTGTAGGCGATTGTGACAAAAAAATTATTGCACACTGACTATTACGACAGGAGAAACTATCAACAGGATAAAACAATCCTGCTTGAACAAAATTTTATAAATTAACTTCATATTGTTACTGTTAAGCAAATAACGAATTTACAAAATCCTCATGCAACTCATGCCAACCTGAACGTAAATCAAATTCTCCAAAAACTTCGGGAGAAAACATTTGCCATAAGACTTGATAGTATGGCATCAGTGTATTGACTTGTTGGGTGGTTAAGCGCTGACGTATTTCTTGACCTAATAAGTGTAACATTTGTCGTATTAACTCCCATTGGACATTAAATGTGGGATACAACATTACACATAAAGGAAATAACTCTTGCTGAAGTGCTGCAACACTTCCCTCTAAGGTTGATAACCATAAGTAAACTTGAAACATTTCAATGTCACGTATACTCGAAATCATCACTGCTGCATCGCTTAAGCGACCTGAAGAACAGCGGTAGTTGGGATAAATGTCAATATTTTTTTTTGATATATTTTTAGCAATTTCAGTACTTACTGGTAATAACCTTTGCACTGCCGATAATTCTTTTGAATCGTAATCGTGTTCTGCTGCTGCTTCATAAACTCTTTGAAGTGGCATGTATAAGTGGTCATCAATGACTTTGAAGTACGCACTTATTATTGAACATTCTAAAAGTGATAAAGTATCTAGCAGCATTTGGCTTGTGTAGTGAAATTGCATACTTACAAACCCAATCACACGTGGGTCTTGTTCAGTATACTTTTTTCGTATTCCCCCAACGCTATAACCTATTACTGTTGCTAACTGGCTCGGCGCCACTTGTTTAGTATAAATACTCAATGCTTTTTCAGATAAAGGTTCACCACCAGTGCGTGCTAACCGCATTAACGTAGACAATTGCCGTAGCGGCGCCTGTTGAGTGTAAACTTTCAAAGTTTTTTCGTAAATCTTAAATGATTCTGCGCTTATCTCCCACGGGTTGATGAGTTCGGGGTCAATCTTATGACGTTTTGCTGACTTTGCTAATAATATCTCAACACGGTTCCAGGCTTGGTGGCTAACCCTCCGTAAAGAACCTAAGAGCGACTGCGCGGTTTTCTTACGCCCATCTTGAGATACAACATTGTTTAGGGTTTCTCTCTCCGGTTCGGATTGCTGATACAACCTGTTATCGAGATTTTGTAAATAATTTTTTGTCCATTGCAATGCTAAAGATGGGGTGGCACCTTTAAGAGTGACACCCAACCTACAGCACTTCCGGCAGCTATGAGGTACATCTTTAAAGCTAAAAGCTTTGACAGGAAAGGGACAAGGAGAAAACCTGTATTGCGTAACAGATGGAAGTGCTGTATGCTTGTTTGACTCTTCCAATATTTTTTTCATTATTACCCTGGTATTTCTGGATATTACAAGCTAAAAATGATTCTTAACCTGATTATTCAATTGTATATCTTGTCTCTTATTCACCTATATTCTTTAAGTAATCTTGATTTATTGTGTAAACTCTTCTAATAGTTTTACTTCATGAAATATTTGTAAAGAATATAGTTGTTTAGTTAAATTTTTAATCATATCTCTTGACAGTAGACATAGTGCATAATATGTAATATGTGTTACAATTATTTTACAATTCTACTAACACTCTTAATAAAGAGTAACTATCTTTGGTTACTGTTTAGGGTAAAGATTAATCAATTCGAGTGGCAGTTATTTGGTATCATATGTATAATCATAATCGTTTGATAGTGACTAGTGAATAAGTATTTTTAGCCAAAATTTATGAGTTTATAAGCTTGAATGTTAAAAAATATACGACATCAAGTCGAACTTAGTTTTATGAAAAAGTCTATAGCACTTAGTAACATACGCCAATAGCTTGTTAAAAGCTTTGTCGAAAGTCTCAGTGAATGTATAAAAATTTAGTCAAAATTTAATCAAAATTTAGAAACTATCTGGAAAAATATCTGGGCTGAACATTTCCCATAAAATTTCAAGGTAAGGTTTAAACAGGGTTTTCTCTCTATCTCCCAATCTGGCGCCAACTTCTTGACGTAGCAGGTGAATCATCGTTCGTATCAGTTCCCACTGAACCCTAAGTGCAGGATAAAGCATTACACACAATGGAAACAGTTCGTGTTGAATTGAGCCAATACTATCTTCTAGTACACACACCCATAAATAAACTTGAAACATTTCGACATCGCGGATGCTGGCAATTTTTACAACTGGGTTGGAAAGTAAGCCGCTGTGCGTATGGTATCTTGGGTAAAGCATAATAACGCGCTCGCATATCGACCGTGCGATGTCACTACTGATGGGTAATAATTGTTGAACTACTTGTAAAGTTGGTGAACTTGCGTCATGTTTGGCAGATGCTTCATATGCTCTTTGTAAAGGCATATACAAAAAATCATCAACTACCTTAAAGTAACTATTGACTATCTGCTGCTCTGAGTTAGGAATTTGTTTGAGCAAGATTTGCCCTGTGTAATGTATCTGCATCGATACAAACCCAATCACTCGTGCGTCGGTCTCTGTGTAATTCGAGCGTATTTTACCTAAATATCTACCTATTGTTCTAGCTAAGTTTTCAGGTGGTAACTTTTGAGCATAAGACTCGATAGCTTTGTTGTATATCGCAAAAGAATCTTGGGAAATTTGCCACGGGTCAATTAACGTGCGGTCGATTTCGTGACGATGTACTTCTCTACCAATTAGCTTCTCTGTTTGTGACCAAGCATCAATACTAGCTTGGCGTAGCAAATTATGCATTTTTTTAGTAGTACTTTCACGTATATTTACACCCTCGTTTATATCATCCGCTCTATCCAAACGCTGGACATATTTTTTAGCCCACATTTTGGCTAAATGAATTACTGGCGAAACTCCTGGCTTACGCTCCCCTTGCGAACCAGAAACCGATACTGTATTAAACATAACTGAATTCAGAAGTTATACTACCCATGCTAAAAGTAATTTATATTACTTATACAGGTGTTGCAACAGTGATTTCTCTGAACTCTATTCATATTGAAGTTCGGGCATTAATTGTAAAGTTCCGATGCCTAATTGCTGAGGTGAGAGGGATACGCCTTCAAATAATGCCATCATGTCACGCAGTTGAGGGTTGCCGCGACTGGCGCCTGTTAGTCCTTTGGCAATTATTAGTCCGCAGTAGCCTTTAGTATTTTTGCACCTTTGGTTCCACTTCCTACGAGCTTCGACATGGGTAGGGTCGTCGTCTTCAAATTCTCCAAATAAAAATAATTCACCGTTCTTGGTTTGTAGCAAACCTAGGTCGTATACTTCTGTTCCCATAGGGTCGGCGCCGGGGTTAAAACAAATTGCTTTCAGTCCACCTGCTTTTTCAATACTCTCGATGACAGTTTTTGCTTTGGGACGTGAGGTTTGTATTAATATCACAGGTAAACCATCACCAACTGGCTTTATATCACCTGCTTTTTGGTATTTAACGCCTTTTTGAAGATAATCTAACATTTCCCACGATACGACCCCTAAACTTAAAAACGAATCGTCTGGTATCAAATCATCGCGAAGCGAACGAAACATTGGTGTGTCATATATATCTTCTTCGTCTTGTGTATCAAAACCAGCCATTTCTTCCAATTCGGCTGCTAATTCTGGCATTGTCGCAACATTGACGCTAATAGATTTTGTTTCTTCTGACTCTGGTAATGCTATTCGGTAACGACGACTCAAAGATGGAAAAATCTCTTCGCTAAGTTGGCGCCGATGGTCACGAACAAATTTAATTAAGCTTTCAAGTGCTATATGTACTACTAACGCTTCTTCATCATAAAGTACAGAGCGTAACCCCTCTAAAGGATGAATATTACCAAAAGTCGGGCTGATTTCTGAAATTGGTAACTCCCCAAGGTCTTTGTACTCGTCGTCGTCATCATCCTCATCCTCGAAGTCAGAGTTGCGCTCAAAAGTCAAAAATAAACAATCTTGCTTTAAAAATGCTTCTTCTAAATTTTGCGTATCGTCATCCTTTAAAACAGCGGCACGAAAGCGTTTAAGTGATTCACTTGACCTATATAGTAAAATTCCATACTCCATCCCCAACATGCCCATTACCGAGGCATATAGAGTTCCAATATCCCATTGGTTAATTTCAATGGATATAATTTGCTGCTCTTGTAGAAAGTCCCACGGGCAAGCTTCCCACATTGCGTAAGCTTTCGAGTGCAAAAGTTCTGCATACTGCGGTGGTAAATCAGGAATTTGATTGTCAATAATTTCGGAAAACCCACGAAATAGCTCATCTATTAAAGGAAGTTCGGGTGTGTAATCTATTGCAATTTCTAAATCTTGTAAAACACCACGCAGGTAAAATTGTATTTCGCGGTCGCGCACTACAATCCGCAACGGACGCGATGGTTTAGCTGGACTGTGAGGATTTTCCATCGCGCGCATTAGCGTCCGAACGATTGCCTCTGGTCCAGCGTCACATGCTACCACATCCATGCCCCGCACAATTCCTTGTGAACCATCAACCCAGAGAATACAGTCGCCTTTATCATCCTCGGACTTTTGGTGCGATGACAATGGACGACGATCGCCCTCCCATACAGAAGGAATTTGGGGTAACTTCTTCAGCCGACGACTGGTAGAGCGATTAAAACTTGTCATATACAACCGTGAATCAAAACAAGCGATTTGTAACGAGAGCAATTTTGGGAATGGAGAAGCCAAACCTGTATAAACTCAGTAATGGTGCTGAGTATAAGCTGTTATAAGGGCAATTTAACTCAAATGCCAGACTTTGAACATACTGAATCTCTCAATTCTAGAATAAAAATATAAGGAACGATGGACGACCAGTATTTACAATTCGGCTGCCTGTAACCCAATAGAAAGCTAGAATAAAGATAAAAACTACGCTTTCTTGCGCTCTAACCCATAAACTCAGTAGCTTAAATTTAAGGAGTTCAATCATCATATGACACAAGCAACCCAATCCCAACAACGAGGAATCCAATTAAGCGAATCTGCACTGCGTCAAGTCAAAGCTTTACGCGACAAACAAGATAAGGACTTGTGTTTGAGGGTGGGAGTACGTCAAGGTGGCTGCTCCGGAATGTCCTATATGATGGACTTTGAAGATGCAAGTCAAATTACACCACATGATGACGTTTTTGACTATGAGGGCTTCAAAATAGTTTGCGACCGTAAAAGCTTATTATATCTTTACGGCTTAATGCTCGATTACAGCGATGCTATGATTGGTGGTGGTTTTCAATTCACCAACCCCAATGCCGCACAAACCTGTGGTTGTGGTAAGTCATTTGGCGTATAATCCTCCAATGGATTTAACAATTCGTAATTACCTTCAGTAATTGCGTTCACGCAGTGTACCGAAGGTAATTGAATGGCTGTGTTTTTGTGACTATTTGACCAATTTTGTATGACTCAAACTTTAGAATCACTATTTGATTCAGGATTAGAACGTTATAAAGCTGGAGAAAGTCCAGCTACTTTAATTCCTGTTTTCAAAGACATATGCGACCGCTCCCCTAAAAGCAGTGCTGCATGGACTTGTTTATCTTGGCTGTATCTTCTTGACGATAAGGGTTCATTGGCATGTAAGGCTGCTCAAAAAGCTGTAAAAATTAATCCCCAAGACCCACAAGCGAGGGTTAACCTAGCTGTAGCTATGTTAGAAACCGGACAAAAAGGACTTCGGCAGCACGTCGAGTTTGCACAGCAACTAATTTTTGTCAATGAAGAATGGCGCTCTGAACTTGAAGAAAGCATTAAAGATGGTCTTTCTAGAAAGCCTGATTGGAAAAGCTTAACAAAAGTTAAAGATTGGATATTTGAATAGAAGATATTTTGGATAAAAGTGACGTATAGGGTAAGGGCGCCCACATTCCCATTACCCTGTACCTCATTAACCTTGATTCTCATATACCTTTTATGAAAGAAAAATTTTTAAACGGGTTAAATTTTATACTTGTAGCTGATGTCTTTTTAGTATTTTTTGGATTTGCTTGGTTTGCGGTTGCCGTCATTGGTGATGCAACTGGAGTTCCACTGGGTCTTGATTTGTGGCATCAACTTTGGCAACCTGTATTCAACCCCGCTATTGGTATTTTGATGGGTGGCGCCATTCTGAGTGGGGTTATTAGTTGGGTGTCTAAGAATGTTTTTGTTAAGAAAGCTTAGGATAGTAGGACAGGCAGGGATGCCTGTTCCACAAGAGGTTTATTTGAGTATTTCTACTAAGGCTGGTTCTAGGTTTGGATACTGGTAGTTAAAGCCAGATGATAATGTCCGTTTTGGTATTACCTGTTGCCCTTCTAAAACTACTATTGCTCCATCTCCTAATAATGCTTCTAGTGCAAAAGATGGTACAGGTAGCCATGAAGGGCGCCCCATTACTTTTCCCATTGTTTCGCATAACTGTGACATTCTAACGGGGTTAGGCGCGGTCGCATTATATACTCCTTCCATTTCGAGTTTTGTCAGTGCCTGAATTATTAAATTCACCACGTCATCAAGGTGAATCCATGAAAACCACTGCTTGCCGCTTCCAAGTGGCCCACCCGCAAACAGCTTGAACGGTGTAATCATTTTACCCAAGGCGCCGCCGTTACCTAAAACAATTCCCAAACGTAAAATAACTAATCTGACACCAGCGTTTTTGACAAGTTGCGCTTCAGATTCCCACGCTTGACACACGGATGCTAAAAAATCGTTGCCTGGGGAACTTGTCTCATCAAAGCTTGCTGTCTCGTTAGTGCCATAGAAACCAATTGCCGAAGCATTTACTAGGACATTTGGTTTAGGATTTGCATTTGTAATTGCCTCAACAATTTTTGCAGTCCCAAGCTTACGACTATTGAGAATTTCTTGTTTACGGGCAGGAGACCAACGTCCTTCTGCTATTGGTTCACCAGATAAATTCACAACTGCATCGCACCCAGATATAGCATTTTGCCATTCTCCTGATATCGTTAAATTTGCCGTTACTACCTCCACATTCGGGAATGAACTCTTAGGAAACACTCTTTGAGCATGAGTAGCATTCCGGGTCAGTACTACTACACTATTATTTTCTTTGGTAAGTCGTTCTACCAAACGACTACCTACAAATCCTGTTGCTCCAGCAATCGCGACTTTCATTATTACAACCTAACCTTACCAAATCATTATTTTAGAGGAGGTTTTTTTGAATTGATATAAAAATTACTTACTTTGAGCAGGTGTTAGTTATTATAAGAGGACGGAGTGTTGCGAGGTTTGCGGCTATTATGGCTCGCTATACATGTTCATTTGTTCTTTCTGTTTCTATAGACCACCTTCTACCTACACTTATAGACCTTCTACAAAGTACGGGTTTGAATGTGCAATATCACAATGCTGATTACATTATGGCGCGCGAATTTCCTGGAAGTGTTCCGTTTTCTAAGTTAGTCACAGTAGAATTACTCATCGATAAGACTACTGCCACCGAAACGGAAACTCGGATGAATTTAGTGACTAAGAACGAAGAACTTCCACTTCAACTCGAAAATCACTGCCGACAAGTGTTTCAATATATTAAGCAAGAAATCGAAACTAGCCGTCATTGGAATTTGATTGATAGTATTGCTGGCTAAAATTGTAGGTTGGGGAGGCACCGCGTTGCCGGGGTTCCCCCGGTTGTAGCGAGTGCCGTTGGAGCGAACAGCGGAACCCAACAAACATACATCAAAATGTTGGGTTCCGTTCCGTAACCCAACCTACTAATCGTCAAAGTCATCGGTCATGCCGGGATTGATGAGAGTAATATCATACTCGCTGGAATCGGTTTGTCCTGTCCGCATTGAATCTTTGAGTAAATAGTATATTGCTCGCACCTGGGGTCCAAAAATCACTTCGTCTTCGTTTTTCAAATCGTGTGCAGGTAGCTTGCGTCCATTTATCACCAACCCGTTTGCACTCGGTTTCCCTTTGCTGTCTCCATCTACTATTCGATAATAATAACTTTGACTATTATCGTCGCGTGGTAATCTTACCAATACGGCATGGCGCCGCGACACAAATTGTGAGTTAAGACAAATATCACAATCTCTGTCCCTGCCAATCGAATACACAGGACGCTCAAGTGTGACTTCTTTGCGTCCTTGGTCATCTTCGATAATTAATAAGTGGCTTTCGTTTATTTCTGCTGCCATCGAAAAATCGTTGCCAAAATCGGTTGAACTTTGATGAGTAAAAATTGGTTGAGTATTATTTACTGCCATGCTCTCTGCTTCTAGCTACTGTATAATTTAGTATTTAAAAAACTTATTTGCTATTGGGTACTGCAAATAAAAGTAGCGCACTTAATTTGTTGTATATATTGGACAAAAAACTGCACATTGACCTAGTTTAACCTCACATTAGTCAAACTAGGTAATACGTTTTGTAATATGGATTGTTACAGACGTTTAACTGCGGGAATGTCGTAATAACAGAGAATTTGACACAACACTAACAGAACTGAAAGCCATTAAAGCGGCAGCACCAGCTGGGTTTAAAACGAAACCTAGCTTTGGAAGTAAAACACCCGCAGCAAGTGGTATCCCTATCGTATTATACGCAAAAGCCCAGAATAAATTTTGGCGAATTTTGTTAAAAGTGGCACGACTTAATTTTATTGACTCTACCACATCGGTTAAACAATTACGCATTAGTACAATTGATGCAGTCTCTATTGCTACATCTGTACCAGAGTGGAGTGCAATTCCGACATCTGCTTGTGATAAAGCTGGTGCGTCATTAATGCCATCACCTACCATTGCGACTTGGTTTGATTGCTGTAACATTTGAATTGCCTCAGCTTTTTTGGCTGGGGGTATTCCTGCAACAATGTTGATGGCGCCTATACCAAGTTCGGCAGCTATAGTGTTAACAGCTTCAATACGGTCACCGCTTAAAATCATTACCCGCAAACCCAAAGAGCGAAGTTTTTCTACGGTGGTTTTTGCTTCAGGTCTAAGGGTATCGGCAACTGCGATAATTCCAGCTATTTTATTGTTGTAAGCTAAATACACTACCGTTTTCCCAGCATTGGCTAGTACACGCGCTTTATCCTGCGTACTTTTATCAACTGTAATACCCTGCCAAGTGACCCATTCATAGTTACCCAAGAATACTATTTTATTTTCTACTACCGCCGAAATTCCAAAACCTGGTTCGGTACGAAAATCTACTGCATCGGGAATAGTTAACTGTTTTTCTATTGCTGCGGTTTGAATTGCTATTGCAAGAGGATGACAAGTACCGCTTTCTACTGCTGCGGCTAATTTCAGAAGATTGTCTGCTTCTATTTCTTCTAATACAATACAGTCTGTTACCGTGGGTTTTCCACTAGTTAGCGTACCTGTTTTATCGAAAACTACGGTATCAAGCTTGTGAACTTTTTCTAAAACATCTCCCCCTTTTATCAATAAACCTTTTTCGGCGCCCATTGCTGTACCAACTAAAATAGCTGTTGGAGTTGCAAGTCCTAACGCACAAGGACAAGCAACTACCATCACGGCAATCGCAAGTTTTAGGCTTAATAGTAAGGGAGAATGTAGAGACGCGTTCACGTAGTGTCCCGTAGGGAATAATCGCGTCTCTACGTGTGGCCCCGAATGGTGAGCCATTGATGTAGTTACGGCAGCAATATCTGGCCAAATATGGGCACCGAAAAAGTACCAAAATAGAAAAGTTAATAGTGCGGCAGTTAGAACAAAGTAAGTAAAGTAACCAGCAACAGTGTCAGCGAGTTTTTGTATGGGAGCTTTACGAGTTTGTGCGGCTTCTACTAAAGCTATGATTTGGGCTATTGTAGTGTCGGCACCAGTACGAGTTGCACAAATTACGATTGCACCTGATTGGTTAAACGTAGCTGCTGTAACGTTATCTCCTGGTTGCTTAATTACAGGCACAGATTCCCCTGTTAACATCGACTCATCAACAGTCGTCTGTCCTTGTACCACTTCACCATCGACTGGTATCTTCTCTCCTGGTAAAACCTGTAACCATTCTCCAATTTTTACCTGTTCGGCAGGAATTTCTACCACATTGTTAGAAACAACAAAGTTAGACGACGAATTTCCATCTTTCGGTTTTCCAATCAAACGTGCAACTTGTGGCTGAAGTTCCAATAAATTTGTAAAAGCAGCAGCAGCTTTATGGCGCGCACGTTGTTCTAAAGTCCTTCCTAATAAAATAAACGCCAGCATCATTACTGGTTCGTCAAAAAAGCATTCCCATCCCATCTGTGGAAATAATAATGCTATCAAACTCGCTGTGTAAGCTGTAACACTTCCCAAACTAATAAGGGTGTTCATGTTAGGCGCGCCTCGACGTACACCCAACCAGCCATCGATTAAAATTGAACGACCAGGAATAAGAAGCGTCAGTGTAGCTAGTCCACAGTGAAACCAAATATTATCCAATCCTGGTATAAATGAATCAAATATGTTGCTGAAATGGCCCAAACTTGAAACTACGAGCAAAAACCCAGCTATAAATAAATTTAAGTCGGCAGAACGTACTTCTTGATTTTGGTTTTGTTTACTTGGAGCAGTATGCGAGTAACGCGGTTGGGATGGAAAACCTGCTGCTGTCAAATGAGAAGCTAATGCCGAAGCATCAATACCACTAGACTCAACCACAGCAACCGAAGTTGCCAAGTTCACACTACTATTAACAACTCCTGGATATTGACTTAGTGTGCGCTCGACATTACGAACACACCCAGCACACTTCATCCCTGTGATATCAAGAGTTATTTTTTTTAATGGTTCGTTTTGGGTATTATATGAAGGTAAATCAGTTTTTGAAACAAGTTGCATGGAAAATGGGTGGATTTGCTACAAATTTTGACGCTATTTAAATAGCATCTCTTATTTGAGGGTAAGCTATATCCACGCCTTTGACATATTGTCAAACTAATTAACTTTTCTTTAAATTATTTAGACTCTTGTGGGATGGGCATCTTGCCCGTCCTTGACTATATCCCGGCGCCGCCAAAAAGTTACATAAATCAAAGCTAAAGCTTGTAGCGGGATCAAAATGAACTCACCCCGCAAAAAACTATTTACTTCTAAATTGGATACAGTACCGAAGTAACCCATGCTACACAACACAAAAATACTTAATATTAGCTTTTTGTTCTTAAGTAACATCATATTTAATAACCTATATATAAAATCAATATTTTAGTAAAGAAGACTCCCGACCGTTTTAAGAAGCCGGGAATTTGACTTTAAAACCAACCTTGTTTGTTTGCGAAATAAGTGTCAACAAACTCTTCATGACTTTTGTTGAGATAAATCATACCTTCGACTAATCCGACGAGTTGCATAACTATAAAGGGAATGCCATAAGCAAAAATGGCGCCGAGTATAGAAACAACTAACATTATCGAGCCTTCGGCAGAGTAACCCAAAACAAATTTATGAATACCTAATCCACCAAAAATAATACCGCAGTAGCCAGATAACAGTTGTTTTGTGGCGTGGCTAGGGGTGAGATTTGCCATATTAAGTACTGCTCCTTAGTGTTTATATATAATTGACGAAAGTTAGACAATGCGATGCCAATTTACGACTAAAAAGGACTAGAAAATAAACCATAAAGTTTATGTGAACGTAGCTTAAAAATTACGCTCTATATGTAGTCAATGTAGTCAACTTTTAGTCGATATTTAATTTGTTTTATTTGATGACAAGATAAGAGCAGATTCCTGCTACTAATAAATATGAACGTAAGTAGAAACACATGTTCGTGAACTATATAGCCGAATTTAGGGCGCCTAAATATAAACAAAAACGCTCTAAACATATTTATAGGGAACCACGCTGCACTACTCGAAAGCTTGCAACTATCAGGTTTTTATGTAACTACAATTTAATTTGATAATAAATCAAGCTATAGCATGTTCATGAAGAATGTGAACAAGATTAATCTTGCTCAAAACAAGCCAGGACGCAGAATCTTCAAAACTACTACTGTATATTACTTTCTACAACTCATTTGCTTTATTTCCGGACTGTTCTAACTTGTTTGCGTGAATACTAATAATCAGACGTTATCGCTATCAAATTTGTTTCGGAAAACCCCAACAAAATCAACATCGATTTCACCACGCGCTTATTACCAGTACAAAAACTGCAATCGAAGCTCAATTATATTTATTAGCTCGGAATATCAGCCGAATTTTAGTGAAGCAGACAATCAGGTATTTCTGAAGCAAATAGCTCGACACTACCATTATAGTAGATGCTTTGCTAAATTCGGTCTAGATTTTTAACGTATTTTTAGGGATTCAATAGTAATTAACTTAACAATGGTTATCGCTTACATACATAATTTACTTGTGTTTTTTCTTGTTGAAATATATTAATGCAAATGTTTTTGCTTTTGTCAAGGGTCTTAGGACATACATTTAGCTGTTACTGCTACCTAGTACAAATAAAGTCAGCAGTGTACCACTGTTCCAAAGGCTATGCAGCATCATTGGCGCCAGTAGATTTCGAGAACGAGTATAGACTATCCCCAATATGATCCCCAAAGAGGTTAGAGGTAAAATTTCTGACAAGCTGAGGTGAGCAGCAGCAAAAATAAAACTGCTAACTATAATAGATGCCCATACAGGCATATAGCGAGTTAGTGATGGCAACAGAAAACCACGAAATAAAAATTCCTCGAACAATGGAGCAGCAATAGCAGCAGTTGTGAAAAATATACCTAGGGCAACAGAATCTTTTGCTTCGAGAGCGAGTTGCAGCAAAGGATTACTTCCACCCTGTCCTTGCCAAATTTGTTGATTAACCAACGAGACGAAAAGCACGATGGGTATAGCAACGCAGTAACCACCTAATCCCCACAATATCCACTTACCACCGAAGCGAAACCGAAACCAATCGTCATTGAGTGGTAAAAAGGGTTTGATAGAGAAATATAAAACTGATATTGAACCCGCAGCAAGAAGAATATAGCTAATTAGTACATACACAGCCTGAAAACGGATATTACCAGCAGGACGAGGAAGAGGTAATAGAGAAAAAGCGAGAGGAACTAAAACTTGCCCCATAAAGAAGAAGCCACCGACGAAAACTTGTAAAATCGTCTCAGCATTCCAAGGTGTTGTCCAAGCTAGTGTGCTGTTGGTTGCTAGTATTGAGTCTTTCCCTTTTAACAAGCGTTGAACCAAAAGGAAAATCAGCGTTACGAAACCAATTAGTCCAGCTAAGTTAGGAACTACCCCAACAATGCTTAACTGGAGTAAGGCTTTTTCTGCCTGTTGTTGCTGTAATACTTCGACAGTTTTGAGTGCGTCGCTACGTTCTTGAAGTGTATATAGTTGGGTTAGTGCGCGAATTTTGAACCAGCCATTGAGTTGACTTTGAATCGATTCTTCTGCATTGGGTAGTAATTGCTTTGAATTACCCCATAATCCTGATAATACCCGCGCTGTTTGACTCATGTCTGAAAAAATTAGCTTGCGTTGCTCGACTTGTTCCCAGGTTGCGAGTGCTAAATCTGTTTTAGAAAGTTCTGCTTGCAGTACTCCTAAACGTAGTTCGAGTTCTGTTAGTATTTTTTGTTGTTCGTCAAGTGACTTTAATAAAACTTTTAAGTCTAATTCGTTTTGAGGAGCTAGTTTTGAGTTTACTTGGTTTGGCTGCTGTACAATGGGTTGACGCAGTTTCTCAATTCGCTGTTTAGTTGTTTCTATAGCTGTTTTAGCTTTTTGACGCGCTTTTTCGTATTGTTCTGCTGCGCTTTCTGCGGGGTTGGCACCTAATATAGCATTTTGCGCTCCTTGGTAGTTTTTGTCATTTTTTTCTGGTTTCCAAGCTGCTGCTTCTAAAACTATATCTGTTTGGTAAAGTTCTAAGCGACTTTGATACTGAGGTTCTTGTAAAGTTTCATATAGTCTTGACCCTGACGTCAAAATTGCCAATACCGTTAATAAAATTAATATTATTCGCTTGATTGTCATTACTCTTTCTCACTCCAACATCATACTCAACCGCATTATCGCCTATATAGTGCGGTTGGTGCCTATAGAAAAAGTTAGGGCTTGTTAAGTGAAGGGTATGAAATGATGTAAAAGGCGCCTTTTACCTTGGTAATATGATTCAGGGAATGAGATTTACCACCAAGAATGCTTCCACCTGCTGCGATTATTGTACTTAACCAAAATAGTGTTGCACTTGGGCGCCAAATCGCAAGTGCTTTACCTAGTGCTACCGTTTACGGTTTACTTAAGCGCACTACAGGAGTTGATAGGGGTTTTGATAATTTTGGTGATACGCTACGTGAGTTGTTCGCTAGTGGAACCCCGATAGTCGGTGTTTGTGCTGCGGGAATTTTAATTCGTTCGCTTGCTCCTATTATCTCTGACAAACGCCAAGAGCCACCTGTTTTAGCTGTTGCTGAAGATGGTAGTGCTGTTGTACCTCTGTTGGGTGGACTTCAGGGGGTTAATGATATGGCAAGACTGATTGCAGCAGTGCTTAAAGTTCCACCAGCAATTACCACAACAGGAGACATTCGCTTCCGTACTGCACTACTCGCTCCCCCAAAAGGATATTACTTAGCAAATCCTGAAACTGCAAAGGGTTTTATTTCAGATTTGCTCGCTGGTGCAAAAGTCAAGTTGGAAGGAAATGCGCTCTTAAACCTAAATTGGTTAGTTAACAGTAAACTACCTTTCGATGCGAATGGAGATTTAGAGATTCGCGTAACTGAATATAAGACAGATTATGCTCCTGACTGTTTAGTGTATCATCCTGCTACCTTGGCTATTGGCACCAGTGTAAGCGATGTACACGATATAGAAGATGCGGTAGTGTTAGTTAAGGAATTGCTTCTAAATGCTGGACTTAGTGAAAAATCGGTAGCAGGTGTGTTTGCTTTAAACAAAGATGCTGCTCAACCTGCGATTAATCAAATTGCGCGCGTTTTAGATGTACCGCTTCGGCTGTTGGAGTTAGAAAGTATACAGGGGGTTCAAGGAAAAGATATAGAGTCTCAAGCTAAAATGGCTGAGTTACTAGCGCTGACTGCAACGGGTTCATCTGGTAAGTTATTAACGCAAGTATCAAATGATTCTATTGAGATATCTATAGCTTTGTCTTCTTCTATTATTGATGCTGATACAATTGGCAAGTATAGAGGAAAATTATTTATTGTTGGGACTGGGCCTGGTGCTAGTGGGTGGATGTCTCCTGAAGTTAAACGTATACTCAATGAGGCAACTGATTTAGTTGGTTACAGTTTTTACTTGGATTTGGCAGGCGCCTTACGTCCTGGACAACGGCGCCATGATTCTGATAATCGCGAAGAATTGGCGCGGGCAAAGATGGCTTTAGACTTGGCAGCAGAGGGACGCAATGTTGCTGTTGTTTCTTCTGGAGACCCCGGTATTTACGCAATGGCTGCGGCTATATTTGAGGTGCTGGAGTCAAATGCTGTTCCAGAATGGCAGCATGTACAAGTTCAGGTGGCTCCGGGTATTTCGGCTTTACAAGCTGCTGCTGCTAAAATTGGGGCGCCGATAGGGCATGATTTTTGTGTTATCTCTTTATCTGATATTCTTAAGCCTTGGTCGATTATTGAAAGTCGTATTATTGCTGCTGCTAGTTCTGATATGGTTATCGCTTTTTATAACCCTGCATCGAAACAACGCACTTGGCAGTTAGCTTCTGCACGCGACATTTTACTAAAATATCGTTTGCCGGAAACTCCTGTGGTTCTTGCTCGTAATCTTGGTAGGGTGGGAGAGTCGATATTGGTTAGGAGTCTTGGAGATTTATCTGTTTCGGAAGTTGATATGCGTACTTTGGTTTTGGTGGGGTCGAGTAAAACACGTGTGGTTAAACATTCTGAGGGAGTTTGGGTTTATACACCTCGTGAGTACATTGAGGATTAGTTTATGTAACCACAGAGACACGTAGAGACGCGATTAATTGCGTCTCTACACAGAGGAAGAGAAGAAAGAGAAGAAAGGTAATAAATATATATGAATGATGCTATATCTGAGAATCACATCCAAGCGTTAAAGTTTATTATTCCGATTTTTGAGGAACATAATATTACATATCGTATTACAGGTGGGTTAGCTGGCAATCTTTACGGTTCGCACTGGGAGTTACATGATATTGATATTGAGGTGGCACGGAAAGATATTGAGCTAGTTGCTGAATTGTTTAAGGAGTATATAGCTATTGATTTAATGCGAATTGTTGATGATGAGTTTGATTTATTTATGATGACGTTGGTTATTTTTGGAGTGGACGTTGAAATCAATCAAGCTGAGGAAGCATTTATTTATCACAATGACACACCTGTTAAATTAAATGATGATTTATCTATATTTAATACTTTTTATTATGAAGGGTTAAGATTGAAAGTTAAGCCTTTAAAACAAATTATTGAATATAAAGAGTTGCTCGGTCGTCACCAAGATGTAATTGATTTGATTACATTAAGTTAATTAACTTAATTTTTAATGTTGCCAATGAGAGTATTTATCGTTCACGCTCATCCCGAAAACCAAAGTTTTAATGCTGGATTAACTCAACATGCAAAAGCTGTTCTTGAACAAACAGGTAATGAAGTAATTATTTCTGATTTGTATGCTATGAACTTTAATCCTGTGTCTGACCCTCGTAACTTTACTTCACAAAAAGACTCTGATTATTTTAAACAGCAAATTGAAGATAATTATGCAACCGAAAACGATGGTTTTTCTCAAGATATCAAAGCGGAAATGGAAAAGTTATTTTGGTGCGATGTACTTATTTTTCAATTCCCGCTTTGGTGGTTTAGTTTACCAGCAATATTAAAAGGATGGGTGGATAAAGTATTTGCAGCAGGTAAGATTTATGGTGGTGGCAAATGGTATGATAATGGTGTTTTTAAAGGTAAAAAAGCGATGTTATCGCTAACTACAGGTGGAAAATTACCCATGTATACTGAAGTTGGTTTACACGGTGATATTCATACTATTCTTTACCCCATCAATCACGGAATTTTGCGATATGTTGGTTTTGATGTATTACCACCTTTTGTTGTATTTGGCGCCACTAAAATTAACGACGAACGACGTAAGGGTTATTTAAGAGAATATGAGAAAAGATTAGTCAGTATTAATGATACGTATCCAATTATTTACCCAGCATTAGCTGATTTTGATGAAAATTACCAATTAAAGAGCTTGGACTCACAATCTATTTAAATATTATGCGTGGCAAATTAATCGTTTTTGAAGGGGTAGAAGGATGTGGCAAAACTACCCAAATTCAATTAACTAGCGAATGGTTGCAAAGTATAGGTGTGCCAGTTATGGTTACACGCGAACCTGGGGGTACTAATTTAGGAATACATCTGCGAAGATTATTACTCGAAGCTAATAATAACGCGATTGATCCCCGTACTGAACTTTTATTATATGCTGCTGACCGCGCCCAACATGTCGAGCAAGAACTCAAACCAAATTTGGCAGCAGGAAAATATGTATTATGCGACCGTTTTATTTATTCCACCATCGCATATCAAGGTTATGGTCGCAACTTAGATATGAATCTAATTGACCAATTAAATACAATTGCTACTGCTGGTTTGGAAACTGATTTAGTGTTGTGGTTTGATATTGACGTTGAAATTGGACTGGCACGTAAACGTAAAAGCCCAGAAGCAGCAGACAGAATCGAGCTTGAAAAAATTGACTTTCACCATCGTGTGCAACAAGGATACACAACTCTATCTAGCATGTACCCTGAAAAAATTGTTAGAATCAATGCAAATCAGGACAAAAATACTATACAAACTCAAATTCAGCAAATTTGCACTCAACGTCTTCGTGACCTATCTATAAAATGACAGATTTTTTTGCGCCTCTAATTGGACAACAACAGGCAGTAGAGTTACTGAAACAAGCTGTAGCAAAACATAGAATTGCAAGCGCGTACTTATTTGCAGGCGCCGATGGAGTTGGGCGAAGTTTGGCGGCGCGTTGCTTTATTGAATTATTATTTTCACACTCGACTAATAATATATCGAGTGACTCGACGACTAAACGTTTACAGCAAGGTAATCATCCTGATGTACTCTGGGTGCAACCAACATACCAGCACCAAGGACAACGCTATACTCCACAAGAAGCAGCAGAAAAAAAAATTAAACGCAAGGCGCCACCAGTTATTCGGCTTGAACAAGTCCGTGAAATTACAACATTTCTAAGTCGTCCCCCAATGCTGGCGCCTAGAAGTGCCGTAGTAATAGAACAAACCGAAACAATGGCAGAGTCTGCCGCAAATGCTTTACTCAAAACTCTTGAAGAACCGGGAAAAGCAACATTAATTTTAACGGCGCCTAACTTAGATGCCATACTACCAACTATTGTGTCGCGATGCCAACGCATACCATTTCATCGCTTAGACACAGCAGGTATGACACAAGTACTAACAAAAACAGGACATCAAGAAATATTGCAGCATCAAGCAGTTATGAATATAGCTGCTGGAAGTCCCGGAGAAGCAATAGAATCATACCAACAAATGCAAGCTATAAATTCTGACTTATTAAAATCTGTTACTAAGGCGCCAGCAAACCTTCGCCACTGTTTAGAATTAGCCAAACAAATCGACAAAGAATTAGAAACCGAAGCTCAATTATGGTTGGTTGACTATTTACAACAAATGTACTGGCAACAGCGACGTCAACCAAATATTATTAAGCTACTCGAACAAACTAGAAAAAATCTACTTTGCTACGCTCAACCGCGTTTAGTTTGGGAATGCACGTTTTTGAAGATGCTTGGTTAAAAATTATCTATATATATTTTGCGTTTTCTTTTTTTAGGTTTTTGCACTGGACGCATTGCTTCGCGTCCCAGTACAAACATACCTGCTACACCAAGATTAACAAACCAAATATATTGGTACCAATATCTTGCGATTTGTTCGATGGGGCTTAATTCTGGATGGAGTGTATTTAAGTACAGCAACAAAATCATTACCATCAGCGCACTGAACCCAACAAAACCTAAACCAACTTGAATCCTTGCGGGTCGCAGTTCCCAGTCTGATATTTGCTCTACATCTATTTCTGCTAGCTGATTCAATGTATTATCTGCTACAGTATTCACCTCTTCGAGGCGCCTGCTAAGGGGTGCAGGTAAAATTGGAGTAATGGCAGCAACAGTTGGACGACGTATTAATGCTTCAACATCTCGTAATATCTCTAAAGATTTACGAGGTGTGGGTTCAGCAAATTCAATACTGGGTGTAGCGGTTTCCGTAGTGTTTTGGGGTTCAAAGTCCATTTATTTAGGATGCTGTTTGTTGCAGTTCGTTTAATCGTGCTAGAACTTCTTTACTATGAATATTTGGATTGACCTTAACAAAAGTTTCGCGTAATGTTCCTTGTGGGTCAATAATAAAACTGTGACGCATTGAGAAAAAGTTCATCCATGAACCGTAAGCTTTACTTACTGTACCTGTGGTATCAGCGAGTAGGGGAAATTTTAATCCTTCTGAGTCGCAAAACTCAGCGTGTGAGTCTATGTCGTCTGCACTTACCCCAATAAGAAAGGCATTTTTTTGGATGTACTTGGGTAAATCTTCTTGAAACCGACGCGCTTCAATGGTGCATCCTGATGTAAAGTCTTTTGGGTAAAAGTAAAGTACTACCCATTTCCCACGCAAATCTCTTAGTGCTATTTTTCCATTACCTGTGTTAGTCGGTAATGTAAAATCGGGTGCGGGTTGATTAATTTCGGGCAATTTACCACCTAGTGCGTGGGCAACTGGCGCCCCTCTGAACCAAGATAAAAAAGTGAAACAGCCAACCAGAAGTATATTTAGAAAATTGCGACGAGAAATCATTTATACATTACCACATTCACATCTTCATATAAGTTTACAATCCTGGCGACATAGTAGGGTGCGTGACGCTATAACAATTATTAAACGAAGCAATCATCTAGTAGCGTCACGCACCCTACCTAATTTCTTCAACATATTGACTTTCGAGAAGGAATGTTCCGCGTGTGAAGCGTATACCCCAGTATCCACCTGGACGACGGTCAACTATAATACCTTCCTCACCGATTTGAATGACATCAGGAGGACGTAGCATTGGCATTGTGTCAGCAGTTTTAACATATTGTGGTAGTGCGACAACGCGAACTTTACTACCAACCGTAAATTCTTCAGACATTTCTAATATATAAGGGCGCCTTTCCCTAAAATTACGAATATCTACCAAAATAGCAGGTTATACCAACAATTAGACAAAACCCGCTCCTGTATTAAGAGCGGGTAATTTGATAGTAATTTTGCACTATTGATTTATCTAGGTCTCGTACCAGAATTTTGTTGACGACTTTGATAGTACTGTCTGATTTGATTCTGTTGTTGTGGTGTTAAAACAGTTTCAAAAATTTTCTTTTGCGAACCAGCGACAATTTGCTGAAGTCTTCTGCCTTGGTCTGGGGTTAATTTCAAGTCTTGGGTAATTCCCTGTGGGTCGCGACGTGCTTCCAGTGATTTTTTAAGCTGTTCACGTTGCGGTTTTGTTAATACACCCTCAATTTGCTTGCGAACTTCAGCGTTGATTACTCGAACTTGGTCTTGTTGTTTTTTGTTGAGTTGGATTTGTGGTGGAGGAGCAATCGCTGGCTGCTGTTGAGCTTGAGCTAATTGCTGTACTGGTTTTGCGTTCGCACTAAAAGGGATTGCTGTTAAACTCAGGGCAATCGCTCCGGCTAAGATTGATAAGCTTTTTAATTTCATTTATTGCCTCGTGGATTTCTCCTATTGCTTTCACTATTATAGAAAGCTATTGCAAAAAGCATGTCAGGGAAAACCACAAATCTACGTAATCTTGTAACAATTTTCATGAATAGCTTAAACTTTTAGAAATTTATTTGAGTAAAATTAATGTTAACAATAAAACTTCCGGCTTCCAGGAAATTACTTAGAAACCGGGTTTGAAGTTTTAACGATTTTGTTGTTGACGACGTGTACGCCAATTTTGACGCATTTCTTGTATCTTTTGTTTCTGTTCGTCGGTAAACACAGCTTGCATTTGACTTTTAGAGGTTTCTCTAATTTTCTTAATTTGCGCGCGTTGGTCTTCGGTGAGATTTAAAGCTTTAAATCCTCCGCGACGAGCTTGACGGTTTTGCTTTGCTGCTTGCCATTGAGTACGCTGTTCAGGGGTAAGAACTTTTTCAATTGCTGCACGTGTATCTTGACGAATCTTTGTCAGGTCTGCTTTCTGTGCATCCGTCAATCCCAATTCTTCTGCGAACTTTCCACGGTTGGGTTTCGCATCTGTTGCTTGAGCTACAATTTGCGATTGAGAGGTTAGTGTGTTAGCTTTCGCGACAAAAGGGATAGCGGTTATGCTCAGAGCAACGATTCCAGCGAGGACTGACAATTTGGATTTCATGTGGTTGTTTTTGAGGTTATCTGGTTTGATACTGCCATCATAAGTAATTTTGTAAAGATACTGTATTTGAAAAAGGTCATGATTCTAACCATGACTTACGTCATGGGTGAAGGTGTGACTAATTTAACTAGATTTTGTTGCCGATGATAAGTTATTAATTTCAGTGCATAAGCTTATTATTTAAATTTTTAATATTTGGTTAATTTTATTTCGATATGTGGAAGAACCAGATGAGTAACTCGATTCAATTTAAAAATCACCCGTTTCGATTTCTGCTTTATCTAGAGTGGACGCTGTTGACTGTTGCTATCTTCAGTTCACTGGCGCCGACTCCGTGGATAAGACGCTCACAGGATTTTCCTGAGTTGACAATTTGCAGCTTAATAATTTTTGGTTTGATGGGGTTACGATTACCAAAAGGAACTCAATCAAGTAAAATAATTTATACTGCTTGCGAAGTATGTTTAATATTAATTACAATATTGTTTGGCGGTCGTGCTTCGCGATTATTTCCATTTATATATTTAATTTTAGTAACTCGTAGCTGTTTAATTTTTCAACTACCCGGTCGATTAGTTGTAACTTCATTGTCGTTTAGTTTATTTTTGTTCACAATTTTTCGTAAATTTAATAAATTTCCTGTATCACCTGTAGGGCAAGAGCGATTCAAATTTTTCACTTTAAGTTTTGTCATATTATTTGCACTAGCGCTGATTTTTGTACTATTATTAATGAATACAATTGTGTCAGAACGGCAAAGTCGTGAAAAACTAGCAGCAGCAAACCAAAAATTAAAGCAATATGCAATGAAAGTTGAATATCAAGCAACTTTAGAAGAACGTAACCGCATCGCACAAGAAATTCACGATTCTTTAGGACATTCATTAACAGCACTTAATTTACAACTAGAAGCTGCATTAAAGCTTTCGCACACAAATCCAGTTAAAGCACACGATTTTTTAGCACGAGCAAAAGAATTAGGTTCTAAAGCATTACAAGATGTGCGACAATCGGTATCAGCATTACGCTTACACCCTTGGCAAGGTGATTCATTAGAATCGGCTATTATATTACTTCTCGAAGATATGGAACGCACAACTAACGTTAAACCAGAATATATAATGAATTTAAATAGTCCACTATCAGGCGAATTGAGTATTACTGTGTACAGAATTATTCAAGAATCGGTGACAAATATTTGTAAATATGCTAATGCCACAAAAATAAATTTAGAACTATTAAATATTCATTCAGAACTACATGTAAAAATTCAAGATAATGGAATTGGGTTTGATTTAAATCAAACGACCAAAGGATTTGGGTTGCATAGTATGCGTCAGCGCACTGAAGCTTTGGGAGGCAACTTTAATATTGAAACTTCTCCAGGTAATGGTTGTCAAATTCAAGTAATAATCGAATTGATGTGATATATTAATGCAAGAAAATTTACTTTGATGTTTTGCATGAATGAATTAGAGCGTTATCTATTTGATTTACAAGGATTCCTAGTTATTGAAAACGCTTTATCTAGCTCCCAAATTGCTGAATTAAATTCGTACCTAGACAAGCAAAAGGAGTTACATAAATCACCAAATGCGACGAGATATAGATTTGATTGCTTACTAAGTTGGGGTAAACCATTTCGCGATATTATTGATAACCCACGTGTTACTCCTTATCTTTCTGAACTATTGGGTCACGAGTTTCGTTTAGACCATGACTACGTTCATATTATCGGTCAAGGAGTCGGGCCAATTGGTTCATCGCTTCACGGTGGTGGAAATCCTTATGACCCTTGCCAGTATTATGAGTTTAAACATGGAAAAATGTACAATGGTCTAACTGCTGTTGCTTATGAGTTAAGCGATGTAAATCAAGGTGATGGTGGATTTGGCTGTGTTCCTGGTAGTCACAAAAGTAATTACCCATTCCCCCAAGCATGGCAAAATTTAGAAACTCCACATAGCTGTGTTAAAACAGTAACGGCAAAAGCTGGAAGCGCAATTATTTTTACCGAAGCTTTGACTCACGGTACACTACCGTGGCAAGGTAAAAACGAACGTCGCACCCTATTTTACAAATATTCACCTCAATCTACAGCCTGGGCGAGATACTATTACAATGCTGATAACTTGCCTGATTTAAACGCTTCACAGCGTCGTATTCTTAGAATACCGGGTATTTCCACTTAATTGAGTATTATCAGCTTTGCATAAACGGCGCCAAAATCACCCTATTAGTAATTGGATAAATCAAAATTACTACGAGGGGTAATCAAATGCAATCTTTCCCAACTAAATCACACACAAACATACAAATTTACTATCAAAACGCCTCTTATGCTAATTTGTACGTAAATACTAGTTTGATAATAGCAATTATAGGAATATTGTTAACACTAAGAATATTTATAAATAAAGAACGACGTACTCAAAAAACACAGCAGCAAATTAAAAAACTTGAAAAAATATATTTACTTGAATGTAAAGATAATAATCTTAGGTAGGTAATTGATGTAACGGATTGATTATAGTCAGCACATTGTCCTGTGGATATAGTTATTTTCTACCACAGAGACACAAAGTACACAGAGAAAGGGTCATTAATTTTGGTGTGTTGTATGGTGGGCTTCGGCCCACCTTACTATCAGTGCTTACCTTCCAAATTTAATTACATGCAGTATTAGGGATATACGGCATCTGCTATTAGGACGGGTCTATTTTTGTATTGTGCTTCCAACTGTTGCTTGACGCTTGAGTTCCAAGAAAAGTTATATTCTTGCTCTATTTCGTTCGCAATAAATGGACGTACTTCACCAACTACTGCGACTTTCTGACCCTTGTTAATCGCAACTTTGGGAGATGTTGTCATCAAAACAGGTAGGTCTTTACCTTTAATAAGTTGGTCTGCTTGTAATGTCATTACAGAGTTTTTAAGTTCAGAGACCTGACCTGTAACTGATATGGTTTTGCCGTAGAATTGTTTTGGTGTTTGGGATACTTGATTTGGCTGAGGCGCCAAAGTAATGTTTTCGGCAACCAATACAGGGTCTCCGACGTAATCACTGTACAAGTCCTCATTTAAGCTCACCTTGAACTCACGTTCAATATCTGAAATCACGAAGTCTCTGACCTGACCTGTAATTTGTACATTTACATTATTCGCAGGTAAATTAAACGGTGTTCCTGATGCATTCACAACCAAAAGCGGTTCTTGTTGCGAAAACAGTCCATCTTTGAGTTTGAAAGAGTTTACTCCCAACTTTTCAATTGGTCTACTTCTTACCGTTACTGTTTTATTTATGAAGTCTCTAGGACTCCTAACTACTTCAGCAGCGTTAACTGGTCGAGCAGGTGAGTAAGTACTTTCTTGACCATAGTTACCAGCTTGTGCGCTAAACGCAAGAATGACCAGAGACGAGATTACACCTATATCCCATATACTCTGAACAAAACCACGTCGTTTTGGACTTCTATCTGTTTCAATTTGGGTAGTCATAGTCTCAAAAATTATTGGGTAGTTAAGAATTGACGACAACGATATACAGTAAGTTTGTAAAGTCTTACTGCAATAGGTCACGTCAACCCCTGGTTAACTTGTTAGACACTGTCCTATGAATAGTGAGGCAACTATTGAGTACGGTATGAAGAAAAAGATTGCACCCGCTGCGTCTGTACTCAATTTTCTTAAACTTTCACTATGTTCATTTAATAGGGCTACTAATTCTATTTTTTTAAGTAACTGCTCACACCAGGCGATATGCTTCGCTCCGGTTTCAGCGCAAAAGCTTCATATTCCTTGAACTTGAGTTTATTAAAGTGTTACCATCCCCTTCGGTTCAGGCTCCTAATATTCAAGATACAGGATGGAATCAAACCCGCACTCTTCCAACAGAATGGAAAGGGCTTCTATCCTAAGTATGAACATAATAATGTAAATTCATGAAATATTTTATAAAAAAAATTAAACTTTTTTGCCTGACTTTAATCTGAGCTTATTTACTTTGTACAGAGAAAAATACACAATCTAGTTCATAGTTTATACCTTCAGCAGAAACCGGGCTTCTTTCAACTAGCGATAAATATGTTAAATAATGTAAAGAGTTATTTAATGCTTATATACAAGTACACGTAAAGCTATGACCGCGACCTCACCACGGATAGATACTAATGTATCAAATACATCCACATTAGAAAATTCAAATAACGCATCTGTCGCAAGTATGAATGCAGGTGGTAGTAGCGCAAATTACTTTGATGTTTTAGAAGCGTGGTATCCGGTACATTACGTTCGCGACTTAGATAAACTGGCGCCGACTAAGTTTACTTTGTTAGGGCAAGATATAGTGATTTGGTGGGATAATGTTACGCAAAGCTGGAGTGTATTAGAAGATAAATGTCCACATAGATTGGCGTCGCTTTCAGAGGGTCGAATTAATCAAGATGGACTTTTAGAGTGTCCATATCATGGTTGGACTTTTGCCCCAAGTGGAGAATGTCAAACTATTCCACAGCAACCAGCATCTGGACAAGCACACACCTCAAAGCGTGCGTGTGTAAAATTATTACCTACAAGCGTTTATCAAGGACTTTTATTTGTCTACCCAGGCAAACCAGAAAATGCACCTATTACTAAAGTTCCCATCGTTGAACCATTAGACGAAACACTAGACGACTGGGTTTGTATTGATACATTTCGGGATTTACCCTACGATGCACTAACCCTTATGGAAAACGTGCTAGATGCTAGTCATGTACCATATACGCATCACCGTTCAGTAGGAAATAGAGCCAACGCGGCGCCAGTAGAACTCGAAGTTGTGGAAGCAGGTAAGCATGGATTTACAGGTAAATGGGAAGAAGGACCACGACGAGGTACATTAGGGCGCCAAGATACAACTTTTGTGGCGCCGGGTTTAATGTGGCATGATATAACTTCCAAACAATTCGGGCGAACGATGACTGTTGTTTATGCCACCCCAATTCGTAAAGGTGAGTGTAGATTATTCGCACGCTTCCCATTCAAATTTTCTTCACCAATACCGCGCTTAATTTTCAAGGTAACACCACGTTGGTATTCACACATTGGACAAAATAGCGTTTTGGAAGATGACCAAATTTTCCTACATTTTCAAGAACGCTATCTTGAACAAGCAGGAGGAAGTGCAAATTATACCAAAGCTTTTTACTTACCTACTGCCGCTGATGCTTTTGTGACTCAATTGCGCCAATGGGTAAACGAGTATAAAGTCGAATTTTTTCCAGGACAAACACTGGCGCCTTCCAATAAAACGCGCGAACAGTTCATGGAGAGGTATCATTCACATACAGTACATTGCGGTAGTTGTAGTAAAGCATTGGCGAATATTAAAAAAATTCGGACTGCAATTGGATTTATAGGCGCCATCTCATGGGCATTAATACCAGTACTAAACCAATTTACCTCCACCACAGCAGCTACAAGCATTACATCACTAACTTTTTTGGTTATTGGTTTCACATGGTACCGACTTGGTAAACTCGAACAACAATTATACCAAGGGCGCCTGATTCCTCCCCGCAACCTACCCGAAAAACCCAAAAAGTAAAATTTTATGGAACAGGCCGGAAAGCCTGTTCTAACTACTTCTTCCAAGGCAGTTTCGTTCCCATCTCTGTGTACGCAGAAAAAACAAGATAAACGATAAACACAAAAACACTAGCTACAAATATAACAACGTCGTTATCCATATGAATTAAGTACTAACAGATACAATAAAACTTTACCATCAACAGAACTCAAGAAATATATAAAACCCTATCCTTTGATAGATTAAGCATATAGCAATCATGCGTTGAATAAGAAGTAATACTTGTTGTATTTTCAAACCCTGATTAAATTTGAAAATGCAATTAGATAGATAAAATTTTACAGCAATAAAGGGTAATTTTTCACATGATTAACACACATGCATTGCGCGAAGCTGAACGCTATTGTGCTTTAGGTATCGGAATTTTATTTTTGGTTCTTGGTATAGCCGGATTTATTCCAGCTTTTGTTTCTATACCTGGAACTGACGTTTCTTTTGTTCCAGCGCAGGATGCACACAATGCTTATGCTGCTGGTTTTGGATATATCTTTGGACTATTTCCTACTAACTTTTTGCACAACCTTGTTCGTTGTACTGTTGGTTTATTGGGAATTACCTCTTATTTAACTCACCACGGTGCCAGACAATTTAATCGTATCTTCTTTGTTGCTTATGTCGTAATTGCGATAATGGGTTTACTGCCATTTGCAAAGACATCCTTTGGTTTGATGCCATTATTTGGTTATAACGTATTTTTAAATGCAGCTAGCGCGTTTGCAGCAGCTTATTACGGAGTTGTTATTCCAGCAAAAGTTGCAGGTGAACCTGTATCTGACAATATTTAATATTATCTCAGGTTGATTGCCCATTCCTGTAGAGACGTTACATGTAACGTCTCTACAACATTTTTTTAACCAGGATTGGAACCCATGACTTGTTGTAGGAGTGCAACTACATCGCTACGGCTAAGTTTTTGTTTACCATGTGCAATGGCTTCTAGGGTGCCGTAAGCTAATGTTAGGGGTATTTGGCAAAAGTCTAGTGCTGGACTGTCGGGGGGAAGGGAAGCGTTGTAAGCCGAAGCTAAAGCTAAATTTTTACGTGCGTATGCTTGCAATTTGTTTGCATCCCAACCTTTGGGCGTAAAGGTGACACCACGAAGTGAGTCCTCGCTATAATTGCGAATGATATTCACGGCTTGCAATCCTCTACCAAACCCAATTGCTAAAGTTCTGTTGGTTTGCGTCCCATCGTACCAAGCCCATAAATCTGATAGCAATAACCCAACGGCGCCTGCAACCCCAAATGTGTAACGGTCTAAGTCTGACTCGTCGTCTATTTTCCAGTTTCGTTCTGCCCAATATGCCATGCGGTCAGACATGGCAGCAGTGGCATCCCATATTCTAGGTGCAATACTTTCTGGCGCCAATATCAACCATTCGCGCAGTCGAAGAGTAACTTCAGGTAATTTATTCTCGTATCCAACAAATCCCTCTGTAAAAGCGTCAACTGCAAAACCATCAACTCCTGCCTGTAAAGTCAAACTAATATTTCGCAGCAGTTCAGATTTTGTTTGGTTATCAAGCTCTGAATCATCTTCGATTTGGTCAATAGCACGCATACACAAATAAGCCGAAGCAACTGCTTCCTGCAACCCTCGTGGTAAACGAACTATGGGGATGTAAAAAGTCCGGCTAGTTTCCTTTAATAACTCTAAAGCGTCTGTACGTAAATCCATTCGTTACACTCCTCTGGTTATTTCCCCCACTTGCAGTTTCCTGCCTTCTGAATATTATTTATACATATTTAAGTAAAAATTAAGCATTATTAGTTAATTATAAAGTTTAGTTATCTTTGTCTTCTAGGTTACAGTTTATATGATTTTTGATGTCAGTACCAATTATGATTACTCGGCAGCAACCTATAAACTTTACTGTTTTTTAACAAAAGCAAGATACTAAAAAATTAAACTTTAGCTTTTTTACTGTATAAAATAATATCCAGAAACCCGGTTTCTACCCGAAATCGTTGTTTGATTACAAGATATCAATAAAGAAACCGGGTTTCTTAGGTTTCTTGCTATGAAGTAAATGCATGTTATATTTAAAAATGCAACCACATTTACAATAGCTTTATAGAATTATTTTATACAACAATCGTTTACTAAAGTTGTGATAAGTTTTGAGTCAGATGTCAACATGTCAAGTAATTGGTTATTTAATCTGTTTCTAAACTATGTGCATGAACTCCTTTATCGATAACATTAACTTTATAAAAGTTTCCCAGAGCATATCATGGTTTTCCATACTTGGGAATATTTTTAATGTATTGTACTGTAATGGAAGTGTGGTATGATTACTCGACTTGTAAGTAACTAGTGATTCTCGTCATATGTAATCAACACGTAAAAATAGTATTATATTTTACATAATAAAAAATCTTTTGTAGCTAGCTAAAGCTGTATATATGTTAATAATTTATACAAGCTAGCCACAAAAGAAGTAACGGTATGATGTATTTGATTAAGCCATAAGTGCTTGATAGCGACCAAGAGCTAGTAAAGGAAAGTACTGTTGGTACAGGTGATATTTTAGATAAAAGTGACAGGGGAAACCCGTTCCTGTAAAATCATCTTCGTTCCAAGTGCCATCTGGAAGCTGAGTTGCGACTAAGTAATCTACACCACGCTTAATAGCATCTGTAGAATATTTGCCAGTTGCTTGACCTGCTGCCATTAAACCTAGTAATGCCCAAGCAGTTTGCGATGCTGTACTGCGTCCTTTACCTTTTAAAGTTGGGTCGTTATAGCTGCGGCAAGTTTCACCCCAACCACCATCTGTGTTTTGACAACTTATCAACCAAGCGGCGCCACGTTGAATACTTGTTCTTTTAGACGGCGCCATACTAGCTAAAGCACAAAGAGCGCTGCTAGTACCATAAATGTAATTAACTCCCCAACGACCAAACCAACAACCTTCGGCTTCTTGTTCTTTGAGTAAATAATCAAGCGCACGGTCAAAGTCATGTTGATTGATTGACAAATCGCAGCAACCAAGCATTTCTAAAACGCGCGCGGTTACATCTGCTGTGTTGGGGTCTATCATGGCTTTGAGGTCGCCATAAGGAATCATATTGAGCCAATCAGCATCATTATTAAGATCAAATGCCGCCCAACCACCTTGTTTACACTGCATTGTTGTCACCCAATCAATAGCCCGCATCATTGCTGCTGTTTTTTGTTTCTCATTGGGGAGCTTTGCTAGTGCTAATGACATGACAACGACTGCTGTGTCATCTACATCAGGATAGAACTTATTATCGAATTCAAATGCCCAGGCGCCTGGTTTACCTTGGCGATTTTTAACTGCCCAATCACCATATTCCAAAATTTGCTTAGAAAGTAACCATTCACCTGCACTTACAATATCTGGATGGTCTGGCTCTAAACCTGACTCAATCAGCGCGCGTATTACCCAAGCAGTATCCCAAACTGGCGAAACACAAGGTTGTACACGATAACTATCGGCAGTTTCTATTGCAAAATTATCAAGCGCTTTGAAACCACGCACGACTATTGGGTCGTTAACATCATAATTCAACGCACGCAACGCCAAAAGTGAATTGAGCATTGCTGGAATAATTCCACCCCAGTCACCTGTAACTTCCTGACGTTCTAAAACCCACCTTTCCGCAGCTTGAATACCCTCTTCGCGGAACGGTACTAAACCCAAACTTTCGCCAAGTTTAAAAGCTTCATCCGCCACTAAAAAGATATCAGTCCAATCATTGCTACGCGGTAACTCATACTTAACATTATCTATACCTTCTGTATATAGCTCATTAAGGCTAATACCAGGATTGGTAACGTACACAGGTTTTTTGTCTGTCACAATCAGTAAAGGCACTGTACTAGAGCGTGCCCAACTTGACATTTCATAGATATTAAATATGAAATTATTTGGGAGTAACATTACCCAAGGAGGTAGCGAAGGAATACCACGCCAGCTATAACAGCCAATTAATGCTAGATGTAGCTTGGTAAAAACTCGCGTTTTGCTGATGCCGCCTAACCTTAAAATAAAATCGCGCGCTAACTTTAATACTGGGTCAGTTTCTGGAACCCCCAATAATTTCAGCGCCATATAAGCTTCTACGGAGGTGCTTAAATCTCCACCATCACCATAAAAAAGTTCCCAGCTACCATTAGGACGTTGTTGGGAACGGAGATATTTTTCAATTTTATGTAGGGGTCGATAGTTATCGGTACCCCAAATCTTATGAAGGAGGACGACCTCCGCAGTTATAGTGACATTAGATTCTAATTCAGCCCACCAGTAGCCATCTGGGTATTGAATCGATAAAAGATAATTTTGACTCGCTGCAATTGAGTAAGGGACTTTTGATAAAGTAACCCGATTTTGAATTTGCATGAAGTACTACTCAGACTTAACAATAGTATGGATGCGGCAATGAAAGATGCAAGTGCTATCTCTAACCAGAGAGAAAACGTATTCTCCCATGTAAAAGCAGTGATAAGCAAGGGTACTATGACACTTATTGAATTGGTTGTTACATTTTTACCAGTTTTGATTTGGATAGGATTACTGATTTTTCGAGGCGCCTTCTGGCAGGTGTCAGAAGTCATAGAGGATATGAGCATAGGGGATTGTCACCCTACAGTTTGCGCTGTAATTCCCGCGCGTAATGAAGCTGATTTATTAGGGAAAACCTTAAAATCTATACTTTGTCAAGACTACTCAGGCACATTTAATATTGTTTTAGTCGATGACAACAGCTGCGATGGTACAGCATCCGTAGCGTTGAAAACTGCTCAAAATCTTAATAAAACTCAACATTTACATATAATTAATGCTTTGCCACTGGCGCCGGGTTGGTCAGGTAAACTCTGGGCAGTTGAACAGGGAATTCGCAAAGCTAGCACATTTAACCCAGATTACTATCTTTTGGCAGATGCAGATATTGAGCATGATTTCAGCAATCTCAACAGACTTGTTACAAAAGCAGTTCAACAAAACTTAGACCTTGCTTCTGTAATGGTACGATTACGATGCGAAAGCTTTTGGGAAAGATTATTAATACCAGCGTTTGTATTCTTTTTCCAAAAACTTTATCCTTTCCGTTGGGTAAACGACCCTAATAAATCTACTGCTGCCGCTGCTGGTGGTTGTATATTAATTCGTCGTGACGCACTAGAACGCATTGGTGGAATTCAAGCTGTCAAACAAGCTCTAATTGATGATTGTGCATTAGCAGGCGCCGTAAAATCAGCACAAAACCATCCTATTTGGTTAGGGTTAAGTTCTTTAATGCACAGCTTACGCGAGTATAATTCCTTAGATACAATTTGGGATATGGTAGCGAGGACTGCTTATACTCAACTTAATTACTCGCCAATATTACTAACTGGTACTTTATTGGGAATGACTTTAGTGTATTTAATTTCACCAATAGCGTTAATATTTGGTTTAGTAACGAATAACTGGTTAATTGCAGGATTGGGTTTACTAGGGTGGTTACTAATGGCTCTAGCCTACTACCCAACAATTCGCTTCTACGAATGCTCACCTATTTATGCTTTTTGCTTACCCCTAATAGCATTTTTATACACTCTAATGACTATAGATTCAGCCTTGCGCCATTGGCAAGGACGGGGAGGCGCCTGGAAAGGCAGAGTTTATGAAATATAAAAATCTAAATCTCTTGTCACATTCTCTAAAACCTTTAATCCTTGTAAAGAGCCATATATTAAACGACTAGCAGCGATGGGTTGACGTAACATCCCTAAAGCCAATGGTAAAGGTAAAAGGGCGCCTTCCGGACTAAAAGCCGAATTTAAATTAGGCAAATTATGTTTACACCCATCGCTGACTACCCTTAACATTCCCACTTTGAAACCAACCGAACTCAAAAATTCCAGCGCACTAAAACCTTCCATGTCAACGACAGAGGCGCCTGATTTTCCCAATGAAATCTTCTCATCCTTGGAAAAAACAACACTATCACTAGTTAACGCCTTAACTATCGATACTTTCTGTTTCAAGCATAATTTTAATTGATTTCTATAATCATTATCACAGTATAAAACTTGATCTTGATAAATACAAGATTCATAAAGCACAACATCCCCCACATCGTAATCAGGCTTTAAACTTCCACATAAACCCATTACCAATGCATATGGCTGAGAATCTTTAAGTAAATTTACAGAGTTATACCATTCTTGTAAATATTTAGTTACAGCTTTACCGCCTACTGGAATAGATATAACCTGTGAACTTGTCTTATTAACACGCTTTAAACCGTTACACACAGCTTTATATTCGGCGCCTTGTGGAACAAAAACGAAAACCCCCATGCAGCTCGTAATAAGCACTTCAGTGCTTCCACCCATAACAAACACCATCATCTAATCATTCCAACCCGCACCAAAATTTTCCACATAATACTTAACACAACAATCTAACAGCCATTCCTTCCCATACTCCTGCAAATACCAATTGATGCTGCTTTGATTCCAATCAAAATTAGATTCAGCCCAACCATGCTTAACAAGATTGTTATGGATATAATTAATTGTCGCATAGTATTGACGTTCAGAACGAATCGCGGTCAAAGTAAGAGTACCAAACTTTTCGTCCAGTAGTATTATCCGCAAGATTCCAAAAACGAGAAGTTCTACCATGAACAATGCGTAACGACTTGCCTACTACATCAAAGTTTTCTACATGGACTAAAATATGGTAGTGATTTGGCAATACAACCCAAGCCAAAATTTCTACGCCATTATTTATAAGTTCCTCAAATAGTAAATCAGTAAATCAAGTAGTTCCTGGCGCCTTGCTTCTGTGGACATATGATGTTTATGTTCGTAGCAAGCTGCTGTAATAAAGTATAGTTCTTGGTCGCGTATGGTGTGTGGTGGGGAGTGAGGAGGGTAACCGCGACTTAAGCGCTGTTGAACTAGTTCGGCTTTTTGCTCTGGTGTAAGTGTACGATATATATACATTTTGGAAATGTATTGCTAGGTGTTACTATTAGTAGTCTTCCCAAAATTTTTGCGGCTGTTTATGTGTTTAGGGTTGAGAATTGTTAAGTAGTATTAAGTTGTGTTAAGCACTGAAGTGCTTATTACGAGCTGTTTTGGCGTTGCTTGTATACCGAAGTTAGAAATTAGTTTTAAAATCAAGAATTAGTGGCAACTCCAGTCAACGATGGTAAAAGTGAAGCATCCGAAATCGGCGCGCGACCATTTTAATATATCTAGGGTGGCGATTCAGAATTCTTGGTTAACGTTATCGTTTTGGCTTGCTGTGATGGTAGCTGGAATTTTGGCGTTTAGTTCGCTGAAGTACGCTTTATTCCCAGATATTACTTTTCCTGTGGTGGTGGTGAATGCTAATGCACCCCTAACTACCGCAGAAGATACGGAAGCTAAGTTAACTAAGATTATTGAGCAGCGTATAACGTCACTGGAAAATATAGATGATATCCGTTCGTCAACTTATCCAGGACAAGCAGTTGTTAGTGTTGCGTTTGCGGTGGGAACAGATTTAGAGGGGTCTAGACTCGCTGTTGATAATGCTGTAAAGCAGGTTAAGCTGATTCATGGTTCTCAATATCAGGTAATTCCGTTTAATCTTAATGAATCAGCTGCAATTAGTTATGCTGTAGAGAGTTCAAAGCTTTCTTTAAATGATTTAGCAAAACAAACCAAAGATAAAATAGTTCCATCTGTATCTAAACTGCCAGGGGTTCTCAAAGTTGTTTTGTTAGGAGAAGCTACTCCAGATTTACCCCAACCTGTAACTCAACCAAGTAGCGGCGCCACTAAGATAAGATTCAATGGTAAAGATGCGCTTGCGTTCCAAGTTATTAAACGTGGTGATGCCAATACGCTAGAGGTCGTTAGTAGAGTTGAGCAAGAAGTCTCAAGACTGCGAACAAATTTACCAGATGTCAAACTTAATTTAGCATCAACGCAAGCAGAGTTTATTCGCAGAGCGACTCATGCGACAATTGAGTCGTTGATTGAAGCAATTGTTCTATCGGTAGTTGTAATTTATCCTTTTTTGAGAAGTTGGTCAGCAACGTTAATTTCTGCACTTGCAATTCCAATGTCATTGCTGGGAACGTTTATTGTAATGAAATTGTTTGGCTTTAACTTAGAAACAATTACGCTGCTCGCACTTGCACTGGTAATTGGTAGTATCATTGACGACGCAATTGTTGATGTGGAAAATATTATGCGCCACATTGATAAAGGTGAAACTCCTCGCCAAGCAGCATTTACAGCCACTTCTGAAATTGGAGTGACTGTTACCGCAGCGACGCTAACCGCTGTAGCAGTTTTTCTGCCCATTGGTTTGATGGGTGGAGTTGTCGGTCAATTTTTTAAACCGTTTGGAATTACAGTATCAGCAGCAATGCTAACTTCGTTGTTGGTCGCACGTACACTTTCACCTGTATTAGCAATTTACTGGATTAAAGCAAACTCTAGGCGCCGTGCTGCACATAATGAGAATAAAAGCTGGGGTTATTTTGCCCAGCGCTATCAAGATTTATTGCGGTGGTCACTCAATCATCGCAAAATAGTAATGGGGTTGGCGGTGTTGAGTTTTGTAATTGGAATAGCAATCATTCCTATTATTCCTAAAGGATTTATTCCCAAACTTGACAGAGGGGAATTTAATGTTACGTATACAGTATCGTTAACTAAACTAATAGAGCAAAGTAAACAAGCGGCACAAGATGCTTTGGGAAGTTTTTTAACTCCAGGAGATACGTCATCATTAGCAATATCAAGCGCAAATACATCTATTGACCCCTTGACTTATTCGTTGGAAATAGCCAAGAAACTCGAAGCAGCTGTAAAAACACCCGATGTTGAAACTATATTTACTACCGTAGGTTCGCGTGAAGGTGAACCAAACAAAGGTACACTTTATGTCAAACTCAAAGAAAATCGACAAATTAAAACTGCCGACATTCAAGAACAGGTGCGCGCGCGCTTACCAAAACTTGCCGATGTTACGATTAGCGTTGAGGACATTCAATTTGTTGATACGGGTTCGCAAAAACCCCTGACTGTCGCACTACAAGGTCAAAACCTTAAAAGTCTTTATTCTTCAGCAGCATCTATCGCACAGCGTCTTAAAAAAATACCAGGATTTGTGGATGTAACTTATACAGGTGAAGGTAATACTGATGATACTGCTGACATTTTTCAAATAGAACGACTTAATAACCAACGTGTAGCTTATATTAGCGCTAATTTAGGTAAAGATTTATCACTAGGTGATGCCACTGATAAACTAGTCGAGTCGGCCAAAACTATAATACCAAAAGACATCAAATTAGATTTAGGAGGAGACTCGGCGCGTCAGAACGAAGTTCTCGGCAGTTTTACTTCAACACTACTTCTATCAGCACTATGTATTATTATCGTGCTGGTTTGCTTGTTTGGAGGTTGGCAAGACCCATTAGTAATTGGTATTTCATTACCCCTAGCGCTTGTTGGAGCCGTAATTGCGCTACTTATTACTAAAAGCGACTTTGGTATGATTTCGCTGATTGGCTTTGTTTTCTTATTGGGTATTAGCAACAAGAACGCTATTTTACTCGTTGATTATATTAACCAACTGCGACGTGAGGGCGCCGAAAGAACATCTGCCATTCTTGAAGCTGGACCAGTTAGATTTCGACCGATTATCATGACTACCGTTGCTACTATTTTAGGTATGGTACCAATTGCACTGGGTATTGGCGCCGGTTCCGAATTACGTTCACCAATGGCAGTCGCTATTGCTGGTGGTTTAATTAGTTCTACGCTACTAAGCTTAATTGTTGTCCCCGTTCTATACGCAATTCTTGACGACTGGTTTAAGCGCAAACAATTTAATCAAAATTAATCATTGACTAAACAATGCATAAAGTTTTCGTCACGGGTGGTACAGGTTTTGTTGGCGCCAACTTAGTGCGCTTGCTAGTTCAGCAAGGGTATTTTGTTTATGCGCTAGCACGTGCTAACAGTAACCTGAGTAATTTAAAAAATATTCACAACCTTGAAATAATCAAAGGTGATTTAAATAGTCCTGACCTTTGGCAGCGAATGGTGGGTTGTCAGTATTTGTTTCATGTAGCTGCTCATTATTCGCTGTGGCAAAAAGATAAAGAGTTACTGTATCAAAATAATGTGCTGGGGACGCGCAATATTTTAGCTGCTGCAAATCGAGCAGGTGTCAAACGGACAATATATACAAGTTCGGTTGCAGCAATTGGTACAGGAGAAACTGCTGTAGATGAAACTCACCAAAGTCCAGTTGAAGACCTTGTTGGTGAATATAAAAAGTCTAAATACTGGTCGGAACAAGAAGCTGTTAGCGCTGCTGCTGCGGGTCAAGATGTGGTAATCGTGAATCCTAGCACTCCTATTGGTCCAATGGATATAAAACCAACTCCAACTGGACACGATATTATATTGCGGTTTTTGCGTCGAAAAATGCCTGCTTACATTAACACAGGTTTAAATCTTATTGACGTGCGTGATGTTGCTTGGGGACATTTACTTGCACTTCACAAAGGAAAATCAGGAGAGCGTTATATTCTGGGAAACGAAAATCTTACACTCAAGCAAATTCTTGACCACCTGGCACAAATTACAAATTTACCCGCACCAAATCGTACTATACCAGCCTGGATTCCTTATAGTGTGGCTTGGGTGGATGAAAAGATTCTCACACGCTTAGGCAAAACACCATCAATACCTGTAGATGGAGTCAAGATGGCACAACACACGATGTACTACGATGCATCAAAAGCTGTGCGTGAACTTGGTTTGCCTCAAACTCCTGTATACATTGCCCTCAAAGATGCAGTCGAATGGTTTGTATCTCATGGATATGTAGAAAAAAATTAAAACAAATACTGTTTTCTTTACTTACATTGCTTAGTAATGCTTTGATATATAAACTTACCGAGGAGTGAAAAATGTCAATTAACTTAATGCAAGCGATAGAAATCGGTAAATATCTAGTCGCGCAACGTATCAAAGGACGCAAACGTTTTCCACTTGTGTTGATGCTCGAGCCGCTATTTAGGTGCAACTTAGCGTGTTCTGGATGCGGTAAAATCCAGCATCCTGCTGAAATACTCAAGCAAAATTTAACACCAGAACAATGCTTTGCGGCTGTTGAAGAATGCGGCGCCCCTGTTGTCTCAATACCAGGTGGGGAACCTTTGTTACATCCGCAAATTGATGAAATTGTGCGGGGACTAGTAGCACGCAAGAAATTTATTTATCTATGTACAAATGGAATATTACTAGAAAAAAGCCTAGATAAATTTACACCTTCACCATATCTAACATTTTCTGTTCACCTCGATGGAATGCGCGATTTACACGATAAATGTGTTGACCGTAAAGGCGTATTTGATACTGCGGTGAAAGCAATTCGTGCAGCAAAAGCAAGAGGATTTCAAGTAGCAATAAATACAACAATATTTGAAGGTACTGAACCATCAGAAATGCAGGAATTCTTCGATTTCGTTACATCTTTGGGTGTAGATGGAATGACTATTTCCCCAGGATATGGGTATGAATGGGCGCCCGACCAAGACCATTTTCTCAAACGCGAACAAACACGCGCATTATTCCGTAAAATATTGGCGCCTTGGAAAGCAGGTCAAAAGAACTGGAGTTTTAATAACAACCCACTGTTCCTAGATTTTCTCACAGGTGACAAAGACTATGAATGTACACCTTGGGGAATGCCATGTTACAGCGTACTAGGATGGCAAAAACCTTGTTACCTACTCAACGAAGGACATTACCAAACCTTCAAAGAACTCCTTGATGAAACCGACTGGAGTAAATACGGTCGTGCGAGCGGCAATCCCAAATGCGCCGACTGTATGGTGCATTGCGGTTACGAGCCAACAGCAGCAATGGACTCCATGCAGCCAACTAATATCGCGCGGTCAATGAAAGTCCTATGGGGTGGTTAATAAACTAACCTTTTTATAAACTCTTGTGGAACAGGCATCCTGCCTGTTCTTCTCTATGCCCAGTAGGTTGGGTGTCAGCGAGTGCGGAACCCAACATATTATATTAATTTACAGTAAAGGAATAATAAATTAAAGTCAAGTTATAACAGACATAAACAGTCAGATATTTTCTCAGATTGAAATGCTTTCTACCGCAGAAAAATTATTGATTGTTGATTTTATTTTAAATAATTTAGTCCAGCCAGACCTTGCAATTGACAAACTTTGGTCAATTGAAGCAGAGAATAGATTTAGCGCCTACGAAAAAGGGCAAATCAAAACAGTTCATTTGGAAACAGTACTGCATAAGCATAGGAAATGAAAAATGCTAAGGTAAAAGCACAACTTTAAATTTAATAATGGAGGATTACCATGCGTAAAACACCAGTAGGAGTTTTATTACTTGTAGTATTTAGTACCTTCTTTGCATCTGCAACGCGCGCGGATGATAAAAACGAAGCAGTAGTCACAAAGTTGCAAATGCGAGACAAAATAGTTCTAATCAAGAATCAAGTTTCGGGACTCAAGTACTCTGTAAAGTCAGAAGATGGTACAGTACTGAGTGCAAATTTAACCGAAGCGGAACTCGCAAGTAAGTATCCTGATTTATACGAAAAAGTTCGTCCATCTGTGGCATTCCCTGATGGGTCGTCTTTTGATGGTGCTTGGGCTGGTGTACATCTGTAAGGGTGGGTTAAGTGGCGCCCACCTATCTTTATTTTGAAAATTTTCATCTTCATACATACTTTCCCTGCTTACCGCATAATCTGAAAGCGGAGGAGCGTTATGACGGTGACTTGCTGCCCATTCCTGAAAAGCTGTTACCCATTCAGAAGCAGTTGCGGTTTCGTGGAAAGGACGTTTTTCTTGTCGGTTTACTAGTTGCCGTAATAAGGTATCCATATATGGTTTAACCTTCTCAATCCTGCTTGGTTAGGAAGTTTATATTATGTTGGGTTACGCTGTCGCTACACCCAACCTACGTATTAAACTACAGCAGCTGCTTTAAGTTCAAAGATTTTTTTAATTACATCTTCAACTACTTTATCAGGAGTTGAGGCACCGCTGGTTACACCAACGACAATTTTTCCATCGGGCAACCAATTTTCTGTAATTTTCAATTGCCCGTTTAACTCACGGTGTTCGATGGCATTACGTGATTTAATACGTTCGACACAATCAATATGGTATGAAGGAATTGTGCGTTCAACGGCAATTTCTTGAAGGTGAGTTGTATTCGATGAATTAAATCCACCAATTACTATCATTAAATCAAGTTTTTCATCAACTAACTCGAACATCGCATCTTGACGTTCTTGAGTTGCGTCACAAATTGTATTAAAACTTTGGAAATGGTCGTTTAATTCTTGCGGCCCGTATTTTTGCATCATCGTCCGCTCGAATAATTTGCCTATTTGCTCGGTTTCTCCTTTAAGCATGGTAGTTTGATTGGCAATACCAACTCGTTCTAAATCTACCTCTGGGTCAAATCCTGCTGAACAAGCTTTGCTGAATTTTGCCATAAACTCATTTCTATCACCACCATTTAATATATAGTTGGTGACATATTCAGCTTGCTGTAAATTTAATACAATCAAATATTTGCCTGCAAATGAACTTGTGGCTACAGTTTCTTCGTGATTGTATTTGCCGTGAATGATTGATGTAAAGTCACCTTTTTTATGCTTTTCTACGGTGTTCCATACTTTAGAAACCCACGGACAGGTTGTGTCAACTATTTTACAACCTTTCTCGTTAAGTAACTGCATTTCTTGAACACTGGCGCCGAATGCAGGCAATATTACAACATCACCACTTTCTACGACCGAAAAGTCTTTTTGCCCAGCTTCTAAGGTAATAAATTTAACTTGCATTTCGCGCAAACGTTGGTTTACCGAAGGGTTATGAATAATTTCATTGGTAATCCAAATTTGCTCTGTCGGAAAATGCTTGCGTGTTTCATATGCCATCGCAACTGCACGCTCTACTCCCCAACAAAACCCAAATGCTTGAGCTAAACGAATTGTTACATCCGCCCGCTTCAAATTGTAATTGTTATTGCGAATTTCTTGTATTAAATCGCTTTGGTACTCCGATTGTAACTCGGCGGCAACCTCTTCTTGATGACCGAAGCTACGACGGTGATAGTTTTCAGAATGTTGTAGTGAACGTTTAAATGCTTTAGTATCCATTGATATTTACTTCAAAAATCTTCAAAATTTACTATATATATTGTCGCGCTTAGTTGACGACATGAGGAATTGCTATTGAGCAGATGGTTGTTGCTTTAATTCTATTTCGCTGTATAACTGTAATGCTGAACGCCATACTAAGTAGCCTTGTGGACTTAAATGTAACCCGTCTGTGCTGAAGTCGGAACGTAGATTTCCTTGACTATCAGCAAATAACGGTTGCAAATCCAAATATTTTATACCTTCTTTTGTGGCAATATTCTGTAATTGCTGATTAAGTTCGCTAATTCTATTGTTGGGAATTGCTAACAGCTTTTGTTTTCCCTCCCAAGTTGCTTCTTCTCCACCATGCGGCAATATTGACTGAATAACGATTTGTGACTTGGGGTGTGATGCACGCAAGGTAGTTACTATTCGACGGTAATTATCTAATATTTTGCTATCTTCAACTCCTCGAATTAAGTCGTTGATGCCAATCATTACAAAAATTGTTTCTGGCTTGGTCTGGTTGAATAAATTTAAACGCTTTAGTAGTCCAGTACTAGTTTCGCCAGAAATACCTTGATTGAGCCAAGTGCGTTCTTCTGGTAATAATTCTTGTGGGAACCATAAAGACAAAGAGTCACCAGCTAATACTGTTAAACGCTGTGGACGCTTATTTGCTGCTACTTCGGCTTCACGTTTTAAAATATCTACCCACTGAGTATAACTAAGTTGATGACGCTCACCCAGTTTTGGCGCCGTATTTGGTAATGCTTCGATGTTTTGTGTGACAGGAGTCGCTCTACGAAAAAGGGCGGTCATACCCTGCTGTCGTAAAAACAACAAGATAACCGCCAAGGCTAGTACGCCATTGGTTAACAGCGAGAAGAAAGCCCAAATTGGAAAGGATTTAGCGGAGGTGGACACGTGCTGCATTGACCGAGTGAGTTACAGATGGTATGCATTGTAATCGCCTATGTCCACTTTTGGCGCCTGTATTTATAAGAAAACCTAGAGATTCGGTTGAAAGCCTACTGGGTAAGGTGCGTGAAAGCAGATCAATTTTTCGTTTTATTGAAGATTTTAATCGCTTTCACGCACCCTACTTATTTCCAATCGATACCCGTTCTCCAAATTCTTCGTTGTAACCTTCTTCTCCGTGTTCGTTGATATCAATACCTTGGTATTCTGCTTCTTCTTTGACTCGCAGACCAACGGTAGCTTCAACAATTTTGAGAATAACCCAAGTACCAGCGCCTGCGACTACATAAGCTATGGCGACTGCGACAATTTGAATTAGTAATTGTTTGGGGTTTCCGTACAATAAACCATCAGCGCCTGCTGCGTTCACAGCTTTAGTGGCAAATATACCAGTTAAAATTGCCCCAACTGTACCACCAACACCATGCACTGGATATGTATCTAAAGCGTCATCGATTTCGACTTTGTGCTTATAACTAACTGCGTAGAAGCAGACGAAGGATGTAATGCCACCAATTAATATCGATGCTAGTGGGGTTACAAATCCTGCGGCTGGTGTAATACCAACTAAACCAGCAACGGCACCTGTTGCTGTACCTACTGCTGTTGGTTTACCACGTAGCACTTTTTCTAAAATTAACCACATTAACGCCCCTGCTGCTGCACCCGTATTAGTCGCAACAAAAGCGGCAGTTGCTAAAGAACCGGAAGTTAATGCACTACCAGCGTTAAAACCGAACCAACCAAACCACAATAAACCAGCACCTAATAAAATAAATGGGACGTTATGCGGAGGGCTAAGACGCTGTGGATATGTTTTACGCGAACCTAGCATTATTGCTGCAACTAACGCCGAAACTCCAGAACTAATGTGTACTACTGTACCACCTGCAAAGTCAAGGGCGCCCATTCCACCATATACACCTAACATTCCACCTTTTGCCCAAACCATGTGAGCTAGTGGAGAATAAATAAATGTAGACCACAACAGCACAAATAGCGAGTAAGCAGTAAAGCTCATCCGTTCGGCAATGGCGCCAGAAATCAACGCTGGAGTAATAATGGCAAACATGGCTTGATAAATCATGAATGCTTGATGAGGAATTGTGCCCGCATACGACACAACGTCACTGTATTTAGGGTCAGCGGCTTTCAGAGCATCTTCATAACCCATATGGGGCAAATATCCAGCGATATCAAGTCCCACATTGCCAAACATCCACTTAACTCCACCGATAATCGCATTACCTGGTGCAAACGCAAAACTATAGCCCCATAAAATCCAGGTAACTCCCACTATCGCCATGAGTACAAAACTCATCATCAGCGTGTTTAGCACGTTGCGCGATCGCACGAAGCCACCGTAAAAGAAAGCCAACCCAGGTGTCATTAACAACACCAACGCAGATGATAAAAGCATAAATGCTGTATCTCCTGCTGTTTGAGCGGTTGCGGCGGCGTCCGCCACCTTTTTTAAATCTTCAGCGGTTACTGTTTGAGCAAAGGCATTGCCCGTCAGCGGCCCACCAAGGAGCAGTAGGGCAATTGCCCCTATCATTATTACTTTCTTCAACACTTTTTAAAGTTCCCAAGGTCGAACGATTTGTGTCACTTACATAAATATGAGTAATTTTTGATACTTGCGTCTGTATTAAAAGTTACTTAAACAAAAGATTAACAGAAGATTAATAAAAAATATACGCCCTATTGCAGTTGCAGCTTGTTAAGAAAATGTGTAATTGTATTTAGCTTTGCGTACACAAATCAATAACATGCGGCGCTTGTACGTAAACTGAGTTGAAGTGCTGAATCCACGTATTTTCAATTAATTTGACTCAAAATTTTTTTCCTAATTGACAAGCGCAATTTGCTACGGTAGATAGCTTAATCATCTGTAAAATCTATATTAATTCCAGTTAATTATTTTCTAGGTATTTAAATCATTTATTAATATATTGTTCGTAAAAATTAATACTATCACTTTATAATTAAAGGATGATGTCTTTAGCTAACTATTATGTTTTAAACACATGTAAGCAATGGACTAGTTGCATTAAAATTCATAGATAGCAATAAAAAGCTTCTATCTTAGGACTTATTTATAATCTTAGCTGCTTTCATTTGATTACGAATAGTAGTTATGCATGAAATGCATCATTGATATGAGTTATTATCATGAAGAAACCCGGTTTCTAGGATTTTGCTATTGATTTCGGCGCTGGTTAGAAACTCGTTCATTTAAATCGAGCGTATAGTTGAGTCTTAGAACATTTACACCAGGTTCGCCAAAAATACCCAGAAATCGATTGTCGGTTGAGCGATTTATTAGTGGTATCACTTCTTCTGGTCGTATACCACGCGCTTTTGCTACCCGATCTAGTTGTGCGCTTGCTGCTCGTAAAGAGATATGAGGGTCTAAACCAGAAGCAGAAGTGTAAATAAAGTCTCCTAGGGGTAATATGCTTTCATCACGTAGTTGATTTGCTGTATCGACGACACGCTTGAGTAAATCAGGATTGCTTGGAGCTAAGTTGCTGGCGCCTGATACTCCTGTTGGTCTACCTTGTTTGCCTTGGCTATAGCGAACTGCGCTAGGACGAGTATGAAAGTAACGCTCGGATGTAAATACTTGACCAATTAAAGACGAACCATATGCTTTGTTCTCTAAATTGTAAACAATACTACCGTTCGCTTTTTCACGCAGCGTTGGTAATTGTCCAACGCCAAAAATTAGTAAGGGATATACAATACCTGTTATTAGCCATAAAATTACGCTAATGCGAATGGCTTTAAGAATATTTTGTAACATAATTATTTAATATCTATCGGGACGAAATATTACATCAAATAAATAAATTACTAACCCAAGGGTAATAATGCCAAGTCCAGCAAGTGCATAAGTATGACGTGGTTCTAACTTACCTGTTGTGGCATAAACTACAGGCACAATCACTATATTAAAGCACGTTATAAAGAAAATTATAATCGGTAATTTTTTTCGACTGAAGTAGCTCATGCTAATCCTATGATAGTAATAATAACGTCAAGAAACTTAATGACAATAAATGGTGCAATCACTCCTCCTAATCCATAAATCAATATATTTTGTTGTAATAATTCATTTGCTGTTAATGGTTTAAATTTCACTCCTTTTAATGCTAAAGGAATTAATGCCGGAATAATCAACGCATTATAAATCAATGCTGATAGTACTGCCGAATTTGTACTGGTTAAACGCATAACATTTAAACCCTGTAAGTTTGTACTGGCAAATAATACAGGTATAATGGCAAAATACTTGGCGATATCATTCGCAATTGAAAAGGTTGTTAAGGCACCACGTGTTATTAATAACTGTTTCCCAATTCCTACTATATCAATAAGCTTGGTAGGGTCTGAGTCTAAGTCCACCATATTAGCTGCTTCTTTAGCAGCTTGAGTCCCGGTATTCATTGCGACACCAACGTTTGCTTGTGCAAGTGCTGGTGCGTCGTTCGTCCCGTCTCCCGTCATTGCGACAAGCTTACCTTGCGCTTGTTCTTGTTGAATAACTTCAATTTTGTCTTCGGGTGTTGCTTCCGCAATAAAATCATCAACTCCAGCTTCACGCGCAATTACCGAAGCAGTTATTCTATTATCTCCAGTTAACATTACAGTACGCACACCCATACGTCGCAATTGTTCAAAACGCTCGCGAATACCTGGTTTAACAATATCTTTGAGATAAATTACTCCATAAATTTCGCCGTCAACAGCTACAGCAAGCGGAGTTCCTCCTTGAGATGAAACTCGTTGATAAGCTGTATCTAGTTCGGGTGAGTCATAACCTCCACGAGAGCGTACAAATCCTTTTATTGCTCCTACTGCTCCTTTTCGTATTTGACTACCATCGGGTAAATTTGTACCGCTCATGCGAGTTTTGGCAGAAAATTCTACTCCTTGTGAATAACTAGTGTCAAAATCAATGATGGCGCCTAAACGTTCGGCTAATCGAACTATTGATTTCCCTTCCGGCGTATCATCAAATATACTTGCCCATAATGCAACTTGAGCTATTTCTTGAATAGTATGATTGTTAATAGGGATAAATTCTTCTGCCAGTCGGTTGCCAAGTGTAATAGTACCTGTTTTATCTAATACTAAAGTATTAACATCGCCACAAGCTTCAACTGCACGTCCAGAAGTAGCAATAACATTGAACTGAGCAACTCTATCCATACCAGCAATACCAATAGCACTGAGCAATCCACCAATCGTGGTAGGAATTAAAGCTACAAGTAAGGCTATCAATACAGGAACACTAACGGGACTATTAACGTAATAAGCCAACGCAGGCAGTGTTACTATCACAAAGACAAACACTAGTGTTAGAACAGCAAGTAGTACAGTTAGTGCAATTTCGTTAGGTGTTTTGCTACGTTCGGCGCCTTCTACTAAAGCAATCATTCTGTCAATAAAACCTTTACCAGGTTCGGCAGTAATACGAATAATTAACTCGTCAGAAATAATTCGCGTCCCTCCAGTTACAGAACTGGCAATATCTGAGCCAGATTCCTTTAAAACTGGCGCCGATTCACCAGTAATTGCCGACTCATCAACGCTCGCAACCCCCATCGTCACTTCTCCGTCAGCGGGAATAATATCACCTGCTGTGACATAAACGGTATCACCACGTTTCAAAGTTCTAGAAGAAACTTCTGTAATACTGCCATCAGGTGCGAGTTGTTTTGCAATTGTTTCAGATTTGCTAGAACGCAGTGCTGAAGCTTGTGCTTTACCGCGTCCTTCTGCAAAAGCTTCGGCAAAGTTAGCAAATAACACCGTTAAAAATAGAATTACAGTAACTAGTCCATTAAAAAGCTGCAAATTTTTACCCGTGACTGACCCGAATAAATTTGGGTCAATAGTTACGGCTAAAGTAATTAATGTTGCAATCCATACCAGAAACATTACTGGGTTACGGATAGCTACTTTAGGATTCAGCTTGACAAAAGCATCTTTAACCGCGCGCACGTAAAGCCCTTTATCATTGACTTTCGATTGCTTACGCGGGTTTTTACGGTCACTCGAACGATTACGTTGACGCATAATTTATCTGGCAATTTTAAAGCCTTCGGCGATTGGACCTAGGGCGAGAACGGGGAAAAATGTTAAAACTCCGAGTATGAGAATAACACCTGCGGTTACAGTTACAAACAGTGAAGTATCAGTTCGCAAGGTTCCTGGGGTTTCGGGAACGGGTTGTTTTTTCCCCATACTTTCGGCGAGTAATAAAATTGCAATAATTGGAATATACCGTCCAATTATCATGCTTACTGCTGCGCTTAAATTCCACCACAACGTATTATCATTCAAGCCTTCCAGCCCTGAACCATTATTAGCACTCGCTGATGCGTATTCATATACTACTTGTGAAATACCGTGAAATCCTGGGTTACTAATTCCTGCCAATGTCTTGGGAAAAGCAAGGGTAATAGCACTGGGGATCAAGACGGCAATTGGATGAATTAATAGTATGAGACTTGCAAGTACAATTTCACGCTGTTCTATTTTACGTCCCAAAAATTCTGGGGTACGTCCCACCATCAACCCTGTAACAAACACTGTCAAGATTAAAAATATAAATAAATATGCTGTTCCTGTACCTTGTCCACCCCAGACAATTTGTAAGAACATATTTAGTAAAGTTGAAAAGCCACCTGCTGGCATAAGTGAGTCATGCATTCCATTGACGGCGCCGCACATTGTGGCAGTAGTCAGCACCGCCCATAATGCCGTTTGTGCCCAACCAAAACGTATTTCTTTACCTTCTAAATTTGGTTGTTCTAGTCCAACACTACTATTTATAAGTGGATTTCCTTGATATTCGCCAATTGCACTTACTCCCACTAACACAACAAAGATGACAAGTACCATCCAGTACAGTAGCCAAGCTTGTTTAATATTATTGGCAAACACTCCATAGGTATAAATCAGCGCACTGGGAATGCATACCATTGCTATGATTTCGATTAAATTTGATATAGTATTGGGATTTTCAAATGGATGTGCGGAGTTAATACCAAAGAAACCACCACCGTTTTCACCCAACTGTTTAATCATCTCGAACGATGCTACTGGTCCTCTAGCAATATACTGTCTGGCGCCTTCAAGAGTTATTACTTCTTGGGTTGGTGCAAATGTTTGTGGTACACCTTGAGTTAGCAGTACTATTGCTCCGACCAGCGAAAGTGGCAGCAATATTCGTGTAATTGCACGAGTTATATCTATATAAAAATTTCCTAGCTTTTTCCCAGTTAAACCACGAATAAAAGCAATGCCAACAGCTAAACCAGTTGCAGCAGAAGTGAACATCAAAAATGTTAGAGCTGCTGTTTGACTGAAATAACTTAAACTTGTTTCACCTGCATAATGCTGCTGGTCAGTATTGGTGAGAAATGAAATCGTTGTATGCAGTGCAGTATCCCACCGCATGGCGCCAAATTTATTCGGATTTAGTGGTAGCGCCCGCTGACTCATTAATAATATATATACAAAGGCGCCCATAAATACATTGGTGTAAAGCACAGCGCGCGCATACTGCCAACCTGTCATATCGTCACGACGCGCAATACCTCCTAGGACATATATAATTCGTTCTAACGAATTCATAATTGGGTCGAGAAGCGTTCGCTGACCCATAAACACCTTTGCTATGTACTTACCAAGAAACGGCGTTATTGCAACAACAATACACAGCGTTAAACCGATTTGCAAAAATCCTTGTAATAGCATTATATGTATCTACAATTTAATAAGACGTAGGGTGCGTAACGCTTCCACAATCCTACAACGCAAGCGAAGAATCATGTAGCGTTACGCACCATAATCTACAACACAAACGTTGATGGTGCGTGAAAGCACTTAAATATTTGATCTAGTTGTAAATTGTAATAGCTTTCACGCACCCTACATAATATTTAATGGGTCAACATCAATCGTTAAACTCACTCCTTCAGGACATATTTCACGCACTTCATCCCAGTTCGGTAACTGTGGCAAAGCATTAGGTGGAAATTTTACCATAATTTGCCAGCGGTACCGATTTGCTACACGCATAATACTAGCAGGCGCCGGACCAAGTATCTCATAACCTTCCCCACCACGCAAAAATGCCGCGATAATTTCGGAAGCATTCGCAACTTGTACCGCATCTACACTACTCAAACGTAACAAAATTAACCGCCCAAACGGAGGATAATTAAGTGCTTGCCGTTGCTCTAATTCAATGGCAGTAAAGGCTTTATAATCATGCCCACGTACAGCTTCAATAACCGGATGTTCTGGTGTATACGTTTGTAAAATTACACGTCCAGGTTCTTCACCCCGTCCTGCACGTCCTGCTACCTGTGTTAAAGTTTGAAACGCGCGTTCGCTAGCACGATAATCAGATAAATGTAACAGTCCATCAGCAGCGACAACTCCTACTAAAGTTACCTGTGGCAAGTCTAAACCTTTAGTAAGCATTTGTGTGCCTAACAAAATATCCGCTTCACCATTAATAAATTGCGTCAACAAATTACGATGGGCGCCTTTATTACTTGTAGTATCACTATCAAACCGAATTACACGTAGCTCTGGAAACTCCCTTGCTAGTTCCTGTGCGACTTTTTGCGTACCACTACCAAAAAATTTAAACTTCGGTGAATCACATTGTGGACAGCTTCGCCCATGTGGCGTTACATAATTACAATAATGACACCTTAATAACTGCGGCGCCCCATACTCTGTTTGATGGTACGACAACGATACATCGCAATGCGGACACTCTATTACATACCCACAACTACGACACGAAACAAAAGTACTATGTCCCCGTCGGTGGATGAATAAAATACCTTGTTGTTTTTTTTCTTGAAGTTGTATTAATGCGTCGGACAGCGTTCTGCTGAACATTGATTTATTGCCCTGCTGTAACTCAGAGCGCATATCAATAATTTCTACAGGTGGAAGTGGACGTGAGTTCACACGTTCGGGCAAAGATAAATAAAGAGTTTTTTGCTGTTGCGAAGCTATTAATGTTTCTAACGCAGGAGTTGCAGAACCTAGAACCAAGACACAATTTTCGAGTTCTGCACGCCAAGTAGCAACTGTACGCGCGTGGTATGTAGGAATGGGAAAATCTTGTTTAAATGATGAATCGTGTTCTTCATCGAGGATAATTAAACCCAAGTTAGATAAAGGAGCAAATATAGCACTACGAGTACCAATTACTACTTGTGGTTCTTTGTTCAACATTTGGCGCCATGTATCGTAACGTTCACCATCACTGAGTCCACTATGATAAACGCTAACTTTGCGACCAAAACGGGCGCGAAATCTATCAGTAAGTTGAGGTGTTAGCCCGATTTCAGGAACTAATACAAGAGCAGATTTTCCATTTTCGAGCAAAGGTGCTATCGCTTGCAGGTAAACTTCGGTTTTTCCTGAACCTGTTACTCCGTGTAGCAAAATAGTTCCAGTAAGGCTGGCTCGAATTTGTGACAGCGCTTGAGTTTGGTCGTGTGTGAGGGTTTTTGCTGTGTCTGTTCCTGTTAAGCTGCCTGCATTTTCATCGCTTTCGCTTCGTAACTGTTCCCTTTCTTCAATAACTATATAGCCTTTATTCGATAAAGATTTTATGGTCGTTGCAGCGGCGCCGGTTATTTGTAACAATTCAGCCAACCATATTTCACCACCACGTCGTCGTAACACTTCCAAAACTTCGCGCTGACGAGTGGTAATATCACCCGTAAAGGAGTAAGCAGTTAAAATGACAGCTTTTTGTAATTTAGGACGAACGGTTCTTGCTTGTTCTATGTATTTTTCGACTAAACCTAACTTGGCAAGTTCGCGAACAGCACGAGTTGCTCCCTGAACTTGTCGTTGCAAGAAAACTAAGCTGTAATCTCCTTCCGTTTGCTCTTGCAGAATTCTTAAAATTTTATTGAATGTGACATTATGCACTTGCTTCGTTGAGTTCCGGAATATCAATAAGCAAAAAATCGATATTAAATATTCACTGTCAATTAAGTTTTGTAAATAAAATAAGAGTAATACAATATAAGATTCTAAAGAAAAACCCTTTTTTTTAGCTTGACTAAATTTCTGAAATAATAGCTGAGATTGTTCTTCGACGGAATTTGTTAAAGTTGAAACTGCGGCGCCTGCAACGGTTAAACGGACACGACGCTGTGATTTAGCAAGCAGTTTAGGTGGGAGTGCAGCCCGAATCACCTGAATTAAGGGTGTGTAATAATATTGTGATACCCGCTCCATCAGCTTCCAATAACTTTCTTGGAAGAAATCTTTATGAACAACATCTTCAACTTGCTTGATTTTGTTAACTTCTAACTGTAATGGAGGTGTATTAATTAAACGTATTGCGATGCCACCTACAACAGAGGCGCCGAATGGTACGCTCAAAATATCACCGGGTTTAATATCCAACTCGGTTGGTATGAAATATGGGTAGAGTTTGTGTCCGTCCTTCGTTGCAAATTGAACCAACTCCGGTGGAATATCTACCAAAACTTCTACCAAACGTTGCGTAACGGTATGGTATCTTCCCCCGACTTCGGCAACCTTCAACATGGTTGGACTAGCAATGCTTGTGGTGTACATATATATTATCTATTTATCAATGAATTATAATCCCAAATCTCATATCCTTCTAGATGATTCCCCCTTGCCCCTCTCCCCTTTCCGCTTTTCGCTTTTTTGACCTGACCGTTAACCATTAACTAAATCATTAAAAATTGTAGTTATCAATACTTTCGCTTGTCATATTACTTGATAAGTTTCCTATACAAGTGAATTGCTTAAGCTCTCCGTTATTAATTGCATCGCCGCCATTACTTATTCATACTTATTTAGACGCAGATAAAATAACACAATAATGCTCGTAATTGCTTAGATTATTTTTTCTCCATATACTAAATAAGTAATAGCATCTTTTCCCTCCATCGGTAGATATTCAACCTTATTACGATATGAGAAGCTTTTATCTAGTCACTCTGAATGCCAAAGTTTAAACTGTCACATGGCAGCAAGTTAAAAATCATCAGAGAAGCACAGGATACAAAACTGTGTATCTTTGGAGCCACAAAGCATAAACTCATAGTTATTCAAATAATTATAGAAAAATTTAAGCATTGAGGAGTGGCAAGGTATTTTTGTGTTAAGTGTATGCAATTTAGATTGAGGAGGATTTAACGTATTTGATGAATTAGAAGCAAAATTGAAAAAAAACTACAAATAAATTTGGATACACCACAACGTTTACAACCTGCAAGCGTTGATTTAAAAAAATTAACAGTTCGCGTTCAAATCACCCAAAGCGTAAGCTCTGAATACAACTTGACCTAAGTCAAAACAACTTACGTAGTAAATTGACTAGTTATAGTGTAAAATCTAGAACTAGTGCCTAAAAGGACGCTAATAATTAACTTTTAGCCAAAGCATCTGTTTGAGAAAATAAACCAGGCGCACTTACTACTACTAAGTTTTTTTAGCGAGATAGCAATACCTGGATACTCCAATCTACGTATTGCATAAATGCAGTAAAGCGCAAAAGTTATGTACCAATCGGAAGCAACCATTCCTCACATAAACCTATGAATATTGCAGAATTGGAAACAATCGAGATTATCGAAAGTGCTACTGATATTGAAGAACCAACGCTCGATATTTTAGAACAAGTAGCCGACGAAGCTTTGATTGCCGACAATGATGAACGTGACGGTGACCAGATGGGAGCAGCTCGTCCTTCTGGATATAACAAAACCGAACATGATGATGCAGTCGGAGCTTTCTTTAAAGAAATGGCACGTTACCCGTTGCTAAAACCGGATGAAGAGGTCGAGTTAGCAAGACGAGTCAGATTTTTAGAAGAAGTTCGAGAAATACAAGCATCATTACAAGAGAAGTCAGAGCAACCTGTAACTAAGGCACAAGTTGCAGCGCAGTTAGATTTGACAGAAAGACAATTAGAAAGTCGCTTATATCAAGGTAGAGTTGCTAAACGCAAAATGATTCGCTCGAATTTGCGTTTAGTAGTATCAATAGCAAAACGATATTTAAATCGTGGAGTTCCTTTTCTGGATTTGATACAGGAAGGAGCAATGGGTTTGAACCGTGCGACAGAAAAGTTTGACCCAGATAAAGGATATAAATTTTCAACTTACGCGTATTGGTGGATACGTCAAGCTATTACTCGTGCTATAGCAAATGACGCGCGCACAATTCGTTTGCCAATTCACATTGTCGAAAAGCTGAACAAGCTCAAAAAAGCGCAACGCGAACTCAAACAGCAGCTTGGACGTAACCCCAACGAAGTAGAACTTGCTGCCATATTAGAAATACCTCCATCTCAGCTGCGTCAGCTTCAACAATTACGTCGTCAAGCGCTTTCCCTCAACCATCGTGTCGGTAAAGAAGAAGATACCGAATTGATGGATTTATTAGAAGATGAAGATAATCAGTCTCCTGAAGCAAAAATGAACGAAAGCATGATGCGTCAGGAGATATGGGAAGTTTTGGCTGATGTATTGACACCGCGTGAAAAAGATGTAATCTCATTGCGCTATGGTTTAACAACGAGTGAGCCATGTACTTTAGAAGAAGTTGGCAATATGTTCAATCTTTCTCGCGAACGTGTTCGTCAAATTCAAAGTAAAGCAATGCGAAAACTTCGGCGCCCACATATCGCTAAACGCTTAAAAGGTTGGCTGATATAATATATGTCGCTTTTCGTTTATGATTTTGGATTGAACTAAGTTGGAATCCAAAATCTAAAATACTATGACTTTACATAGCGATGTAACTATACGTTCTGCACAACCCGAAGATTGCGAAGCAATTTTTTCTCTTATCCAAGCTTTAGCGGAATACGAAAAACTAACATACGCTGTAACTGGAGATGCTCTTGCACTAAAAGAGCATCTTTTTGGTATGCATAAATTTGCTGAAACCATTTTAGCGGAATGTGATGGCAAAGCTGTCGGCTATGCTTTATTTCTTTATAACTATTCAACGTTTCTTACTAAACCTGGTATTTATCTCGAAGACCTTTTTGTTCTTCCCGAATATCGGCGCCAAGGTATTGGTAAATCACTTATAAGTAAACTTGCACAAATCGCTTTAGAACGTAATTATGGGCGCCTGGAATGGAGCGTTTTAGATTGGAACGAACCTGCGATTCAATTTTACCGTCGCATCGGCGCCGAAATTTTGGGCGAATGGCGAATTTGTCGAGTCACAGGTGCCGCTATTAACCACCTTGCCACCCTATCAAACGAAGGCACCTCAACTTGTTAACCTGTGTATTTTATTTTACACTTCTTAATCTTTCTTGTTCAATCTTTATTTTAGATGTCAAGAGATTCAAAAACAAAGTAATAAAATTTTACTGAAAATCAAGAATTGTAAAGGTTTTTGCGAAGTATGACAGGCTGTCGTTTGACTATAAAAGCCGTGAACAAGAGAATATTATGAGGATATAGCACTTACCCATCATTGTTACAGAGGGAACACTTAATGAAAAGAATTGTATCAGTATTGCTGCTAAGTGTAGCACTTTTCACCTTTGCCTTCAGTCGCCCTGCATTAGCTGATGGTGATGCTGTGGCTGGAGGAAAAATTTTCAGTGCGAACTGCGCTTCTTGTCACGCAGGTGGTAAAAACTTGGTTAACGCGCAAAAAACTCTACAAAAAGATGCTTTAGAAAAGTACAATATGTACTCAGAAGAAGCAATCATCACCCAAGTTACAAAGGGAAAAAATGCGATGCCTGCCTTTGGGGGTCGCTTGAAACCAGAGCAAATTGCTAACGTCGCAAGTTATGTGTTGTCGCAAGCAGATAAAGCCTGGAAATAGTTAATAGTGCTGAGTGTTGAGTGAGTTGTGCGCTTGTATTAAATACGAATATTAATACTTGCTTATAAATTAGGCTCATTGTCATTCAGTTTTAATAAAACATTAGTAGGGGTGCAGCATTGCTGTGCCCCTACAACAATATATATAAGTGTAAGTTGGGTGGAGGAACGGAACCCAACAAACCATTAACTGTAGCTGATGGCTTTAGTATGAATTGCTCATTTAACTTTATTCATTCGTTACGATTCATTTTAATAAGCATTCTGGTTATTAGCTTGGTATTTTTTCATATCAGTCCAGCAGGCGCCAGTACTAACTTTTCGGTTACCGCATCTAATATATTTCGTTCAGGAGAAAATAAACAATAATCTTACCCTTTTACTATCATACGCGAACTAATCTTAGCCCCCCTTATTAAGGGGGTTGGGGGGATCAAAACGCTTCACAAAGTATTATTAATAGTAGCCATATCTATAGATAATACCTATGAATATTTTAAGTATTGATACTTAGAATATATTTGAGAAGTCAAAAATTGTCATTCTGAGTGCAGCGTAATGCGTAAACGCAGTTTTCCCGTAGGGTAGCATTTGCCGAAGGCTAGAATCTATGTTTTACACCTATACACCAAATGCTTCACTACGTTCAGCATGACAATTGTTGGATACTTTTAAAACATTTTATTACTTCATTTCATTTTTGACTGTTGCAAAACCCCAGTCTAACCAAGGAAGTAGTGCTTCTATATCACTAGTTTCAACAGTGGCGCCTCCCCAAATGCGTAAGCCTGGAGGCGCCGAGCGGTATGCAGCGATATCGAAAGCAACGTTTTGTTTTTCGAGTAATTTTGCGAGTTTCTTCGCACATTCGGCTTGTTGTTCTGGAGTTAAGCCAGTAAACCATTCGTCTGAAATCTTTAAACAAATCGATGTACAAGAGCGAATTTCTGGTGTTTCTGCCAAAAATGCAGCCCAGTTACTTTGCTCAACCCATTTTGTAATTGCTGCAAGGTTTGCTTCGCTACGATTAATTAATCCTGAAAGACCACCAATACTTTCTGCCCACCTTAAACCGTCGAGTGCATCTTCTACGCACAACATAGAGGGAGTATTAATAGTATCACCTTTAAAAATACCTTCAATTAACTTACCTTTTTCGGTCATGCGGAATAACTTTGGTAAAGGTCGAGGTGGTTGGTAAGTCTCTAAACGTTCAACAGCACGTGGTGATAGTACAATAACACCATGTTGTGCTTCTCCACCAAGTACCTTTTGCCACGAGTAAGTAACAACATCAAGTTTCGACCAGTCTACATCCATTGCGAATACTGCTGAGGTGGCATCGCAAATTGTTAAACCTTCGCGGTCGTCTGGTATCCAGTCGGCATTTGGTACGCGCGCTCCTGATGTGGTACCGTTCCATAAAAATACTACGTCGTGACTAAAATCAACTTGGCTAAAGTCGGGTAAGCTACCGTAAGGTGCCTTCATTAAGCGCACATCAGATAATTTCAACTCGTCGGTAACATCTTTTACCCATTCCTGACCAAAACTTTCCCATGCAAGAATATCAAGTGGCAACTTACCTAAAAGCGACCACATCGCCATTTCTACGGCGCCTGTATCAGAAGCTGGTACAATTCCCAGACGGTAATTTGCTGGGACACCAAGAATTTTTTTCGATAGTTCGATAACTTCAGCTAATTTGGCTTTACCATCTGCTGAACGGTGCGAACGTCCCACGCAAGCGCCAGCAAGATTTGAAACAGACCAGCCGGGACGCTTTGCACATGGGCCTGAAGAGAAATGAGGGACGCTAGGTTTAACGGTTGGAAGAGATAGCATTTCTAGCATTGGTCTGATATGTAAGCGAAAAGAGTGCAGGATTACATCATAATCTGTATTCGGGTTATTTTTCCTATCGTCGAAAATACTGTCAAAAATTGCAACAAGTTTTATAAGCCCAATCTCATAACAGTATTAGGTCTTATCAGTTCTCATTTATGTAAATTATTTTACTTATATCCCAAGCTGCTACAACAATTTTATGCCTAGATTATTTATGATGATTATATTTTCATACTAGATAATGTTGCTAAATTGCTCTCATGTTATATATACTGTTAGCTGCCGATACACAGCATATATTCTGTCTATTGATATATAGCTTAACCAATAGATAAATTTATGATGTTGACTTTATAACATACATGTCACAAAGACGTTGAACTCAACATATATAACTGTAATAAACATGATTCTCCAGTTAGATTGTGGAGATAATTATGCAAGAAAAATTGAATCGATATATTGCAAGTTGCTCACCCAGAGCTAAAAGCACATTTCCATATTTACATCGGGCTGTATCTGAAAATGAAAGCGAAAAATATATCAATTGCTCTGAGTATCACAAAAAGATGGCGAAAACGCTACAGGCAATTGTAACTAAAACAAAATTTGATACATCTGATGAAGCTTTAGTTGCTCTTGCTTACGAATACTATCGATTAGCTTCTCTAGCAGAATTGAATGAGTCTAATTCTCAAAGAATGCTAATGATTTTGAGTTTCGCCGAAATTGATATCACCCTTAGTAATTTGATTAATGCTATTGATGCATTTTTAGCTACTAAGGCAACGTTAAACGATTCTACACTTTTCAGTTCTAATGTGATAGTACTTTAGTTTAAGCAAACACAAATACTATATCTATTACAAACGCATTATAAACGCGCCTAAATAGTTCTGAAATAACCAGCTTTGTTGCAAAGCTGGATTTTTGGCTTATCACCTAAGTTCAGTTTGTCACGAATTATCGAATATCTTCATTTTTAAATAGACACTATCACGAGAGATATGTGTGGGTATTTTTTTCCCATAAAAATTTATTTTTGAGAGGGAAATCCCGATGCTTGGATTCACACCGAACCGCTCTTTACATAAACCACCAAAACAAATGTACGCAAGATTAGTTGTATTCTTTCGTTTGCGCTTGGCTCAAGTTGGATTAAAGGGTCGTTATCAACCAGAAGAAATTCTTTCAGAAGCTGTACTTCGTCTTGAATACGCGTTCAAAATGGGTAAAAATATTTATAACCGAGAAGGATGGTTAAAAACAACTGGCTTTTTTTATATCTTAGAGCTACGGCGCCAGGAAAGCAAGTTTACAACCATTAATATAGATGTGAATGAAACATCGTTCAAATCAGTTTATATTTTAACTTCGCCTAATATCAGCGTTGACCAACTCGAAATTGAAGAAACTTATCAATTACTTGGTAAAAGCATACTAGAGTTAGAAGCTAACGAACGTGAACTTTACGTTCAGTAGATTGTGCCGTCAAATCAAAAATAATGATTGCAGTGTAGATTTAAAAAGGCTGTTATTTGAACCAATAGATAATGATAATCCTTTTTTAACTGAATTGGAGAATGGTGTCAAAGAAAGAAGACAGATTAAAAATTTACTTGCAAAAATGATTAATAACTGTAATTTAAACCTCAATAGTATAAACGATTTGGAATTGCAAGAAATAGATGAAGAACTTTTATGGTTGATGCAAGAGTACTACCGAATTTCTTTATTACCATTGCTTACAGAAAATGATACAAATCGTATGCTATTAATTTTAGAGCTTGCTCAATTTGACCTGGATTTAGATAATTTTATCAATAAAATTGATGCGGCAATAGCAGAAGAATCAGGATTAATAGAGACTACAGAAACGTTGCGAAAAAGAGGGTCACGTGCGCTTGGTAAGCTGCAAAATATTTTTAAAAATAAGTATTTATGAGACTATGATTGTTAATGCATTAAAATGCACAACGGACTTACCCCATACTTGAAGCAGCGGGTTGCATTTTAGGACTTTCGGCCAAACTCAAGCAGGTTATTAGTTACCTGTATCGTAATTGCTTGCGTAAATCTAGGGAAACAAGCTTTAATAGTACGTCGTCACATGGGTAAGTGAATACTTAGACGAATGTTGGGTATTACATCATACCCCCTTATTCAATGATAATCTTGCATAAGTAAGATGCATTTACTTGATTTATGGGGATTTCAAGCAAAACGTACTGTAGCTTGTATCAACAATTTATGAATAATTGGCATAAAATATTACTATTGAGTTCTCTATCAATATCTATATCTACATATTTATTTGGATGCTCAACAAATTCAGGCGCCGCTGACTCGAATTTTGCTCAAAACCCGCAATCGCTTAAACCTGTGAGGATAGAGCCACATGGTGGTTTTTTTGCTTGCAAGGTATACTCCAAAGATAAAAACGCAGCATCAAATACTTATTACTACTTTCCAGCTAGTACAGAGTCTAAGCTTACAGACCAAGATTACACTGAAATTATTAAGTCAAATAAAGATAAAAGTAAAATTGACTACTTTTCTCTAGATAAAAATAATAACTACGAAAAAGTCGCCGTAAAAGCATGTGAAGGTTTGCCCGCATCCTTAGAAAAGAATAGAACTGAGATTGTTTACGTAAAAGGCAATGAAGAGTATCAAGTTACAGGATGGACTATTCGGAAATCTGATAATACATGGACTTTTATTAGTCCGCTTCAGCAAATTTCCAATTAACTTTAGAAACTAGAAACCCGGTTTCTACCGAAGAAACCAGGTTTCTTTGTACAACCCTTATGCGGCAGCTACTTCGTAAGTGATGCCGTATATTTGGGAAAGTTGTCCAGTGCTTTGCAATACATCATGCACTTCTTTGTTTGAAACTTCATTTAGTTCACGCTCTTGTGCTAATGCAATACCTGCGGCAATACCTACACCCTGCCCAACTCCACAGTTAAACTCAACAATTCGACCTGCAAAGCAAGCGTAACCTTCAAACCCTGAACACGGACTCACTACAGCTAAATTTGGCACCTGCTTAAGTAATGCGTGTTGAATGCCAATGTTAAATAAAGGAGTTGTTAACAAAGCCAAATTACCAAAACCTTTATTTACAGGGTGTTCGCCAAAACTACCAATACCACCACGAACATCGAAGTCATAGCCAAAAGTGCCTATAGCTTCGTGTGTTGGAACACCACCTGACAGCATTTCGGCGCCTGTAAGTGGTTGAATTACATCGGTAATATTACCTGCGTGACGAATATAAACCTCTTTGGCTGGTTTGACTTCACTGGCGCCAAGCAATTGAAACCACCTGGTAATAAATAAAATTTCATCGAGCATTTTTCGCGTTGGTTGTGCTTTCGCGCGGGCAAGTTTTTCAACTTCGTTGGCAGATAAGCCGAACAGCAAAGCATTCCACGACATCCGTACACGTGACAACAAAGCAATATTACCGTTATCAAGAATTCCTGGACTCGCATTAATATCTAACTTAGTACCGCGAAACGCATGATAAGCAATAGAAAGCGCTTTGCTACGAATATCTATATAATCTTTGCCTACAGCCATCGTCTTGAGATAGCCTTTTTTGTCAACCAAGTCTGCTCTCAACTGGTTCGCAAAATTCGCATCTCCTCCCGCAGCAAGATTGATTAAATCTTGTGCTTCCTTATCTTGAAGGTTCGTAAAACGTTGTAGGTATTGATACTCGATATTTTGTAATCGTTCAACACTTAAACCTTGGGTTTCAAAGACAAGTGTTACAGCAAGCTCAGAATCTGGTAAACCAATAGTTTCAAATCCTTTGAATTTTCTCACACCAGCAGAAAGTGCTAGCTCCCCATTCACAGTGCTATCAATAAAATGTTTAGCAAAATAAGTTTCATCCTTAGTTAACTCGATACCAAGTATCTTTTGCCGTTCTTTAATAACCGATTTAATTTCAACACTACTCAAAATATCAGCGTGTATCTCCCGCAACATCTCGCGCAATACCCAATCTGTCTTGCTTGGGTCGAGTGCTACTTGGTGTACCCCCGTGCGTTGTAAAAGTTCTTTGTAAATAGCACATGGGTCACCAAATATATCAAGCTTCCGCTCTTGCCGAATTGTATTAGGAACCGAAGAACGGTCTAGATATGCCAAACCAGAACGAACAACATGCCCACCAACTCCTAATTTAGAATTACCTTTAAACAACAACAAGCTACGGGGATAGCTATTAGTGTGACGATAATACTCTCGTGCAGCACAAATAAGCGTTAATATCCCTGGAACTTCATCGCCAAAACAGATAATGTCATAATTACGATTCCCTGACGGTGCAGATGCCTCTACTCCATACATAGTGATTCCCTCATGAACTTATACCCTCTGTACACAATTAACAACGTGTTGTTAATTTTTCAGTACGAAATGGGTACCCTTCTAGGGTGATTTTTTACGGCGCCTTTCTTCTGTACTTAGACAATATTTTGCCCACGTATTAACGATTACTCAACACATAAATGCTATCTTCTTCGTACTGTATCGCTTGGTACCTTGCTATTTCAATTGAATTGCAATTAATTAGTGTAAATTATTACTTTTGATGATAATATCATTAATTTAAATCTTTACAAATCTTAATAATTAATGCTCTTGTGGGATTGTTCTGTGAGTCTGAATATCACAATCTTCATAAAATATTCAGAGAAAGTACGAATATCCATCGTTTGTGACTATGGTTAGCATTGTGAGCAACAGAGTTGTAAACGAGGTATAAAAAATGGCATTTACCAAGTTGTTAAGAATCGCTTTAGCTTTGCTCATTATTAATATCTGTTCATCTTTCTCTTCCACTGCACGCACTGAAGCTAAACAATCTGGAACTTGTTCGTTTATTACGGGCAACGACGTGATGATTCGTACTGGCCCTGGAAAAAGCTATAAAGTTGTGACTAAAATGAATCGTGGAGATGGGGTAATTGCTTCACATCGTAGAGGTGGTTGGGTGAAAATTTCTGCACGGGTTATTGGAGAGGATAACACTAAACCTTTAGATGGTTGGGTGAATAATCAGTTTATTAACGGTTGTTCTGAAGATAAGTTTGAGATGTGGCGCCGTTAATTTTTTGAGAATCTATAATTTATCTGTAAATTAAATTAACCTACAATTGTGGGATGGGCATCGCAAGCCCCGTCCCATATAGTACTCAATTACGCAGCTAAGGCATTCTCAAAATTGTCTAAGCTAGCAATATCTTGCTGTGCATCGGGTTGACCGTAGATTTTTGAAAGTTTGCCTGTGTTGGCTAGGATATCATGCACTTCTTTATTGGAAATTTGGTTTAGGTTACGGTTGCTTAACATTGCTATTGCTGCTGCTATACCAATACCTTGTCCAACTGCACAATTGAATTCTACAATTCTTCCTGCTGAGGATGCATAACCTTCAAATCCTGATGCTGGGCTAATAACTGCTATATTTGGTACGCTTTTTAATACTGCGTGTTGAATGCCTACATTGAATAGTGGTGGGTCTAATTTAACTTCACCTAAGCCTTTTTCAGATGCACGCGCTCCCAGACCTTCGATACCTCCACGGATATCAAAGTGGTAGCCAAATGTACCTAGTGCTTCAGATGCTGGCACACCTCCTTTAAGCATTTCGGCGCCTGTTAGTGAGTCAACAGCACCTTCAACGTTACCTGCATGGCGGATGTATAATTCTGGTGCTGGTGTAACCGTAGTGGCGCCTATACCCTTAAACCATTGAGTTAATAGCTGCATTTCTTTGAGCATTTCGGGTGTGGGTTTGGAATCTCCACGAGCTAATGCTTCAGCTTGGTCGGCATTGACATCAAATAGCAGTGCATTCCACGACATTCTACCGTCAGGAAATACGGCAATATTTCCTTTGTCTAATACGGCGCCGCTTTGGTCTAGTGATAACGCTGTACCTCGGAATGCGTGGTAAGCAATTGAAAGTGCAAAGCTACGAACATCTATATAATCGCTACCTGCATACAGCGCAATTTTATTGAGGTCGTTTTTATTATTGATAAACGGAGCTTGTAGTTCAGAAAAGCGTGTGCGGTCTCCACCTGCTGCTGTATTAATCCATCTTTGTGCCTCGATATCATTAGCATCAGCAAGACGCAGCATATACTGCATTTCAACATCCTTCAGTGTTTGCACACTCAAACCTTGAGTTTCAAAAGTCAGCGTTACTGAAAGCTCAGAATTTGGTAAACCAAAAGTTTCAAACCCTTTCAGCTTGCTTACACCAGCAGCAACAGCTAGTTCAGCGTTGACTGTAGAGTCAATAAAGATTTTCGCCATATAGGTTTCACCTTTAGTCAGACGAATACCCGTGATAGCTTGCCCTTGTTTACTAACCGATGCAATATCAACACCACTAAGAACATCCGCGTTAATTTCTCTTAACATTTCCCGTAGAACAGCATCACCTTTTTTAGGGTCAAGTGCCACCTGAACTACACCAGTGCGTTTTAAAAATTCTTTATATATATTCGACTCATCTCCATAAACAGCCAAACCATATTGACTACGAACTGCTTGAGGTACAACCGAGCGGTCTAAATAAGACAAACCACCACGAACCAAATGACCACCGATACCTAATTGGGAATTACCTTTGAACAACAATAACGAACGTGGATACTTATTAGTGCGACGAAAATGCTCACGTGCAGCACATACCAAGGCTAAAATGCCTGGAACTTCATCACCGAAAGCAATTATGTCGTATGTGCGGGTTGCTGTATTAGTGGTATTAGTACTTGGCATAAGAATTTTCTCAATAGTTTTTTTAATCTTCTAGAGAAATTCAACACAACAAATCAGTACAATTCCGGATGGTAACTTAAACTTAAGGCTAATTGGCAAAGGTTAAGGCATAAAGGGAGAAGTTCAGTAATAATTTTGTTAACCAATGGTTATCAAAATTTGCCAGATATACTTGTCACCCATGATGAGTATGACCAATTGCTACAACGTTTTTAGTTATGTATTTTAAAGAAATAATTATATATAACGAACTTAATTTTCCATTTCATCCGCTGCCACATAATTTAAAATAACCATTAAACGCTATGCTATGTCATTGGGTGAGCGACGGACAGCAAAAATTACGCCGTAATGCACTTGTTCTATATCAAAGTAAACTTGTACAAGTTCTTCAAGGTTAATATTAGTAGTGTCCCGTTTTCCAAATGCTTTCATGTTGTTCTAGCTTGCTCAAATAATTAATATCGCTCGCTTTGACTAACATTACCTCATTATGCAAGGCGCTTTCTAATTAATATAGAGATGCCAATATTTTGTAGCATCTCTATATGTGAATAGCACTACTCTTAAAATTAAAAACTATTCTTCGACACTGGTAACAAAGTATTCTCCTTGTATTGATTTGACGTAGCAGAAGAAAACATGTTTTTCATGCTCTATTTCTTGATTCTCTACTTCGGCGCCGTTTGAGTTACTGCCGCTGCCAACCGTAATATCTGCTGCTACAGTTACTAAGTATTCTTGCTCTGAGTCATTACGTTCTGAAACTTCGATATTGGTAATGTCGCACGATAATGTTGTCGCCCAAGAATAGGTATCATTATCGAGTGTTGGTTCGCTAGCACTACTATTGGCGCCAACCGAGATGTTCCAGTTGTCCCAGTAGTAAATTCTATCGCCAACGCGCGCGTGTTCTTCTAAGATGTAAGTACGGGCGATGGCACAAAGTTGGTCGTTTGTCGGGTGTCCTGCCGTCTCAATTATAGATGCAGCCTTCATAACTCAAAACCTCAGCGATTTTTTGTTATCTGTTACGTTACATTGCTGCTGGTCAGAAATAAAGCTGTTTTAATTTTAAATTTATAATTTGTCGTTAGAAAATATATTGTAAAACTTATCGAATGTATATTGGGCGTTGAAGTGGATGGTGCGTGAAGCTACATAATCTTGCGTTTTGGTTCAGATTTATGTAGGCTTTCACGCACCCTACGTGACACACACCGGACGTTCTAAGTGCTTAATTTGTTTTTTGACCTGCCCAAGTTACCCATTTATGAGATAATCCTGTTTGCGATTTTTCAGCGCTCATTTCTGTTTCGCTAATAATGGCGCCTGTTAAATCCGCACCTGTAATTTCTGCCTCATATAAGTTTGTGGCTGTTAAATTTGCATGGAAGAGGTTGGCGCCACTTAAGTCAGTACCACTTAATTCTGCTTCGCTCATGTTGGCACGCGCTAAATTAACCAAAACCAAGCTAGCACTTCTCAAATCGGCGCGACTAAGATTTGTTGCTTCCATATTCGCGTGAATTAAGTCGGCGCCAATAAGATTTGTTTCACTCAAGTTCGCACCACTTAAATTGGCATTATTTAGATCTGCGTCTGTTAAGTTTGCCCGACTTAAATCACAACCACTCAGATTTGTACGGTTGAGGTTGGCGCCACTCAAGTCAGCACCACTTAAATTTGCACCACTTAAATCGATATCAGAAAGATTTAAGGAATGCAAAACAATTCCCTTGAAATCGCGTTCCCCTGCCGCGTACCGATTCAGGAGCATACTTTTATCCATAATATTGCCTCATTCCGGTCTACAGGTTTGTTTTTAAAGAATAGCGAGTCACTTCCCCTCAAGCCACACTTTCAGCAACGATATTATTCGATTGCTTTTTGTAAACGTTTTAGCTAAAACTTGTATTTTTCATTGTGCAGGTGTTTTCCAATTTTATGAAAATTACTTAACATAAATATACGATTTGAAGCTTTAGTAATTTATATTTAGGTATTCAGGCTTAATTACAACTGAGTTTATTAAAATAAATTAATTTATATTACAAAACCTTAGAAACCCTAATCAGTAGAAGCCAGGTTTCTAAAAATCATCTATCCACAGCGAGATTAATGAAAAAAGTAGAAGTTTCACTTGTGAGATAAATAAAATAAATGTATATTATGATTCTCGCACTTTATAGCAAGAAATATTAATTATTAGCGTTGTTGCTGCGAAAAAGTATGCTGATAGACTTGTGTTTGCCGCAGATAGTATCCGTGTGAGCGGTTACCTAAGTGAGACTTCACGAGTATCAGGACACGAACAAGGAAAACTATTTGAGGTAAATGATATTGTAATTGGTAGTGTTGGCTGGATAATGGAATTAAGTTTCATGCAGTTATTTGCACGCAACCACAAACCATCTGCACCAACAGTAGAAGTAGTATTAGACAGTAGAAGCAGTATTAGAATATATTGTTGAATTTTATACATGGGCAAAAAAGAAAGATGACACTTTTGGTAAAGGCAATAGCTATTTAATGGGTATGGAAGGAGAAATCTTTCGTATTTATGATGGCTATTTGGTTGAGAAAATTAATGAATTTAGTGCTATCGGTGCTGGTAGAGAATTTGCATTAACCGCAATGTATTTAGATAAAACTCCACAGGAAGCTGTTGAAATTGCTAACAAATTGTGTATTTATTGTTCGGCGCCTGTAAATACCATTGTAAAACCTATCAAAACCACCATATAACATAACCGCTAATATGATTGTAGGTTGGGTAGAGCGAAGCGCAAAACCCAACACCTAACATAAGCAGCGTTTGATTTCTTGGTAAAATATAGCCTTTATTGAATCTCTCTGTGTACTCTGTGTCATATATAAAATAATATATGTTGGGAACCCAGGCGCCTCCACCCAACCTACAATTATATGTCTAGCAAGCTTTTTTTTATAACTTCACTGACAAATTGATTGCCCTGTAAGTTTAGGTGAATGTGGTCGTGATATAAACTTTCTGAGTTTTGGCGCCCATTAAACAAGGGAAGAAAATCAATATAATCAACCTGTCTTGCTTTGACAAACTCATCAAGTCTTGCACGTGCTTTTATTTCATAGTCGCGAGAACCTGGTTCTCCTAGTTCCCGTTTCAAGGGTGTCATCGCTAAAACAAATTTACTGTTGTTTTGTGTGGCAATATCTTGAATTTTTGCTATTGCTTCTAAATTAATACCTACTCGATCACCTTCTTCTTGTCGCGCTTTTTCAAGTTCGGGTATGGGTTTAGATTTTTGAATATAACGGTGGTACATTTCAACTACTGCAAGCGGTGGTTTTTTGTTGGGATAGTTTTTCTCGCGTCCTACTGGTAGTGATGTCGGCGCCGTGGCAAATAAATCATCTGTGTTAATTAGTAGTACAATTGCTTGGGCGTTGAATGTGCCAAATTTTTGTAGATATGCTAGTTCGTTACGTGGTCCCCAAGAGTTGGCTGACGCATTTAATACTTCTGTTGGCGAGTTTTTACTGGTAAGCGACTGCATTATCAAATTGGATATAGTATTTTTCTGGTCAGTCCACCATCCACCGTTTGCTATGGAGTCTCCTAGTAAAAATACTCGTTTTGTTGAAGGAGAGGGGGTTTTCTGTATCGGCGCCCCACGCATCGAATACTCGTTTATCTTTATATAATTACCGTTACGTCGAGTTTGTTGGTTGGGTGCAAGTAAATAACCAATTTCCAAATCACCAATATAAATTAACGGGTTGCCAAATCCAAATAGTATCCGCAATCCGAGTTCAATCGCGATAAATAATCCTAAACATAGAGCCAAAACTGCTACTAGCATAACTTTTACCTGCCTAGCCTCGTCAATCATTAATTAATTGTGAAAGAATTACGGTTGAATGTTATATCTTATACAAATTTTTAGCAAAATATGAACGTAAACGCGACAGTTAAACTACTGATTATATTTATTTTTGGCATCGGTAATTATGGTGATATCTTTTGTTGTAAAGAGAAGTCAAAATCGTTATAAAGGAATGCATCTTTTGCGTGTAAAAGGACTACAATCAAAGCGGGCAAATGCCCAATTCTGTCTTGAGAGGATAATAACGCTATGTCCGACTTAAACCGTGGCATCATGAAGTTCGATGGTGCTGACTCTCCTAAACTAGTGACAATTTCGACTGTGGTTCTGTTAGGCTCTATATTTGCTCTAATTGTTTGGGCATTGCAATCGGCTTATGCTGTCGCTTAGGTATTGACGCTCGCTCTTGTATAATTTTATTTTTATAACCCGTTTTCTGTCAGAGACGTTACGTGTAACGTCTCTACAATTTATCTCAAATACGCTTAAAAAATATCGTTTAAGCATATATACTTATTCAAGCTAAAAATCAAGAAATGTTTTTGTTTTAAGATTCTAGCTTTTACATTAAAGACAGGTCTAAAATCCACTGCTTTAGGATGCTTGAACTCTGGGGTTTACTGGTTATATTTGTTATCTGCCCGCTCTTAGGCGCCTTGCCATTAATTGCTTGGGTAACACAGATTGTATCGAAGAAGCAATTGGCACAGCTCGGTACTGGTAACATAGGTGTCTCTGCTGCGTTTTACCACGGGGGAACACCAGCAGGAATGTTGGCTGTGTTGTCGGAAGCATTTAAAGGAATTGCGGCAGTTTTACTCGCGCGTGCAGTGTTTCCAGATGGTTCAGCATGGGAATTACTAGCGCTAATTACATTAGTATTAGGTAGGTATTGGATAGCAAAAGGCGCAGGAACAACGAATGTTGTTTGGGGTTTTATAGTGCATGACCCGTTGGTAGCAATTTTTGTGTTTTTGCTTGCAGGTGTTAGTTTTACTATAATTCGTTCGCGACAAGCTGCCCAGTATGGAGTGTTACTTTTATTCCCAATTATTGTTACTGTGCTTCACGCCGAAGATGGTTTTAGAATAGTCGCAGCTATTGCACTTGCTGGTTTGCTGGCATGGATTTACAAGCAAATCAAAGATGATATGGATTTACCTGTAGCTCAAGCAAGTCCTGACTCGCAAGCTGCAATGAATTTCTTTCGTGGAAACAGCGAGTCTATTTTGACGTTGGATGATGAACTTGATGCTAATTTTGTTGGTAACAAAGCTGCGAGGTTAGCAGAAATTAAACGTTGGGGTTATTCAGTTCCCAAGGGATGGGTATTACTTCCTTACGAAGACCCAAAACCAATGATTGATTTTCTTCAACCCTCAGAATTATCACCTTTGGTAGTACGTTCTTCGGCAGTAGGTGAAGATACTGAAAATGCTTCTGCTGCTGGACAATACGAAAGTATTTTAAATGTAACTACTAAACAAGAATTACAAACTGCTATTGCGCGGACTCAATCATCGTACAACACTCCATCCGCAGCACAGTATCGGCAAGATAGAAATGTTAAAGAATCTACAATGGCTGTTTTAATACAGCAACAAATTCGCAGCGTTTATTCTGGTGTGGCATTTAGCCGTGACCCAGTAACCCAAGAAATGGATGCTATCGTTATCGAAGCATTACCAGGAAGTCCCACACAAGTAGTATCTGGTCGCGTCACTCCCGAACAATACCGTGCGTTTGTAATGGAAAGTGACAACGTTTCATTTATCCATCTCGAAGGACAAGGGAGAGTACCCCCAGTCATTATCAAGCAAGTAGCGTACTTAGTTCGTCATATTGAAGAACGTTATCACGGTATACCTCAAGATATTGAGTGGAGTTATGACGGTCAGACGTTATGGGTACTCCAAGCACGTCCCATTACGACATTACTGCCTATTTGGACACGTAAAATTGCTGCTGAAGTAATTCCTGGATTAATTCGTCCTTTAACTTGGTCGATTAATCGTCCTTTAACTTGTGGTGTTTGGGGAGGAATTTTTGCGATAGTTTTGGGAGAGCGTTCGCTTGGTTTAGATTTTAATGATACTGCCACACTTCATTTTTCGCACGCTTATTTTAACGCCACGCTGTTAGGGCAAATTTTTCGCCGTATGGGTTTACCACCCGAAAGCTTAGAGTTTTTAACCCGAGGCGCCAAAATGTCGGCGCCAGCAATTGATACGACGTTACGAAATTTACCAGGCTTGTTACGGTTGGTTGGACGCGAATTGTCTTTAAAAGAAGAGTTTCAACGTGATAATCGGCGCCGTTTTAGTATTGGGCTGTCACAATTATCACAAGAAATGGTTGATGACTTAGATACAGCCAAATTAATCACGCGCATTGACTATATATTAGAGTTATTACAGCGTGCTACCTACTACAGCATTATGGCGCCGTTGAGTGCCGCACTCAGACAAGCAATATTTAAAGTAAAAGATACAGATATTGATAATAGGCTTACTCCTGAAGTTTCAGCAGTGCGTGATTTACAACAGCTAGCGCAACAAGCAAAGCAAATACTGTCTGCAACACCACCAGAAAACCGCACAGGTGTCGCAGAATTTGACCCCGATAATGTATTTGAGGACTTAGCTGTTTCAACAGAAGGGCAAAAAATCTTAACAGCATTTGAATATCTCTTAAATAAATACGGTTACTTAAGCGAAGTTGGGACAGATATTGCTATTCCAACTTGGAAAGAAGAACCCGAAAAAATTAAAGGATTATTCGTGCAGTTTATGCTTTCCGAACAACCAAAGGTCAAAAAACGCAGAAAACGTCCTCTGTTTGTTCAGGGTCGCGTAGACATGAAAGGAAAAGTTACTGAAGTTTACTCACGTCTACTTGCTTATTTACGCTGGAGCTTTATCGCTTTAGAAGATAAATTCTTACATGCAGGCTTTTTACTGCAAAAAGGTGATATTTTCTTCTTAGAGTTTCAGGAAGTGCGCGAACTCGTAGAAGCACCAACTCCCGAAAAGATAAGTCGCTTACAAGTATTAATTTATCGTAGACGTTCTCAACTCGAACGCGATGGACAACTTAACCCTCCTTTACTTGTTTATGGTACCGCTCCCCCAATTGTCCCTGCTTTAATGCCTGCTTTGGCGCCTGACCAAGTTATGCACGGTATTGGTGCAAGTCCCGGACAAGCAGAAGGAAGGGTAAAAGTACTGCGTAACCTCCAAGAAGTTCCCGATATCGATGACGACACAATATTAGTTGTACCTTATACAGACTCTGGATGGGCACCTATTTTAATTAGAGCCAAAGGAATTATTGCTGATGCAGGTGGAAGACTTTCTCACGGCGCCATTATTGCTCGTGAATATGGAATTCCCGCAATAATGGATGTACGGAATGCTACATGGGTATTGCAGGATGGTCAACGGGTGCGAATCGATGGTTCTAGGGGTATTGTCGAAATAGATAATGACCTAAGACCACATTGACAACTCTCAGGGTGTGCCATTACTCTCGCTAGCTAATCCCAAATGCGACCTTAATATCTTTAATTGTCGCCATCAGCGTCATTGGCTCAATCGGCGAAGCAATAAATCCACATTTTTCATAAAATTGCTTTGCCCGTTCAGTTAAGGCATGAACAAGAATAGCTCTAATACCAGCAATTTCTGAAACTTGTAAGGTGCGGAGAACAGCATCACGTACTAATGCATACCCAATTTTCTTATCTTGCCAATTTATGTCAACAGCCAAACGTCCAATGATGATAACAGGTATCGGGTCAGGCATATTACGGCGTACTTTCCCTATTGCTACTGTGCTAATAATACTTCCAGTTGCAAGACAATAATAAGCAATAACTATCTGCTCTACTGTTACAACATAAGTTCTCGAAGCACCACTATCTTCGTTTTTTAACGCACGTTTTTTTAGCCACTCGTTTAATTCGATATTGCCACAATCAAAATCTTCAATTTTAAATTCAGGTTGAATTGGTTGAGGCGCCTGTATAGGTGGATGCTGCCCTTCTATCATTTTTACTCCCAAGGCGCCTTATAATTCATAAGTTTACGAAGATTTTCATTTACTGTTGGTGGTGCATCAAGAAGCTCTAAAAACTGCTGATATTTTTCCTCATCCAACACAAACAGCCGACGGTCTAATAAAACTGCTTCTGCTTCCCGACATGCCGTCTCTAACATGAAGTCAGAACGACTTTTACCAAGAGACTCCGCTGCTCTATCGATTAAATCACGCTCTCGCTGATACGCTCTAATATTAATAGTCACATCACGGTTTCGTCTCGATTCTTCTGATTGTGCTTCCATTAGTTAATTTCCATTTTCGTACACACATTGAGTATACAAAATATGTATACTCAATGTCAATACATAATCAATGGAATGCTAGTGTACGTTCAATAGTGATAAATATTTATATCTTTTATTAATCCTTCGATTTGTCTTTATCTTGATCCCAGCGCCCAGCTTTTTTTGCCGCTTCGCTAAGAAGATATTCAATTTGGGAGTTGACACTTCTCAAATCATCTGCTGACCATTTTTCTAAAACTTCGTACAGCTTAGAATCTAAACGTAGTAGAAAGCGTTTCTTCTGACTCATGTCAATTATAAAGAGTGCCAGTATTAATTACTGGTTGCGCGGTTTGCTCGGAAGTTAGTACAACTAACAAGTTATTAATCATAGACGCTTTGCGCTCGTCATCCAAATCAATCATTTGGTCAGCACTTAGACGGTTTAGGGCTTCTGATACCATACCCACGGCGCCTTCGACAATTTGGCGCCGTGCATCAATTAGTGCCTTGGCTTGTTGGCGCCGTAACATCATTTGGGCAATTTCTGGCGCATAAGCCAAGTGCGAAATTCTTGCTTCTATAACTTCTACTCCCGTTACTTCCAAGCGCGCTTGTAATTCATGCTTGAGTGAGTGAGCAATTTCATCGGGTATTCCTCGCAGTGAAGGAGTATCGTTTGGTGTATCGTATGGATAGCGAATTGCTAAAGCCCGAATTGCAGTTTCGCTTTGAATAGCAACAAACTCTTGATAGTCATCGACAGCAAATTTAGACTTTGCCGTATCCACAACTCGCCAAACAACAACAGCAGCTATTTCAATGGGACTTCCTTCAGCGTCATTAACTTTAATTATTTTGCTGTTAAAGTTACGAACTCGCAGCGAAATCTGGTATTTGCTCGCAAATGGATTTGTCCACCAAAAACCTGGTTCGCGAACTGTACCTATATATTTACCAAAAAATAACAGCACTACTGCTTTATTGGGTTCGACGCTAAAAAATCCTGATATCGACGGAATCACAACTACTAATAACACTGCTGTCAACCACGCAATTCCCTCAGCTAGGGAGTCATCAATAAAATCAGCTATTTTTAGACCTCTTTGTAGTACAGTTTCCAATCCGTGAACGCTGTTCCATAAATACCAGGTGCCGAACACAGAAATGGCGCCGACTATAACTAGCATTACAAACCCATTCAGCTTGAACGCAGGAGATTCCTTAATATTCTGTTCCATTGCCGCAATACCACTTTGTTATCATAATGATATCACTATCACATCAAAAAAAATGTCTTGTGGGATGGGCTTTCTCTGGCGCCACCCAAGCAGCAAGCGTACTGAAAATAATTATGGCAAGCAACATAGTTATAAACACTGAATAAGATATACCAAGAGCGAAACACTCTTTTCATCAGAAAAATAATTGATTGCTATCAGTAAAACTAATACATAGTGTAGATAACAAGTCCCTAGGGGTTAAACCACACAGTTATAAAATTTACATTTGATATTTATAAATATTTCTTAATTTATCTTCATTTATCTTCATAAAGCTTCTCAAAAAGAGCAAAATGAATAGATACATAGATGAATTAAAATTGTTTGCATAAAAGATTGAATATGCATTGAATAGGCAAGGGTAGTTTTGACGTGATATATAAGTTTTTACTTATATGTCCAATCTAATATTTATTTAATAATTGCTGTTTCAAAATGACCAAAATGGCAAGAAACACTGTAAGCTAAATGAAACAACGTTAATTAATGTTTCTAAGTAACACGGAAAATTAACGTGACTGAAATAACTGGTTGCTAATAAGTGTTCCTCAACTAGTTTCTTGTAGTTATTGGTTGAGTTAATGGCAACGATAAAAAAAACAGATTTAATTAAGAGCGCAAGAAACCATTAAGTTTCGCTTGCTAGGTTTGCCATACCAAAAATTACATATTCACCAACAGGAGAATCACAATGTCGGAGTTTTTCAAGCAAGTTTCTCGTAGAAAATTCATCGTTACAGCAGGTGCGTCTGCGAGTGCAATATTGCTCAAAGGTTGTTTGGGAAATCCTCCAGAAGCGGGCGGTGGCAACGCTTCTACTGGTTCGTCTGGCACTGGTGCAACAGCTGTTCCAGTTGCCAACATTAGCCCTGACCAGAAGCCTGAAACAACAAAAGTAAAACTTGGATATATTCCAATTGTGGAAGCGGCGCCGTTAATTATCGCGAAAGAAAAAGGATTTTTTGCGAAGTATGGAATGCCTGATGTTGAGCTTTCCAAACAAGCTTCTTGGGGTTCAGCACGCGATAACGTTGAAATTGGTTCTGCTGGTGGTGGTATTGATGGTGGACAATGGCAAATGCCAATGCCGCATATGATTACTGAAGGTTTAATTACCAAAGGTAATCAAAAAATTCCCATGTATGTGTTGTGTCAGTTGATTACACAAGGAAATGGGATTGCGCTAGCTAGCAAGCACGCAGGTAAAGGATTTGGTTTAAAGCTAGATGGTGCAAAAGGTTTAATTACTCAGTTAAAGTCATCGACTCCATTTACAGCAGCATTTACGTTCCCACAAGTCAACCAAGATTTATGGATTCGTTATTGGATGGCAGCAGGTGGAATTGATCCAGATGCTGATATCAAACTGCTGACGGTACCTGCTGCACAAACTGTAGCGAACATGAAGACCGGAACAATGGATGCGTTCAGCACAGGCGACCCCTGGCCTTACCGCATCGTTAAAGATAAAATCGGCTTCTTGGCAATGTTGACAGGAGAAATGTGGAAAAATCACCCCGAAGAATACTTTGCAATGCGAGGAGATTGGGTTGACAAAAATCCTAAAGCTACCAAAGCATTGCTTAAAGGTATTATGGAAGCACAGCAGTGGTTAGATAATTTTGATAACCGCAAAGCAGCGGCACAAATATTAGGTGGACGTAATTATTTCAATCTTCCTGCTGATATTCTTGATAATCCTTTCCAAGGAGTTTATGATATGGGAGATGGGCGCAAAATTGATGATAAAAAGTTAGCAGCATATTATTGGAAAGATGAAAGAGGAAGCGTTTCATATCCTTATAAGAGTCACGATTTATGGTTCATAACTGAAAACGTGCGCTGGGGTTTCTTACCACCAGATTACCTTGCTAACGGCGCCGCTAAAGCAAAAGATTTGATTGACAGAGTTAACAAAGAAAATATTTGGAAAGAAGCTGCTAAAGAAATGAATATAGCAGCAGCAGATATTCCAACAGACACATCGCGCGGAGTAGAAGAGTTTTTCGATGGCATAAAATTTGACCCAGCAAAACCAGAAGAGTACCTTAAGAGTCTCAAAATCAAGAAAGTTGCTATTTAGTTTAAACTCAAAGATTAATCGCTAATGAGAGACACTCCCATTAGCCCCCAATAAAACCCCCAAGGAGATAATTCAATGACAACTGTTCAAAGACGACCGGCTGCAATGGACGGTAATGGTTTTGCCGCACGTATACAAAAACAAATTCCAGAATTGATTCCCCCAGCGATTGCTATCGGAGTATTTTTAGCCGTATGGCAACTATTTTCTTGGATACCAGGAGCAACATTGCCTGGACCAATACAAGTAATTCAAGACACTAGGATTTTGATTTTGTACCCTTTTTATGATAGAGGCGGTACTGATAAAGGTTTATTTTGGCAGATATTGGCTAGCTTGCAGCGAGTTGCAATTAGCTACACTTTAGCGGCAATTGTTGGTATTGGCTTAGGGATTTTGATTGGTGTTAATAAAACCATTAATAAAGCATTAGACCCTTTGTTCCAATTATTAAGAACCGTACCTCCTCTTGCTTGGGTACCTATTTCCTTAGCAGCACTGCGTCAAAACGAACCCGCAGCACTGTTCGTAATCTTCGTCACTGCAATTTGGCCCATCTTAATTAACACTGCGGTAGGTGTAAAAGAAATTCCCGTCGATTACAACAACGTCGCGAAAGTACTACAACTTAACAAAAAAGAATATTTCTTCAACATTTTGATTCCTGCTGCACTGCCTTACATTTTCACTGGTTTGAGAATAGCGATTGGTTTGGCTTGGTTGGCGATTATCGCGGCAGAAATCGTAATGTCAGGTATCGTCGGGATTGGGTTCTTTATCTGGGAAGCTTACCAAAACAACAACGTTAGTGAAGTTATTTTGGCACTAGTTTACATAGGTCTTGTCGGTTTGATACTTGACAAATTTATGGTATGGCTTCAAGGACGCATTCTTCCTCCTGAAAGATAATTACAGTTAGGAGTTAGGAGTTAGGAGTTAAAACTCATAGCTTATAACTCATAACTCACAACTCATAACTTTCTTGTTAAAACTTTACCCCCCCAATTACAGCTATGTCTATGTTTGTTGGTGTTGACCAAATTGATAAGGTCTTTGAATTAACCGGTGGTGGCAAATACGTTGCACTTAAAGGTATCGACCTGCAAATTAAAAAAGGTGAGTTTGTATCGTTAATTGGTCACTCTGGTTGCGGAAAGTCAACTTTATTAAATATGATTGCTGGTTTGGATTTGCCAACCGAGGGTCTTGTAACTTTGGAAGGACAAAGAATTACTAAGCCAGGCCCCGACCGGATGGTAGTTTTCCAAAACTATTCTTTATTACCTTGGCGCTCAGTACGCGAAAATATTGCCTTGGCTGTTGATGCAGTTATGCCAGGTATACCTGCTGGTGAACGTCGGGCAATTGTTGAAAAACATATTGATATGGTGGGTTTACGTCCTCACGCGGACAAATCACCTACAATGCTTTCTGGTGGACAAAAGCAACGGGTTGCTATTGCTCGCGCACTCGCTATTAGACCCAAATTATTATTACTTGATGAACCTTTCGGCGCCTTGGATGCCTTGACACGGGGTAATTTACAAGAGCAATTAATGCAGATATGCGAAGAGAACGAAGTAACTGCTGTAATGGTAACGCACGATGTTGACGAAGCAGTATTACTATCTGACCGTATCGTAATGCTTACCAACGGTCCCGAATCAAAAATTGGTGATATCCTCGAAGTCGATATTCCTCGTCCTCGCAAGCGTATGGATGTTGTTGAACATCCCAGCTACTACAGCCTGCGAAGTGAAATGATTTACTTCCTCAACCAACAAAAACGTATCAAGAAACTACGCGCGCGTAAAACAGCAGCAGTATCACGCCACGGTTTAGAAAAAGTTAACTTAGAAATCGGCTTTGTCCCCTTGACTGCCTGCGCTCCTCTTGCTATCGCTAAAGAAAAAGGTTTCTTTGCAAAACACGGCTTGGATGATGTTCAACTTTTACGTGAAACAAGCTGGCGCGGTATTGTAGATGGTATTGCTGCTGGGTACCTTGATGCTGCCCAAATGCCTTCTGGTTTACCAATGTGGATGACTTTAGGTGGACACCGCAACAAACCTATACCTGTAGTTACCGCTTTGACAATGACCCGTAACGGTAACGCCATTACTCTCAACAAGAACTTTTTGAAGCAAGGTGTTCAAGGGTTATCGGACTTTAAAGATTTTTTACTGCGAACTCGTAACAAACGCCATACAATGGGTGTAGTTCATCCTGCTTCCATGCATAACTTGTTACTACGGTACTGGTTAGCAGCAGGTGGTATAGACCCCGACAAAGACGTACATATTCAAACAATCCCTCCTGCTCAAATGGTCGTCGATTTACAAAATGGTAGTATCGATGGTTACTGTGTAGGAGAACCTTGGAATATCCGTGCCGCTGAAGAAGGTGTAGGTTTTACTATCGCAACCGACCTCGAAGTATGGTTAGGACATCCAGGGAAAGTTTTGGGTGTACGTGAAGATTGGGCGGAAAGATATCCAAATACTCATATAGCTCTAACAAAAGCTTTGCTTGAAGCTTGCTATTACTGCTCGCTGCCTGAAAATAGCGAAGAAGTTCGTCATATTTTGGCACGACCAGAATATGTCAGCACCGACATCGACTACATTCAACTCGGTGATTATAGCGACACGTGTGATATTGACCATCAGGTAGAGTACGCTCACCACCAGTTCTACGCAGAGTCAGCAATTAACCGCCCAAGTCGTACCGAACAAATTTGGATTATGACACAACTCGCGCGTTGGGGTGATGTTCCATTCCCACGCAACTGGGTAGAAGTTGTCGAACGGATATGTCGTGTTCGTGTATTTAGTACTGCCGCGCGTGAACTTGGTTTAGACATCAGCTACACTCGCCAACCCATCAAATTATTTGATGGCACACCATTTGACGCCGATAACCCCATCGACTACCTTAATAAGCTCAAAATAAAACAAGATTTCTCTATTGCTGAAGTCGTTCTCGACTCACCCACACGTCAAGTAGCAGCGTAAAAAAAGTTAGGAGTTAAGAGTATTGAGTTAGAAGTTAAATTCATAACTCATAACTCATAACTCACAACTCATAACTCACAACTCATAACTCTCTCCCTTTCCCCCAATTATTAAAGTTATGCAAAACCGCACTTTTAAAGTTAACGATTCCGTCAGAGATAAACTAGGGCAACCTCTTGTAAGCGGCGCCTCTGTTGCTAGTGGCAAAAAACCATATGTAGAAATTAAAGACGTTAGTAAGGTTTACCCAACCAAGAAAGGACCCTTCACTGTTCTTGATGGTGTAAATCTAAACGTATATCAGGGAGAATTTATTTGTGTAATTGGTCACTCTGGTTGTGGTAAATCTACGCTGCTAAACATGGTGTCGGGTTTTAACCATCCTACAACTGGTGAGGTATTACTCGAAGGTAAGCCTATTACTAAACCAGGCCCAGACCGGATGGTAGTGTTCCAAAACTATGCACTGCTACCTTGGAGAACAGCTTTTGAAAATATTTACTTAGCTGTTAATGCTGTTTATCCAGATAAACCCGAAGCTGAAAAAAGAGCTATCGTTCGCGATAACTTAGCAATGGTGGGACTTGCAGACGCAATGGAAAAAAAACCCATGCAAATGTCGGGTGGTATGCGTCAACGGGTTTCTATCGCACGGGCGCTTTCTATTCGTCCCAAGGTTTTAATTTTAGACGAACCTTTCGGCGCCTTGGATGCTATTACTAAGGAAGAATTGCAGGAAGAGTTACTCAAAATTTGGAGTGACAACCGCGCAACTGTATTAATGATTACCCACGATATCGACGAAGCACTATTCCTCGCTGACAAGTTAGTGATGATGACCAACGGTCCACACGCGAAAATTGGCGAAGTTATGGAAATTCCTTTCGACCGTCCTAGAGACCGCGCACGCATTATGGACGACCCACGTTACTATAAACTGCGTAACTATGCTCTTGACTTCCTCTTCAACCGTTTCGCACATGATGATGTCGGTTAAGCGAGCAAAAACAGAGTACAAATGAGGTAAACAAGGGGGAAATATAAAATTCCTCTCTTGTCTTCTATCAAAAGGAATATCATGCATGGCGATAGACCAAGATAATTTAAATTTATGCAGCAAATAATTTTTTTATAATAAAAACTCATGTATAGATTTAATACTATGAACTTGATTTAATAATTGTTTTATAATTATCATCTTTGCATTGACCACTGAGACAAGAAAAGCTGTAAGCTATACATATCGATTTGAATTTTGTGTCCACTGATACTAGATTCAAATCAAAAATGCGTTTGCATTTAATTCATTGAGCTATTGAACTGAGTATAACTTTACTTAGTTTGCTTGATGCTGACTTAACACGTAACGTCTTTAAGTACAAGAAGTAAATTATACCTCTTGTATAGCGTTGCTATATGCAAAAAAAAGACATCTTACCTTTCGGGATACTTTATGACCAATCTTCTTTAAATCAACGTTTTTAAAATTAGCTTATAAAAAGTCAGCTTGCTGTCATAAGCACAATGCACTCGAAACTGCGTTCTTAAAAATAAGATAAAATTTTCTAATCTTATTTATTAAGATAATAACTCAATTAGAAAACAAATGATGGTACGATTAGCGTTAAGCCATAATTCACTAATCTCCACTAATAAACCCTTATTAACCTTGTAGAGCTAACCAAGGTTCATACGTTATAGATTGTTTTCACTAAAGAATTCAGCTTCTTTAGTTAGAATAACATTTTTAAAATTACGTGTGCATCACTTTTTCTTAGAGCAGCTATAGAGAATAAGGTAAAAAATTGCAACAAAAATAATAGTTGCCAAATAATACACAAGCGTCAATCTTCATTTATATGCGTATAAAAGATTGCTGTGTAATTAATTCGTGTAACACAATTATCAAATAGTTTTTATCTCACTGAGGAAAACACAAGTTAATCGCGAGATTAAGCTGTCAAATATTTAGTCCAGTATTCAGTTCTACCGATTTATCAGAAAGATGGCAATAACTAATCAAATCCATTTCAGGAACTTACGCGGTGACATCTTTGGTGGTGTTACAGCAGCAATTGTTTCTCTACCCCTTGCACTTGCCTTCGGTGTTGCAAGTGGCGCCGGTGCAGTCGCTGGTCTTTATGGTGCAGTTTGTGTTGGTTTCTTTGCTGCATTATTTGGCGGTACACCAACTTTAATTTCCGAACCGACTGGACCAATGACAGTAGTAATTACTACTATCATTGCTTCTTTAACCGCTGCTAACCCAGAAAACGGTTTAGCGATGGCTTTTACCGTCGTTATGTTGGCAGGGATATTTCAAATTCTGTTTGGTATTTTTAAATTGGGTAAATATACAGCAGATTGCGAGTAAATGAGGTACACCAATATTTGTCGTATAAATAGGTAAAATAGAAACTCTACCTAATTTGATTAATTACTAACATTTTAGACATTTTTCAATTACTGTACCTCACCAACCTGCAATCTGCTGTATTACCTTAATGCCTTACAGTGTTATCTCTGGCTTCATGTCTGGTATCGGTGTAATTTTGATTATTCTTCAAATTGCTCCCTTTGTCGGACAGCCTAACCCCAAAGGTGGTGTGTTGGGGATGGTGCAAAATCTACCCCAGTTGCTATCTAATATAAATCCTGCGGAAGCGACATTAGGAATTTTAACGCTGGCGATTATTTTCTTCATGCCAGCTAAAGTCAAGCGCATTGTACCACCTCAACTTGTCGCGTTAATCGTTGGTACCGTAGTTTCATTAACAGTCTTCGGTAACACTGATATTAGACGAATTGGTGAAATACCTGTTGGTTTGCCCACCATCCAAATGCCAACTTTCACATCCGGTCAAGTTACAGTCATGCTGATTGACGGGGTGATGTTAGGTATTTTGGGATGTATTGATACATTATTAACAGCGTAATTGCAGATAGCTTAACCCGTACCGAACATAAATCTGACAAAGAATTAATTGGCCAAGGTATTGGTAACTTAATTTCTGGTTTGTGTGGTGGTTTACCTGGTGCTGGCGCCACAATGGGTACCGTTGTTAACATTCAAACTGGTGCCAAGACAGCTGTATCAGGTTTGACTCGTGCATTAATCTTATTATACCATTTCACTAAAATTATGATACATTTGAGAAAAGGTGCATTACTGGTTAAAAACAATGAGTAGGGTTATTAAATTAGAGATAAATGAAACACTTGAAGAACTCCAAGAACTGCTGAGGAAG